>NZ_JACVQD010000001.1:0-176379 GCF_018881545.1 Polynucleobacter alcilacus
GCTTAAGCAATGGATTTGCTAATGACCGTTGTTGCTTGACTACAGTAATGGTAACGAAGGTAGTACAGGCAGCAAGGTCAGCAGCAGTAGTATCAAGAACCACCAGAAGAGTTTAGTCTGGTGGTTTTTTAGTTTAGAAACTTTGTTTCATTATTTATTTGGTGCAATAGGATAGGCCAGCAATTAATATGGTCGCTTCAATTGCAAAATCTTTTAGTGATAGCTTAATTCGTAAGCTTTAGTAAGCTAAGTTCATTTTTTAACTCCTTTGTTTCATACTCCCTATCCGCAATTGATTGACTAAGATTCAGTTGAGTGTTGTAGCTCTCTTTAATTAGGCCGAGTGTATTTATTCTTGCGGCCTCTAGGGCGGAGATCATTTCATTTGTTAAAACTACCCCTGGCTTTAACATCTCAATAGGTATTCTGGGTACATAAAAAGTTCCGTGAGAGGGTTTAATCTCGTCCTGGGGCCTATCTTTGGTATACATATATATTGCAAAACTTTTCCGTGACATACCGAATGGAACAAGATGATTCACAGCATGAAATCCATGCCATGAATATTCATTCGTTTCAAATAGTATCAGGCGATTTTTTTTGGGAACAACTGTAATCAGCTGATCTTTCCTAGGGTCCCAGGGGTCTGAATGAAGATCTAGATTGCCACCCCAGGACTCATCCCATGTTTTATTTAAGTAGACAATGGCATTTATTCTTCTATGAACCTTGCCAATATTTGGAATATCTAGGTAATTGAAATCAACATGGGGATCCATTGCCTGACCCGAAAGATTATTGTGGGTACCTCCCCCAAAATAGGATGGGTCGTATATCAACTCGTGGATTCCAGTAATATTTTCCATAAATTTTATAAAGTCACTTGAAGATACCATGTCGTCAAGTGATTGATAGGTAGGGCTAATATTTCTTACATCTTTAACGGTATGCTTCAGGCTGACGCCTCCAAATTCATTTAGCATCTCTTCCTTTTTCGGTGCAGGAAAATCTTTTATTAACTTGCTAACGAGTTCAGGGTCGAAAAAATTGTCAATTTGTAAATGTTTAAAAGGCTTTGCATTTAAAAATCTACTCCGCAGATCATCCACAGAGTCAATAATATTTTTATTTATGAAATCTTCCAGAACCATGCTATTTCCTCTGAGATTAATGTGATACGTAATTAGTTGTGAGTTTTAATGGGTATAGAATTAATCATAGTAATATAAAACTTAAATGGGCAGAACTATATCCAAGCCTGTGCCTGTTGCAAGATCTTCAGATAATCCGTAGTGACTGCCAGATCAACACCCCGATCGAGTTGATTGGTTGCCAGTCCCGGCCATTTACCCATCGTTTTTCCTCCGGGGACTTTACTGCCCATCACGAGTGCTAAGCCACCATGGCCGTGATCACTGCCATTACTTTTATTGGTAATGAGTCTTCTACCAAACTCTGTCATAACTATTAGGGTGTAGCTTCTGTTTTGGGCTTGCATGTCTTCATCAAAAGCCTGTAGTGCAGTACCTAGTTGATTGGTAAGGTAATTGACTCTGCCGGGTTGATTGTCATGGGTATCCCAGCCATTGTGATCCACCCAGGCGTATTGCAAACCCAAATTAATTTGCATCAACCTAGCAACTGAACGCAGGCCCGCTCCAGGGTCGCTATCAGGATAAGGTGTTGCACCTGCTGAGAGGTAAGGTAGCACTTTGTTATCCGTCTTAGGAAGCGCTAAATTAACTTGCTCCAGGGTATTAAAGGTGCCCAGCATCGCTTGGGCAGCAGGGTGGTTGTTATCGACTTCTCCAAGCGTTTGTACGGCTTTTAAAGCCGCTGGCCCACCCGGAAAAGAAACGCCTCCTTGAAGATCTCTCACGGCCAATACTTGGCTAGCGCCTTGCATGGCCCGCGGCATCGTATTGCTGCCTGCAAACAAAGGGAGTTGTTTGTAGGGAGCTGCTGCATTGTTTGTTTGATTGGTTGCTTGATTGGTTGCTTGAGTTGCTCTACCAGTCTGATTTTTATTTAGGTAAACCTGCCTAGCCATCCATCCAAAGGGATCTGGAATACTTTGTAACGATTGCAGACCACGCTCTATCATTTCTTGAGCTTCAAAGTGCGAGCGCGTTTCATCTTGAATGCCCACTGCTTGCCAGGCAATGAGTCTCTTTTTATTGAAAAGATTTGCTAAAGAAGTTGCGGCTGGATGCCAATAGAAATTCGTACCATCCAGATTTAATGCAGGTAGATTTAAAGCTGTATTAGCAGATTTATCGATTGCAAAACGCATCTCTGGTGGACGTGATGCCAAAAAGTTTGGATCATCTAATGGCGATAGCAAGGCTAAGCCGTCAGCCCCACCGCGTAAGAACACTACGATCATTGGGGAGGGTTGAAGATTGGGGTTTTGCTCTGCTGCAAAACTGGCATTACTAATGCCGGTGAGCAAACCACTCAGGCCTAAGTTGCTCCCAAGAGTAGTCATCAAGCTAGAGCTCATCACTGCACTCGTTTTTAAGAAGTCACGGCGCGCTTTTATTTTGTTTGTTTCTTGCGATGCATTGATCTTTTTACTCATGCAGTACTCCTTTGCATCGAGCGTTTCAATTCTTCTGGTGATGGCAACATCACTTCTGTTTGGAATGAAGGTGCGCAAGCAAGTAAACCTACCAAACGTCTCGCGCGTCTTGGGTCTTGCGCAATCTCAGTGGGTTTGGTGTTCTGTGAGATCAGTAATGCGTTAGAGAGCTCTGGTCGTGCTTGATTAAACAAAGCCACTTCCCATTTAGACATCATCTGCTCATAGGTAGGCTTAGGAGGTAAGCCCGCAAAGGGATTCCATTCATTAGTAGCCCACCAGTTTTCTGCCACTCCCATCGTGAGTTGAGTGCGTTGACGAATGTAACTGGCCGACAAGATCCAAGTTAAACCATCCGGTGGTCCATCAGGGCTTTGCCAGCCATAGATTGGGACCCCTGCGGACTCTAGAGGCCAGGTTGCTACACCGCCATCGCCCAAGAAGAAAGGCAAGTTCACTGCTTTTGCAAAAGAGGCAACCAATCGCATCGGACGCTTGGCCTTTTGCTTTTGTGTATTTGGGATTTTGCTACTGGCTTGCACAAGGTGTTGATAGACCAACTGCAATTGATTTGGAGAAGTGCGTTTTTCTATAAACACTTGAGCAGTGCTATTGACCAAATCAGTAGGGGGTTTATCACTCACAAAGCGTTGCACGAGTTTGTAGCTAATGTGTTTAGCAGTAGCGGGATGATTAGCGCACTGACTTAATACTTTTTTACCATCGGCCATCGCAGCGGCATAGGCCTCGAATTCTGAAGCAAGCACGCGTTTTTGGTAGTTATCGTGCCAAGCTGCGACATAAATAAACTGACCTGTTTTAGGTAAATGTTGCCCACCACCTAAATGGGTACCATCCTCTATAGACCAGCCTGTAAAGGCCCTAGCAGCCTCATAGACGTCTTGATCAATATAGCCAGAGGGCTTGCCTTGATTTGCCCCAGGCACACTGCGCCATTGCGAATACAGATTATTAAGATAGGCCTGGCGACCTAAGGTGTGGAGCTCAAACAACTCGCGGGCGAAGTTCTCATTAGGGCTGCCTGCGCGCGAAGAGCGATTGTTTAAATAGGTGAGCATGCAAGGATGTTGCGAACTCGCTTCTAATAAATCCTGAAAGTTACCCCAGCAGCGCTCTCGGATAACCGTGCGATCCCAGTGGGGAAGATAGGCGCCCACACTATTATCAAAGCCGTAAATAGAAAAGTGATCACGCCAAAAAGCGACCCATTCTTCTGCCCACGGGGTTTGGGTCTCGACTGCTTTTAGTAAAGTCGCTGCTTGGACCTCTAAGCGTGGGCGAGAACGCTCTGGCGGCGGAATTTGATTGCCATTGCCCGTATACGGAAAGAGTGTCGGAAGATCGGCATTTAAAAGAGACAGGGGACGTAGTTCATCAACAGCGGGATACTCAATTTCAACACCATTACCAGCCCCATATTTACCGGCGTTATAGCGCAGACGCAAAAGCGTGTCGCTATAAGAGAGTAGGCTGGTATTAGGGAGGCTCATGTGGATAGATATTAAGGGATATCTGATTTTAGTGATTTATATTGACTAAACTTTTTCGCTCTAGTCGGCTTCATTTTGCTTGATATTATTGATACTGAAATGGAAAATACACCGATGAATACCACCTATTTTGATAAAGATGACACCTTAATTCTCCATTTCTCTGATAAACCCATAGCAAAAGAGATTTCACCGGACTGGAATACTCATATTAGTTATGCGGCCGACGGTTCAGCGGTGGAGATCGTTATTCTTGAAGCCAAAGCCCATGGAATGGTTCCGGCTGCCATGATTAAGGCCCATAAGGCTAAAGCCTATAAGGTTAAAGCCCATAAGGCAGATTAGCTTTTGCCTCTAGTGCAAGGTAGTCTACTTTTCCATGGAGATTTAAAGGTATGTGTTCTACCGTAATGAGTCTATCGGGAACCATATAGTTTGGTAACGCAGTTCGCATTCTTTCTAAGAAGAGGGCCGTGTTAATGATCTCAATAGGATCACTTTCTACAAACCCTAGCAAGCCCTCAATGGCGCCTGATGTTGATTTGGGAAAGCCAATCACAGCTACCTGTGTACACCCACTCGCAAAACGGAGCGCAGTTTCACATTCTTGTAGCTCAATGCGATAGCCCTTGAGTTTAATTTGACGATCAACTCTACCTAAATAACAAAAACCATATTGGTCATGCCATTTGGCTAAATCGCCAGTGCGATACCAGCGTTTTCCTTGATGCATCCAGAACTGGGTTTCGTTTAGATCTGGCCGATTTAAATAGCCACGGGTGATTTGGTCAGAACAGGCACAAAGCTCACCAGGCGATTGTGAAAAATCATTCAGCTCTGCATTCCATAAAGCCAGCTCAACACCAGGATGAGCAAAGCCAATGGGAATAATGTCTAAGTCTGGTGGGGCTTCTTCAGATTGCAATACCCCTCGGTCAATCTCAAAATGGCTCAACGAAATCGTGCCTTCAGTCGGCCCCCAGAAATTAAATAAGCGAGCATTGGGGGCGGCTAGGCTAAATTGCCGTAAGGTGTCATAGGGTAAGGCTTCACCTCCAAAAATAGCCAAACGAATATGGGGCAGGGAGTTGGGAGTGAGCAGATCTGCTTTAGCTGCCAGACTGACTACCGAAGGCACGGAGAGCCATACCGTGATTGCTAGGTCTTCTGTATAGCGTGTGGCCATGAGGGTATGTTCTGGAGGGGGGGTGCAAAGCTGAGCCCCTTGCGGCCAAGCCATCAGCATCGCCATGATGGAGATATCAAAAGACAAATCGCCTAATTGCAATACTTTGTCATGGCTGGTGATCTGTAAGATCGCTTGGAGTGTTTTTGAGTAATCGAATACTTGTTGCTGGGTGATCGGAACACCCTTGGGCTCGCCCGTAGTGCCACTTGTGAAAATGAGATAGGCCAGATCGGGTGGTATTTCTGCATGATCAATGGTCTGCTGGATTTGACTGATGCGTGCTGGTGGGAACTTGGGGTTCAGGGGTAAAAATGGCCTGCCCTCAGATAAGCACTGCCAGATGAGGCGGTATTCTTCTACAGATTGCGTGCCAGGGATCAGTTTAATGGGTGTGTTTGAACTTTGGGCATTAGTTTCTTGAAGCGGTTTTGAGCTCAGTGCAGCGTAAGAAATATCTCTATCGCGGTGGCAGAGCGCAATCTGCTCGCTATACCGATGAGCTGCATTGCCTAAGGCCTCAGAAAGAGTGGTGTTCATACGCTCAAGTGAGGTTTACTGCGTAGCAGTCTTTTGTTCACACATCGCAATGAGGTCACCAATAGAGCGGATCTGATCGATTTCTTTTGAACGAAAGCGAATAGCAAATTTTTCTTCGCAAGCAAGCAGAATTTCCACATTCTTAAAGGAATCCCACCCGGGAATATCACCCGTCATCATTTCAGGAGCAAGTTGCAGATCTTTTTGCTGAAAGACCACGCGAAACAATTCAAAAATTTGCTGCCGAACGGATGGAATCATCTTAACTAGCCTGTTCTGCAGAGAAAAATTGATACGCCTTCTGAATCAGGTCGTCCCAGCATTTCACAGAAGAGTAGGGTTTGTAGGGGTTATCAATATCAGTCCATAGATAATCTACTCTGCCAATCAGCAATGTGGGGTTAATGACCTCAAATACAGGCCGATCTTTTTCTTGGCGCATCACAATCAGCAAGCGATTTTTACCAATCGTGTTGATGGCTTCATGTAATTCGAGACACTGATTGGTTGTAATGATTTTGTCAGATTTATAGAGAAAGATTTTTTCACCATCCTCTAAATCTTCCTGTAATTTTCTGGCAAGCAAAGAAAAATGGCTGAGCACTTTGGGGAGAAGGGTATCTGCACTCTCCGAGATATCCATATTTTTCTTCGTAAAAAAAGTATGGGCATCAAATTGATAGAGCTTATCAATGAAGCGATATTCAGCCTTGCCATTCTCTGGATTGAGTACCAATTTCAAGGAGGCAGTTTCTTTACTAGCAAAGTCTTTAAAGCGATGGCGAAAGAGTTCAATCATGGCGCCTAGTGGCATCGTTCCCCAGCGAAATAAGCTCAGGGGTTCTCGCCCATTAGCCCGCTGGAGAAAGCCGAATTCACAATCAGATCCCAGGGATTCATAATATTCATACACCGAACGCCGTAATATCGTGTCGACTTGCTCGGTTGCGAGCAATGCGGTGATGTTCTTACAATGGGGATCGTGAACATCTTGGGACGCTTTGCGAATTTGATGTACGAGACCAATATCCCGATCATCTAACTTGCCATAGGTTTGCTTTTGCAGCAGGGCCTTGGCAGCATTTTCATAATCGGCTTGAGCACAATGCAAGCTAGCTTGGATGGCATGCGTAAAACCGCTTAAGGGAAATCGTTTTTTAGTACGATCAAGATAGTTTTGTGCACTGCCAAAGTCTTTTTGGGCGATCTCCTCCTCAACTATTTTGAGGTGGTGCTGTACATCTCTCTCATTTTCTTTCAGAAAACCGGCTAGCGCATCATGATAGGCCTGGAGGTTTCCTAATAATTTATGGGCCTTGGCTTTCATTAAGAATAGATCGGCGTGAAAGAGATTTCTTTTCTCCGCTTTTTGGATCATTTTGAGCGCCTCAGTGCTTTTGCCCTCTGCAATCAGCGCTTTTGATTCTCTGAGAACATCTTCAAATTTGAGGGAGGGTAGAAATAAACCCATTAGGCTTTTAATGTGGATGCTGATGGAGGTGGATTGATAATTTAGTTTAAGGCTTTTATTGCGCCAAATACAGGGAAAAACACGCTAGAATTCATTATTATTTTTGTGTGATTAAGCACTTAGAATTTATATAAGCTTTATCTTCCCATCTATTTTATAAAATTGGTACTTATCTACTATGGCTGTTAAAAAACCTAAAACATCTCCTGCACCAAAACCAGCCAGTCGCGCTGGAGCACCCAGCCAGGCAAAAGATGCCCTAGTAAAGTCAGCCACCAATTCTCCTCTCAAGAAGATATCGAAGGCAATGCCCGAAGTCTTTGCAAAGGCAAAAGCGAGCCCTAGTCCGGTTCCTGCAGCGTCCAAAGATAAGCAGCTCTCTAAAGCTGCAAAAGCCACCAAGCCTGCCGGCAAGGTTGCTGTGAAGTCTGCAGTGAAGCCTGCAACTAAGTCTGGTAAAGCATCCGCTAAACCAAGCGCTGCTAACGGCGCTAGCCTCAATGGCAAAGGGCTGCCTGAAGCAGCAATAGAAAATCTTCCGAAGACCAATCCAAAGCTCGAGCAAAAGCTGGCAAAGCAAACGGTAGGCTCTGCCAGATCTTCTTTGAAAATCTTTCAGATCTATTACGAAAACTGGCAACGGGAGTTATTGGATTCAAACTTTATTGGTTTGGATAATGGCAAAAGTGATTCTGAATTATTAGAATTTGCCGTCTTTGATCGCCTGGCAAAAAGTGAACATATTAAAGATGCGCAACTGTGGGGTGCTTTATCTTGGCGCTTTACTGAAAAGACTGGTATGAGTGGGGCGGATTTGGTGAAAAACATTCAAGACCATCCAGGCCATGATGTGTACTTTTGCAACCCTTTTCCGCATAACGAAGCGCTTTTTCATAACCTGTGGCTGCAGGGCGAAACCACGCATCCCCAATTCATGGCCTTATCTAAGGCAGTCTTTCAGGCAACCGGTTTGCCAGTGGCTGAGCTAACGAATATCCACACCTCCGATCAGTTTTCAGCAGCCAATTATTTTGTAGGCACTCCCAAGTTTTGGTCTCTCTACTTACCGTGGATCAATAATGTGTTGAGTACAGCTAATAAAAAGTTGCCCTCAAAGGTAAGAGATCTATTGCACTCGAAGCAAGCCGATGAGCGTGGTATTCATCATGGCGCTACTTATGTGCCATTCATTGTGGAGCGTTTATTTCCGATCTTTATGAAGACTGCCGGCAAGTCTTTGAAGGCTTATAAGATTGCTTTACCAGAGCGTGAGCGTGAACTGAATGTGCATCTGAAGTTGCTCCGCGAGATGAAGGATGTAGCGCATCGCACGAAGTCAGCATGGATGGCAGTGTGTTGGGCTAATTACCGTAATTTGTATCTCACTCAAGTGAGTGGCAAAGAATGGTCCAAAAAGTACCTTCGTGCCTTAACGCCCACTGAAGTCAATTTCTCGTGATGGCTCGCAATCTTCGTTTTTAATTAAAGACAAGCTTGACTGCCATTCAAGATAAAAAACTACTAGCGTTAGCCCAAGCAGCGCGTGATCAAAGTCACTGGTCTAGAGCGATTGAACTCTATGGAAAGTTAGCTCAGGAGTCTCCCCAATCTGCCGAGTATCTACATAACTTAGGGCTATGTTATCTAGGTAGTGGCAATTCTCGCCATGCTTTAGAAGCCTGTAAGAAAGCGTTTGATTTAAACCCACGCTTTTGGCAAAGCGCCATTGTGATGGCAAAGGCCTACAAAGAGCTCGATCAAATTGCTCAGGCGCAGCAGGGCTTTAAAGCGGTATTAGCAATCGACCCTAGTAATGCATCAGCTCGATTAGGCTTGGCGGATCTCGCGCTAAATTACTTTGGCGAACCCGCCGAAGCGATTGAGTGGGTAAAACCATTACAAGATTCTGAACACGCCATGGACGTTAAATTGACGACTATGATGGCCAAACTATACGATCGCCCAGATTGGGATCACGAGCAGTCAGCGATCGATTTAAGCCATGATATTGGTGCTTTCTCAAAAGAGTATTTGCGCTTACCGAATCTGACCTTGCCTCCATTATTAAAACGGCAAGCACCCCCTTCTGGAGGGACGATGCGCCCGAGAGTCGGTTTGTTATCGCCATTATTTTGCGCTTCACCGGTGTATTTTTTGACCATTGCCAAATGGCAGACCATGGCGAAGCATTGCGATTTAGTGATGCTCAATCGAGGTCATGTGGATGATTGGGCCAGCGCAGAGTTTAGAAGGCTCAGCAGCGATTGGATGGATGTGCAACATATGAGCGCTACCGATTTGGCGATTGCGATTCATGGGGCTAATTTAGACGTTCTATATGACTTAGGTGGCTGGATGGATCCGGTAGGATTGCAAGCCCTTTCAGTTAAGCCCGCACATCAAATGTTCAAGTGGGTAGGGGGACAAAGCGTCACTACTGGCCTTGAGAGTTTTGATGGTTGGGTGGGCGATCAGCACCACACCCCCATGAGCTTGCAACATTTATATAGTGAGCCTATTTTGCACATCAAGGGCGGCTACGCAAGCTATACGCCACCACCATACCTACCAAAACCAGCCAGTAAAAAACTCAAGACCCCCTGTATTTTTTCTAATCCCGCTAAAGTTTCGAGGCCATTCTTGCAAGAGCTCGCACAGATGCCAGGAAAAAAGGTCTTTATTCATCGGCAGTATCGATATCCCCAAGTGCAAGAGCGGATTGCGGCTGCCTTAGAGGGAAGGGTTGAGTTTGTGATTCCTAAAACCCATGAAGAAGCTTTACAAGAGGTCAATCGCCACGCTACGATGATTGATACTTATCCTTACAGTAGCGGCTTAACTGCCCGTGAGGCGCTGTCCATGGGGACGCAAATTCAGGTGCTCCATGTGGGGAATCTGTTTTGTGAAAGGCATACCGCTTTTGTTGATTAGTATCTACAATTTAGCTTAATATAAAAATTACTCATGCAGATCGAATACATTTCATCAACCGATTTAAAAGACTATCTACAGCAAGCCATGAAGGTTGAGGGCGCGCTGATGGTAATGCCCTTCACGAATACCTCACAGGCCCAACAGGCGGCGCAATTAATGGCTAGCCGCGCAGATGCCCCAGGTATGGTCTTGGCAATCCATGATTCGAGCAAAGTGGGTTTTGCAGCCATCGTTAATGCTGCTTTCAAGGTCAGTCAAAGCCCATACTTTGGCTATGTGGCACAAGACGCCTATGCTGGTCGTCAGTGGCTCAAGCTTGCACTTGAAGCTTTGGGCGACAAAAAATCTTTTCTGGGATTTAATGATGGTAAATGGGCGGGCGCTCTGGCAGGTTTTGGTTTGGCTAGAAGAGAGTGGGCCAAAAATAACTACGCTGGTAACTTTTTCTACCCAGAATATCAACGCCACTATGCCGATGCTGAGCTAACCCTATTGGCATTGCAAACGGGCTTATATGCCTACGACGGAAATAGCGTTTTAGTTGAGGTGGATTGGCGTAAGGATGGAGCACCAGCAGACCCTGCCGATAAAGCCCTATTTGCCAAACGTAAACAAGGACGATTTGATGGGCGTATTACGTCTAAGCCTCTATTGGATTTAATTACCTAGCTTGTAGTAAATCCGATGCTTTATTTCCCCGAACTCTTAGGCTCATTTTCAGTAAGCGCTTGGTAGATATTCTTAAAGCCTCCTACACCAAAGCGCATAGCGCCAACAGTTGAATTCAAGTTGATGGTGCTTTCTTCGGACGCTTGCGAGAGGGAATTAAGTGCTTCGTCTGAAATCATAAAACCCGCTTGATAGCCATTGGTTTTCTTTTGCCAATCCTCTGCTTGTTTTAGAGGATATGTTTTTTGAGTGATTATTAATTGGTGCTCTATTCTCTGCTGGAACAGTGCTTCATCATCACTTCTATAAAAGATTACAAACACAATCTTTTTTTTGTTGAGATTTTTATCCGCACTTGGGAGTGGTAAAAGGGCTAGTGTAATAGGGGGTTTACTAGCAGGGTTGTTGACGGCAACCAATTGCCCATTAGCAGTTGCCTCTAAGCGCCAGCGCGGATAGGGTGACTGACCGGTGTTATCTACCTTAAGTAGTTTTGCTTGCGCAAGCGAAAGGATACTCATTCTTTCGTTGGCGGTCACTTGGGCGTAGTCTAATAAGTGCCGATCAACCCCCATCACATCTAAGTAGGTTCCGATGGTGGCGCTAATCTTTTGAGACTCCTCCTCGTTTAATGCTTTATCCATCCCTTTAAATTGATGAATACCGTATTTACTACCTTCAGGTAAATGCCGTGAAATGCCTCCTGCAAAGGCATAAGCGCAGGCTGAGAAGCAATTTGGTGGACTGTAGTCGGTAGAACCAATGGTGGTGTTAAATCCCGCCTCACGAATCTGTTGTCCCAGACGCATTGCGCTAATGAGGCTACCACCTGGACTAGTGAGCGCTACCCATGATCCTGGTGGAAAGTCTTTTGCAATAGCTTTAAATTGCTCAGGCGTTTGCTTATCGATTTGCCCGACGGCAAGGATAACGGCTTGACAACGCGGTTTTGCAGGATTAATGCAACGCTCATGCTTTTCAAAAGTCATTGCCCCTGATTCTGGAGAATGCAGAAGGGCAAGTAAAACCCAAGTGCTGAAGGTATATATTCGGGCGCCACTCATTAGTGCAATGGCTTAAGTAATTAGACTGGTTTTTTAAGTTCTTGAATTTTCTTGGCCGCCTGCAATATCAATACTGTTGCACCAGAGCGAGATAGAAATTCAGAAGAAGTGTAGAAAAATTCTAAGACTTCTATAGAACTTTTGCCTTCGAAGCGCTCAATCTGATCTTCAGCCGCAGGATCACGACCATAAAAGATTCTGAAAGCAGCTTTAATATCGTTACTCGTCATTTGCTTTTTAAGCATTTGATTTTCTATCGCAAATTGATTACGGGTATCTGGTGCAGGCGTTTCGGCGACAGCAGGTAATTGCGGACTGGGCGAGGGGGTTGGTGGAGGTGGTGCAGTTGGCTGAATGGCCGGCCCAATAGGCTCTGGATTTTCTCTTTGCCGTTTTTCTTTGAGCATGATATTAGCAGCAATCACCAAGAGAATGGCCAAAGGATCAAATACAAACATAATGACCATAATGACCAGTCGCACAGCTTTGTCTAAAGCGCCATCAGGGTTATCATAAAAAATATTAGCAATATAGTAGAGCGGGCCAATCTCAGCTACCAATTTATTTTCTTTGGCAAGTAGAGGTGCTTTTCTTTGACTTAACTTTTTTAGCTCTGACTGAGTATCTTGGATTTGTCTATCCAAATAAGGGCTGGCAGTTGAAGGATCTTTTGCTCTCGCTAGCAAGTATTGAAGACGTGCTTTAGCAATATTTTCTTGCTCAACCAAGGTATTTAATTCTGTTGTATTAGTGGTATTTTCTTGAGTTGAATCGATATGGGATTTGGCTAAAAAACCAAAGATGCCCATTGAGGTAATGAGCATGAGCACAAGAACAGCACCAGTTAAATAACTCTTGAGTAAAAACGAGGCTGTTTTCCAGTTATGGTAAAGCCAAGAGGTGGTGACCAATTTTGCTAACTCAAGGGCAACACCCATAATGACAATGGGCCAAAAAGCGCCAATGAAAATGGTAGTTAGGCCCACAACGGAGTAGTAAGCGGCAATGCTAGATAGCAAGAACGCGGCTAAAAAGGTGATGTAAATCATCATAAATTACTCTCGTTGAGAAACGATCAAGTTTCTAATAAAATCATATCTTATAGCAATATGGTGAATATTTTATGGCTAGGCTATAAAGAGACTAGATTGAGTTATAGTAATTCATTAGAGGTCTTAAATCATCGATCAAACCAGATATCAATTGAGAAGGGCGCAAGATGAACCAAGAAATTATTGCCAATAGAGAAGACATCATTGCTGCCTATAAACTCTTTCTAAACCGGCTTCCAGAATCATCCGAGGTATTACAAGCAAAAGTTGGCAAAGGATCAGACACTATTCTGATTGGCTTCACTTTGGCGGATGAGTTTTTAAAGCGTCCAGAGGTAGCTGAGGTTTTATTAAGGCTAGCCCAGGAGGTCCTGAAAGATCAAAAGACCATTACCGCTACAGACGGATCTCAGCAAAAACATTAATTATGCAATGGCCGATAGGCTCTTAGCCATCAGTCGAACGACGGCGTGGATGTACGCTAGGATCATTCGTCTTTTGGTATTTGCCGCAAAATACGTACAACTCTAGACGATTTCTGAGGTCAAGTTTGCTGTAAATTGAGGCCAAATGATTGCGCAAGGTGTGCTCACTGATATTGAGCGTCGAGGCAATCTCTTTCAAGGTTTTTTCAGAGTGCATCTGAATGGCGCGGGTGACTTTTTCTTCTTTGGTGGAGAGAGTGCCCAGCTTTTTCTGTTCATTACTTAGTACTTTTGGAGCATTCGCTTCAGCAATTTGCATTAAGATTCTAGAGGTGGCATTACGGTTAATCCAGAGCTCACCAAGATGAATTTTTTCAATTGCTTTGAGAAGAATGTCATTAGACTCATTCTTGGTAATGACACCACGCGCGCCCTTAACAACTGCTTGATCGTGTAAATTCGGTTTGTTGTTACCCGTAAAAATAATGATCTTTGCGTTTGTTTTTTGTAATAAGGTAGTAATGAGTTCAATACCATCTTCGCCATCTAGGTCTGGTTCTAACACAATGACATCGGGCTCGGATGCAAGTGCAGAGGCAATCGCTTCCTTAACATTCGTTGAAGTGGCACATACCGAATACTTAGCGTTGCTAGAAATCAATTGCTTCATGCCCCACAACGCAATCTGGTGTGGGTCAACGATTTGAACTTTGATAGGGGTTTTAGTATCTATACTCATAAGCATTTGCGGAGTTTACCCACATTTTGTTGCAACTAGTACATTGATGCCATATTTTGCATCAATTTAGTGCTTTTTAGTATTTATATACTATTTATATTACTTTATTTCTTTTAACTAGCTGATTTTTCAGTTATTCAAACCAGTTTCTATTACATTGATACTAGTTTCGTATTGTAAAAACGGTGAATACAGTAAATACGGTAAACCAGAATCATTCTCAAAATAGGATCATTACTTGCGTTTTATTAGTTCAATTTCTTTATCAGGGTTAATTTCAGCCCTCATATTATTTGCGCAACCCGCATTCGCCTTAGAAAAGGTGACTTTGCAGCTCAAGTGGACTCATGCATATCAATTCGCAGGTTACTATGCTGCTCAAGAACAGGGCTACTACGAGGCGGCAGGTTTAGATGTCGACATCAAAGCATTACAGCCAGGTAAAGATGTTGTTTTAGAGGTGACCTCTGGTAAGGCAAATTTTGGGGTGGGTACCAGTGGTTTGCTGGTCTCACGTCAAGAGGGTGCACCGGTAGTGGTGTTGGCAGCCATCTTTCAACATTCACCTTATGTATTAATTGCCAAACGCTTCAAAGAGAATCAATCCATCCAGGATTTGAATGAAAAGCCAATTATTCTGCGGCGACTGTCTGATGAGCTCTTGGTGTATCTCAAGCGAGAAAATATTAGCTTAAGCACTGTGAGCGCATCCACGCCCGGTATGGATACGGTGGAGCAATTATTATCAGGAAAGGCTTTAGCCATCTCTGGCTATATCAGTAATGAGCCCTATCGCTTGTTGCAGGAAAAGTTTCCTATCGAAATTTATAGCCCGCGTTCTATTGGCATTGATATGTATGGTGATAATTTATTTACGACTAGCGATGAGATAAAAAATCATCCTGAGCGCGTAGAGCGCTTTCGGGCTGCCAGTCTGCAGGGTTGGGAGTATTTATTGAAGCACCCTGAAGAGGCAGTAAAAATTGTGCATCAATATGCGCCGCAAGAAACGGTAAAAAAAATAGAATTCGAGCGTAGCAAGATACAGCCACTGATTTCTGCAGAATTAGTTCCTATAGGCTATATGAATCAAGCCCGTTGGGAGCACACCGCAACTATCTATAAAGAAGCTGGCGCCTTGGAGAAAGGCTTTAGCTTAGATGGTTTCATGTATGACCCGAATCCCAAAAAAGATCTGACGGTCTTATACAGCGCCTTTGTATCCGTTTTAATTGCCTTGTTTTTGGTGGTCACGATTGTGTATTACATCTGGCGACTCAACTGTCGTCTGAAGCATTCTCTTTCTCAAGTGCAACATCTAGCGCATCATGACACCTTAACGGGCTTACCGAATAGAGCACTCTTTGTCGATCGGATGCAGAGGGCCATGCTGAAGGCGCGTCGGGAGAAGTCACTGTTTGCATTACTGTTTATTGATATTGATCGCTTCAAGAATATTAATGATCAATATGGTCATACAGCGGGTGACGAGGTGCTCAAGGCATCATGCAATCGGATGATGGCCTGTATTCGGGAGTCTGATTCTTTAGGGCGCTTGGGTGGTGATGAATTCGTAGTATTGCTAGAGGATTTGCGTAGCTCAGAGGACGCAATCGAAATTGCCAAAAAATTTCAAGCTGCCGTTGCTCTGGGGGTTGCTGTAGAGGGCGAGCTGATTCCCACTACCGTGAGTATTGGTATCGCTATATTCCCCTCAGACTCCGATAATGAAGAGGGCTTGTTTAAACGCGCTGATGCAGCGATGTATCGATCCAAACAAAATGGTAGAAACTCCATTCACCTCTACTCTGAAATTCCTGTCTAAGAGTCAATAATGGATTTATTTAACAAAGCCTTTTATCTCTCTTTTGGCCTGATTGTGCTGGTGATTTATCTAGGCACATTAACGCACGAAGAGGTTAAATTCGAGCAGAAGGCCTACTCCTTCTGGCCTATCGCTTTATTGTTGATGGTGACTTCTTGTGCTGGTTTTTTTCTGGCGGGATATCAACCGATATTTTTCCTAGCTGTTGCCAATACCAGTTTAGTTTTTTCAGCGCTTGCAATTGTCTTATTTATTCGCTCATGGGATTCCTCTAATTTCCCTATACGACTCCGTGGCTTTTGGATTGCCTATGGTGTCTTCCTCATTTTTTATGAAATTTTTAGGATCTATGGGTCCTTTGAGGCGAGGGTGTATTTCATGACCTCTATTCTGGGACTCACCAGTTTAGCTGCCTTAGTTGAGTTGTACCTCATCCCCAAGAATGAGAGATCTAAGCAATTTATCATTTTGAAAATTGCCTTCTTTACGCATTTATGCATCATAGTGCTACGTGTTGTTGGGCTGACATTGGGTATTGCAGCCACGACAGCAGCGAGCACGATTTATCAAGAAGGGCCCTTCACGGCAATGCTGCGAGTATTGGGAGTTTGTTCCAACCTGCTCATTTACTTAGCAATTGGCAATATTCTGCTTGAAAAGGTTTGGAGAAAAGAAGAAAGAAAATCGGCTGATAATGAGCTGATTATGCTGTCAAGCTTAAATGCTTTAGCGCAAGCTCGAGATAATGAGACTGGTGCTCACATTGTTCGTACGCAAGCCTATGCCCGCCGCATTGCTTGGCGTCTGCGCCAGCAGGGTGATTATGTAGATCAGCTCAGCGACAGGGCAATCGACCGCATTCATGGTGCTGCACCACTGCACGATATTGGTAAGGTAGGCATTCCCGATTCCATTTTGTATAAGGATGGTCCCTTAAGCAAGGAAGAGTGGAGCATCATGAAGTCCCACGCTTTAATCGGCGAGACTGTTTTGGAGTCTGCAAAGTCTCAATTACCGAATGACGGTGAGCATGAAGATGATGTGATTGATGTCGCCATCAAAATCGCTGGTGAACACCATGAGCAGTGGGATGGTGGCGGATATCCGCGGGGTCTAGCAGGGGCTAACATTTCTTTACCTGCTCGGATCATGTCGATTGTGGACATGTATGACGCCTTAATAAGCAAGCGAGTTTATAAAGAGGAATGGACTCACGATGACGCAGTAAACGAGATTGTTGCTAAGAAAGGCTCTCATTTTGATCCGCTCATTGTTCAGGCATTTGTATTAGAGCAAGATCATTTTAAAGAAATCGCACAGCGCCATAAAGACGAAGGGGTTGAATACCAATCTTTTCGTACTGCACCACATACAGTTGAACAAAAGTTACGCCACTCAGAAGAGCGCTTTGAGTTTTTATTCAAGCATTCACCGATTGGCATGGCGATGGTAGATCATGCAACAGGTGACTTTGTTGAGGTGAATGAAGCATTACTCCATTACACCCAGTACAGCAAAGAAGAGTTTCTGAACTTGTCTTTCTGGGACATCACTCCTAAAGAGTATGAAAAACAAGAGCAAGAGCAAATGGAGGATCTCAACCGAGTAGGCTCGTTCGGACCCAATTACAAGGAATATATTCGCAAGGATGGCTCCCGATTCCCCATCTCCATTCGTGGTTTTATCTTATCTGATGTGGATGGGCGTAAATTGGTCTGGGGCATTATTGAGGATCTCAGTAAAAAGTCTTCCTAAGCTATTGAATGCACTGTCTCAGTATTCAACCGGTGTTCATTGAATGCGTCTCAGTTTTGAAACTCAAGGTATAGTTTGCTAGCCCATGAGTCTGACGCCTGTCCCTGAATCCTCTGAAATTGAGATTACCCCTGATTACCAGGCAGTGATTGACGCTATCGAGCGTCTTGACCCCTATATCTTTGTCAGTGGCAAAGCCGGCACCGGCAAAACAACGCTCATTGGCTATCTTCGCGATATTATCCCAGGCAATGTCGTGGTCGTTGCGCCAACCGGAGTCGCTGCTTTACAGGTGAAGGGGGTCACGATTCATTCCTTCTTCAGATTGCCACCCCGTTTGATTTTTCCTGAGGAAGATATCAAGCCCTTACGCGACAAGCGCCTCTATAAAGATATTCGCCTCCTTATCATTGATGAAATTTCCATGGTGCGTGCTGATGTTGTAGATGCAATGGATTTATTTCTGCGGGAGAACGGCCCCCAAAAAGGTAAAGCCTTTGGGGGTATTCAGGTGCTGTTTGTAGGGGATTTGTTTCAGCTGCCGCCAGTAGTTTCGAGTAGCGATATGCAAGTGCTATCAGAGAGAGGGTATGAAGGTCCGTACTTCTTTTGCGCGATGGCATTGCATCGCAAAGATGTCACGATGATTGAGCTTTCTAAGATCTTCCGCCAAAAAGATGAGCATTTTGCTGGTCTTTTAAACCGGATTCGGATTAACCAAGATGTTGATGAGGCCATTGATACGCTCAATGCCCAGTGTTATCGCGCCAATCAAGAAGTGGACGAAGAAACGATTACGCTCACCACCACGAATGCGCGAGCAGATCAAATCAATGGCGCGGGATTGCGAGCAATTACGAATGAAGTCAAAGTCTATTCTGGTAAAACAACTGGTAAGTTCAACATCGATGAACGCAATTTACCTTCAGCCAATAACTTGGCTTTAAAGGTGGGCGCCAAGGTGATGTTTACTGCAACAGATCCCAACTTTCCCAAGCGCTGGGTGAACGGCACGATTGGTGTCGTACGAGAATTACTCGCTGATAAAGTAAAAGTGCTGGTTAAAAATGGACAGTACTCCAATACTGTTGAAGTCACTGGTCATCAGTGGGAATCTTATCGTTACGATCACGACATGATGTCAGGAAAAATTTCCCCCAGCATTATTGGTACTTATGTACAAATCCCTTTAATGCTGGCTTGGGCTGTCACTATCCATAAGAGTCAGGGCAAGACACTCGATAAGGTGAAAGTCGATCTTTCTTCTGGCGCCTTTGCATCAGGGCAAGTCTATGTTGCCCTGAGTAGATGTAAAACAATTGAAGGTATTTCTCTTCAAAGACCTATTGAACCCAGAGATGTGAGCTGTGATCAAGAAATCAAGCGCTTCTATCTGAACTGCCTACCCCCAAGCTGATTTAAGGCTTACAAGTGATCAAATAACTCATTCAGGCCATATTTGACAAGGGGTTTTATATCTGAATTTTGGATTTATAATCCGTATACAGTCATAACAGTACTTTACCGATGAAATGCAATACAAGGAGGCTATATGTTCTATAGGGTGGGTTTACCACTGTGGAGACAGGCGGCTCAATTGGGTTGTCCAATGATGATTCGGGTAAACGCTTTCTTCGATGAAGAGGCTAAGGTTTTTGTTGCCACAAGTCCTGATTTAAAAGGTTTGGTAGCAGAAGCAGATACTTTGGACGCACTAGAAAAAGAGGTAGTGGCTAGTGCCTCAGGCTTGATGTCATTTCAGTTGCAGGGTAAACACCGCAATAAAATCTATTCCGAACTAAGAGTGAGGGATTGTTTACAAATGGCATTAGTTTGAAGGGTTTTTATAAGCAGCTTACTGCTATATTAAAAAATCATGGATTTGTATTTGAGAGGCAAGGTAAGGGCTCTCATGAGTTTTGGTGCAAGGGTTCTCTTTGTGTCACAGTCCCATCTAATTGCAAGTCTAAATTCACGGCAAATGCAATATTAAAACAAGCTAATATTTCTGAGAAAATTTAAGTGGCTATTATTAAATACCACAATGCCAATGGGTTGATCGATCAGAATTTCGATGTTTAATACCCAGCCGCTAATCCATCTCTTCGATGATCGCTGCCAGCGATATAAGCAGAGTTAGTCTCATCACTGATCTTGGCAATTGCTTGTGCGCTACCAAAATCTAAACTATTTGCTGGCATCACAGTCACTTCATGCCCCATATTTCTGAGGCCTTCAACAACACTGGCTGGCATTGCCGCTTCAACGGTGAGCTTGCCTAAATCATCAATACGCCAACGGGGTGCATCTGAGCATGCTTGCGGATTGAGATATTCATCAACAAAGCGCATCACAAACTGAACATGCCCTTGAGGTTGCATATTCCCACCCATAACACCGAAGGCCATCGTCGGTTTTCCGTCTTTAGTCAGGAAGGCCGGAAGAATGGTGTGGAAAGGGCGTTTACCTGGGGCAACTTGATTGGGGTGACCACTCTCCAGGCTAAAACCCATGCCACGGTTTTGGAAGGCAATTCCTCCTGGAGCTACCACTCCAGAACCAAAGCCTTTAAAGTTGGATTGAATATACGAAATCATCATGCCCGATGCATCGGCGGCGCAAAGATAGACTGTGCCACCAGAGTGAGGATCGCCAGGACCATAGCTCGCAGCCTTAGCATGATCAATCAGTGCGGCACGACTCGCTAAGTATTCACGATCCAATAACTTAGACGCTGGCACTGCCATCGATCGTGCATCCGATACATAAGCATAGGCATCAGCAAAGGCCATGCGCATAGCCTCTATCTGTAGATGAATACGTTGCGCAGAATTGGCTGGATATTGCAAGACATTGGCAGCTTGCAAAATGCCTAAAGCCATTTGTGCAGCAATGCCTGAACCATTGGGAGGGATTTCATGGAGGGTGTAATTGCCATAATCAAAAGCAAGAGGTTCAACCCAATCCGGTGTGTTATCTGCAAAGTCTTGCATGGTGAAGCAGCCACCAGTTGCTTGTGCAAAGTCCACCATGCTTTGGGCGAGGGGGCCTTTGTAAAAAGAGACGCCTGCAGTGGCAGCTATTTCTTTTAGGGTTTTTGCTTGCGCAGGAAATTTCCAGATCTGGCCCGCTTGCGGAGACTTGCCATCCACTAGAAATGATTCTGCAAAGCCCGGTTGATTCTTCAGAATAGGAATCGCTTCACGCCATTGGCGTGCGATCACTGGAGAAACAGGGAAGCCATTTTCAGCATAGTCAATTGCGCGCTTAAATAATTGTGCAAAGGGAAGTTTGCCGAACTTGCGTGATAACTCAACCCAGCCTGCCACCATGCCGGGTACTGTTACGGTGTTCCAGCCGATTAAGTCCATCGCTGATTTACCAGCGAAATAGTCTGGTGTCCAAGCGGCAGGAGCACGGCCTGAAGCGTTTAAGCCATGGAGTTTCTTGCCATCCCACAGAATGGCAAAGCCGTCACCACCCAAGCCATTCATGGTGGGCTCCACCACGGTGAGGGTAATGGCGGTTGCGAGTGCCGCATCAACGGCATTGCCGCCACTCTGCAAGGCTTCAATACCCGCTTGGGTAGCGAGGGGTTGGGAACTAGCGACAGTATTTCTGGCTAGAACGGGCGCGCGACCACCACCAAACGGAGGGGAAATCAACATGGGCATTTATCAATCCACTTTAATGTTGGCTGACTTTACTACCTTCTCCCATTTATTCGCTTCACTCGCAGTAATTTCGGCTAATTTCTCGGAGTTTGCAAACTGCGGATGAATACCTTGTGCTGCCATGCGTGCTTTGAAATCGGGATTAGTCAGAATCTTGCGGATTTCTCGCTCCAATTTAGCAATGATGGCAGGTGATACTCCTTTTGGCACAAAGAGTGCATAGAAGTTTTCAACATCAAATTGTTTCATGCCATCTTGGCCTAAGGTAGGTACATTTGGCATGAGGGGTGAACGTTCAGCCGCTGCAATCGCAATAGGGCGTAACTTACCACTCTGAATATGCGGTAAAGAAGCAGTCACGCTATCAAACATCATCAAGGTATTGCCGGCAATTAAATCCGGCAGGGCGAAGCTGCTGCCTTTGTAAGGAATGTGAGTGCCTGTTGCGCCAATGCGCTGCATAAATAAGGTGGATTCTAAATGTGAGAGGCTGCCATTTCCTTGTGAAGCGTAATTAAAGTTTCCCTTTTTGGATTTAATGAAGGCAATCAACTCGGGTAGATTTTTTGCCGGTACGCTGGGGTTCACCACAATCAGATGGGGAACAGTGCCAACTAATGCTACTGGCGCAAAATCCTTCTGCAGATCGGCAGGTGGATTGTTAAACAAGGCTGAGGATATTAATTGATTGGTCAGTGCACTGAAATGAATGGTGTAACCATCGGGGGCAGCTTTGGCTGCAGCTTGTAAACCAATCATGCCACCGGCACCCGGTTTATTTTCAATCACGATAGCCTGACCTAACAATTCACCAAGGGGTGCCAACACCGCTCTGGCAAAGATATCGGTTGAGCCGCCAGCAGGAAAAGCGAGTATGGCGACGATGGGTTTCTTAGGCCAATCGGTGTCTGCAATTACCAGATTGGAACCAAGCAGGCTTAAAAGTAGGCTAATACTCAGAAGTAAGGATTTCAGGTAGGTCATTTAAAGGTCCATGTGGTTGATGAGTACTATAGTATTGGATATTCAGTCAGCAGTTCATAAATAGATCAATAGAGAATCAGATGACCACTTCTAGTAACAGCTCAAAAGGAGTTGATATGTCAGCCTATTGGTTGCCATTCACTCCTAATCGCTATTTCCATCAACATCCGAAGATGATGCAGTCAGCTAAAGGAGCTTACTACTTTGATGATCAAGGTCATAAGCTCTTTGATGGTCTTTCTGGGCTTTGGTGCTCTCCATTGGGGCATGCTGATCCACGGATTGGTGCAGCCATCTCAAAGCAGTATGAAACCATGGATTATTGCCCTGCATTTCAAATGGCAAGTGAGGCAACTTTTCGTTTGGCCCACCGCGTGGCAAAGATGGCACCCAAAGGCTTGGATAAAGTCTTTTTTACCAACTCAGGATCAGAGGCAGTAGACACAGCGTTAAAGATTGCGATTGGCTATCACCGTGTGATGGGCAATGCATCCCGCACCAGAATGATTGGTCGTGAGCGTGCGTATCACGGCGTAGGGATGGGGGGTATTTCGGTTGGTGGCATGGTAGCAAATCGCAAAATGTTTACCAGCCTAATGATTCCTGGAGTGGATCATTTGCCGCACACCCTTAATTTATCGCAAATGGCTTTCTCTAAAGGACAGCCTACTTGGGGCGCGCATCTTGCCGAGGAATTAGAAAAGATCGTTGCATTGCATGACGCCAATACGATTGCTGCTGTCATTCTTGAACCAGTCCAAGGCTCTACTGGCGTGATCGTTCCGCCAGAAGGTTATCTGCAAAAGATTCGGGAGATTTGCACTAAGCACGGCATTCTCCTCATTTTTGATGAGGTCATCACCGGCTTTGGCCGTTTAGGGGCAAACTTTGGCGCTGATCGCTTTGGTGTGTTGCCTGACATGATTACGTTTGCTAAAGCCATTACTAACGGAGTAATTCCTTTGGGTGGCGTGATTGTGCGGAGTGATATTTATGACAGCATCATTGCCAATGGGGGACAAGAGCAAGCGATTGAGTTCTTCCATGGCTATACCTATTCAGGGCATCCGATGCCGACTGCAGCTGCTCACGCAGTACTGGATATTTTTGAGTCAGATGACTTAATCAATCGCGCTAAAGCACTCGAACCCATTTTAGAAAATGCACTCCACGCGCTTAAGGGTAAATCTGGAATATTGGATATTCGTAATTTTGGATTATCAGGAGCAGTGGACTTAGACCCTATCCCTGGTAAACCTGGTCTGCGCGCGATGAAGGTCTTGGAGGGATGCATTGAGAGGGGTGCGTTAGTGCGCATTGCGGGTGAATGTATTGCTGTAGGCCCACCATTTATTTCCAAACCAGAAGAAGTGGAATTCCTCTGCAGTGTGCTTGGGGAAGCAGTGGATGCTGCGATGAAAATCAATGCTTAGCTAATTGATAGAATAAAAAATTAAATAGAAATTAGGAGATATATGACGACCCGAAGAATGCTATTCCATGAGCGACTCAGTAAGCCAGGGTTAATTGTTGCGCCTGGAGTTTATGAAATGGTTTCATTACGTCTTGCTGATCGCATGAATTTTGATGCACTCTACATGACAGGTTATGGCACAGTTGCTTCCTTATTGGGTCTAGCGGATGCAGGCTTGGCAACGTATTCCGAGATGGTTGGCAGAGTAAACGCTATGGCTAATATGGCGAAGACCCCTTTAATTGCTGATGGGGATACTGGCTATGGTGGTTTATTAAATGTGCGTCATACCGTTCGAGGATATGAAGCTGCAGGTGCAGTGGCGATTCAACTAGAGGATCAGGAATTTCCTAAAAAATGTGGGCATACCCCGGGTCGTAGAGTTATTCCCATGGAGGATATGGTGAAAAAGATTGAGGTTGCAGTTGCATCCCGTATTGATCCACTTTTTAAAATTATTGCAAGAACCGATGCCAGGACAACCTTAGGGTTAGATGATGCCCTGCGACGTGGTGAAGCCTATGCTCGAGCTGGTGCTGATATTTTATTTATTGAGTCCCCCGAAACTGAAGCAGAGATGAAGCGTATTGGACAAACTTTTCCGGATCATCCATTAATTGCCAATATGGTAGAGAAGGGGAGAACTCCTGTACTTTCTAAAGCAGAACTAGAGCAATTGGGCTATAAGATCGCCATCTTTCCAGTAACCGCTTTACTCGCATCTGTGCAAGCGATGACTAAAGTATATGAGCACTTCAAGGATACTGGTTCATCTGTTAATAATCCCGCAGACTTATATGACTTTACGGAGCTGTCGAAGTTGATGGGTTTTGAAGATGTTTGGGAGTTTGAAAAACGGTTTGTCGAAACTAAATAAGAGGTCACTATGAAATTGCAGCGCTACCTGACATTGGCAGCTATTTTTATACTGGCTCTATCCCCCTTGCTGAGCTTCGCGCAAGCAAATTATCCTAATCGACCAATCCGTCTCATTATTCCCTTTACTCCGGGTGGTGTTACAGATACTTCTGGCCGCTTTATCGCTGAGCAGTTGTCCTTAAAGCTGGGTCAACAAGTAATTTCTGATAACAAACCGGGAGCCTCCGGAAATATCGGTTCTCAGATGGTTGCTACGGCAGAGCCTGATGGGTATACCTTGTTATTGGGTTATGCAGGTACCTTATCCATTAATCCATCGCTCTTTGATAAGGTTCCCTTTGATAGTGTGAAAGACTTTGCGCCAATCGGAAAAATTGGCGATGCTATTTTAATTGTTGTAGCGAACAATGATTTTCAAGGTAAGACCTTGGCGGATGTGATTGCCTTCTCCAAAAAAGATCCCAACGGCATATCTTATGGAACATCTGGTACTGGAGGGACGCCACATATTGCGGGTGAGTTATTTAAGCAAAAAACGGGCGCTAATTTGGTTCATATTCCTTATAAAGGGGGCGGCCAAGCCTTGCTTGATTTGCTGGGAGGCAATATTCCGCTGGTCTACACGGCAGTTGCTGGTGCTAATCAATATGTTAATACTGGCCGAATTAAGGCGATTGCGGTTTCGAGTGCAAAAAGAAGTCCAAGCATGCCCGATGTCCCTACCTTTATTGAAAGTGGTGTAAAGGACTTTGTGATTGATGATTGGGTTGGTTTATTAGCACCAGCAAAAACACCCAAGCCTATCATTGCTAAATTAAATCAAGCATTAAATGAGATTTTGAATTCTCCGGAGGGTAAGGCTAGGCTTTTAGCCATGGGAATCACTCCCTCGCCAGGCACTCCTGAAAAATTTGGTGAGCAAATCAAGGGTGACTTAATTCGATTTGCACCGATTGTTAAGGCTGCACAAATCAAATCTGAGTAATACTAATTCAGGGGTTTACTTATTGCATAAATGGTAAATGATGGGGATCGCAACCGCGCTGATCACGCCGTTCATTCCCATCGCCAGGCTTGCATAGGTTCCCGCTTCTGGGTGGATGCTGAAAGCTCTTGAGGTACCAATGCCATGGGCGCCGATACCGATTGCAAATCCTCTTTGCCACCAGGCTTTCATGCCCAGCGCATTGAGCACAAAGGGCGCAAGGATGGCCCCCAGAATTCCGGTGCTGACTGCAAAGATGGCAGTGAGTGTCGGTGATACGCCAATTCGTTCAGCAATCCCCATTGCAATTGGGGCGGTTACCGATTTGGGATACATTGCCCCCGTGATGCTTGAGTCAGCCCCTAGAAGACTTGCGATCCCAACAGCACTGGCAATAGAAACTAAACCCCCAGTAGCCAATGAAAAAATGAGGGGGATAGATCGTCCCTTGAGGCTAGCCAATCCTCGATAAATCGGAATTGCTAGAGAGACGGTTGCCGATCCTAATAAGAAGTGAATAAACTGTGCGCCCTCAAAGTAGGTGGCGTAGGGCATCTCAATAAATTGAATGATCGTAGCGACTAAAATAATGGCAATGGCTACTGGGTTGGCTAAAGGATTTTGCTTGGCGTGCTTATAAATCGCCAAGCCAACTTGATACGCTGCCAAAGTAATAAATAGGGCAAAGAGCGGACTTCCAGATAGATACACCCAGATTTCCACAATCGAGTGCTTTTCAGTCATGGGCTTCCTTTCGACTCAAAAAACGCACTATCAAAGCACTTGAACCAATCGTGAGAATGACACTGCCGACAAGCGCGCTAACAATTGCGAGTGCATTAGCCCGTAATTGGGGAAGGAACAACACAATCCCTACAGCTGCTGGAACAAAGAGTAGGCCTAGGTATTGGCTAAAGCCATCCGCAACCAAGGCGAGCTCAGCATTGACCCCCTTACGAAATACCAGCCACAAGACTAGTAGCACTAGACCGATTACTGGCCCAGGCAAAGTGGGTAAGAGAAACTTCGAAACTAATTCTCCAATACTTTGGAACAGGAGGATTTGCACAAGCCCAGAGATCATCATCCGATCTTACAAGCTTAAATTTATGTTGCATAGCAATAATTAGATTCTTGTTTAAGATAGACACATTCAAAGTAGGGTATAAAAAAGCAGAAACTCATTCTTAAAGAAAGAGTTCCTAAATTATAAAAACGATAGGAGATCACTCATGGCTGAGTTAAATGTCAACGGTAAAAAATATAAGGTCGATGTAGACCCAGACACCCCCTTGTTATGGGTAATCCGTGAGCAAATTGGTCTTACTGGTACTAAATATGGTTGCGGCATTGGCGTCTGCGGAGCCTGCACAGTCCTGTTTGATGGTCAAGCTCTGCGCAGTTGTGCTTTGCCAGTATCCGCTGCTGTGGGTAAAAAAATTGAAACGATTGAAAGTTTAGAGAAGAACGGTCAACTCTCTAAGGTACAAAAAGCCTGGGTTGATAATCAGGTGCCTCAGTGCGGTTATTGCCAATCTGGCATGGTAATGGCAACGACTGCCTTATTGCGCAACACACCGAAACCAACTGACGCTCAAATTGATGCTGCTGTCACCAACATTTGTCGTTGCGGCACTTTCCAAGAAGTACGTGCAGCCATTCATGCTGTCAGCAAGGCATAAGGGGAAACAGATGACTACAAATACAAATAACAATACAAGTACTTCGCGTCGCCACTTTATCGTTGGCTCCAGTGCAATCGCTACGGGTCTGGCAATTGGCTTTGATCTCTCGCTAATCTCCTCTGCGAATGCAGCGATGGGTACTGGTACCACCGCAATGACGCCATTAGATTTACCTGAAATTGGAGTATGGGTTGTTGTAAAACCCAATGATGATGTGATTGTGCGGGTCGTTCGCTCAGAAATGGGTCAGGGCACCATCACTGGCTTGGCGCAAATGGTTGCCGAAGAGCTGGAGTGTGATTGGAAGAAGGTCTCCTATGACTATCCATCGCCTGCAGAAAGCCTAAAGCGGAAGAACGTCTGGGGTAGCTACTCCACTGGCGGAAGTCGTGGCATCAGAACCTCCGAGCAATATGTGCGCAAGGGCGGCGCAGCTGCTCGCATCATGTTGGTGCAGGCAGCCGCCAATCAATGGAATGTCCCTGCATCTGAATGCGTCGCTAAAAATAGTGTCATTACCCATACGCCCTCAGGACGCAAGACCACATTTGGTAAGGTATCTATTGCTGCATCTAAATTAGAGGTACCAAAAGAGGTACCTTTAAAGGATCCAAAAGACTGGCAGATCATTGGTAAATCCCTTAATCGTATTGATGGCGTTGCTGACAAAGTTACTGGAAAACAAGTCTATGCCATTGATTTAAAGTTCCCCGGTATGTTAGTAGCGACCATTAAAGAGTCTCCAGTCTTTGGCGGCAAAGTAAAGAGCTATGACGCTGCTAAAGCGCAGAGCATGAAGGGTGTTAAGAAAGTCGTGCAAGTCGGCGACACAGCGGTAGCAGTAGTCGCAGACACTTTTTGGCAAGCCAAAATGGCCATGGAGCAAGTCAATATCAATTGGGATAGCGGTGCTAACGTGAACGTATCTAGCGCCTCTATTAAAAAGATGCTGGAAGATGGTCTTGAGCATCCGGATTCATTTGTGCATAACACCAATGGCGATATTAAGACGGCAATTGCTGGATCTGCTAAGACACTGCAATCCACTTTCTTCTATCCATTCTTAAATCACGCCACGCTGGAACCACAAACAGCGACTGCAAAGTGGACTCCAGATGCTTGTGATGCCTGGGTTCCAACTCAAGACGGTGAAGCTTCTTTAGCGGCAGTTATCGCAGCTTCAGGTTTGCCTTCTGAGAAATGCAATGTCTACAAAGTAAACCTGGGTGGTGGCTTTGGTCGTCGGGGTGCATTCCAAGACTTCACAACACAGGCAGTCAATATTGCTAAGCAGATGCCAGGCACCCCCATTAAATTGATTTGGACTCGCGAAGAAGATATGACGCAGGGCCGTTACCATCCAGTGATGATGTGTAAGTTGACTGCAGCGATTGACGGCAAAAATAATGTGACTGGCATCAATATGCGCTTGTCTGGCCAATCAATCTTAGCAGCGGTACGGCCAGCCATTGTGGCGGCGAATAAAGGTAAAGATCCAGTTACCTTTCAGGGGCTTGAGGATAGTGGCGAGCACGGTTTCACATACGACTTCCCTAATATCACTGTTGATCACGCCATGCGTAATACCCATGTACCTCCTGGTTTTTGGCGAGGTGTGAACGTCAATCAAAATGCAATCTTCATTGAAACCTTCATGGATGAGATGGCAGAAGCCACCAATATGGACGCGGTTGAGTTTCGACGTAAACATATGGGCAAGCATCCCCGTGCAGTCGCCGTTCTAAATGCGGTAGCGGATGGCATTGGTTGGACTAAACCTGCAGCGCTAGGTGTATTCCGTGGCGTGGCACAAATGCGTTCCTTCGGCAGTTATGTGGCAGCAGCGTGTGAGCTCTCAGTAACAAATGGTAATGAAGTGAAAATTCATCGCTTTGTTGCCGCTACTGATCCTGGGTATGTTGTTAATCCAGCGCAAGTTGCGCGTCAAGTATCTGGTTCATTTGTGTATGGGCTATCAGCGCTTTTCGAGGAAGAGATTACGATCGAGAAGGGTGCAGTGGTCCAAAAGAACTTTGATACTTTCGGCTCTATTCGCCTCTATCAAATGCCGCCTGTTGAAACCATCATCATTCAAGGTGGCGGTAAAGACTGGGGCGGTGTAGGTGAGCCAACGATCGCGGTAGCAGCGCCAGCTGTTTTAAACGCGTTCTATCGTGCTACTGGAAAACGTTTGCGTAATGTGCCTTTGAAAAATAGCGGCATCAAGCTGGTTTAAGAAGTTCAAAGTGAAATGGCCAGGATGAGAATGAGGTATGTACTAGTAGCGCTGTTGCTAGTCTTCCTCAAGCTCAGTTCGGTGCAGGCACAAACAGTGGTGGGGGATTCGATTTTCGAATCCCTGTCTTCTCTGCCAGGAGATGCGACGAGGGGTCGTGCAATCGTTGCCAGCCGTCAAACTGGTTTGTGCTTGTTGTGCCACAGCGGACCTTTTCCAGAAGAACGCTTTCAGGGTAATTTAGCCCCGGAACTGACCGTTAGTAGTGCACCACTCAGCGCGCCACAATTAAGAGCGCGCATGGTTGAAGCAAGTCGCTTTAATTCAAATACCATCATGCCGGCGTATTACAAAACTGGACACCTCAATCGGGTTGCTACAAAATTTGCAGGACAAACTATTTTAAATGGCCAAGAGATTGAGGATGTTGTTGCTTTCCTAGTCAGTCTTAATACCCAAAATTCCAAATGAAGATGAATATCAATTACTCTCCAAAAATGCCGCGCCGTGACTGGCTCAAAAGAATCCAAAAGCTGGGTTTCATTGCCTTAGGCTCATGGTTTGCTCCCTCTTTAGTATTTGCGAAGAAGGAAGATGCAGAAGAGGCGCTCAAAACAATTACGGGCGGTGCAACCATCAATGATGGGCGCGTTACCTTAGTGATTCCCCCGCTGGTGGAGAATGGTAATTTGGTGGTTCTGAATGTGAGTGTGGATAGTCCGATGACCGCGAATAACTATGTCAAAGCGATTCATGTGGTGGCAGAAGGTAATCCATACCCCAATATTTTTGCCGCTTATTTCACCCCTCGTTCAGGAACCGCCAATCTCACTACACGGGTCCGTTTAGCTGATAGTCAAAGGGTCTGGGCGATTGCACAAATGAGTGATGGGAGTTTTTGGCGCGGCTCTGCCGAAACACTCGTAACACTTTCTGCCTGCACGGAGATGGTATGAGTAAAACCTCACGCACCTCTATCACCATGCCTACTTCGGCAAAGAAAGGCGCCATTATTGAAATCCGCGCAATTGCGCAGCATGATATGGAGTCAGGATTTCGTTATACAGAATCAGGAAAATTAATTCCTAGAGAAATTATTCAGGTCTTTACTTGCTCCTATAACAATGTGGAGATATTCAAAGCCGATTTCTTCTCCGGCATTGGCGCTAATCCTTTAGTCATCTTCACTACTATCGCCACTGAAACAGGCACTCTGGAATTTAAGTGGGTGGGTGATGATGGTTACGAGGCGATTAATCAGGCGCGCATTACTGTTTCGTGAAACTGCGGATTTATTCATTCTTTCTGGCAAGCTGCTTTCTATTGAGCGCATCCTTAAACGCTCTTGCCGCACCAGCTCTTGCTGTGCAACAAAAACAGTCTAGTTATGAATTAATGTCTTCTGAAAATAAGGCGATGCAAGATGACCCTAGCCTCAATCCTGCTATGTTTTGGGTTAGCGAGGGCGAGAGTCTGTGGAATGCCAAGTCAGGCGAGAAGCAAGTTGCTTGTTCTAGCTGTCACGGCGATGCTAAAAAATCTATGCGGGGTGTTGCAACGCAGTTTCCTAAGGTGATTAAAGGGAAGCTACAAACTCTTGAAGGTCAAATTAATCAATGTCGAGTTGCAGCACAAGGTGCCCCAGCACTTTCCTATGAGAATAAAGAGCTCCTCTCCCTAACGGTATTTGTAGCCAATCAATCCAAAGGAATGCCTATTGCCATAAAAGAAACTGCGATCAATAAAACCGATCTCCAAAAAGGAAGCCGTTGGTTTAATGAAAGAATGGGTCAGCTCAATTTATCTTGTGCTCAGTGTCATGAAGAGCGGGCGGGACTCAAGCTCGGGGGTAGCTTGATACCTCAAGGACATCCCAATGCTTATCCGATCTATCGTCTGGAATGGCAGACCTTGGGATCTTTACAGCGCCGTCTACGTAATTGCATGAGTGGCGTTAGGGCCGAGCAGTTTGCGTATGGCTCGCCAGAGATGGCGCAACTAGAACTCTTTCTGATGTGGCGCGCGAATGGCCTGCCCATAGAGGCCCCTGGGGTCAGGCCTTAACTAGACTCTCTTAGTCTGAAAAGACTACGGAAGTAGCACCATTAATCAACACACGGTCATGCAAGTAGTAGCGCAGCGCCCTCGATAGAACAGTACGCTCCAAGTCCCGGCCTTTGCGCACCAAGTCTTCAGGGGTATCACCGTGGGTAACACGCGTAACGTCCTGTTCAATGATGGGACCTTCATCTAAGTCACTAGTGACAAAGTGGGCGGTAGCACCAATCAATTTAATCCCGCGCGCATGGGCTTGATGATAGGGCTTGGCACCTTTAAAGCTGGGCAAAAATGAGTGATGCACATTAATACAGCGACCTGATAACTTGGTAGATAAATCATCAGACAAAATTTGCATGTAACGCGCCAGTATCACCATGTCTACTTTAGATTTAGCAACGATCTCCAGCAGTTTTGCCTCTTGAGTAGACTTCGTTTCAGGAGTGACTGGGAGGTGATAGAAAGGAATATCTGCAAAATCAATACTTGCATAAACCTCGCGAGGGTGATTGGACACGATGCCACTGATGATCATGGGCAACTCACCAATGCGCCAGCGATACATTAAGTCCACCAAGCAATGATCTAACTTGGAAGCCATAATCAGTACTCTTTTTAGATCTTTAACCGCACGCAATTCCCAGGTAAGTTCAAAGCGCTTCGCAATTTCCAGAAATCCAGATCTGAGTGTATTGTCATCGGTGGGGCAACTAAAGCTCACGCGCATAAAAAAGCGTTTCGAATCTTTGTCATCAAACTGTTGAGCTTCCTCAATATCACCACCAGCCTGAAAAATATACGTAGAGACCGCTGCAACGATTCCTGGTTTATTGGGGCAGGTGAGTGTGAGGTAATAGTTTTCGATAGTCATGGCGGATTCATTCAATAATTGCTAGTGAACCCTAATTTTAGACTGTTACACAAAATGTCAGGCTAGCTACCTTATTGCTTGACAGGCTGTATCACAAAGTCAGCTGGACCTAAGAGGGGTGAGCTATTGTCAGTAATAGTAGGGATGGGGATATCTACGCAAATCGGTTTGGCTACCAGTGCATTAATAAAGCTGCAATCTTTTTTAGTAGCAGCAGATGTGGCATGCTCTAGTGGGGATTTGCCCGTAGTGGCAGTAGAAGCGAGACTAGTAGCGGTAACTGGGTTTGCAACCGCAACTGTGACCACTGTTGTTCCGGCTGCGCTCGCTGCAGCAGTACTAGAGCTTCCTAGTGCAGCAAGTGGTGCAACACAGCCTTGCAGGCAAATCACACTAAAAACAAGAAAAAGAATTAACCCAGTTATTAGATGCGATTGTATTCGAGGCTTATTTCTTTTGGCATACAACATTAAATACCCCAGCCATCCAATCTTTATTGACGACGGGCTCAAATTGGCTATTAGGTGTCTTGTTATCGGAGACTATATTGCCACTACCTTTATTGCCTGAGAATTCTTTATATTCAATTGGACGGTAACTGATCCCAGGGCAGTTATATTCGTTTAGACCAACAATAGAGTTGACTACCTGTTTGTTTGTTGGATTTAAACCAGGTTTTTTAAAATCTAGCATCGACATAATTTGCGCTTTTTCTCCGCTATCTCGTATCGTATCTAAATCTACATAAACCACTATGAGATCATCTGAGCCTAATTCTTTCCACTCTGCATAAGCAGTATTAGTTAAAAATAATAATGCGATCACAATGGATGAGGTAAAAAAGGAGTTATATTTTTTCATGTGTATTGATCCTAATTAGTTTAATCAGTGCTTATTTATACCAAGATGATACTTTATACGTCTTGGGGATCGGCCACGCGAAGTTCTACTTAATAGCCAATTCGAGTTGGCGCTTGGTATGTTCGGGCTTCATTTGCAAGGGTAGATTTTCATTCTTGGCCCATAGCGGGTTCATATTCCGATAGAACTTACTTTGAACCCAGCCAGATTGTCCTGTCTGATAGATGAATAGAGACTTCTCCAGATCAGAAAAATCATAAATCGTGCGCAAACTAGGTGCTTGGATGGTTGCGTAGGGGTTGCTGGATTTGAGCAATTCAGGTCTACCGACATTGATGGAAAATCCGTCCCCCGGAAAAGGCGTCTTAATATTGAAAGTTTCCCCAAGCAAGGGCACCTTGCTTAATGGGCGATGTTCAGAGATGGCGATATGGGCTTTACCCCATGCCCATGTTTTAGGATCATTGCCGTATTGGCTGCTGAGATAGTCTAGCGCCTGATCAAAAGCATTATTTGAAGCATCACTACAGGATTCCACAGCAGGCGTTTTTAGATTGTCACACCAAGGGCTCTCGGGATTTTGTAGTGCAAGAATGAGTGAGTTTCTAAAACTACGTGAGCCATAGTTTTCAGTAAATAAATAGCCTAAGCGCGAGAATAAATTCCGTGTAAGCTGATCAGCCCAGGCGTTAAAAATCAGGGCACCAGCGCTGTCTACTTTCATATCACCATCGAATGCCTTGCTGATCTCTAAAGCTTGAGGAGCGAGCTTATGGCTAGACTGACTAGCTTTAAATAAAGATAACAACGGAGTCGCACCTAAGGAAAGCGTATCTGCCTGCATGGTTTTCATGTCATTCGTATCATGGCTATTCCTAGATTTGATGAGTTCCACAATGCGGTCATATCTTGTTGGCATTTCCCAATCTCCTGTTAAGGGATTTGGGTCGTTGACTGCAATGATCTTTTGATTGGCGGTGGCGATCCACCCTTGCTCTGGGTTATTGCTAGAGGGTAATTGATCAAAGGGTACATAGCCGTTCCAATCAAATTGCTTATCCCATCCCAGCGCAGGGGCCACACCATATAAGCCCTGATGTAATACGCGTTTCGGAGCAACGCCAGCTGCCTGATAGGCGATATTGCCTTCGATATCTGCCATCACCACGTTTTGCATGGGTGCATAGTTTTTATAGAGCGCCTCTTTCAAGGAATTGAGATCTTTGGCACGATTCATATCCAGCAAGCTGACAACAGATTGGTTCTCCAGATCTAGGGCAGTCCAGCGTAGCGCTAAAGCAAAGCGACTGGTGTCGATAGTGCGCTTAGCGCGGGCATAGGAGTCAGAGATGACTGGACCATGTCTGGTTTCCTTGACCAGAAAATGGAGTGAAGGTGAGCCCTTGATATCAATGATTTCTTGATGAACCTTGAACGGCAGATAACCATCGGGGCCACGATACATACCCGGATTTGCAGGATCAATTTGTTCGATATATAAATCTTGAACATCAGGACCCGTGTTGGTGAAACTCCACGCTAATGTATCGGTTCTCCCTAAAACAACCGCAGGGATCCCAGGCAGCGTGGCACCAATCACATCCAAGCCTGGGGCATTGAGGTGGGCAAAGTACCAGATGGCAGGAGCGGATAAACCTAAATGAGGATCATTTGCCAATAAAGGCTTACCACTGGCTGTGAGCTTGCCACTTAAGGCCCAGTTATTCGAGCCAATCCCGTCTTTACCGCCCGGTAGTGCAATCGAGCTCAGTTCGGTAGAGGGAAGTTTCTTGGACTTGTCTTGTGCTGGGCCTGCATTGGGATTAAAGACTTTGAGATCTTGGTAGATTTTGGCAAAGTCCATATTACTAACGGGTTCACCTGCATCGTATGGAGGGGTAATCTCCCAGACTTGTTTGGTACTCAGAAATTGTGAGAGCTCTAAGCGTTGTAATTCTTTTTGCCAGTTACCGCCCAAATCGTAGGCCATCATTAACATCCAAGCAACACTATCCGTTGGAGACCAGTGACCTGGTTTTGATCCCGTTAAAAAGTATTCGACGGGAAGCGCCCAAGCTAAATGCGCATTGCCAGCATTCACCCCATCAGCATAGGCTTGAAGCATTCGTTTGGCTGCTACAGGGTATCGATCAAATTGGCGTTCAGCAGCACGCTTGATACCAAGCGTACGAATAAAGCGATCAATACTAACGGTATCGTTACCTAGTATTTCAGATAGTCGGCCGCTGGCTAAACGGCGATTCATTTCGAGTTGCCATGAACGTTCAGAGGCATGTAAATACCCCAAGGCAAATACAGCATCAGTAGGGGAGTTTGCTTTGATATGGGGGATCTCTGCTTCATCAAAAGTAATCACTACTGAATCCCCCAGACCTTTGATGACCCGTTTACCGGAAGGACTGGTTTTAGCTGAATAGAGATAGGCAATAGTGGCAAGCAGACAGATCACGCAGGCTAAGCCACCTACCCAAAAGAGGAGGCGCAAAAACTGACCAAGAACAGTCTGATTACGAGGGGATTTCATGAGGGTAGTTTAGTGGTTTTGCTGAATTGAGCCCTAGCTCTGGGCAGTTAGCGCTTCCCGAGTCTTTCTGGGCTCGCGTGCTAAAATTTCGTCTGTCTTGATTTATTTAGCGCAGCTTTATTGCTAGTGCGAGCCCCAGTGGCGAAATCGGTAGACAAAGTAGATTTAAATTTATTTAACTCTGCAAAAGCAAGAGCGAGTGTGGCGGAATCGGTATACGCACAAGACTTAAAATCTTGCGCCCGTAAGGGATTGAGGGTTCAAGTCCCTCCACTCGCACCAATAATGTAAGCTTTTCCTCATGAAGATTTTGAGAAGACTCTATCTAATAATCCCCTTATTGCTTTGCTCAACTACTTCTGTGATGGGGCAATCCATTTTCTTTGATTGCAAAAGAACAGAAAAGGATTTTGTTGAAGAGTATGGAATGAAAATTACGCTTGCCTCAAAGACTCAAAAGGCAAAAGTATTTTTGGATGATCGGGATTTGGATCAGTCCGATGCCTTTGGAACGCAAGTTGTGAAGAGTGTCACTCTTGCCCGCCCAAATATTTTCATTGTGCTAGAAGCCAGTTTCCCGCCTGAGGAACTCATGGGTACTTCTTATTCCGCCGGCACTGTTTCAACGCAAATTACGCTTGATCCAGTTACTGGCAAACTCAAAAAAGTAGAAAAAATCCAAGGCGGTATTCTCGGCGCATCTCTAGGAAATGGCACTCACGTCAGTGAAGAAATCTGCTTACCCGCCAAAATCCCTTTTAAACCTCAATAGGATTTAGTCTGGCTCTGTTACAAATCCAAGTTTAGTTAGGCCCGCGCGGCGCGATGCTGCTAATACTTGCGCTACATATTCATATTTGACAGACTTATCCGCGCGTAAATTAATTTCCGGTTGTGGATCTTTTCCAGCAGCTTTTTCTGCATAGCCATCAAAGGTCTTTAAATCAATTGCGGTGCTATTCCAAAAGATTTGGCCTTTAGCATCAATCGATACCTGTACTGATTCGGGTTTGACTTCATTGCGCACGCTATTCGCCTTTGGAAGTTCAACTTTGACTGCTTGCTGGATCACTGGAAGGGTGATGATGAAAATAATCAACAACACCAACATGACGTCAACCATCGGCGTCATATTGATTTCTGCCATGATGGCGTCATCACTCTGGTCTTCTTTAATATGAAAAGACATACTTATTCTCCGGAGTCCACGCGTGCACCAGTAACAAAGTACGCTAGCAAGTCGTTACCAAAGCGATTCAGGTCGGCTACCAGTAATTTATTTGCACGGTTGATGGCGTTAAATCCGAGTACTGCAGGGATCGCAACTGCTAGTCCTAAAGCCGTCATGATGAGTGCTTCACCAATTGGGCCAGCGACTTGGTCAATATGAGCACTACCAGAGCTACTAATCGAGATCAAGGCATGGTAAATACCCCATACGGTACCAAACAAGCCAATAAACGGTGCGACGGCACCAGTAGAGCCCAAGAAAGTCAGTCCTTTTTGTAAACCTGCGGCAATAGCATCGACACTATTCTTCAGACTGCGAGCCATCCACTCAGAGTAATTGAGTGTTTGTAACAGTTCGCGATGATTGGCCGATTGGCTTTGGTGATGGGTTGATGCGCCCGCTGCCGATTTAGCAATGTGATAGTAAGGATTATTTGCTTGATGGGTAAAAGCATGCAAGCCTTGTTCGTAAGAAGTGGCGCGCCAGAACACATCGAGTTCTGGTTTAAGTTTGCGCAGATTGCGTAAGTCCCAGAAGCGGGTTAGCAAAATCACCCAAGTAATGATTGAGCAGGTCAGAAGTGCAAGTGCTACAAAGCGGGTAATGAAATCGCCTTCGATCCAAAGATTTGCTATGCCAAATGGTGTATTCATAATGATTAGTTCTTGAGGTTAAATTTGATTAAAAGGTTGGTAGAAATTCTTTGGGGTGTTCCATTTACTAAAAAAGGTTGGAAGCGATAGCGCCTTCCAATTTCACTTGCTGCACGATCAAGTCTTGGGAAGGTACTTGATTGTAATAAAGCGATATCTTCGACACTCCCGGTTTCATCAATAATTAAACGCACTACCACTGCACCTTGCTCACCCGATCTCTTTGAGAATGAGGGATAGTAGGCATCAGCATCGGGTTGATAGACCACAACGAGTTTACCAATATCAGTCTGAATCGGCGTACCACTAGTGCCCCCTGCAGAAGAAGGGGCTACAGCAGCATTTTGTGGCTGAGATTCACTCTTAGCCTCAGATTGCTTTTGGGGTGGTGTAGGTTGTTGGGCTGGAGTCTGGGGAGAAACAGGCTTTGGTAAAGGCTTTTCCTCAACCGGTTTCTTAGGCTCTTCCTTCGGCTTTGGTGGAGTTGCGGCTGGAGCTTGCTGACTCTTCTGAGCGGGCTCAGGACTAACTAAGTTGACGGCAACCCGCTCATCATCTGTTTTAGTGGATGGTGAAGTCCAGTGCAAAAAGTCTAAAGCAGGCAATATATGCAATACCAGAACAATGCAAATAATGATTCGTTCTGATTTAGTGAACGGCATGTGCAAATCTATTTTTTGCAGTAAGGTGCTCATGCAATTTCGCCTAAGCGTTTTGAGCTAATGAAATGGGATTGCAGGTCACTGAACATCAAATCTTTTGCCATTCCCAGAAGTAAGGATTCGTTTTTGCTGCTGATGAATATTACTGTACCGCGACCTTGAGATTGCAAGTCTTGATCTCGGTTTTCTATTTGACGCTGCAGTTGCTTGACTACGGCTTCGCTGGTGTCAACTAAGGTAATAGAGTCACCTAATAGCTTGCGAATGGCTTTTCTTAAAAAGGGGTAGTGGGTACAACCCAGCACCAAGGTATCGGCACCGGCATCCAGGATCGGCGCTAGATGCTGACCTAGTAAGTCTAAAGCCTCTGCGCTATCTGCTTTGCCAGCTTCAATTAAGGGCACCAGACCTGCGCCAGATTGTTTAATGACGTGACAATTTTCAGGCAGGGTTGCAAGTAGGGCATTGAACTTATCACTCTTTAGGGTGGCTTCAGTCGCCAATACCCCAACAATGCCATTTTTGGTTTGCATTGCTGCTGGCTTAATTCCGGGCTCAACGCCAATAATTGGAATTTCCAGTTCAGCACGGATTTGTTTAATTGCTTGCGCAGTGGCGGTATTGCAAGCAATCACAATCGCATCACAGCCATTGCTAGCTAAGTACTTACACAAGACCATACTTCGGCCTGCAATCCAGTCGCTGGACTTTTCACCATAAGGCGCATTGGCAGAATCGGCAAGATAGATGTAGTCATGCTGGGGAAGCTGACGCAGAGCCTCATCCAAAATGGATAAGCCGCCAACGCCAGAATCAAAAACCCCAATGAGTGCCAATGTGAAAGCGATCTAAGGCTAATTAAATAATCTTGACTGGAATACCAGCAATTTTTGCCTGCCATTCTTTAGGGCCAGTCTGATGCATCGAGATGCCTTCGGAATTCACGGCCACTGTTACCGGCATGTCTTTAACATCGAACTCATAAATGGCTTCCATGCCCAAGTCAGCAAAGCCCACTACTTTCGCAGACTGAATTGCTTTCGATACTAAGTAAGCGGCACCACCAACGGCCATGAGATAGGCTGATTTATGTTTCTTAATTGCCTCAATGGCTTCAGGCCCACGCTCAGCTTTACCGATCATTGATATCAACCCAGTCTTCGCGAGCATCATCTCGGTGAACTTATCCATCCGCGTAGAAGTAGTAGGACCCGCTGGCCCAACTGCCTCATCACGGACAGGGTCGACTGGACCAACGTAGTAAATCACGCGATCCTTAAAGCTCACTGGTAATTCTTCGCCTTTGGCCAGCATATCTTGGATCCGTTTATGTGCCGCATCGCGACCAGTCAAAATCTTGCCGTTCAATAACAAAGTCTCACCAGGTTTCCAACTGGCTACTTCAGCAGCAGTGAGAGTATCTAAATTCACGCGCTTGGATTTTTGAACATCAGGAGTCCAGGTGACATCTGGCCAATCGGATAGGGAGGGTTTCTCTAACTTGGCCGGGCCATCGCCGTGCAAATGGAAATGGATGTGACGGGTTGCTGCACAGTTTGGGATCATGGCTACTGGCAGAGAGGCTGCGTGAGTTGGGTATTCCAGGATCTTGACATCAAGGACAGTAGTCAAACCACCAAGACCTTGCGCGCCAATCCCTAATTTATTAACCTTGTCATAAATTTCAAGACGCAGCTCTTCAGCACGCGTTTTTGCACCACGAACGATGAGTTCTTGAATATCTACAGGACCCATTAAAGATTCTTTAGCCATGAGCATGGCTTTTTCTGGAGTGCCACCAATACCGATGCCTAAGATACCGGGAGGGCACCAGCCAGCACCCATGGTGGGGACAGTTTTGACAACCCAATCGACAACCGAGTCTGAAGGATTGAGCATCACCATCTTGGCTTTGTTTTCCGAACCACCTCCTTTGGCAGCGCAGATGACTTCGACATCATCTCCGGGAACGATTTCATAATGAATTACAGCAGGGGTGTTATCACCAGTATTGCTGCGTTTGCCTGCAGGGTCAGCCAAGACTGAAGCACGGAGCGTATTGTCTGGATTGAGGTAAGCACGGCGTACTCCTTCATTCACCATGTCGCTGACACTCATCGTCGCATCAGGCCATTGCACATTCATGCCCACTTTTAGGAATACCACTGCAATACCGGTGTCTTGGCACATCGGGCGATGGCCCTCGGCACACATCCGGCTATTGGTCAGGATTTGGGCAATCGCATCTTTCGCGCCATGACCTTGCTCGAGCTCATAAGCTCTGCCAAGAGCAGCAATGAAGTCCTTTGGGTGATAGTAAGAAATGAACTGGAAAGCATCGGCAACGCTTTGAATGAGGTCGTTTTGTTTGATATTGGTCATCGTTTTTTGGCTTATTTCCACATTAATAGTAAGGTTTCGCCTATTTTAAGGGTTTGCCATAGAGCACATCCCGAGTGTTTTCACTTATCTTCTATGGTTCTAGGGGTGTAAACCCCCCATTTTGCGATATTTTCGCGCTTTTGTATTTGTTATTAAGCAGTTATTAGTTTATGAGTCGATTGATTATTAAAAAGAGGGCTGTGTAGCATGGAACCATTAAAGCAAGAAAACCGCATTTTTAACCCACCTGCAGACTTTATCAAGGGGGCCGCCATTCCAGGAATGGATGCCTATAACAAGTTATGCGCTGAGGCTAATAATGACTATGACGGTTTTTGGGGTCGCCTTGCGAAAGAAAATCTGTATTGGAAAAAACCCTTCACTACAGTGTTAGATGAATCTAAAGCGCCTTTTTATAAATGGTTTGAAGATGGCACAACAAATGCTTCCTATATCTGCTTAGACCGCCAGGTTGAAAATGGCTTAGGTGATAAGACAGCGATTATTTTTGAGGCTGACGACAGCCTAGTCACTACAGTGACTTACAAAGAGTTGCTGGAGCGCGTTTGCAAAATGGCAAATGCACTGCGCAAGATGGGTATCAAGTCTGGTGACCGTGTCATTATTTATATGTCAATGTCCGTTGAAGGCATTATTGCAATGCAAGCTTGTGCCCGTATCGGGGCTACTCACTCTGTTGTGTTTGGCGGTTTCTCTGCTAAATCATTGCAAGAACGGATTGTTGACGTTGGTGCAGTTGCGGTCATTACCGCAGATGAACAATTTCGTGGTGGTAAGGAGTTGCCACTTAAAGTGATTGTTGATGAAGCGCTTGCTTTGGGTGAATGTGAAAAAGTAAAAAACGTGATTGTGTATAAGCGTACCGGCCGAACTATTCCAATGGTGGCAGGTCGCGATTCTTGGATGCATGACGTCGTTGCCAATGAGCCTGCGACTTGTGAGCCAGAATGGGTCAGCGCAGAGCATCCACTATTTGTTCTCTATACATCGGGCTCAACCGGAAAGCCTAAGGGTGTTCAGCACTCTACAGGCGGTTACTTGTTGTGGACGATTTTGACCATGAAGTGGACCTTTGATATTAAGCCCAGCGATGTATTTTGGTGTACTGCTGATATTGGCTGGGTAACAGGACACTCGTATATTACGTATGGCCCTCTCGCGGTGGGTGCTACGCAGATTGTGTTTGAGGGCGTTCCAACTTATCCCAATGCGGGCCGCTTCTGGCAGATGATCCAAAAACACAAGGCAACTATTTTCTACACCGCCCCAACAGCGATTCGTTCCTTGATCAAAGCATCCAGTAACGACCAAGCTATTCATCCTCAGAGTTATGATTTATCCTCTTTGCGCCTCTTGGGCTCAGTCGGCGAACCGATTAATCCCGAAGCTTGGATGTGGTACTACGAGAACGTTGGTGGCTCACGTTGCCCAATCGTGGATACCTTCTGGCAGACAGAAACTGGTGGTCACATGATTTCACCATTACCAGGTGCCACCCCAATGATTCCTGGTTCATGTACATTGCCATTGCCAGGCATCATGGCAGCGATTGTGGATGAAGTTGGTCACGATGTACCGAATGGGCATGGCGGTATTTTAGTTGTCAAGCGTCCATGGCCTTCTATGATTCGGAATATTTGGGGTGATCCAGACCGTTTTGTGAAGTCTTACTTCCCAGAAGAGCTGGGCGGCACTTTGTATCTAGCGGGTGATGGCGCAATCCGGAATAAGGAGACTGGTTACTTCACGATTACGGGACGTATCGATGACGTCTTGAATGTTTCTGGTCACCGGATGGGAACGATGGAAATCGAGTCTTGTTTAGTTGCTAATCCATTGGTTGCTGAAGCAGCAGTGGTTGGCCGTCCCGATGAATTGACTGGTGAAGCGATTTGTGTGTTTGTGGTTCTGAAAGGCGGACGCCCAACTGGAGATCAGGCCAAAATGATTGCCACAGAGTTGCGTAACTGGGTAGGTAAAGAGATTGGCCCCATTGCTAAGCCAAAAGATGTGCGCTTTGGTGATAACTTGCCGAAGACGCGTTCAGGCAAGATCATGCGCCGTCTCTTGCGTGTAATTGCTAAAGGTGAGGAAATTACTCAAGACACCTCTACCCTTGAGAATCCAGCAATTTTGGACCAACTTAAAGAGGCTCTTTAAGCACTTCTAAGGAAATCCCTTGCGGAAAACGTATAATCAGCGGTTCCGGAAGGGTGGATGAGCGGTTTAAGTCACACGCCTGGAAAGCGTGCGTAGGTTAATAGCCTACCGCGGGTTCGAATCCCGCCTCTTCCGCCAAGTAGTCTAAAACCACCTTCGGGTGGTTTTTTATTGAGACTTTCTCGTAAGATGTTAGCGATGAATACCTACAACAATAAACAGATGGAGAGAATATGATTTTTGCAATTTTATTAATGGATCGTCCTGGTACAGCAGATTTGCGGATTCAGGTTCGACCTGAGCATCGTGCTTATCTTGCGAAATTATCTGATCGTATGGCTTTTGCTGGACCGCTGACTTCTGAAGATGGCCAAACAACGGTTGGCAGCTTATTGGCAATGGATTTTCCCAGTAGGGCAGATTTAGATGCTTGGCTACAGGATGAGCCATTCACTAAAGCCGGTGTCTATGAGAAACCCATCATTCATGTTTTTAATAATAAGTGGGCGCAAAAGGCTGGATTTCCACCAGTGGAATAAAACCGTCAGTTAAGCAGGGTTGTTACTTTTGGTATATCATCTGATGATATATTATGAGGAATGCGAAAACGTGGGATTGTGACTCTTTTGGATCTTCATCAAGAGGTCATAGATCAGGATGATGGTTAATGGGTGAAGATTGAGGCTTGGGAAGTGCCAGCTAGTGATGCCATACCTCACGGGGTGCGCTATTCATTAACTTTACATATCCCAAGGGGTTTAAGAATTCTGGGTTACGACAATGCTCATGCAGTGCAGATGAAATCGGGTTACTCCGGTAGAAAATTGACGTACGCTCACAAGCATCGAAGTGCTAATGATCCAGGGGTACGATATGAGTTTAAAGATGCGTACCAACCATTAGATGATTTTTTTGCGGATGTCGATAAGGCCTTAAAAACGGACAAAGAAATATGAAGGTTATCAAAATAGGGATTGCGTCACAAAAAGATATTCGGGCGCGCGTTTTGGCTATTGCTAAGGGCGATCTGAAGCCGAAGGCAAGTGATCCAAAGATTTGGTTTACTTCAATGCGCTCCTTGGCACAGGTCTTGAGTGATGAAAACAGGGCCTTGTTGCATGTCATTAGAGCGTCGAAGCCAGTATCGATTTCTGAGTTAGCAGAACTTACTGGAAGAAAGCAGGGGAACTTATCCCGCACATTAAAAACAATGTCAAATTATGGTTTGGTCAAAATGCTACAGGAAGCGAGGGCTTTAAGGCCTGTAGCCTGTGGTGATCGTTATGAAATAACACTTCATTAATTAAGCCTTTAAATCCATCTGCATCTTGGGTAAAGCCCCCATACCCACAGAAAAGCGTATTAAAGGAAATGGGAAGCATTGACTTTGCTGATATTTACCAAATTGTACAAATCGAGACTTCCCTTAACCTGAAATCAATAATCCAGTAGACTTCGGGTATGAATTCACCAAAATTACGACTCACTTTATCTCTAGCGACCTTTTCGGTCCTTTCCCTGGCTGGCTGTGGCTCCATTGAGTCCGCTGCCCAAGAAGATTGCACCTCAATCGGTTGGCAGATTGGGAGTAAAGGGTATGAAGACTGCTATAGAGCTAGGTTGTATGAGCGTAAGCTAGATTATTCCAATCCACCCGGCGATAGACCTAGACCTTCAATGATTTAATAGGGTAAACCCTAGTCCCTATTCCCTTGAGCGCCGTCAAGGACTTCAAGGTAAAAATAACCCAAAATTAGCCTTGATTTTGGGGTTTCTTGTATACAGCACAGTAGTGCATTAGCGCTTATATTAGTGTTCCCAATCTAAAGCATTGAACTTCATTTTCAGCACATAAAAACACGCATTGATATTGCGATTAGAAATTCGAGACCATCTACTATGAATCACCCCAAGCCCTCAGGAGAAATCACCGCAGTTGCCGTTGCTACTGCAGATGATTTAAGGGAGACTATTCGCCGTAAGAGCAAGCTGAAAGGTCGTCAAGCTGACGATGCTTCTTTGGTAGAAGTACGACAGCTAATTGGTGATGCGCCACACCGTCGTGACTTATTAATTGAAAATCTTCACAAACTAAATGATGAGTATCGTGCTTTGCATGACCGCCATTTAGTAGCCTTGGCAAAAGAAATGAATTTACCGATGGCTGAAGTGTATGAGGTAGCTACTTTCTATCACCATTTCGAAGTAGTACGTGGCAATGACCCCGTTGCAGATATAACTATTCGTGTGTGTGATGGCATCGCTTGTGAGTTGGCCGGCGCACAAAATCTATTGGCAAAGCTGCCAGCTATTCTGGGTAATCCGAAAGTCAAAGTGATTGCAGCGCCATGCGTCGGTCGCTGTGAACAAGCTCCAGTAGCCGTGGTTCACCAGTACCCAGTTCTTTTTGCTACCACTGATAAGGTAGCAGCAGCAGTGAAAAATGATTTGACGATTCAGCCTCTGGCTAAAGATGATGGGCTGTTTGATCCTGCCGCATTAGTAGAGCAGAGTATTTCACCTCAAGGCTTGCACCAAGCAGTTTCTCCTGACTATGTTGGTTACGCTGCATATCGTACTCAAGGCGGATACGCTCTTGCAAAAGAAATTATCGATGGCAAGCATGACGCTGAAAGCATCATCAAAGTGATGGAAAGTTCTGGCTTACGTGGACTAGGTGGTGCCGGTTTTCCAGCGGGTCGCAAGTGGCGTATCGTCAAAGATCAGGTGGCGCCAAAACTCATGGCGGTCAATATTGATGAAGGTGAGCCTGGCACATTTAAAGATCGTACTTATTTAGAGCGCGATCCACATCGCTTTCTGGAAGGTTTATTAATTGCTGCCCACGTAGTAGGGATTGATGCATGTTATATCTACCTGCGCGATGAATATCACGGTTGTCGTGAGCTCTTAGAGCTTGAGTTGGCCAAGCTGAAGGCTAATCCCCCTTTCAAATTACCTACTATTGAACTACGTCGTGGCGCCGGTGCCTATATCTGCGGTGAAGAATCTGCCATGATTGAAAGTATTGAAGGTAAGCGTGGTGAGCCGCGTATGCGTCCGCCTTACATTGCACAAGTGGGCTTGTTTGGAAGGCCAACGCTTGAGCATAACTTTGAGACCCTTTATTGGGTACGCGATATTGTTCAGCGTGGTCCAGAGTGGTTTAGTTCTTTTGGCAGACACGAGCGTAAAGGTTTGCGGAGCTTTAGCGTGAGTGGGCGCGTCAAGGAGCCGGGTGTGAAATTGGCCCCAGCAGGCATTACGATTCAAGAATTGATTGATGAATATTGTGGTGGTATGCAAGAGGGTTACCAGTTCTACGGCTATTTACCTGGCGGCGCTTCGGGCGGTATCTTGCCAGCCACCATGAATGACATTCCATTGGATTTCGATACCCTGCAACCCTACGGTTGCTTTATTGGATCTGCAGCGGTGATGGTATTTAGTGATAAAGATAAAGCCCGTGATATGGCGCTTAATGTGATGCATTTCTTTGAGCATGAAAGCTGTGGTCAATGTACTCCCTGTCGTGTTGGCACTGGTAAAGCTGCAAAATTAATGCAAGCCCAATCTTGGGATCAAGATACCTTAGAAGACTTGGCAACCGTCATGGTGGATGCCTCTATTTGTGGTCTAGGTCAGGCGGCACCCAATCCAATTCGTTGTATTCATAAATATTTCCCGAATGAAGTTGCATAAGGAAGTCGCTTAAAGAGATTAGGGAAGAACGAGACAAACATGAACGCACCAACCAATCCTCAAGAACTCGAATTACAAACAGTCGAATTCAAGTTAGACGGCAAGACGATTGTTTCCTATGAAGGCGAAACTATTCTGAAGGCTGCTAAGCGCCACGGTATTGATATTCCCCATTTATGTTTTAAAGATGGTTACCGAGCAGATGGTAATTGCCGAGCTTGCGTTGTAGAAATTAATGGCGAACGGACCTTGGCCCCGAGCTGCTGCAGAAGTGCCACCCCTGGTATGGAGGTCAAAGCCAATAGCGAGCGCGCTGTAAAGAGCCAGAAATTAGTGCTGGAGATGCTCCTTTCCGATATGCCCGATGAAGGCTTTAAGTGGGTGGGTGATAGCAAAGAAGAAGAACTCAAACAGCAGCATGGTGAACTGAGTATCTGGGCTACTCGAATGAATGTCAGTGTTCGTCCAGAACTCAAAGCACTCCGTCGCGAAAAAGTGGCAAACGATGTCTCCCATCCTGCGATGGCAGTAAATCTAGATGCCTGTATTCAGTGCAACCGGTGTGTGCGCGCTTGTCGTGAAGAGCAAGTGAATGATGTGATTGGCTATGCCATGCGCGGCTCTCATAGTGAAATTGTGTTTGATTTGAATGATCCAATGGGTGATAGCACCTGCGTTGCTTGCGGTGAGTGTGTGCAAGCCTGCCCAACTGGTGCCTTGATGCCTAAAGGTTTAATTGGTTCGCAAACGGTTGATCGTAAAGTGGATTCTGTTTGCCCATTCTGCGGAGTAGGTTGCCAAATTACCTACAACGTCAAAGATGAAAAGATTGTGAGTGTTGAGGGTCGTGATGGGCCTGCTAACCATAATCGCCTCTGCGTTAAAGGTCGTTTTGGTATGGATTACATCCATAACCCGCAGCGCTTGACCAAGCCATTGATTCGTAAGTCTGGCATCCCGAAAGATGAGACCGCAATCCAGAATCCCCAAGACTGGTCAAATATCTTCCGTGAAGCAACTTGGGAAGAGGCTTTGGAAGTTGCTGGCGGTGGCTTGAAGAAACTCAAAGACCAGCATGGTTTAAAAGTTTTGGCTGGCTTTGGTTCTGCCAAAGGAAGTAATGAAGAAGCGTATTTATTTCAGAAATTAGTACGTGTAGGTTTTGGTAATAACAACGTTGACCATTGCACCCGCCTTTGTCATGCATCTTCGGTTGCAGCATTGCTTGAGGGTGTGGGCTCTGGTGCGGTTAGTAATCAGGTAAATGACGTAGAACACTCCAGTATGATTTTCTTAATTGGATCAAATCCCACTGCCAATCATCCGGTGGCTGCTACTTGGTTCAAGAACGCTGCTAAGCGTGGCGCCAAAATTGTGTTGTGTGATCCTCGCATGACGGAGATTAGCAAACATGCTTGGCGCACGCTGCAGTTCAAACCAGATACTGATGTGGCTATGCTTAATGCCTTGATCTATACGATCATTGAAGAGGGTTTAGTAGATCAAGATTTCATCAAGAGCCGGGCTAATAACTTTGAGGCATTAAAAGAAAATATCAAAGGCTATAGCCCTGAAGCCATGGCACCAATCTGCGGTATTCCTCCTGAGACTTTGCGTGAAGTGGCTAGAGAGTTTGCGACTACTAAATCAGCCATGGTTTTATGGGGCATGGGTATTAGCCAACACGTTCATGGTACTGATAATGCGCGCTGCTTAATTGCCTTAGTAAGCATCACAGGTCAAATTGGTAAACCTGGTTCAGGCCTGCATCCGCTGCGTGGTCAAAACAATGTGCAGGGTGCCAGTGATGCTGGCTTGATTCCCATGATGTTCCCAAATTATCAGCGCGTAGATCAAGATGCTGCACATGAATGGTTTGAAAACTTTTGGGATAGTAAGCTAGATAAAAAGCCTGGCTATACCGTAGTAGAAATCATGCACAAGATCACTGCGCCTGATAGTGATCCCGATAAGATTCGTGGTATGTACATTGAGGGTGAGAACCCAGCGATGAGTGATCCCGATTTAAATCATGCCCGTCATGCGCTAGCTTCATTGGAGCATTTAGTTGTTCAAGATATCTTTATGACTGAAACTGCGCTCTTAGCAGATGTGGTTTTACCAGCAAGCGCTTGGCCAGAAAAAGTTGGTACTGCTAGCAATACGGATCGTATGGTGCAAATGGGTAAGAAAGCGATTGACCCTCCAGGAGATGCAAAACCGGACTTGTGGATCATCCAGGAGATTGCTAAGCGAATGGGTCTCAATTGGAACTACCAGGGTCCGGATGATGGAGTAGCGGAAGTCTACGATGAAATGCGTCAAGCGATGCACGGTGCAATTAACGGTATCACTTGGGAGCGCCTAGAAAAAGAATCTAGCGTAACGTATCCATGCCTATCTGCAGAAGATCCCGGCCGTCCAATTGTGTTCGATGATCACTTTCCAACGATTGATGGAAAAGTGAAGTTGGTACCAGCCGATATCATTCCTGCGAATGAAAGACCGGATGCTGAGTACCCATTTGTTCTGATTACTGGTCGTCAATTAGAGCATTGGCATACTGGCAGTATGACGCGTCGCGCAACCGTACTGGATGCGATTGAACCCATGGCGACAGTTTCCATGAATGGTGAAGACATGACTGAGCTTGGCGTCACTGCTGGCGATGTGATTACGGTGCAATCTCGTCGCGGTGAGGTGGGTATTCATGTCCGTAGGGATGATGGCACTCCCCGAGGTGTGATCTTTATTCCGTTTGCTTACTATGAAGCAGCAGCCAACCTCATCACTAATCCTGCCTTAGATCCGTTTGGCAAAATTCCGGAATTTAAGTATTGCGCAGTCAAGCTTGCCAAGGGTGGAGAGGTGGCTAAGGTGATGGGATATGGTACTAATGATCCAGGCAGAAAGGTAATTGCCGCTGTATCTTAATTTTTTCTGCCAAGGAAAAGGCCGCCTTAGGGCGGTTTTTTCTTTGGAGAAACCCTTCCTGAGTAATTACTACATTTGTAGTAAAATGGTAGCAACGGGAGAATTCTATGGGCATGCCAGTACGAATTGATGATGATCTTTATGAATTGGCTAAGTTGGAGGCCAAAGTGGAGCATCGGACTATATCGGGACAAATCGAGTTTTGGGCAAAGGTAGGGCGGGCTGCTATTGATAATCCTGATTTACCGGTTTCTTTCATCATGGAGTCGCTAGCATCACTGGCCGAACCTCGCGAGCATTCAACCCCATTTGTTCCACGCTCTAGGAAACTTTAATGGCGTATGACGTTAAGCAAACGCGCCGATTCCTTAGACAATATAAAAAATTAAATGACATTGCTGCCAAAGATACAGATAAAGCTGTAGTCCAGGTAGCCACCAAACCCAAAATTGGGGAGAAAAAGAAGGGTGATTTGTCTGAATTATGGGTATTCAAGTTTAGAAGTGGCGGTCAAGTCTATTTACTTGGATATTCGATTAGAGATGGGCTCAAATTAATTTATTTAGAATCTATAGGTTCTCACGAAAACTTCTACAGAGACATCAAAAGATAAGTTAGTGGAGAGTTCTACTAACCTTTAGAATAAACAATTCATGGCTAGTTCAAAATCCTCCCCCGCTCAAACTCAAGCTGACTTACCTGTTCTGATTATTGGGGCAGGTCTTGCTGGCTTAACCGTTGCTCTCCATATGGCCGAGTCTCAGCCGGTGATATTGATGGCAAAGCGGGGATTAGGAGAGGCAGCTACTGCTTGGGCTCAAGGCGGCATCGTCGGTGTGGTTGATAAAGAGCATGACAGCATCGATTCTCATGTGGCTGACACGATTGATGCGGGTGCCGGTCTAGTAGTGGAATCTACCGCTCGCTATATTGCGGAAGAAAGTGCCGATGCGGTTAAATGGTTGGTAGAGCAGGGCGTACCATTTACTGCAGATGAGACTGGTCCAATGGGTTTGCATTTAACGCGTGAGGGCGGCCATAGCCATCGTCGCATTGCTCACGCCGCTGATGCAACAGGTAAAGCAATTCATGAAGTGTTGCTAGATAAAGCCAAAGCACATAAAAATATTCAGATCCTAGAGCACTGGATTGCACTCGATCTCATTACAAATCGTCAGCTTGACGCTAAAACGAAACGAAGTAAACCGAATCGTTGTTATGGAGTCTATGCTCTCGATATTAAAAATAACCGCGTAGAAACAATTCAAGCAAAATCGGTAGTACTGGCAACGGGTGGAGTCGGAAAGGTTTATCGCTATACCAGCAACCCGGATACAGCTACTGGTGATGGCATTGCTATGGCATGGCGTGCAGGATGCCGCGTTGGTAATATGGAGTTCATCCAGTTTCATCCCACTTGCTTGTATCACCCCAGCGATCGCACTTTCTTAATTACCGAAGCCATGCGTGGAGAGGGTGGAATCTTAAAACTTCCAGACGGCACACGCTTTATGCCAGATCATGATGATCGTAAAGAGCTAGCTCCCCGCGATATCGTTGCTCGGGCAATTGACTTTGAAATGAAAAAGCATGGTTTGGATTATGTTCACCTTGATGCAACCCATTTAGGTGAAGCTTTTATCAAAGAGCACTTCCCCATGATTTATGCGCGTTGCCTCAGTCTCGGTTTGGACATCACTAAAGAACCTATCCCAGTAGTGCCGGCAGCACACTACACTTGTGGAGGAGTAGTCACTGATTTGAAGGGTCGCACTGACTTACTGGGTCTCTATGCAGTCGGTGAGGCAACCTATACTGGCTTGCATGGTGCCAATCGCTTAGCAAGTAATTCATTATTAGAGTGCGTGGTGATTGGCAAAGCTGCTGCTGAAGATATCTCTGAACTCAAGACGCCAGTAATGCCAACTTTACCCCTCTGGGATGAAAGCCAAGTTGAAGATGCTGATGAACAGGTCGTGATTGCACATAATTGGGATGAATTACGTTCTTTAATGTGGAACTATGTGGGGATTGTGAGAACCAACCGCCGCTTAGAGCGTGCACTACACAGAATTAAGCTTCTCAGATATGAAGTACAGGAGTATTACGCTAACTTCAAAGTTACGCGAGATTTAATTGAATTGCGCAACTTACTCGAGTGCGCTGAACTGATTGTGCGCTCTGCCTTAATGCGCAGAGAGAGTCGTGGCCTCCACTACAGTCGAGATTATCCAGGCACTTGGGCAGTCTCTTACCCAACCATTTTGACCCCCCAAGCCGAAGGTAGTGAAAACACCAAGGAAACCTAATTGCAGCGCTATTTTGGGTAGTTTGGTGATAAGCTAAGCCCATCAAGATGGGGAAAATCCATGTCCGGTCTTAAAGAAGATATCTATGAACATGCATCAGCTATTTACGAAACGGTTGCTGATGAATTAAAGAGCTGGTTTGGTCTATTAAAAGAGATTTGGCCACTCGTATTATTATTAATTTTGGCCTTCTCCCTATTGGTCTGGCTTGCAAAGCCAGCCCCTCCCACAAAAGTCTTAATGGCTACAGGTACTGGGGGATCCTATAAAGCCCTCGGTGAAGAGTATCAAGCTTACTTCGCAAAGAAGGGCATCAAAATAGAGTTAATTCAAACCCAAGGATCAATAGAGAACTTAGAGCATTTAATTGATCGTAAAGATCCTATACAAGCCGCTTTAGTGCAAGGCGGCATGATTGCATCAGATCATCTCTCTGGCGTTGAATCCTTAGGCAGTATTGATTATGAGCCGGTTTGGATTTTCTATCGAAAAAAGTTGTTTGACGAAAAACAAAAAATTCTGGACCGGGATATCATCAAACTCAAAATTGCAATAGGACCAATCGGTAGCGGAACCCATATTCATGCCTTGAAGATGATGGAGGTGAATAATTTACCCGCTAACTCACCAAATCTTTTAGCACTCTCTAATGATGAAGGTGTAAACGCACTCGAGAAGGGTGAAATTGATGCAGTAATATTAGTGGATGGATTTAATTCCAAAAATGTGCAAAGGCTGATTCATAATCCAGATCTTCACTTAGCCAGCTTCCGTAGGGCTGATGCGTATACTCGTCTGTTCCCCTATTTTGAAGAGGTAACAGTTCCCATGGGTGGATTTGATTTAGAGAAAAATATACCAGATCACGCTATACAGCTGATATCAACGACAACCAATTTATTGATAGACAATCGACTGCATCCTGCCATTCAACTATTGTTTTTAGAAGCTGCCAAGGAAATCAATGGGGTGAAATCCTATTTTGCCAAGGCAGGAGAGTTTCCGGCTTACATCAATTCAGAGGCGCCATTAAGTGCCGAGGCCAGATATTTTTATCAAAACGGTACACCACCCCTAATGAAGTATCTCCCTTTTTGGGCGGCGGAATTTTTAGAGCGGATGTTCTTCTTAATATTGCCATTTGTAGCACTCGCATTTCCCATTATTAGGTCTATTCCTAACTATCGACTGAATCTTGCTCGGAAGCAGATTAACAGTGTCTATAAGCAGTTGGCTGAATTTGAGAAAAATACGATCGCTACGTTTGATCCACGCCGTCGTGATGAATACATCGAGGTGCTTAATGGGATGGAGCGTCAAGTATTAAGTTCGAAAGCCGCAATGCTGGCTACTGCTGACTGTTATAGCTTAAGAAATAATATTGAATTTATTCGCAATGCTCTACAGAGACAGATGATATATAAAGGTAGAGAAGGTGAAATGAGTTCGAGTTAACCTAATATTCTCATTGAAAAATCGACCGCACTAACATCCTTAGTTAGCTTGCCAAGCGAGATGCGATCAACGCCTGTCGCTGCAATGGCGCGCATCTGATCTAAGTTAATACCACCAGAAGCTTCTAATAATGCACGACCCGCTGTAAAATCTACCGCTTGTTTCATTTGATCGGTATTGAAGTTATCAATCAAAATACTTTTTGCTCCAGCTGCCAAAGCTTCTTCCAATTCAGCAAAGGTTTCTACTTCGATTTGTATATCCACTCCAGAGTTCAAAGCTTGCGCAGCTTTCAGGGCGGCAGTCACACCTCCCGCTGCAGCGATATGATTTTCTTTGATCAAAATGCCGTGCCATAAAGCCAGGCGTTGGTTTTGGCCTTGACCAACTCGAACAGCATACTTCTGCGCTTGACGCAATCCAGGAATAGTTTTGCGTGTATCCAATACAGCACAGCCATTGGGATTGGGGCTGGATCCAGCAATCGCGTCTACGTGTTGACGGGTAATACTGGCAGTCCAGGAAAGCGTTTGCAAAAAATTAATGCAAGTGCGTTCTGCAGAGAGTAAGGCTTGTGAGTCAGCCTGGATATCGCACACTTTGCTATCAGCCTTCATGCGATCACCTTCAATGTAGTACCAGGTTACTTTCGCATTGGGATCTAATTTCTTCAGCGTACCTTCGAACCAATCAACGCCACAAAGTACTGCTTGCTGACGGACAGTGAGTTGGGCCTGAACTAGCTTACTCGGTACGAGTTTTGCCGTCCAATCACCAGTGCCAATATCCTCCATCAGGGCATCATGAATATTGCGTTGACGTGCTTGCTCTAGGGATTCGTTGTATTCAAACATATCAATAAGAGTAACAAATTAGGCTGCGCCAATATTTTTAACAAAGCCGTGTTGTGCTTTAGCTAAGAGGTCTGGATGATTTTTAGTGAAGTCAAGCATACGTTCAATACAACCGAGCGCCTCAACCCGAATCGGTTCATCAATGAAGATTTCACCAGAGGCATTTTCAAGACAATCCAAGATCCCCTGTAAACCATTCATGGCCATCCAAGGACAGTGGGCACAGCTCTTACAGGTGGCGCTATTGCCGGCAGTAGGTGCCTCAATCAGTTTCTTATTAGGGGCTAGTTGTCGCATGCGATGCAAGATGCCATTGTCAGTAGCAACAATATATTCAGTAGCAGAGCCTTCAACGACCGCCTTAATCATGGCAGACGTAGAGCCGACCACATCAGCGAGATCGACTACGGCTTGAGGGGATTCAGGGTGTACCAACACCATGGCATGCGGATGAGCTGCCTTGAGTATTTCTAATTCAACTGCTTTGAATTCGTCATGCACGATGCAGGCACCATTCCATAACAACATATCAGCACCGGTTTGCTCTTGAATATATCTCCCCAAATGGCGATCGGGGGCCCACAGAATTTTTTTGCCCGCCAATTTCAGTTGATGCACGATCGCAAGAGCACATGAGCTCGTTACCATCCAATCCGCTTGGGCTTTTACTGCAGCACTGGTATTGGCGTAGACCACGACCACACGGTCTAGATGCATGGCACGGAAAGCAGCAAAATCAGTCGCATCGCAACCCAAATCTAAAGAGCAGGTTGCCTCTAGATCTGGCATAAAAACCCGTTTTTCTGGACTCAGAATTTTGGCTGACTCACCCATGAAGCGCACGCCAGCAACAATCAGATTCTTGGCAGGGTGATTTTTGCCAAAGCGCGCCATCTCTAAGGAGTCGGCAACATAACCACCAGTCTCCAATGCCAAATCTTGAATATCGCCATCGACATAGTAGTGAGCGACAAGAGCAGCATCTTTTTCAACTAATAGTTGCTTAATACGCGCAGTTACCGTAGCCTTTTGAGAGCCAGCAAGGTGGGGCGGAACTTTTGCCCAGGCCTGGGCAGTACAGGTTACGCCAGCTGAATCTTGCTGAGGGTAATCAAAGACGATTGGGCTACTGACAGTTGAATTCATCAGAAATTTTAGTCGAGTCTTAGAAGGTCTGCTAAGGTCTGCTGATTAAAACGATAACTTTGCATCTGGCTTAGCAGCCAGTAAGACAGCCTTAAACTCTGCCTGAATCCGCTGGATAGCTTCTTCGCTATCGGCTTCAAAGCGCATTACTACCACCGGAGTGGTGTTGGAGGGCCGGGCAAGGCCAAAACCATCTGCGTACTCGACGCGCACACCATCAATTGTGTTGATGGATTGTGAGGTAGGGAACTTGGCATTTGCTTTAATTGTTTCCAATAGAGCAAATGGTTCGCCTTCAGCGCAAGCAAGTTGTAATTCTGGGGTGCAAATTGCATTTGGTAAATCATTGAGGGTTTGATTCGGATCCTGCTCTTTAGAAAGAATCTCCAAAAGACGTGCACCTGTGTACAGACCATCATCAAAACCAAACCAACGGTCTTTAAAGAAGATATGACCAGACATTTCACCTGCAAGCGGTGCACCGGTTTCTTTGAGCTTGGCTTTCACTAGCGAATGACCCGTTTTCCACATCAAAGGTTCGCCGCCATGCTGTTTAATCCAAGTGGCTAGGTTACGGGTGCATTTGACGTCATAGATGATTTGACCGCCCGGGTTGCGAGACAGGACATCTTTGGCAAATAGCATCATTTGTCGGTCTGGAAAAATCACTTGACCATCTTTAGTGACCACACCTAAACGATCAGCATCGCCATCAAAAGCGAGTCCGAGCTCATTGTCAGTGGTTTGTAAGTTCTTGATGAGATCTTGTAAGTTCTCAATATGGGCTGGATCAGGATGGTGATTCGGAAAATGGCCATCTACTTCACAAAAGAGTTCTTGTACTTCACAGCCGAGTGCCCTAAAGAGCTTGCCAGCAAAGGCACCCCCAACACCATTACCGCAATCCACGGCAATCTTCATGGGGCGAGCGAGTTTTATATCGCCGACGATGTACTGGAGATACATCGGGAAGATATCAAAGGTAGAGCGAGTACCGATTTGATTAGATTCGCCAGTAACAAATTGCTTGGCTTCAATACGTTTACGCAAAGCCTGAATCTGCTCACCATAAATTGCTGCACCACCTAATACCATCTTGAAGCCGTTGTAGTTCGGTGGATTATGGCTACCCGTAATCATTATTCCGGACTTCGGTTTTTTGCCATCTAGTATTTGGTTAGCAGCAAAGTACACCATTGGCGTTGCCACCATTCCTAAATCAATGACATTGATACCAGTAGAGAGAAGACCTTCAGTGAGTGCTTCAATCAATACAGGACCAGATAAGCGGCCATCACGTCCAATAACAATTTCGATTTCACCAAGCTCACGCATCTCAGTACCAAAAGCCTGACCAATCAACTTGGCAATCGATGGGTCTAATGTTTCATCAATAATGCCGCGGATGTCATAGGCTTTGAAAATTGAAGGGGATAGTTTCACGTTAATTCCTGGTGGTATTAATGAGCAATTTCGATGATTGAATTTAGGCCTTCACAAGCCTCCTGAAAAACAGCAGGCGGCAGACTCTTCCATGGATGAGGTCTTGCAGAGCGCAAGCGCCAATCAAAAGACTTTGGTTGGTGTGTCAGGATAAATACGGGCTCACTTCGACCTATGGAAACTTTGATTGCAAATGGATTGGTTTCATTCGACTTTGCATGCGTCATAGGGAGACCAATAACTAGACCAGTTTTTTCATTAAATGCTTTAGGTGAGATGACGAGCATGGGATGTTCATCTTTCATTTCTTTGCCCAATTGGGGATTGAAGTTAATCCAAATCATGTCTCTACGCTCAGGAATCCAAGCCTTCAATTTTTCTACCATTAAATAATTTCTTTCCCAATGGGTGTTGGTGTCATTACTTCGCCGCCATGTGTCTCTGAATCGAAGATTTTTAGCTTTTGAGAGAGGCTCAGTTTAGGCTTACCAATTACCCTGAGTAAAACACCATCTTTAACAACCTCGACTGAAATAGGGACTCCTTGAGAAAAATGGGCAGCTTTAGCCACTGGTGAGGTGATTCGAACACCAAGACCATTCCCCCATTCTTGAATGGTTTGCTCTACCTTCAGTACTGGAGCCATAGGCACCCCCTAGTTAAATGTTTATACAAGTTTAAACAACTTGTCTGGCAATGTCAAGTTGATCACACTTAGGTGGATTACTACCCTATGAATTCAATAAATTAATACGTGCTGCGGTTACTGTATCAATGTCATCATCAGCCTGGATAGGATCAGAGCCGCTCACCAGCGCCTTCTCAATTGGTTTAGCAAGAACTTTGCCGTATTCAACACCGGGTTGATCAAAGCTATTGATATTCCAGAGAGCACCCAGTATGGCCGCACGGTTTTCATAAAGCGCTAAAAGAGCGCCTAAATAGAAAGCATTGAGTTCGGGTAAGAGTAATAGGTTACTAGGACGATTTCCGGGATAAACATGATTTGGGTTATCAGCAGTTTTACCGTGTGCCAATGCCTGAGCTTGAGCTAGGCAATTCGCTAGTAGGATACGATGATGTGCAATAGCCTCGGGACGCTCACTCATCGGCTTGCGAACTGCTATGAAGTCAATCGGGATGATTTCTGGGCCTTGATGAAGCAGTTGGAAATAGGAGTGCTGAGCATTACTACCAGTGCTTCCAAAAACGACTGGTGAGGAATACTTCACCGGCTTGCCGTTACGGTCCACACTCTTACCATTACTTTCCATATCAAGTTGTTGTAGCCACTTCGGAAATGCATCCAAGGCATCCGCATAGGGAATAGCTGCATATGCTGTAATGCCCCGTTTTTGCTGTTGATGTAACAAGGCTAAGGCCATAATCACTGGAAGATTCTCTTCTAGTGGCGCATTCTTAAAATGTAAATCCATTGCGTGTGCACCAGCTAAAAACTCTTCAAAGGTTTTGAAGCCAAATTGCAAGGCAATGGGCAAGCCCACGGCTGACCAAACAGAATAACGGCCGCCAACCCAATCCCAAAATGGATAAATGTTGTCTTCCTCAATACCAAACTCTTTAGCAGCAGGCACATTGGCAGTTACTGCAAATAAAGAATTCGCTATTTGCCCCTTTGTACAGTTATTATCTTTAAGCCAATTGACCACGGCTTTTGCATTCATGGTCGTTTCAAGAGTGGTAAATGACTTTGAAACAATAATGACGCGGGTGCTATTCGGTTGCGCCCGATCCAGAATGCGGGCCAGCTCGGCAGTATCAATATTGGCCAAGAAGTGCATGCGCATGCCACGACTTTCAATGCCGGGAACATGGGCCAGAGCCTCAATTGCTAAACGGGGACCAAAGTCCGAACCCCCAATGCCAATATGAATCACATCAGTAACGCCAACCCATTTATTACAAAGGGCATCAATACGACGCCAAACATCTGCGACTGCTGGCATGACATCTATGCCATCTAGAAAGACAGGGGATTTAGAAAGATTGCGAAGTGCAGAATGCAATGCAGGGCGATCTTCACTTAAATTGATATGCTCTCCTGCAAACATATCAGCAATAAACTCTTTTACCTTAGATTTTTTGGCTACCGAAAACAGCTTTTTCCATTCTGCCGCATCAATATTTTGATAGGCGGTGTCGAGTACTACGTCAACTGCCGTAAAGGTGCTGTTAGTTGGGTTATCTGGGTTTTGCAGGGGTCTAGAGGGCATTCCTTGATTCTATCAATAAGTACTCTAATACCCACTAAAACACTAAAAATGTTACGATTTCAGTATGTTGCTACCTAAAAAAACAAAGCGAGAGTAGTAGATGGAGCAAGTTGATTGTGTCGTAATCGGGGCTGGGGTGGTTGGCCTAGCCGTTGCCCGAGAAATGGCGCTTCAGGGTCGAGAAACGATTCTACTTGAACGAGAAAATGCCTTTGGTACCGTCAGCAGTGCTCGTAATAGCGAGGTGATTCATGCGGGCATTTACTATCCAAAAGATTCTCTGAAGGCAAAACTGTGTGTGGCAGGTAATCGACTTCTCTATGAGTACTGTCGCAGCCATCAAGTGGCCACTCAGCCCTACGGTAAATTGATTGTTGCGACTGATGAAAATCAGATTGATGCTTTGCAAGCCATTCTCTATAAAGCCCAAAATAATGGTGTGCCAGAGATTAAGCTCATTTCCGGTGATAGAGCAAAACAGCTTGAGCCAAAACTGAGTTGCTCAGCAGCGATTCTTTCTGCAAGTACGGGTATTGTGGACAGCCATGCTTTCATGCTTTCGCTCCTGGGAGGCTTTGAGGATGCGGGCGGCATGATTGCTTATCAATCGCCACTCATTAGTGCAAAGCCAATTGGATCTGGTGCGCAGGGTGGTTTTGAATTAGAAATCGGCGGCCCCGATGGTATGAAACTTCACACCAAGTTACTGATGAATTGCGCCGGTATGAGCGCGCCAGCAGTAGCGCAACAGATTGAAGGCTTAGACCCAGAGCAAATACCCAAAGCGTATTTCGCGAAAGGAAATTACTTTTCCCTCTCAGGAAAATCACCATTTACTCACTTAATCTATCCCATTCCTGAGCCTGGAGGTCTGGGTGTACATCTCACTCTAGACATGGGTGGTCAAGCGAAGTTTGGGCCAGATGTAGAGTGGCTTGAGATTGATGCTGAAGAGCAAATTGATTACACCGTGAACCCAAAGCGGGGAGATGGATTCTATGAAGCCGTGAGACGCTATTGGCCAGACCTCAAAGACAATAGCTTACAGCCAGATTATTCAGGCGTCAGAGCCAAAATTGTCCCGCCTAGTAGCCCAGCCGGAGACTTCTGTTTCAATACGCCACAAGATCACGGCCTTCAAGGCCTCTATAACTTATATGGCTTTGAGTCCCCAGGATTAACATCCAGTATTGCCATTGCTCAGTATTTGGAGGAGAAAATTAAAAGCGCCTAGTTTTTTAATAAAGAACTTCGAAGGGGTTTAGTAATTGAAGTTTGAAGCGCTTAAAGTCTTTGGTATTTCGCGTTACGACTATCAAGTCTTTTTCTATCGCTGTTGCGGCAATCATCGCGTCTTCCCTAACGGTATTTGTTTGGCTGTGCATCAATTTCGCCCAAAGCCTAAAAGTAGAGCCGGTCATTGGCAATACATTGTGAATATTGGCAATACTTTGCAGCCATTGCTCTAAGGTTTCAGCTTTCTTTTTATCTTGTGTACGGGTAAGTTCAATACCAGTTTGAATCTCACCAATAGATACTGCAGAAATAAATAAATCTTGTTCAGTAATGTTTTTGTACCACTCCAAGACCCCACCATGTGGTTTAGGCCTGCGCAATTCGGAGATGATATTGGTGTCTAGTAAATACATGTGCTAGCTCAAAGTTTGATCGGTTTGCGAGATAGGCCTTGGCCACGTTTTGGAATGACTAATTCACCCCGCGCTTCCTCTGATAGAAGAAGTGATTTGAGTGATGGCCTCGCCAATTTTTTCAATGTATTCCACTCCTTTATGGTGATTAGTACTGCAGTCTCATGACCGCGCTTAGTGACTACTTGAGGTCCTTCGGCAAGACATGCATTCAGAAGCTCGCTAAATTTTGCTTTGGCATCCTGTACAGCCCAGTGGTTATTCATGGCTATTTCTCCTGACTAGATACCTGACTAGTTTAGCAGAAATCATAAGCCTTAGTACTCCTTTATATAGACACTTTCAGAACCTCAAAAGACAAGAAATGGGATTTTTATGAAGGACTGGACCGAATTACTTATAATCGAGGGCTTAAATCGCAAATGGAAGAGTGGCAGAGCGGTTGAATGCACCAGTCTTGAAAACTGGCGAGGATGAAAGTCCTCCGTGAGTTCGAATCTCACCTCTTCCGCCAAATCATCAATGGGTACAACAAGGATTTGCATCAATACAGCGCTTTTGTTAGCAAAATCCTTAGCTAAGCCATCCTGCGGGGGCTTTTTCATTGGCGACAGTCCAATTTTCACCAATAAGCCGCATTGGCACAGCACTAGGTATCTATCTATATCTATATATCGATAACTAGCCTATAAAGAATAAGTCATCATGACATCGAGTTTTCCGGCTTACAAATGGAGATACACCATGCTAGTACAGATGATCTTAGTCCTTGAACAATAAAATAATGTATTTGAAGTGCGCTGCTAGGAGTATTCAGCGACTAGCCAGATATCTTTGCTACTTTATTAGCTTTGTAGTTTTGAGTACTGCAAATTCAATTTGTAATGCCCAATCTAGATTTGAAGGATTTTATGGTCAAGTTGGGTTTGGCTATGAGAGTACGGGGTTTTCAATCCTTAATGTAGTTGATACTCTGCCTGCTTCGTCCTATCCACCCAATGGCGTTTCTATTCCAAGGCCTAATCCAGTAATTAATAATTCTACTGGGTTTGCAGGAACCGCAACTTTGGGATACACATATGCCTTAACAAATCAATTCTTATTGGGCGTTGGCGCGGAATATAGTCCATTAGGTCAGTCTACTCAAAATATTACTGATGCTGGTGTTATGGGCACAATTGCAATGACAAATTCATGGAATTTATTTTTAGCGCCTGGCTATGCCATAGATGACGATAAACAAATATATACAAAATTTGGGTATTCGAGGGCAAAAATAACGAATAGTGACGCCGCCTCTGGAAACCAAACTTCTACTTTGTTATCAGGCTACTCGCTTGGACTTGGTTATAAACAATTCTTGGCTAGTCACTGGTATGGTTTTATTGAGGCTAATTTTACAGCTTATAGAAACTACGAAATTTCGGCTCCTGAACCTTTTAGTTACCAAGGCGTAGCCTACACTACAGGCACCAATAATAAATCTCTTGGAGCACATTCGTCCAATGCTTTACTCGGTATCGGCTATAAGTTTTAGATGAGATTAAACCAATCAAGACCAACTTATATTACCTATAAAAAATGACATGTTTAATTCTTGGATAACCAGTCACCTAGACCTGATTAAGTTTGTCCCTTATTTTCTTTCAGTTGGGGTTATTTTCTTTTTTGTCATTGGCTGGCGTTATGGAAAATTTGTTATCCGAAACGCAAAGGGCCCAATCATTAGTCATTCCATTGTCTCGGCTATCTTTGGACTTTCGGCATTAGTGCTTGGCTTTACCTTTTCTAATGCCGCTAATCACTTTGGTGATCGCATTAGTAATATCCGTTCTCAAGCAGCGAGTCTTGAACAGGTATATATTTCGACTGCCTATTTAAATGCACATGATCGTGCTGAAGTCCAAAGTTCATTGCGCGAACTGTTAAAACTGCGTTTACAAGAATTTCAGAGCGCTAGAACTATGGAGGACTTAGATGCTAATTTGCAACTCGTCATTACCCAGTTGCAAAAGGTCAATGAACAAATTACATTGGCAATTCTCAGGGCTCCCTCAAACACCAAGGAGCTAGCTGACAAGATCTTAAGACCACAGATTGCAAACTTAGTGGATGTGATTAACGTGGGCATTCTGAATGCAAAGAATCATCCTCCGTCAATTGTTCAGCAATTCCTGTTTGCATTGCTGTGTGTCGGCGCTCTTCTGAGCGGGTATGCAATGGCAATTGAAAAAGAAGAGGATTTGCTATTAACGGGGATCTATCTAGCCCTTACGGGGTATGCCTTATTTATCATCTTTTCTCTAGAATTTCCTAACCAGCTATTTAACTATGATGCGGTGAACTCGGATTTGCTCAGATTACAAAGCGTGATGCAATAACTAACCCCACTCGTTTTGCAGGGGATAACCCTCAGTTTGGATTAAATAGTTCACAAAGGCTTTGACCTATATCTCTAAGCTGGGCATTCTAAACACAGCAGACCTCGCCCATGGGTTTAATAGTTGATCAGTGAAACTTGCAGTACTTTGCTTAGAGCTATTTATGTAACTTAACAATCATTGACTTGGAGATTCGGAATGAAAATAATCAAGATAGCAACAGTCGTATTGTGTTTATTGCCGATAGCTGGGTTTGCCCAACAAAAGCCGGCTACGGATTCAAAAGCTGCAGCTGCACAATTTAAAGCTATTGATAAAGATGGTAGTGGCACCATTTCTGCTGCAGAGGCTGAGGCAGCCGGAATGTCTCCTAAGACATTCAAAAGAATTGACGTGAATGGCGATGGCTCCGTATCCCAGAGTGAATTTATTGCAGCCTTGGCGGCTGGTTACTCTACCGGTGGGGGTAGGTGGGAATAAGTTCTTCGGACCAATCTTTTTAACTGATTAAAATTGGAAATGATCCGCTCGGAACGAATACCAGGACTTTAAGGATCTAGTACACTGCGTCAATGTGCCGCTAGTCTTCCATAGAGAGAATTTGGAAATGAAATACACCATTTTTAATAAACCCTTGTTGATGATTACAATCTTCTTTGGTTTGCAAGCCAACTTATATGCAGCAAATGATGCAGTAGCCCGTGGGGAATACATTATTCGGATTACAGGCTGCAATGATTGTCATACGCCAGGCTATGCAGAAAAAGGCGGAAATATTCCCACTAGCCAATGGCTGACTGGAAATCCAGTTGGCTTTAAAGGTCCCTGGGGAGTTTCCTATCCTGCCAACTTACGATTATTTATATCGAATTTAACAGAAGAGCAATGGGTTAATTTTGCAAAAAATATGCAGGCCAGGCCTCCGATGCCTTGGTTTTCCTTGCAGATGGTTTCTGAGTCAGATTTGCGAGCTACCTATCAATTTGTGAAGTCTTTAGGCCCTGCTGGCGTTCAGGCGCCAAATTTTGTTCTGCCTGATGGAGTAATCAAAACTCAATATATTGATTTTGTACCCACCTCAGCCAAACACTGGAGTGGCTTTTCTCATATCACTACCAAGTAATTTTTGCAGGCCTAGTGTGAGACTTTAATTGGTTAGGCTGTAAACGCTCCACCAGCCTCAAGCGCTTTGAGTTCTTCACCAGCAATCCCGAGCTCAGCCAACACTTCACTTGTATGTTCTCCTAATAAAGGAGGATGTTTACGCACTTGCTGTGGAGTGCCCATCATCTTCACTGCAAAGCCAATATTAGGTACCTTACCTTCAATGGGATGATCAATCTCCATACGCATTTGGCGGTGACGACCATGCTCACTATCAAATGCTTCTGGGTAAGTATTGATTGGACCTGCTGGAATACCGGATGCCAAGAGATCATCAACCCATTCGTGAGTAGATTTAGCGGCAAAAGTTTTTTCTAATTCAGTAGCAAGCTCTAGGCGATTAGCGAGGCGGAGGGGATTAGTTTTAAAACGCGCATCGTCAAATAATTCCGAGCGATCAATCTTGTCGCAAAGCAGTTTCCATAGCTTTTGGTTGGTAGCACCCATCACAAAATACCCATCTGAGGCTTTCATAGCCTGATAGGGCGCACTCATATGGTTGGCAGTGCCTAATTTATAGGGCTCTACCCCAGTACCCCAATACTGTGCCGTATCCCAAATAGAAAATGCCAAGGCAGAATCAAAGAGTGAGGCATCAATAAATTGTCCTTCGCCGGTTTTGGTTTTACCAATGTAAGCAGACAAAATTCCGTAAATAGCAAAGAGCGCGCAACCAATATCAGCAACAGGGACACCAGCTTTTACTGGAGGCCCATCTGGGTAGCCGGTCACACTCATGACTCCAGACATTGCTTGTGCCATGAGATCAAAGCCCGGACGATCTGCCCATGGACCCGTTTGTCCAAAGCCAGAGATGCTGGCATAAACCAAACCAGGATTGATTGCTTGCAAAGAGGGGTAATCAATCCCCAGTTTTTTCATGACGCCTGGACGATAATTTTCAACGAGGATGTCTGCTGTCTTTACTAATTCAAAAAAGACTTTCTTGCCGGCAGCGGTCTTGAGGTTGAGTGTTAGACTTCGTTTATTGCGGTTCATATTCAAAAAGCCCATACTGTCTGAGCCTTTCATTTTGAAACCCATGGCTCCACGAGTCTGATCACCTGTACCTGGAGGCTCAATCTTGATGACGTCTGCACCTAAGTCGGCCAAAAGCATGCAGCAGTAGGGGCCAGCCATGACTTGGCTTACATCTAGAACCCTGACGCCAGACAGGGGCAGGGGTCTAATAGCGTCATTAATAGGTGTTTTCGTCATTGTCTCGATTTTTTTATCTGTATAGAATGAATGTCTAATAGTATCAAACACAATTAAAACAATATTTGGAGACTGTATCTTGCTTAAATCACCTAAATTAGTACTGCGTGGCCTTGTAGCGCTAGTACTAAGCGCAGTACCCCTGTTTGCTTTTGCGCAACAGGCATATCCAACAAAGCCGATTCGTTTAATTGTTGGCTTTGCGCCTGGTGGAGGTACTGATATCGTTGCTCGCGCACTTGCTCCCAAGATGAGTGAGATTTTGGGACAAAGCGTCATCATTGAAAATAAGTCAGGTGCGGCTGGCACTATTGGCGCTGATCAAGTGGCTAAATCCAATCCTGATGGATACACCCTGCTGATGGGGCATTCCAACTCCAATGCGATAGCGCCATTTGTATTGACGAATGTTCCCTATAACCCAGCAACGGATTTCACACCGATTACCTATTTGGGATATGTACCAAACGTGTTGGTAGTTAAGTCTTCCTTGCCAGTCAATACTGTGGCACAGTTAATTTCACTTGCTAAAGCCAATCCAGGTCAAATGACCTATGGATCTTCAGGTATTGGGAGCACTCAACATTTAGCGGGTGCTTTATTTGCTAAGATTGCAGGCATTCAAATAAATCATGTGCCTTACAAGGGTAGTGGTCAGGCGATTATTGATTTGCTTGGTGGTCAAATCACGATGAACTTTGATACCTTGCCTCCTAACTTGCAACAAATTAAAGAGGGTGGCTTGAAGGCGCTAGCGATCTCTACACCAAAACGTTTATCTATTCTGCCAAACGTACCCACCTTCAATGAAGTCGGGATTGTGGGTTTTGATGTGACGAACTGGTATTCCATCATGGGCCCAAAAAATATGGATCCTGCGGTAGTAAATAAGATTGATCAAGCAGTAAAAGCAGCTATGGCTGACCCACAGATTAAAAAGACTTTGGACTCTCAAGGTTTGCAACCTGAAGGCCCGGCAACGCCGGCAGCATTTAGTCTGTTCTTGGCTGGCGAGCTAGCTAAATACCAACGCTTGGTAAAGAGTTTGAATATTAAGGCTGAATAAGTTTCATTGATGATGCAAAAAGATCAAGCGGGTAATGTTGCGCAAGTAAGCATAGAGCTTCGTGGCAAGCTAGCCTACATCACCTTCGACCACGTGGCAGCGCGCAATGCGATGACGGTCGGCATGTATGAAAGCCTACGGTCCATTTGCCAAGAGCTTGCCATGAATCCCAACATCCGGGTTGCCATTTTCCGTGGTGCTGGTGGCAAGTCTTTTGTTTCTGGAAGTGATATTGCGCAATTCACCAGCTTTCAGGACGGAGATGATGGTGTGCGTTATGAAGAGGCGATACACGATTATCTCAATCCTTTGGCGACGCTACCGATGCCCACGATTGCAGTCATTGATGGTATGGCAGTCGGCGGAGGTCTGGCGATTGCAACCTGCTGCGATTTTCGGATCGCAACGCCCGACGCAAAATTTGGGGTACCCATTGCGCGCACACTAGGAAATTGCTTGTACCCCGGTAATATTGCTTGGTTAGCAGCCCACCTCGGCATGAATGTCGTCAGGCGCATGTTGCTACTTGCTGAAATGATTCCAGCGAGTGAGTTACTTGGGCAAGGTTACTTGTTGGCAATCCATGAGGCCGATCAACTTGGCAAAGAGGCAGATATCTTGGCTGAACGTTTGGCTAAGCTTGCACCCATTACTCAAAAAGCAAGCAAACTGGCAATGGCGAGAATTATTGAGAATCAGCTACCCGATTGCCAGGATCTTATTCGGGAAACTTACGGTAGTGAGGATTTTAAAAATGGAGTTACTTCTTTCTTAAAAGGTGAGCCTCCAGTTTGGACTGGCAAATAATTTCAAGCTTGCAATTCAATTCAGCTCAATCCAAAAACACTTCTTGCAGGTTATTTAAATAGCGTAGGCCTAATTCGGTTGCCTTAAGCTTGCTAGGGTTCTCATCGAGTAAGCCTTTCTTACTGGCCTCGCTTAAGGCTTTGCTAATCACACTTAAAGGCAAACCAGTCCGTTCGCTAAAGGTGTTGGTAGCGACACCATCCGTTAGGCGTAGGGCATTGAGCATAAATTCAAAAGGCAGATCCTTAGCAGCAATCTCTTTTAACTCAATTAAGGCATTGCCTTTGCTTTCGATCGCAGACATATAAGTTTCTGGATGACGTTCCCGAACTTGACGTGTAATCTTTCCTGGGTAGGAAATCTTGCCATGAGCTCCAGCCCCAATGCCAATATAGTCACCAAAGCGCCAGTAGTTCAGATTATGTTTGCATTCTTGATCTTTTCTGGCATAGGCTGAAACTTCGTAGCGCCTGTAGCCTGCCTGAGTTAGTAAGGCTAAATTCTGTTCAAAGATGGCGTCGACTTCATCCTCGCATGGCAACTTCGGTGGAAAGTTTGCAAAATAGGTATTGGGTTCCAGCGTTAGATTGTAAAAAGACAGGTGCGGTGTTTTGAAAGACAGTGCTGTCTCGGTATCTAATTTGGCAGCCTCAAGACTTTGATTCGGTAAGCCGTACATCAGATCTAAATTGACCGACTTGAAGTGTTTGGTTGCAATCTCAACTGCACGCTTTGCTTCTGCACCATTATGAATCCGCCCCAGCGCTTTGAGTTGCGCATCTTGAAAGCTTTGAATGCCAAGAGAAACCCGATTGATGCCTGCCTTAGCAAAGCCCGCAAACTTTTCTGCCTCAACGGATCCGGGATTGGCTTCCATGGTGATTTCAGCATTGGGTTCCAAGCTGATTCGAGCGCGGACTGCCGAAAGTAACTCATCCATACCTTTGGCAGAGAGGAGGCTAGGAGTACCACCGCCAATGAAGATACTATGAACCTGACGACCCCAAGTATTGGCTAATTCCGTTTCCAGGTCAGTAATCAGTGCTTTGATATAACGCGTCTCATCAAAGCCTCCAGCTAAAACAGCGGATGCATCCTTAATTTGATGGGAGTTGAAATCACAATAAGGACATTTCTTTTCACACCACGGAAAGTGAATATACAAAGCCAATGGAGGCAATGCGCTTAGGCTAATGGTATTTGGGCTGGTGTTAAGCACGAGACTGCAATTGCTTGATAAGTTCACGCAAGGCTAAGCCGCGATGACTGATTAAATTTTTCTCTTCGGGTTTTAACTCTGCAGCCGTCAGACCTAATTCTGGTATGAAGAAGTGGGGGTCATAGCCAAATCCATCACTTCCTTTGGCTTCATTCACAATTTGACCGTACCAACGCGTTTGTACGATCAAGGGTTCAGGATCACTTGCGCTGTTGACCATGACCAGTGCACAAACATAGTGCGCACCCCGATCTGTGTGCGACCTTAAATTCTCAATCAACTGTTGATTGTTGGCAGCATCAGTAGCCAATTCTCCTGCATAACGAGCAGATAAAACACCTGGTTGACCATTCAAGGCATGTGCACAGATACCAGAGTCGTCCGCTAGTGCAGGAAGACCGCTCGCAGCGCTAGCATGTCGGGCTTTTGCAAGTGCGTTCTCGACGAAGGTATGATGCGGTTCCTCGGCAGAAGGGATGCCTAATTCACCTTGGGGAATTACTTCGAAATGTAGGGGTGCGAGAAGCGCTTTAAATTCTTTAACCTTGCCAGCATTATTGGAAGCGAGAACGAGTTTTTGCATAGCCTAGGGATATTTTTTACTGACGTTTTACTTCAATGCGTCGATTTGTAATTGAATCAGCTCTTGAATGCCTTGTTCCGCTAAGTCTAGGAGTGCATTCAATTCAGGTCTTGAAAAAGATACGCCTTCAGCAGTTCCTTGCAATTCAATCATGCCTCCTTTGCCAGTCATGACAACGTTCATATCAGTATCGCAAGAAGAGTCTTCTGGATAATCTAAATCTAGGACTGGCACGCCCTGATAAATTCCAACAGAGATAGCAGCTACGCTATCGATGATCGGGTCTTGAGTCAGTACACCACTCTGAAGGAGCTGATTGACTGCATCACGAGCGGCAACATAGGCGCCAGTAATTGCCGCAGTCCGAGTTCCGCCATCTGCTTGGAGTACATCGCAGTCAAGATGAATGGTGCGCTCACCCAATATGGCTAAATTGAAGACGCTACGCATTGCACGTCCAATCAGACGTTGAATTTCTTGAGTACGACCAGATTGCTTGCCACGGGCAGCTTCACGATCGCTGCGGGTATGAGTAGAGCGGGGAAGCATGCCGTATTCCGCGGTAACCCATCCTTCACCAGACCCTCTTTTATGGGGAGGCACCTTATCGAGAATGCTGGCAGTACACAGCACCTTGGTATCACCGAAGGCAATTAAGACGGAACCTTCCGCATGCTTGGTAAAAGCCCTTGTGATCGTAATAGGGCGCAGTTGTTTGGGATTGCGGCCACTAGGGCGGGTGATGTTGCCTGGGTTTGCGGTACTCATGGAATTTAGCCTTGAAATATAGTCTTAAGGGATTTGGATCAATCTACAATGTTCACATGATATCGAGCATGACTGGTTATGGCAGCGCTTCTCGCCAAGTCTCCCTAGGAGCGGGTGTAGTTGCTGATCTGCAGGTTGAATGTAGGGCTGTTAACAGCCGCTTTCTGGATCTCGGCTTTCGTCTTCCAGACGAATGCCGTGGGGCTGAACCTGCTTTGCGAGAGCTGGTGACCCAAAGCCTTTCTCGGGGAAAAGTCGAGTTTAGGGCTGCATGGCGTATTAATAGCGCTGCTGCTGGGGCTGCTAAAGCCAACCCCCATTCCCTAGGGGCAATCAATCAAGACCGTTTAGACGCGCTCTATACCCTGCAAGAAAAAGCCCAAGATGCTTTTCCAAAAGCCCAAGAGCTGAGCATTGCTGAAGTTTTACGTTGGCCTGGTGTAGTTTCTGAGCTCCGTGGCGAGGAAGAAGGTTGGATAGCTGCCACTATTGAGGCAGGTAAGGCAGCTTTGGCTATGTTGATGGAAAGTCGCCAGGCTGAAGGCAAAGCTTTAGTAGAGGTGCTAACGAATATCACCGGAAAAATGCGTGAGATTGTGAAGACCATCGAACCAAAGCTTCCTCAATATGTTTCGCAATACCAAGAAAAGCTCACTGAGCGTTTATCAGAAGCATTGGCCGCGCAAGAACAAGCTAAGGCCGGCACTGAACTGATGGAGCGTATTCGCCAAGAGGTGGTGCTTTATGCGGTGCGGATTGATATCGCTGAAGAATTTGCCCGCCTCAAGACCCACTTACAAGCGGTTGATACCGCTTTAGTAGGTAAGGGGCCAGTAGGGAAGCGTTTGGATTTCTTGATGCAGGAGTTAAATCGTGAAGCAAATACACTGAGTTCAAAGTCTGTTTCTGAAGAGTGCACTCAAGCCGCCCTAGAGCTCAAGCTTTTTATAGAGCAGATGCGTGAACAAGTTCAAAACCTAGAGTAATCTTTACAATAAATCTATGACTAGTTCTAAGCCAACCCCTGCTTACCAAGGTAGCATGCTGATGATTGTGGCGCCGTCAGGCGCAGGGAAATCGTCGCTAGTCAATGCCTTGTTACAAGACGAAGCAGGTGTGAAGCTCTCTCTTTCGACTACTACCCGTGCACCAAGACCAGGTGAAGTTGACGGAAAAAATTATCGCTTTGTATCTCAAGAAGAATTCATTCGCGAAAGAGATCAGGGTCAATTTTTAGAATGGGCTGAAGTGCATGGCCATTTTTATGGCACTTCAAAGCCGTGGATTGAATCGCAAATGCAAGCTGGCAATGATGTGATACTGGAAATTGATTGGCAAGGTGCACAGCAGATTCGCAAACTCATTCCCTCAGTGCAATGGATCTTTATATTTCCTCCTTCAATTGAGGCTTTAGAAGAGCGTTTACGAAAGCGGGGCCAGGATGATGAGGCGACGATTCAGAGGCGTTTAGCTGCTGCACATGTGGAGCTATTGCACGCACCCGAGGCAGATTACATTGTCGTCAACGACTCCTTTGATCAGGCTCTGGTTGATCTAAAGCACATTTTGAGCTCCAGTCGCCTGCGTTCTGGGCCTAGCATGGCCAGAAATCCAGCACTTTTAAGGCGCCTCGGGGTCTAATCAGTTATCCTATGGGTATTGAAGCTAAATTGAAGTGAGTCCAGCATGGCCCGAATTACTGTAGAAGATTGCCTGAAAACTATCCCAAATCGTTTTGAACTCGTATTGGCTGCGACCTATCGCGCTCGCCAATTAGTTCAAGGTCACTCCCCACGTGTTGAGTCCAGAGATAAAGCGACTGTTGTTGCATTACGTGAAGTTGCTGCTGGTGTAACTGACCGTGACATGCTGACCAAAGTACCTTTGTAATTTAGGAGTTCCGGTGTGGAGCTCCCTCTAGGTACGCCCAAAACATCGGAATTAGTAGGAGGGGTCTCGCCCCAAGAGACCTCGCTTGGAATTAAGCAAGCAGATCTGTCGGCTATACCTTCAGATACACCCACTCAAAACGGTAAAAAATCCATTCTTGCAAGTTTGTTGGCACAGTCAAGCCGACACTTGTTTGGACCTACTTCTGCGCCGACATTACCCTTAAAGCATCAAGTTGTTTCTATTGAGGGATTGCTCGCAAAGCTGACCTATCTCAAACCAGAAGAAATTACGCAAGTTCGAAAAGCATTTCAATTTTCAGATGCGGCCCACTTAGGTCAATACCGCCATAGCGGTGAACCCTATATCACTCACCCAGTTGCTGTTGCTGAGCTCTGCGCCACTTGGCGTTTAGATGCCCCATCCATCATGGCAGCCCTTTTGCATGATGTGATTGAAGATACGGGTTGCACCAAAGCTGATCTAGTTGAAAAGTTCGGCGCGAAAGTGGCAGAGCTAGTCGAGGGTTTAACGAAGCTCGATAAATTAGAGTTTCAGAGCCATGCTGAAGCGCAAGCTGAAAGCTTTCGCAAGATGTTTATGGCAATGGCGCGCGATGTGCGCGTCATCCTCGTGAAGTTAGCCGATCGTACCCACAATATGCGCACCCTAGATGCGGTGCCGATGGAAAAGCGCCGTCGGGTAGCTGCTGAAACCATTGAGATCTACGCACCTATTGCCCATCGCCTGGGCCTCAACGTTATTTATCGCGATCTTCAAGATCTCAGTTTCCGTTATTCCATGCCGATGCGTTTTCGCGTCATTGAAGGTGCAGTTAAGCGCGCTCGAGGTAACCGCAAGGAAATGATAGAGAAGATTTTGCAAGCGACGCGTATGTCTTTTGCGAAAGTCAATCTTGAGGTTGATCTTCGGGGTCGCGAGAAAACACTCTTTAGTATTTACAAAAAGATGCGTAGCAAACACTTGAGCTTTTCTCAAGTATTGGACGTGTATGCCTTTCGAGTAACGGTGCGCAGTATTGATGAGTGCTATCGTGCTCTTGGTATCTTGCATTCCTTATACAAACCCATGCCTGGTAAGTTTAAGGATTACATTGCGATTCCGAAGTTAAATGGTTATCAATCTCTTCACACCACCTTATTAGGTCCCTCAGGTGTGCCAGTGGAGTTTCAGATTCGTACGGCAGAGATGCATGCGGTAGCAGAAGCCGGTGTGGCTGCACATTGGGCATATAAGGATGGTTCACCGGATATGAGTGAAGTCCAGAACCGCGCTCATCAATGGTTGCAATCCTTGATTGATATACAGGATAGCAGTGGCGATTCACAAGAATTTCTAGAGCATGTCAAGATTGATTTATTCCCAGATGCCGTTTATGTATTTACACCTGCGGGACAAATTCGGGCTTTACCAAGAGGCGCTACTGCACTTGACTTTGCCTATTCCATTCATAGCGACCTTGGTAATACCTGCGTCGCTGTCAAGATCAATGGCTTGCAACTCCCTTTGCGTAGTGAGCTTAAAAATGGCGACATTATTGAAGTAGTGACTTCTGCTAACTCCCAGCCGAACCCGGGCTGGTTAGCATTTGTGCGTACTGGTAAAGCACGGGCTTCGATACGCCACTCTTTAAAAACCAAACACTATTCAGAATCATTACAGCTGGGTGAACGTCTTTTGGCCAATGGTTTGCGTCAGCAAGGGGTGGATGCCGCTTTGCTGACACCAGAGATTTGGGAAAAGCTCATGCATTGGACAGGTGACAAGACACGTGAAGAAGCTTGCGTCAATATTGCCTTGGGTCGTCGTTCTCCTCAGGAGTTAGCAATTCGTCTGAAGATATTGATTGACGATGAAGGTGGTGACGAGCAAATGCGCTTAGGTGCGGTTGACTGGGTATCCCCTAACCAAGAAATTAATCATCACCAACGCCAGGCAATCTTGGTTGACGGGCGTGAAGGCAACTCTATGAGCTTCCAGACATGCTGCCATCCAATACCGGGCGACCATATCATTGGTTATCTCGGTAAAGGTGAGGGCCTACAAGTCCACGCTAACGATTGCCCAGTGGCATTAAGAATGCTTTCAAAGGATGGTGATAAATGGGTAGAAGTAGAGTGGGGCAAAGATGTCAATCGAGAGTTTGAAGTAGATCTTGCGATTGATACTCGCCAAGGTAAAGGGGTCTTAGCACGTGTCGCAAGCAGTGTGACTGCTGCTGATTCAAATATCATGAATGTTTCGATGGAAGATCGTTATAAGGAAGACTCCGTCACTATCCGATTCACTATACAAGTTTACGATCGCCTTCATCTATCCAAAGTGATGCGTAGTTTGCGCACAAATCATGATGTCATGCGCGTCACTCGTATACGGGCACTTTAATGTCTGATAAAGCTGTCTTAGAGATATTGCACCTCTAAGATTTCAATTTCGCATGGCCCCGTTGGCGTTTGAATTGAAACACAGTCTCCCAATCTCGCTTTGATGAGTGCTTTAGCAATGGGGGAGACCCAACTGACATGACCCTTATCTAGATCAACTTCATCTACTCCAACAATCGTGATGAGGATTTCTTTTCCAGCCTCATCACCCTGAAGAGCGGAATAGGTCACCGTTGCACCAAAGAAGATTTGCTCAGCATCTACATCGCCAGATTTTCGCGCGGAATTGTCCACCACTACCGCAAATTCCAGTCGTTTATTGAGGAAGCGAATCCTTCTATCGATCTCTCGAAGCCGCTTTTTCCCATAGATATAGTCGCCGTTTTCTGAACGATCACCATTGGAAGCAGCCCAGTGAACCACTTTTACAACCTCAGGCCGATCAAGGTTTAAAAGCTGCAGAAGCTCGGTTTTGATCCGTTCGTGACCGCTTGGCGTAATGTAGTTTTTCTCTTCCATGGCATAATTATGGATGTTGCGGCTGTAGCTCAGTTGGATAGAGTACTTGGCTACGAACCAAGGGGTCGTGGGTTCAATTCCTGCCAGCCGCACCATCCCATACAGGGCCTAGTTGAGAAACTGGGCCCTTTTTACTTTCTAGAGCATTTCATCAAGATCCCTTATAGTTGGGCTATGAGCGTTTCTGCCCCGATTTCATCCATTTCTGCTGATTCCAAGGCCCCAGTAGCGGTTTGGACGCAAATGGATGCATCGAATGCCAAAGTAGCTCTCAATGGTGTAGTGAATGTGTATTCCTTGGGTGGAGTTTGGACGCAAATTCAAGCGTCTCAAAATGCATGGTTAAAACAAAATTCCAACCAGACCTTAACTTTTGACGCGTCGCAAGTATCCTTTTTTGATGGTGCAGGCGTTGCTTTTTTGATTGGCATAGAAGAGGCTCAACAAAAAGCAGGAGGGAAATTTAGTTTAGTGGGCTTGGATGCACGCTACCAACCCCTACTAAAAGAGTTTGATCCAATCAACAATTTGTTTCCTGTTCCAGCTGTAAAGCCAAAACGCAGTTTTATCGTTAGCACTGGAATGGCAGCGCAGAACTTAATTGATGACGCAAAAGGATTGATCTCATTTACGGGGCATTTAGCCTTAGACTTATTTTGGTCATTGCGTCATCCAGGACAAGTCCGCTGGGGTGATTTTGTGAATACAGCGGTAGAGGCAGGCATTGCTGCATTGCCTATCGTCGGTTTAGTGTCCTTCTTGATTGGCGTTATTTTATCTTTTCAGGCTGCGATTGGGATGGCGCAGTTTGGTGCTGTTTCCTTTGTGGGGCCCTTAGCAGCACTTGGGATTGTTCGCGAAATGGGTCCGCTCATTACCGCTATCTTGCTGGCAGGCAGATCATCAGCGGCATTCGCTGCTGAGATTGGCACCATGACAGTAAATAGCGAGGTAGATGCATTGGTCTCTGGCGGCTTAAGTCCGATGAGATTCTTAGTAGTGCCTAGAGTACTGGCTGGCATTTTAGTAGCACCGATTCTGACGCTATTTGCAGACATTGTGAGTGTGATTGCTTCAATGCTAACAATGCAAATTTATGGGATTCCATTTATTAATTTTTATAACGGCATGTTAGCTGCCGTCAATGTAGAAGACATTGGCTCAGGTTTAATCAAGGCTACTTTATTTGGTGTGGTTGTTTCAGCTATGGGATGTTTGCGTGGTATGCAAACGGGTACAGGCGCAGCAGCAGTCGGTATTTCTGCGACCCGTGCTGTAGTGAGTAGCATTGTGATGATTGTGGTGGTTGATGGTATTTTTGCCTTCATCTCTTATAAGACTGGCTTCTAATGACCGATCTTACTAATTCTACTTATGCAATTGATGTTCAAAACCTCACGGTAGGTTATGGCTCAAATGTATTAATGCAAAACCTCAATTTCACTGTCAGCAATGGCGAAATCTTTATCATTCTGGGTGGCTCAGGATGCGGAAAGTCGAGCCTTCTCAAGAATCTGTTTGGCCTGTATCAGCCCTTAGGCGGAGACGTGCTGATTGAGGGACAAAACATTACTACTGCTCAGGGTGCTGAACGTCAAAAAATCATGACGAGTTTTGGGGTGATGTATCAGCAAGGCGCTTTATTCGGCTCGATGAACTTGCTTGATAACGTCACCTTATTTATGGAAGAGTACACAGACCTTACTCAAGACCAAATGGATCTATTGGCGCGCTGCAAATTGGATTTAGTTGGTTTATTACCTTATGAGTCCTATATGCCTAGTGAGATCAGTGGAGGAATGCAAAAGCGGGCTGCCATTGCTAGAGCAATGGCTCTTGATCCCAAGATTTTGTTTTTGGATGAACCTTCAGCAGGTCTTGATCCCATCACTTCCGCAGATCTAGACAGCACGATTCAAGATTTATCTAAAAATTTAGGCATTACCTTTGTAATCGTTTCACATGAATTGGCTAGTATTTATGCCATTGCCGATAAAGTCATTATGTTGGACAAGGATGCTAAAGGCATCATTGCAGAAGGTGATCCAAAGGTTTTAAGAGACACCAGTCAAGATCCTAGAGTGCATCAATTCTTCAATCGCATTATGAGTAAGGACGCAGCATGAGCAATAACTCAAATCCCAACTACTTCCGTTTAGGTGTTTTTGTGCTTACCGCAATCGGCGTGCTGATAGCCTTGATACTCATCTTTGGATCAGGCCAATTCTTCAAAAGTTCGTTCATGGTAGAGACTTATATCAAGCAGTCGGTTACGGGCTTAAATACGGGTGCCGATGTGCGCTTTCGGGGAGTGAAGATTGGCCAAGTAAAGTTGATTGGCCTATCTGGCGATATCTATGAAAGGGAAGTTTCTTTCCATGAACGTCGCCAGTATGTGGTGGTGCGGATGCAAATTTTTGGGGACAAGGTCACGGAAGAGCAGATAGCTGAATTTGTAGAAAATAATTTACGTGCACGTGTGAAATCCATGGGTATTACTGGGGTTAGTTACGTCGAATTTGATTTCGTAGCAAAAGGGGCGGAAACACCAACGTTGGAATACGAGTGGACCTCAGCTTACCCAGTAATACCTTCCATGCCAAATCAGGCTGATGAAATTATCTCGGGAATTCAAAAACTCATTGGATCCTTGAATGAGATGAAGGTGGGGGAAGTACAGAAAAAACTCGATTCGCTACTAGATAATCTCAATGTCATGATTGGTGGCGATGGCAAAGGAAACGAAGGCGTTATTCGTTCTGTAAAAGATTTGAATGTGATTTTGGCGCGTATTGCCAAGGTAACCGACAAGGAAGAGTTAAGTGTATTGATGCGCGAGTTAGTTGGCGCAACCGTAGCCCTGCGTCAAACGATTACCAGCATTCAGGGTGATACCACCATGACTATAGAAAATCTCAAGCAAACCAGCGAGAACCTCAATGAATTGAGTCGCATTGCAAGTCAATCGCCCGCCAGTTTGATCTGGGGTGAACCGCCACCCAAGTTCACACCACCATTGAATGGCGCACAAGGTCAGTCAGGAGCGCAAAAATGATGAAGCGAATTCTATTTCCATTCATACTGATGGGGCTGGTTTCCTGCAGCTTGCCAACCCGTGCCCCAGTAACGCCATCTAGCTGGCTGGTTGCCCCTGAGCGCATGGGTGAACCTCTTAAGCCGCGTTCGGATCTCTGGCTAAAGGTAGGCACCGTATCAGTCGCCCCACCATTTGATGGGAAGTCCCTTGTGTACCGCATTAGTGACCAGCGTTACGAAAAGGATTTCTATAACGTCTATACCACCATCCCAGCAGAAATGATTGCAGATGCTGAGCGGCAATGGCTTAATAAGGCCAATATTTTTTCAGCTACCGTAGGCCAAAGTAATAGTTTCTTTCCTTATTACACTGTGCAAGCTACTGTAAATGAGTTTTATGGGGACTATCGTGTTCGACCAGAAGCGGTAGTTAGCATGGAGTTTTTCTTGACTGCAGAGAGTGGTGGAGCAGCTAAACCGATGATTGGGGCAAACCGCTATACCAAGCGCATTCCTCTGAAAGACAATAGCCCTGAGTCACTTGTGTTGGGGCAGCAACAAGCACTTGCTGAGATTTTCAAGCAATATGAAGAGCAGTTATTTAAATACGCTGCGAATTTGCCGAAACCAATCGGATATTAAATTGATGAAGTTTGGGAGTTGATATGGATTTGGGTATTCAGGGAAGGGTGGCTTTAGTGATGGCCTCTAGTCGTGGCTTGGGTCAGGCTATGGCGGTATCTTTGGCACGTGAGGGTGTCAACGTAGCGGTAACTGGGCGTAATCCAGAGGCGTTAAAGCAATCAGTCGAATTAATCAAGGCTGCAGGTGGGAAAGCCCTCGCTCTTCACTGGGACCTCTCCGATGCTTCCGTAATCGATAGTTTGATTTCTCAGGTTGAACAAGCGCTTGGTCCGATTGATATCTTGATTAACAATACGGGTGGACCACCTCCAACACCCGCAGCTGGGCAAGATCCTGCGCTCTGGCAAACAAGTTTTAATGAGATGGTTGTCTCGCTGATTGCGATCACTGATCGGGTTTTACCAGGGATGCGTGAACGTAAGTGGGGTCGCATCATTACTAGCACCACTTCAGGGGCAATTGCCCCCATTAAAAATTTGGCCATATCAAATACCCTGCGTGCGGCATTACTAGCCTGGTCCAAAACCTTGGCTGCAGAAGTTGCCAATGAGGGTATCACTGTAAACGTCATCATGCCTGGCCGCGTTGCAACCGATAGACTCCGTCAGTTGGATGAAGCAAGAGCAAAACGTGAGGGTATCAGTTATGAAGAGGTAGTCAAAGCCAGCCTGAGGCAGATTCCGATGGGGCGTTATGGTGATCCAAAGGAATACGGTGATGCTGCTGCCTTTTTAGCAAGTCAAAATGCCTCCTTCATTACTGGAACTGTCATGCGGATAGATGGCGGACAGATACAAGCAATTTGAAGTATTTTCCAAGACTACTAATCGGTTTAAAACAAGAGCTGCGCTCTAGCGAGCTGGCCTGGTTATTTGTCGCCTTAACTCTATCCGTCACCGCTTTATCTAGCGTGAGCTTTCTGGCAGATCGGATGCAAAGGGCTTTTCAATTCGATGCCCGTCAGTTGCTGGCATCTGATTTACTGATTGCGGCAGATCAGCCTATACCTGAGCGCTTCATTTTAGAAGCTCAAACTCGGCAGCTTCAGCTAGCCCAAACCATTGTTTTCCCCAGTATGGCTTCAGTGGGTACACGTAGCAAACTGGCCTCCCTGAAAGTAGTTGATCCTCAGTACCCATTGCGAGGTGCGCTGAACGTCAAAACTGCAACGAATGAATCTAGTGATGGAGGTCCACCTGTAGGCTCAGTTTGGATAGACCCTGTGATGTTATCCAGCCTACAAGCGAAGTTGGGCGAGCAAATTACGATTGGGAAGAAGCAATTACTTATTGCTGGTGTGCTGGAACGAGAATTGGATCGGGGTGCTGGTTTTATGAATTTCGCACCGCGCGTCATGATGGCGATGGCAGACTTGCCTGAGACAGGTTTGATTGGACTTGGTAGTAGGGTGACATATCGTTTGCTGTTGGCTGGTTCTGATGCGCAAATACAGGAATATGAATCTTGGGCTAAAGGCTATATTGCACAAGAGAGTCTGCGGGGTTTGCGGATTGAGACGCTCGAAACTGCACAGCCCATCATGCGCAAGACTTTGGAGCGAGCTGAGCGCTTCTTGTCCTTGATTTCAGTATTAACAGCTATTGTTGCCGCAGTAGCAATCGCTTTATCTGCGCGCCGCTATGCATTAAAACAAGCGGATGCTTGTGCTGTTCTGAAATGCTTTGGTGCTACTGGTCCGATGATCCTCAAAAAGCACATGAACACCTTGCTTAGTCTTGGCATAGCCTCAGCCATCGTTGGCGCCATCTTGGGCTACTTAGTTCAGTTCATCTTGACATGGCTTTTAGGCAATTTAATCCTCACCAATCTACCGAGTGTTTCCTTATGGCCAGTAGTTTGGAGCGCGCTCTTTTCTTGGTTTTTACTCATTGGATTTGCAGGGCCACCCATATTTTCTTTAGTAAAAGTTTCTCCAATCCGTTTGATTCGTAAAGAGTTTGAGGGTATTAACAGTTCAGCAATGTGGGTAGCAATTTTCGGAATTAGCACTAGCGCTGTCTTAATTGCACTGGCTGCCCGAGATTGGAAGTTGGCATTTTGGGCCGGCTTGAGCTTCGGTGGAGCGATCGTGATCTTTGCGGGCTCGGCTTGGTTAATCTTGCGTTTGCTGGCACGCATTCGCACTCAACACTTTGCGCTGCGTTTTTCGATCACTGCTCAAGGCAGAAAGCCAGGATTTGCCATGATGCAAATCACGGCTTTAGGTATTGCCTTAATGGCTTTGTTAATGATCTTGTTATTGAGGCAGGATTTGCTAAGTACCTGGCAAGGTAATATTCCAGCAAATTCACCTAATCGTTTCATGATTAATGTACAAGGTGATCAAAAAACGGATATTGCCAATACCCTAGTGCAATCTGGTGTAGCAAAGCCGGACTTTTATCCTATGGTGCGGGGCCGTTTGATTGCCATTAATGGCCGCGATATTTCCCCAAATGATTTTTCTGACGATAACGCGCGTCGCTTAATCGATCGTGAGTTTAATTTATCGTATACCGATCAATTACCAGTGGGTAATCGCATTACTGAGGGTAAGTGGATAGGTGATGAGAGCCCTCAAGTCTCGATAGAAACTGGGCTTGCTAAAACTCTGAGACTCAAGATGGGCGATCAACTAACTTATGTAATTGCTGGCGAGAAACTCACTGCCCCAATTACCTCCTTGCGAAAACTTGACTGGGGCTCCATGCGCGTGAATTTCTTTGTGATAATGCCGCCATCACAATTAAGTACTTTGCCACAATCTTGGATTACGTCCTACTATCAAGCATCTAATCTTGAAGCGCTCGATTTTCAAATGAGCCAGAAGTATCCTAACCTCACAGTAGTGGATGTATCTGCTTCACTCCAACAAATTCAGGAAGTACTGAATAAATTATCTGCAGCCCTAGGTTTATTGTTTGCTTTTACCATCGCTGCAGCAATCTTAGTATTGATGGCAGCAATTTCAGCGACTCAGGATGATCGCTTCAGAAATGCGGCGATCTTGAAAGCGATTGGCGCATCACGCGCAACCTTAGCTAATATTGCTCGATTTGAGTTAATCATGATTGGGCTTGTCTCTGGGGCTTTAGCTGGCATTGCTGCAGGTATTGCTGCTTGGGCTCTAGGCCGCTATGTATTAGAAATCGAGTTCAATGCCTTTGCTCAGTCATTGCTAATGGGAATGCTGTTTGGAGTTACTGCCTGCCTAGTAGCTGGGTATCGCTTTCAGAGAAAAATTCAAAGTGCCACAGCGATTGAGTGCTTACGCGAGATTTAGTATCTAATTAACTGATCGTTACTACATTTTTTGGAAGCTCGACTAGTCGGGTGCTGGCAAACCGATCAGGCAGGCTTTGTCGCAGAGCTGGGCTTCTGCGATCAAGATACATCGTCAGAGGCCAAAGAAACAACGCAACTGCAAATAGCATCTCGATAATTTGCCATTTTTCTAAATGAAATGCCCATTGCAATAAAACACAGGGAATGATCCAGAGGGAGCCATAGATATAGCGCCATAGCGCTTGTCGTCTAGTAAGGGTGAAGCCATTCATATCAATCATGCGAATGCGCCAAGTCTGCATTGCCAAAGTTTGGCCCGATTTACTCCAATACCAAACAAAGTAAAGTCCTAAAACGGCATAGAGATAAATAAACGTTAGCCAACTCGGTAGAGCTATCCCAAACAAAATACCTAATCCCAGATTGGGAACTAGGAAGGTAAGGGCAATCACCCCCAACAGTACGAGCTGTTCATATAAACAGCAGGAAACGCGTCGCCAAAATTGTGGGGAAGGTAATGTGCTGAGTTCAGCAGGCGTCATAAAACTGCTTAATCATGAGATAGGGAAATTAATTGCTGGGAGTGTTGCTCTCGGCGCTTGAGCCAGAGCTTTCAACTAATGCAGGAATAATTGGGGCGGCAGTGGTCGCAGGGAGACTCACTTTGGGGGTCGGGTATTGTTGTAGTGTAGGTGCGTTAGCAGCAGTCGGTTTTTTCTTCACTTGGGAGTCAGCCAACTTCTTCTTTTGATCGTCACTTAACTTTTGATAGGCGCTCCAAGCTTCTGCTTTTTTCTCAGCAGGGAACTTGAGGCTATCTAAATAGTTTTCACGAGCAATACGGCGTTCCTTTTGCGAAAGTTTTGACCAGCCAGTCATTCGTGATTGCAAGCGTTCTTGGTCTTGCGCACTCATCTTTGGATAGATGTTTGCGACCTGAATCCATTTCTTGCGACTATCGGGCAGCATGTAATCCCAGTCGCTTTCTAAAGGGGCAAGAATTTGTTGTTGTGCCGGCTTCAATCCTTCCCAAGTACCATCCGGTTTCTTTTCGGGGATAGCAGTTGTTTTGCCATGAGAGGCACTCGGTGCAGATTGTGCTTGAACTGCAGAAATAGGTAGAGTGAATGAAGCAACAACTAGTGCTACTAAAGCACTAGCAAAGAGCATCTTCAGTTTAGGCAACATCAAAGAGTAGAACTTATTTGCTTTGCACTAAATCAGCAGAGTCGTCTGAATCAGAGAGAGGACCATTCTTAAGAAACGCTAAAAAGCCACTATCAGCATAAGCGTCGGGCGGAACATTATCACTTAATAAGGCTGCATCTACTTCAGCAATGTCGTTAATGCGCGAATCATTCTGCCATTGAGCAATAGCCATCAGTCCAAATACGAGGACTACCAAAGGTGCTATCCAGCCCAAACTCTCCCAGCGGCCATGAGATCCAAAACTCCAATTGCCAGTGAAGCCAGCCAAAACCGGTTTCTGAACAAGTACTTTTTCTGCTTTTCTGACAGAAAGTGCCTTCATACGAGCTGCATAGAGACGTTCTTTGATTTTTGCAGGCAGGACTTGAGCGCCTTCGCTCAGGAGGGCGATACTGTTGCGACCAAATTGGTCTGCTTGGCTCTCGGTCAGTGGTTCAGTTAGGTGTTTCACAGCGTAATTCCTTTTAATTTCAATGCTTTAGCTAATGTTTGAGTGGCTCTAGAACAGTGGGTTTTGACGCTACCTTCGCTACAACCCATCGCTTTTGCGGTTTCAGTAATGCTTAGCTCATCCCAATAACGCATCAGGAAGGCTTCTCGTTGACGTACAGGTAATTTTGATATTTCTGACTCCAGAGCCTGTAAAAGCTGACTTCTCTCTAGGGTTTGGGACCCATCTTGATGAATTTCACTGTCATCTGGTGCCGAAAGTGACTCTAGGGGATCAAAATCCTCATTTTCTTCATTTTTCCTGCCCATATTGGAAAAGAGGGTGACCCAGGTATTCCTGACCTTCTGGCGCCGAAACCAGTCATGAACCTGATTTTGCAGGATTCTAGTAAAGATGAGTGGTAATTCAGCTGCAGGACGATCCCCGTATTTTTCAGCCAATTTAATCATGGCGTCCTGAACAATATCAAGCGCAGCATCATCATCGCGCACAGCATAGACCGCTTGCTTAAACGCGCGCTGTTCAACACTGCTCAAAAAGTCAGATAGTTCTTGGGCTGATGCCATGCAAAGGATTAGACCTGAATCTGTAAGAATTGGTTAATTTTAGGGGATTGCTATAGAATATAAGGCTTACTACCTAGATTCTCATTCAAGAAGTGGTTTTTCCGGTAGCAGCGCCGTTCGAACTCAGGCCATAAGCAGGGGATAGAACAGACCAAACAATTTTTTGCCGAAAATTGCAAAGGACGAAAGAAAATGAATACAAGCAGCGCCGAATTTTTAGCTACTAAAGCTAACAAAGACTTAACAACCCCCAATACCGTAGATGCGCCCCCAGAAATAATTGGTGCTGAAATGCTTGTGCGGGCATTGCACAAAGAAGGAGTTGAATTCGTTTGGGGTTACCCAGGTGGATCCGTTCTCTTTATCTATGATGAAATTTTTAAGCAGGATAAGTTTGAACATATCCTGGTTCGCCATGAGCAAGCAGCAGTTCATGCGGCCGATGGTTATGCACGTGCAACCGGTAAGGTTGGCGTTGCTTTAGTCACCTCCGGTCCAGGAGTAACTAATGCGGTTACCGGCATTGCAACTGCTTATACCGATTCCATCCCCTTGGTGATCATTAGCGGTAACGTGCCTACGTACGCGATTGGTGAAGACGCTTTCCAGGAAGCGGATACCGTTGGTATTACACGACCAGTGGTTAAGCACAATTTTCTGGTTAAGGACGTTAAAGATTTGCCTTTGGTTTTGAAAAAAGCGTTTCATATTGCGCAGACCGGTCGCCCTGGTCCAGTGTTGATTGATATCCCCAAGGATGTCTCTGCTGCCAAGGGTCCCTTTGACTATCCAGAAACATTGGAAATGCGTTCCTATAACCCAGTAGTAAAGGGTCATAGCGGCCAAATCCGCAAAGCAGTTACCTTATTGCAAGAAGCAGAGCGTCCCTATATCTATACCGGTGGTGGCGTGATTCTTGCCGACGCAGCGCCTGAGTTAAAAGAGTTCGCAGACTTGTTGGGCTATCCCGTAACCAATACCTTAATGGGATTGGGCGGATTTCCTGGCAGTAGCCCGCAATTTGTTGGCATGCTGGGTATGCACGGAACTTACGAAGCGAATATGGCGATGCAACACAGTGATGTATTGATTGCCATCGGCGCGCGCTTTGATGACCGGGTGATCGGCAATACCAGCCACTTTGCAAGTCATCCCCGCAAAATCATTCATATCGATATCGATCCTTCCGTGATTTCTAAACGGGTGAAGGTCGATGTTCCGATTGTTGGCAATCTCAAAGAAGTGTTGCAGGAGATGACAGCACAACTCAAGGCTGCCGGCCCCCGTAAAAACGGCGAGAAAGTTGCTGCGTGGTGGGAGCAGATTAATGAGTGGCGTAAGAAAGATTGCTTGAAGTACGACGAAGCTTCTCAAATCGTGAAGCCACAATATGTTGTACAAAAGTTATATGAACTGACCGGCGGGGATGCCTTTATTACCTCTGACGTAGGCCAACATCAAATGTGGGCAGCTCAGTTCTACAAGTTTGATAAGCCCCGCCGTTGGATTAACTCAGGTGGTCTGGGTACGATGGGCGTAGGCTTGCCTTATGCCATGGGTATCAAGAAAGCATTTCCGGACAAGGATGTTTTTGCTATTACTGGCGAAGGCTCGATCCAGATGTGCATTCAAGAGCTTTCTACCTGTAAGCAGTACAACACGCCTGTGAAAATTGTGTCCTTGAATAACCGTTACTTGGGAATGGTTCGTCAATGGCAAGAGCTGACCTATAACAAACGGTATTCCAGTTCCTATATGGATTCTTTACCTGACTTTGTAAAGCTGGCAGAGGCTTATGGTCACGTTGGGATGCTCATTGAGAAAAAGTCTGATGTGGAGGGCGCTCTAAAGGAAGCCATTCGCTTAAAGGATCGCACTGTATTTATGGATTTCCAGACTGACCCAGAAGAGAACGTATGGCCTATGGTTCAAGCTGGTAAGGGCATTACTGAAATGCTCTTAGGTAGCGAGGATCTGTAATGCGACACATTATTTCTGTATTGATAGAGAACGAACCAGGCGCCTTGTCCCGCGTGGTCGGTCTGTTCTCTGCTCGCGGTTACAACATTGAAGCCTTGAGTGTTGCTCCTACTGAAGATTCCTCTTTGTCGCGCATGACTATTGTCACCATGGGTTCAGATGATGTGATTGAGCAAATCACGAAGCACTTAAACCGCCTAGTTGAGGTCGTTAAGGTGTTTGATCTGAGCGAAGGTCCTCACATTGAACGTGAGTTAATGATGATTAAGGTTCGGGCCGTTGGTAAAGAGCGTGAAGAATTAAAGCGCACTACTGATATTTTTCGTGGCCGCATCATCGATGTGACAGACAAGAGTTACACCATTGAATTAACCGGCGATGGGACGAAGTTAGATGCATTTATTGATTCGATTGATCGTGCCTCGATTCTGGAAACTGTTCGTTCGGGTGGTTCTGGTATCGGGCGTGGTGAACGCATCTTGAAAGTTTAATTTTTTTAACTGATTTATTACGCAATAAAACCTATCTTCAATACAAGGAAAGAGCATGAAAGTTTTTTACGATAAAGACGCAGATTTGTCCCTCGTTAAGGGCAAAAAAGTCACCATCATTGGTTATGGTTCACAAGGTCACGCACACGCGTTGAACCTAAAAGACTCTGGCGTTAACGTGACAGTTGGTTTACGTAAAGATGGTGCTTCCTGGAGCAAGGCTGCAAATGCTGGCCTGACAGTAAAAGAAGTGGCTGAAGCGGTCAAAGATGCTGATATCGTGATGATGTTGTTGCCCGATGAGCAAATTGCAGATGTATACAACAAAGAAGTGCATGGCAATATTAAGCAGGGCGCCGCTCTTGCTTTTGCCCATGGCTTTAACGTCCATTACGGTCAAGTTCAGCCACGCGCTGACTTAGATGTGATCATGATTGCACCGAAGGCTCCTGGTCATACTGTTCGTGGCACCTACGCTCAAGGCGGTGGTGTTCCGCATTTGATCGCGGTTTACCAAGATAAATCCGGCTCTGCTCGTGATCTTGCTTTGTCATACGCAACAGCAAACGGCGGTGGTCGTGCCGGCATTATTGAAACCAATTTCCGCGAAGAAACTGAAACGGACTTGTTCGGTGAGCAGGCTGTACTTTGCGGTGGCGCAGTTGAATTGATCAAAGCTGGTTTTGAAACCTTGGTTGAAGCGGGTTACGCTCCTGAAATGGCTTACTTTGAGTGCTTGCATGAGCTCAAGTTGATTGTTGACTTGATCTACGAAGGCGGTATTGCCAATATGAACTACTCGATTTCTAACAATGCTGAGTATGGTGAGTACGTTACTGGCCCTCGCATAGTGACTGAAGATACCAAAAATGCAATGCGTCAGTGCTTGAAAGACATTCAGACAGGTGAGTATGCGAAGAGCTTCATCCTTGAGAACAAGGCCGGTGCTCCAACATTGATTTCACGTCGTCGTTTGAACGCAGAGCATGACATCGAAGTAGTCGGCGCAAAATTGCGTGCCATGATGCCTTGGATTGCGAAGAACAAATTAGTGGATCAAACGAAGAACTAAGTAGCAAACCACCAGTTTTAATCAATAAGGCTCAGAACGAAGATGATGTATCCACACCCCATTATTGCAAGAGAAGGCTGGCCGTATTTGGCGCTACTGGGGTTCTTTACTCTGCTAGTGCAATACCTTGGCGGTTCCGCCTGGTCTTGGCCGCTGTGGATTATCTTTATCTTTGTTCTGCAGTTTTTCCGTGATCCACAGCGCATTCCTGCACTGGGTCGTGATTTGGTTTTATCACCAGCGGATGGACGGATTGTGGTGGTTGAAAAAACCAATGATCCCTATGCTGGTCGTGAAGCACTCAAAATCAGTGTCTTCATGAACGTATTTAACGTGCATTCAAATCGCAGTGCAGTCAATGGTTTAGTCAAAGAGATTCAATATTTCCCCGGTAAGTTTGTAAATGCCGATTTAGACAAGGCTTCCACTGAGAACGAGCGTAATGCTGTTGTGATCGACGCTAACGGCCAAATCGTTACTCTAGTTCAGGTTGCTGGCTTGATTGCACGCCGTATCCTCTGCTATATCCATGTGGGCGATCGCTTAAAAGCGGGTGAACGCTATGGCTTTATTCGCTTTGGTTCTCGAGTTGATATTTATTTACCGCTGAGCGCTGAGCCATTGGTCAGTGTCGGTGATAAAGTATTTGCAACCAATACCGCCTTGGCCCGCTTACCAGGTCTGGACTGATTACAACGAATCACTGGGACACTCTTTGACTACATTTCGCCGTCGTGGCCGTATCGATCGCAGTCGCCTCACACGCATTCCTACTGAGTCAACTCGTGATGACTGGGCTGAAGAGCTTGGAGATGGGATTGACTACGAAGTAGAAGAAATCCACGAAAAACCGCGCCCACGCGGCAAGGGTATCTATTTACTACCGAATGCATTTACAACCGCAGCATTGTTTTGCGGCTTCTTTGCCATCGTTAATGCGATGAACCATCATTTTGAGATTGCAGCAATTGCAATCTTTGCATCGCTGGTGCTCGATGGGATGGATGGACGTATCGCTCGCATGACCAATACGCAGAGTGCTTTTGGTGAGCAATATGACTCACTGGCTGACATGGTGTCCTTTGGCGTTGCGCCAGCTTTAGTGGCTTATGAGTGGGCTTTAAAAGATTTAGGTAAGTGGGGTTGGTTGGCTGCCTTTACTTACTGTGCTGGCGCAGCTTTGCGCTTAGCGCGTTTTAACGTCAATACTGGTGTGGTTGATAAGAAGTTCTTTCAAGGCTTGCCGAGTCCAGCAGCCGGCGCTTTAATGGCTGGCTTTATCTGGTTGGCGGATGACAATAAAATTCCAGTTCGGGATACCGCAATCCCATGGATTACCTTCTTCATTGCAGTTTATGCAGGATTAACTATGGTCTCTAATGCCCGTTTTTACAGTGGCAAAGCCTTAGATATCCGTTATCGGGTTCCTTTTGGGGTCATGGTTCTGATGATCCTGACTTTTGTATTGATTTCTTCCAATCCACCCTTGACCTTATTTGGCGTATTCGTGGTGTATTCCATCTCTGGCTATGTCATTTGGGCATGGGAACGCCTCAGCGGGAAGCGTTTTAGCTAATTTTAGGATTTTCGGGTATATTAATTCCATGTTGATGAATTTCTCACCTTTAACAGGGCTCCTTCTACTAGCACTAAGCCTAAAGCTTGGGGCGGGTAAGGCCTGAGTTGATGAGATCAAAAAGAGTTCATTAACCACCACATACCAGCCCCAGCAATTTGCTGGGGTTTTTTGTTTTTAAGAACCCAATTTAGTAACAAACCAATTCAGTATTTAAAACCGGAGAGTAGTGATGAGCGATAAAGTAATCATTTTCGATACCACCTTGCGTGATGGTGAGCAATCCCCAGGCGCCTCGATGACTAAGGATGAAAAAGTCCGTATTGCGCGCCAATTAGAGCGACTCAAAGTCGATGTGATTGAAGCCGGTTTTGCTGCGAGCTCCGAAGGTGACTTTCAGGCTATTTCTGCAGTTGCTGCGGCCATTAAAGATTCCATCGTCTGCTCTTTGGCTAGAGCAAATGACAAAGATATTACCCGTGCATCAGATGCATTAAAGGCTGCCAAAGCGAAACGTATTCATGCATTCTTAGCCACCAGCCCTTTGCATATGGCAGTGAAGTTACGGATGTCACCAGAAGAAGTATTGGAGCAGGCAAAGCGCTCGATTCGTTTTGCTAGAAATTTGGCTGATGATATTGAATTTTCAGCTGAAGACGGCTATCGCTCTGAGATGGATTTCTTGTGCAGAGTAGTTGAAGGTGTCATCAATGAAGGCGCAACGACGATCAATATTCCGGATACTGTTGGCTATGCAACTCCAGAACTGTATGGAGAATTTATTAAGACTTTGCGTACCCGCGTGCCGAACTCAGATAAAGCCTTATGGTCGGTACATTGCCATAACGACTTGGGTATGGCGGTCGCAAATTCCTTGGCAGGTGTGAAGATTGGAGGCGCTCGCCAGATCGAGTGCACTATCAATGGCTTGGGTGAGCGCGCTGGCAATACCGCTTTAGAAGAGATTGTGATGGCTTTGCGTACGCGCAAGGATTATTTTGATCTGGTTTGCGGTATTGATGCGACCCAAATTGTGCCTGCCTCTAAATTGGTTTCCCATATCACGGGATTTGTGGTGCAGCCGAATAAAGCGGTGGTGGGTGCGAATGCATTTGCACACGCTTCCGGCATTCATCAGGATGGTATTTTGAAGAACCGTGAAACCTATGAAATCATGCGCGCAGAAGATGTGGGTTGGTCTACAAATAAGATTGTGTTGGGCAAATTATCGGGGCGTAATGCGTTCAAACAACGTTTGCAAGAATTGGGTATTACGGTTGAAGCCGAAGCAGACGTCAATGAAGCATTTGCGCGCTTTAAAGCATTGGCTGATCAAAAGTCAGAGATATTCGATGAAGACATCATTGCCATCATGTCTGCTTCTGCTGCTGCAGAAGAGGGTGAGCATTACCACTTTATTTCTTTGAGTCAACATTCCGAAACCGGTGAGCGCCCTAAGTCACGAGTTACTTTCCGCATGGGGGATAAAGAGGTAAGTTCAGAGTCGGAGGGCAATGGCCCAGTAGACGCGAGCTTAAATGCAATTGAAGAAATGGCGCAGAGTGGGGCAGAGCAATTGCTTTACTCAGTCAATGCCATTACTTCGGGCACACAGTCGCAAGGTGAGGTTACTGTGCGTTTAGCGAAGGGCGGTCGGATTGTGAATGGCGTGGGAACTGACCCTGATATCATCGCCGCTTCCGCTAAAGCCTACTTAGCTGCTTTGAATAAATTGCATGATTCTAGCCAAATCAAACTCAATGCACAGATGACCCCCTAACACCCCCCTTACACTTTAGGCATCAACTAAACCTAGTTATTTGTTTAGCTCAGTATCTTTATAGTACTTAGAGCCCTTGCCGGTGATTTCAGCGGCAAGGCCTGAGTCAGTTAACTGATACATCAGTATTCCGTCGGCGACGATATTAGCGTCATGGTAGGCATCCCCATTTTTTTCGTATTTGGCAGCTGCCGTTACTTGACCCCCGAAAGTCCAGCCAGAATTAACAAAATCATTTAGAGCTGTTGCTTTTTGAAATACAAAAATCGTTTGAGTTGATTTAATACCCATGCCAAGTCCTGCTTGAACCTCAGCCATATCCATATAAATCGGTTTTGATGATGATTTGCTAAACACTACGCCAGTACCGGTTCCACCCCCTGCGATCAGAATCTTCATGCCAAAGTTACTAAAAGTAGCATAGCCAGCAGATTTTTCAATGAGATCTTTTGCTTGCGGGGCTACTTTGTAGAGATTTTTCAGAATGTCATCATTCTTTTTTAGGATGTCATCTTTTTGCTGGGCAATCGTCTTGCTTGGGCCAAACATAGAAGAAAATTGAGCAGATGCGGGTTGATTGAGGCTTAAGCCAATCAACAGCAGGGCAATGAGGGTGCGGTATAAAGAAGTCATATTTGTAAGTTATTGATTTATATAGTTATTTATATTTGTAGGGGGAGGATACTAAAGCATACCAATTATTCTTCGGTTAAGCCCTATTTTAGGGGTCTGTCTGCTACAATTCGAGGGCTTTGATTTGTAAAGCTTTTTTGTTTTATTTTGTTAAAAACGCACGACACCGATTGGGTGAAAGCTCAAGTGTTCGCAAGTAAGGAGTATTAAAAATGGCAGTTGCTGATATTAAAACGGCGGAAATCGTCAAAGATAACGCGCGCAGCGCAAACGATACGGGTAGCCCTGAAGTTCAAGTTTCATTGCTAACAGCCCGCATCAATGAATTAACCCCCCATTTCAAGGCTAACGCTAAAGACCATCACAGCCGTCGTGGCTTGTTGAAGATGGTTTCACGTCGCCGTCGCCTCTTGGATTATCTCAAGGGCAAAGATTTGGACCGCTATCGCGCATTGATCGAGAAATTAGGTCTCCGTAAGTAATTCTTTATCGGTATGCAATGCCATCTATCTTAGGGTTGTTTCGTCACCGAATCAGTCTTAAGCAGATGGCATGTTTTTTGGGCGTTTCAAGATTATTTGTGTAGGGGATTGTGTCATTCCAATGAGTTTCTGAAAATCAATTCAGAGCCTCCCTGGAATGGCATCCCTAGTGATCTTAAATCGCTCCAGTGTTGTCGTGACACTGCTTTATCCCACGACAAGCGTGAAATTCATGTGAGTTTTACGTGAACAATTTGGAGAAGATCAGAATGACTATGTTTACAAAAGCAGTAAAAAGTTTTCAATGGGGCAACCATCAAGTAACAATGGAAACAGGCGAGATTGCGCGCCAATCCGGTGGTGCCGTTATTGTGAATATCGACGACACAGTAGTAATGGGAACTGTAGTGGCATCAAAGTCTGCAAAGCCAGGCCAATCATTTTTCCCACTCACTGTTGATTACCTAGAAAAAACCTACGCGGCAGGCAAGATTCCTGGCGGTTTTTTCCGTCGTGAAGGTCGCCCATCAGAAGGTGAGACTTTGATCTCCCGTTTGATCGATCGCCCATTGCGCCCATTATTCCCAGAAGGTTTCTTGAACGAAGTTCAGGTAGTCGTGCATGTGTTGTCTATCAACCCTGACGTTCCTGCCGATATTCCAGCCTTAATCGCAGCATCTGCAGCCTTGGCTATTTCAGGCATTCCTTTTGCTGGCCCAGTTGGCGCAGCGCGCGTCGGTTATGCCGATGGTCAATACCTATTGAACCCAACCCGCACAGAACAAGCTACTAGTGAGCTCGATTTGATCGTTGCCGGTACCCAAGCAGCGGTCTTGATGGTGGAGTCAGAAGCAAATCAATTGTCTGAAGAAGTGATGTTGGGTGCCGTTGTGTATGGTCATGACCAAATGCAAACCGCGATCAACGCCATTAATGATTTAGTACGTGAAGCTGGCAAACCAGAGTGGGATTGGGCTGCTGCCCCTAAAGATGAGCCATTTATTGCTAAGGTCACTGCTTTGGCTGAAGCGCCATTGCGTGAGGCTTATCAGATTCGTCAAAAAGGCGCTCGTTCAGACAAGCTCAAGGAAATTACAAAAACAGTAGTAGCTCAGTTGCAAGAAGAGGGTGACGTTGATGCAGTAGCGGTGAATGACATCTTATTTGAAATTGAAGCGAAGATTGTACGTAGCCAGATTTTGAATGGTGAGCCCCGCATTGATGGTCGCGATACCCGTACTGTTCGTCCAATTGAAATTCGTAATGGCGTATTGCCGCGTACACACGGTTCTGCATTGTTTACCCGTGGTGAAACACAGGCCCTCGTGGTAGCTACTTTAGGTACTGCACGTGACGAGCAAATCATTGATGCGCTCGAAGGTGAATACCGTGATCGTTTCATGTTCCACTACAACATGCCTCCATTTGCGACTGGTGAAACTGGCCGCGTCGGTAGCCCAAAGCGCCGTGAAATTGGTCACGGTCGTTTAGCTAAGCGCGCCTTGATTCCAGTATTGCCAAGTGCTGAAGACTTTGCTTATAGCATTCGGGTGGTTTCAGAAATTACTGAATCTAACGGTTCTTCATCTATGGCTTCTGTTTGCGGCGGCTGTTTAGCCATGATGGATGCGGGTGTTCCAGTTAAGGCACACGTTGCTGGTGTTGCCATGGGCTTGATCCTTGATGGCAATCGTTTTGCTGTGTTGACCGATATCTTGGGTGATGAAGATCACTTAGGCGATATGGACTTCAAAGTAGCTGGTACTGCGAATGGCATTACTGCGTTGCAGATGGACATTAAGGTTCAAGGCATTACTAAAGAAATTATGCAAGTGGCTCTGGCGCAAGCTAAAGAAGGCCGTTTGCACATCTTGAGCAAAATGCAAGAAGCTATGGGTTCAGTTCGCACAGAATTGTCCGCTCACGCACCACGCATGGTGTCATTCAAGATCCATCCTGACAAGATTCGTGAAGTGATCGGTAAGGGCGGCGCAACGATTCAAGCTTTGACTAAAGAAACCGGTTGCAGCATCGACATTAAAGATGACGGTACCGTAACCATTGCCTCAACTAGTGCCGAAGGCATGGCTGAAGCAAAAGCACGCATTGAGGGTATTACTGCAGAAGCTGAAGTAGGCAAGATCTACGAAGGCCCAGTAGTGAAGTTGCTCGAGTTTGGTGCTTTGGTAAACATTCTTCCTGGTAAAGATGGTCTCTTGCACATCTCTGAAATCTCCACTGAGCGTGTTAAAGAAGTGAAAGACTATTTGCAAGAAGGCCAGATCGTGCGTGTGAAATTACTAGCTGCTGATGAGCGTGGTCGTTTGCGTTTATCACTCAAAGCTGCAATGGCAGATGAAGGTGGCACGATTGCTCCTTTGGCTGGCTCATCTGATGCCAGCGCTGAAGTGGTTGCTGAAGTAGCTCCAACGGACGAAACAGCTTAAGTAACATCTTTAAGATCACTCGGAGTTATCAATGCGTGTAATTGAGATCAAAGAATTTGGTACGCCAGAAATGTTGGTACCGACCACTCGTCCAGATCCAGCGGTTCCTGCTGCTGGTTCTGGCGAGATCTTGATTCAGGTTCTCGCAGCGGGCATTAATCGCCCAGACGTTTTACAACGTAAAGGCTTTTATCCAGTCCCTGCAGGCGCATCTGATATTCCTGGTCTCGAAGTCGCTGGTGTGATTGTGGGTGGCGATGTAGCGCATGCTGATAATGTCTTTGGTCTTAAAGTCGGCGACAAGGTTTGCGCTTTGGTACAGGGGGGTGGTTATGCAGATCTATGCACCGCACCCGTTGCCCAATGCTTGCCTTATCCAACCGGTTTCACTGACCAAGAGGCTGCGGCCTTGCCGGAAACGTTCTTTACCGTCTGGAGTAATGTCTTCATGCGAGGCGAGCTATCTCCAGGCGAAACACTCTTAGTTCAAGGCGGCTCAAGTGGTATTGGTGTGACGGCGATTCTGATTGCTAAAGCATTGGGTCACAAGGTATTTGTTACTGCTGGTAGTGATGAGAAATGCGCTGCATGCTTAAAGCTGGGCGCCGACTTGGCGATCAACTACAAGACACAAGATTTTGTAGAAGAGGTTAAGAAAGCGACTGATGGCAAAGGCGTCAATGTGATTCTGGATATGGTGACTGGGGCTTATGTTCAGCGTGAGATTGATTGTTTGGCTGATGACGGACGAATTGTGATTATTGCTATTCAGGGGGGCTCAAAGGCTGAGGTGAGTACGAACCAAATCTTACGTCGCCGCTTAACCATAACTGGTTCAACCTTGCGTCCCCGCCCAGTATCTTTTAAGAAGCAAATTGCTAAGCAATTATTTGAGAACGTTTGGCCTTTACTCAATGCCGGTCAACTAAAGCCAGTGATCTATCAAACCTTTTCGCTCGATCAAGCAGCAGATGCGCATCGTTTGATGGAATCTTCCGAGCATGTCGGCAAAATTGTTTTAACGGTTTAATCTTTTCTCACTAAGCCATTCTTATGCGACCCCTCATCGTCATCGGCAACTGGAAAATGAATGGCAGTCTTGCTAGCAATCAGGATTGGATTAAGACAGTTGCCCGCGGCATGGAAAGTGGTATGCCATCTGGACGGAAGTTCGTTGTATGTCCACCGTTTCCGTATTTGTCACAATGCGCTACTTTAATTAAAGAACATTCTTTGGCATTCCTAGGTCTTGGCGCCCAAGATGCATCGGCACATATATCCGGTGCTTACACCGGTGAAGTAGCCGCCTCCATGCTCAAAGAAATGGGTTGTAGTTATGTTGTTGTGGGCCATTCTGAGCGTCGACAGATGCATCATGAAGTCGATGAAGTAGTTGCTGCAAAAGCCTTGCAAGTTTTAGATGGCGGGATGACTCCCGTGATTTGTGTTGGTGAAACAGCCGATGAGAGAAATTCAGGTAGGGCAGAAGAAGTGGTGTGTGGCCAAGTCGCTAAGCAGGTCTCGGTTTTGCAAGATCGCTTGGCGGACTGCTTAATTGCCTATGAGCCCGTATGGGCTATTGGTACAGGCAAGGTGGCTAGCGCCCAGTTAGCGCAAGATATGCATCGCGTGATTCGTCTGCAGCTAACAGAATTTAACGAGGATGTGGCAGCACACGTAGGAATTTTGTATGGCGGCAGTATCAAACCAGATAATGCCGTTGAATTGTTTGCAATGCCAGATATTGATGGTGGATTGGTTGGGGGAGCGTCTTTGAACCCTCAGGACTTTCTGGCTATCTGTCAGGCATAGATTTTTTATTTGGAGATAAATCGTGGAATGGCTTAAGACTTTATTGATCGTATTGCAGGTAATTTCAGCGTTAGCTGTCATTCTATTAGTGCTATTACAGCAAGGTAAAGGCGCTGATATGGGGGCTGCATTTGGATCTGGTGCCTCTGGTAGCCTGTTTGGTGCCAGCGGTTCTGCTAATTTCCTTTCTCATACAACAGCTGTTTTTGCGGGCATTTTCTTTATTTGCACCTTAGGTATTACATGGCTTGGTAATAAGAAAGAAGTAAGCCCTGGAGTTCTTTCGGGAACTGTAGCGCCTGTCGTAGCCCCGACTGCTCCAGCAGCTCCAGTAGCCCCGGTGCAAGATCCCACTAAACCTGCAGTTCCTAAGTAAAACAGTAGGTTTTAACGGATTTATCTGTCCGATATTTGGGGCAGTTCAGTGTTGCAATGCAGTAGAATTGAGGTGTTTTGCAAGATGCCGACGTGGTGAAATTGGTAGACACGCTATCTTGAGGGGGTAGTGGCTTAGGCTGTGCGAGTTCGAGTCTCGCCGTCGGCACCAAAATGAAGTGATTTGTAGCAAGTTTTTGGTATAAACCAAACTAGTAGGTAGTGGAATAACGAATAATTTGCTGTTTTAAGTATTACCAGACGAACGACTCAGGACCATTTTGAATCTCGCTAATTACTTTCCTGTTCTGCTTTTTATCCTTGTAGGTATTGGGGTTGGTTTAGTCCCCATGTTCCTCGGAAAAATGTTGGCTCCTTCTAAGCCAGATGCGGAGAAACTGTCTCCTTACGAATGTGGTTTTGAAGCTTTTGAAGACGCACGTATGAAGTTTGACGTGCGCTATTACCTCATTGCCATCCTCTTCATCCTCTTTGACCTAGAAACCGCATTCCTATTCCCATGGGGTGTTGCACTACGTGATATCGGCTGGTTTGGCTACGCCTCTATGGTGATCTTCCTCTTGGAATTCATTGTGGGATTTGTGTATATCTGGAAAAAGGGCGCTCTCGACTGGGAGTGATAGGTATGGCATTAGAAGGCGTTCTTAAAGAAGGATTTGTTACCACCACTGCAGACCAGTTGATTAACTGGACACGCAACGGCTCTTTATGGCCCATGACCTTTGGTTTGGCTTGCTGCGCAGTTGAAATGATGCACGCAGGCGCTTCACGTTACGACTTGGACCGTTTTGGTGTGGTTTTCCGCCCATCACCACGCCAATCTGACCTGATGATTGTTGCTGGTACTTTGTGTAACAAGATGGCTCCAGCCTTACGTAAGGTATACGACCAAATGCCAGAACCGCGTTGGGTGATCTCCATGGGTTCATGTGCCAATGGTGGTGGCTATTACCATAACTCCTATTCAGTAGTACGCGGTTGCGACCGTATCGTGCCGGTCGATATTTATGTTCCTGGTTGCCCTCCCACTGCAGAGGCTTTGATTTACGGAATTATTCAGCTGCAATCCAAGATCGCTCGCACCAGCACGATCGCACGGAAGGCTTAATTCATGTCAGATCGTTTAATTCAACTAGCTGCCAACCTCGAAAAAGTTTTAGGCAAGCGTGCACAATCGATTGAGATTGCTTTAGGTGAGGTGACTGTCGTCTTGAATGCAGACACCTATTTTGAATCCGCCATGCTCTTGCGTGATGAGCCTACATTGGCTTTTGAGCAACTCATTGATTTATGCGGCGTAGATTATCAAGACTTCCGCGATGGCGCTTGGGCTGGTCAACGTTTTGCTGCCGTATCGCATCTCTTGTCATTGGCGCATAACTGGCGTTTGCGTGTGCGCGTATTTGCTCCAGAGGATTCTTATCCAATGGTGGCTTCGCTTACGCCAGTTTGGGCGGTAGCGAATTGGTTTGAGCGTGAAGCGTTTGACCTCTATGGCATCTTGTTTGATGGGCATGAAGACTTGCGCCGCATCCTGACTGACTATGGTTTCATTGGCCACCCTTTTAGAAAAGATTTCCCTATCTCTGGCAACGTAGAGATGCGTTATGACCCAGAGCTCAAGCGCGTGGTCTATCAGCCGGTGACGATTGAAGCGCGTGAGATTACGCCGCGTATCGTGCGTGAAGCGCAGTATGGAGGCCCGGTTTAAGTCATGGCACAAATTAAGAACTACACCCTCAATTTCGGTCCTCAACATCCTGCGGCGCACGGCGTATTACGTTTAGTGCTAGAGCTCGATGGTGAAGTGATTCAGCGTGCAGATCCGCACATTGGTTTACTCCATCGCGCTACTGAAAAATTAGCTGAGACCCGTACTTGGATTCAGAACGTGCCTTATATGGATCGTTTGGACTATGTATCGATGATGGCCAATGAGCACGCTTACGTAATGGCAATTGAAAAATTGTTACAAGTAGATGTGCCTTTGCGTGCCCAATATATTCGCGTCATGTTTGATGAGTTAACCCGTTTACTCAATCACCTCTTGTGGATTGGCTGTCACGGTTTAGACGTTGGCGCAATGGCAGTATTCTTGTATGCCTTCCGTGATCGTGAAGATATTTTCGATATGTACGAAGCCGTCTCAGGCGCGCGCATGCACGCCGCTTACTATCGTCCAGGTGGCGTTTACCGTGACCTGCCAACACAAATGGCGCAGTTCTCACAGTCCAAGGTTCGTAGCACTTCTGCTATCAAGCGCTTGAATGAAAACCGTAGTGGCACTTTGTTGGATTTCATTGAATCATTCTCCGGTCGTTTTGATGGAAACGTCGATGAGTATTGCAATCTCTTGACCGATAACCGAATTTGGAAACAACGCTTAGTAGGTATTGGCGTGGTGACGCCTGAACGGGCATTGCAGTTGGGCTTTACTGGTCCCATGCTGCGGGGCTCCGGCATCGAGTGGGATTTACGTAGAAAGCAGCCGTACGAGACCTACGACAAGCTCGACTTTGATATTCCCGTGGGCGTGAACGGCGACTCTTACGATCGGTATTTAGTGCGCATGGAAGAAATGCGTCAATCCAATCGCATTATCAAGCAATGCATCGCTTGGCTCAAGGCAAATGATGGCCCTGTGATAAGTAATAATCATAAAGTTTCTCCACCTCACCGGGTTGGTATGAAGACGAATATGGAAGAGTTAATTCACCATTTCAAACTCTTTACTGAGGGCATCCATGTTCCCAATGGTGAAGCCTATTCCGCGGTTGAACATCCCAAAGGGGAGTTCGGTATTTACTTGATCTCTGACGGCGCCAATAAACCCTACCGAATGAAGATTCGTGCACCCGGATTTGCGCACCTGTCTGCCATGGATGAGATGTCGCGCGGTCACATGTTGGCTGACGCTGTCACGATTATCGGCACTCAAGACATTGTGTTCGGAGAGATTGACCGCTGATCCAGCGTGCCAAGGAATAATTTATGATAACGACACTTCAATTTTCTGACAAAACCCTTGCCGAGATTGCGCGTAATGTCGCGAAATATCCTCCAGATCAAAAGCAGTCTGCGGTGATGGCTGCTTTAATTGCGGTCCAAACCGAGCTCGGTTGGATTTCTTCTGAAGTGATTGCTACGGTTGCCCAGATTCTAGAAATGCCAACGATTGCTGTTGATGAAGTGGCTACCTTCTACAACATGTACAACACCAAACCGATTGGTAAATATAAGTTGGTGATTTGTACCAACTTACCTTGCCAGCTAAGCCATGGTGAAACAGCGGCTACTCATCTAAAGGAAACTTTAGGCATTGGGTATAACGAGACTACCCCCTGCGGTACTTTTACCCTGAAAGAGGGTGAGTGTATGGGTGCGTGTGGTGACTCTCCTGTCATGCTAGTCAATGACAAACGTATGTGTAGCTTTATGAGTAATGAAAAAATTGATGTCTTGTTAAAAGAGCTGCGTGCAGAAGGAGCTACAGCATGAGTAGCTTGCACGATAGACACATTAAGCCCCTGATACTTGCTGGTTTGAATGGTGAGAACTGGCGCTTAAAGGATTACGAAAGTCGGGGTGGCTACCAACAACTACGTCGCATCCTCAATGACCAAGTTGCCCCAGATGCCATCATTGCTGAATTAAAGGCGTCCTCATTGCGTGGTCGTGGAGGCGCAGGCTTTCCAACGGGATTGAAGTGGAGCTTCATGCCTCGTCAGTTCCCGGGTCAAAAGTATTTGGTCTGTAATAGTGACGAAGGTGAGCCAGGTACATTTAAAGACCGTGACATCATGCGTTACAACCCGCATGCCTTGATTGAGGGCATGATCATTGGTGGCTACACCATGGGAATTACCACGGGTTACAACTATATCCACGGTGAAATCTGGGATGTCTATGCGCGTTTTGAAGAAGCCCTTGAAGAGGCTCGTGCTGCTGGCTATTTGGGCGACAAGATTCTGGGAAGCGACTTTAGCTTCCAACTACATGCCACTCCAGGTTGGGGAGCGTACATTTGTGGTGAAGAAACCGCGCTCTTAGAATCGCTTGAAGGGAAGAAGGGTCAACCTCGCTTTAAGCCGCCTTTCCCTGCGAGTTTTGGTTTGTATGGTAAGCCTACAACCATTAACAACACTGAGACGTTCGCTGCTGTGCCTTTTATATTGGCAATCGGTGGTCAGGCATATCTGGATCTGGGTAAGCCTAATAACGGTGGAACCAAAATATTCTCGGTATCTGGTGATGTAGTTCACCCTGGTAACTATGAAGTTCCATTAGGCACTCCATTCGCTGAGTTATTAAAGCTTGCTGGCGGTATGCGCGATGGCATTCCATTGAAGGCAGTCATTCCGGGTGGTTCATCGGCTCCGGTGATTCCGGGTGCGCAGATGATGGATCTCACGATGGATTACGACAGTATTGCCAAAGCCGGTTCGATGTTGGGATCCGGCGCCGTCATCGTCATGAATGAAACCCGTTGTATGGTTCGTGCACTTGAGCGCTTATCCTATTTTTATCATGAAGAATCCTGCGGTCAGTGCACCCCATGTCGTGAGGGTACTGGCTGGTTATACCGTATCGTCCATCGCATTGAGCATGGCCAAGGGCGTCCAGAGGATTTAGATTTATTGAACGATGTTGCAGGGAATATTCAGGGGCGCACGATTTGCGCTTTGGGTGATGCTGCTGCGATGCCGGTTCGTGGAATGCTGAAGAATTACATGGATGAATTTGTGTATCACGTAGAACATAAGCGCTGCTTAGATTCTGCTAAACCTTTATAAGACATTGAGCACGGGATATCTTACAGTGAGCATGGTTGAACTCGAATTAGATGGCAAGGTCGTAGAAGTTCCGCAAGGTTCGATGGTGATGCACGCCGCGCACAAACTGGGCACGTATATCCCTCACTTTTGCTATCACAAGAAACTCTCTATCGCTGCTAATTGCCGGATGTGCTTGGTAGAAGTAGAGAAGGCGCCTAAACCATTGCCCGCTTGTGCTACACCGGCAACCCAAGGCATGAAGGTGTTTACCCATTCTGCTAAGGCAGTCGAAGCACAGCGTTCTGTCATGGAATTTCTTCTGATTAACCATCCTTTAGATTGCCCGATTTGCGATCAAGGCGGGGAGTGCCAGTTACAAGATTTAGCGGTGGGTTACGGTAAATCCAATTCACGTTATGAAGAAGAGAAGCGGGTTGTCTTCCATAAAAATGTCGGTCCACTCATCTCCATGCAGGAGATGTCTCGCTGTATTCACTGCACACGTTGCGTGCGCTTCGGCCAAGAAGTGGCCGGTGTAATGGAATTGGGTATGGTCAATCGTGGTGAGCACTCTGAAATCACGACCTTCACAGGTCAAACAGTAGATTCAGAGTTATCTGGCAATATGATTGATATCTGCCCAGTCGGTGCATTAACGAGCAAGCCATTTCGTTATGCTGCCCGTACTTGGGAATTGGGTCGCAAACGTTCAGTGAGTCCGCACGATAGTTTGGGGGCAAATACTACCGTTCAAACGAAGTCCAATAAAGTCATGCGCGTGGTTGCTTTAGAAAATGAAGCCATCAATGAATGCTGGATTAGCGACCGTGATCGTTTTGCCTACGAAGGCCTCAATAGCGCAGATCGTGTGACGACTCCCATGGTGAAGCAGGGCGGTCAGTGGCTGGAGACCGATTGGGAATCTGCGATGAATTACGTCGCTCATTCACTCAAAACGATTGCCTCGGAAAGTGGTCCAGAGGCGATTGGTGCACTGGCCCATCCTATTTCCAGTACTGAAGAGTTGCATTTGCTCCAAAAAATCGTTCGTGACTTGGGCTCTAATCAGGTTGAAACCCGCTTAGGTCAAACGGATGTTAGTGGAGCTGCATCTGCCCCTTGGTTAGGTATGCCAATTACGCAATTAAGCACGCTTGATTGCGTCTTAGTCATTGGTAGTTTCTTACGCAAGGATCAACCTTTAGTTGCCGTTCGCTTGCGCGAGGGTGCTAAAAAAGGTTTGCAGGTTCTACGGATTGATGCGGGTGGTGATGACTGGCTCATTCCTAGCATTGGTATTGCAGTTAGACCGAGCGCCTGGTTGAATGCCTTAAGCGAAGTTGCAATGGCTGTGGCAAAGGCGAAATCGGTTTCTGCACCTGCAGGTTTAGCTACTGTAGCGGTTTCTGCTACCGCTCAACAGATAGCTGATAGCTTGCTTTCTGGTACTACAACTTCAGTACTGTTAGGCTCCGCAGCGATTGCTCATCCTCAAGCGTCTGACTTACATGTATTGGCTCAGTTTATTGCCGAACAAACAGGTGCTACTTTAGGCTTCTTGCCGGTTGGTGGGAATGCAGTCGGTGCTAGCTTGGTAAAAGCCAATGGTGCTGGTGTTGAATCCGTATTATCGGGTGATCGTCGTGCGGTGCTGTTGATGAATATCGAGCCCGATGCCGACTTGCCTAACCCGGTGATGGCGCGTGCGGCATTGGCTAAAGCCAACACAGTGATTGCCTTAAGTGCCTATAAGAGTGCAGATATCTTAGAAGTAGCCGATGTCATCCTGCCAATCACCCCCTTTACCGAAACCGTATCTACTTTTGTGAATGCAGAAGGTCGCGCTCAAACGATTCAGCCTGCTGTGAAGCCTTTAGGCGACTCACGTCCAGCATGGAAAGTATTGCGCACGCTTGGTGTCTTAGTAGGTTTAGACGGCTTCCTATTTAATATGCCTGAAGAGGTCTTGGCTGATGCGCTGGATGACAGCTACTGCGCTCATCTCAGTAATCAATCCACTGCAAATGGATTGATTAATCCGAATTTAGCCCCATTGAATGGTGTAGAGCGTGTATCCGACGTAGGGATTTATGCTGGCGACCAAATTGTGCGTCGTTCATCTGCTTTGCAATTAACGCGCGATGCGAAGCGCGGCAATCAGTTTGGTTTAGGTCAAGCGCTCTTTAATGAGCTGGGCTTAAAAGAGGGTGATGTAGTGCGAGTGACGCAAGGAAGTCAGAGTGTCGATTTGCCAGCAACCCTGGAAGCCAATTTAGCTCCAGGCGTTATGCGAATTTCTGCAGGAACCCCTGCTAGCGCTCAATTGGGTTCGATGTTTGGTCCTGTTACGGTTAGCAAGGTATAGGCGCTGAGATGGATCATTTCTTGAACCTCATTACTACTCAGGGCGAAGCTTTCTTTGGATCGCTCTGGCCACTGGTGTGGGCTTTGATCCGTATCGTGATTATCGTATTGCCCATGTTTGCTGCTGTGGCCTATATGACGCTTTGGGAGCGCAAACTCATTGCGTGGATGCATGTCCGCCTCGGCCCAAATCGAGTTGGCCCATTGGGTTTATGGCAACCCATTGCAGATTCTTTAAAGTTGCTGATGAAGGAGATTATTTCTCCTACACAAGCGAGTAAGACGCTGTATTTCATTGCGCCGGTGATGGTAATCATGCCGGCTTTTGCAGCTTGGGCGGTAATTCCCTTTCAAGCTAAATTGGTATTGGCTGATGTCAATGCGGGCTTGCTGTATGTCATGGCAATCTCTTCGATTGGCGTTTATGGTGTCATCTTGGCGGGTTGGTCATCCAACTCAAAGTACCCATTCCTCGGCGCAATGCGTGCTTCAGCCCAAATGATTTCTTATGAAATCGCGATGGGTTTCGCCTTAGTAACAGTTCTATTGACTTCTGGCTCGCTCAACTTGAGTTCTATTGTCCATTCTCAAGCGCAAGGGTACTTTGCCAGTATGGGTTTGAACTTCCTGTCTTGGAACTGGTTGCCATTGCTCCCGATGTTCATCATCTACTTTATCTCTGGTGTGGCTGAAACCAATCGTCACCCATTTGACGTAGTGGAAGGGGAGTCAGAGATTGTTGCGGGTCATATGGTGGAGTATTCCGGCATGGCCTTTGCAATGTTCTTCTTGGCAGAGTACGCCACCATGATCTTGCTCGCCGCCGTGGCATCTACCATTTTCTTGGGCGGTTGGTTGCCTATTGTTGATCTGCCAATCTTGCGTGATATTCCAGGCTTTTTCTGGTTGTTTGCTAAAACATTCTTCCTCTTATCCTGTGTGGTTTGGTTGCGCGCGACTTTGCCACGCTATCGTTACGATCAAATTATGCGTTTGGGCTGGAAGATTTTTATTCCCATCTCGGTTTTCTGGGTGGTCGTCGTTGGTGCATGGGTTGTGTCCCCATGGAATATCTGGAAATAAGGTGATTAATCATGTTTAAGAAAATTTCCCAATTCCTCGATAGTTTGATGCTGAAAGATATTCTGGTTGGTATGTCGATTACTGGCCGTTATCTCTTCAAGCCAAAAGTGACGATTCAATATCCGGAAGAGAAAACCCCGCAGTCTCCGCGTTTTCGGGGATTGCATGCCTTGCGCCGTTACGAGAATGGTGAAGAGCGCTGCATTGGCTGTAAATTATGTGAAGCTGTTTGTCCAGCTTATGCCATCACCATTGAAACCGCCGAGCGGGACGATGGTACGCGCCGTACTAGCCGTTACGATATTGATTTAACCAAGTGTATTTTCTGTGGCTTCTGTGAAGAGGCTTGCCCTGTAGACGCGATTGTGGAAACCAATATTTTTGAGTATTTTGGCGATAAGCGCGGTGATTTGTACTTCACAAAAGATATGCTATTAGCCGTAGGTGATCATTATGAAAAAGAGATTGCCGCCAGCCGCGTAGCGGATGCACCTTATCGTTGAGCGAGCAGAGCACAAACCTATATGACATTTAATCCAGCCACTCTCTTTGCCGTGTTCTTTTACGCCTTTGCAGGTCTACTAGTGATTTCTGCTTTGCGCGTGGTTACAGCCCGCAATCCTGTGCATGCTGCCTTGTTTTTAGTGCTCGCCTTTTTCTGCGCCTCTGGCTTGTGGATGCTCCTCAAAGCAGAATTCCTCAGTTTGGCTTTGATCCTGGTTTATGTTGGTGCGGTGATGGTGCTCTTCTTATTTGTGGTCATGATGTTAGATCTTGATATTGAGAATTTGCGCCGGGACTATAAAAAATTCTTACCCGTTGCTTTTTTAATGGGCGCTGTCATTGTGCTGGAACTATCCATTGTCCTAATCCGCAGCTTTATTGGAACCAGTACACCAGTCCAGCCAATGCTAGAAGAGGTGGCTACTAACAACACCCATGCCTTGGGTATGTTGATTTTTGTAGATTATGTGTATGCCTTCGAGGTTGCTGGTGTCATTCTATTGGTGGCGATTATTGCTGCTGTGGCCTTGACTCTGCGCAATCGTAAAGACTCTAAGTCCCAAAATATTCATCAGCAAGTCAATGTGAATTCTGCAGATCGGATGCGCATTGTGAAAATGGATTCTGATATGGCTGCAAAGCAGGATAGTCGCGGGGAGAAGCAATGACAATTACTCTTGCTCACTACTTAGTGCTTGGCGCCATCTTATTTGCGACGAGTGTAGTTGGTATTTTCCTGAATCGCAAAAATATCATCGTGCTCTTAATGGCGATTGAATTAATGCTACTTGCGGTGAACATGAACTTTATTGCCTTCTCTCATTATTTGGGGGATATGGCAGGGCAAGTATTTGTATTCTTTATTTTGACTGTGGCAGCTGCTGAAGCGGCTATCGGTTTGGCTATTTTGGTTGTGCTTTTCCGTAAGGTCGACACCATTAATGCTGAAGACCTGGACCACCTAAAAGGCTAGTCATGCAATTCACCTTAAATATTCCGATTCTCTGTGCCATTCCATTGGCGCCGCTATTCGGCTCTTTGATAGCCGGATTTTTTGGGACTAAATTGGGTGGCAATCGTCTTGGCGAGGGTCCTTGTCAATTTGTCACCATCTTGGGTGTGATGATCGCGTTTGTACTGTCTTGTTTTGTGTTGGTCCAAGTGATGGATGGCTTCTATTTCAACGGTACGGTTTACCGATGGATGGAGTTAGGTGAGCTGAACTTAGATATTGGGTTTTTAATTGATCCGCTAACAGCCACCCTGATGTGTGTCGTGACCTTTGTATCCTTGATGGTGCATATCTACACGATTGGTTACATGCAAGGTGAAGAGGGCTACAACCGTTTCTTCTCCTATATTTCGCTCTTTACCTTTGCGATGTTGATGTTAGTCATGAGTAATAACCTCTTGCAACTTTTCTTTGGTTGGGAGGCGGTCGGGGTTGTATCTTATTTATTGATTGGCTTCTACTATGAACGTCAGTCCGCAGTATTTGCAAACATGAAGGCTTTCATAGTTAACCGGGTAGGTGACTTTGGTTTCATTCTCGGCATTGGCCTATTGCTGGCCAGTACTGGTTCCCTTAACTATGACGTGATCTTTTCCCAGAATACGGCTTTAGCTGCACAAACCTTACCGGGTACTGACTGGAATTTGCTGACAGTCGTTTGTATCTGTCTATTCATCGGCGCGATGGGTAAGTCAGCCCAATTTCCATTGCATGTCTGGTTGCCAGATTCGATGGAAGGTCCCACGCCTATTTCTGCCTTGATTCACGCAGCGACCATGGTGACTGCGGGTATCTTCATGGTGTCACGCATGTCTCCTTTGTTTGAACTCTCGGATGTGGCCTTGAGCTTCATCCTGGTCATCGGTTCAATTACGGCTCTGTTCATGGGCTTCTTGGGTATTGTGCAAACCGATATCAAGCGGGTGATTGCGTATTCCACTCTGTCCCAGTTGGGTTATATGACGGTTGCATTGGGGGTTTCTGCTTATCCAGTAGCTATCTTCCATCTGATGACGCATGCATTCTTTAAGGCGCTGTTGTTCCTCGGGGCGGGTAGTGTGATCTTAGGCATGCATCATGAGCAGGATATGCGCAAGATGGGCGGTCTCTGGAAGTACATGCCTATCACTTGCCTTATGATGTTGATAGGCAACTTGGCATTAATCGGCACGCCATTTTTCTCGGGCTTCTATTCCAAAGATTCTATTATTGAAGCGGTAGCCGCCAGCCATATTGCTGGTTCTGGCTTTGCATACTTTGCCGTCATGGCCAGCGTCTTTGTCACTGCCTTGTATTCTTTCCGTTTGTACTTTTATGTATTTCACGGTAAAGCCCGTTGGGGTCATGCAGATGCACATGAGCACGAAGAGCACCATGGTCATCAAAAGCAGGATGACGATCATGCGCATGAGCACCATGGTTTAGCGCCTGGGCAGAAGCCACACGAATCTCCTTTGGTGGTGACCTTGCCACTAATTCTGTTGGCTATTCCATCGGTCATCATAGGTTTCTACACCATTACGCCACTCTTATTTGGCACCTACTTTGGCGACTCTATCTTTATTGATATCGCGCGTCACCCAGTGATGAAAGAGCTTGAAGATGAATTCCATGGCCCCATTGCAATGGCCATTCATGCGTTTACATCGCCAGTATTACTCTTGGTTGTTCTAGGTGTTCTCACTGCGGCAATCGGTTACCTCTGGGCTCCTAAATTGCCTGCAAAGGTCGCAGAAACGTTTGCACCCATTAAGAAGTTGTTTGACCACAAATACTATCTGGATGAACTAAATCAATTGGTATTCGCTAAAGGTTTACTGTGGATCGGTAATATCTTGTGGTATCGAGGCGATCAAAAAATCATCGATGGATTTATTGTGGACGGCACCGCCTACTCCGTTGGGCGCTTTGCTGGCGTCATCCGCCATTTGCAATCCGGTTATCTCTACCACTATGCCTTCGCCATGATTGCGGGCTTGGCGTTATTGTTGGCCTGGGTTTTATATGCTTACCTGCCTTTTGTTCGCTAGGTCTTTGTTACTTAAGTAGCCATTATGATTCTCTCTTTCGCTATCTGGATCCCGATTTTTTTCGGCATCATTATTTTGTTCTTCGGTTCAGAAAAACCTTCTGCTGGAGTGCGTTGGCTAGCACTCGTGGGTGCAGTACTCAGCTTCATTGCTACTTTGCCATTAGTGGTTGATTTTGATATCGCCAATCCAGGCATGCAGTTTGTAGAAAAGATCAGTTGGATTCCTCGCTACGATATTAATTACTACTTAGGCGTGGATGGTATTTCGGTATGGTTCATTGTCTTAACGGCATTTATCAATATCTTTGTCGTGATTGCCTCTTGGGAGTCGATTACCACTAAGGTATCCCAATATTTAGCTTCCTTCATGATCCTATCTGGATTAATGATTGGCGTATTTGCTTCTCTAGATGCCTTACTGTTCTATGTATTTTTTGAAGCGACTCTAATCCCGATGTACATCATCATTGGGGTATGGGGTGGTCCTAACCGGATTTATGCGGCATTCAAGTTTTTCTTATATACCTTGATGGGTTCCTTGCTTACCTTGATCGCGATGCTCTACCTGTACAACGTGACCAATACCTTTGATATCTTGGCTTGGCATAATGCACGCCTAGATATCGTTGAGCAAATCCTCCTGTTCTTTGCCTTCTTCATGGCGTTTGCCGTGAAGGTACCGATGTGGCCCTTACATACTTGGTTGCCAGATGTACACGTTGAAGCTCCAACAGGTGGGTCTGTAGTCTTGGCAGCCATCATGTTGAAACTGGGTGCTTATGGCTTCTTACGTTTCTCATTACCGATTGCGCCAGATGCTAGTCAATATCTAGGACCATTTGTCATCTTCCTCTCTTTAGTGGCGGTGATTTATGTGGGTGCAGTGGCTTTGGTTCAGAAGGATATGAAAAAGCTCGTAGCTTATTCATCCGTCGCACATATGGGTTTTGTAACCCTGGGCTTCTTTCTCTTTAGCCCGCTGGGCATGGAGGGCGGTATTGTGCAGATGATCTCCCATGGCTTCGTATCGGGTGCGATGTTTCTCTCGATTGGCGTGCTCTATGACCGCATGCATACTCGTCAAATTGCAGACTACGGTGGTGTCATCCATCGAATGCCGGTCTTTGCTGCCTTTGCAGTCTTGATGGCAATGGCAAACTGCGGCCTACCGGCTACGTCTGGGTTTGTGGGTGAGTTTATGGTGATTTTGGCTGCCGTAGATTACGATTTCACTATTGGCTTGTTAGCTTCGACCACCTTGATTCTGAGTGCTGCTTTTTCTTTATGGATGGTGAAGCGGGTATTCTTCGGCGTCATTACCAATGAGCATGTAGCAACATTAAAAGATCTCAATGCGCGTGAGTATTTCATGATGGCGGTATTAAGTATTTGCGTTATTGGTATGGGCGTTTATCCAAAACCCTTTACGGACATCATCCATCCAGCCGTGATTAATCTGCTACAGCATGTTGCTGTCAGCAAACTCTGAGTAAAAGCAAATGCAAGCATTCGACCTATACGCCATCCTGCCGGAACTTGTTTTACTCGTAGTGACCTGTCTTTTACTGGTAGCTAGCGTTTATGTTCCCGAAAGAGTCACCTCAACCCCTGGTGTAGAACAGGATATCTTCCACACGCCACGGGGAGTTGGCTTCGTTTATTTCTTCTCGATTATTTTATTAGTCTTCTTGATCATTGCCTTTATTGGTCGTATGGGTGACCCCGCACTCGTTGCAATGAATGGCTTATTCCAGTCAGACCCATTCTCGAATTTACTGAAGGCATGTTCTTGTGGTGCGGTATTGATTAGCTTGATTTACTCAAAGCAATATTTAATGGATCGTGCATTGTTCCGTCCAGACTTTATTGTGCTGGCATTGCTTGCTTTGCTGGGTCAATTTGTGTTGATCTCAGGCGCAAACCTGTTGACCTTGTATCTTGGTCTTGAACTCATGGCCTTGCCAACCTATGCTTTAGTTGCCATGCGTCACAGTAGCGAGAAGAGCGTTGAGGCTGGTATTAAGTATTTCATTCTGGGGGCACTCGCATCTGGCTTTCTCTTGTACGGGATGTCAATGCTCTATGGCGTTACAGGTTCCTTAGATTTAATCGAGATATTTAAGACCGTGGCTGATCCGCGCGTGAATCATTTGGTGATGGCTTTTGGTTTGGTATTCATTGTTTCTGGTTTAGCTTTCAAGCTAGGCGTTGTGCCATTTCATATGTGGGTACCAGATGTGTATCAAGGTGCACCGACTGCAGTGACTTTAATGATTGCGGCTGCGCCTAAGCTGGCTGCCTTTGCTTTGTTATTCCGCTTATTGGTCAATACTTTGCTACCACTCCTCGGGGACTGGCAGCCGATGTTGATCTTGCTGGCAGTGTTATCCCTATTAATAGGTAATATTACGGCGATTGCCCAAACCAATCTGAAACGCATGTTGGCATACTCTGCCATTGCACAAATGGGCTTCGTACTTCTTGGTATGTTGTCGGTGTTTGACGATCATGCATTCAGTGCAGCCTTGTTTTACGTGATTACTTATGTGCTCACTACCTTAGGCAGCTTCGGATTGCTAATGCTTCTTTCTCGCAAAGGCTACGACTGCGAAACCTTATCCGGTCTCAAAGGCCTCAATAAGAAGCACCCTTGGTTTGCCTTTGTTGGCCTCGTCATGATGTTCTCTTTAGCAGGTATTCCGCCTACGGTGGGCTTTGCCGCCAAATTAGGCGTACTAGAAGCATTGGTCGATGCGGAACATACCTTTATCGCGATCATCGCAGTAATGGCCGCGTTGATTGGTGCTTTCTACTACTTGCGCGTGGTCAAAGTCATGTACTTTGATGAGCCAGAGCATGACATCACTATTACTGGTTCAGGTATTGCAAAAGGCCTCTTAGGATTGAACTGCATGCTGGTTTTAGTTCTCGGAATAGTGCCAGCGGGATTGATGACAATTTGCTTAGATGCGATGCGTCGGACCTTGTTGGGTTCTTAAGGCTCGATAAGCTATTGCTATAGGGCTCTCATGGTCCAACCTATCAGATCTAACGCTATCAGATCTAAACTAAGCAGACATCTAATTTTTGTAAGATGTGCATTTGAAAATACTGAGTGATATATGACTGAAAAATCATTTGAAGACCTCGCTGCTGGAGATGCCCATTTACGCGAAGAGCGTATTTCTGGCGAAGACATCTATGGCGGCATCTTCCTAAATATGAAACGGGATAGCGTTTCTTTGCCGGATGGTGGGGAAGCCATACGGGAGTATTTGACTCATCCTGGTGCAGTTGCCATTGTGGCGCTACTAGATGATGGAAGGGTGCTCTTAGAGCGGCAGTACCGTTATCCGATTGCCAAGACTTGTATTGAGATCCCAGCGGGTAAATTAGACCCCAGCGAAGACCATCTCTTATGTGCCAAACGAGAATTAGAAGAAGAAACTGGCTATACGGCTCAAAAGTGGAGCTTTATCCGCCGCATTCATCCAGTGATTTCGTATTCGACGGAATTCATTGACATCTATTTAGCGGAGGATTTGATTCCAGGAAAGAGTCACCTCGATGCAGAGGAGTTCTTAGACGTATTTGCTGCTCCTCTAGAGCAACTCTTAGCCTGGGTGGAAGATGGTGAGATCACCGACGTTAAAACGACTATAGCGGCCTACTGGTTGGACCGTTATCGTCGCGGTCTTGTTAGTCCGCTGCCTGCTATTTAGCCAAGGGCGAAGCCTAATAAATAGGCAATACCTAATCCCGACTAAAATAGGGGCATTGAATTTAGCATTTTTGCCCCTATATATAGTCATGAAAGTTTATAACCTCGCTTGTCCACTAAACCATCGCTTTGAAGGATGGTTCGCCTCAGAAGAGGACTGTCTAGCTCAGCAAGACAAGGGCATACTTGCTTGTCCTGTTTGCGATAGCATTGATATTACCCGTATGCCGTCTGCACCCCATATTGCCAAGTCTTCTTCTACGGAACTGACGGTTTCTAAGGCTGATAATGGTAATTTAAGTGGTGACGTTGTGGCGCTTACCGGCGGTGACCATTCTGATCTGGAGGCTCAAGTTCAGGCAGCCTTTTTAAAGGGGATGCGTGATCTGATGGGTAAATCTGAGGATGTTGGCAGTGGATTTGCCGAGGAAGCTCGAAAGATACATTACAAAGAGTCTCCTGAGCGCAGTATTCGGGGTCAGACCACCTTGGATGAAGCCGAATCTCTCAGGGAAGAGGGTATTGAGGTATTAGCAGTACCTCTAATGCCAGCCTTTAAAAACACCCTGCAGTAAACCTCAAATCTAGTATTTAGATACTATTGGGTGAGATAGCCCAATCGATCCCATTTAATTACCCTTTGAATAGTTTCTGATCCTGCTTAAAAAAAGTGCAGCGGCATTTGTTCTGCATTAAAAAAAATGTATTATGAAAAAAACTGTTTTTTTATCAATCTCTTTTTGGTGTCCTGAATCATGTCCCTCTTCAAAACCTTTGAAAAACTCAAACTCAAAACCAAGCTGATCATTGGTTTTTCATTAGTAGTGCTATTTTCAATCATCATTGCCGGCGCATCATTTTGGGCCTTTGATGAGTTGACCGCTAATACGAAAAAGATTTACGAGAAAGATTTATTGGGAATTTCTTACTTACGGCAGCTCAATCGAGATGTCAACATTATTGGTCGTGCAACCAACCGTTACATCTTAGCGGTGAATGCCGGGGATGGCGAAGGCGCGCAGAAAGCACTTGATACGATTGCGAAGACTAAAAAAACGCAGATGGAGCTGTATGAAAAAGCCAAGGCTACGATTATTCGCCCTGCGTTAAAAGAAAAAATCGATGCAGTAAAGCCTGATTTAGAGGCTTACTACGCTGCCGTAGACAAGGTGGTGCTTGCTACCCAGACTAGCACCCCAGCAATATCAGGCTATAAAGCTATTATCGCGAAAGATTATCAGGATTTAGTTGCTAAACTTTCGGCGGAGATCCGAGAGATCAGCGAGCTCAAAGCGCAGGGTGCAGAACAAAATATGGAAAAGGCCATGGAGATGGCCTCTTTTGTGAAAATTCTGCTTGGGTCGATGTTGGCGATTGCGATTCTCTTTGCTTTAGCTATTATTTACCTGGTCAATAAATCGATTAATGGACCTATTACCAGTTTGGCATCATCCATTAGCGATCTAGCCGAAGCTAAATTACACAACACTATCTCTAATACGGATTACGATAATGAAATTGGCACGATGGCCAAAGCCGTTGGTGTTCTACAGGTAAGTCTGCAAAAAGCAGATGCATTAGCCACTCAGGATCGTGAAAACAATATTAAGGCGCAAGAAACTACTAAGCAAATTGGCGAGATTATTTCTGCTGCAGCTGCTGGAGATTTCACAGCAGAAGTGCCATTGGCTGGCAAAGAAGGTTTCTTCCTCGACATCAGCACACAGGTCAATCGTTTAATCGATACCTCCCGTAAAGCATTCCAAGCGATTTCGAAGAATGCGACTGCATTGGCAAGTTCATCTGAAGAGTTGGCTGCTGTGAGTATGCAAATGAGTTCGAACGCAGAAGAAACTGCTGCCCAAGCTAAAGTAGTTTCAGGTGCTGCGGTTGAGGTGAGCTCAAATACCCAGACAGTGGCTGCAGGTGTAGAAGAGATGAGCGCGAGTATTCGGGAAATCTCCATCAATGCAGTGGAGGCTTCTACGGTTGCTAATCAAGCGGTGCAAATTGCCCAAAGAACCAATACCACGATGGCGAAGTTAAGTGAGAGCAGTACTGAGATCGGTAGTGTCTTGAAAGTGATTTCTAGTATTGCTGAACAAACCAATCTCTTGGCACTCAATGCAACGATCGAGGCAGCCCGTGCGGGTGAGCTTGGTAAAGGTTTTGCGGTGGTAGCGAATGAGGTTAAAGAATTAGCAAGACAAACAGCGAAGGCTACTGAAGAAATCAGCGGCAGCATTACTGCTATTCAGTCTGATACCAATGGTGCGATGGTTTCGATTGAAGAAATTTCAAACATCATTAACAAGATTAACGATATCTCTAGCTTAATTGCGAGTGCAGTAGAGGAGCAGGCAGCAACTACTGGTGAAATGGGTCGTAGTGTTTCTACGGCAGCTTCTAGTAGCGCCAATATTGCTTCGAACATTGGCACGGTATCTGAGGCCGCACAGAGTACTACTGAGGGTGCCGCAAATACGCAAGTGGCAGCTTCTGATTTAGCCAAGATTGCTAGTGAACTTCAAGACTTGGTTTCCAAGTTTAAAGTTTGAGGAATAGATAGGCTTATTGATAGAACATCGGCATAGCAATCTATGAATGATGACGACATTCTAGTTGAGTTCATCGTTGAGGCACGCGAGATTCTGGATCAGCTCGACCTCGATTTTGTCCAACTAGAAATCACCCCTGATGATAAAAAATTAGTTGGCAATATTTTCCGTGCCATGCACACGCTTAAAGGTAGTAGTGGATTTTTTGCCTTTAAGCGCCTGGAAAAGGTATCGCATGCAGGTGAGTCCTTATTGGGAAAAATTCGGGATGGGCAGTTAACGCTTGATACCCAAAAGGCAACTATTCTGCTTTCAGCTTTAGATTGCCTGAGAGTCATTATTGAAGGGATTGAAGCTACTCAAACTGAGCCTGCTGGTGATGACTCGGCATTGGTAGAGAATTTATTGGCGCTAGCGGCTGGTAAGGAAGCGAATGTAGTTGCTCAAGCAACGCAAACAACCCAAGCAACTCAAGCAACTCAAGCAACGCAAGCAACCCCGCCTGCTCAGCCAGCTGCCACTACTGAACCGCCAGCAGTTACTGCGCCTATTCCTGAGCCGACTAGTCAGGCTGTGGCTCCGGAGCCGCAAAGCGCCCCAGTCAAGTCCTCGCTTGCAATGACTTCAGAGGATAGTGAATCTACGGATCAAGTCTGGGCTCCAGACCCTGCAGATATTGTCAAAACCCAAGAATCTGCTGCACCAGTAAAAGTCAGCCTGGAGTTATTAGATCGGTTGATGAATTTAGTCAGCGAAATGGTTCTTGCTAGAAATCGCTTATTGCCATTCACGAATCAATTTAGCGATCATGATTTTTCTAGTGCCGTACGCGTAGTCGATTTGCTAACTCTTGAGCTACAAGAGCGCATGATGAAAACCCGCATGCAACCGATTGCCCAGGTATGGACTAAATTTCCACGCTTGATGCGCGACGTTTCAAATCAATGCGGCAAGCAGGTCAGCTTAATACAAGAGGGTTCTGAAACGGAACTCGATAGAACTTTGCTAGATGCCATTCGTGATCCCTTGGTACATATCATTCGCAATAGTATCGACCATGGTATCGAACTTCCTGAGGATCGTATCAGACTTGGTAAACCTGAATTAGGCAAAGTCTTATTGCGTGCCAGTCATGAAAATGGCATGGTGGTCATTGAGATTGCGGATGATGGGGCCGGCGTTGATTATGATCTGGTGCGTCAAAAGGCAATCGAGAAGAATTTGATTCCTGCGCCACAAGCGCAAGATCTATCTGACCTGCAGTTACTGGAATATATATTCTTACCGGGCTTCTCGACGAAGAGCCAAGTAAGCAATCTCTCTGGAAGAGGGGTTGGAATGGATGTTGTGAAAACCAATATCTCCAATATTGGTGGATCAATTGATATCAACAGTAAACGCGGTGTTGGCACAACCATCCGTTTAAAAATCCCCTTGACTCTAGCGATCATGCCGGCATTATTTGTGCGCTGTGGCTCCGAGCCCTATGCGATCCCACAAAATAGCGTTTTGGAGATGGTACGCTTAGATTTAAGTGCTGACACGACAGGCTTAGAGGATTTTTATGGCACTCCGGTATTCAGATTGCGTAATCAGCTAGTCCCCATTTTATTTTTGAACCACCAGCTTGAAGTCAGCAAAGATTTACCAGCGGAAGATGCTATTTTGAATATTGCGATTTTGCAATCCTCGGGCATTCGTTTTGGTTTGGTGGTTGATGAGGTTCTGAATATGCAAGAAGTGGTTGTCAAACCCCTTGGACCATTGCTCAAAGATGTGACAGATTTTGCTGGTGCAACGATTTTAGGTAATGGTCGAGTAGCACTGATTTTGGATATTGACGGTATTGCGATTCAGTCTGGCATGGTTGCCAAGATTCAGTCTCGCCCATTGAATGCCGACAGTACACAAGAGGAGGCATCTGAAGAAGATGTAGCGATGCTGTCATTTGAGCTTGAAGGCCAATCCCGTTTAGCGATTTATCTGGATCATGTTGAGCGTTTGGAAATGATTTCACCAAAACAAGTTCAACGGAACGGCAATCGCGATGTCATTCAGTATGGTAATGAGATCATGCATTTGCTCTACCTCAACCACTATATTGAGGGTGCCAAAAAGGGTAAAGCGTCATCAACCGAGGATGAAGTGATTCCGGTCATTGTTCATTACACCAATGACATACCAGTTGGACTAGTTGTTAGCCAAGTTCATGACATCATTCATGTTTCCAAGAATTTGCATGAGGCTAATCCACCGCAAAAAGGCTTGCTTGGTTGTGTTTCTTTAAATGATCAGGTGATTAACGTGATTGATTTACAAGAAATTTTGATGATGCGTAATTTGCAGGAGAATTCGAAAGAATACCCAGCGGTCATTGATATGGATATGAACTAATGAGTATTTCTACAGATTTTGTGACTTTCTATTTAGGTGGTCATTACTTTGGCATCAATGCGACTGATGTCCTTGAGCTGAATCGAAATTTGGAAGTGACACCAGTTCCGAAAAGTGCCAAGACTGTACGCGGCATTATGAATTTACGGGGCCAGTTGGTGCCTGCAATTGATATGTATGAGAGATTGCATCTGGAGCGTGAATCAGGATTGACGGAATCGATTAGCATTATTTTGCGTAGCGATGGCTTCCTGGTTGCTCTTTTGGTGGACGATGTAGGCGAAATTCTGACGCTAGACCAAGATACGTTTGAGCCTCCTCCCAGCATTTTTTCTGTGGTCTCTAGGGAGCTAGTGCTGGGCGTCCATAAGTTGAGTGATCGGCTATTATTGATCTTGGATCCGAAGTTAATTAACCAACGCACAGAAAAGGCTAAAAATCAGCTGCTGATAGCCTAATGGATTGCGCAATCCATTCCCTGTTCTACCTATACTCGTATTTTTGTGGATTAAGTAATGAAGTTTGAAGATAAAATTCGAGTGCTGATTGTGGATGATTCTGCGGTAATGCGCCGCATCATCATGAACTCCTTAATGAAGCACCCTGAAATTGAGGTTGTAGGAACTGCTGCCAATGGTCTGTTGGCAATCGAATCCATCAAACGCTCTAATCCCGATATTGTCACTTTGGATGTAGAAATGCCAGAGATGGATGGCATTACCGCCTTGCGAGAAATTCGGAAGATTTATCCTGTATTACCGATCATCATGTTTAGCTCTTTAACCCAAAGAGGGGCTAAGGCTACGATGGATGCCTTAACTTATGGGGCTAGTGATTATGTAGGCAAGCCTCAAGCCTCAGCTGATCCTGCCGATGCCTACAAAGTCCTAGAAGATAATTTGATTCCCAAGATTAAGGCCCTGTGTCAACGGGCAACTGGGGATGGCAATAAGCCCACATCTATTAAAGAGCGTGGCGCAGCTCGCCGGGAAGCGCTCTCTATACCGGTCCCAGAAAAAATTACCGCAATACCGAGTAATCAAACTCCGCCTATGGCCAGCACGAAGGTAGTCAGGCCAGAGGGGCGGCCACTCTATCCGGTAGATGCTCTTTGTATTGGCGTCTCTACCGGAGGCCCAGCAGCCTTAATGAAGGTTTTTGAAATGTGGCGTACGCCTCTCTCGGTACCCATCTTTATCGTCCAGCATATGCCGCCAAAGTTCACCACTTTATTGGCCGCCCGCCTAACTGAAGTTGGCGTGATGCCGGTGCAGGAGCCCTATGAGGGTCAAGAGGCATTAGCAGGACAGGCTTATTTAGCACCCGGTGGCTACCATTTAGAGCTTAGACGGAAGGGTGCAAAAGTCTTTATGCATTTGAATGAAGACCCTCCTGAGAATTCTTGTAGGCCGGCGGTAGATGTTTTATTTAGAAGTGCGGCAAAAGTATATGGACAGTCTTTATTAGCTGTCGTGCTCACGGGTATGGGCTACGATGGTTTACGTGGGGCAGAGGATATTATTCGCAGCAATGGCGTAGTGTTAGCACAAGACGAGGCCACCAGCGTGATTTGGGGAATGCCAGGCGCAATAGCGCAAGCAGATTTAGCCGAGAAAGTGCTACCTCTTGAGTCCATTCCTGATGAAATCCTGTTTCGGACTCAATTGAAATGAATGTAGAAATGAGCCCAATTGATCAAGCGGATATTGAGAGTTTTTTTAATTTAGTAGAAAAAAATATAGGCGTTGCCTTAGATTCAAGTAAGGCTTATTTAATTCAGTCTCGTCTCTCAAGCATTGTTGCTGAGCATCGTTTTGCAGGACTCGCAGCTCTATTGCGGTTCTTAATAACCAACCCCGTTGGTGATATTCATTGGCAGGCTTTTGAAGCAATGACCACCAATGAAACCAGTTTTTACAGGGACACTAGTCCATTTGAAGTTCTTAAAACGACCATTATTCCAGACCTGATTCAGAAACGTAAAGACTCACGCGAGCTAAACATCTGGTCTGCGGCATCCTCTACCGGTCAAGAACCCTATAGTATTGCTATGCTCTTGCGTGAACATTTTCCAGAGCTCGGGGGATGGAATATTCGGATTTTGGCCACCGATATATCTGAGCAGGCACTGGAAAAAGCCAGTTTAGGTATTTATAACCAAACTGAGGTACAGCGCGGCCTCACTGAGACGCAGATTCAGAGACATTTTAAGAAATTACCCAATGGCCATTATGAAATTAGCGCCGATCTGCGAAGCATGGTGCAATTTAAACAGATGAACCTGATTCAAGACTGGCCTTTGATGCCAAAATTTGATTTAATTTTGATTCGTAATGTGTTGATTTACTTTAACCAGGACACGAAAGCCAAAATCGTGAAACGAATCTATTCACAGCTGCTAGATTCTTCATCTTATTTAATTCTGGGTTCGTCAGAATCAATCTTATTTGATCAGACCTATCAAATTGTGCAGTTAGACAGAGTTTCTTATTATCAAAAAAAGAGAATTTAATTCGAGGCAGGGTATATGAACGCAGAAATGACGAATATTTCACCAGAAATCCTAGAGCAAACCAAGGCAATGAAAGTCTTGGTAGTAGACGACAGTCGTACCTTACGTAAGTTGCTCATCCGCGAATTAAATTCAGTAGGGATTACGAATATTCAAGAGGCAGGGGATGGGGTTGAAGCTCTTGAGAAGGTTCGTGCCGAGACCTTCGATCTGATGCTCTTGGATATGGAGATGCCTGAGATGGATGGCCTAGAAACGCTCAAGGCCGTGAAGTCTTCCCCCGAACTTCGCTATTTACCTATTATTGTGGTGTCGGGATCTGAGCATTTTGAAAGAACTATCGAATGTATCCAGGTGGGGGCGGAAGACTACCTTCCTAAACCTTTTGATCCTGTCCTGCTGCGTGCCAGGGTCTTTTCCTCTTTAGAGAAGAAGCGGTTAAGGGATGTTGACCGCGAACGGATTATTCAACTCCAGCATGAAAAAGAATTGCTCAATATCGAGCAAATGAAAACCGAAAAGTTGATGCTGAATATTCTGCCTAAGCCAATTGCTGAGCGCTTAAAGAAAGGCGAGAGCAATATTTCTGGTAGTTATCCTGAGGCCACGATTTTATTTAGTGACTTATCTGGCTTTACCAAGATGGCTTCGAATAAAACCGCTGCTGAATTAGTTAAGCTATTAAATGATTTGTTCGGGCGTTTTGATAGAAGGGCTGAAGATTTGGGTCTGGAGAAAATTAAAACAATTGGTGATGCTTATATGGCCGCCGGTGGCTTGCCGATCCCCCGTTCAGATCATGCGATTATCTGTGCTGATATGGCTCTGGGAATGTTTGATGATCTAGCTGCATTTAATACTGATAATGGTATTGAGTTGCAAATGCGTATCGGCTTAAATTCAGGACCCGTAGTAGCAGGCGTGATCGGCTTTACTAAATTTTCTTATGACCTCTGGGGTAACACAGTCAATACTGCCAGCCGCATGGAGTCAACCTCACTGGTTGGCCGCGTACATATGACACCAGCAACTGCGGAGTTGGTGAAGGATGCCTTTATAGTTGAAGAGCGTGAGTTAGTGGAGTGCAAAGGACTGGGCCAAATATTGACTTCTTTCCTCAACGGTCGGAAGTGATCAAACGAGTTCCCCTACACTGGGTATGACCCAATGTATAGTAACGACTAAGAATTCAGTCATTAGAATAGGAGAAATACCCATGAAACGCTTTTTCCTGGCATTGTTTGCCGCTGTTCTAGCCCTCACCATTTTGGCTTGCTCCAAGACGCCAGATTCCAAAGAAATCAAAGTGGCTGTTTCTCCTGCTTCGCCACCGATGGTCTTCGAGCAAAACGGCAAGATCGTTGGTGCTGACATGGACATCTTTGAAGGTTATTGCCAATCGCGCGGTTGCACTATGAAAGTAACTCCCTATGACTGGGCTGGAATGTTAGGCGCAGTATCTAGCGGTCAAGCAGACGTTGCTTTCTCAGGTATTTCGATTACTGATAAGCGTAAAGAGGTAATGGATTTTTCACAGCCATACTATGACAATGCATGGCACTTAGTCAGCATGAAAAATCGCAACATTCAAATCAAAGATTTAAACGAGCTGAAGAAATATAAAATTGGCTATCCTCGTGGTATGGCATACGACGATCTCATTCGGAATGAGTTAGAGCCAAAAGGCTATTACTCCTTAAGTAAGGTCAAGCTCTATCCTTCCTATACCGAAGTCATTACCGATTTGCAAAACGGCAATATTGATCTGGCCTTTATTGAAGAGCCTGTTCTGGCTAACTACATCAATAAAATGAAGTTACCGATCGAGAGTGATTATGTCTTTAGTGGCTACGATAAGCTCGGCTTTGCCTTTGTCAAAGGATCCAAATTGCGCGATGATTTTGATGCGTATTTAAAAGAAATTGGGCCAGAAAAAATTAAAGCCATTCTCGATAAATGGATGAATTAATTTCTAGGAAATAGAGCATACCAGTGAATTTTTATGACATCCTTGCGCAACTTGCGCATGGGATTTCCTATACCGTTCTGGTCACATTGGTTTGTAGTGCTACGGGCCTGGTGATTGGATTAACACTAGCCTGTCTTCGCCGTCTGTCTATTCCTGGCCTAACCCCACTTATTGATGTCTATACCTATGTGTTTCGGGGTGTGCCAGTCCTCGTATTGCTTTTCATGGTGTATTTTGGTTTGCCCAGTGTCGGTATTAAAGTGCCGCCCTTGATGGCGATGGCAATGAGTCTGGGACTCGTTACTTCTGCCTACCTGGCCGAGGTCTTTCGTGGCGCCTTTAATTCAGTAGACGCGATGGAGATTTTGGCTGGTGAAGCCATGGGCATGAGCAGACTACAAATTCTTTGGTATATCGACTTACCGCAAATGCTGCGTTTCTCTGTTCCCGGCATGATTAATGAGTTCACCTCGGTATTAAAGTATTCCCCTTTTGCTTATACAGTAGGCATTCCTGAGATTACCAAACAAGCAATCGCTTTAACTTCCACTACCTTGCGTGGGGTTGAGGTGTATTTTGCGGTTGGCTTATTGTATTTTGCAATTTATCGTATTTTATTGGGTGGCATTCAACTCATTAACCGCCATTACGCAATACCGGGCTTAGGCAAAGCATGAGATACCAATACAGTGATTTAAGAGAGGCCGCATCATGTCGTTAATTCAGGTCCGTGATTTAAAGAAGGTATTTGGAGAGCAGGTCGTACTTTCCGATATCAACTTTGATGTTCATGATGGGCAGGTGAGGGTATTAATGGGTGCTTCAGGCTCAGGTAAATCAACCCTATTACAGTGCCTCAACCGCTTAGAAGACCCTACTTCTGGATCGATTATTTTTCGTGGCAAAGAGGTAGCGGGTCCAGGTGTTGATGTCCGAGCATTACGCAAACAAATTGGTTTTGTGTTCCAGCAGTTTGCCCTCTATAGCCACTTGACCGTATTAGAGAACGTCACTTTGGCATTAAAAATTCTGGAAGGAATGAAAAAACAGGAAGCCAATGAAAAAGCCTTGGCGACATTAGAAAAATTTGGTATGGCAATACATCAACACAAATATCCAGCTCAGCTCTCTGGCGGTCAACAACAGCGGGTGGCGATTGCGCGAGCCTTAGCAATGGACCCTGCTGTATTGGTACTGGATGAACCCACCTCAGCTTTAGATCCCATCATGTCACGAGATGTGGCAGACCTGATTAACCATCTTCATGATTCCGGTATCACAATGCTCTGTGTCACCCATGACTTGAGTTTGGCTCAAAATATTTCTGATACGGTGATGTTTTTAGATAAAGGCATTATTCGAGCCGACGATAAAATTTCGGTATTGGCCAGTGACAAATCTGATCCAGATATTCAAGCATTCTTTGGCAATAAGGATGGCTTTAAATGAATGCTTGGAAGATCTTTGAGACCGACCTGATTACACAGATGCCGCAAATCTTGGCGGGCCTAGTCAATACGCTGAAACTCGCTGGATTAATTAGTGTGACTGGATTGCTTTTGGGTATCGTAGTGTTTTATTTGGCTATTAGTAAAAATTTCTGGATTCGGACTGTTACTAATTCCTATATCTCTTTCTTTATTGGCATGCCCTTAATCGTATTACTCTTTTTAATGTATTACGGCTTGCCGCAATGGGGTATCCGTATGGATCCCTTTGTAGTTGCCACTATTGGCTTTACTTTAAATGTAGCAGCCTATAACGCGGCGTACATGAAGACGGCCTACAACGGCTTGAATTTTATTCAACTGGAGGCTGCTGCTGCCCAAGGATTTAATCCATTGCAAATTTTTCGTCTCATTACCTTACCGCAAGTAATAAGGTTATCAATACCGGCCTTAACCAACCAGGTGATCGGAAACTTAAAAGACAGTTCGGTAGCATTTTTAATTCAGTACACGGAGTTTTTTGCGCGGATGCAAGAGTTGGCCGCCAGCAACTTTCAGTTCTTCAAGGCCTACTTATTAACCGCCCTTGTTTACTTAGCAATGGTTTCAGTAATCGTATTGTGTGCTCGTGCCATTGAGCGCCGGGTGGTGTTTCCGACAGCACAGTCTAATTGACATAAATTCATTTAGCCCAATAAAAAAGCGACCCGAAGGTCGCTATTTTTTATTCCCAAAACCTGCTGGCAATATTATTTTGAAGTAGGCATGACAAACTCTGCACCTTTAGCAATGCTTTCTGGCCAGCGCTGCATGACACTCTTCTGTTTGGTATAGAAGCGAACGCCTTCTTTGCCATAGGCATGCATATCGCCGAAGATGGATTTTTTCCAACCACCAAAGCCATGCCATGCCATCGGTACCGGAATCGGTACGTTAATACCAACCATACCGACTTGAACACGGCGCGCAAATTCACGAGCGATGTTGCCATCACTGGTAAAGCAAGCGACGCCATTACCATATTCACAAGAGTTCACTAAATTGAGTGCTTCAGTAAAGTTTGCAACACGCATGCAAGATAGTACTGGTCCAAAGATCTCTTCAAGATAGATCTTCATATCGGCAGTCACGTTATCAAACAAAGTGCCACCAATAAAGAAGCCAGCTTCATTTCCGGAGACCTTTAAACCGCGACCATCAACCAACAGCTTGGCGCCAGAAGCGACACCGCTATCGATATAGCCAGTAATACGCTCTAGTGCTGCCTTAGTCACGATGGGGCCCATTTCAGCATCGAGCTCCATGCCATTCTTTACTTTCAGTGTCTTGGTGCGCTCGATCAGTTTTGGCATGATCTTATCAGCCGCATCACCTACCAGTACCGCTACTGAAATCGCCATACAGCGCTCACCAGCAGAACCGTATGCAGCGCCAATCAAAGCATCAATTGCTTTATCGATATCGGCATCCGGCATGATGACCATATGATTTTTAGCGCCACCCAACGCTTGGGAACGCTTACCAAAGTGTGCACAACGCTCATAAATGTAATTGGCAATCGGGGTAGAGCCCACGAAACTCACTGCTTTAACAAGGGAGTTCTCAATCAACGCATCTACGGCTTCTTTGTCACCTTGCACTACGTTAAACACGCCATCAGGCAATCCCGCTTCTTTAAGAAGTTTCGCCATGAATAGTGAAGCGGAAGGATCGGTTGGACTTGGTTTGAGGATGAATGAATTGCCGCAGGCAATCGCCATAGGGAACATCCACATCGGAACCATTACTGGGAAGTTAAATGGCGTAATGCCAGCCACCACACCTAAAGGTTGGCGCATTACCCAGTTATCAATATCGGTAGAAACTTGTTCTGTGTACTCACCTTTGAGTAATTCTGGAATACCGGTAGCAAATTCCACAATTTCAATTCCACGGGTGACTTCACCTTGGGCATCAGTAAACACCTTGCCGTGCTCAGCGGTGATCATGGCTGCTAATTCATCGCGGTTGGCATTGAGTAACTCGAGGTACTTAAACATGATGCGTGAGCGACGTAATGGGCTAGTCTGACTCCAGGTCTCAAAAGCCTTTTGTGCGACGGCTACAGCAGTATCCACTTCGGATTTGCTAGCTAGGGCCACGCGGCGGGCTACAGCGCCTTTAGTAGGGTTGTAAACATCGGCAAAACGTCCGTCTTTTGGGTTTACTAGATTTCCGCCAACATAATGGCCAACATCTTCTTTTGATTCAAAGGCTTTAGGTGCGTTCATAGTCTCTTGTAATGAGTAATTTGTAAGGTTTGGGTAAATAAAGCCCTGCTTCCAAAGGTCTGCAGGACTTTGCTGTCTCGTTTATTCTGATTTTTAGTATTCTATCGCTTAAAGGCATTTTTCGTATTTTTGACCCATTTACCAGCATTTAAAGGCATTTCGATGAGCATTCTCTTTTCAAACTACACCCTTAATTCCCCCCGCGGGCCGCTGACGCTTGCGAACCGGATTGTGGTTGCGCCCATGTGCCAATATTCAGCGAATAATGGCGAGGCAACAGATTGGCACTTGATGCACTGGGGCAATTTATTAAATAGCGGTGCAGCTTTATTCATTATTGAGGCCACTGGCATTACCCCCGAAGGACGTATTACGAATGCCTGCTTAGGCCTGTGGGATGACCGTACTGAAGCGGCTCTGAAAGATAAGTTAAGTCGGGCAAGAGCCTTGGCCCCAGCGATACCGGTTTTTATTCAGTTGGCGCATGCGGGCCGTAAAGCTTCTAGTGCCACTCCTTGGGATGGTGGGCAACTGCTTTCCCCAGAGAATGGTGGCTGGGAAACACTAGCACCTTCAGCGATTCCCCAATTGGATGGGGAGCGCTTGCCCCATGAATTAAGTAAGGATGAGCTTAAACAACTCATCGCAGACTTTGTGGCATCAGCCAAACGTGCAGATCGTGTCGGGGTCGATGGTATCGAATTGCATGGTGCGCATGGTTATCTACTACATCAATTTTTATCTCCGATTGCCAATCAGCGTACTGATGAATATGGCGGCGCATTTGAAAATCGCATTCGCTTTCCCTTGGAACTCTTTTCGGCCGTAAGAGCAGCATATCAAGGTGTTTTGGGTATGCGGATTTCAGCGCATGATTGGATTGATGGGGGCTGGAATCCAGAGGAGAGCTCGAATTTCGTAACCCAATTGAAGCCCTTGGGTTGTGACTTTGTACACATTTCTTCTGGTGGTATTTCACCAAAACAAAAAATTGCTTTGGGCCCTAAATATCAGGTGCCCTTTGCGAAGATGGTGAAAGAGCTGTCTGGCTTACCAACGATGACGGTTGGTTTAATTACCGATCCCCACCAAGCAGAGGAAATCCTTCAAGACGGTGATGCTGACCTAATTGCCTTAGCGAGAGCATTCCTCTATAAACCGCGCTGGGGTTGGGAGGCTGCAGCCGCCTTGAATGCTACGGTAACGGCTAATGAGCGTTACTGGCGTTGTTTGCCGCGCGAAGCCCAGGCGGTATTTGGGAATGTGAAAGTAGGGCAACGATAAATCCTTCAGTAAGCGCTACACTGAATGAATAAAAAGAAAATCAGGAGACCAGCATGAAAAGATTCCATCTCACACAAAAGCTATTGGTTTCATTGGGCTTTGCTTTAAGCGCTCAACTTGCTGCTGCCCAAGCATTCCCAGATCGTCCAATTACTTTGGTGGTGCCTAATCCACCGGGTGGTTTGGTGGATACTTCTGCGCGCCTCTTGAGTGAACCGCTGGCGCGCGTCATTGGCCAGCCAATCATTGTGGATAACAAGCCTGGCGCCAGTGGTAACACTGCCTATCAATCTGTTGCTAAGGCAAAACCCGATGGCTACACACTACTAATTTCTTATTCTGGATATCACGTTGGTAATCCAGCACTGTTTGACAAGTTACCGTGGGACCCTGTTAAAGATTTTTCACCGGTTGCTTTGCTAACTGTTTCAACCAATGTGATTGCCGTTCATCCTTCAGTGCCAGTCAATAACTTAAAAGAATTTATCGCCTATGCCAAAGCGAATCCCGGTAAGTTAAATTATGCCTCGCAAGGTAATGGCTCTGTTTCTCATATTGGCACCGAGATTTTTAAACAAACCACCGGTGTGGAGATGGTTCACGTACCGTATAAAGGATCGGGCCCAGCGATTCAGGATGTCTTAGCGGGTCAAGTACAAGTTTTTATTAGTACACCGCCCTCATTAATGCAGCATGTCCAAAGTGGCAAGCTCAAAGGCTTGGCAGTTACTGGTAAGAATCGCCACCCCGGCATGCCTAATGTGCCAACGACTGCCGAGGCCGGCTTACCTTCATTCCAATTAGAGTCCTGGGTAGCCTTGTATGCGCCTGCAGGCACACCCGCACCCGTGATTAATAAACTTTCTGATTCCGTAAAGCAGAGTCTGGCTTTACCTGAAGTGAAAGACCGCTCTGATGCTGCCGGTGTTGAATTGCGTTATCTCAACCCAGCTCAGATGGATGCTTTGCTTAAGAAAGAATTGCCTTATTGGAGTAAAGCCATCAAAGCTGCCAATATCACTCTTGATTAAGAGGTCCTTATGCCTGATCTCGTAAAACGGGGTCAGGTAATGCCTGAGCAAATGCTCTCGCAACACTCAATAAGAAATGGTCTTTACCTGGTCCGGCAATGAGTTGAATGCCAACTGGCAGGCCATGCGGTCCATTGCCAATATTTATATTGATGCAAGGAAGTCCTAATAAGGTCCATTCTCTACAGAAGATCGGATCACCAGTTCCCTCTTTTAGTAATGGCGCTTCACCAATCGCGCTTGGTGCAATCAATATATCGATTTCATGATCAAAAAGATCTTCTATTGAAGTCCGAGCCTTTTTAGCCCGCAGCAAATCTTTTGCGTATTCCTCATAGCTGATCTTAGCGCCATCATCTATTTGTTTGAGTAGCACTGGGCTTAATTTCTTGTGAAAATGCGCGCGTTCAAAAGCTAAGCTTCGTGACATTTCAGACTGCATGATTCGTGTTTGCACCTGAATTAAATTATCGCAAGCTTTTGGTAGGACATGATTGCGAATGGCTCCCTTAGAAATCGTTTCCGCTGTATGACGTGCTAGAGCTAATGCACTGATAGTTTCTTTGCTGGCACTTGACCAATGTGCTGTCTTACAAATCCCAATACGGGGTTTGTTTTGTAAATCAGCGACTCTAGCGAGCTGATGATCGCCGCTCATTGCAGCCACACCAAGGGCTACATCTTCTACCGTTCTACCAAAACAACCCAGGGTATCGAGTGAAATTGCCAGACTCTTAACCCCAGCAACACTGATCTTTCCATAGCTAGGCTTATAACCCACTACGCCACAAAATGACGCTGGACGAATGATGGAACCAGCTGATTGGCTGCCGATAGCAAGGGGAATCATGAAGTCTGCAACCGCAGCAGCAGATCCGCTTGAGGAACCACCAGGAGTATGTTGATTGTCATGGGGGTTGCTTGTAGGACCACCCTTAAAGAAGGCAAACTCGCTTGTGACGGTTTTACCCAGAATAATTCCGCCGGCTTGTCGCATCAGTGCTACAGAGACGGCATCGGTACTGGGGTAGTGATTGGCGTAAATCGGGGAGCCATAGGTGGTAGGTAGGTCGTAGGTATCAAATAAGTCTTTCACCCCGATTGGGAGGCCATGCAATAGCCCCTGAATAGCCCCTCTATCCAGTTCCTTAGCGCGCGCTAGGGCATTCTCTTTCCCTAGGCTGACCCAAGCCTTCACCAGGCTTTCTCTTTGCCCGATGCGGTCTAGGCAGGAGAGGAGTAAGTCAGTCGCCTTAATTTCTCGTTTAGAAAGCGCTTTGACTGCTTGGGAAGCGCTGAGGCTTTCTAGATCTTTCATACCAACATAATACGGTTGGTGGCGTATGATCGCAATTTAGTATTTTTAAACTTCCCCAATTGAGTCAATAGTAAGCAAAAGATGAAGCAACATTCAGTGCGTGAAGCCTGGCTAGTAGACGCTGTAAGGCACCTAGAACCTGTATTTTCTAAAGCAGGCTATGCCATCCCCCCAGTCAGAGTTTCCTGTGGCTTTCCAGCCTCTAGTAGCCCCAGAACTACTTTGGGACAGTGTTGGCCGCGGGAACGCTCAGGCGGGGGTGTCAACGAGATTTTTATCTCCCCCAAGATTGATGACCCAGTGCAATTACTAGACACCTTGGTACACGAGTTATGCCATGCGGTAGACGATTGCTTTAGTGGTCATGGGGAAGATTTCAAGGGCATTGCCCAGACAGTGGGGCTTGAGGGTCCTGCCAGAATGGCGCATGCAAGCGAAGAGCTGATGGTGAGGCTGATGATGATCAGTCAAGAGCTCGGCCCATATCCTCATCAAGCCATCGTTTTTCCGCCGCCTAGACCAAGCAATGCGAGTCGCAGCAAAGCCAAGTGTGGCCAATGTGGCTTTGAGGTGACCTTACTAAAAAAATGGGCTAGCTATGGTGCGCCGATTTGTCCAAAGGATAATATCCGGATGCAGGAAGATGCGCCTGAGACGATTGAAAATACCAGCGATTACGATAGCGAATCAGTGACTAAGGGGAGCAAAAATCCTCCAGATGAAATTCGTCGTGCCATCAGCTAGTATATAAAACTAGACTGATTTCCATTGATAACCATTCATTCAAATTTTGAGACAAAAAAATGAGCGCAAAGAAAATATTTAAAAACCCCAAAATCGCTGTCATCGCTGGCGACGGTATTGGTAAAGAAGTGATGCCTGAGGGTATTCGTGCGCTAGAAGTCGTAAACCAGAAGTTTGGGATTGGCATGCAATTTGATCATTTTGATTTTGCGAGTTGCGACTATTACCTCAAGCACGGCAAGATGATGCCAGACGACTGGTTTGATACCTTGATGCAATATGACGCGATCTTTTTTGGCGCTGTGGGCATGCCCGATATTCTTCCTGATCACGTCTCTTTGTGGGGTAGCTTGATTCAATTCCGCCGTGGTTTTGACCAATACGTGAACCTGCGACCGGTTCGATTGCTGCCAGGCGTGCCATGCCCATTAGCTAATCGCAAGCCGGGTGATATCGATTTCTTTGTGGTTCGTGAAAATACCGAAGGCGAGTATTCCAGCGTTGGTGGCAAGATGTTTCCCGATACCGACCGTGAATTCGTCATTCAAGAATCGGTATTTACACGGCAGGGCGTAGATCGGATTTTGCAATATGCCTTTGAGTTAGCAAAAAGCCGTCCCAAGAAACATTTAACGTCAGCAACCAAATCCAATGGGATTGCGATCACCATGCCGTATTGGGATGAGCGTGTCGAAGCAATGTCTAAAAACTATGCTGATATTCGTACCGATAAATATCACATTGATATTTTGGCAGCGCATTTTGTTATGAATCCCGATCGATTTGATGTAGTGGTCGCTAGTAATCTGTTTGGCGATATTTTGTCGGACTTAGGGCCTGCCTGTACCGGGACCATTGCGGTTGCGCCATCAGGAAGTATTAATCCTGAAGGCAAGTTCCCGTCTTTGTTCGAGCCTGTTCATGGTTCAGCACCAGACATTTACGGCAAGATGATTGCCAATCCGATTGGGCAGATCTGGAGTGGATCAATGATGCTCGACCACCTTGGCTACCCAGAGGCTGGCAAAGCAATCTTTAACGCGATTGAGAAGGTGTTAGCGGCTGGCCCAGGTAATGCACCCTTGACGCCAGACCTTGGTGGAACAGCTAAGACGGATGATCTCGGTAAGGCGATAGCTGCAGCAATCTAAGCAGTAGTTAGCCTGCAGTATTCAAAGGACTCCATATGGGGTCCTTTTTACTTGCCTTTGCAATTTCAGCCAAGATCTTCTCGTGTAGTTGAAGATCAGCAGCAGCAGCAGTAATGATTTTGAGATTCGTTGGCAAGGCTTTTGTGTGCCCTGAAGAATCTGCGCCTACCGTGTAGTCGATTAAATCAATTGAGAGATCCTCTTGACCTCTGGTCATGGCTACATAGACTTCGGCTAAAAGCTGGGCGTCTAATAAAGCACCGTGGAGGGTACGATGTTGATTGCTAATGGAGAAGCGCTCGCAAAGTGCATCTAAGGAATTGCGTTTGCCAGGGAACATCTGACGGGCATCGAGCAAAGTGTCTGTGACTTTAGACGCCAGATTTCGGAAGGGCGGACGCTTTAAAAGAGCGAATTCATTATCTAAAAAGCCCAAGTCAAAGGCAGCGTTATGAATCACAATTTCAGCACCATCAACAAACTCTATGAGCTGTTCAACAATATTGGCAAAGATGGGTTTGTCCGACAGAAATTCTCTGGATAAACCGTGCACCGCAAACGCACCCGCATCAATATCCCGCTCAGGATTGATGTAGTAATGAAAGGTTTTTTCAGTCAGGCGACGGCCTAGCATTTCCACGCAAGCAATTTCGATGATGCGATCACCAGTAGCGGGATTCAAACCCGTTGTTTCTGTATCTAGAATGACTTTACGCATTAGGTTCCTTCCAGTACTGAGGCCGGAATATCCATCGGACCATTGCCCGCATATTTATCGAGATAGAGGTAAATGACAGGCGTAATGATCAAGGTGACAAACTGAGAGAAAATCAAGCCGCCAGCAACGCTGATACCAAGCGGTTGGCGTAACTCTGCACCAGCACCTAAGCCGAGGGCAATGGGTAATGCACCCATCAAAGCGGCAATAGTGGTCATCATAATGGGGCGGAAACGTAAGATACAGGCTTCACGAATCGCCTTTTCGGGAGTCATACCTTGGTTACGCTGCGCATCTAATGCAAAGTCAATCATTAAAATTGCATTCTTCTTCACAATACCAATCAGCAGCAAGATGCCGATCGAAGCAACAACGGTGAGCTCAAAACCGAAGATGCGTAGGGACAAAATTGCGCCAATAGCTGCAGAAGGTAGACCTGCCAGAATAGTAAGGGGGTGGATATAGCTCTCATACAGAACCCCAAGCAAGACATAAATAACACCTAATGCAGCCAATAGCAAAATTATCTGACCGGATTGATTATCTTTAAATACGGCCGCATCGCCACCATAACTCGTGATGATAGAAGGCGGCAAATCAACTGCCTTAACAAAGCCATCGATTGCCTGAGTAGCATCCCCCAAGAAAACATCTGGAGCGAGGTTAAAAGAAATCGTTACTGCAGGGATCTGACCCTGGTGGTTTACGGCTGTAGGGCCCACAGTTCTGACAAAGCTCGCCAGACTGGATAGCGGAATTAATTTATCTGTCGCTCTACCGCGCACAAAGACCTTGTTCAAGTCCGTTTCAAATTGACGATCATCCTCTGCTGTTTCCAAAATAACGTAATAGGTATTTACAGGTGTATAGATGGTAGAAACCTGTCTCTCACCAAAGGAAGAATAGAGCGCAGTACGAATATCGGCGATGGAAACTCCTGCGCTGGCAGCTTTTTCCCGATCAATATCAATCCTGACATTTAAGCCTTTTAATTGCGAGTCGCTAGTGACATCTTTAAAAATGGGGTCAGCGCGCATTTTTTGTAACAATTTATCAGCCCATTCGTTCACGCCTTCAAAGCCAACACTTTGCAGGGTAAATTGATAGCGGCTTTTACTGCTTCGACCGCCTAGCTGTAAATTTTGTACGGGGCTCATGTAGACCTGAATGCCCGGAATTTCTTTGAACTTGGTTCTAAGCCCCTCCATAACCTTGCTCATTTTTTGGCGCTCATCCTTGGGCTTGAGAATGATAAAAAATCTCCCGGTATTGCGACCTGAACTTTGGCCACCGCCAAGAATGGAGATTGAGGTTGCCACATTGGGGTCACTATCCACAATTTTCGCAGCCTGCTCCTGCAAAGCCATCATTGTTTTGAAAGAGGTGTCTTCAGAAGCTTCTACAGTTACACGTAATTGACCAATATCTTCTTCCGGAAAGAACCCTTTGGGACTATAGACAAAAAGAGCGATGGTGATCACAAAACTTGCAATCGCCCCTAGCAATACTTTCCTTCTATTTACTAAGGCTAAATCTAAAAAGTGGACATACTTTTTTAAAGTCCATTCATATACGCGATCAAACTGCTTTGTGATTTCATATTCTTTTGGATGTTGACCGGGTTTGGGTAAAAAGCGGCTACATAACATTGGCACTACTGTTAATGAGACAAGCGCTGAGACCAAGATGGAGAGCGTTACTACAACGGCAAATTCTCTAAAGAGAAGGCCAATGGGACCAGCCATGAAAAATAGCGGAATAAATACTGCCACCAAAGATAGCGAGATTGAGATGATCGTAAAGCCAACCTCTTTACTACCTTTTAAAGCGGCTTTTAAGGGGTCCATACCTTCTTCAACATAGCGCATGATGTTTTCTAGCACCACGATTGCATCATCTACTACCAAGCCAACAGCAAGAGTGATACCTAGTAAGGAAATATTATTAAGGCTGTAGCCTAAAAAGTAGAAAACGAAAAATGCGCCGATCAGAGAAATCGGCAGACTAATAGATGGGATGACGGTGGCAGATAGATGCTTTAGGAATAGGAAGATAACTAAGACAACAAGTGCAATAGTTAGAAGCAAGGTCAGATTAACATCATGAATAGACTCAATAATCGAGAGCGAGCGGTCATTAAACAGTGTTAGCTGAATAGACTCAGGCATTTGCGCTTTAAGAGAAGGCAACAGTTTTTTAATGGAGTCAACCACTTCAACCGTATTAGCGTTTGGTTGGCGCAGAACAGCAATCGCTATGGAGCGCTCGCCATTTGCTGAGGCAAATGTCTTAACGTCTTCAAAGCTTTCTTGCACATCAGCTACATCTTTGAGATAAATCGGGTAGCCATTACGTTGGGCGACGATGAGGTTGCCAAATTCCTCAGCCTGAACTAGCTGTGGATTGGCATAAATGGTGATCAGTTGGCGAGGGCCATCAAGGGTTCCAATGGGACTATTGGTATTGGCCTTATTTAGCGCTGCGGCTACCTCATCCATGGTGATATTGCGATTACCCAAAGCATCTGGCCTCACACTCACTCGGACTGCATAACGCTTTGCTCCGTACACTATTACTTGTGATACCCCAGAAATAGTTGATAGGTTTGGAGACATCAGGTTCTCTGCATAAGCATTCATTTCAGAGAGGCTGATTGACGGAGAGCTCATGCGCACAATTAATACGGGTGTATCCGCAGGATTTATCTTTCGATACGAAGGCGGTATCGTCATTTCAATTGGTAAACGTCGCTGTGCCCGCAAGAGGGCGGCTTGAACATCTACAGCTGCTCTATCGATATCTCGGTCACTTGTAAATTCAAGGGTAACGCTCGTTGAACCAAGTGAGTTGGTAGAGCTAATGACTTTGATGCCATCAATCGTTGAAAATTCTTTTTCAAGCGGTAGCGCAACCGCCGAGGCCATAATTTCTGGTGAGGCGCCAGGCAAGCTCGCAGTTACAGAAATCACTGGTGTATTGAAACTAGGCAGGGCGGCTACTGGAATCTTAAAATACGCAACACTTCCAGCAATGACAGTTGCAATAGACAGTAATACCGTCATTACGGGACGTCTAATACATAGCTCAGAAAGCGTCATTTTGGTTCAGTGCTAGTAGTTTTATCAGCGGAGGCTGGACCCGATTTGGAGGATTTTGCTTCGCGTACTTTGCTGCCAGTGCGCAAATTCTGCTTACCTTCAACCACAATGCGATCACCAGAATTAATCCCAGTAATGACTGAGGTGCCCTGGTACTCATAGGGTACTTTCACCGGTTTTGCGGTGACCTTGTCGTCCTTATCAATAACATATACCAGGCGCCCATTAGGGCCAATGACAATTGCTTGAGTAGGAACGGCAATCACGTCTTTTAGGGTATTGGCATTGAGGGAGACGCGTGCAAATTGCCCAGGAAGTACTTCTAGCTTTTCGTTCGGGATTTGTGCTTTAACACGCACTGCGGCAATCAGTGGGTCTACTTGGTTATCGATCACCAAAACTTGACCCTCATAAGTATTTTTTCCGGTATCCCCAATAGTCACTTTAACCTTCAAAGGTGCATCATCCTTTTTATTTTCAAGAATGATGGGGATATCCTTTTCTGGAATGACGAATTGAACATTAATGGGGTTGAGTTGCGTGATTGTGACCATCGACCCTACGCTCGAGGTGGCAGTAGAGCTTGTTGCAGTTGTTACGACATTACTTGCTTGCACTAAAGAGCCGGGGAAGACGTTGATGATTCCGGCTCTGCCGTTAATTGGAGAGCGAATGGAGTCAAAGGAGAGTTGTACTTCGGCAGAACGTGCAGCAGCTTGTGCAGACTTGGAATTAGCAAGGGATGTCTCCAGGCCGGCCTTTGATATAAAGTTTTTGTCTACCAATTCTTTTGCGCGTAAGTATTGCTTTTGCGCATCATCAGCCAATGCTTTCAGTTTTTCATAATTGGCCTTGTCATTACGATCATCCAAGGTAAAAAGGAGTTGTCCTTCTTTAACTTCCTGACCATCCTTAATATGAATCTTAGCAACGGTATTTGTCACCATCGGACGAATATCTACAATGCTATTAGACACAGTCGTACCGGTAGCTTCAATGATGAGGGGCACATCTTTTTTCTCTACTACTACGCTAGTAATCACTTGAGGACCCCCAGCTTTTTTGCCAGCAGGGAAGACATAATCGTATGACTTCGATCCTGCATAAAGAACAATCAATACCAGCAAAATGCGCCACTTAAAACGAATGACAAAAGCCTTCGCTGTGGCGTAATTCATTTTCTTGAGTTGACTAATGTATTGGTTTGCTTGAGGGGAATACTTTTTCCAGAGGGCGCATAGACGTGCCATGCCCACATCTTTGATTTGCACTAATTTGGCAAGCAATGTATCCAGAGAAGATTCTATTTTTGACACAGTCTCGTTTTTCGTGGTTTTATAGGGTTTAAGCGCAGTTTTGCTGCTTTTTTGAGCTCGCCCATTCTCTCACAAGACCGCTAAAACGGTGTATCCAACGCTAAGCTTTCGCCTTAAGGTAAAAACTCCTCAACACCCTTATTTGCCAGCTGATCAGCCAGTTCATTGCCGGGATGGCCGTTATGACCTTTGACCCAATGCCAAGAGATGGCATGATCTGGCAGCAGGGCATCCAATTCTTGCCACAGGTCAGCATTTTTAACGGGGTCTTTGCTAGCCGTCTTCCAGCCCCTTTTTTTCCAACCCTCTAGCCACTCTGTCACCCCTTTTTGGACATATTGGGAGTCGGTCCAAAGTTCAACGCTGCTTCTTTGTTTCAGAGCCCGCAAAGCGAAAATAACGGCACTGAGCTCCATCCGGTTATTGGTTGTGAGTTTTTCTCCGCCATGGATGTGTTTTTCATGGCCGCCTGATCGCAGTACCGCACCCCAACCACCTGGGCCTGGATTTCCTTTGCAAGCTCCATCGGTATAAATCACGATATGCGGTGTGCTAGATGTTTTGTGTGAATGAGACATATTCTTAATTTACTGTGTCTTGAATTTCTTTAAGCTTGCTACGTTTGGCAGCGGGGCTTAATTGTTGAATCGCTGGCACGCGCACTGGTGCAATCTGACCAATCATGCGGATACCTTGATGACGCTTAATTGCCGACACCACAAACACCGCGCCAAATATAGGCCACCAACGATTCCCCATATGCTCCAAAAAATCCATGCGATTCATACTAGATATCCCTTGGAGGGGGAATTTATAACAACCAAAGTGGCCCCGATCTAAAGAAAAGTTGAGTAATTGCAGCCAATCTTTTACGCGAATGAGGCCAATAAATTGCCCATCACGCGGCAGATAGGGGCTGCCGATTAAGCGACTTAAATACTGTCTTGCGCCCCAAAGACTGGCTGGATTAAATCCCGAAATAATGAGACGACCTTCTGGTCGCAAGACCCGATCTACCTCACGCAAGATTTGATGGGGATCTGTCGCGAATTCCAGAACATGGGGTAGTACAACTAAATCCAGACTCTCATTCGCAAAGGGCAATTCGGAAGAGCTACCTTCAATTAAATGCCAATGGTATTTAGACGCGTATTCAAGGCTGTCATTAGAGTGAATCAGAATTGCCTGCATTGGCATACGGTTCTCACTCAGGGTATTGATTTGTGGCAGGCCAATTTGGACAGCATTAAAACCAAATACATCAGCGACGATTTGATCAAAGCATTTTTGCTCCCAGCCAAGAACATAGCGTCCTGGAGGTGATTGGAGCCATTTTTCCCATGAACTCCATGGGGGTGCAGGCATCTGGGAAGGGATGGGTGGGGTTGGTATCATCGGTTTATGGATAAGAATACTTTATTGCAAGTTTGGCCCATACCGGCCTTTGATGATAACTACATCTGGTGTATCCACGATGGAGAGTCTGCTTTAGTGGTCGACCCGGGGGATTCTGCACCAGTTCAGGACTACCTGCTCCAGAGTAGTTTGACGCTCAAGGGCATCTTGGTGACCCATCACCACCCTGACCATACTGGTGGAATACTCAAACTATTGCATCAATTTCCGGATATTCCAGTCTACGGCCCTGCAGGAGCTGATATTCCAGGGCGCACGATAGTTGCTATGGAGAATGACGAGATTGAGATTGCCGTTCCTCGCATCAGCTTAAAAGTCTTTGAAGTTCCAGGGCATACCTTGGACCATATTGCTTACTTTGCCAAGATTCAAGCCAGCCTTCCAGAGCCTATGCTGTTCTGTGGTGACACTTTATTTGCCTCCGGTTGCGGTCGTTTATTCGAGGGAACGCCCACGCAAATGACCCAGTCTTTGGCAAAGTTTGCGGCATTACCGAAAAATACCTTGGTGTTTTGCACACACGAGTACACCTTATCCAATATTCGCTTTGCTTTAGCGGTTGAGCCGAACAATCTCAATCTAATTTCTTGGGCTGAGAAGGCACAAGCATTGCGCGCGCAAGGATTACCAACCTTACCAACGACTATTGGCCAAGAACTGCAAGTAAATCCCTTTATGCGCTGTGACCAAGCAGAGGTTATTGCTGCAGCCAAAGAAGTGTCTGGTGAGCAAAATCTACCCACGCCTGCCCATGCGCTGGCTGTTATCCGGGCTTGGAAAGACCGTTTCTGATGCGTTTAGTTTTTGTATTTGTAGTAATGCTGCTTGCCGCCTTTCTTTCGGGATGCGCGAGCATGGGCGACTGGTCTTCAGATACACCGACCAAGGCCAATGCAAGATCCTCTAAAGCGACTCGCGTTAATCTGCAGAGCCAATCGGTTAGTAAAGTCTACGCACCGTCTGATAATTTATGGATTCGGATACGCGATGGCTTTCAGATGGAGCCTCTGAATAGTCCTTTAGAGATAGAGCAAGTCCGCTGGTTAAGTGCGCGACCTGACTATGTAAACCGTTCGATGACCCGCTCATCACGTTATTTGTTTTATATCGTGCAAGAAGTCAATGCCCGAAATATGCCCACTGAAATTGCACTGCTTCCTTTTGTAGAAAGTGCATTTGTGACGAATGCCAAATCCAGCGCAAAGGCTGTGGGCTTGTGGCAGTTTATGCCGGCAACTGGTAAAGACTTTCGCTTAACGCAAAACGTCTTTCGTGATGAGCGTCGCGATGTTTTGCAATCGACCGATGCTGCTTTGGATTATCTGCAACGACTCTATAAACAGTTTGGCAGTTGGGAGCTTGCATTGGCTGCTTATAACTGGGGTACTGGCAATATATTGAAGGCGCAGAAACGCAATGTAGCAGCAGGTCTGCCTACGGATTACGAGAGTTTGACCATGCCGCGCGAAACCCGCAATTATGTGCCCAAGCTCATGGCTTATCGCCAAATTGTTTTGGATCCTAAAGCTTACGGAATTGTTCTACCCGATCTGGAGAACCATCCTTATTTTGTAGCAGTTGATGTAGGCAGCGATATCGACGTTGCACTAGTGATTCAGTTAGCAGAAATCCCTGAAGATGAATTCCATAGCCTCAATCCCTCATTTAATAAACCAGTGATTTTGAGCAATGCCAATCAACAGATCCTCTTACCGTTTGCTCATGCCGAGATCTTTCAGGCCAACCTGAAGACTTACAACAAACCACTTTCTTCTTGGACAGCAGTGCAGGTCAGTAAAACGGAGAGCGTTGATCAGGTCTCTAAAACATTGGGCGTAGATGCCGATACCTTGAGAAGTATTAATGGCATTCCTAAAGGGATGCGTATTAAAGCTGGCTCTACTGTATTAATCCCGAAAACGAGCCGACGCCCAGGTGATGTCTCCACTGAAATGGCTGAAAATGCCAGCTTGAGCTTAGAAAAACCAGCCCCTCCAGCTGCTAAGTGTGCAAAACCCGCAAAAGGGCAGAAGACGGCTAAATGCGGCAGCTCAAAAAGTAGCAAAACAGCGGAAAAAGGCTCATCTAAGGGTAATTCTTCAGCGAAAAATGCTGCATCTCAGCATAAATCCGCATCGACAGGGCTTGCAATATCTGCGAAAAATACGAGTTCGGCTAACCCCAGTGTTAAAGGGGGGAGTAATAAACAGTAATTTCAGTCACTTTGTATATTCAAAATTAGGTTGATCCATGTCCTATAAAGCACATCACGAACGCTCAATAAAAGACCCAGATAGTTTCTGGGGTGAGCAGGCAAAGTTAATCCATTGGGAAAAGCCATTCGATACTGTTCTGAATTACGACAATCCACCATTCGCAAAATGGTTCGAAGGAGGTCTTACCAACCTCTGCTACAACGCAGTGGATCGCCATGCAAAAGAGCGGCCAGATCAAATTGCCCTAGTTGCCGTTTCCACAGAAACCAATCTAGAAAAAGCGTATACCTATAAAGAGCTCTACGAAGAAGTAAATCGGATGGCTGCTATTTATCAAGCCCATGGTATTCAAAAAGGCGATCGGGTTCTGATCTACATGCCGATGATTGCGGAAGCCTGTTTTGCAATGCTCGCTTGTGCACGGATTGGCGCAATTCATTCAGTGGTTTTTGGTGGCTTCGCTTCTCATAGTCTGGCATCTCGGATTGATGACGCCAAACCAAAAATGATTGTGACTGCAGAGGCAGGTATGCGTGGCGGCAAAGCGGTGCCCTATAAGCCACTCCTGGATGAAGCAATCACACTAGCAAGCTATAAGCCTAAAAAAGTACTGATTGTCAATCGCGGACTGACTGAGTTCACTGCGGTAGCTGGACGCGATTTAGATTACGCAAGCGAACGTCAAGCGCATTTGAACGCTATCGTTCCCATTGAATGGGTGGATGCAACCCATCCCTCCTACATTCTGTATACCTCAGGTACCACTGGCAAACCGAAAGGTGTGCAACGCGATACCGGCGGTTATGCAGTTGCTTTAATGTCCTCTATGAACCATATCTTCTGTGGCAAGGCTGGTGAAACCATGTTCACTACCTCAGATATCGGATGGGTAGTGGGTCACAGCTACATCATTTATGGTCCATTACTCAACGGCATGGCAACGATCATGTATGAAGGCACGCCATTGCGACCTGATGCAGGAATTTGGTGGCAGTTGGTTGAGAAGTACAAAGTCTCTGTGATGTTCTCGGCACCAACTGCAGTACGTGTTCTCAAAAAGCAAGACCCTGCTTTTTTGACTAAATATGATCTTTCATCATTGCGCGCTCTGTTCTTGGCGGGCGAGCCATTAGATGAGCCAACCGCAAGTTGGATTCATGATGCGATTAAAAAACCGATTGTGGATAACTACTGGCAAACAGAAACAGGTTGGCCGATGTTGGCAATTCAACGGGGTGTTGAAGTCATGCCGCATAAGTTTGGCTCACCAGGTGTGCCATCCTTTGGTTACAACATGAAACTATTGGATGACGCTACATCTGAAGAGTTAGGACCAGATCAAAAAGGGGTGATTGCCATCGAAGGCCCGTTGCCTCCAGGTTGCATGCAAACTGTTTGGGGTGATGACGAGCGCTTTGTCAGTACTTATTGGGACACGATTCCCGGTAAGTTGATCTACTCCACATTTGACTGGGGTATCAAAGATAAAGATGGTTACTTTTTTATCTTAGGCCGGACTGATGATGTGATTAATGTTGCAGGACACCGTCTTGGAACGCGGGAGATTGAAGAGAGTATCTCTGGGCATCCTAATGTTTCTGAAGTAGCTGTAGTTGGTATTGAAGACAAACTGAAAGGTCAGGCAGCTATTGCCTTCGTTATTCCTAAGGATGCCTCGAATATAAGCACCTTAGAAGCTGAGTGTATGAAGACCGTTGACACTACCTTGGGGGCTATTGCACGTCCTAGTCGCGTGTATGTAGTGACAGCCTTACCTAAAACCCGTTCTGGCAAGATCGTGCGTCGTGCATTACAAGCAGTAGCCGAAGGTCGCGACCCTGGTGATATCAGCACCATGGAAGACCAGACTGTTTTAGCTCAAATTCAGACCATTATTGAGGAACGCGCCAAGACATAAATTCCTGAAGGGCTAGCCTCAATCTACTTCCATTGACCAAGGACTGGAGGAGGCAGTAAGTTGCTAAGTGTATGGGGCGGGGCGTTCAAGGGTTTACGAGTAAAAATGGTATGATGACCAGGTTCAAAACTTAATTAATACCCTAGCGCTTAAAGACACTCACCTCCCGCATAAAGAAGCCCCGGGTTGGTATTTTTGGGGGTTTTGAGCGTCGGATGGAGCAGGGACTGGAGATGGTTTGTCACCCTTGCTTCCTTCTTTTCCCCCCGCCGTGTTGGCTCTAGCCGACGGCACATTATTTCTCGGTTTTAGTATTGGTGCCCCAGGCGAAACTACCGGCGAAGTCGTTTTTAATACCGCATTAACTGGATATCAAGAGATCATCACTGATCCAAGTTATGCACGTCAAATTGTTACCTTAACCTATCCTCATATCGGTAATGTCGGTGTGAATGCGCAGGACGCGGAGTCCGATCGAATTCATGCTGCAGGACTGGTGATTAAAGATTTGCCGAAGCGGGTATCCAATTTTCGCTCAGAGGGGACTTTAGATCATTACCTAAGAACTGCAGGCGTTCTTGGAATCGCCGGAATCGATACCCGTAAATTGACTCGCATCCTGCGGGATACCGGTGCGCAATCAGGGGCAATTGTTGCTGGAAAAGCCGGCGATGACTATGAGCTCATGGGTAAAAAAGCGCTTGAGCTTGCTAAAGCATTCCCTGGAATGTCTGGCTTAGATCTGGCAAAAGTTGTTACTACCCAGAAATCCTATGAATGGTGTGAAGCAGAATGGGATTTGCATGGCCCTGATGGCAAGCCAGCCTACCGAACATTCGATGGCAGTAAGCCAATCAAAAAAGTCGTTGCTTATGACTTTGGTGTGAAACGCAATATATTGCGCATGCTCACTGAGCGGGGTTGCGAGCTTACGGTAGTACCTGCACAAACGAGCGCTACTGAAGTCTTAGCAATGAAGCCAGATGGTGTATTTTTCTCAAATGGCCCTGGAGATCCTGGACCCTGTGATTACGCAATCGCTGCCGCGAAAGAAATTATAGAAAAAGGCATTCCTACATTCGGCATCTGTTTAGGGCATCAAATTATGGGCCTTGCGGCAGGCGCTAAAACATTGAAGATGAAGTTTGGTCATCATGGCGCAAATCACCCAGTGAAAGACTTAGATACCGGGCGCGTGGCGATTACTTCTCAGAATCACGGCTTTGCTGTCGACTCAAATACCTTGCCAGACAACTTGCGCGTGACACATGTTTCTTTGTTTGATGGCTCATTGCAAGGTTTGGCTTGGAAAGATAAGCCAGCACTGTGTTTTCAAGGACATCCTGAGGCCTCACCAGGCCCTCATGACATTGCCTATTTATTTGATCGTTTTGTGGAGCTGATGAATGCTAGCAATAAAGGAGGCAAATAATGCCTAAGCGTAGCGACATTCAGAGCATCTTGATTATTGGTGCAGGCCCCATTGTGATTGGGCAGGCTTGTGAGTTTGACTATTCTGGAGCGCAGGCCTGCAAAGCGTTGCGCGATGAGGGATATAAAGTCATTCTGGTCAATAGCAATCCAGCAACCATCATGACCGACCCAGAAATGGCAGATGTGACTTACATTGAGCCGATTACCTGGGAAGTGGTAGAGCGCATTATTGCGACTGAGAAACCCGATGCGATTTTGCCAACCATGGGTGGACAAACTGCCCTTAATTGCGCTTTAGATCTGCATCGTCATGGCGTATTAGAAAAATACGGCTGTGAATTAATTGGGGCATCACCAGAAGCAATTGATAAAGCCGAAGATCGCCAGAAATTTAAAGAGGCGATGACCAAAATTGGTCTGGGCTCAGCAAAATCGGGCATTGCCCATTCCTTGGATGAAGCACTTGAAGTGCAGCAGCAAATTCAGTTGCAGACTGGTAGCGCTGGTTTCCCAGTAGTGATTCGTCCTTCATTCACCATGGGTGGATCCGGCGGCGGAATTGCATACAACCGTGAAGAGTTTGAAGAAATCTGCAAACGCGGTTTGGATTTATCCCCAACCCGTGAACTCTTGATTGAAGAGTCTCTCTTAGGTTGGAAAGAATTTGAGATGGAAGTGGTGCGTGATCGCAACGATAACTGCATCATTGTGTGTTCAATCGAAAATCTAGACCCGATGGGTGTGCATACCGGTGACTCGATTACGGTTGCTCCTGCGCAAACACTAACTGATAAAGAATATCAAATCATGCGCAATGCATCGATTGCAGTTCTGCGTGAAATTGGGGTAGATACTGGCGGATCAAACGTACAGTTCTCGATCAACCCAGTTGATGGGCGCATGATCGTGATTGAAATGAATCCACGGGTCTCCCGTTCATCTGCATTAGCCTCGAAAGCAACTGGTTTTCCAATTGCAAAGATCGCTGCTAAGTTAGCTATTGGTTATACCTTGGATGAACTCAAGAATGACATTACTGGTGGTGCCACTCCCGCTTCTTTTGAGCCTTCAATTGACTATGTTGTCACAAAGATTCCCCGTTTTGCCTTTGAGAAATTCCCGCAAGCGGATTCTCGTTTAACAACGCAGATGAAGTCAGTCGGCGAAGTGATGGCGATTGGTCGTACCTTTCAAGAGTCTTTCCAAAAAGCGCTGCGTGGTCTTGAAGTCGGTGTTGATGGCTTAGATGAATTTTCTACTGATTTAGATGACATCATTCAAGAGATCAATGAGCCTGGACCAGACCGCATTTGGTTTCTGGCGGATGCCTTCCGGATGGGTATGGGCTTAGACGAGATCTATAACGAAAGCAAAATTGACCCTTGGTTTCTGGAGCAGATTGAAGAACTGATTACGATCGAAACGGAACTCAAGTTACGCAAGATCGACAGTCTTTCAGCACAAGAATTGCGCTTTGTTAAGCAAAAAGGTTTTTCAGATCGCCGTTTAGCCAAATTACTCGGTATAGATGCTGAGTCAGTGCGCGCTGCACGCCATCGCCTCAAAGTAGTTCCAGTTTACAAACGGGTTGATACCTGTGCGGCTGAGTTCGCTACCAATACTGCGTACTTGTACTCCACATATGAAGCAGAGCATGGTGAATGCGAATCAAACCCCACCCATAAAGACAAGATCATGGTTTTGGGTGGTGGTCCAAACCGCATTGGTCAAGGTATTGAGTTCGACTACTGTTGTGTGCATGCTGCTCTAGCATTGCGGGATGATGGTTATGAAACCATCATGGTCAATTGCAACCCTGAAACCGTTTCTACTGACTACGATACGTCTGATCGCTTGTACTTTGAGCCATTGACTCTAGAGGATGTCTTAGAAATCGTTGCTAAAGAGAAACCCAAGGGTGTGATTGTTCAGTATGGTGGTCAAACTCCGTTGAAGCTGGCTTTAGATCTTGAGCGAAATGGCGTGCCGATTATCGGTACCTCACCGGATATGATTGATGCCGCAGAAGATCGCGAACGCTTCCAGAAGTTATTGCAGGACTTGGGTTTACGTCAACCGCCAAACCGCACTGCACGCACTGAAGAAGAGGCGCTTGTTCTTGCTGAAGAAATTGGATATCCCTTGGTCGTACGCCCTTCTTATGTATTGGGTGGTCGCGCTATGGAAATCGTGCATGATGGCCGTGACTTAGAGCGCTATATGCGTGAAGCAGTGAAAGTTTCACATGATTCTCCAGTGCTCTTGGACCACTTCCTCAATGATGCTATTGAGTGTGATGTGGATTGCATCAGTGATGGTAGCCAGGTCTTTATTGGTGGTGTGATGGAGCATATCGAGCAGGCTGGTGTTCACTCAGGTGACTCTGCTTGTTCATTGCCACCCTATTCTTTATCTGATACTACTGTCGAAGAAATCAAGCGTCAAACTGCCTTGATGGCTAAAGGGCTCAATGTGATTGGCTTAATGAATGTCCAGTTTGCGATTCAAAATGTAGACGGTAAGGATGTCATCTATGTATTAGAGGTCAATCCACGTGCTTCACGTACCGTGCCATTTGTTTCTAAGGCAACCGGTTTACAGTTGGCGAAGATTGCAGCACGCTGTATGGTTGGTCAAACACTCGCACAGCAAGGTATTCAGGCAGAAGTGAAGCCACCATACTTCTCAGTCAAAGAAGCGGTATTCCCATTTAATAAGTTCCCGGGTATTGATCCTATTCTTGGGCCAGAGATGCGCTCGACTGGTGAAGTCATGGGGGTTGGCAAAACTTTTGGCGAGGCTCTGTTCAAATCCCAATTGGGTGCTGGCATCAAACTACCCAAGAGTGGCACTGTGCTCTTAACAGTAAAAGATAGCGATAAGCCCAAAGCCATTGAAGTGGCTAAACTCCTGCATCAATTAGGTTTCCCTATGGTGGCCACGAAGGGGACTGCCGCTGCCATTGAAGCCGCTGGTTTACCAGTGAGGATAGTCAATAAAGTAAAAGACGGCCGTCCTCATATTGTGGATTTCATCAAAAACGGGGAGATTTCCCTAGTATTTACTACCGTGGATGAAACCCGTACGGCAATTGCAGACTCTCGATCGATTCGAACCACTGCTCAAGCGAATGGCGTAACCTACTACACGACCATTAGCGCTGCACGTGCGGTAATGGATGGTTTGTTGGCTTCACAAAACGGTAGTAAAGAGTCCTTAGAGGTGTATTCCTTACAGGATTTACATCGTAAGCTCATTTAATCTAGAATTGCTATTTATACGCGCAATTCAGTGCATGAATTTAAGTTAGGTCAGCAGTATGAGCTCAATTCCCATTACCAAACGTGGTGCAGAACTTCTCAAAGAGGAGTTGCACCGCCTTAAACACGTTGAACGTCCTTCAGTGATCAATGCGATTTCTGAAGCGCGTGCCCAAGGCGATCTTTCAGAAAATGCTGAATATGATGCCGCTAAAGAAAAGCAAGGCTTTATCGAAGGCCGTATTCAAGAACTAGAAGGCAAGTTGTCTGCTGCGCAAATCATCGATCCATCCGCTTTAGATGTTGCTGGTCGGATCGTGTTTGGTGCGACTGTCGATTTAGAAGATCTAGAGGACGGCACCAAGCTTACTTATCAGATTGTCGGTGATGATGAAGCAGATATTGCTTTGAACAAGATTTCCATTAGCTCGCCAATTGCCCGTGCATTAATTAGCAAGGAAGAGGGTGATGTGGTTGCCGTCCAAGCTCCAGGTGGCAATCGTCAAGTCGAGATTCTGGCTGTTCGTTATATCTAAGTAGTACTTCAAGATAGAGCTTATGCAGATCTCAGATGCTTCAACTCACTCTGGAGCGCAAAGATTATTTATCCTGCTTGCTGGATTATGGGTAGGAAGCCTTCTGACGGTTGGCTATCTTGTTGCTCCCGCCATCTTCAATACCCTTACAGATCGCCAAGTTGCCGGCATGGTTGCGGGTAGTGTCTTTAAGGTCGAGGCCTATTTAAGTACGATTGTGTGTATTGCGCTCATGGTGTTAGCCAACCTACTGGTTACTCGTGGTTTAAGACAGTACAAAGTGATTCGCTTGATTCTGTTGGGCATGTTGCTCTGTTCTGTAGCAGCCTCATTTGTTTTTATCCCGTGGATGAATACCCTTCGTGATCAAGCCTTAATGCAAGGCATGCCGGTGATGCTCTCACCCTCTGCAGAGATATTTAGTAAATTGCACGGTGCCTCTAGCATAGTCTTTATGCTCCAAAGTGCATTAGGACTTTATTTGGTCTGGCGCCTCACTAAACCTGCGCATTAAAAAACGCCGACTAGCGGCGTTCTTTTGAAGTTCCCACGTTTACGAGCCTAGCGACTTTTTCTTAGTACTGCTCATACGCACTTTCCGTTTTTTAATCGGAGCAGGTGCAGCTGCAGCTTTGCGATAGCCTGGTGATGACCAACCAATTTTGGATTCTGCTGCTTCCGAACGTAGTACTCTTTTCTTAGGGCTTGCAGACTTCACTGCTGCAGCACGAGCGAAGGGCGCCTTGTTGGAAGCGGAGCGACGGTCTGATCTTTCTGAGGTGCTGGTACGAACACCTGCTTTTGCTGGTGCGCGATTGGGTTGTCGTTTTGTGCGTGGCGCCTGTAGTGACTTCTTGGTCTGCTTAGCAGATCTGCCTAAATTAGAAAAGGCTTCATCAACAATATCTTTCGGTTTCCAAAGCACAAGCAATTTACCAATGTGCTGAACCGGTGCAGCGTTTAATTTGTCGCATAGCTCTTCATAGATTGCAATGCGAGCATCCCGGTCATCACCAAAGACACGGATCTTAATTAAGCCATGATGGCTAATTGCAAGCTTGGCTTCTTTAACAACAGCTAGTGTTAAACCATCCCCACCAATCATGACTACCGGACTTAAGTCATGGGCATCGGCTTTAAGGGATTTACGTTGTGCGGGGGTAATAGTGAGTGCAGTCATGGGCCTGATGATAGAGCATTGGTGGTTTAAAAAGCCTAATTCGGGCTGATTTGCGCGGTTTTGTATCGATTCCTTTTGCTTTAGAGTGCGGAAACTAGGAAAATGTAGGACGAAAGTGGGTAAGTTGTGGCGAAGAATAAATTTAATAAAAGTTGGTTACAGGATCATTTAACAGATCCCTATGTGAAGATGGCTCAGAAAGAGGGTTATCGCGCTAGAGCGGTTTACAAACTCAGCGAAATTGACCAGCAAGATCAGCTCATTAAAGCGGGTATGACGATTATCGACCTTGGCAGTGCGCCGGGAAGTTGGTCTCAGTACGTGCGTAATCGTCTAACCGAGCTTGGGAAAAGCAATCCCAAAATTGAGTCTGGCAAACCGGACGGTCAGATTATCGCAATTGATATCTTGCCGATGGAGGATATTGCCGATGTGAGCTTCATCCAAGGCGACTTCCGTGAGGATGAGGGACTTGCAGCATTGAAGGCCCTGTTACCAAAAGAAGCAGAAGGTAAGGTAGACCTCGTCCTATCGGATATGGCCCCGAACTTGTCTGGGGTTGGGGTAGCTGATTCTGCCAGAATGGCTTTTTTGGCAGAGATTGCCTTAGATTTTGCGACAGAGCATTTAAAGCCCGAGGGCGCTTTACTGATCAAGTGTTTTAACGGCAGTGGCTATAGCCAAATTGTGGAATCGTTTAAAAAAGTGTTTAAAACAGTCGCCTCAAGAAAGCCTAAAGCTTCTCGAGCGAAGTCTTCAGAGATCTTCCTTTTAGGAAGAAATCTCAAGCCACCCAAATAAATAGGGTGTTTTTTGCTGAAATTGGCCTAAAACTCCTTAATAACCCACAATATAGAGGGGGTTTATGAAATATATCCGTCATTCGCTCTTGAAAAAGGGTGGTAGTAGAATCAAATACTTAGGTATAGCAACCTGCTTTAACTCCTGGATGAATCCAGAAAAGGAAAGAATTTGAACAGCAATATGTTCCAAAAAATCGGTGTGTGGCTCATTGTGGGCTTGGTGCTTTTCACTGTTTTCAAACAGTTCGATAAGCCTAAGGACCAGACTGCGGTCACGTATTCCCAATTCATGGATGACGCCAAGGCAGGAAAAGTGAAGCGCGTAGATGTGCAAGGTCGCACATTACAAGTAACACCTGCTGACGGAAATAAATACTCCATCATCTCTCCGGGTGATATCTGGATGGTTGGTGACTTAATGAAATACGGCGTTCAGGTAACGGGTAAGGCAGACGATGAACCCAATATGTTGGTTTCTGCTTTGTACTATTTAGGACCCACATTATTAATTATTGGTTTTTGGTTCTTCATGATGCGCCAGATGCAGGGTGGTGGCAAAGGCGGAGCGTTCTCATTCGGCAAATCAAAAGCACGCCTGATTGATGAGAATAGCAATACAGTCACTTTTGCTGATGTTGCTGGTTGCGATGAAGCAAAAGAAGAAGTCTTTGAATTAGTCGAATTTTTGAAAGATCCCCAAAAGTTTCAAAAACTGGGTGGTCGCATTCCGCATGGCGTCCTTCTTGTTGGGCCTCCGGGAACCGGTAAAACTTTATTAGCACGTGCTATTGCGGGTGAAGCTAAAGTACCTTTCTTCTCGATTTCTGGTTCTGATTTCGTTGAGATGTTTGTGGGTGTTGGTGCATCACGCGTTCGGGATATGTTCGAGAACGCCAAGAAGAATTCTCCTTGCATCATCTTTATTGATGAGATTGATGCAGTTGGTCGTCATCGTGGTGCGGGTATGGGCGGTGGTAATGATGAGCGCGAGCAAACTCTCAATCAAATGCTAGTTGAGATGGATGGTTTTGAAAGTAATAGCGGCGTGATTGTGGTTGCTGCCACCAATCGTTCCGATGTCTTGGATAAAGCACTCTTGCGTCCAGGCCGTTTTGACCGTCAAGTTCATGTGGGTTTGCCTGACATTCGTGGTCGTGAACAAATCTTGCATGTGCATATGCGTAAGGTGCCAATTGATCCTGATGTCGATGCTGCTGTTTTAGCTCGCGGTACTCCAGGATTCTCGGGTGCTGACTTGGCTAACTTGGTGAATGAGTCTGCCTTATTTGCTGCGCGTCGAAATAAACGGGCGGTGGATATGAAAGACTTTGAGGACGCTAAAGATAAGATCTACATGGGCCCGGAGCGCAAGTCCGCTGTGATGCGTGAAGAAGAGCGTCGCAATACGGCTTATCACGAGTCAGGTCATGCTGTTGTAGCGAAGGTGCTACCGAAGGCAGATCCGGTTCATAAAGTCACCATCATGCCGCGCGGCATGGCATTGGGCGTAACTTGGCAATTGCCTGAGTTTGATCGTGTCAATCTCTATAAAGATCGCATGTTGGAAGAGTTGGCGATTTTGTTTGGTGGCCGTGCTGCTGAAGAAGTTTTTTTACACTCCATGAGTACTGGTGCATCAAATGACTTTGAGCGTGCTACCAAAATGGCGCGCGATATGGTGACTCGTTACGGCATGAGCGATAGCTTGGGAACCATGGTGTATGTCGATACTGAATCAGAAAGCATCTTCGGTCGCAATAGCACTAAAACCGTTTCTGAGTTAACCCAGCAAAAAGTCGATTTTGAAATTCGTACGCTGATTGATAGTCAGTACGCTTTGGCTAGATCCATCCTCGAAGAAAATCGCGACAAGGTTGAAGCCATGGTTGCCGCTTTACTCGAATGGGAAACGCTGGATGCTGACCAGATTACCGACATCATGGAAGGGCGCCCACCTCGCACTCCAAAACCTCCACCTGCAACCCAGTTTGGAAATTCTGCTGGTACACCAGGCCCAGCTCCTGGCGGCGCTCCGGCAACAGCTTAAGCTTAAACCCGCTACGCTTTGATGAAGCTACCAGGCATTCAAGAAATGCCCACAACATGGCGTTGTGGGCGTTTTCTTTTTGACTTCACTAAACGTCAATATCCCATCGTCATGGGGATTCTGAATGCGACCCCAGATTCATTTTCAGATGGGGGGATGTTTAGAACATCGCAGGATGCGATAGCTCAAGCGGAGCGCATGATAGCCAATGGCGTTGACTTGATTGATATCGGTGGTGAATCAACCAGGCCAGGCGCAGAGCCAGTAGCCTTGCAGGAAGAGCTCGATCGCGTACTGCCAGTGATTGAAGCACTTAAAAATTGTGGCGTGGCTTTATCCATCGATACCTATAAAGCGGAGACCATGCGCCAAGCGTTGCATGCAGGAGTTGATTGCGTCAATGATGTTTGGGCATTAAGGCAAGAGGGTGCGGTTAATGCAGTCTTAGAAAATAGCAATTGCGGTATTGTTTTAATGCACATGCAACGTGATCCACTGACGATGCAATTTGATCCTGAATATCAAGACGTCATTGCAGAGGTATCCTTATTTTTACAGGAACGTGCCCAAGCTCTCATCGCTGTGGGGGTCAATGCTAATCGAATTGCGTTAGATCCCGGATTTGGTTTCGGTAAAAGCCTTGAGCACAATCTCAATATGTTAAAAAACTTTGCTGCCTTTTCAAGCTTGGGATTTCCAGTATTGGCAGGCATCTCTCGAAAATCGATGCTAGGCAAACTCACCGGCAAGGACACCAATGAGCGTATAGCGCCAAGCGTAGCAGCAGCTATCATGGCCGCTGACCGTGGCGCAAGAATCGTCCGCGTACACGATGTACCCGAGACGGTCGACGCATTTAAACTTTGGGGGGCTATTCAAGCCTAGCTTAGCTCTCAGTTTTATAATGACTAATATGAAAAAACACTATTTTGGAACTGATGGCATTCGAGGTGAAGTAGGGCAATTTCCGATTGTTCCTGAATTCATGACACGCTTAGCTTATGCCGCAGGCAAAGTATTAACTAAAAATAGTCAATCCGGTGAGCGCTGTAAAGTTCTGATCGGTAAAGACACGCGGGTGTCTGGTTATTTATTAGAAGCGGCTTTAGAGGCAGGCTTTGCTGCTGCTGGTGTTGATGTGATGTTGTGTGGACCCATGCCAACCCCTGGGGTTGCTTATCTCACCAAAGCCTTGCGCTTATCTGCTGGGGTTGTGATATCTGCATCACACAATCCTTATCAAGATAATGGCATCAAATTTTTCTCAGCTAATGGCGACAAGCTATCCGATGACTTTGAATTTGCAATTGAAGCAGAGCTAGAAAAGCCGATAGGCTGCGTCAGCTCACTAGAGCTGGGCAAAGCATTTCGTTTAGATGACGCTGCTGGACGTTATATTGAGTTTTGTAAATCTACTTTTCCGGGTGACTTAAATCTAAAAGGTTTAAAACTGGTGGTGGATTGCGCTAACGGCGCCGCTTATCACATTGCCCCTCGCGTATTTCATGAACTGGGCGCTGAAGTCATTTCTATCGGCGTCAATCCTGATGGGCGCAATATTAATGAGGGCTGTGGTGCTACGGCCCCAGCTACATTGATAGCTAAAGTTAAAGAAGAAAATGCAGACATCGGTATTGCGCTTGATGGCGATGCGGATCGCTTGCAAATGGTTGATGCTACCGGCCGCTTATTTAATGGTGACGAACTACTCTATGTGCTTGCCAAAGATCGATTAGAGCGCGGGCAAGCCATTGGTGGTGTGGTGGGTACTTTGATGACCAATCTGGCGGTTGAGCACGCTATTAAGGGCCTAGGTATTGAATTTGAGCGTGCCAATGTGGGTGATCGTTATGTTTTAGAACTCCTCAAGCAAAAGCAATGGCTCATTGGAGGCGAGGGCTCAGGTCATTTACTTTGCTTAGATAAGCACTCTACCGGGGACGGCATCATTGCAGCCCTGCAAATACTCGCTGCGATGAGTCAAAATAAAAAGAGTCTTGCTCAACTGTTGGAGAAAGTGAAGATTTTTCCGCAAGTTCTTCTGAATATCAAATTTAAGCCTGGTTACGACTGGAAACAAGATGAGAAGTTGCAGAAGCAGATCGGCAAAGTGACGACAGATCTTCAAGATATTGGTAGGGTACTGATTCGGGCATCTGGTACTGAACCGCTACTGCGGGTGATGGTGGAGACTAAGGATGCTGATATGGCGATGAGTTCCGCTAAAAGCATTGCTGATTTAGTGCCTACCGCCTAAGGCTAATTGATCTCGCCTCAATCCTTTACCTTGTTTGACCACGTCCTCGATCTAAGCACTTTCTTAATCTTCTTTTGAGCTAGGTATTGCCAGATCAGTCTCTTCTGCAAAAGAGACTTGGTTTCCCATTGGGAGTCTTTACTTATTGCCTTTTCTTGATTGTCATTCTGTTCTTTATCCATACAGACCTCGAGAACATTGCAAATTGGTTACCTATGGGCTGTTAGTACAAACTGCGCACCATTAATGAGGACAGAATTCCACTTCATAACCCATAAGTAGATACCTAGACTAGCAAGCAATTATGACAATCCTTTATTGGATTAAATCTAGTGATTTAAGTGCTTTTAAGCATGTCATTAATTGATTTCATTCATTTGACATATATAAATCGTCATAAAATTTACACATATCTGTCATAACAACTCCCTAGAGTAAAAGCTCGGCTAGGTGCCCCTAGAATTGAATGGGAGTGTGTGATGATGAATGAGCGTGAATATAACCCCTTAGCTTCTGTACAAAAATTACTTAAACAGAATTTAGATTCTGCTGAAGTACTAAAAAATGATCAGCAGCAATCAATTTATAAGATAGCTGAACTTACTGCCCACAATTCGGAAAAATTTCAGAAGTCCATCGTTGTAGAGGCTAAAAAGCTTGAAGCCTTACTTCAGATGTCGAAGGAAAAGTCCGCAGAATTCATGTCCTCGAATCCCCTAGAGTGTTGGAAGCAGTGGAGTGACTATGCTACTGACTCTATGCAACGCTCAGCTTTGGTATTTGATACGCTACGAAAACGCGGAAATAGCTATGTAGAACACATCGATTCTGGAATGCCGCCCGTATTGGATTTCAAGTATGAAGTAGTTGTTGATGGTGAGTCACTAAGTTCTCCAGTGAACTATATGCTGCTGCAGATCATACCTCCCGACGGAGTTGTGATTGATGAAAAACGTGCACCCGTGATGATTATTGATCCACGTGCAGGCCATGGAGCAGGCATTGGCGGTTCTAAGCCAGATAGCCAAGTAGGCGATGCATTTGATGATGGACACGCAGTGTATTTTGTGGTGTTCCGACCAATGCCTGAGCCAGATCAAACAATTTCTGATATTCGAGATGCGGAAATTATTTTTTTAAAAGAGATTATTCAGCGTCATCCCAATTCTCCAAAGCCGATTGTGGTTGGTAATTGTCAGGGTGGTTGGGCTGCCATGTTGTTAGCAGCCTCAGCTCCCGAACTTCTAGGGCCAATAGTCTTGAATGGCTCCCCAATGTCATATTGGGCAGGAAAAATTGGAGACAATCCCATGCGTTATACGGGTGGTATGCGCGGTGGCGCAGTATCCGCATTACTAATGGCTGATCTAGGAAACGGCTTATTCGATGGTGCTAACTTAGTTGCCAATTTCGAATCACTCAATCCGAGTAGCAGTTTTTTTGGTAAGTACTACAAACTCTATACCAATGTGGACACAGAGGCGCAACGCTTCTTGGATTTTGAAAAGTGGTGGGGCGGTTACTGCTTTATGACTGAAGCAGAAATGCGCTGGATCTTAGATAACCTATTTATTGGCAACAAACTTGCTAGTGGTGAAGCAGTTTTAGGTATAGAGCGTATTGACTTAAAAGTGATTCAATCACCTATTATTGTTTTTGCCTCACATGGTGACAACATTACTCCACCGCAACAAGCGCTTAATTGGATTCCCGATTTATACACGAGTGTCGAAGAAATCAAGGCGAGAGGTCAACGCATTATTTACATGTTGCATGACTCTGTAGGGCACCTTGGTATTTTTGTCTCTAGCCAAGTTGCTGGACGTGAACACAATGCGATTACCGATACAGTCAGAGCCATTGAAACCCTTTCACCTGGTTTGTATGAAATGCTCCTTGATGATGAAGAAGATCGTATGCATATTCGCTTTGAGCCCCGTAGCATGGGCGATATATTGGCTCTTGGTGACGGCCGAGATGATGAGGAGTTGTTCACTGAAGTTGCAGAAATGTCTAATATTAATACTGCGATCTATGACCGCTTCGTACGCCCAGCAATCAAAAATATGGTTACTCCTGAATCTGCTGTATTTATCAGAGAGTCGCATCCATTAAGAACGCAACGCTTGGCATTTTCTGATCAAAATCCGCTGATGCCAGTCTTAGATAAGTTTGCTGAAGCCTTGATTCAAGAGCGAAAGAAGGCTAGTGAAGATAATCCATTTTTAATTGGCGAAAAAATGATTGGTGAAGTTGTAGAGACTCAACTCAATCTCTATCGTAATTTCCGTGATGCAATGACAGAAACCATGTTTTTCTCAATTTATACATCGCCACTAGTGAAGGCAATAATTTCGCCTAATAATGAGCATATCCCAAAGCGGCAAGATGTTGATGTGCGTGAAATGCCAGAGGTACACTCTGCCTTGTCTAATATCGAGACGGGTGGTGTTGCTGAAGCAGTAGTGCGTATTCTGCATTTACTCAATAGCGCCAGAGGCTATGTACGTCGTACCCGCTTAGAGCGTGAACTGATTGCTCTCAGCCACTCTTCATTATTCCCGAGTATGGCTCACAAAGATATCGTGAAGCTAGTTCACCAACAATCGCTCATCGTAGACTTTGAGCCAAAGCGTGCAATGGATACTTTATGTGCCCTGCTAAATACGGCAGAAAAGCAAGAAAAAGCGATGAAGTTAGTGATGGATATTGCCGGCCCACATGAAACAATGCATCCATTTGCACTCAAGATGTATGGTCAGATTAACGAGATGTTGACTAAGGAAAATCATCAAAAAGTGGCTACTCACGATACTAATTAATGAATACTTGGACTAATGACTGAATAATAGCAGTTGTAATAAAACTGCCTCTGATTTGTCATTTGAATTAGCTAGATTAAAGAAGATGTTTATCAATCAATATGGGAATTACAAATGAAAAATGTAGATATGAAAGACTGGAATAAGCAGAAGGCAGAAGAACTGTTTTCTTTATCTCACCAAATGCTGGATGTTGCAAAGCAATTGGGTGAGTATCATGCAAACGAATTGCGCATTCATGTGAATCATGCAATCGAATTAGCAAAACATACTGCCACAAGTGATCTCAGAAAGCTTGAGGAAATTCAAAAGGATGCTGCACTCGAAGCGACAATTCGTATTAACACTTATCAAAAGGATGCTAGAAAGTTATTGGATAATTTGAGCCATGAAGTTTCTACACAATCTGAAAAGCATATTCAGCATGCTATGCACACCCTAGCCGATTGGCTGGAAGAGGGAGATAAGAAGATGCCTATCGGTGCTGAAAAGCTGGCAAATGTTGTGCGTGATTTTTCGCAAGCAGGGTCACAAGCATACAAAGAAGGTCGTAAGTTAGTGAGTGACGCAATCGATAATGCCGATCAAGCACTCAATAAAATAACTGGGGCAGAATTGATCGTACCGAGCAGCACGAGTAAATCTTCTAAAGTTAAAAAGCCAGTTAAATAATTAGATGAAGGCACTCAGATGCTGCAAACGGGGTCAGGGTGCCTTCCTATTTTGCTTGAGAATGATGGGTGTGAATCCAAATGCGTGTTCAGCATTCGGATTGACTTGAATTTCAACAGCCTGAATTTGATCGGCGCCCATCATCTGGAGTCTGATTACATTTTCTAGTATGTGTTTTTGATCTACTGTTCGTAAGGGTTGATCAATGATGAGCCGGTGACTATCCCCATGAATCAGAAGCACAGGCTTTCTAAATTCTTGCGCATGACTGCTGAATGCTTTGAGGGTATCTCTATAGCCGCTAGCTGCATCCGTTGCTTGACTTGGTGAGTAAAACATATCCGCCTGGTAAGCAAAAATGATGCCAGCATAGGATTTATTGGAAGCTAGGGTAAATGCGCGTTCAATCCAACTTAAATTGGCACGATTGCGTTCGTTATATTCTTGGATTGCACTATCATCGCGCTCAAAATTATTATTAGATCCTGGAATATGAAGGTTAACAAATAGATAGTTATTTACTACCCAAAACGAGTTTTCTATAAACTGACTATATTGAGGATCAATATCTGCTTGCCTAGTTAATGGCAGCGGTGTCTTTCCAAGGCTTATCTTGGTAGAAAAAAATGTTTGTCTGATATTTTGCAGACGCTCAAGTGGGTCATAGGAGCCCGCTAGAGGTCTGTGGCAGTCTGTCCACTCGTTATCACCAATGCTATAAATTAATGGCGCTTTAAATTGATTGAAATGCTCTTTAACAGTGACGTTGTATTCATCACTACAGGGTGTTGATCCAGACTTGGTGTCGCCAATAAAGATAGAAAACTTTGGATTTAGTCTATTGATCTCCTGAATCAATCTTTCGTAACGAACAAAGTCTTCAGGGGGGTTGTATGGCATGTCGCCAAGGGCAACGAACTTAAATGATTGCGCAAAAGAGGTACATGAGCAAAGCAGAAGGCATAAAAAGAGAGATTGCCTAACAGGTAGGTTTTTCATTTATAGTTTGTAGGCATGCTATTGATTTCTTTGATCTCTATCTCACCAAAAATATAAGACTCAGAGCTGACTTCTGTCCAGCCAAGGTCATGATAGACGTCAGCATAATTCTTTGAATATTTTTTGGAGCTCGCATAAAAGATTTCTGAGAGCTCATACTCCTCCTCATCTTCGACGGTATCTGAGAAGTAAATTACTTTTTCACCCTCATACGTTTCGCCTATGCTGCCACCGGGGATATCTTGAATACAGATTCCAATATCGGGATCGTAGGTCTTTAAAAAAGCAGGTTTCACACTGGTGATGACTGAGCCAAGCTTCCATACTAGGCCACATTTAATTTCTTTATTGCCTTTCTGAAAAACGTGTCTTTCTACTAAAGAGCCCATTTCTAGAGGAATAATTTGATATTGCATAGCATGCTCCAATGAGATTGAATTAATCAAATATTAGGGAAGAGTTTGCCTATAAATTATGACAACCCTGAATCTGCTATTAGCTTTGAGCATTTAGAATCTCCAGGTAACACCAATTTCAGAACGGGTAGAGCCTGCCGTTTGCGTGCCCAGTGTGGCACCATAAGTGAGAGCGACGCGCATATAAGAGATTCCTAAATCAAGGCTGTCATTAATGGAGTAGATAGCGCCTAACAATGAATAGTAGCTTAAATATCCCTCTGTCATATTGGGGTTAGTAGTAGCGCCGATATCCAGGGCCACACGAAATCCAGTGCTTACCGTCCATACTGGAGCTATGGAAAGCAGGAGGATATTAGTCCGATTATTATCCGTGGCATATCCTACGCTGTAGTTTGTGTTGTAGGGTGAGTGCATATAAGAGGCATTTACATGCACCTCAATATCTTCCCAATATTTAGAAGCAATCAAATTAGCTCCATAATTAAATGATGCTAACCCTAAGCCGTTCACTTGTTGTTGTTTGCTTGCAGGTAAAACCAGCATTGGTTTAATAGCTAATGCATAGCGATTTTCTTCATCTTCATGAAAGCGCCATTTGGTGGCAAAAACATAGTTTGACAACCGAGTGAAGTTACCAGATGGCTGGTTAAAGTATGTTGTTGAGAAAGAGGCTTCTACAGTATCGGTCAGGCCGCGAGTATAGGTGAAAGGGAAAGCCTTAGCATCTGCATTACCTGAATACTCCTCACCTGGAGTGATGATATCCACCACCTGTGGACTTCCGCTATTGCGGTTGATGGAAAAGAAGTATTGTTCAATTTGGTTTCCGCCAGCTACCACTGTGCCAGCATCGTCTGTATTGAGAGGCTCAAATGCTTGCGATAGGGTGGGCAATAGGAGAAAACCCACTAACAGCCATTTCATCACGATCTTAAGAGTTTCAGGTATTCATTAAGCTTTGTGTATAGCGGATTCCCATTACAAATTCATGTCAATGCTGGGAATTACGCGCTTGTGCTTGTCATACAATCTGCAAATGAATGTTGGTCTACCCGCTAATTCCTTCCCAGTTGCTGGCGTCGTTTTTGCTTGGGCGATGCCTTCATCAGGGGCAGGCTATGAATTACCCCTATTCGAGATTGCGGATGCCTTAGAGGATCCCAAGCTCTCGATTTGGTTGCATTTAAATCTATCGAACTCTCAAGTACAGCGCTGGCTAGAAAAAACAAGCCTTGTTCCTGAGCGCGTTGTCGAAATGATTCGGGAGGGCGTAAACCTCAGCCGCTTAGAGCGTATTGAAAAATTAGACGATTGCCTTTTGATGGTGATGAATGATTTTCAACAAGAGTTTGGGGGAGATCATGGTGATTCAAGTCTAGGGACTCTCTGGGCAATTCTGACGCCGAGGTTAATGATCTCCCTGAGGAATAATCCACTGCGTACAACAGATAAATTGCGTTATGACCTCAGGAATGGTCAATTGAACCCGGTATCGGCTATTGAGATATTCCACGAGCTGCTTGACTTGCGCGCTGAACAGCTGCGCACGCTATTAGTTCACTTATCTGAAAATATGGATGACTTAGAAGAGAATCTTTTAAAGGGTAGGGAGTTTCCTGAACATGAAAACTTAGGCAGAATTCGGATTCAATGTAGTCGACTTCGCAGGCATTTCTCTCCCGAGTTAATCGCCTTGCATCGTCTATTAAAGCGCTTGCCGTATTGGTTTAGCGATGAAGATAAAAATAGCTTGAACGATGACTTAGATCTGCTTTCTTATCTCGTTCAAGAAATCACCAGTCTCTATGATCGTGCGAAAGTGTTGCAGGACGAGCAGGCTGCCCATGTCGCGGAGTTTAATGCTAAGAACTTGCAAGTACTGTCTGTGATGACAGTGATCTTTCTGCCGATGACCTTAATCTCTGGGATTATGGGCATGAATATGGAGGACCTCCCTGGATTAAAGGGATCCTTTTATGAGGTGATGGTCATCATGGCTATAGCCGGTGCGGCAGTTTTTGCAACTTTAAAGTTAAAAAGAATTATTTAACTTGGGTAGTGCCCAAAAAAAATCCCCAATTCACGATTGGGGAAAATTGCATCATTTGGAGTAACACTTGTACATCTCATTCAATATTGAATTGCGTATGTGGCACTTTGATGACTATTTATTTCTATTTACGAAAATAGTTGTTTGAGTCTAATTTATTTCAATATTGGACCTGTGGGCACCAATTCGGGGCTCAGATTGTCGATTGCGTCATTCCGAACGTAAATCCGCTCTAAGTAGCCCCCTAGTAACTATCTACTATTCGCACTAATACTGGATTTTGATGGGTGTATTTTTTCTAAGCTATTGAATTTATGGGCTTATTTGCGATTAAGAAAGCTTGTCATCAAAGCGTCATAGATAAAACGTATCTTCTTATCAACACTTTGCTAGCTTTTTACCAATCAAGGACTGAACTTAATGAAATCCATTCTGAAACAAGCGCTTCTGATTAGCGCCATTTCAATCGCTCCAACTGCTTTTGCCTTAGATATGACGGGTGCGGGTGCTACATTCCCATACCCAATTTATGCTAAATGGGCTGAAGCTTACAAGGCAAAAACGGGTTCCAACTTGAATTATCAATCCATTGGATCTTCTGGTGGTATCAAGCAAATCAAGGCAAAAACAGTTGATTTTGGTGCTACTGATAATCCAGTGAAATTTGACGAACTGGAAAAAGACGGTTTAGTTCAGTTCCCAGCAATTATTGGCGGCGTGGTTCCGGTCATTAACGTTGAGGGCGTTAAGCCAGGTGAAATGAGATTAGACGGGCCTACCTTAGCGGATATTTTCCAAGGGGTTATTTCTGATTGGGGCGATAAGCGTATTGCCATCATGAATCCTGGTGTAAAGATTCCTAGTGGCCCTATTACAGTGGTTGTGCGTGCCGATGGTTCTGGAACAACCGCAATTTTCTCCGATTATTTAGCCAAGACCAGCACGCTCTTTAAAGATGCCGTAGGTTCAGGTGCAAACGTGAAGTGGCCTGCAGCTTCTACTGTTGGCGGCAAAGGTAATGAGGGTGTTGCAGCTAACGTAACCCGTGTAAAGAACGCAGTTGGCTACGTAGAATATGCCTACGCTAAGAAAAACAAAATGACCTTCCTGTCTATGAAAAATAAGGACGGTAATTTTGTTGCCCCTGACGATTTAACATTTGCAGCGGCGGCGGCTGGTACAGACTGGTCACAAATTCCAGGTATGGGTACTTTCATTACGAATGCTCCTGGTGCTAAGTCATGGCCGATCACTGGCGCATCTTTTATCTTGATTTATAAGAATCCAGAAAATAAAGCGAACGTCGCTGAAGTAGTCAAGTTCTTTGATTTTGCATTTAAGGATGGTAAGAAGATGGCGGAAGATTTAGACTATGTTCCTATGCCTGACAAGACTACAGACTTCATTCGTAAAAATGTATTTACCAAGATTGTGACTAAATAAGTTTAATGACGCTTACTTTGCACTTCATTTAAAAACAGCCTCGTCCGGTGTCGAGGCTGTTTCAACATTTGAACAAGATGAATACATAATGGATATTACGCAGTCTCATTCAGCGCCAACCCCGCAAGCGGTCAGCATCGCTAAGTTACAGCGCATTCAAGATTTCCTCTTTCATGCCATTACGCAATTTTTTGCCGTATCAGTACTGATTGCTTTGCTGGGAATTATTATTTCCCTCACAATTAATGCATGGCCTGCACTGCATACTTTTGGCCCGGCGTTTTTCTTCACGCAAGAATGGGATATCGTCAACGGAGAGTTTGGTGGCTTGATTGCTATTTATGGAACTCTAGTTACCTCCATTATTGCGCTGTTAATTGCTGTGCCACTCAGTTTTGGTATTGCAGTATTCCTCACGGAGCTTTGCCCTGGACCACTGCGTAGACCCTTAGGGACTGCCATTGAATTGCTAGCAGCGGTTCCTTCTATCATTTACGGGATGTTCGGTTTATTTATATTTGCGCCTTTATTTGCTGAATATATTCAGCCGGCATTGGCTGCGACCTTAGGCCAGATACCCTTCTTTGGAATTTTGTTTTCTGGTGCATTTAACGGCATCGGAATTCTCTGTGCTGGACTGATTCTGGCTATGATGATTCTGCCATTCATCGCATCGGTGATGCGTGACGTGTTTGAGATTGTTCCGCCAGTTCTTAAAGAATCTGCTTACGGTATTGGCTGTACAACTTGGGAAGTAGTCAAGAATGTTGTGCTTCCCTATACCAAAGCCGGTGTTATCGGCGGCATCATGCTGGGTCTCGGTAGAGCGCTTGGTGAAACCATGGCTGTCACCTTTGTGATTGGTAATGCCCACCGTTTATCTCCCTCACTTTTCTCCCCTGGAACTTCGATTGCCTCTACCTTGGCAAATGAGTTCGGTGAGGCTGAAGCTGGAAATCACTTATCTTCTTTATATGCATTAGGTTTAGCGCTATTCATCATTACTTTCATTGTTTTAGCATTGGCAAAGTGGATGCTAAATAATATGGAGAAGAAGCAGGGTTTAAAAACATGAACAATACTTCTAATTTGGATCCCGCTATTTACGCTAAACGCAAGCGTGTCAATAAGATTGGTCTTACTTTATCCATGGGTGCCATGCTCTTAGGTATGGTCTTTCTATTCTGGATTTTGGGTGTACTTTTCTTCAAGGGATTCTCCGCACTGGATTTATCTCTGTTTACAGCTAGCACACCAGCACCAGGCTCTGAAGGCGGTGGCCTGGCGAATGCCATTGTTGGAAGTCTGTTATTGGTTGGCACTTGTACCTTAATTAGTACTCCGGTTGGAGTATTGGCTGGTCTGTATTTATCTGAGTACGGTGATCGCAGTCGGGTAGCTTCAGTCACACGCTTTGTGACCGACATTATGCTGTCAGCGCCATCGATTGTGATTGGTCTGTTTGTCTATGCTTTCGTGGTTGCCCAAGTAAGGCATTTTTCAGGATGGGCGGGTACGATAGCCCTGGCTTTAATTGCCATTCCTGTTGTGGTTCGTACCACAGAAAATATGTTGCGCTTGGTGCCAGGAAGTCTACGGGAAGCTGCTTATGCTCTTGGTACTCCAAAATGGAAAGTGGCATTTATGATTACCTTGCGCGCGGCGCAAAGTGGTGTCATTACGGGTGTTTTATTGGCATTGGCGCGGGTGAGTGGTGAAACTGCACCGCTGCTATTTACTGCCTTAAATAACCAGTTTTTCTCAACCAATATGAATGCACCGATGGCTAATTTGCCAGTGGTTATTTTCCAGTTTGCTATGAGCCCCTATGACAATTGGGTAAATCTTGCCTGGGGTGGTGCTTTATTGATTACGTTTGCAGTACTGGGGCTAAATATATTAGCGCGCGTGGTATTTCGCGAGAAGGTCCAAGCATGATGAGTAATATGAAAACAATGTTTGACTTAAATAAGATTGATAGTCAAGGGGGCGGAGTGGAAACAAATCAACAAACAGAACATGCGGCAATTAATGCGCTTGAAGTTAGAAATCTCAATTTCTATTACGGCTCTTTCCAAGGCTTAAAAGATATCAACTTAGATATTGAGCAGGGCAAGGTAACCGCATTTATTGGTCCTTCAGGTTGCGGCAAGTCCACCTTGTTGCGGACTTTAAATCGCATGTATGACCTCTATCCCGGTCAACGTGCCGAAGGTGAGATTAATTTTTACGGTCAAAATATTCTGACGCCATCTCAAGATTTAAATTTGCTGCGTTCACGCATTGGCATGGTTTTCCAAAAACCGACTCCATTCCCAATGTCTATTTACGAAAACATTGCTTTTGGTGTGCGTCTTTATGAGAAGCTATCCCGATCTGATATGGATGAGCGGGTTGAATGGGCTCTAAACAAAGCGGCGCTTTGGAATGAAGCTAAAGATAAGTTGAGTCAGAGTGGTTTATCACTCTCTGGTGGTCAGCAACAGCGTTTATGTATCGCCCGTGGCGTCGCTGTGAAACCTTCCGTAATCTTGTTAGATGAGCCTACATCCGCTTTAGACCCTATTTCAACGGGTAAAATTGAAGAATTGATCAATGAGCTCAAGCACGAATACACGATTGCAATCGTTACCCACAATATGCAACAGGCTGCTCGTGTATCCGATTACACTGCATATATGTATCTTGGTAGTTTGATTGAGTATGGCAAAACCGATGAAATCTTTATCAAGCCTCAGCGTAAAGAAACAGAAGACTATATTACCGGCCGCTTCGGTTAATTGGAGGCATTAAATGTCAGATAAACACCTCTCATCACAGTTTGATGCAGATCTAAACTCACTTTCTAGCCGTTTGCTTGAAATGGGTGGATTGGTTGAGTCACAAATTTCAACTGCGATGCGTGCTTTTACTCAAATGGATATCGATACGTGCAATATCGTTATTGAGAATGAAAAGCTGGTTAATGATCTGGAGATTCAGATTGACTTAGCTTGTACAGAATTGATTGCGCGTCGGCAACCTACCGCTCGTGACTTACGCTTAGTGATGGCAGTATCAAAAGCCATTACCAATCTTGAGCGGGCAGGTGACGAGGCGGAGCGCGTTGCTAAGCGCACTAAGCGACTGATTGAATCGGGCGCTCCACACAATATTAACGTTGCTGAGATCCGCCTTTCTGGTCAGATGGCGATTAACTTATTGCGTCGGAGTTTGGATGCCTTTGCAAGACTAGACTCTACGGCGGCTTCTGAGGTTGTGGCTGAAGATCGCCAAATCGATGAGGAATTCAGAGGCTTTGTTCGTAAACTGATTACTTACATGTCTGAGGATCCGCATATTATCTCAACCGGTTTAGATATGCTGACTATCGCAAAAGCAATTGAACGAATTGGTGACCATGCAAAAAACATCGCTGAATTTGTGATCTATGTTGCCAAAGGCGCTGATGTTCGTCATATACCGCACGAAGATTTAGTGCGCGAAGCCAATAAGCCTTAACTCCTTATTGACTCAATGACTCGCCGCGTACTGGTAGTTGAGGATGAACCATCGATTGCAGAGTTGATTGCAATTAACTTAACGCATGCTGGCTATGAAGTTGAAAAAGTCATGCAGACAGATCTTGCCCTTGCTGCCATGAAGGAGCGCTTGCCTAGTCTAGTGATTTTAGATTGGATGCTCCCGGGTAAATCTGGTGTGCAATTTGCAAAAGAATTGCGTGCAAATGACCGCACTAGAGGCTTGCCGATTTTGATGCTGACCGCAAAGAGCGAAGAGGCAGACAAGATTATGGGCTTGGACTCTGGTGCTGATGACTACGTCACCAAACCATTTTCACCAAAAGAACTCATTGCGAGAGTCCGAGCCTTATTGCGTAGGCAGGCCCCGATAGAAGATACCGGCCCACTCACACTTGGACCTCTCAAACTCGACCCTAGCTCACACCGTGTCTTGGCAAATTGGCCGAATAGTGATCCTCGTCCTGTCTCTTTAGGACCTACCGAATATCGACTTTTACAGTACTTTATGGCCAATCCAGAGCGGGTTCACTCCCGCACCAATCTACTCGATAAGGTCTGGGGTAATGAGGTCTATATTGAGGAGCGTACTGTAGATGTCCATATCAAGCGCTTAAGGGCTGCACTAGCCCCCGTTGATTGCGATCGATTTATAGAGACTGTTCGAGGCAGCGGGTACCGCATCACCAAAACGCCTACCGAGAGTTAATTCTCATTCACTGACTTTCTCAGTTTCTGAGATTTCTGGCGCCGCCTGGAGATCGTCTAAGATTGCAGAATGATTTCCGCTTTAGCCCGCTTCGTTTTTATCGTTTTCCTAGCCCTGACAGCCGCTTTTATCACCTTGATTAATTGGGGTGCTGAATGGGCCATTTGCATTGGGATCTTTTTCCTATCAATCCCATTAGTGAACTCCTATATCAATCTAGCGCGCTTAAAAAAATATGTAGCAAGCGATACGATTGAAAATATGCCTCTTCCAAGCGGTTACTGGGAAGAGGTTTTTTCCAGGTTGCAACGCTCCGTAAAAAATCTCAAGTTAAAGATGCGAGATATTGAGCAGCAACATAACCATTTTATTGAGGCTTTCCAGGCCTCACCGAATGGGATTGTCATGTTAGATGAAGACGATCAGATCGAATGGTGTAACGGCATTGCAGAACGATTCTTTGGACTGCAATACAAACGGGATGTGATGCAGCGGATTAACTTTTTGGTACGCCGCCCCGAATTTATTCAATATTTAATCAAGCGGAACTTTGACGAACCGCTATTGATGGAGCGTATGGGAACAGATAGTAGTTTAAGTTTGATGCTACAAGCCTTTCCATTTGGTGATAAGCGTCACTTATTGCTAGTTCAAAACGTGACTGATTTACAAAAAGCCGATGCAATGCGGCGGGACTTTGTGGCGAATGTCTCTCATGAAATGAGAACGCCAATCACGGTATTAATGGGTTTTTTAGAAACAGTACAGTCCTTAGATCTGGAAAAGGGCCAGCGAGATCAGTATTTTGAAATGATGACCTCGCAAGCGCAACGCATGAAGAGTTTGGTTGAGGATTTATTGACCTTAGCTAATCTAGAAGCAAATGCCTTGCCAGCTGCGGTCAATGAGGTCAATATTAAAACCGTCATGGCATTGTTAAAAAACGATGCTGAGGCCTTATCACAGGGTAGACATCCATTTAGCTTTGAAATTCTTTCCAGTGAAAACTTGCTAGGCGATGAACGCGAAATACTCTCCGCCTTTAGTAACTTAGTTTCCAATGCTATTCGCTACACACCAGATTCAGGGGCGATTGCCGTCAGCTGGCAGATCAATGCCCATGGTCAGGGCGAGTTTATTGTGAGGGATACGGGCCCAGGAATAGCAGCAGAGCATCTTGCAAGGCTCACAGAGCGCTTTTATAGGGTGGATCGGAGTCGTTCTCGAGATACTGGAGGGACTGGTCTCGGTTTGGCCATTGTTAAGCATATTGCTAACCGCCACCAAGCTCAATTACTGATTGAAAGCACGCCTGGGAAGGGGAGTCAATTTACCCTGCGCTTTCCTAAAGAACGCTTAAGTACTTAGGTACTTAAGCGCCTGTAGGCCTCAGTGAAGAGGAATTAATCCTTTTTCTTTTTCTTCTTCTTTTTAGATTCTTTTGGCAATTTTTCGGTTTTGCCGCTGGCATACAAACACCAAACCTTAATTTCTTCGAATAGCTCTACCAAATCCTCATGCGGAAGATTCTTGAGATCAACGAGGCCAATTGCGCCAGATTCTTGTAACTGCTTTACTGCGTCTTCGTAATGGTAGTTGCTCATAGACCTAGGTTCCCAGTGATCGGATGACAAATTCTACTAAAGTAATATGTCAAAACACCATTTTTAAGTGGTTTACTCGGGTATTAGTCTGGCTCCCCAGAGATTTCAGAGCTTCTTTTAATGCCCCTCATTTGAGAAACAAGCCTCTCCAGCGGCCCACCAATGACTAGGGTGAGCAATATGGCGCTCAAAGATAGGCCTCCAAGCACGTATTGCCCGGCTCCAAAAGCAGCGCCAATCAGCGCACAGGCCCACAGACTCGCTGCCGTAGTGAGGCCATGTACCCGTTGTGATCGTTGTTCGCGAATAATGACACCAGCACCCAAGAAACCTAAACCAGTAATCAGCCCCTGAAGCACGCGACTAACCGACTGCGCATCATCTTTCACAAAGTCACTGATCAGCAAGACAGCGGTTGCGGCGCCAATAGCAACTAATGAATGAGTACGGATTCCGGCAGATTTATGGTGAAGCCAGCGATTCAGGCCTAATATGGTTCCTACTAAGAGGGCCAACCCTAGCCTTAATGCAATGGTGCCGTAGAGGTCCCAAATACCCATGCTCTTGCCTATGTAGTCAAAATGATGGAATTCAGTGTATTCCAAGAATTTCGTTCTGTCATAAATCGACAATCAGGATGCCATGTAAAAAATCGTTTTACATGCGGTGTGGGTTTGGAATGAGGCTAGAAGAGGGTGCGTCAGCAGCCATTCGCACCATCGACTGGGTAGCTAGTCATTGGGATGTCATAAAGAAGGGATAAATTGCAAAGGTCAGGGCTTTTCTGACCAAGATAAAGCAGTATTACCCTCCCTTTAAACCCAGTTTGCGCTGGGTTTTTTCTTTTTAGAACCTTCATCAAACTGAAATAAATACACCTTAGGATGAGGCGGTAATCAACCCCATCTAATCGAGGTTAATATGAGCGAAAATTTGAATAAATATCTATCTGATGTATTTAGAAGGGATATCAAAAGCAATGCTGATTCAGACGCTCTAGAAAAGCGCGATCACAATACGGCTCATTTGACCGATCGAAATATGCAACAATTTATTCTTGATAGAAAATTTTCATTGCGGCTGGATGAGATTATTTAACTAAGCATTTTTCCATACTGATTCTTTATGACCCGTCCTTACAATATTCTGTTTATCTGCAGCGGAAACTCCGCTAGATCCATTCTTGGTGAGGCCCTGGCAACCACTTTGAGTCATGGCCGTTTTATTGGCTATTCCGCTGGTTCCTCCCCGAGTGGAGAGATTGATCCAATTGCACTTGAGCTAGTCAAGGAAATGGGTTACCCAACGGAATTAATTCGAAGTAAAAGTTGGGATGAGTTTGGCAGAGAAAATGCGCCGCATATGGATTTCATCATCACTGTGTGTGATGAGGCGGCTAACGAAGTTTGCCCCTATTGGCCTGGGCACCCAGCTACCGCGCATTGGGGATTTCCTGATCCCGCAACCGTTGTAGGCAGCACTGAAGAAAAATGGAGTGCCTTCAGAAAAGTAGAGATGGGTTTACGCAATCGGATAGAGCTTCTAATTGATCTGCCAATTGATAAGTTAGACCATCTACAAATCAAAGACGAGCTACATGCAATCCACCATCAGTTGAATGCCTAGTTTCCGCTTGTCGAAAGAGTGCCATGGCCACCTATAGCGTGTATTACGCTGATCTTTCGCTCACCACACTGCAAAAATATACGCTTGCACAAGCGATTACAAAAATTCATGCGGATGTCACTGGAGCAGAGGCGTATTTTGCCCAGGTGATTTTTAAACATCTGGATGTGCATGACTGTTTCATCGGCGGCGTTTTGCTAGACGAGCCCCATATATTTCTGAGTGGTCAAATACGCCATGGAAGAAGTGAACAAACTAAGAAACAATTACTGGTAGAGCTCGAAATCGCGATCCAGCGGGTCAGCAAATTGGCCGGTCATCAGATTTGGGCCTATATTGATGAAATTGCTCCTGGTCAAATGATTGAATATGGGCAGGTTCTTCCTGCCGTTGGCGAGGATAGCGTCTGGTTCTCCACCCTCCCAGCCAGTATCCAAAAGAAGTTGAATTACCTCAATTCATAACGGCAGGTTTTTTCCTACAGTGGCATTAAGATGGGTGGTTTAGAACACTGCTCGGAAGATCCAATGTCTTTAGTGAATAAACCCAAATATGCTGTCCTTCACTCCGTGGAGTCTTTCAAAGATCCCCGCCCCAGTATTAAAAAACGCATGGCAGATGGCAGGGCTTTACGAAAAGTGGTGAGCTTTGCCCAGCAAGGTATTTATACGCCCCCTCAAGACCGTATTAGCCCTGTAGCAATACTTGAACAGCAGGCTAAACAGCGCATTACATCCTTAATCCCGATTCGTTATGAGCGCATGTTGCAGTCACCCTTTGCTTTTTATCGTGGTGGTGCTGCCATCATGGCGCAAGATTTAGCGAACCAGCCGACTACTAACATTACTGTGCAACTTTGCGGCGATATGCATGTTTCTAATTTTGGCTTATTTGGAACGGCAGAACATCGTCTGGTATTTGGAATCAATGATTTTGATGAAACCTTGCCTGGCAGTTGGGAGTGGGACATCAAGCGCTTAGTTGCGAGTGCCGTGATCGCTTGCGAGAGCATGGGTGGTGAACAGAATCTGAGTAAGAAGCTTGTGTATCGTATTGCCTCAGAGTACCAAAAGCGGATGGAGCAATACGCAAAAATGCCTTATTTAGATTTAGCACAAGTGTTCATTGCTGAGAAAGATATTCGCAGACACTTTTCTAAAGAACATCAAAAAAAGTTAGATGTGTATCTTAAGGAAACAAAAGGTCAGGGGAATATTCAAGTTCTGGAAAATCTCACGACTTTAGTAGGTAAGAATCGAAAAATTATCAATAAACCGCCATTGATTGAGCACTTTAAAAAGGATGCGTATGGAGCTTCCCTTATTTCCGTCATCGATAAGGCGCTTCTGAACTATTCAAGTACTTTACTAGCAGACCGTCAAATACTATTTCAACGCTATGCGTTAAAGGATTTTGCGAGAAAAGTAGTGGGGGTAGGTAGTGTAGGGACCAATTGTATGGTTTTATATTTCGAAGGCGATAGTGAAAACGACCCTTTATTTCTTCAGTATAAGGAAGCGCAAAAATCTGTCTTGACTCCCTATCTAGGTGAGTCGATGTATCGCGATATGGGCAGGCGGGTAGTTGCGGGCCAGCGTTTGCTGCAGGGGGCGCCCGATATTTTTCTAAACTACGGCGCTGTTCAATTCGATATTGATCGCAGCCAAGGGTTTTACCTGCGCCAATTGCGGGATATGAAAGGCGGAATTGCCATCGGACCTGGCGGAGTTTCATTAAAAAACTTCCCAGATTACGCTAGATTATTTGGCTGGGCGCTAGCGCTTGGACATGCCCGTTCTGGGGATGCTGCGATGATTGCGGGGTATTGTGGGCAATCGAATGCCTTAACAGAGGCCTTGTATGCCTTTGCAAGGTCTTATGCCAAACAAAATCAGCTAGATTTTGAGGTATTTTGTAAAGCCGTTAAGAATGGCAAATTGCCGGTTGCAAGCCGTAAGGTAGCCTTATCCAGGTAGCTCGCAATGAGGAGTCACAAATATGTCATCTTCTTTGTAGATATTGTAAGTTGACCCTTATTACTCATTACTTACGCTATGTCTCTTATTCGCCTTGCTGGATTCTTATTCTTTATAGTCGCTTTGCTTTTTGCTCACACTGTGCGTGCGGCAGCGGTTTATCCCATTGACAATGCAGCCATATTGGCAGGCTCCAAATTTGACATCAAAGTGGAGCTCAATCATGTTATTAATCTTGAAGAGCTAGTGATTGATATCAATGGCGCACCACTCAACAAGCTCATCGCTGTTAAGCCTGAATTTATCCCCAATGAAAATGGGAAGGGCAGCTCAATCCTCTTTAGAGATGTGCAATTAGCCAAAGCAGGAAAATACCAACTGACCGCTCGCATCCCTCAAGAACGATTGCAGGTGACATGGGATGTGTATTCTAGCGGTCCGCGCCGGGTAAAAAATATCATTCTATTTGTTGGCGACGGTATGACCATCGCTAATCGAACTGCTGCTCGAGTTCTTTCCAAGGGAATTGTTGAGGGTAAATATCAGGGTAAATTGGCATTTGATGATATGCCGAGCACAGCAATGATTGGCACCTCAGGATCGGATTCTTTGATTACTGACTCTGCCAACTCAATGAGCGCCTATACCACTGGCCACAAGACTGCAGTCAATGCGATGGGTGTGTATGTATCACGCGCCAGCGATAACTTATCGCATCCTAAAGTAGAAACCATTACTGAATTAGTTAAACGCAATACAAAAATGTCAGTAGGTATTGTGTCTGATTCTGAATTACAAGATGCAACGCCTGGTGCGATGGTTGCCCATACTCGTCGTCGTGCAGATAAACAATACATTGCCGATCAACTGCTAGCCAGTCATGCTGAAGTGATTCTTGGGGGAGGATCAGCCTATTTCTATCCCCAGTCAAGTAAGGGATCAAAACGTAAAGATGAAAAAAATCTGATTGATGCCTTTAAAGCAGATGGCTATCAATTGGCATTTACTAAACAAGAATTGCTTGCGGCTGCCAATAATAAAAATACTAAGAAATTGTTTGGCGTATTTCATCCGGACAATATGGATGGATCCTTGGATCGTTTGTTTTTAAAGAAGAACACCGTCGCTCAATACCCTCATCAGCCGGATTTGACAGAGATGACGCAGTCCGCTATCGAGGTGTTAGCTCGGAATCCCAATGGATTTTTTCTCATGGTCGAGGCCGCACTCATCGACAAATTTAACCACCCCTTAGATTGGGAGCGAGCTGCTTTCGATACCATCATGCTCAGTAATGCAGTACAAATTGCTAAGGATTTTGCAAAGACCCATCCTGATACCCTCATTATCGTTACTCCTGATCACACCCACAGTGGCTCGATTAGCGGGGTAGTGCATGATGACAAGCCAGGGCCCTTGCGCGAGAAGGTTGGTACATATGCCGAGGCAGGTTACCCAAATTATCCCAAAGCCGATGTTCAAGGTTACCCCAATCAAATCGACGTATCTAAACGACTCGCTTTTTTCTACGGTAATTATCCTGACCACTACGAGACGATGCATCCAAAGTTGGACGGCACATTTGTGCCTGCAATTAAGGGTGAGAACGGAAAGTTTGTTGCAAATCCAAAGTATCTTCAATTAGAAGAAGATGCTATTCATATCGGTGGCAATCTTCCTACGCACCAAGAAACAGGCGTACATACTGCGGATGATGCAGTTCTCAATGCCATGGGCCCAGGCTCGGAAAAATTCAAAGGCTTTATGGATAACACGGAAGTTTTTAAAGTCATGGTGCAAACTTTAGGGTTGGGTAGCAAATAATAATGTTGCTATTTAACTAATGGAGTCAATCAATAATGTCGATTTCGCTTCTCTAGCAGATACTGCAGTCAGTCTTACTACTGCGTTTCTATTTGGCGGTCTCATTGGTTTTGAGCGCCAGTATCGCCAAAGAACCGCAGGCTTAAGAACCAATATATTGGTTGCAGTGGGAGCAGCGATCTTTGTAGATGCTGCAAATCGTTTAACCGGCCACGATGGGGCAATACATGTGATGGCCTATGTTGTTTCAGGCATTGGTTTTTTAGGTGCGGGCGTCATCATGCGCGAAGAGGGCAATGTTCGTGGGATCAACACTGCTGCTACGCTTTGGGCCTCTGGTGCCGTTGGTGCCTGTGCAGGAGCAGACCTGATTCTAGAGGCAGGTCTTGCTACCTTATTCATATTAGCCGCAAATACTTTAATGCGGCCTGTAGTGCGCTTTATTAACAAACAGCCCCTAGATACCACATCAGTTGAAGTAACCAATTCTGTTTACATTATTACGCCCAAGCATGCGCAAAAAATTGCTCTGAAACAGTTTATTGAGACTTTAGAAAAAGCCGGCTATCAGGCTCATGATGTCAAAGTGCATCAGTTTGGTGCTGATGAGGTTGAAATTCAGGCTGTCCTTACAGACGCTGCAGTAGACGGTAATGAAATGGATGCATTAATCGCACAAATCGCTTCCAAGGACTATGTCAATCAAGCCTTCTGGAGTCCAAGCACTACAGATTAAATACAAACACGCTTATGACATACTGCTGACACAAATGAAGTTCAAGATTCACCCGTGAACTTGAGTACAGAATTACAACAATCTACTATTACTTGTCCTCATTGCGAGGCATCAGAACTTCTTGAGATCCCAAAGGGGTCCTCACAGCATCTATATCGTTGCCGCTCTTGCCATAATATTCTGAAGCCCAAGTCTGGTGATTGCTGTATTTTTTGCAGCTTCGGAGATCTTGACTGCTCTAGTGCAGAACAAAATCTGGCTGCCTAGCCCTTTACCATTAGACTAGCCTGTATATTCATCAATATGTCACGAATTCTTCATAAAATAGACATATATGATTGGTGTTACCTTAGTTGCCTTAGTTACTTTGGTAAGTGTAGTTAGTTTATTTAGGAAATATTTTGGCAATCCATGCGATCGACCCCTTAATCCAGTCAGATGACCTAGTGGCTGCAGTGGATTTGGGCTCGAATAGTTTTCGAATGCTTGTTGCTCAGGCTGTTCATACTCCGTCTGGAACTCAACTTCGCCCGATTGATACCTTACGCGAGTCTGTCCGTTTGGCGGCTGGTTTAACGGAACATAAACTGTTGGGCAATGATGCCTACCAGCGGGGTTTAACAGCGATTAGGCGCTTTGGTGAGCGCATCAGAGGGTTCGACACCTCAAATGTGCGCGCTGTTGCCACGAACACATTAAGGGTGGCAAAAAATTCTCAGCAGTTTATTGAGGATGCCCAAGTTGCTCTAGGGTTTCCGATTGAAGTCATTGCCGGCGTAGAAGAGGCTAGGCTGATCTATATTGGCGCTGCCCATGAGGTACCAGCAGTGCAAGGCAATCGCTTGGTTGTGGATATTGGGGGTGGCTCTACTGAATTCATTATTGGTAAAGGCTATGAACCTAAGCTAATGGAAAGTCTCTACATCGGCTGCGTTTCCCATAGCATGCAATTTTTCCCTAAAGGCAATGTTGATGCGCACGCATTCAAAGAAGCTGAGTTAGCAGCTAGGCGTGAAATCCAAGTCATTTCTGGGGCTTATCTGAGAAGCGGCTGGAAACAGGCGATTGGCTCTTCAGGCACTGCACGGGCTTTAGCGGAACTGATTGCAGCTAACAATTTAAATGGACATGCTGATGGGCTAACTATGGGCCGCGTCAATGCCAGTGGATTAATTACCCGTGATGGCTTACGGGCCATGAAAAAGCATCTACTCAAATATGAGCATGTTGGCCAAGTAGAGTTATTGGGTCTGAAAGATGATCGAAGAGCTGTGTGGCCAGGCGGACTCGCCATTATGTTGGCGGTATTTGATGAGCTTGGGATTGAAGAAATGGAAGTCACTGATGCCGCACTCCGCAGTGGGGTTCTATATGACCTACTGGGGCGTTCACAGCATCATGACATGCGCTACGTTACCGTTGAACAGTTTATGCAGCGCTATTCGTCTGATCGAGAGCAAGCCTCACGCGTTGGGAAATTAGCTGCCGAATTCTTGCAACAACTTCCAAAGTCAGAAACGGAAAGCAGGGTAGACAATGTCGCTCTATTGCAATGGGCAGCTAACTTGCATGAGATTGGACTATCGATTTCACATAATGGTTACCACAAGCATTCAGCCTATATAGTGGGCAATGCCGATATGCCAGGCTTTTCTAAGAATGATCAAGCGCGTTTGGCGGCTTTACTTATTGGCCACACTGGTAAACTCGGAAAATTGGCAAATAATGCGAGCTTTTATGACTGGCGTATGTTGTTTTGCTTACGCTTAGCTCAAGTACTCTGCCGAGGTAGGAGTGATGAGGATTTACCGCGAGTAAGGGTTTCTGAGCGGGAGGGCGTTTATCAAGTCTGTATTTCTAAAGAATGGGCAGTAACCCATCCTTTAACAGAATTTAGCCTTCTGAAAGAAGCGGCCGAATGGGTGCGTATTGGCCGCCCTTATGAACTCAGTCTGAAATAAGACCCTAAAAATTACAAACCAAAGAAATGTTTTGCGTAGCGTGGATTAATTTCTGAAAGACGCAGCATCGTTAATAGATCTGCAGTATTGAAATCAGGATCCCAAGCTGGGGCACTACAAATCTTCGCACCAAGCTTGAGGTAGCCTTTGATCAGTGGCGGGGCATCTACCTCTAAGCCGCCATTTAATCTATCGAGTGGCAGAGGTAAGCGTGGGAATGCATGGAACTCGGTTGGCGCCATTTGATCGCTGTCCAGAGAGTTATACAGACTTGCTGCAAAGTGACCACCATCAGCCATTGGAATGCTCGCGCAACCGAGCATGATCTCGTAACCGTTCTTCTGCATATATTGGGCTAGACCACTCCATAGGGCCATAATCACGGCTCCTGAACGGTAATCCTGGTGTACACAAGATCTACCTAGTTCAACTAATTTTGGCCTGAGGTGATCGAGGCGGGATAGATCAAATTCAGCATCGGAATATAAGCGGCCAATTTCTTGAGCCTTATGGGGAGGCAGGACGCGGTAGGTACCAACTACCTTTAAGGTATCTTGATCACGAATTAATAAGTGATCGCAATAGGCATCAAATTCGTCTACATCCAAACCTTCAGCATTCTTCGAGAGGGTTGCACCCATTTCTTCTGCGAATACTTTATAGCGCAATCGTTGTGCTTCTTTAATTTCGCTAGAAGTACTTGCCCATTCAATTTGGAAGGCAGGCCTTTTTGCTTTCGCTACTTGGCTTATTGCAGGAACTGCCAGCGTTGTAGTTAATTCAGCACGCGTTTTATTGGCGAATTTCTTACCAAATAGCTTTTTAGTGAGCTTCTTTGATAATTTCTTAATCGGGTTAATTTTGGAGTACATTCTTTTCTTCTCTTTTTTGAAAGAGAAAATCTCGAAGGCGCCAATTGGGTTAGGGA
>NZ_JACVQD010000001.1:176519-213759 GCF_018881545.1 Polynucleobacter alcilacus
GTGTGATCGTATAGGGTATTTATTACGGCCTAAAGACAAGGGGAATGCAGGTTGCAGACCAGAGTAAAACGGCGATGAGAAGGGCCAACATCACTGCTGCTGAGCCAAAATCTTTGGCTCTCTTAGATAGATCATGATGTTCAAATGAGATGCGGTCTATGGCAGCCTCAACACTAGAGTTGAGTAATTCCACAACCAAAACGAGAATCAATGAGGAGATTAAGAGGGCTTTATCTAAGTGCGCAATCGGTAAGAAAAAGGCGACCGGCGTTAACAATACAAATAAGGTTAACTCTTGCCTGAAGGCACTTTCTTCTAAAAAAGCGTATACGAGACCACACCAAGAGTTCTTGGCGGCATGCCAAGCCCTTGTCAATCCTCGGTTACCTTTGTGAGGATTTTGATTGATGTGGTACTTAAGATTCAAACGAGCCTTCCTTAGGCTAAGGCAGTGACGTGGACATCTGTCGAAGCCACTGGCTTCAAATGCAATACAAATTGCTCGGAGGCTGCTTTCCAGGAGAATTTCTCCGCATGCGCACGAGCAATTTCACGGGGGATCTTCAATGCCTGAATGCAGGCTTCACGCAGATCTTCATGCATAGCCCCAGCAGGTGAATTGCCCAACACGTCGATTGGACCAGTGACAGGGTAGGCTGCCACCGGGGTACCGCAAGCCATTGCTTCAAGTAATACCAGCCCAAAGGTATCGGTCTTGCTTGGGAATACAAACACATCAGCAGCGGCATACACTTTGGCTAGCTCATCCTGTTGTAATACGCCGAGATAATTAATTTCAGGATATTTATCTTTAATGCTCGCCATCGCTGGGCCATCGCCAACCACCCATTTCGAGCCGGGCAAATCAATTTCTAGAAAGGCATTAATATTTTTTTCTACAGCAACGCGTCCTACATACAAAAAGATAGGGTGGGCAGTATTGAGCGCTTTGGATTCTTGCATTTTGAAGATATCCAGATCTACACCTCTAGACCAGAGCACAACATTGTTCAAACCATACTTTTCTAAATCGTCTTTAACGACAATCGTCGGGGCCATGACTGCCATAGAGGGTCCATGAAACCAGCGTATGAAAGCATACGTCATTGCCAGCGGAATACCTGTGCGTGCTTTGACATACTCGGGAAAGCGTGTGTGATAAGCAGTTGAAAAAGGTAAGTTATTTTTGACTGCATAAGAGCGTGCTGATAAGCCCAAAGGACCTTCGGTAGCAATATGCATGGCATCGGGGGCAAATTCTTTAATCCGGCGAGCCACTTCTTTTCCGGGAAATAAGGAAAGCGCAATATCAGGATAGGTTGGGCAGGGAAATGATTTAAAGCCATTCGGAGTAATCATGTCCACTTCATGACCCATCGCTATCAATTCTGCACGGGTTTGCTTGAGGGTACGCACTACACCATTGACTTGGGGATCCCAAGCATCAGTGATGATCATAATTTTCATATTGCAGCCTCTTTAATGAGTGATTCAACTGCAGGTTGAAAAGCAAGTTCTGGCGTTTCTACTGGCTCTCCTAAAATATGAGTCCAATAAATAATTTTGAGTTCACCAGCTTCGGTTTCCACTAGGGCCGTTAGGCTTTCTACCCAGTCACCGTCATTGCAATACAGAAGTCCATCAATTTCACGAATTTCTGCTTTATGAATATGGCCACAAACTACGCCATCGCAACCTCGTAGACGGGCTTCCCGAGCCATAATGTGCTCAAAATCCGCTATGTAACTCACCGCGTTTTTCACTTGATGCTTCAAATATTGCGAGAGTGACCAGTATTGCAGTCCCATCTTGACGCGCAACATATTGAAATAACGGTTGATATAAAGGATGAAGGAGTAGAGCGTATCCCCTACATAAGCTAACCACTTGGCATACTGCATTACACCGTCAAAGAGGTCGCCATGGGTTACCCATAACTTTTTGCCATCCAGTGTGGTGTGAATACATTCCTCAACAACCCTGACGTCACCAAAGGAAAGACCAAAAAATTGTCTGGCGCTTTCATCATGGTTGCCAGGAACATAGATGACTTCAGTACCTTTGCGGGCTTTACGCAATAGCTTTTGCACCACATCGTTGTGAGATTGAGGCCAGTAGAAAGATTTTTTTAGTCTCCAGCCATCGATAATGTCACCAACGAGATAAAACTTGTCGGCGTCGTTATGTTTTAGGAAATCGAGGAGGTAGTTTGCCTGACACCCTGATGTTCCTAGGTGTATATCAGAAATCCATATGGCTCTGTAATGCGTCATGAGACTGTATTAAGCCAAGCTAGTGTGTAAGCATCATGACAGTTCTGCGACAGTTTTATGACTATGCCTATATCATTTAGGATATTCGATATTTATGGCACTTATGACAGCAAGACCACTTCCTCAAGAGGAAAATACGCCAACCTGGCTTTACATAGCCCTTTGGTTTGTAGTTGCAGGCCATGTTTTAACAGGCGTGGTCACACTCCTTTTCTTTTTCCCTTTCAGTAGCCCTAAAGCAAAAAAACAGCATATTCAGAGATGGTCAAGACGCTTGTTGAGTATTTTTGGGATTAAATTGCAAGTGAATAACACAGAGATTTTTGCGTCAGAATCTTTTTTATTGGCTTCCAATCATGTTTCTTGGATGGATATTCATGTAATTAATTCCTTCAAACCTATTCGCTTTGTAGCGAAATCGGAGGTGCAAAAGTGGCCTATTTTTGGTTGGATGGCAACCCAATTGGGTACGGTTTTTATCCGGAGAGATAGCCCACGACAGGCGCGGCAGGTTGTTGGGGAATTAGCTGAATTACTAAAAACCCAATCTATTTGCTTATTTCCAGAGGGTACTTCAACCATTGGTTTAAGTGTTCAGCCCTTTAAGGCCAATCTATTTGAGGCCGCTGTTGTGTCCAAAGCCCCGGTTTATACCCTGGCCTTAGCCTATTTTGATCAGAATTCAGGGCTGCATTCTCAAGTCCCGGCTTTTGTTGGTGATATGGGATTAATAGACTCTATGGCAAAGATGTTAAAAAATCGCAAAATGAGGGCTGTTTTGCACTTTTTTCCTCCTGAGCTAGAAAATCCTCAGCTTCCTAGGGATAGAAAGTGGCTAGCCCTGCACAGCCAAGAGCAAATAGCCCAATACCTTTTAAGTCATTGCAACTAGGCTTCTGTAATATTGATGACATATCTATGCTCTAAAAGTATTAATAAATTCTGTGGATAAATATGACTTCTAAACACAAAGAGATGGCAGATTGGTACCAACGTGCTCAAGAAGAGATTCTAGATAGCATGGATGAAGAGCTTGAAATGGAGCTTGACGATGATCGTCTTGCGCCTGATGGTGAGGCTGGCTCGGAGGTTCCGCGTAGCGTCTACTTTAAAGAACTATTTAGACTGCAAGGCGAATTAGTCAAACTCCAAGATTGGGTTGTTGCTAATAAGGTTAAAGTGGCAGTCCTATTTGAAGGTCGAGATTCTGCAGGTAAGGGTGGTGCTATTAAACGCATTGCCCAGCGCTTAAATCCCCGTGTATGCAAAGTGGTTGCTTTACCGGCGCCGAATGAGCGTGAAAAAACCCAATGGTATTTTCAGCGCTACATCTCCCAATTACCCGCTGGTGGGGAGATTGTGCTTTTTGACCGCAGTTGGTACAACCGTGCTGGTGTTGAAAAGGTTATGGGCTTTTGTACCGAAGAGGAATATAACGAATTTCTGCGTACAGTACCTGATTTAGAACGCATGATGATTAACTCTGGAATCGTATTGATTAAATATTGGTTCTCGATCTCCGATGATGAGCAGTACAACCGCTTCATGATGCGAATTCATGATCCCCTAAAGCAGTGGAAACTCAGTCCTATGGACCTTGAGGCTCGCCGCCTCTGGGAAGCCTACACCAAGGCTAAAGAAACCATGCTGGAGCATACCCATATTCCCGAGGCCCCATGGTGGGTTGTCGCAGCCAATGATAAGAAAAAGGCGCGTTTAAACTGTATCAGCCACCTTTTGAGTCAAATTCCTTATCAAGAAATCCCTCACCCAGAAATTACCCTTCCAGCCCGAGTACATAACCCTGACTATCTGCGTGGCCCTGTGCCACCTGAAATGTACGTTCCAGAGATATATTAAAAATTCCTGGACAGTGATAATCTCTTTTAATAAATGAGGGGGTTATCACCATGAAGTTACATCCATCGGTTACCAATCGCGAGTTCAAGCTCCTAATTAAGCCTCAGGGCCTAGATCGTCTCCGAAGCATTACCGCACTCAGCGAACAGATAGTTCAGTATTGTAAAAAAAATAAGATCGATTTTTTCCACTTAGATAATGCCAATACTGGCTTACGGAATATCTATTTTTACGACACGCCGGGTGAAGACTTTCGTCATAACAATATTATTTTGCGAGTGCGAGAGTCTCGGCAAAATATTTGGGTAGATGATTGGTGCGAGGTTACTCTGAAGTGCCGAATGCTTGATGCGGATATGGCAACCCAATTTAATCCAACTCCAAAAAAAGGCATTAAGTCAAGAGCAAGATTGAAAGAAGAAATTCTGCGTGGCGATGAGTTGGGTACTAAACGGAGTATGTTTTCTAATAATGCTATTTTGGATGCCGTTGCCTTAGATTCGATATTCGACAGCACCTTAAGCAGTATTACTCAATTTTTCCCGGGCCTTGCGAAGTTACCGATTAATAAAAAATCGACCATCAGAATTGTGGGCGGCAGAACTAACAAGATTCTAGAAACCTGTCTTCCTTTGGGGAATATCGTCTTTGGCGATGGGGTTCAGGCCCATTGTGATATTGCAATTTGGATGAGAAGCGTTGGTGACCCTATTGTTGGCGAGTTGGCATTTTCCTATCGTGTCACTGAGGAAAACCGCACCAATACCAAAGCCCATAAACGAGCCGATAAATTTTTCAAGGGTCTGCAGCATGAGTTGGCTGACTGGCTTGAAATCGGTAGTACTAAAACTGCGTTGGTTTATGGAAAGCCTGAATAGCGATGGCTGAACTTGATGTTGTTGATACTTCCAGCCCTGCCACACTAAAAGATCTATTTATTCAGTTTTTCATCATTGGCGCCATCAGTTTTGGCGGTGGGATCATTGCGTACGAGCGGATACTGTTGGTAGAAAAACGAAAGTGGCTAACTTCAGATCAATTCATAGCTTTTTTGGCGATCAGTCAAACAATGCCTGGCTTAAATTCTGTCAATTTAGCGGTACTTGCAGGTGATCTCCTGAGGGGCAAATTAGGTGCGTTCATTGCGGTCTTGGCCCTCATTATTCCCGGATCTGTTTTTGTCTTGGCGCTGGGATTGCTGTATTCAGAAAACTCCAATCATCCGCTTGCGAACGATGTCTTGATGGGCGTAGCAGCGAGTGCCTGCGGACTCTTAGCAGCAATTACGCTACGCATTGGAGGTGACAACTGGAAACAGATCAAATCTGTAATCATCATTGTGATTACTTTTGGCTTAATGAGTATTGCTAAATTAGCACTTCCAATGGTTTTGCTCATCATGGCCCCAATTGCAATTTATCTCTATCGTCCTAGAGCAAATTCATGAGCCATCTTCCCAGTCTATTTCTGACCTTTAGCCTACTGTCCCTTTTGGCAGTGGGTGGTGGAACTGCGGTTCTACCAGAAATGCAAACTTTGCTTTTACAAAACTTTGCTATTTCACATACCCAGTTCGTCCATATTTATAGTATTGGTCAAATTGCTCCTGGCCCTAATATGCTGATGGTGTTGGTGATTGGTTACCAAGTAGCGGGCATTATTGGTGCAGGTGTTGTGATGTTTTCATTCTTCTTGCCTTCGAGTGTCTTGTGTTTTTATGTCGGTCGCCTATGGGGACGATTTGGCGAGAGTCCTTGGCGGCGCTCCGTGCAAGATGCACTAGAGCCGATTTCAATCGGCTTAATGGCCTCTGGTGTCTATGCGGTAGCTAAGGCATCGATAGTCAGTCCGATTACTATCATTTTGGCTCTGGTGACGCTTTTTCTGATCTTGAAAACCAAAATCAATCCGGTTTTTATCATTCTCGCTTCAGGACTCGCGGGGCTGATTGCCCTTAAATATCTTTAAAAGCTTAAAACGCTGCCCTGATACCAAGCAGCAAACTTCTGCCGGGCTGTGGAGCATACAGCCTGACTGACATGGGTGTAGTGGCATACCGAATTTCCTCATTTAAGAGGTTCTTCATCACCATATAAGCAGTCCAGTTCACCTTTCCAATGCGTTCTGTATAGGAGAGGTTAGCGTTGAGCAAGTTGTAACTCGGTGTGGGTCCGATTTCCCAACTCGCAAGGCGATTTTGTTGGTAGCTGTAAATATACGTCGCGCTGCTTAACCAGCCATTCCGTTGATAGGCCAACTCGCTACCCAAACGAGGTGCTGGCTGCAAAGGTAGATTACCGCCTGAGTTAAAGGTGCCTTGGGATACATCGCCAAAGACCCGCGCACCAAGCCCAGTTTGATTCCAGTTATAGCTTAACTCGCCTTCTGCACCCCGAATACTGGCATTGGCTTGCGATGCTTGGACTACAGAAAAGTTTTGATTGGCTTGACTGTATGAGCCGGTATAGAAACCATAAATATAGTTTGTAAACTGGTTGCGATAAATACTGGCTTTACTGCGAATCAATCCGAGCGTTTTCTGAAAGTTCACTTCTATATTATGGGAAGTCTCGGTTCCTAAATTGGAGTTACCAATGTCAAAGGTCGCGGTGGAGTCATGTGGCCCATACGAGTAGAGTTCTTGAGCGGAAGGCGCTCTTTGTGAAACAGTATAAGAAAGCCCCAGCCCATAGCCTTTAGCAAGATCGAGTAAGCCACCCGCAGAGTACGACATTAGATTAAATTGCCGGTTTTGTAAGGAGGGTGGTCCATAGGAGTTTGGAACAAAGTCTTGGCTACTGGCACTTGGGAACTGCGTACTTGAATTCGGATTTTGAGTTGCATAGTTGTAGCGTGCACCCAGGCTGGTTTTTAATGGTCCATAACGGCCTTCTTCGATTACAAATAGCGCCGTCGAGTTGGATTTAGTTTGGGGAACGATTGCATAATTGCCGGTTGTTAAGTCAGTCGCATTGAGTGTTACACCGGTGACTTGGGCACCAATAATTCCTTTGGACCCTAAAAATTCTTGATGGGCCATTTCTAGGCGCGCTTCAGTTGCAGTGTTATTCCACTGCGTAGATGGAACACCATTGTTTGTAAATTCAGTATGTTGATAATTCGAATTTGCTGCACTGATTTTGATGGAAGAAAATCCATCAAATGGATTATTGCTTTGGTGTGCAATATCATAGCGATTTTGGGACTGCTGAATAAATCCGCCCTCTGATGTCGGTATACCGTAGTTGTGATTCATCCGTTCTAGGGACACTCCGGTATAGCCATCACTACGCAGATACGTTGCCCCTAAACCCAAACTGTTTTGATTGCTATAGGAGAAGGGGAGTTTGCCGCTATACGGAATATTGACAGGCTGGCCAGGGTTAATCTCCCAATTGGCGTTTGGCCCACCTTGCTCTGCAAAGCCAGGAATACGATAGTTATTGGAGTTACTAATCGCTGAATCTAAATGCAGGGCTAATGGACCTGCAGGAGCGTCTAATTCAATATTGGCAGTTTTGCCTTGGTTCACTGTTTCATAGCTGGTATTCACCATTCCAGAAACTACATCTGGCATGGAAGTCACAATGCGATCATTGACCACATTCACTAAACCACCGCTAGAGCCTGATCCATACAGCAGAGCCGCAGCACCACGCAATATCTCAATTTGGTGGGCATTCTGAATCGGATTAGCCACGGCATGATCAGGAGAGATGCTCGATACATCACCCACTGATAAACCATTTTGCAAAATCTGTACTCGTGGACCATCTAGTCCACGTATTACGGGTCTTGAAGCACCCGATCCAAAGCCTGTAGCAGAGACACCCAGTTCATTGGCAAGCGTAGCGCCTAGAGAGCCCGCTAACTTGTTTTGTAACTCGTCTCCAGATAGCACTTTATTGGGAGACAGTATTCCAGAGTCGCTCTCACGTACACCACTCACATTTAATTGCGGCAAGAAATTTCCCTGATCTTGTGACCATGCAGGATTAGCAAGAAAAAATACAAATACTAGAACAGGAAATAGGTAAAACCGTTGGTTCATTTTTCATCCAAGTTCACCAAGTAATTGGTGATAAATCAAAACAGACATGCGCAAAGCGCACGGTAGATTTACAGGATGAAAGTAGGTGGTGCGCGAGATTGATAGGCAGCAAGCTGAGATTCAATCGGAATCAAAACTTCAGACTGCGCTATATCAAGTGCGTATTGAGTAGAAGCAACAAGGTTAGAGTCATTGCCAGGTACAAATGTAGCAAGAGTCAGCGCATCAAATAAATGGTAAACATCTGTGCTATGAGTCAGACCTTGAGCAGAGTCGGAGGCGGTACATTTTTCAACTGACTGACTCTGAAGACCAGCATGAGAAATACCATGGGCAAAGCCAATCCAATGGGTTCCCAAGAGGCAAAAAAGAAGCAATGCCACTGCAAAAGCGGCTTGAATTTGCTTCGTTAATTTGCTTGAAATAGAGGCAACCATGAACCGAATCTTACAGGATTTGCCCAGAATGGCGCTGTCAGTGTAGAATATCGATTCCGTCGGAGTGTAGCGCAGCCTGGTAGCGCACCTGCTTTGGGAGCAGGGGGTCCAAGGTTCGAATCCTTGTACTCCGACCACCAATCTCTAGTTAGTCATAAACTGATACCAGCATTCTGCCCATAGCTCAGCTGGATAGAGCAACGCCCTTCTAAGGCGTAGGTCGCACGTTCGAATCGTGCTGGGCAGGCCAAACACCTGACTGGCCGATGAGATGGGACGGAAGTCTTTCCACTAGTGACATACCCTCGGTACCGTAGTTCTATCCATTCTATTAGCAGTTATTTCTAATATAACCAATTAAATAGTTTGATTCAGATCAAAAGGTAGTTAGAGTTTATCTAACAGACCTTCGAGCTGACTTGGCATTCTGCCAAATCTACCGCCCCTGATTTCGAACATAGTAAATCTTTGGGGTGATATATGAATGTTGAAGGATTAGGCATTGATCTAGCTAAAGCTTCTAGCCCTGCTTTTTTGGTTAATGATTTAGTCAAAATCAAAAACAAAACTCCGGTTGGACATTATCGAACACCATTTTATGTACGTGGAAAAACGGGTCGTATTGAACGTGTCTTAGATGAGTTCATCAATCCAGAAGAAGAAGCCTACGGTAAGAATGTAGGTAGCAAAGTTCGGCTTTATCGAGTTTCTTTTGCTCAACAAGAACTATGGCCAGAATATCAAAGCGCTTCGATAGATCAACTCCAGATTGAGATTTCTGAACATTGGCTTGAACCTGCTTAAGCGGAGAAAATATGACAGTTCCAGATCATCATAACCATAACCATGACCATGACCATGCTCATCCAGGCGTCACAAAAGACGAAGAGCCCTATGGCTACTATGCCACTCTTGAACTTGCAGTACGTGAACTATTAATTGAAGCGGGTTTGATTACTGCTGATGAGCATCGTCGTCAGATTGAAATCTTAGATTCACGCTCTCCTGTGCTTGGGGCCAAAGTAGTCGCTCGAGCATGGACAGACCCCGAGTTTAAAAAACGCTTATTAGCGGATGGTTCAGCCGCATGTGAAGAGCTGGGGATCACTATGTATGATGGTGCCCATCTCATTGTTCATGAAAATACCGATCAAGTTCACAACATGGTTGTTTGTACACTCTGTTCATGCTATCCACGTCCTGTCCTGGGCTTGCCACCAGACTGGTATAAGAACAAACAGTATCGAGCTCGAGCAGTCAAAGAGCCTCGTGCGGTCTTAAAAGAATTTGGCACTACCATCCGAGATGAAGTGAGTATCCATGTACACGATTCAAACGCAAACATGCGCTACTTAATTCTGCCTTTACGTCCAACTGGAACGGAGCATTTGACTGAAGAAGAGTTAGCTGGCCTGGTAACCCGTGATGCGATGATTGGAGTTACTGTTGTCAAATCATCATTAGTACAGACGAATAGGGGTCAAGCATGAGTTCAACAGAAGGTCTAATTTCACATTTACCAAATGATATCGGCGGGAAAGATGCTGACGCCATCAACATGGAAGAGCATCCGATGCTTCCTTGGGAAAAACGCTGTCATGCACTTTTGGACGTGCTTGCTACCCATCAAATTGTTAATACTGAAGAAAAGCGTCGCGGCGTTGAGAATCTGGGATCTGAAATCATCGGTAATCTTACGTATTACGAGCGCTGGATTGTTTCAGCAGTCAATATATTATTTGAAAAGCGTATTTTGACCCCCGATCAAATTGCTAATAAAACTAAAGAGATTTCAGAGCGGAAGTAATGCAAATGAGAATGCTTATGCTTATTTAGGTGGAATATTCCATCTTTTGCGTAGCTCCTCTAATGGCTCGCGAGCATAATCAAAATAATTGATCCCAAGAACTAAATCAATATTGACCTCTTTACCTCTTTTTAGGGCGGTAGAAATGCGCTCGAGTCCATTAATTACTTCCATGTCATGTCCTAAGTGAGGAGCTCCAGCAACAATCGTTTTCAGTAAGCCACCTTGGAAAATACTAAGTACTCCCAAGAAATTCATTACTGCACTTTGTGATTCTGTAGCCATGGTGCTAAAAGCAGCTACTTCTATTTCTCCAATACCATCAGAATCATAATCTGCTAGAACATGAATCCAATCATGATGCGCTACCGCTTCATTGATACCACCAAGTACGCCAGGAAAAATAAAGTTCCTTTTTTTGTAAAAATCCCAAAGACCTCTGCCTAAGCTACCAGCAGGGTATTGCTGCAGATTTTCATAGCGCGTGGCTATCTCATCTGATACTTCGAGAGTCATCATGGTTGCGCTCAGACCATACTTTTGATCTAGATCAGCAAAGTTAGGTGAGGTAAGATCTTTATCGTAAAAATAATTTGAGCGGTAGAAGTCTTGCTGGGCTTGAATGGTTAATTTCTTAGAAAGGTCTCGAACTAATGCTAGACCATTATTTTCAATGCCTAGTTTTTGAGCCCACAAATTAATAGCATTAGAAATTTCTGGTGAGATCGATGAACATAATAATTCAGTTGCGAGCATTAAATCGAGGACTTCATTGCGCTTTTGAGGTTCTGGCATTGCTAAAGAAAATTCCTCAATACTGAGGGGCTCCAGTGTATGGAAATCACAGTCATAGGACATGAGCTTATGAAAGATAGTCTTTAGGAATCGTGGTTGTATCTCATCGAACCAACCATTTTGGCGGCAGGTACTGACAACAGCTTGCGCCATCAGTGGCGCATCAGCAGGGGTTGTGTGCTTGAAGAACATATTTTCTATTTAACTTTGCTTGGTAAGTGAATAGGGTTTATCAAGATTTGCTTGCATCTCATGCGCTTATTCCCAAAGTATCAATAGATAAGTGCCAGAAAGTAAAGTGCATTATTGGAGGCATTCTAATTACTTTTATTTCTGGCACGGCTATTGCCCATCTATCAAGTGCCACTTCACTAGTGGCATACCCTCGGTATCGCAATTCTATCCATTCTAATTAGACTTATTTTTAATATAAGTAACTTAATAGTCTTATTTAGATCAAAAGGGGGTTAGAGTTTATTCAGCAGACCTGCGAGTGACCTTAGTCCTTTTCAAAGCAGACCCCCATTAGTTTTAAATACCCCTTTAATGCATAACGAAAGAGAGTTCAAAATGGCTTATGGAATTATTCACTTTTATCCAAATGGGACTAAATCTCAATATGATGCTGAAATTGCAGTAGTTCATCCTCATGGTGGGGCAGGCCTTCCAGTAGGCCAGCTATACCATGCAGCTGGACCTTCCCCTGGTGGCTGGTCAGTAGTTGCTATTCATGACTCTAAAGAAACTTGGCAGAAATTTTTAGATGGTGTTTTATTACCCACAATCCAATCGCAAATTAAAGATGGGTTTAAATCTGAACCTCAGGCAACCTATTTCGAGGTTGACCACTTACAAGAGAAGTCTTGATCGGCGAACTGAATCGCTTGGTACGCTAGATCCCAACCTTTTTTAAAACCCAACGTCATAGATTTCGATATCTAAGCTACACCGAAATTAAATACCTTAAGCCTGTGGTTAGGCTTGTTGTTTGAGCTCATTTTTCCAGTTTCTAAGGCGTAGGTCGCACGTTCGAATCGTGCTGGGCAGGCCAAACACCCAACTGGCCCGTGAGATCTCTAAAGAATCTTTTAGATCTGGTCAATTCTGCCCCGGGCGTCAAAAATCTCAACAGCACACTTGTTGGATATTTTCTTTTAGTCTGGCAAATGGCTTTTATTGATTGACCTTGCTTTGTCGATTTTGGATAAGTATTCCAGCATGATTTTTACCATCGCTTTACTTCATTAAGTTTTGTGTCGATATTACCGTAGACCTTCCAATATTTTATATCTTCAAATAGCTTATCAAGATCTGCATACGATAGGCTTTTAATATCATGTAGGGTGAATGAATCACCAGCCTCTAGTTTTTGTACGGCATTAATGTATGTCAGGTGGGCCATCTACATTCCTTTGTTTTAGTGCTATTTACCCAAAATAGGCCAAATAGCTCGTAACTTGCCAAGTTAAAGTTGGCAAATGTAATAAATCTGACTTAGGGCTGTAAAAGGTAGATGATGTTAGATAGGCAAGAAAGCACTCTAGGGAGTTTTCACTATCAATCAATTTGTGATCGAACGTTTTCATTTGGCCTTTAGAGCTGGACTGATCAATCGGTTCGGGAAAATACCCACGGCCAGTAAGTTAGCGATTGAATTTAATCTACGTAACTTTCAGACAAAGCCAATTAGTCGTGAATCTGCGAGAAAATGGATCAATGGCCAATCTATGCCAAAGACAGCAAGACTAAAGACTTTAATTAGCTGGCTTAACTTAGATGCATCGTTTATTTACCTTACGACTGTCACCGAGAAAGCCAGCATTCATGTGGGGATTGATAGCGAGCAAGATAGGGCAAAAGTAGAGGCCTATGAGCGACGAAAAATAGAGGGTTTAGCGCAAGCTGCTTTGAACTTTGTTTCGCCTCTGACGGCTGTATTAAATACAGATGGCTTCATTATTTTGGTTAATAGTGCATGGCGATCTGCTGCCATGCTATATCCCAAGTTAAAGGGAGGAAGCCTAGGATGCGAGGGCGTTAATTATCTTGCTGTTTGTGAGAAAGCAATGGGACCGGGCTCTATAGAGGCTAACAAAGTGGCTAGATCGATTCGTGAAGTTATTGCGGAACAATCGAAAACATTTACTTCAAAGTATCCTTGCCACAGCAATGGAGATAAAAGATGGTTCGAGGTGAAGGTGTCTGCCTACAAACACTTGGATGACGTGTGTTGCGTTGTTACCCATATGCCAATTACTGAAGCAACTTTTAAGAAGAAAAACTGATTGGAGAAAGCTTATTGAAGTATCCTTTAAAAGGAGGCTCCCAAAATGTCGGTTTACCCGACAAATTAGACATCTAACCACCCAACCGCCTGCGAATGCCACCCAACTTCCAAGGCATTCCACCCGACACCACGATTCTCGGTGCCTACTGAACACCAAAAGCCAACACCTTAAAAGGATTGTTTTTAGTGTTGTTTAGCCTCATTTTTAAAGCTTCTAAGGCGTAGGTCGCATGTTCGAATCGTGCTGGGCAGGCCAAACACCTGACTGGCCGATGAGATGGGACGGAAGTCTTTCCACTAGTGACATACCCTCGGTACCGTAGTTCTATCCATTCTATTAGCAGTTATTTCTAATATAACCAATTAAATAGTTTGATTCAGATCAAAAGGTAGTTAGAGTTTATCTAACAGACCTTCGAGCTGACTTGGCATTCTGCCAAACCTACCGCCCCAGATTTCGAACACAGTTCAATTCAGAGGGAGTGGCAACGCTCGCATTAATTCAAAATCTTGCTTATTCCGATGTTGGTGAGGGTATAGATCCTTCAATGACTAGTTTTGACGCAAATAGAAATTAGTAAATTTTATTTAAAAATACTCATGGAAGTAATTTTATAAATGAATACAAAAACAATACTGCAAATCGTAGTTTTTTTATGTATATGCGTATCGGCAAGCATTTCTGTGGCAGATCAAAAGCCAAACGTAGTGATCTTAATGGCCGATGATGTGGGATGGAATGATTTTGGAGCCTATACAGGCGGTGGTGCGGCCCTTGGCCATCCAACCCCAAATATCGATAGGGTTGCAAAAGAGGGCGCACTTTTTACTAATTGGTATGGTCAAGCAAGCTGCACAGCTGGCCGAGCATCCTTCATGACGGGTAGGATTCCGATTCGTACAGCCCTCTCTGTTGTTGTTGTACCGGGCGACTTGAATGGCCTGAAAAAAGAAACGCCAACTATTGCAGAGTTTTACAAAAAAAATGGTTATAAAACATACTTTTCGGGTAAGTGGCATTTAGGCGATAAACCCGAGATGTACCCCATTGAGCATGGGTTTGATGAAATGAAGAACTTCGCCGCTTACTATCCTGGAGTCTATTCTTACTCTGATCTATCGCCCAACATGCATCCTTGGTTTCCAAAATATAACGAAGCTTTTTGGAAAGCTTATCAAGACACTGTAAATCTATATGAGTGGAGTGGAGTAGCGGGCAAAAAAGCCAAAAAAGAAGGACTTATTACTTACGATAATTTAGCTGAGTTTGATGTTCGTCAAACCGATTCAGCGATTGCATATATTAAGAGTCATGCGAAAGGAGATAAACCTTTCTTTATGGATATTAACTTCATGAAGATGCATAACCCCACAAACCCTGCCAAGGCATTTAAAGGTAAAACGCATTTAGGGAATTATTCAGACTCAATATTAGAGTTAGATTCCAATATTGGTCGCATTATGGATGTGATCCGAGCAGAAGCGCCAAATACGATTGTGATCATCACATCTGATAATGGGGCTTGGCAAGATGCGTATCCAGATGCAGGAACAACCCCATTTCGCGGGGAAAAGGGAACGGCCTTTGAGGCTGGGTGGCGTGTTCCAGGAATCTTATGGGCCCCAGGGAAGGTACCGCCCGGCCAAGTGCTCACTGAAATGATGTCCCATTTAGATGTTTGGCCAACTACTGCTGCCTTGGTTGGAATTACTCCGCCTAAACGTGGTGAATACCAAGACAATAACGGCAAACCGATTTACTTTGATGGAATGGATAACAGTGAATACATTACTGGAAAAACTAAACACTCCATTCGCAATGACTGGATCTATATTACTGGCGAAAGCTTTGGTGGAGTTCGGGCTGATATTGGCGGTGATCCCAAATCTCCAGATCTGAAGATTGCATGGAAAGCACTTTATACATCTAAAGATACTTGGCTTGGCCCAGAATTGAATATGGGGTTACCCGCTGTTTACAACTTGACAATGGATCCATTTGAAAAATACGACATGCTATTTAATGGTTCTGTTTCTACTCGAAATCCTACAAGCTCTCCAGGGCGGTTTTCTGGTCAAGATAATGGGTGGACAGCCGCCTTAACTGGTCCAGTTATTTTAGATTTTAATAAATCTATTATTAAATATCCCAATATGAGACGCGTTCCTGGGGGTGCTTCTAATGACTTGATTCCAAATCTGCAAGACCCGAGCAATCCAGTGCCTGCTATGGACCCACAGAAAGCCCCAAAAATTGGCGCAATGGGTGGATAACTACTAGGCGCTGGTTATATCGAATATGAAATTAATAGGAGCGAACCATGAAGCAAGATAAATTTCTAGTGAACAAATTGCTGCTACCAATATTATTGATTGGACTTATTTTTTCTGAAACGGTAAATGCTCAATGGGCATTTGCTGCACGTCATGTCATTGGGCGTATCAATCAGATGACTCAGGATGATTCAAATGGCAAACCAGCATTTCAATTTGCAACAGTAATCATAGACGCTCCTGCGAACAAAGTTTACTCAACGGCAGTCAATGTGGTTAGTCAAAATCAAGCCATCACCATTGTTTCTCAAGACTCACAAAATTTAAAATTAAAGGTTTCTGAAGGCAATAAAAGTACCTCATTAAGTGTAGTTCCATTGAGTGATAAATCGTCTGAAATTATGATCTCTGCTACTGCTGCTCCTCAGAGCCAAGATCCCAGTACCTCAGGAGTGGTGGATTCAATATTAAAAATTTGCAAGCAGCTTAATAAGGTTTGTAAGACTGGTGCGAATTAGCCTAGGAATTATTTCGGTATGTGTAGGAGTGTTTGCATGCCCTGCCAACGCCCAGTCTGATCTCTCGCCGATCCCACAAGTCTCAGACCAATGGCGTTTTGAGCTAAGTCCATACTTATGGGCACCTGCAATTGCATCTACTCTCAGTTATAACGATCAGTATATTAAGTCCGTCGATCAAAATGCTAGTGATGTGCTTCACAATCTTAAATCTGGCGCAATGATTTCTGGAGAGGCACACTATGGCAATTGGGGCATCCTAGGAGATGTAGTTAGCGCAACCCTACAAAAAACTGGCGCCATTCCCGTTACCCCTCAACCGGGTGTCCGGATTAGCCTTGCCGATAAATCAACAGTGCAAAATACAATTGTGACTACCGCAGTAACCTACACAGTAATCAAAAATGACAATGCTTATGTAGATGCTTTGGTTGGAGGTCGTTGGATAGGTACAACTTCGACAATTAACCTAACATTAACGGGGTCTACTGCGTTCAGCGACTCTAAGTCTATGTCTACTGCTGATCCAATAGTTGGATTTAAAGGTCGTTATCGTATTGCCGACTCTACTTGGTATATCCCTTTTTATGCTGATATAGGTAGTGGGGGCGGTACTACTAATGTTACTTGGCAAGCCATGTTGGGAATTGGTAAAACCATTGAGAAGTGGGTGGATATTGCGTTGGTATATCGGGGCTTGTACTACGATATGGATAGCTCAAAGACTAACGGGCAAGGCTTATTACAAAAGACTACCTTCCAGGGGCCACAATTGTCGGCAACCTTTAGGTTTTGATGCGCTTACGCCACGGTAGGGCGTAGCTTGATCTTTGGCAGTAGTCGGATTTATAGGGTAAACCATATTAATTGAGTTATTAATTTTGACTAGAAAATGCTGTTTAAACCACTTCCATTCATGTTAAATTTCATCACTAGTCCTCTGAGCTGAATTAGCGTTTTGCTAAATCTATCGCCTTAGTTCTCAAGATATATCAATCCTTAGGGGCATTAAATGAAGCTGAGTAAATTTAAGCTGTCAATTGTTAGCTTATGTTTAGGAATATCTCTAGCCTCTCCAACTGCATCTATTGCACAAACTGCACCTACTCAAAAAAAGCCCAATATTGTTTACTTCCTGGTTGATAACACGGGATGGGGATCGTTTGGTGTTTATGGTGGAACAGTAGCTACACCAAATATTGATAAGTTGGCCAGCCAGGGTATTCGCTTTAATAACTACAACGTTGAGGTGCAGTGCACCCCATCTCGCTCTGCCATCATGACTGGTCGTATGCCTGTGCGTTCCGGAACTTACACAGTTCCTTGGCCAGGTCAAGGCAAGGCTGGCATGGCGCCATGGGAGTACACCATCGCTAAGCTACTTTCTGATTCAGGCTATGCAACTGCTTTGTATGGGAAATGGCATCTTGGAGATACTCAAGGTCGAATGCCTAATGATCAAGGCTTTGATGAATGGTGGGGCATACCAAACACTTGGGATGAGGCAGGCTATACACAGTGGCCTCTATTTAAGGAGAGCGGGGTTCCTGTGCCGATGGTATGGGAAGGCAAGAAAGGTCAAAAATCTAAACCCGTCATACCACTTGATTTAAAGATTCGTCCAGTGATTGATGAGAAGTACATCATTCCTAAGACGGTTGAATACATTAAACGTAATGCAGCAGCAGATAAACCCTTCTTTGTTTATGTGGGCTATTCAGAAATGCATGAGCCACCAATGGCTAATCCAAACTTTGCCGGAAAATCTACTCAACGCGGCGGACTATTTGCAGACTTGGTTGCTGAGATGGACTATCGTGTTGGCCAAGTAATGCAAGCAGTTAAGGAGGCTGGTGTTGAAGACAACACCATCTTTATTTTCAGTAGCGATAATGCCGGCGGCGGTGCCAGCCCTCAGATTGGTGGCGCAACTAATGGACCATTTCGTGGCAATTTCTTTAACACGCCATTTGAGGGAAGTATGCGTGTACCTGCGATGATTCGCTGGCCTGGCCACGTCCCATCGGGCATGGTTACCGAAGAAATGTTTGCCGCAGTGGATTGGATGCCAACAATTGCTGGCATGGTGGGCTCATCCAATTTGGTTCCTAAAGATCGTCCGATCGATGGGGTTGATGCCTCGCAATTCATGCTGGGTAAAAATAAAACAACTGGTCGAGACTTATACCCATTCTTTGGTATTGATGGTGAGCTGATGTCAATTAAATGGAAGATCTATAAAACGATCTTTAGGTATGCAGAATCTCCCGAGTCTATTGGCAAGCCTTATGTGAAACCTCAGATTCCAATGATTTATGACTTGAGTAGCGATCCGCATGAAGATAACAACCTGATGTACACAGATCTGACCTTGGGTTGGGTTTATGCCCCAAGCTTTAAATGGATAGAGGGTTACGAGCAAAGTGTGAAGAAGTACCCCAATATCAAGGTTGGCGAAGATTTCAAAGGTTACGCAAATAAATAGGTAGTTGCATTAATAACAACATAGGAATTGGAATGTTTTTAAAAAGAGTATTGATTGGAGTTTTATCTATTTCAATTGCTGCGCCTACTGTATTTGCACAGTCAGCCCCAGCTTCTACCAAAAAGAAGCCTAACGTTGTTTTCATTCTTGCGGATAACGTGGGTTATGGGGATATGGGGCCTTACGGTGGCGGTGAATTACGAGGTGCTCCCACACCACGCACTGATGAATTAGCCAAGAGTGGGCTGAAGCTGACCCAGTATTTGGTAGAGCCAGCATGCACACCATCTCGTGCTGCATTAATGACGGGTCAATACTCCATTCGTAATGGTTTGTCACTTGTTGCCGAGCCGGGTACTCCTAGTACCTTACCAGGCAAGGCCTACACAATGGGTCAATTATTTAAAGATGCAGGTTATGCAACCGCAATTTTTGGAAAATGGCATTTGGGAAGCGCACCAAAAAGCTTGCCGGGCGCTCATGGATTTGATCAGTATTACGGTTTACCGCCAGATGTCTCTTGGGACTCTGCCACCTACGTTGCACAAGCTATACAAACACATTCCTATTCAAACGTACCCGATAAGGTTTTATATGAAAAAGGACCTTGGATTAGTCAGCAAAAGGGAAATGGACCGCTTGAACGGGTGAAGCCATTTACGATGGAGGTCAGAGCAGAGATTGATAATGAATTGACTGAAAAATCAATTGCATTCATGAGGCAGGAGAATGCAGCTGGTAAACCATTCTTTCTTTATCTGCCGTTCTCAATGGGTCACTCACCAAATCTTTCTTCAAAGCAGTTCGCTGGAAAGTCCCGCATTGGTCAGTACGGTGATAAATTGATGGAAGGGGATTATCACGTTGGCCAAATTATGGATGCTCTCAAAGAAATGAATATTGAGGACAATACTATTTTGGTTTTTGCCTCTGATAATGGTAGCACCGGACAATACATGATGACTTATGATCGATTGGGTCTTGGTGCTCCTGACATGGGATCAAATGGCCCATTTCGAGGGGATCTAGGCGAGGCTACGGAAGGAGCTGTCCGGACTTTTTGCTTTATTCGCTGGCCTGGGCATATCACCCCAAATACCTCTTCATATGCCATGTTTTCGATCATGGACTTTATGCCAACCTTTGCCGCTATCTTAGGCGCTAAGCTACCAACAGATCGAGCCATTGATGGAGTGAATCAATTGGATACGCTTACTGGTAAGAGCAAAATAGGTAATCGCGAACATTTAATTTCATTTATTGGCGCGGATTTAGTGGCAGTTCGCTGGAAGCAGTGGAGAATGTATTTAAGGGATATGAATCGTACGGGCACTGGACAGCAAATGCTTGGCGGAATAGCTGCTAATTCAGTCCCAATGTACTACCCAAAGGTTTACAACATCGAAATGGATCCGCATGAAGATTTACAGTTAGTCAATTACGAATCAATTTCAGTGAATGCTTTCAAAGCAATTCAAGAGTATCTTGCCTCGGTTAAGAAGTTCCCCAACCCACCACCTGCTAACTTAACCAACTTTAATGCGCTTTAAGAGGGAATTTTGAGTGCATAGCCAGCTTTGCAAAGGAAGTTTAGGAATATTTTCTAAACTTCTTTTGATTGCAATCGGCTTCTTTTCGTCACAATCAGTATTAGCAGATGAGGGCGGTGTTCCATTCTGGATGTCTGGCCAGTATGCGAGTATGGCAGCAGTACCATCAACCCCGGGGTGGTCTTTGGTATTGATGCCCTATGTCTATAGCGGCAAAGCAGATAAGTCAAAAAACTTTCAACATGGCCAAACTATTAATGCTGGCTTAAGCACAAGAGAATCGATTGCCTTATTTCAGCTGGGATATTCGGCTGAAGAAAAGATTTTAGGAGGTCAGCCGTATGTTGGAGTGGGTTGGGGTCCTGGCTCCAATACCACTACTGCTTTTGCAAGCGTCTCAAGTATAAGTACTGAATTTAATAAAGCTAATTCGGTAACAGGAAGTACTGATATATATCCGCTGGCCAGTTTGGCTTGGAATAAAGGTAATAATAATTTTATGACCTATGTGACTGGTGATATTCCCGTGGGTACCTACAGTGCAACAGGTCTCTCTAGTATTGGCATTGGTCATGCGGCAATAGATACTGGCGGTGGCTATACGTATTTAAACAATACTACAGGCCTTGAATTTTCTGGAGTTCTAGGGGCCACTTATAACTGGAAGAATAATCAAACCAACTATCAGAGTGGAGTCGATTCTCATTTGGACTGGTCCATATCGCAATTCCTATCCAAACACTGGCAGGTGGGTATTGCAGGATATGTTTACTATCAACTCACTGCAGACTCTGGCGTTGGGGATAGGATAGGAAACTTTAAATCTCAAGTTGCAGCCATTGGTCCACAAATTGGTTATCTATTTAATATTGGTAAAAAGCAGGCTTATATTAATCTGCGCGCATATAAGGAGTTTTGGGCCCAGAATCGAGTCCAAGGGTATGCAACGATTGCCACTATCAGCATCCCATTAGGAGAGTAGCAATACGATGAATATACGACGCAGAGGTTTATTGGTTGCAATACTGATGATTTTGGGAATCAGTACATATTTGTTAAGTAGTCACTTTCTATCAACACCTCAGCAGACTATTCCTGAAATTCGCTTAGGTGATGGCGTAAATGGCCCTAAAGGTATGGCCTGGATTCCTGGCGGCGAGTTCCTCATGGGCAGTGATCATCAAAAAGCGCAAGCCAACGAGAAGCCTACGCATAAAGTGAAGGTATCAGGATTTTGGATGGATACCACTCATGTTACTAATGATCAATTCGCCCAATTTATAAAAGAAACAAATTACAAAACCACTGCTGAGCAAATTCCCGATTGGGAAACGATCAGGGTACAGTTACCACCAGGAACGCCTAAGCCACCAGCTTCAGTATTTGTAGCTGGAGCAATGGTTTTTGTGGGAACCAAGGCCAAAGTAAATCTGAATGACTACTCTCAATGGTGGGCATATGTGCCTGGCGCAAACTGGCGTCATCCTGCTGGACCCCAGAGTAATATTGATGGCAAAGGCAATCATCCAGTAGTTCAAGTGAGTTACGAAGATGCTTTGGCATACGCCAAGTGGGCTGGAAAGAGATTGCCCACCGAAGCAGAGTGGGAGTTTGCAGCTCGAGGAGGTTTAAATCAAGCAACCTATGTATGGGGTGATCAATTAGAGCAGGAAGGCAAGCTGCCAGCCAATATTTGGGATGTGAAGAAGCAAGCGTTCCCGGTAGTGAGTCCAGTAATTAGTCCTAAAGCTGGAGGCGCAATCGGGACCAGTTCAGTAGGAACCTTTCCACAAAATGGCTATGGTCTATTTGATATGACTGGCAATGCGTGGCAGTGGGTTGCCGATTGGTACCGCTCAGATTATTTTGCGATGCAAGCTAAAGAATTTGGTGATGGTGTAGCCAACAACTCTAAAGGTCCTCCTGGCTCATATGATCCAGATGATTATGGGGTGCCTGAAAATGCACCCAAGAGGGTGATCCGAGGCGGATCATTTTTATGCAATGAAGATTACTGCCAGTCTTATCGTCCAAGTGCAAGACGTGGGGCAGATCCATTTAGTCCAATGTCGCATCTTGGATTTAGATTAGTAAAAGACTCTCAGTAGTATTTTTGTCGGTTAACCCGACAAATTTGACATCTGACCATCCAGCCGCCTGTGAATGCCACCCAATATCCGAGCTATTCCACCCGACACCACGATTCTCGGTGCCTATGCCACACCAAAAGCTAACATCTTAATGTCATTGTTTAACTAGTTGTTTTAGCTCATTTTTAAAGCTTCTAAGGCGTAGGTCGCACGTTCGAATCGTGCTGGGCAGGCCAAAAACTCTCTGGTCCGTACCGTACACATGGTTTACATCCGGTACCGAGCACATAGTTTACAGTTGCCGTTCACCCTAACTATTTTTTCCCATAAGCGGCATCATGGTCCGGCTCTATCAATAGAACTCGTAAAAAGTGATTTTCCCTAAAGCCAATCCCTCGAATAGATTTGCTTACACGAAAGGAGTAGAGCGCTTCAATATTTTTAGGGGCTGCAATACTGTGAATCTTTTCCCATTTCAAGCCCTTGTCTCGATAGACTTGGTTCCAGGTTAGTTGCGTGAGTTTTTTAAAGGTAGCAAATGCCTTTTCTTGCTCTGCTAGCTCTAAATCACTCCAGGCAGATTGAAAAACAGGACTATTAAGATCAAGCTCGACTAATGGCTCAGGCTTTACGTTTCGTGCCATGCGCTTTAGCCATTTTTAATTTAGAAAGGTCGCTTGCTTTAGCGGGTGCTTTTTGTGCCCAGGCTAAAGCAGCAGTTAAATCCTTTTTAAGGGCTGGCGTATGTATCCACTTTTCATTATCTGGAATGACGGTAGCGGTGCGAATCATCCAAACTCCAGGCTCTGGGCTTTCAACTAGAACCTGACGTCCTGCATATTCCTTTCCAAGCGAGATTTGCCCACTCGATCCAATGGATTTAATAACTTGGTGATCTATAACTGCGCCCATGACATTCTCCTATATTCGTGCTGCATTATTGCATGATGGCATGAATTTTGTCAAATAATGCTTATTGAATGTTAAAAGCTAGATGAGGAATTGTCTTTTAAGCAACACTTATGTATTACACAGTTTATTACACAGTGCCATTTTTACGCTGTAAGCCATAGAAATATATACACATTCCAGCAGCCACGAATTCTTCTAAGGCGTAGGTCGCACGTTCGAATCGTGCTGGGTAGGCCAACCTAGTAAATCAGAAATTCTAATAATATTCACTTACCTTATTTCAGTCTTTGCCATTAGTTGAAGCACGATAAATCATGGCACTACCAATATTGGCTACCGATCATTTTTTTGCTTAGTCTTGTCTTTCATCTTGCGCTTTCTTTTTCAAGCCTTTTTCTCGCTCCTTTTTAAGGTCACGCAATTGCCACCATACAAATAGCAAAACTCCTCCGAAGATCAGCACTACTTCAATTAAGATAACGGGACCAAAATTATCCATAAATGTTCCTTTTAGCGGATATCTTAATCATGAATCATCATTTAGAGCTTGGTTTTGTATATTGGAGTAAATTTTTCCTGTGTAATTTAAGGGGCATATGGGCTAATATAACTGTAAATCTACTCATGATAAAAAAGTCAGCTTATGGATATAAAAAACATCATAGGTTTCATTGAAAAAATATTTCTAATCATTATTGCAATTTTTACTATTGTAGCAATGGGCCAAGAAATATTTTCTCTTATTAGTAGCCAACGCGTTGAGCTGAAGGATCTTTTACTTATGTTTATTTATGCAGAGGTACTGGGGATGCTGGCAGCCTTTTATTCAAGTCATCGCATTCCAATAACAATACCTTTGTTTATTGCAATGACTGCATTAAGTAGACTAATTATTCTTCAGGGTAAAGAGGGAAACCCTGCAATATTGCTCTATGAGAGCGGGGCTATCATCATGATTGCAGGTGCTTGCTGGATCATTAGTCGAGTCAGCATAGCTAAAGAGATTGAGTAGAGCCATTATTTAATTGGCGGTCTCCTATACAGTAGATTAAGTCCTAGTTAACAAGCAATCCTATTATTTAGGCGCTCTAAATGCTAAAAACAATCAAATCCCTTGTTGCTGCATTTATCTTTATATATAGCATCACCATGCCAAGTCAAGTATTAGCACTTGAGATTGGCCAAACATTGCAATTGGAGAGGGTCCAAACTTTAGACGGTTCTTATTTTGAAATCCCTAGAAACAATACAAACAATACACTGATTCAATTATGGGCATCTTGGTGCCCATTTTGTAAGCGCCAAAATAATTATCTAGAGGGCTTCTCTAAGCGCATTCCACCTGGATCAATGAATATTGTGACTATTTCCATTGATAAAACACCTACCATTGCCAAAGAATATATGCGGCAAAATCACTATAGTTTTCCAGCTGCAATGATGACACCAGAACTGAATCAAGCCATCGGGAAAATTCGTGGGGTACCAGTGCTACTGATTCTGGATGCCAAAAATAAGTTGATTTATAAAGAGATTGGCGAAGTTTTTGAAGAGGACTATATTGAGTTAATCAAATATGCCAAATGACATCTAGGGATATTAAATGAAAATCAATGCTGAATACAGTCAGAAGGTTGTGATCAATCATCATGACTTGCCTTGGGTTCCAAGTCCGGAGCCAGGAATAGAAAGACGTATGCTCGATCGTATTGGAGACGAGGTGGCCAAGGCTACATCCATCGTACGCTATCAACCTGGATCCAAATTTCAAACCCACACTCATGAATTTGGTGAGGAGATATTAGTTTTGGATGGAGTTTTTAGTGATGAGACTGGTGACTATCCTGCTGGAACCTACATGATGAATCCACCAGGTTCATCGCATGCACCATTTAGTGAGTCTGGCTGTACTCTATTTGTAAAGCTTAGACATCTTGGTCCAGATCAAGTTAAGCGAGAAATTATTGATACTAAAAGAACTGCTTGGCACCAAGGAATGGTCCCTGGCCTTACTGTAATGCCACTGATGCAGCAGGGTAGTGGGTCAACTCTTGTTCGCTGGGCACCTCAAACCTATTTCAATCCGCACAAGCATTACGGCGGCGAAGAGATCTTTGTGGTTGATGGTGTATTTGAAGATGAGCATGGCCGCTATCCAGCTGGATCATGGATTAGAAGTCCCCATATGAGTCTGCACCAACCTTTTAGTAAAGAGGGCTGCACTATCTTTGTAAAGACGGGACATTTGTTAGGTTGATTAATTTAGAGCAACAGATAGTTATTCAGTTGTAATGTTTTTTTGTCGGTTTACCCGATAAATTTGACATCTAACCACCTGCCAATGCCACTCAAGATCCAATGGTTTCCTCTCTGAATTATAAATCGCGATGCCTATATCGCACGTTCGAATCGTGCTGGTTTGGCAAAAGGCCCGACTGGCCTGTGAGGTCTTATCCAAGAAGCCATTTAGCTATCAGTTGACCAAGTTTGCCTATCCTGTGCTGCTTTGTAATAGGGCGTAATATTAAGTATGTATTTAAATTAAGGGGTAAACATGTCACTACGTATTAACGATCTCTCGCCAAACTTTACTGCTGATTCGACTGCTGGTAAATTGACCTTACACGATTGGATTGGCGATAACTACGCTATTCTATTCTCGCATCCAAAAGACTTTACGCCAGTATGCACAACAGAATTTGGGGCAGTGGCAAAACTTGCTCCTGAGTTTGCAAAGCGTAATACCAAAGTAATGGGTATCTCGGTTGATAGTGTAGAAGATCATCAAAAATGGAAAAAAGATATTGCTACTTTTGCTGGAGCGCCAGCGGATTTCCCAATTATTGATGACACTTCTTTGGTAGTAGCTAAGCTCTACGATATGCTACCTGCTGATGCCTATTTGCCTGATGGCCGTACACCTGCGCATAGTGCAACGGTTCGTACAGTTTTTATCATTGGGCCAGATAAAAAATTACGATTAACGATGTCTTATCCTATGTCTGTAGGTCGTAACTTTGCTGAAATTCTCAGAGTATTGGATGCCATTCAAATAACAGATGGTCTTCCATTAGCGACCCCAGCAAACTGGGTTCCTGGGCAAGATGTGATCGTAGGACTAGCTTTGAATGATGAGCAAGCAACAGCGAAGTATGGTGAGCTTGACATAAAGCTGCCTTATCTGCGTTATGCAAAGACTCCTAAGAAATAGGCTGAATAAATCTTTTCCCCACTTAAAACCACCGAAGGGTGGTTTTATTTTGTCGGCTAACACGACAGATTCCATCTCCAACCATCCAGCCCTCTGCAGATGTCTTATCAGCTCCAACCCATTCTACTCAGCCATAGATCTTGGTGCGTATGCATCATGTTTTTAACACCTTAAAGCGATTATTTTAGCTATTGCCATATCTCATTTTTAAAACATCTAAGGAGTAGGTCCAATCGATCACTGCTTTATACAAGCTGACCTTATTGCAGTGTGCCCCTAAACTCGCTGTAGGCTTTTGATATGACTTAACCATGGATGGCTCGTAGCCATGGATCAATATGGATTAGTGTGGGGCTTACCCTAGGTTTGCAGCAAATAGCCCATAAAGTATTTGACCAAAATCCAATTCATGGGCATTCTAATTCTAAGAAAATTCCTTCTTTGGCTTCACTGTGTTTGTGCGCCTTTGCTGTGATTTCGAATAAAAACATCAGGGTTGAGGCACTATTTACATCTCTAGCCTTGGAGCCGTTTAAAACTATTAAGGAGTGAGACAGAGATGAATAAAGTAATTCTTACAGCATTGCTCGGACTAGGATTTTCAGTTGCGGTATATGCCCAGCAGACAACTACACCTCCAGCTGCGGCTAAACCTGCAGCTCAAGCTAAAAAATATGACTTCAAAGCAATGGATACAGATGGCGACGGAAAAATTAGTAGAGCCGAAGCCAAAAAATATGGCATCACCGATGGAGAGTTTAAGGTGTTTGATAAAGATAACAGCGGTTACATTACCTTAAACGAGATTTCGAAAGAATCTTGGAGTATGTAATTCAGAGTCTCATTTAGAAACCAGCTTAGGCTGGTTTTTATTTGCCCTGAAGGTGGGTGATCGATAACTATTCGAGTAAAAAAATTCTTCTGAGGTGTAAGTCACCCTTTGAATCCCGCTGGGTAGACCTCAAACCGCTACACCATCTATTTTTCACTGCCCATCATTATTCAGGCAATAATGAGCCATCACTGAAACATTTTTGGACAGTTTTATGAATCCGTTTTCTAAAAATTCTTCTTGCTTTGACTGCTAGACTATACGGCGCTTTCTTTGCTCATTTTTTAGTCGGCTCTTTTGTAAGCATGCCACTCGTAGCATGGAGTCAACAAGCCAGCACAGAAGTAAGTAATCAAAGCGCAGCAAATATTGCGTATGAGCTAACTAATCCATTATCGAATTTGCAATTGATCGATGTGCAATGGAATCATGATCGTGGACTAGGAGTTAATCAAGCTGGGACAGATCAAACTTTACAGATTGCCCCAAAAATAAAAATAGATGTTTCTGAGAATTGGAAAACCCTGACTCGCGTTTATTTCAATGCAGTTAAGCTGCAAAATGTTGACGGTGTCAATAATGCCGGTGTAGGGCCTACGCAGATTGAGACTATATTTACACCCAAATCCAATCAGGAAACAATTTATGGACTTGGTCCTTACTTACAGATCCCTGGTGGACAAAGTGGCCAATTTGGCAGCGCTCAATGGGGTGGCGGAATACGAGCGGTATTTGTAACAATGCCGAAGCCTTGGACTATTGGTGTCTTTATTCACCAATCGTGGAGTATGGGCGGCTCTACCGGAGCAGGGACTCTACAAAGTCCTGGTACCGGCACAACGAATACCTTTTCTGCTTGGCCGACTATTGCATACACTACATCTAGTGCATGGATTTATTCTTTAGATAGTGAATCCACCTATAACTACGATGCCCGTAGAACCTACAACCCAGTAAATGCCACGATTGGCAAAGTAGTGCTCATTGATGGTTCGCCAGTCGACTTTACAGTCGGACTTCGATACAACGTCAGTGGTTATCCGCAAACATTACAGTATCCTGGCACGCCTCGGGGTTGGGGTACGAGGGCACAAATTACCTTTCTCATGGGGCATTAAAGTTTGTAATCTTGCTGCCTAGCTCAAAAAATTTCTGTTTTATGCCCCAAAAGGTTGACTGGAACAGCTTGCATGCCAGCGCTTTATCTTAGAATAGCCGCATGAAAAGATCCCTTCTCTACACTTCATTACTTGCTGCTGCTGCTCTTGTAGGGCTTTCTGCTTGTACAGTTGCGAAGTTAGAATCCCGTTTAGAAGCAAATCCCCAGTGCAAGGATGTGGTCAACCCCAAAACGGGTGCTTTAATGCCTTGCCCGGGTTCTGATCGCGCCTTTTATGTCGCTGCAGGAGTAGAAGCACCTAGGCTAGCAAAGACTGGCGCAATGACTCAAACTGAGTCAATCCCTGCTCAGCCTATCAAATCGGATGCTACTGCGCCTTCAGCTGTGAGTACTCCAGCCGTTAAAGCCTCAATTTCACCGCAAGCCAATACAGAATGCAAACCGCAGATACATAAAAAATCGGGCGGTCTGATACCGTGTTTACCGCCAGAGTAATTGAATTTGGTTATGATGTTTTAATTCATCTGGATCTATAGATGTGACTACCTTGGAAGAGACATGAAAAAATTGAGCTTATTAGCAGCGTCCATTTCTGCAGCTATTTTGTTAGCTGCTTGTAGTAATGCGCCAAAGTTAGCCACTCAAGCGATGCCTAGATCTGGCTTCTTGCCTGATTATTCCTTGCTGGTTCCGATGGCTACTAATGATCCGGACGCGCGTATTTGGAGATACCGAGTTTCAGGTGTTAATCCTGGTTCATACACTGCTGTGCTTTTAGAGCCGATCTATCTCAATCAAAATGCCACTAAAGATGTGAGTCCTGAAGTAATCAATAAAGCAAAAGCGGCTTTACAAGCATCGATGAATGAAGCTGTAAATAGCCGTACCAATATCAAAGTCGTCAATAAGCCTGGACCAGGAGTAGCCCGTATATCTATCGGTATTACAGGAGCAGAGAGTTCAGCAGATAGTCTACAGCCTTGGAATTTCACACCGATTGGCCTTGCAATGAATGCCGCAGCTTATGCTGGTGGCGTTAATTCCAAAACCCCAGCATTGCTAGTGGAAAGTAAGATCACTGACAGCCAATCAAACAAGCTATTGGGTGAGGGCTTAGTAACCATTCAAGGTGAATCATTTAGAACCGCTTCTGGATCAGCAGATTCATTTGTAGCAATGGCTATTAAAGTCGTTAAGCTGGCCATGGAAACCTCTGCTGACCCTACGCCTACTGGCAAATAAGAGGTCCGTATGCATTATTCAAAAACCCTTTTATGTATTGGCGCTTGGTTTCTGCTGCTTTTGACGCTGCCTGCATATGCGGACGATGCATCTCGCGATCGTGAAATTGCAGAGCGTTTCAAAATATGCGATGTCAATCAGGACGGCAAGTTAACCCAGGAAGAAGCCAAAGGCTGTATGCCGCGTATCTATGACCATTTCAGCATCATTGACTCTAACAATCAGGGTTATGTCACTGTGGCTCAGATTCAGGCAATGGCCAATAGATAATTTGCGCTTAGTGGTATTGAAGTGCTAATACAGTGATGTCATCTGACTGCTGATTCGAGCTGACATGTAGGTCGATGTCTTGCAACAAATTAGCAACGATGTGTTTACTATTACTTCTATCACTTGCCGATAGCAAGTTTTTGACCCGATCTAAGGAATACAGTTTTCCTGTCTGATCCTCGGCCTCGGTCACTCCATCCGTATACAGCACAAGCGAATCCCCCGGCTTGAGTTTGGCGTTACCAATGTTGTAGGTATTCGCTGCATGGATACCCAAAATCATATTTCTAGGTCCAGAAAGGGCCGTGAATTCTTGATTTGTTCCTGCTATGAGAGGGCTGTCGTGACCTGCATTGATAAACTGCAGCTCCCCTGTATGGGTATTCATAATGCCAATGAACATGGTTACAAACATATTGCTATCGTTGTTAAAGCATAAAGACTTATTGACATCTAGCAAGGATTCAACCAAATTTGTAGACTTCGTCACATTGGAACGCAGAAGCGTCATGATCTTCATCATGAAAAGAGCGGCAGGGACACCTTTTCCGGATACATCTCCAACAGCAAAAGCAATGTGGTCTTCATCAATTGAAAATGCATCAAAAAAATCACCGCCCATCTCTTTAGCAGGCTTCGTCACACCATAAGCTTTTACACGACTATGCCCTGGATATAAATGATCACCGGGAGGAATCATATTCATTTGAATGCTTGCTGCAATCGATACTTCTTGTTTTAAGCTTTCATGGATCTTTTGCTCGATTTGCCTTAAGCGAGTCAATTCTTCTTCTGCATTTTTAGACTCGGTAGCATCTCGCGCTACCCCTAAAAACATCAAATGGCCATCAATGACCATGCTGCTGATGCTCAAATCCATCGGGAAAACAGCACCATTTGCACGCCTGCCAATCACTTCTTTTTTACTATTGCTGATAATTGGCGCAGTTTTATTACTGGCGTAGTCTTTAATTTTATTGGCGTAATCAATAGCATCGTCGTCATTGAGTAGTGTGCTGAAATTTTTACCAATTGCTTTTGCAGCAGGCACATTAAAAATCGCTTCTGCAGCGGGGTTAAATCTAGCGATGAGGCCTTCTTTATCGATGATGATGACTGCATCCAGCATATTGTCAATCACGTCTGCCGCTTGGTTGTGCGCCTGCTGAATTTCAAAATTTAACTTATTGGTTCGCGCTCTAATGAAATGGGCCGTAATGGTTGCGAACGTTGCTGTCACAAAAATGGTTATCGTATGCGATTCCCAAGGGGTTAGCTGCCCCTTAAAGATGGTCTCTTTTGCAAGCTCATAAAGTGTCATGAGGGCGGCAACCAAAACATAGGTTACCAGCAACTGCCGCAGGGAAAAGTTGGACTTCAATTGCTGCCTATCGGCTTGAGAGATACTGGGATTCATCTAAATAATCTACAAAAAAGCATTGGAAACCGAAAGGTAGGATGATATTTCAATTGTTATAATTTTCGTATAGTATAGGTAGCTATTAAAAAGCCTGTATCCCTGCATCCCTGTATCCACTTATTATTTGTTTTACTTTATAAATAAATTGCCATTATGCCGATAGACTTCAAAGATTCCGATACCCTGAGACTTATCACCATCGACGGACGCCTCGATAGCGCTGGTTCTGACGAGATAGCTACGCGCTTTTCTGCGATGTCTTCTGGTGCCAAACCATCCGTTATAGTAGATTTGTCACAGGTTAGCTTCCTCTCCTCCATTGGCATTCGTTTAATTATTCAGAATGCGAAATCCTTGCAAAACAAAGGTGGAAAAATGTTACTTGTCACTGGTGACAATGAGCATGTCAGCGGTACCTTGGAGTCAACCGGGATTAGCTCATTAGTTCCTATTTTTACAAATATTCAGTTGGCTGAGCAAGCAATCGCTGGATAAAACTCCCATTACCTCTTTGAATGATAGGTGTCCCTTTGGCTTCTTTAGCAATTAATGCGGATCGTTCTGAAGTCAGAACAGCAGCTGACTGGCTTCATGAAGTGGCTCATCAGTATGAAGTGCCCCAAAATAAAGCCATTGCATTAGATCAATGTCTGGATGAGGTGTTGATGAATATCGTGATGCACGGAGGCACTTCTGCCACCAACACCCCTGTAGAGCTCTCATTTTCGCTTACGCCAAAAGAAGCCGCCATTACGGTTAGTGACTCCGGGAAGCCCTTTGACCCTGTCAATGCGCCAGCCAAGCCAAGACCGATGACTTTAGAGGAGGCTGAGCCAGGAGGATTGGGCTTATCGATCATCAAGGGCCTATCTAACCATATCAATTATGAGTTCAAGGAGGGTCGCAACGTTTTAACCTTTGCAGTAGCGATCTAAGTGATTTTCTATTCTTTATTTGCACCTAATTAGTGCCATTCTTTCAGTCAGAACTCTTAATTTAGTCAAATTTCTGTCATATTTTTGACATATGCGAGCAATAGACTAACTCCTGAAATTTGATCAGGCTCTTGCCCCCAAATTACGGCACTATTGGACGATTTTGATTGATTATTGACATGAAAAAATACAAAGTTTTATTTCTGTGCCACCACAATAGCGCTAGATCCATCATGGCTCAGGCTTTAGCCTCTGCCCATTTGAGTAAGAAATTTGAAGGTTATTCCGCAGGATCATCGCCCGGAGACTCTTTAAACCCATTTGCAATGGAATTAATTCAAGAGGCGAATTATCAAGGCGAGCCCTTAATGCCTAAGAGCTGGGATGTTTTCTCCTCTGCTGACGCGCCAAAGATGGATTTCATTATTTCTCTATCCGACAAGGTGAGGGGCGAAGATGTCCCAGTTTGGCCTGGTAGTCCAGCTACAGCACATTGGGACTTCCCTGATCCCGGGCTGACAAGCGGCAGTAACAATATGGAAATTAAGGCAGCTTATGTTGCTTTATATAAAGGCCTGCAGAATCGCATTGATATTTTGGCCGCCTTATCTTTTGAGCGTCTTGATAAGATCCGTTTGCAGGATGAATTAAACGCCATTCATCAAAATTTACTGTAACGTGACCTCAACAATGGCGAGTTGGTGGCATGCATTCCGCAGCATGCTTCATTTTTTAAAGCTGCGATTGCCAACATGAGCCTATTTGCACGCCTTAAAACCCGCTTACCTAAGCTTCAACTACCTTTGAAGCGATTGTCTTTCAACATTAAAAAGCGTCAAGCTTTGCAATTTTTAGCCATTGGAATCCTTTCCATTGCCGCGCTACTCGGCGGAACTGCTTACTTCGAATTGCCCCCCGGTATTCAAATTTCGGAGTTCATCCAGTCGCAAGCCGAAAATAAAGCAGATCTCCTGGATGTCGTAGCGATTGCAGATTTCTCTGGGCCTACTCGCATGATTGGTCAAGATCTTGCCCAGGGCTTTAAAGACGCAGCAGAGGCTGGCAATATTTCAAACGATGTTCGGCTCATTATTCGAGATGATCGTGGTGATGCCAATGTGGTTGCTGCTTTAGCTGATGGAGCTGCAGCTGGATTTAGTACCTTAGCAGTCATTGGTCCCACGCAAGCAGCAGGGTATCAAGATATGATCACCTCGCTAGAGGAGGGCATGGTTCCAGGCTTAGTGCCCATTGGCCCACCAAATAGTAAGGGCAGTGATAAATGGATATTTGCATTACAGCCAAGCCAACAGAGGCAAGGCGAGTTTGTCAGCAATATTCTGCTGAAAGCAAAAGGTGCTAACTCAACAGTTTTCATTACTTATGAAGGTGATAGTAATAATGGCTATGCCTCCGGTTTTCAAAAGGTTTATGCCAAGAATGCAAAAGATAAATTTGCTTTAAAAACTTGGCCAAAAAATCCGGATGCAGAGAGTATTGCGCAACTGATTAGAGCCGTTTCTAGTTATGATTATGTGGCATTTTCATTACCCACAACTGATGCTGTCCAGCTTGTTAAGGCTTTAAAGGATAGCAACTACGCGGGACAGCTTGTTGGATTTGGTGGGGCAAGTTTGCCAACTTTTCCAGGGCAATTTCAGAAGTTTCCAAAGGAAATTTTATCTCCGGGGTTTTATACAAATGGTTTGATGAGCGTAACCCCATTTTTACCGAGCATGGCTGATGAACAAGCTCGCGTGCTCATCAATTCTTATCAAAAGAAAAATCGCTCAGACCCTTCTTGGGCTTACGCTTACGGTTACGATGCAGGATATTTATTAAGTCATTTCATTGATAAACTCAAACAAGAAACACCCGACTGGAAAAAGCTTCCGCCAGAAGAGCTGCGCAAGAATTTCCAAACTTACTTGTTATCTCTGAATGGAAATCAATCTAAGGCAGGGGCTTTTACAGGGCAGATTCGACTAGACCAAAATCAGGAACGCGATGTTCCGCCAACTCTGGTCTCTTTTAAGAATGGCAAACAAATTCCGTACTTACTTCAATATGGGACAGATGCTGCTCGCTTCAATTTCACCGACAAAATTGCTGACAATCAAATTCAACTCGACAATCGAGTATATGACTTAGTCCCAGTGATTTTTACAGGCCTCATTCCTAGAGAAATTAGCTTTATTAATCTGGAAAAAAGAACCTTTACTGCAGAAATGGATATCTGGTTTCGTGGCAGCATAGCGATTGATGCAGATGACATATTCTTCCCTGCCTTGTTTACAGATAATCCTACGTTTACGATCTTAGAATCTTCTGACACCAAGACAGAGAAATATCGATTATTTCGTTACCGTGGCGTCTTTAAGTTTGAAGCCTTAGCAAAAGATCTCGCCTTGGGTCAATTGCCCCTGGCAGTTGCTTTTAGGCATAAGAGTTTAGATTCGTCTAAGTTGCGTTTTGTAATTGATGAAGTTAATACGGGCACAGGTACAACCATTATTCGGGATATGAATAAGGCTGAGGTACTAGCTCCTGAAATGGATTACCGGGCTGAGACTGCTAGCCTTGCGATTGAAAACGACATCGTAAATTCCTTGGGCAATCCAATAGCAGCAACTGGAGAAAGAAATTTCTCTGAATTTAAGGCTTCTTATGGATTGCGCAAAAAAGATGCCATGATTGGGTCCTACCTGGGTAGTAAGCTGGACTGGCGCCATTCCTTTGCATTTGCCTTTTTTCTAGCGATTTTTGCCCTATTGCCCAAAGTGTTAAGAAAAGTTTTTGCTGAACGGAAAAAGCTATCTAGACTTATTTCATTAGAGTGCAGTTTTATCGCCATCTTTTTTCTAGAAGTAGGTTTGTTTGCTAGTCCGATACTCGATAAGACAAACTCTATTTTATTGCTCACACTTCAAAATTCATTTTCCGCCTTTTATTATTTTGCTACTGCGGCAAGTTTGAATCTAGTGGTTAGATGGATTATTGAAAAGCAAAAGTCTAAAAAGACCGCCTTACAAGGATCGCTTAAGGTCCTGTTGTCCACTTTAATTTACTCCACTTTTTTTGGTTTTTACTATACCGATGTGCTTCACAGAGATATCCTTCCGGTCTTAGCAGCATCTTCTGTCATATTGACTGTAGTAGGTTTAGCTCTGCGCGAATTAATTTTAGATGCCTTAGGTGGTATCACTATTGGGCTTGAAGGGGCGGTTAAGCCGGGTGATTGGGTTCATATCAATGCTCAGGACCATAACATTGATGGTGTCATTGAAGAGCTTGGCTGGAGAAATGTACGCATTCATTCAAGGGATGGGCTAGTCCATTTCATCCCTAATTCAATCTTGATTCAAAAAACGGTGTCAAATGCTTCCAGCAGTGGTGGCTACGAGAGGGTTGAGATTCCGTTTGGAATTAGTCCAGTTGCAAACTTACAGCACATTATTCAAGTGGTAACTGTTGGCATTGGAGAGCTTCTGACCGATAATTCTTCTGTAGACCATACTAGACCTATACGCCTTGTTTGTGAAAAGATAGAGTCTCGCGGCGTGCAAATAAATGCCCAAATTTTCTATCGTGCTGACCAGTCATCGGATCATTTATCTACTATTGTTCTTGAATTGGTAAATCGCCTATTGCGTGAACATCATGCATTGCCGTTTATGTCGATTGAGTTTTCGGGAAGTACGAGCAACATTCACGCTCTCAGGTCGTAAACCAAAGCCTTTCGAGGAATAATGCGTGTTTGATAGATAATGTTCGCATGCACTCAGCGATCTATTCAAATGCCGGTTTTGAAGTAAAAAATATCCCCATCTCTTCGCAAGATGGTCCAATCGATATTGCTTGTCAGGTAGGTGGTAGTGGCCCACCTTTACTCCTGTTGCATGGTTTCCCCCAAACAAAAGCGATCTGGGAGGCTGTAGCTCCTGAATTAGCCAAGCACTACACGGTGGTTGCAGCAGACCTGCGTGGCTATGGCCAGTCTTCAAAGCCCCATGGAAAGCCTGATCACTCAAGCTATTCAAAAAGATCAATGGCTTCCGATCAGCATGCGCTAATGAAGGCATTGGGTTTTAATCAATTCTTTTTACTAGGTCATGATCGTGGTGGTAGGGTCTCCCATCGATTGGCCATGGACTTTCCAGAAAGTGTTTTACGACTTATGGTGTTAGATATATCGCCAACCTTAACGATGTATGAGAACACCACCATGGAGTTCGCTAAAGGTTACTGGCATTGGTTTTTCTTAATTCAAGCAGAACCTATTCCAGAAACGATGATTGGGGCTGACCCAGAATTTTGGTTGAAGAATCATATGGGTCGTCATGCTGGAACTGGCCTATTTACTCCTGAACGCTGGGCTGAATATTTGGCTGGAGCCTGCAATCCGCAAAGCATGCATGCCATGTGTGAAGACTATCGCGCTGCTGCAAGTATTGATTTAGTGCACGACAGAGCCGATCGTACTGCTGGCAAAAAACTAGCAATGCCTTTGCATGTCCTTTGGGGAGAGCATGGCTTAGTGAATAAATGCTTTAAACCGCTTGAAGATTGGGAGGCAGTTGCCAATAAGGTCACCGGTAAAGCAGTTCCTTGTGGCCACTATATTCCTGAAGAAATACCTGTTGAACTTATTGTTGAAGCAAGGCAATTTTTCGTTTAGTAATTTAAATAATTAAGCTGCGACTTTTGGGGGCTTAGTGCCTAAAGGTGGGCAGGGCATCACAATTGCTGGGTCACATTTAAGTAGCTTTGCATCTTTACCTGGATAGCTCACTCTAGACAACAGATCCTGAATCAGATTTAAGTGCGTTAACTTCTTATTGTTGGCATTAATAACAGTCCAAGGAGCCTTT
>NZ_JACVQD010000001.1:214038-1766702 GCF_018881545.1 Polynucleobacter alcilacus
TGCTTGCTCTTTTTTGTCAATATCTAAATAGTACTTCATGATCTGAGTGCCAGAATCAACTAACAAACTCTCGAACTCATTAACTGAGCCCATGAATTGTTTGTATTGCACTTCGGTACAAAACCCCATTACCTGTTCAACGCCAGCTCGGTTGTACCAACTGCGGTTAAATATTGCAAACTCACCTGCGGAAGGGAGTTCTGCAACATAGCGCTGAAAATACCATTCACCTTCTTCGCGTGAGGAGGGCTTATTTAGTGCCACAACACGGGTCTCGCGGGGGCTTAAGTGCTCGACAATGCGTTTAATGGTGCCATCTTTTCCGGCAGTATCGCGCCCTTCAAGAATGACTAATAAACGTAAGTTCCCAGAAATAATCTGGCGTTGCAATTTGACCAACTCAATTTGCAACAGTCTTAATTCTTGCTCGTAGTCTTTTTCGTGATCGGCTGCTTCAGCCTTTTTACTCATTACTGGCGACTGGAGCAGGAGGGGCTTTCTTAGCAGGAACTTTCTTGGCTGCTGTTTTTTTCGCAGGAGCCTTTTTTGCTGCTACCTTTTTTGCAGGAGCTTTTTTTGCTGGCACTTTTTTCGCAGGAGCCTTTTTAGCAACTACTTTTTTCTCCAACTTTTCTAGCGCTTTAGAGAGCTTATCAATCAACTTTTCACGGTCAGCTTCTAATTTGTCGAGTTTCTTGAATAAATCTTTTACTAATTTTTTTTGACTCATGATTTTTTCCTTTGACTTGCGTTACTTTGTATTTGAGATAACTCATCCTACGTTCTATTGTGCCTTGAATCAAGCAAATATGACAATCTAAGCCTCTTTTTAGCCTTTACGAGAATTGATGATAAATTAAATGCGCATGTTTAAAACCCTTTTATCTCTCCCCAAAACCGTTTGGTTAATTGGACTAATTAGCCTCGTTAACGATTCTGCTAGTGAGATGCTTTACCCATTAATGCCGCTGTATTTAGCCTCTGTTCTGATGGCTGGTCCTAAAGCCATTGGAATTATTGAGGGCATTGCCGAAGCAACTTCTAGCTTATTCAAGCTCATTTCTGGAGTAATTGTCGATAAAACTAAGAATACGAAGATATGGATCGTATTTGGGTATGCGCTCGCAGGTTTTGGTAGACCCCTCATTGCTTTTGCAAGTTCTTGGTTTGGAGTGCTGTTAATCCGCTTTGCTGATAGATTGGGCAAGGGACTGAGAAGCTCTCCTAGAGATGCATTACTAGCTGAAAGCGTTCCCTCAAATCAACGGGGGATTACTTATGGTCTGCATCGCTCGATGGATAACGCAGGTGCTGTTATTGGACCCTTGCTCGCCGCTTATTTACTTGCCATTAACGTTCCATTAAAAGATATATTCCTTTGGGCTGTTATTCCGGGCGCCATCACTGTTGGCTTGGCGCTTTGTTTAAAAGAGCCTCCCGACAAGTCTTTGACTCCGCCAGCAAAGTTCTCCTGGACATTGGAGGGGATGCCTGTTCAATTTAAGCGTTATATATTTGCTGTTGGTCTATTTGCACTAAGCAACTCATCCGATATGTTTTTGCTTCTTAGGGCAAGGGAACTCGGTGTTCCGCAAGAGCAAATACCATTGCTCTGGGCAGGTATTTCACTAATTACTACCGTATTTGGTACGCCGCTTTCTGCTCTTTCAGATCGGTTTAGTCGAAAATATTTCATTGCAATAGCGTGGGCTGCCTATGCCTTAATTTACACCGGGATGAGTTATTCAGGCCTGACGATTGGCTGGCTATGCGTCTTATTTGTATTTTATGGTTTATTTAAAGCCGCTACAGAAGGAGTAGAGAAGGCTTTTGTTGCTGATTTAGCCCCTCAGGGTCTTACAGGAACAGCATTTGGCTGGTTCAACCTTTGTTCAGGAATCATGCTCTTGCCGGCCTCATTGATATTTGGCTGGCTATATGAATCCTTCAGTCCAACGGCGGCATTTCTCTTTTCAGGCGCTTGCTCTACCTTGGCCGTAATACTGCTAGTTCTGTGGGTGTTTAAACCACAAGAACCAGTGCTAATAAATAAAAAAACCTAAATAATTCAGTTATTTAGGTTCTATTCTTAAAGTATTACTCTGGATGAAAGTTATTGCTGGCCATGAAGCTGATAGTACGTTCAAAGCCTAAAATGCGAATGTAACGCCAAGCGATATCGCGATATTTACTATCTAGATAGCCAATAGCAATCTCAGGCGTCCTGCTGGACAAGTCGATTTCTTGAATAGAACGGGCCCAACGTTTAAGTCTTGTTGACATATTTGTCACCTCCATGTCCATACAACGCACAGTAAATAGGGCGAGATGACAGGAATTACAAAATATTTAACAAATTGAGAAAAAAGCGGGTTTATTGGCTAGATTGACACTACTTTATGGGGATTGAGGATGTTTTGGGGGTCTAAAGCGGCTTTTAGCGCCTTCATCAGGTCATGGGCAACAACCCCTTTATGGTCTCTTAGGTCGCCTAATTTGAGCTGGCCAATCCCATGTTCAGCAGAAATAGAACCCTTGCAGCGCTCAACTTGAGCATTCACAAGCGCATAAATTGCCTTTTCATGGTCTACATTGAATGATTTAGCATCTACTCCAAGTGGTGGGGCAATGTTGTAGTGGAGGTTGCCATCGCCCAAGTGACCAAAATTGATTATGCGCACCCCTGGATATTGAGTCCTCATTAGGTGATCGGTTTCTTGGATAAAACGATCCAGTGAGGATAAGGGGATGGTAATGTCATTTTTGAGGTTGGCGCCTTCTTCAGCTTGTGCCAAGGTGATGTGTTCGCGCATCTGCCAGAATGAATTTGCTTGGCTTAAGTTGCTGGCAATAACTGCATCCGTAACAATATTTGCCTTAAATGCTTCCTCCAAAATAGCCTCTAATAATTGCCTGACATGCTCTTCACTTTCGTGATCAGAAAGTTCGATTAATACGGTATAGGCTGGTTTACCTTTTAAAGGGTTAGCCATTTGTGGAAAGTGTTTTTCATTTAACTCAAGGGATTCTTGAGTCATCATTTCAAAACCGGTCAGCAAGGAGGTGGCTCGCTTTTGAAATAGATTGAGAAGGGCGATCGTCGAAGCAATATCTTGGGTAGCCACTAAGGTTGTCCATTGCGAGATCGGCAGTGGATAGAGTTTCATCACTGCGGCAGTAATGATCCCTAAGGTGCCTTCAGAACCAATAAACAGGTCTCGTAAGTCATAACCGGTATTGTCTTTGCGTAGACCTTTCATACCATCCCAGATTTCACCTTTAGCTGTGACGACCTCTAGGCCGAGACAAAGGTCGCGCGTATTCCCATAACGCAGGACATTAGTACCACCAGCATTGGTGGCTAAATTGCCACCAATCATGCAGCTACCTTCAGCGCCAAGACTTAATGGAAAGAGGAAATCTTGCGCTGCCGCTTTCTCTTGCACAGATTGCAATATGCAACCCGCCTCCAGAGTGATGGTTTGATTAGCGACATCAAGTTCACGGATTTGGTTCATCCGCTTCAAACTCAGAAGAATTTGTTTGCCCGAATCGTCTGGCGTAGCGCCCCCACAAAAACTAGTATTGCCACCTTGGGGAACAATAGCTACATTCGCAGCAGCGCATAGTTGGACTATTTGAGCAACTTCTGTAGTTGTTTTTGGAAGTACGACTGCTAAAGCCTTACCAGTAAAGCGTTTTCGCCAGTCTGTGAGATAGGGCGACTTCTCTTGATCATCAGTCAAAACAAATTGCTGACCTAGAAGCTGCCCAAGTTGATCAATGAGATTTTGCATCCTTACTTTGTTTGTGCTTTTTGTTTAGCCAAGTTTTTCGCTGCCTTCTTAATCGGCTTGAGATAAATTAATAAACAGACAAAGCCCGTCGTTGCTAAGATCGTTTCTAAAAGAGCCATCCAAAAGTTGCTACCTGTTTCAAGAATTCGTACTAAGCCTTCGGTGACATAGAGCAGGATCAACATGGACGCCCACTGCATGGTGTAAACCTTGCCTTTCCAAAGACCAGGTATTGCAAAAAGCAATGGCACCGCTTTCAATATCAACCAGGAGCCACCTGGGCGTAAGGGCGATATAAACCATTCCCAACAAACACAGAGAATAAATAAATCGACAAATGCTGCAGTGGCTAATAGTTGATAAGGGTTCTTATCAAGTGCTTTTTTCAATATCGGGATCAATTGTTCCTCGCAAGCTTGAGAGCAGTTTCAGCCAAACGTTTACCTTGTGCCTTGGCTAAACGTTGCTCTTCTAGACTAATAGGTAATTGAGTATCAACATGCGCGAGATGAGATACGCCATAAGGACTTCCACCACTTTTGGTAGACATTAAATCAGACTCACTATAGGGCAGCCCAATAATCATCATGCCGTGATGCAAGAGAGGAATCATCATAGTGAGTAGCGTACTTTCTTGGCCACCATGCATGCTGCCAGTGCTAGTAAATACACAAGCCGGTTTGCCGATGAGCGCGCCATTAAACCATTCTGCAGAACTGCCATCCCAGAAATACTTCATGGGCGCGGCCATATTGCCGAAACGGGTAGGAGAGCCTAAGGCTAGGCCAATACATTCCTGCAAATCAGAATATTCCACATAAGGAGCGCCTGTTTGGGGCACGCTAGGCTCAGTTGCTTCGCAAACAGCAGAAATAGCAGGTACTGTGCGCAATCTAGCATTTGCGCTCGGAACGCTCTCAATTCCTTCCGCGATCAGGCGTGCCAAATCCTTAGTAGCACCATGACGGGAGTAGTACAAAACTAAAATATCGTGTTGGCTCATATTCTTCTCTTATGATACGGCGATGCGCATTATTCGTAACCCCCAATTATGGCTCTCTCTCGGCAAAGAGATCTGGGAGCGTAATCGCGGCCAAAACCTGAATCAAATCGCTGCTAGCCTCTCTTATACGACCACCTTATCCCTGGTCCCCATGTTAACAATAGCCACTCTCTTGGTTGGCTATCTACCCAGTGTGATTCAAGTAAAAAATGACTTTAAAACCTGGCTATTGGATACCTATATGCCTGGTGGTTTGAACCAGCAGGTATTTATCTATTTGGATCAATTTTCTGCGCAGGCTCGTGGGCTCACTTTGATTGGATTGGCCGGACTATTGATTACAACCCTCATGACGCTAGCCGTTATTGAGGATGCCTTTAATCAAATATTCAAAGTTCAGGAAGCCCGAACTTTACTAAAGAAGGCTCTGATTTATGGTGTAGCCACTATTTTGGGGCCAATTGTCTTGGGCTTAGGGGTTTATCTCACCGGTATCTTGTTCAGTGCTTCAGAGGGTTGGATTATGGCCATTTCATTTGGCTTTCGTCTTGTAGCAACGATTGCACCCGTCATCCTAGCTGTTTTGGTTTTTGCCGTTGTCTACAAATTTCTTCCTTATGCCAAGATCCTATGGTCGGACGCCTTCGCTGGCGCCTTGTTTGCAGCGCTAGCCTTTGAATTGATGAAGTTTGGATTCGTCATTTTCCTCAGCCATACCGCATTCTACAAGACGGTCTATGGCGCCTTTGCTATCTTCCCCTTGGGCTTACTCTGGATCTATCTCACTTGGTGGATCACCCTCGCTGGCGCGGTACTGGTGGCCAATCTTCCCAATATTCGTAGTGGTGTCATTAGGGTTATTCGTTACTAAATCATTGCCTGAAGTCCTTGATTCAAAGGGGGCTTGGGGATATATTGAAGCTATAAACACATCGTTTTGGGAGATCAGATGAAAGTTCGTGACATATTGCGCGTCAAGGGGAGCACTTTATTTACAGTAGCTCCTGACACTGCGTTGCAAACTGCCGTGCTGGTCATGAGCGAACATGACATCGGTTCTTTAGTCGTCATGGAGTATGACAAGCTAGTTGGTATTCTCACTTTCAGAGAAGTCATTTCTGCTTTGGCAAAACACCATGGCAAATTAGACGGCATTCAGGTAAGTGCAGTGATGAATCAAAAACCCTTGACTTGCAATATGGAAACCGAGATCGACGAGGTCCGCCGCATGATGTTGGTTGACCATGCGCGTTATCTACCAGTCGTAGATCAAAAAATGCTCATGGGCGTCATCTCTTTTTACGACGTTGCTAAATCTGTCGTAGAAGCGCAAGATTTTGAAAACACCATGCTCAAGGCTTATATTCGGGACTGGCCAGAAGATACAGAAAAGGTCACTACCTAGCCGTTCTAGCCCAATATTGCTGACAAATGACATAATGTCGATATGTCAGGAAATACCTTAGGCCTCCTCTTTACAGTCACTACTTTTGGTGAGTCACATGGTCCCGCTATTGGGGCTGTCGTGGATGGTTGCCCACCAGGCATGCTGCTTTCAGAAGCTGACCTGCAACTGGATTTGGATCGTCGTAAACCGGGTACCTCTCGCCACGTTACCCAGCGCAAGGAAGAAGATAAAGTAGAAATTTTATCTGGTGTCTTTGAAGGTAAAACTACCGGTACCCCAATTGCTCTTTTGATCCGAAATACTGATCACCGCAGCCAAGACTATGGCGATATTCTGCAAACTTTTCGTCCTGGTCATGCTGACTATGCATACCACCATAAATATGGTCTACGCGACCCCCGTGGTGGTGGACGTTCTTCGGCACGTCTTACAGCTCCGGTAGTAGCTGCGGCAGCGATTGCTAAAAAGTGGTTGTATGAAAAACACGGTACTGAGTTTTACGGCTATATGAGCCAATTGGGTGAAATAGAAATTCCGTTTCAAGATCTTGCTGAGATTGGAAAGAATCTATTTTTTGCTGCGAACGCAGAAATCATTCCAAAGCTAGAAAGCTATATGGATGAATTGCGTAAGGCAGGGGATTCCTGTGGCGCGCGTATCGAAGTGCGTGCACGGAATGTACCGATTGGTTTAGGAGAACCTCTCTTTGACAAGCTGGATGCTGACATTGCGCACGCCATGATGGGGATTAATGCTGTGAAAGGCGTCGAAATCGGTGCTGGCTTCAAATCTGTTACACAGCGCGGTAGCGAACACGGGGATGAAATGCATCCCGATGGCTTTGCGAGCAACAATGCTGGTGGCACATTGGGAGGCATTAGTAGCGGACAAGACTTGCGCGTTTCTATAGCCATCAAGCCCACCTCTAGCATCATGAGTCCTAAGCAATCGATTGATTTGGATGGCAAGCCAATTACACTTCAGACTAAAGGTCGACATGACCCTTGCGTAGGTATTCGTGCTACACCTATTGCCGAGGCCATGTTGGCATTGGTATTGATGGATCATGCGCTGCGTCATCGTGCCCAATGCGCTGATGTGACATTGGCAATCGCTGCTATTCCGTCAGCACGTCCTGGCTCGAAACGGGATTGAAAGCTTTGCTTAGATGACGCCTTCGTTGCGCTGGGCCTTCGGGTCCTTTTTCTTTTTATATTTTGCGTATGTGGGTCTGGTTTCTCCCTATGCCAGCCTATTCTTTTTAGATCGCGGCTTTAGTGTCATTGAGATTGCTGTCCTGATGTCGATGTTGCAAGTTACGCGTATTGTTGGGCCTTTTTCATGGGGCTGGCTCTCTGACTATTTATCTAATCGCGTCGGCATCATCCGCTTTTGTGCTTGTCTAGCGGCGCTGGTTTTTGCCTTCATTTTCTTCTTGCAAAGCTATATTGGTTTTTTTATTTGGATGTTTGTTCTCCATACCGTCCTCAGCAGCCTGATGCCACTAGGGGAGTCTGCAACGGTTCATGCCTTATTTAAAGATAACTCTTTTGATAAACGCTATGGTCGCCTACGCTTGTGGGGGTCAATTGGCTTTATTGTCATGGTGCTTGTAGCGGGTGAATTATTCCAGCGTAAATCCATCGAGCTCTACCCAATTGTTGGGATGATCGTATTGCTTTTACTGGCAGTGATCAGTTTTTGTTTGCGTGAACCGAAGATGGAACGCCGCAAAATGGTCAAAGGCGAAATGTTAGTTGTTTTAGTTAATCCGGATGTGCGTTGGTTTTTGCTATCGGGATTTTTTATGATCTTTGCTCATGCTGCACTCTACGTCTTTTACTCCCTGTACTTGGCGGATCTTGGTTACGGTAAGTTTCAAATTGGATTATTTTGGGCTTTAGGTGTTTTTGCTGAGGTGATCTTTTTTTATTTCCAAAGCAAAGTATTGAGTCGTGTCGATGCGGAAGTAGTTCTTCAAGGAGCATTTGGAATTGGGGTAGTGCGCTTTATTTTGATTGCCTTTTTACCCATTACCCCTGTTCTGATCTTTGCACAGATTCTTCATGCGGGAACCTTTGCTGCCCACCATAGCGCTGCAACGAAATTGTTACAACGTTGGTTTACTGGACCCCTTCAGGCTAGGGGGCAGGCAGTGATGGCAACCGTATCCTATGGTCTAGGAGGCACCTTAGGCGGGCTCTGTGCAGGTTGGATTTGGGAATTGTCACAGCCAAGGGATGTATTTGTGATGGCTGCTTTTGCCTGCGGCATGGCAGGAATGGCAATCCAAAAACTCAGACCGCAGCGCAATCTAAGCAAGCCAGACAGTTAAAAGAGAATTTACTCCCTATGCTTACTGAATTTTTGCCTTAGCGCGGAGCTTTTGCATCATTTCAGTGAACTTCGCCTTTTGCCAGTTTTGATCTGAAGCAATCATTTGCTTTAACTGGTCCTTGATTTCTTCCATACTTGGTGCTTTTACATCGCGTGTATCGATCACCTTAATCACATGCCAACCGAATTGGGATTTAACTGGCTTATCGGTAACTTGATCGTTCTTTAACTGAACCATTGCTTTGGAAAATTCTGGTACCAGTGCCTTATCGCTTACCCAGCCTAAATCACCACCATCTTTAGCAGATCCAGGATCCTTGGATTTTGCCTTAGCGATGTCTTCAAAATTAGCACCGCCTTTAATTTGAACAATGATGGCTTTAGCATCAGCTTCTTTTTCAACCAAGATATGTTCAACGTGATATTCCTTACCGGTGTATTGAGACTTCACCGTTTCATAAGCGGCCTTGAGGTCAGATTCAGTAACCCCCTCTTTTTCAATGTAGTCTTCAAAAACTGCGGCAACCAGAATACCCATACGAGATTGCTCTAATTGGTCGCGTACAGATTCTTTTTGAATCACGCCACGCTTATCCGCTTCTTGCAAAATTAATTCTCGTGTAACTAGCATTTCTCGTGCTTGGTTACGAACTTGAGGGTTATCAGGCTGACCCGATTTTTGTACCAATTTATCTAGCTGCGCTTTTGGAATAGATTTGCCATTCACGATAACGGCATTTTGTGCAATGGCAGTTGCTGATAAAAAGCTTGCACTCAGTATGCTGATCGTGAGGATTTGTCGTGTATTAAGCATGTCGCAATAAGTAGTTGGTTAAAGGGAAGGCCGCAGTTTACTGCAGCTTAGGCGCTGATTTCTTCTGGCGTTAAGGCCACGATGGTTAGGGCATGGATTTCAGCAGGGATGTGACGATTTAGGGCAGCATAGATCGCACGATGCCTAGCTACGAGATTCATACCTCTAAATTCTGGGGCCACAATCATCAACTTGAAATGGCCGCCGCCACTCGCGGCACCAGCATGACCTGCATGCAGATGACTTTCATCATCAATCTGAAGACTATCTATCTTAAACGCTTGATGAAGATCTGCTGTAAAGAGGGCAATACGCTCTTGATTCACGCTCATTCGGAAGGGTGCTCCATATGCCGAGTTAACCAAATACCCTGGAGAATAACGAACACGACTAGTAAGCCAGTGCTACCAAAAAGTTTGAAGTTAACCCAAGCCTCTTCAGAGTAGTTAAAGGCAATATACAGATTAAGAGCACCCATGAGAAAAAAGAATACAGCCCAAGCCATATTTAAGCGATGCCATACAGAATGCGAACTTTGTTCTTTTAGAGTAACTTGTTTTCCCATTAAAACTTGAATCCAATTCTTATTGAAGAATTGGGCACTAATCAATAAGGCGCCTGAGAATAGCCAGTACAAAGCCGTTGGTTTTAGTTGAATAAAGGTTTTGTCATGTAAAAAAATGGTCAGGCTACCAAAGACAATAATCATAACCAGACTTACCCATTGCATAGCATCGATTTTGCGATGACGGTAGTACACCCAGAGGATTTGGCCGATGGTCGCAACCATGGCAACAATGGTAGCGGTGTAAATATCACCAAATTTAAAGGCAACAAAAAACAGAATGATGGGAAATAGGTCGAATAGAAATTTCATAAAGGGGATTATCCAGCTATTTGATTTTTAGACCTCAATTACGCATCTTTGCTATGTTTCACATTCGCGCTGGGTTCAAAGTTCAAGGATGCAGAATTAATGCAATAACGTAAGCCAGTAGGCTGTGGCCCATCATTGAATACATGCCCAAGATGGGCGTCGCACTGAGCACAGCGGACCTCAGTCCGCACCATCCCATGGGTGGTATCGCGGATTTCCTTGATTGCAGACTCTTCCTCTGGCTTGTTATAGCTCGGCCAACCACAACCAGCATCAAATTTGGTATCGGATAAAAAGAGGGGGGTGCCGCAACAGACGCATGAATACCTACCCTGATCCCAGTGATCCCAGTACTTTCCAGTAAATGGTCTTTCGGTAGCAGCCTCACGAGTGACGCGGTACTCAATTTCACTCAGCGATTCTTTGTATTCTTGATCTGTTTTTTTCATATGGACTTGATGGAGCTCGTTTGGAGAAGTCAATTAAGAAGAGCAGCTTACTTCAATAGCGGCTAGATTGGGTGGTGGTGCAATGGCGTAGGCCTGAAATTGAGCTTGCTCATCAAATGGATTCTGCAATAGCTTGAGCAGTCTTGCTACTTCAGAAAAGTCCTTCTTTTGAGCCTGTTCAATCGCAGCTTGAGCTAGATGATTGCGCAAGATATATTTAGGATTCACTAGATTCATCCTGTGTTTGCGCTGTAGATCATCGCTAGATTCTGCTCTCAGACGGACAAGGTAATCGGTAAACCACTGATCAATCAGCGGCCTATCAATGAAATCATTACGCAGGGCGATGGAATCGATAGTTGAGCTCAGGCTGACTGAACTCAAGTTGCGAAAGAAGTTTGTGAAATCCACCCTAGAGTCGTGCATGGCCTGAAGCAGTCTTTCAATCAGTTGGATGTCGTCATCCTCAGATGAGCTAAAGCCTAATTTTGATCTGAAAAGAGCTTGCCAAGCTTGAGCATAAATAGTGGAGAACTCATCCAGTGCTTCTTTTAGAAGGGTTTGCGCCTCTTCTTCAGAGTGATTCAAAGCTAAAAGGGGGATGAGGGCACTGGCTAAGCAGGCCATATTCCAATGCATGATTTGCGGTTGGCGATGATAAGCGTAGCGACCTCCTTGGTCACTGTGGTTGCAAATATGATCGATCTGAAAATGGTCTAGGAAACCAAATGGGCCGTAATCAATAGTTAAGCCTAAGGCGCTGATGTTGTCACTATTTAATACTCCATGGCAAAATCCAACGGCTTGCCACTGTGCAACTAACTTTGCATTACGAGCGCTGATTTGCTTAAATAGTTCAAGGTAAGGCTCATTACTAGATTGACAATCAGGATAGTGATCTTTAACAAGTAAATCTGCTAGTTCTTTCAAGCGCTCTACATTCTGTAATGCTGCGTAATGTTCAAAATGCCCAATACGAATAAAGCTAGGTGCTAGCCTAGCGCAGATTGCTGCCGTTTCTACAGCCTCACGCCGGACTGCTAAATCAGATCCCACAACAGAAAGCGCTCTGCTAGTAGGAATTCCCAAAGAATGCATTGCTTCGCTACACAGAAATTCGCGTATAGAAGAACGTAATACAGCCCGACCATCGCCCATACGTGAGTAGCGTGTTTTACCTGCGCCTTTTAATTGCAATTCTTGGCCGGCAATATCACCAAGCAATATCGCTCTACCATCACCTAGTTGGCCAGCCCACACGCCAAATTGGTGCCCGCTATAGGCGGTAGCTATGGGATGAGAAAATTGTAGTGACCCTACATCAAGGCTATTTCCTGCTAGTACCGCTAACCAGGCTGGATCTTGTGGCAGTCCAGCAGCGTTTAAGGGGATGTCAATCAGTTTTGCTGCTGATGGTGAAAATCCTACCCAGTAGGGTGCTGGAACAGGGCTGGGAAGTACAGGGTGGATGGCGTCAGCGCCGCTTAAAGTAAAGGCCATAAGTTTGATTCTAGGGGGATTTCACAAAAGATGTGCAAGCCTCTAAAATAATCACATGAATAAACAAGTCCAGATTAACCCCCAAACCCAACTCGCTAATTTAGGCGAGGAATTAAACGTACCGTTTTTGAAGCTCCTCGGTGTTCGATTCATTAGCGCCGAGATGGGCAAAGGAGAAATCCTTTTAGCACTTAAACCAGAGCATACGAATACTTGGGCAGTAGCGCATGGTGGCGTATTACTCACCTTAATGGATGTCGCTATGGCAGTTGCCGCAAGGTCAGGCGACCCAGGTGACCGCAGTGTTGTCACTATCGAAATGAAAAACAATTTTATGCAAGCTGCTACTGGCATATTGCGAGTAAAAGCTGATACCGTGCGCAGAACGGCTACCATGGCATTTTGTGAAGCCAAACTTTATAACGACCAAGGTGAGGTTTGTTGCATGGCCACGGGAACTTTTAAATACCTGAAACGCCTAGCCACTCGAAATGCCGAGGGCGATCGGGTTGTCAACGACGATCTTCGCTTTGAATAAAAAGAGTCCTTAAACCGACAGATTAGATCCTGGAGCTGCGCTCAGAGCCCCAGTTACAACGTCATGACCAACTGCACCATTTGCATCAAAGCGACGCTCTACCATCTCGAACTGGCCATCTTTGCGAACTCGTAGAACGGTACTTGAGCGAGTGCCATAAGAGCTAGTCTTTATAAAAGCAGGTGATAGGGCCTTTTCCCATTCGCGACTAACACCGGTATTCGGGAGCTCATGATCACTTGCATGGTGGGTATCAGCCAAGAGCTTTAAATATTGGTCGGCATTTTTCAATTGGCCTTGATCCATCGCTAGCGTTTGGGCGAACGCGGCCACTCGATGATTCACTTTGGGCCAGGGTGTATCCAACATTGCATTGGAGAGGCCATAAACACCAGGCTCCAAGGGTTGATGGGGAAATACTTTACGTGGACGTATATTCTGACCCATCATCATGCGGTTACTCACCCAATGCATTTCTGCGTTCTCAGGATCACTCAGATCAGCCATCAGCAAATTAAATCCGTTGTAATTCTGAAAACGCTTTGTATTGCCTTGGATGAAATCAGTAGGGCGTTCTTTGCCAGCTAAATACATCATTGAAAGTTCGCCGCGTGTTCTCGAATCTGGATTCTTTTCACTCGGGGCACGAACATTACTTAAGGCTGCAAATCTTCCCGTTTTTGTAAAACCCAACCATGTGCCAGGACTGCCTAATACATCTGCGCGATCTCTACCTGCCAAAACATGGGGATGCTCATCCCACCAAGATATACCTTCGGTATCACGCTCATAAAACTCATCGCGATTGGCTGCAACAACTAAAGGATAGTCGGGATGCGATTGCCAAGCGAAAAGAATGAGGCACATAAAAATGGAGTAGGTGGAGTAAGTGGGGTAAGAGGAGTGGGTTTAAATTTCGATTAAAGGATAGGGTAATGAATCTATTTTTAACACAGGTCCATGAACGCTTCCTAGATGAATTTCCCCACTTTGAAGCGCATCTAGTTTGCATTCGGCTTGGAGGTCGATTCTGGATGGGTCTGATGGACTTGGGGATGCCAGGACCACCATGCCAGCTGGCTGAGCGGGGTCGCTTGTATGAAAAAGCTCCACCCCAGGACCATATTCTTGATTTCCTAGAGAGTCTGCAGAAATATGGGCTAATTGAAGCCGCCTCTTGATAGCGCCACGATATTGGCTACGGGCAACAATTTCCTGCCCTGGATAGCAACCCTTTTGGAAATCCACACCAGCAACGGATTCAAAATTAATCATCTGCGGCACAAACTGTTCCTGAGTAGCCAAAACAATTCTGGGTATGGCACTCATCACCTCTAAGTGATTCCAGCTTACTAAATGTTCGTTGCCTATCTTTTCAGGCTCAGCATTTGGCTTACCAATCAGTACTCGAGCATCAGATTGATTGTTAGAGAGAACATCCGGTAGGCGCAGGGCAATCTCTGTTTTTTCTATTTTTAGTGCCGCCATAGCTTGATCATTTCCATAAAATCCAGCGACAGTCCAGGATGAAGACATATCTGTAACCTTGGCCTTAGAGCGCAATACATACATTGAAAGACGTTTTGCAGTGACTGCGGCAATATCTTTAGAGATAAATAAGGCAAACCGATCCTCGCCATTGTCAGTGCTCGGAAATAAAGCAAGCCAGGCGCTTGCGATGAGTCTTCCTTTAGGGCTGCAATAACCGACCAGCCTTACTGATTCATGGGATTGGGCTACCTGAGCAGAAGCAGTTCTTTGCAGACCTAAAACAGAATTACTCAACTGATTTTGTAAAAAACTAGCCGCATCAAGCCCTTCTACAAAGATTAAACCCCATTCAGGAAGTAAGGAGTGGGCGAGGGGGTCTGTGCCAGATAGATTAGGTGTGTTTTGAGGGTTTTTTGTCATGACCTTTTATCATAGCCTGATGAGCAGAAAAATTCAGAGAAGAAGTCTTTTTTTAAAGAAAAAAATGAATACGCCAGGATTGAGGGTTTGCTTGTATGTCTTAATTGCATGCATCACGATCATGTATGGCGCTATATTTTTATGGCCAGTCGTTCCCACCAGCGGAAACGTCAGCGATTCACCGGTGTACAAAGTGAAGATCAAACCCCAATCGAGTTTAGCCAGCATTGCAGAGCAACTTCAAGAGCAGGGTGTCTCTACTTCTTCACTTCCATTTCAATTAAGTGCACGGGCTTTGTTTATCGGCGCCAAACTCAAACCAGGAACCTATCTTTTACCAACACGGGCCAGTATGGGAAAAATCCTGCTTCAAATTGCTCGTGGCGATCGGGTCAGGGAAAGTATTGCCATTATTCCGGGGATGACGATTTGGCAACTGAGAAAGCTGCTTGATTCCCACCCTGCAATCATTCACCAAACTAAGGGAATGAGCTCAAAAGAGCTTCTGCAAACCCTGAACCTTAATTATGCGAATGACGAGGGTATTTTTCTGCCTGACACGTATATTTTTGACCCCGATGAACCCGATATCAATATTTATCGTAGAGCCGCTCAAGCGATGCAAAAACAACTTTCTCAGACATGGGCTAAAAAAGAGGATGGCTCCCCGCTGAAATCATCCTATGAGCTATTAATTTTGGCCTCTATTGTAGAAAAAGAAACCGGACGCTCAAGTGACAGGGCCTTAGTAGCTGCTGTATTTACTAATCGACTCAATAAAGGAATGTTGTTGCAGACTGATCCCACTGTAATCTATGGCATTGGCCCTAAATTTGATGGCAATATAAGAAAAGGGGACTTACGCAAAGACACTCCCTACAATACCTATATGCATAAAGGATTACCCCCAACACCCATTGCCATGCCCAGTAAGGAATCTATCCAAGCTGCTATCCATCCTGTTACCAGCAAAGCTTTATATTTTGTTGCTAAAGGCGATGGCACGAGTCATTTTTCCCAAAGCCTAGGTGAACATGAAGCAGCGGTTGATCGCTACCAACGCAAGTTAACTCCAAAAGCCAGCTCTAAAACCGCTACCAATTAATTGAATCGCGTTTGAATTTTTATGACATCAATCATCCCAGGATTTTTCATTAGCTTTGAAGGCATCGATGGCGCTGGCAAAAGCACTCACATCGAATCCTTCAAGAAGTTAATGCAAGAGCGCCATCCAGACCGTGAAGTTGTTATGACGCGGGAACCTGGTGGCACTCCCTTAGGTGAACAGTTGAGAGCACTTTTATTAGACGCCCCAATGAATTTAGAAACAGAGGCTTTATTGATGTTTGCTGCGCGTCGCGAACATATTGCCCAGGTGATTGAGCCAGCACTGAAAGCCGGAAAAATAGTGATCTCTGATCGTTTTACCGATGCTAGCTTTGCTTATCAGGGCGGAGGTCGCGGATTAAGTTTAGACAAATTAAACTCCCTAGAGCGCTGGGTACAAGGCCGTCCCGATGGCTCCTTATTGCAACCCAATCTTACGTTCCTCTTTGATTTGCCAGGAGAGGTTGCTGAAGCACGACGATCTAAAGTGCGAGCACCCGATAAATTTGAAAAAATGGATTTGGATTTTTTTGAAAAAGTTCGCCAAGAATATCTACGTAGAGCAAAAGCGGATCCAAAGCGCTTTCATTTGGTAGATGCAACCCAAACCCCTGAAGCTATCTGGAATGGATTGAAACAACTTGAGCTCCAAATCTAAATGGGTGATTTGATGGCTGCCAATGTGCAACAAAAATCAGTAGCACCCTGGTTGCAGCCCTTATGGGATAGCATGGATTTTGCTCAGATACCCAATGCGATCTTGCTGCATGGCCAGTCCGGAATTGGGAAGTTTGAATTTGCTGTGACGCTAGCTAAGTCACTCCTCTGCGAGGGTTCCCAAGACCTGTCGCGTCCTTGCAATCAATGTGAGGCATGTCATTGGTTTGATGCTGGCAATCATCCCGACTTCATTGCTCTTGTTCCAGAGACGCACCGAAAACGCTTGCCACACGCTGATTACGAAGCGGATGAATCTCCTAGAAAAGGCAAGGCCGCACAAGATGATTCTGATGGTGAGGCTAATGAAAAGAAAGAAAAGAAAAATATCTCTATTGAGGAAACACGAAGCGCGATTGAAAGCCTTTCGATTGGGTCTCATCGAGGTGGCAAGCGCGTTATATTAATTTACCCTTTGGAATTGATGCGCTCTGACGCAGCCAACACCTTGCTGAAATCCTTAGAGGAACCCCCAGCAAATACTATTTTTATTCTGCTGGCCGATCGCCTTGATCGGGTTCTCCCCACGATTCGCTCTCGTTGTCGTTTGCTCACAGCGCCACGCCCAGATCGTGCACAAGGCTTGATCTGGCTACAAAACCAGCTATTGCAACACTCTGGACTAAAAGTGAGTGATGCCGATATTGCATCTATTTATGACGAGCAGGGTGGTGCGCCTTATTCCGTTCTCAATTCTTTAATGGCGCGGAATAATAAAGACGAAAAGGATGAATTAACAATTGCCATCCAAGCCTCACGCTATTTGCTGCAATCCATGTCCCAAGGTGGTCGTATCAATTGGTTGGATGCCGCTGAAAAAACCCATAAGGCGCAATATTCCTTTTTATTGGCAGCAATGCAGCGTTGGACCTCAGATTTGCAGGCCGTCTTACAAGGTGGCAATCCACGCTACTACCCAAAGCATTTAACTACGCTCAAGGGCTTATCCCAATCGGCGCGTACTCCCAAACTGCATCATTTTTGGAAAGCCTTAGTTCAAGCCCGGCGCCATGAGAACCACCCCTTAGCTAGCCGCATTCAGCTTGAAGCCTTGCTTTCCCAATATCAACAAGTTTTTGAGACTTAATCGAGCTCGAGGCAGACTAAAATAGCGAGTCATGTTTATAGACTCTCATTGCCATCTCGACTTCCCTGAATTTCAATCCCGCTTGCCTGAAGTGCTGGCGAATATGAAATCAGCTAATGTTAGCCATGCGCTCTGTATTTCCGTTGACTTGCCAGACTTTCCTAAGGTGTTGAAGCTCGCCCAAGATCATCCCCATTTATATGCCTCAGTAGGCGTGCATCCAGATTATGAAGATACGCCTGAGCCAAGCTTTGATTTCTTAGTAGAGACCGCTTTAAAGCATCCCAAAATCATTGCTATTGGAGAAACTGGTCTGGATTACTACCGTATGGGCGAGCGCAGCTATGAGTCCATGGAATGGCAACGGGAACGTTTTAGAACGCATATTCGCGCCTCAATTGCCTCTCACAAGCCCCTTATCATCCACACCCGATCGGCTTCGGTAGATACCATTCAAATCTTAAAAGAGGAGGGTGCTGATCGTATCGGTGGGGTAATGCACTGTTTCACTGAAAGTCTTGATGTAGCAAAAGCCGCTATGGAGATGGGTTTTTATATCTCTTTTTCAGGCATTGTTACCTTCAAAAGCGCGAAAGACTTGCAAGAAACCTGCTTAAAAGTGCCTTTGGAGCGGATGCTTATAGAAACCGATTCCCCTTATTTGGCGCCGATTCCCTATCGAGGCAAAACCAATGAGCCCGCCTGGGTGGCTAAGGTTGGTGAATTTATTGCAAATCTAAAAGGGCTCCCACTTGAGGATCTGGCTAAGGCCACATCACAGAATTTTTATGATTGTTTTCAGATAGATAGAGCTAGTTCATGAGTAATTGCTTTAAAAATACTTTTCTAGTTTCTCTATCGATAGTGATGCTTAGTTTGCCAGTATTTGCGCAAACGGAGGATCAGGTCACTGATTTTGCAAAAGCAGCCAAGTTTGACGATGTTTCCACGGTGACAGCGCTTTTAGCTAAAGGTGTTAGCCCAAATACAGTTGATTCCAGGGGCAATCCAATGCTCATTTTGGCAATTAAGGATAAGTCCACTAAGGTGACTGAGCTCCTTATTAATGACAAACGTACCGATGTGGACCTATCCAATAAATACGGTGAAACACCCTTAATGATGGCTTCGATAGACGGTGATTTACCCGTTGTGAAGACCTTGGTTCTACAAAAGAAGGCTATGGTCAATCATATTGGCTGGACGCCTCTCCATTACGCGTGCACCAAGGGAAATCTGGAGGTTTCCCATTTTTTGATAGCTAATGGAGCGATTGTGGATGGCTTAAGTCCTGGCAATACAACGTCGCTCATGATGGCCGTGCAATCGGGGAACGAGCAGCTTGTAAAACTCCTTTTAGATAAAGGTGCTGACATTCAACTACGCAATGCAAATGGCTTAAGTGCTATCGATATTGCGGATATTTATGACAAGCCGGGGATCAGTGAGGGCTTAAGGTCCCGTTGGCAGAAGCTATATAAGCAGCCATATCCAGGGCCACCGAAAGCTAAAGGGTCTAAATCCTGAGTTGGTCTATCTGCGTATAATCATTATTATGTCAAACAAAATATTAAGATCACTTTCACCCGCTCCATCACGCTTAGCCAACAGCTATCTCACTTGATTCAAAAGAACGATGCCAATCTTAGACCTTCTTCGTAATGCTGACCTACCCAGCTTTTTAACCTTGTTCCATGAAATCAATGTTGACATGGGAAATAGTCAGATTTGGAGTATCTTAATATTTGCTTGTGGCATGCTTGCTGTTCATGGAGTTGCGGTACTTGGTATTGCTGGCGCATATCACTTTATGGACCGCTTAATGACTAGAAAACGCATCTTTGCTGCGAGCTTCTTTTCCTATTTCGTGGCCATACTCCTAGTCATTATGAGTCACCTTTCTGAAATTGTCGCTTGGGCTTATATCTGTGTTGCCCTAAAAGTCTTCTCCTCAGATCCTCAAGCCCTTTATTTTTCTGGAGAAATGTACACAACAGTAGGCTATGGAACATACAACTTAAGTGAAAAATGGCGAATACTGCCAATCATCATTTCGTTTTCGGGAATCTTTTCCGTTTCGATGTCAGGCGCCGCCTTGTACTCAATGATGTGCTCCCTGTTATCAGTCAATAACAGTCAAGGTCCTAGCAAGAATGCCTCACAGAATGCTAATTAACCGTCATTGAGGATGGTAACGGCGCTCTTTGCTTAAATACAAGCTCAAGCACTCTGCCATTGGCTTCGCGCGAGCGAATGCGCCCTGGCAACCACTCTAAATCTTTGGCTAGCCAGATGTCCACCTGGCGTTTGTATGGATCATTCTCACGTTGCATCAAAGCGTAATGGCGATTTACAGACTTACCTAAACTGGGAATATCCTCAGAGATCACCTCACCGTAACTCTTAAATTGCCACATCTCTAGAGTGTTGTAGTCAACTACCGGTAAGGCGCGAATACTACCGGCTTCATCTATTTTGCTATCGCCATTTAATAATGCAGCAAACTGAAACATCAAACTGAAGCGATCTTGGGTGCCTGGCAGTAATGCTGGGGTGAATTCAGGCTTTTCAGAAAAAAACATCTGCCCTCCTCCCTTGGTATCTCTGTCAAAACGGGAATAACGTGGGGGTTTAGTGCCTCGTTGAGTCCAATAAATCGTAGGCGCCACACCATAAGCGTCTACAAAGCCTCGAGATTCAAAAACAAAGGGGCCCACAAATGCGTACGGAATATTGATATGCAAGCGGTAACTATTGCCTTCAACTATCCAGTCAATTTCTCCGGTTTGGTATTTTTGGCCATCTACAAAAGCGTCGTAATAAATGATTCCTGATTCTGGAAGCTTAAATGCGACGCCTTGTTGGTCTGCCGCGCCACCCTGCTCTCCCGAATTCAGGCTTTGACTATCGTCAACCTTTGCAGAGGAGGAATCTTGCTCCCGAATTTTTTTCTTGGGTGCCTTCGCCATTTGAATTTTTTTGGGAGGCTCAGCTTTTAATTCTGTACGAATAATCAATTCTTCAGGAATATCTTCTGAAGAGCCAAATGATAAAAAAGGAATCCCAAAAAACAATATGAAGTGCCCGAGCAAAGACAGGGTCAAGGCAACGAGAATCAGCCACAGAGATTTTTTGTGCGTCAAACTACCGTCCTCTGACTGCGTAAACCCCAAGCTCAGAAAGGGGCCTCGAGTAAGCGGCTATTTTTGGGTAAGTTCGCAGCAAGAAAATCCATTTGGTCAGCAAGAATATTGCGCCCTTTGAGGATCATATCTTCATAAAGACTAGGTAGATAAGGCGTATATAGAAGACCCATACCAGCTTGTTCGGGAGTGCGATTACCCTTGTGCTGATTACAAGGCCGACAGGAGATGACCAAGTTCATCCAAGAATATTTTCCGCCACGACTATTGGGAATGATGTGTTCAGCTTCCGCCTGGTTTTCATGAATACTATCGCCACAGTAGGCGCAAAGACCACGATCCCGTTTAAAGAGCTTATGTTTTGTGAGTACGGGCACCACATCAAATAAATTGATTTTTGCACTACCTTTAATCGCAATAATGGAGTGCAATTCAATTACTGACTGAACGCCACTAGCTCTAGAGATGCCGCCACGCATTCTCTTGACGGGGTCACCTAGCGTCCACAAGACGCTGTTATCAGCATAGTGTTTTGTCGCTTCTTCAGCATTTACCCAACCCTGGGGAATTCCACCAGCGTCCAATTTCAAGATGCTCAGCACAAACTCTCCTTTCTAGACCTCAGCAAAGCCGTCGATCGTTTAAACCATCTTACAGAAGAAGTTTGTGTCAATCAATCATCTAAGGGATATAAACTCCAGAACTTTTGATAAATGGTCAGCATAGTCAGCAATACCATGATCACTTCCTTCTAAAACCAACTGTTTAGCGCCCCTGTAGAACTCGACCATTTCCTTCCAATCCAAGAGCTCATCCCCTTTGGCGGCGATCAATAAATAACGCTCTGGATTAGAAATCCCCTCAACTTGAAGGGTCTTAAGTTCATCAATATATTCAGGGCGGAAATCAAATGGTTCTTCACTATCGTAAGCAGTCATCATGCCTACATGGGGGGCTAGCTCTCTAGCGGCTCTGACAGCAGGATTCAGAGTGACGGCTCGACACCCATACTTTTCAGCTAAATAGTTGGCATAAAAACCACCAAGCGAAGAGCCAATCATCACAATACGATCTGCCCGCGACTGATCAATGTACTGGGTAACCATGTCCATACTTTGTTTTGGGGATGCCAGCAACTGTGGGCAATACCACTCAATCTTCTGTTCCGCAGTTGCCAGCGCTTGAATAGCATCTCCAGTCATCACCGCCTTACTCGATCTTGGAGAAGATCGAAAGCCATGCAAATAGACTAATAAGGTTAACGACATGGGTGAAATCTTTATGCTTTTTGGCCGATCTCAAAGTTGGCTAGCTTTTCTAAAGCCTTCACCATGGCCGAGTGATCCCATGCTTTGCCACCATGTGCAGAGCAGGAGTTAAACAACTCTTGAGCAGTAGCTGTATTGGGAAGTGATACTCCTAAAGCTCGAGCGCTATTTAAGGCAAGATTTAAATCCTTTTGATGTAGTTCAATCCGAAAGCCAGGATCAAATGTGCGCTTGACCATGCGCTCCCCATGAACCTCCAAAATTTTCGAGCCAGCAAAACCGCCCATGAGAGCTTGACGTACCTTAGCAGGATCTGCTCCTGCTTTCGCAGCAAACAAGAGCGCTTCAGCAACCGCTTCAATATTCAGTGCCACAATAATTTGATTTGCTACTTTAGCGGTTTGACCATCTCCGTTTTTGCCTACCAAGTTAATATTTTTACCCATCAACTCAAATACAGGTTTTACTCTTTCGAACACAGCGTCATCGCCACCAACCATAATCGATAGGGTTGCATTCTTTGCCCCGACTTCGCCACCAGAAACAGGAGCATCGAGATAGTCACAGCCCAAAGCATTGATTTTTTTAGCAAACTCTTTGGTAGTAATTGGAGAGATCGAACTCATATCCACAACTACCTTGCCTTTAGATAAACCTGCCGCTATGCCGTTTGCACCAAACAATACTTTCTCAACATCAGGCGTATCGGGGACCATGATGAAAATGATGTCGGCTTTCTGCGCAACCTCGGATGGGCTAGCACACTGAATAGCCGCTGATGATGCTAGCTCGGTTGGAATTTTGCTACGGGTAGTGATAAACACTTCGTGACCTGCATTAACGAGGTGCCCAGCCATTGGGCCGCCCATGATGCCAAGACCTACAAATCCTAGTTTTAAATTATTACTCATTTGATCTCCATCTGTTTATTTGTATTTATGATTAGTTTACTTCTGCATCCATGACAGACCCGCTTCTGTTGTTGTGGCAGGTTTATATTCACACCCTATCCAACCCTGATAACCAATACGATCGAGCATCTTAAATAGATAGGGATAATGAATTTCACCAGTACCGGGTTCATTGCGACCCGGATTATCTGCTAACTGAATATGGGCAATTTTAGAAAGATTCTTTTCAATCGTATTGGATAACTCTCCTTCCATACGCTGTGCATGGTAAATATCGTATTGAATAAAAAGATTGTCAGCCCCAACCTCACTCAAAATATCCAAAGCCTGTTGTGTTTTAGATAAAAAGAAACCGGGAATATCGAATGTATTAATGGGTTCAATTAGCAATTTAATCTTCACTTGCTTTAACTGCTCAGCAGCGTATTTCAAATTACTGACAAAAGTATCGTGGGCTAGTTTGGCATCAACTCCAACAGGTGCTTTTCCAGCCAAGCAATTGACCTGACCAACATTGAGGTAGTTAGCATATTCAATTGCCTTGGCTACACCGGCACGAAACTCTTCTACCCTGCCTGGATGACAAGCGATTCCGCGATCACCCGCATCCCAATCTCCAGCTGGAAGATTGTGGAGCACCAGCTTTAACTGATGCTTCTCTAATAAATTTTTGATTTCAGTAGCCTCATAGGCATAGGGAAATAAAAATTCCACTGCCTTAAACCCTGAATTAGCGGCTCGCTCGAAGCGCTCTAAAAAAGGCACTTCGTTATAAAGCATGGTGAGGTTGGCAGCAAATTGAGGCATTTCAGACCCTTCTTTGGGTTAAGTGATTAGTGAAAGATCTTAACAAAGATGCAGGCTTTGGTCTTCAGTAGCCCCAGACCCTTGCTGAAGGCTAATAAATGATAAAAGTGAGCTAATATCTTACTAAGCAGCATTTAATAATAAGGAAAATAACGAATATGAAATTTACTCCCATTCATTTAGCTCTTCTAGCCGTTTTGGCCAGCTCATCCGCAGTCATGGCTCAAACACAGCCTGCTAATGCTGGTGCCAGCAAGCCAATGGTCATAGATGCGGCCGTCGTCGATAACCGTTACCAGCTGTACGAAGGTGAGGTTGTCAAAATTGACAAAAAGACCCGTACCCTTACCTTTAAAAATAAGGAAGGTGAATCTAAGTTTGTTGCAGGCCCTGAAATTACCAATTTTGATCAAATCAAAAAAGGGGATCGTGTCAATGTATCTTATGAGTTGGCAGTAGCCATTGAACTCATCAAAACTAAGAGTGATGGTATCCGTAGCAAAGTAGAAACAAGCACTGTTACCCAATCTAAGGCAAATGAAAAGCCTTCAGAAACGATTGCCAATCAGACAACCATCATTGCCGATATTATTTCCGTTGATCGCGAAAAGAAATTGGTTTCTGTGAAGGGCCCTAGCGGCAAAGTTACTACTGTAATGGTTAAGAACCCAGCATTACTAGCTGATGTGAATGTTGGCGAGCAAGTGAAGGTGATTTACTACGATGCGATGGCAGCATCAATCACTACCCCTAAGAAAAAGTAATCCTTACCCGCATTAATTAAAGAGCCCTCTTAGGAGGGCTTTTTTAATTCTTTTGAAATAAAAAAGCCACCCCAAAGGATGGCTTTCTAGTGCTACGAGTATCAAGGAAGTTGCATAAATACAATTCCTTGCAATACCGATGAATTTGGCGGAGCGGACGGGACTCGAACCCGCGACCCTCGGCGTGACAGGCCGATATTCTAACCAACTGAACTACCGCTCCAAATAACTTCGAGTAATACTTTTTACTGCTGGTAATACAACCAAAAAAAACTGGCGTCCCCAGGGGGATTCGAACCCCCGTACTCACCGTGAAAGGGTGATGTCCTAGGCCTCTAGACGATGGGGACCTGGACTACAACAAACTGCTATTTTAAATGCTTGGTGGAGATAAGCGGGATCGAACCGCTGACCTCTTGCATGCCATGCAAGCGCTCTCCCAGCTGAGCTATACCCCCGTAATCCCACAATAAAACCGCAAGACACTCAAAACAATCCAAGATTTTAGCCTATTTTTGTGCAACTGCGCAAATTGCCTATAGGACTACCTTCGTGAGCCGTTGAATAGCCTCATCCTTTCCCAACACGACCAATACAGAATCAATGGCAGGAGTCTGTGTCGTGGCAAATAAAGCGTAGCGAACAGGCATCGCTAATGCAGGCATTTTGAGCTGGTGCTTGGCTAGTACTTGCTTAAAAGCTGCGCCATAAGCCTCTTTACTTGGCTCTGAATTCCTCAGCGCATCAATGAGATCTTTTAACGCAGGGGCTACCGCTTCTGGAATATTGGCAGCGATTTGTTCAGAGCTATGACACGGTGCTGGTGAATAGAATAACTTGGCACCTTCAGCAATTTCAAGCAAGGTATTTGCGCGATCTTTTAATAGCCCGACAACCTGAACAAAGTCTGGTCCACGCTCTGTATCAATACCTAATTGATGTGCAAATGGCTTAGTGGCTTCAGCCAATCTGCCTACATCCGCATTTTGAATATATTGATGGTTTAACCATAGCAATTTTTCTGGATTATGTTGCGCTGGTGAACGACCTAGACTTTCTAAATCGAACCAATCCACAAACTGTTCTTTAGTAAATATTTCAGCATCACCATGAGACCAGCCTAAGCGTGCCAAGTAATTCAAGATAGCCTCTGGCAAGTACCCTGCTTTTTGATAATCACGAACACTCATAGCGCCGTTACGCTTACTCATCTTTTCACCAGCGTCATTTAAAACGGTAGGTAAATGGGCATAAACAGGCGGCGTTCCATTCAGCGCCCGCATGATATTAATTTGTCTCGGCGTGTTGTTAACGTGATCATCCCCCCGAATCACGTGAGTAATCTTCATATCTAAGTCATCCACCACTACGCAGAAATTGTATGTCGGAGTACCGTCAGGACGCGCAATCACTAAATCATCTAACTCATCATTGCTGATCTCAATTTGCCCTTTAACAGCGTCCTCCCAAATTACGGAGCCACCGATAGGATTCTTAAACCGAATAACCGGAAGCACGCCTTCCGGAATAGCGGGTAATGTCTTTCCGGGTTCGGGGCGCCATAAACCGTTATAGCGCGGCTTTTCTTTATTGGTCATTTGTTGCTCACGAAGCTGATTCAACTCTGCTTCACTCATATAACAAGGGTACGCAAGTCCTGCATCTACCATCTGCTGAATCACTTCGCGATAGCGATCAATCCGTTGCATCTGATAGATGGGACCCTCATCTAAATCGAGCCCAAGCCAAGCCATGCCTTCAATAATGACGTCAACCGCTTCTTGTGTAGAGCGCTCTAGATCCGTATCTTCAATGCGAAGAATGAAGTCACCTTGATTGTGTCGTGCAAAAGCCCATGGATATAGAGCACTGCGGAGATTACCCAGATGAATGAAGCCCGTGGGACTGGGGGCGAAACGTGTACGAATATGCATAAATGGCATTATCTCAGGTCGGGCAAATTGACGGCAAAGTTGAAAAACAGGGATACTTTGAGCTATGAATGAATTACTTGTTTTTATCTGTGATGGCGCCCCTGTGCGCGGAGAGATTGTATCCATCAGCTCAGCCTGGCAAGCCATTTTAGAGCGCCGTGACGACCCTCCTGCTGTTCGCCGTATCTTGGGTGACTTTGTAGGTGCTGCCACCCTTTTAAGTGCCAGTTTAAAGTTTGACGGCACCTTAATCATCCAAGCCCAAAGTAAGGGACCCATTCAGCTCCTCGTGGTGGAATGTAAGTCAGATCTATCCATGCGAGCCACCGTCAAGCTCTCTGTAGAGCCTTCAGAAATTTCCGCTGATGCCAGTCTTGGAGAGCTCTTAGATGCTTCCCACAGTGGTAGATTGGTCATTACCTTAGATCCATCCGATCGTGAGCCAGGACAAGCTCCTTACCAAGGAATTGTTGCCCTTCAGGAGCATCGTGGCGGCAAAATCATGCCGGTAACTAGTGCTGCAGAAGCAATCGGCCTATATATGCAAAACTCGGAGCAGCTAGATACTCGGATATGGCTAACTTCTAATGACACCCATATTGGTGGCCTACTTTTACAACGCTTGCCCGACTCAGGTGGGCATGCCCATCTGGATCCTCAAACCGCACTGGAAGGATGGTCGCGAATTCAGACTTTGGGAGACACTATTACCAACGAAGAGCTATTAACACTTTCTCCAGAGACAATCTTAAGGCGTCTATTTTTAGAAGAATCGACTGAAAATGGAGTGCGAAGCTTTCCGGCTCGCTCCATTCGCTTCTTCTGTCGCTGCTCGCGCTCCAAGGTAGCAGATATTTTAAGAATGCTAGGCGAAGAGGAAGTCGACAGTATTCTGGCAGAACAGGGTGCAGTAGAGACTGTCTGTGAATTTTGCGCAAAACCATATCGGTTTGATGCAGTGGATTGCTTGCAAGTATTTAAAACCAATTTATTGAGTGATGCCACAAGGCCACCATCTAGCGGTCACTAAATTATTTATGACTAAATACGCCTTAGCTATTGTTTAGGTGCAGCTTTAAGACCCACATCATTTGATGTACTTGCCTTATCAACTGGCAAGATTTGGACGAAGAATTCACCTTCTTTGATTAGGCCATGTTCTGCTCTAGCACGCTCTTCGATTGCACGCGTCCCATCTTTTAAGTCTTTCACATCGCCCGCTAACTTGGCATTCCGTAAAGCTAAGAGGCTATTCTTAGCCTCTTGAAGCTCTACTTGTTTTTCCATTTCATAAACCTTGAGCCATCCACCCTTGCCTAACCAAAGCGGGTATTGAATTGCTATGAGCAATACCAACATGGAATAGATGATGATACGCATAAGCTCAATAGAATCGAGTTAGTTAGCGCTTGAGGTTATAGAAAACGGATTTTCCTGGGTAAGTAGCCACATCACCCAAGTCTTCTTCAATACGCAAGAGTTGGTTGTACTTAGCAATCCGATCTGAGCGTGACAGCGAGCCGGTTTTGATTTGCCCTGCATTAGTACCAACGGCAATATCAGCAATAGTACTGTCCTCAGTTTCACCGGAGCGATGGGAGATGACGGCTGTGTAGTTAGCGCGTTTTGCCATCTCAATAGCTGCAAAAGTTTCAGTCAATGTGCCAATCTGATTGATCTTAATGAGAATGGAATTGGCAATCCCCTTCTCAATGCCTTCTTTCAATATGCGGGTATTAGTAACAAAAAGATCATCACCAACCAGTTGGATTTTCTTGCCCAGTTTTTGGGTAATATCAGCCCAGCCATCCCAATCACTTTCATGCATGCCATCTTCAATGGATACGATCGGAAATTGATCTGCCAAATTACCTAAGTAATCAGAAAACTCACTTGAGCTTAGCTGCAGGCCTTCGCCAGACAAATGGTATTTGCCGTCTTTATAGAACTCGCTAGCAGCACAATCTAAGGCTAACAGAACATCTTCACCCGCCTGGTAACCAGCGCCTTCAATGGCTTTCATAATGGTTTGCAAGCACTCTTGATTACTTTTAAAGTTTGGTGCAAAACCACCCTCATCCCCTACCGTAGTGGGCATACCTTGAGTGCCGAGGATCTTCTTCAGCTCATGGAATATTTCTGCACCACAACGCAAAGCTTCACGAAAATTTTCTGCGCCAACAGGCATGATCATGAATTCTTGAATATCCAAGCTGTTATTTGCATGGGCACCACCATTGACAATATTCATCATGGGTACGGGCAGTTGCATACCACCTGAGCCACCAAAATAACGATACAAGGGGAGGCCAGCTTCTTCTGCAGCTGCTCTGGCAACAGCCATAGATACAGCCAATGTAGCATTAGCTCCTAAACGTGCTTTGTTATGGGTACCGTCCAAATCAATCAGCGTATGGTCTAAGAAGGCCTGTTCGCTAGCATCCAAACCAAGAATAGTTTCGGCAATTTCAACATTGATGTTCTGGACTGCTTTGAGAACGCCTTTACCAAGATAGCGAGACTGATCGCCGTCACGTAATTCAATTGCTTCACGCGATCCCGTAGATGCCCCCGAAGGAACTGCGGCACGACCCATCACACCAGACTCAAGTAATACATCACACTCTACAGTTGGATTACCGCGTGAATCTAAAATTTCTCTACCGATGATGTCAACAATGGCGCTCATGCACCTTCTCCTTAAAACAATATGAAATGGGGCTTATTCAACAACTAAAACTGAAAACTGTTCTCTAAATAGATATCGGAAGCTTTCACTACAGTATCAATCGCAACCAGCGATTCAAGTAAGTCTTTCATGCGATCTAGTGGTACTGCATTGGGGCCGTCAGAAAGGGCCTTAGCAGGATCTGGGTGGGTTTCCATAAAGAGTCCACTAATACCAACAGCGACTGCCGCACGAGCCAATACGGGTACGAATTCTCTTTGACCACCGCTGGCATTACCCTGACCGCCAGGTAGTTGCACAGAATGGGTCGCATCAAATACTACCGGTGCATTTGATTCACGCAAAATAGCAAGACTGCGCATATCTGAAACTAGATTGTTATAGCCAAATGAAGCGCCACGTTCACAAACCATAAACTGGTCTGGAAGGTTCATTTCCTTGGCAGCAGCACGCGCCTTCTCAATCACATTAAGCATCTCGTGTGGTGAAAGGAATTGTCCTTTTTTGAAATTTACTGGCTTGCCACTTTGGGCACAAGCGCGGATGAAATCCGTTTGCCTGCACAGAAATGCTGGGGTTTGAAGCACGTCCACTACTTTAGCAACCGCTTGAATCTCGCTTATATCGTGTACGTCGGTCAGAACTGGAACGCCGACTTCTTTTTTCACTTTAGCCAGAATTTCTAAGCCCTTCTCCATGCCCAGACCCCGAAAGGATGTGCCTGAAGAACGATTCGCTTTATCGAATGAAGATTTATAGATAAAGGGGATCTTCAGAGCTGTAGTTATTTCTTTTAGCTGACCAGCAATATCAATTGCAGATTGCTCAGACTCGATCACACATGGGCCAGCAATCAGAAAGAAACGCTGATCAAGGCCAACATCGAATCCGCACAGTTTTAATGTACTCATAAATCCTCTTAGGCGGCCTGCGTTAAAGCAGTGTTTTGACGTATCAGCGCTGCAGTGATAAATGATGAGAACAAAGGATGTCCATCTCGAGGTGTTGAGGTGAATTCTGGGTGGAATTGCACGCCAAAAAACCAAGGGTGCATTGATTCAGGAAGCTCCATCATCTCAGGCAATGCCTCATTAGGAGTTCTAGCTGAAATGATCAAACCAGAATCCTCTAACTTTGGCACATAAATATTATTGACCTCATAGCGATGGCGATGGCGCTCATTTACTTCGGAGCCGTATATGCGATGTGCCATCGTTCCTGGTTTCACCGGACAACGCTGTGAACCTAAGCGCATGGTTCCACCAAGATCTGAATCATTGCTACGAATCTCTACACGACCTTCTCTATCAAGCCACTCAGTAATCAATGCAACCACTGGTGATTCAGTCTGAGGATCAAACTCAGTACTGTTTGCTTTAGAAATATGAGCTACATGACGGGCAAACTCAATAACGGCTAACTGCATTCCCAAACAGATGCCTAAATAAGGCACATTATTTTCTCGAGCATAGCGAATCGCAGATATCTTACCCTCTGTACCTCGCTTACCAAAGCCCCCGGGGACTAAGATGGCATCTAATTGTTTTAAGCAATCCACGCCATCTTTTTCAATGACTTCAGAGTCAATGTAATTAATATTGACGCGAGTATGTGTGTGAATACCGGCATGACGCAAGGCCTCGATCAACGATTTATAGGATTCTGTTAACTCAACATACTTACCAACCATGCCAATAGTGACTTCATATTGTGGGTTGGCCATCTCATAAACCAATTTAGCCCATACAGAAAGATCAGCAGGCTTTGCAGTAATTTCTAACTCGCGACAGATTAAATCATCCATCCCTTGGGCATGGAGCATTTCAGGAATTTTGTATATCGTATCTACATCCCATACCGAGATTACAGCCTGTTCACGCACATTGGAAAAAAGAGAAATCTTGGCACGCTCATCTTCCGGAATAGGACGGTCAGCACGACACAGCAATACCGTTGGCATGATGCCAATCTCACGTAATTTTTGGACAGAATGCTGAGTTGGCTTAGTCTTAAGCTCGCCAGCACTAGTGATATAGGGTACTAAGGTTAAATGGACAAAGGCGCAGCTATGAACCGGTAAACGTAAGCTCATCTGCCTCGCAGCCTCTAGAAAAGGAAGTGACTCAATGTCACCAACAGTTCCACCAATCTCACAAATAGCCACATCCGCATGACCATCATGACTTGCCTTGGCACCACGCTCTACAAAAGCCTGAATCTCATTTGTGATGTGGGGGATAACTTGAACTGTCTTTCCGAGGTATTCACCGCGACGTTCTTTGCTGATCACCGATTCATAAATCTGACCTGTGGTGAAGTTATTGCTTTTGCGCATCTTCGCAGAGACAAAGCGCTCGTAGTGGCCTAGATCTAAGTCTGTTTCAGCACCATCTTCAGTGACGAAAACCTCACCATGCTGCAGAGGGCTCATTGTGCCCGGGTCAACGTTGATATATGGATCTAATTTTAGGAGGGTGACTTTCAGACCGCGGGATTCGAGAATCGCGGCAAGCGAGGCAGCTGCGATTCCTTTCCCTAAGGAAGAAACCACACCACCAGTGACAAAAACGTATTTGGTCATCGCTTAAGCTCTGTTGGAAAAAGTAATTATAACGATAGCCACCAATTTCTAGTAAATTTCAAATTCGGTAATACCTATTGCATATCCCTCAATATTGAACTTTTTTAGCCCTCTTTCCTATTTATGCGCCTCTTATTTGCGATTCTTATAAGCCTTTTATCCCTTTTCTACTTTCTACCTTTCGCCATCGCATTTCATAAGAAAAGGGCTAATACTGGCGCTATTTTTGCCTTAAATCTCTTTTTAGGCTGGTCTTTAATCGGTTGGGTTGTAGCTCTGGTGTGGGCCTTAAAGGATGAACAAATTATTTAAGTTTGCGACTCTATACTGCCGATTCAGGCCTTTAGGGCCTTAAAAAGTCCCCATTTCACGGTTTTAAAGCAATTTAGCCAAATTTTAGGGTTGAAACTCTTATATAAGACTTAAATTAGTCACTATAATTTAGAGAATCGGGAGAAAATTCCCAATTGGCCTTTCTGTTGACCATATTTACCTCATAGGAAACACAATGTTAGAAGCCTATAACGCCCACGTTGCAGAACGCGCAGCCCTCGGTATTCCAGCCCTGCCGCTCACTAAGGATCAAACCGCTGAATTGGTGAAATTGCTGAAGAGCCCACCAGCCGGTAAAGAAGCAGAGCTAATTGAACTCATTACCAACCGCGTACCTGCAGGTGTAGATGAAGCGGCTAAAGTAAAGGCTGAATTTTTAGATGCGGTTGCAAAAGGAACAGAAAAGTCTCCTTTGATTACTCGCATTCATGCTACTGAATTATTAGGGACCATGCTTGGCGGCTACAACATCAAACCTTTGGTTGAACTGTTAACTGACCCCGAATGTGGTGCAGCAGCAGCTGAAGCGCTCAAGAAAACACTCTTGATGTTCGACTACTTTAATGATGTTCAGGAGTTAGCCGAAAAAGGCAATGCCAATGCTAAAGCAGTAATGCAGAGCTGGGCAGATGCTGAATGGTTTACAAGTCGCCCTGCCGTTCCAGAAAACATGAAGTTGACGGTTTTCAAAGTGACTGGTGAAACTAATACTGATGACTTATCACCCGCTCCTGACGCCTGGAGTCGCCCCGATATTCCATTGCACGCCACCATCATGCTTAAAAATCCCCGTCCTGGTATTGAGCCTGATGAAACTGGTGTCCGCGGCCCGATGAAACAAATCGCCGCCCTCCAGAAAAAAGGCAACCAAATTGCGTACGTAGGTGATGTTGTCGGCACTGGCTCATCACGTAAGTCTGCTACTAACTCCGTATTGTGGTGGACTGGTCAAGATATTCCATTCGTTCCAAACAAACGTTTTGGAGGCGTTTGTCTCGGCACTAATATTGCGCCAATCTTTTTCAACACCATGGAAGATTCCGGCGCATTGCCAATCGAATTAGATGTTTCCCAAATGAATATGGGCGATGAAATTGAATTGCGCCCCTATGAAGGAAAAGTATTTAAAAATGGTAGCGAGATCACAAGTTTCTCCCTGAAATCACCGGTCATTTTGGATGAAGTACGTGCTGGTGGTCGTATTCCATTAATCGTAGGCCGCGGATTGACCGCTAAAGCTCGCGCTGCATTGGGCTTGCCTGCTTCTACCGACTTTCGTGTGCCTATTAGCCCCCCTGATAATAAAAAAGGGTTTACCTTGGCACAGAAGATGGTTGGACGTGCTTGTGGCTTACCCGAAGGTCAAGGTATTCGCCCTGGTACCTACTGCGAACCCCACATGACTACGGTTGGTTCACAAGACACTACTGGCCCTATGACACGCGATGAATTAAAAGACTTGGCTTGCCTCGGCTTTTCTTCAGATTTAGTAATGCAGTCTTTCTGCCATACCTCTGCTTATCCGAAGCCAGTAGATATTCGCACTCAACACGAATTGCCACCGTTCATGACCAATCGCGGTGGCGTTGCATTACGTCCAGGTGATGGCGTGATTCACAGTTGGTTAAACCGTTTGCTATTGCCTGATACCTGCGGTACCGGCGGTGATAGTCATACGCGCTTTCCAATCGGCATCTCTTTCCCTGCAGGTTCTGGCTTAGTTGCCTTTGCAGCTGCAACTGGTGTCATGCCTTTGGATATGCCTGAATCTGTTTTAGTTCGCTTCAAAGGAAAAATGCAGCCCGGTATCACTTTACGTGACTTGGTGAATGCTATTCCTTTGTATGCCATCAAAAGAGGTCTCTTGACCGTTGAAAAACAAAATAAGAAGAATATTTTCTCTGGCCGTATTTTAGAAATCGAAGGTTTGCCGGATCTGAAAGTTGAACAAGCTTTTGAATTATCTGATGCATCTGCAGAGCGTTCTGCTGGTGGTTGTACTGTTCATCTGAATAAAGAACCGATCATTGAGTATATGCAATCCAATATCACTTTAATGAAGTGGATGATTGCCAATGGTTACGAAGATAAGCGCACTTTAGGTCGCCGTATTAAAGCCATGGAAGCTTGGATCGCTAATCCACAACTTCTCAAAGCAGATGCAAACGCTGACTATGCAGAGATTATCGAAATCAATGTTGATGAAATCAAAGAGCCTATTTTGGCGTGTCCTAACGACCCAGATGATGTGAAAATATTGTCTGAAGTGGCAGGCGACAAGATTGATGAAGTCTTTATTGGTTCTTGCATGACTAATATTGGTCACTTCCGTGCCGCTGGGCAAGTGCTGCAAGGCAAGAAAGATATGCCTACACGCTTATGGATTGCACCTCCAACCAAGATGGACGCTATGGTCCTAATGGAAGAAGGTTACTACGGTATTTTGGGTGCCACAGGTGCTCGTATGGAAAGTCCAGGTTGCTCACTCTGTATGGGTAACCAAGCGCAAATCCGTAAGGGCTCTACTGCAGTATCTACCTCTACACGTAACTTCCCTAACCGCTTAGGTATTGATACGCGTGTGTATCTCGCTTCTGCTGAACTAGCTTCGGTTGCCGCTCTCTTAGGGCGCTTACCTACTCCTGCTGAATATCTAGAGCAGGTGAAGGCACTCGATGCAAAAGCAAGTGAAGTTTATCAATACATGAGCTTTGATAAATTGAAGTCATTTAGTGATGTAGCTGATACTGTGACTGTATAAGGACTGTATCAGTTACCTCCAAGCATATCTTGCGCTACGCTTGGCAGATAAAAAGGCGATCAACTGATCGCCTTTTTTCTTATCTCAGATTAAATTAGATAGATAACTTTGATTCTTGACGGGCGTTTTCATGGCTAATGCCAGATACCCATTTATTGGTTGGTAAGTCGGTCTTTTCTTTGATGAGCTTTGCCCGACGAGAGACCTCTTTCCACTCAGCCTCTAATTTGGGTCCCTTGAAGCCAATGGCAACTACATTGCAATCGTGTGATTCCGGAAACAACAACACCCGATTATCAAAGGCCTCGCAAATATTTTGTAGATTCACCTTAAAGCTCTTGTGACGCGAAAAGAGATTGACGGTCATCACACCCGGACTTTTGAGGATGTTATAGCAGCCCTGATAAAACTCTAGGGTACTGGCAGATGGTCCATCACAAATCGCATCGTATAAATCCACCTGAACCGCATCAAATCGATTTTGATACTGCGAGCTTTTTACAAAAATCTTAGCGTCTGTTTGTATGGTTTCTAATCGACGATCATCATCTGGCATGGAAAACATACTTCTAGCAGCAATAATTACTGCAGGGTTTAGCTCAACAACAGTAGACTTTACTGCTGGACAATGGAGATGGGTGAATTTAGTGAGAGCGCCTGTTCCTAAACCGAGTTGAGCCGCACGCATTCCGGGTTTTGACTCTAAGAATAAGAGCCAAGCCATCATTTGTTGGTTGTACTCTAGGTAGATTTCATTAGGGTCACGAATGCGCATTGCCCCCTGAATTAATTCACTACCAAAATGCAGATAGCGAACGCCCCCGCTTTCTGAAAAGGTGACAGGCTCCATCAACACGGATAGCTTAGGAATTATTTCGCCCAAAGGCGTGCATTGCGGAATAAACGCAACCAGGGGCTAGCACCATCTGGGGTATCTAGCCACTCAGGTGGGCACCAGCTCATCTGCGCTGCACGGAACACCCGCTCAGGGTGAGGCATCATGACTGTGAAGCGGCCATCCGGTGTAGTTACACCAGTTAAACCTCCAGGAGAGCCATTGGGATTCATTGGATAGGTTTCTGTCGGCTTACCTTGGTGATCAACAAACCGAAGCGTAGCTAAACCCTGCTTTTGTAATTGCGCCAAATTACCTTGCTGGCTAAAGTTGGCAAAGCCTTCGCCATGCGCAATCGCAATGGGTAATTGACTGCCTTCCATGCCTTGAGTAAAGATCGATGGTGACGGAAGCACTTCAGCCATGACCAATCGAGCCTCATATTGCTCAGATTGATTACGAGTAAATTTGGGCCATGCTTGTGCTCCAGGAATAATTCCGGAAAGATTGCTCATCATTTGGCAACCGTTGCAAACGCCCAATGCAAAACTATCTTGGCGATTAAAGAATGCTGAAAACTGATCACGCAATCGTTGATTAAAGAGAATCGTTTTAGCCCAACCTTCACCAGCACCCAATACATCCCCGTAACTAAAACCACCGCAAGCAATTAAACCCCGGAAATCATCCAACTTGGCTTTTCCACTCAGAAGATCGGACATATGAACATCATAGCTATCAAAGCCAGCCCAGTTAACGGCATAAGCCATCTCCACATGGGAATTAACCCCCTGCTCACGCAAAATAGCGACTTTTCGCCTAACATTTTTTTGAATAAATGGAGCAGTAATATCCTCAGACGGATCGAAGGTGAGCTTTGGAGACATACCAGAGTCTGCCAAGTCATCTAAGAGAGCAAACTCGCTGTCAGCACAAGCAGGGTTATCGCGCAAACGGGCAATTTGGTAGCTGGTGTTGGTCCACATCTTCTGTAAGACTTCACGCGGCTCTGCAAAAATACTTTTAGCATCACGCCAAATTTCAATACGTCCAGTCGTGTTGGGTTTACCGATTACATGACTACAAGCGCTGAGGTTCAACTTACGTAACACCGCAAACACCGCATCGCGATCTTCTCTACGAACCTGTATCACTGTACCAAGCTCTTCATTAAATAAGGCACGCATCGTTTGCTCGTGACGAAGACCTGAAACTTGCTGGGCCCAATTCTTGGCATCTCCATAATCAGGCTCTTGTCCTACATCGACTGCAATCATGTCGACATTTATTGAAATGCCACAGTGAGATGCAAAAGCCATTTCAGTAACACAAGCCAGTAAGCCACCATCAGAACGATCGTGATAAGCCAACAGTTGATCTTCTTTACGTAACTCAATGATTGCTGCGGCAAGATTCTTTAAATCTTCTGGGTAATCAAGGTTCGGGGCAGTTTTGCCAGATTGGTTTAACACTTGAGCCAGGATGCTACCTGCCATGCGGTTTTTACCTCGACCAAGGTCAATCAGAATTAACTCCGTGTCTAGCGTAGTTCCATCTTGAGTCTTCAACTTCAATAATGGAGTCAAGGTTTTACGAACATCTTGCACTGATGCAAATGCTGAAATAATTAATGAAACCGGAGCCACTACTTTTTTAGATTGGCTACCTTCTTGCCACGCTGTCGCCATTGATAATGAATCTTTACCAACAGGAATCGAAATTCCGAGCGCAGGACATAATTCCATACCAACTGCTTTGACTGAGTCATACAGCTTAGCGTCCTCACCTGGCGCGCCACAAGCCGCCATCCAGTTGGCTGACAATTTGACATCCTCAAGGCTGCGAATATCTGCCGCTAATAAATTGGTAATCGCCTCACCTACCGCCATACGAGCAGCCGCTGGAGCATCAATGACTGCTATAGGCGTTCTTTCACCCATAGCCATGACTTCGCCACGATACCCTTTGTAATCCATCAGGGTAACAGCACAGTCAGCGACTGGAACTTGCCATGGACCAACAAATTGATCACGCGCATTTAATCCGCCAACAGTCCTATCGCCAATTGTGATGAGAAAGGACTTGCTTGCAACGGTAGGTTGCTGCAAAACCCAAGCAATACATTGGGCTAATTCTGTATCGGTAACATTAAGTTCAGTAAATTGCTGTTCAACGCGCTGCACATTACGATGCATGCGCGGAGGCTTACCTAAAAGCACTTCCATCGGCATATCGATTGGTAAAGATTCATCCGATCCCGGGATCTGCTTAGAGTCATTTAACTGCAATTGACGTTCTGCTGTAGCCTCACCTACTACTGTAAATGGACAACGTTCGCGTTCACATAAGGATTTAAAGAGTTCTAAGTCCTTTGCTTCAATTGCTAGTACATAGCGTTCTTGAGATTCGTTACACCAAATTTCAGCGGGGCTCATACCGCTCTCTTCGAGGGGAATGTTGCGTAATTGAAATTTGGCACCTAAGCCAGCACCATCAGCAAGCTCTGGGAATGCATTGGATAAGCCACCAGCTCCAACGTCATGGATTGAGACAATGGGATTATCTGCACCCATGGCACAGCAAACATTGATCACCTCTTGTGCACGGCGTTCCATCTCTGGGTTACCCCGTTGGACAGAGTCAAAGTCTAAGTCTGCCGTATTGGTTCCGGTGGCAACAGAACTCCCCGTTGCGCCGCCCATACCAATCCGCATACCAGGACCACCTAACTGAATCAGTAAATGGCCAGCTTGTATTGCCTTTTTCTCAGTGTGAATAGAATCAATACTGCCAATCCCACCGGCAATCATGATTGGCTTGTGATAACCGCGACGGGTGCCGTCTAATGTTTGCTCAAATACTCGGAAGTAGCCACCTAAAATGGGGCGACCGAATTCATTATTAAAAGCAGCGCCACCCAATGGGCCGTCGATCATAATTTGTAACGGTGTTGCTATCCGCTCTGGCTTACCGTATTTTTCACTCTCCCATGGCAAATCTGTACCAGGGATATTGAGGTTAGAGACGGAAAAGCCAGTAAGACCAGCTTTTGGACGTCCCCCTACCCCAGTTGCACCTTCATCCCGAATCTCACCACCAGCTCCTGTAGAAGCCCCTGGAAATGGTGCAATTGCTGTTGGGTGATTATGGGTTTCAACCTTCATCAAGGTATGAACTAGACGAGTATCTTTTACATAGCGATGATCAGCTCCTTGAGGAACCCAAGTCTCTGACTCACAACCCGCCATAACAGCAGAGTTATCGGAATAGGCAATGATGGTACCTTTTGGCTGCAGCTGATGGGTGTTGCGAATCATGGCAAACAGGGAGCGCTCCTGATCATCCCCATCAATCGTCCAGCTTGAATTGAAGATTTTGTGACGACAGTGCTCGCTATTGGCTTGAGCAAACATAATGAGCTCTACGTCACTTGGATTACGCTTCAAACGAATAAAGCTTTCTGTCAAATAATCCACTTCATCAGCAGATAAAGCCAAGCCAAGCTCCTGATTAGCAGCATCTAACGAAGCCCTACCTTCACTTAATACCGGAATGCGACTTAATGGACGATCGTTCAAGGTTTGGTAAAGCGCATTAGCATCATCTATGGAATCAATTACAGACTCCGTCATGCGATCGTGAACAGCAGCGAGCACAAGTTGCTTTTGCTCTGCGCTCAATACTTTTTTACTCTTCCATGCAAACTGAACACCGCGTTCAATACGCAAGACATCTAGACCACACTGACGCGCAATATCGCTTGCCTTACTGGCCCATGGGGATACTGTGCCAAGGCGAGGAATGACAATAGCTACCTGGTCCGCGTTGTCCGCTTTACCAAACCAAGCTTTACCTTGCTGAAGGCTGGATACAAAAGGCTGACCATAGGTCAATAGACTAGAAAGAATGTCCTTATTAGCGGCACTTAACTCGGCATCAGACCAAATGAAGTGGATAAATTGAGCCTCAAGCGACTCCAGGTCGATACCTTGGGCTTCTAATGAAGCTAAAAGTCGTTGTTGACGGAAGGAGGAAAGCGCATCTGCGCCAGGCAAAAAGTGAAAAAAAGACATCCCTAGATTATAAGGTTTTGCCTACAGCAATCGCCCACCTTGAAGATGTATTTGGCGTTGGCATCTACTGGCCAAGGCTGGATCATGGGTAACCAAGATCAGGGTTGATTGATTGGCAGTATTGAGCTCAAAAAGGAGCTCAATCACCCGATTTCCGCTACTTTCATCAAGACTACCAGTAGGCTCATCAGCAAATAAGAGTGCGGGCTGAGTAATAAAGGCTCGAGCCAAAGCCACCCGTTGTTGCTCCCCGCCTGAGAGGGTCTTGGGAAAATGCTGGAAGCGCTCTGCCAGACCGACCCGCCCTAACCAAGCTTGCGCATTTTCTTTGGCATTGTTCATGCCATTTAGTTCGGCAGGCAACATGACGTTTTCTAGGGCTGTTAAATGCGGTAGCAACTGGAATGACTGAAATACAAAGCCAACTTGTAAAGCCCTTAATTTGGCACGTCCATCCTCATCTAGGCTACTAAGATCTTGCCCCATTAAGGTGACATTTCCGGAACTAGGTAAATCCAAGCCGGCTAAAAGCCCGAGCAAGGTACTCTTACCCGATCCAGATGAGCCAGTAATTGCAACACTTTCACCTTGGTTTATAGCAAAGCAAATGTCGTGCAAAATGCTTAAGTTGCCATCACTAGTTGCTACACGCTTTCCTAGATGATTGGCACTCAGAACCTGGACTGAAGTACTCATAGAAATAGAGGGCCGTGAGCCCTAAGGTAATGTAAGAGATGAAGCAAGATAGCTGGTCGACCTTAATGAAAGTAAAAACAATTTCAACAGGCTTATTTTGCCTGTTAATCTCCTTTGCCGCATTAGCCAGTCCAAATCAAGTCATTTTGGTGATGGGTGATAGCCTCTCTGCAGAGTATGGCCTAGCAAGGGGAACTGGTTGGGTCAAGCTTCTCGAGGAGCAACTTCAAAAACAAGGCAGTGTGTGGACCGTCTTTAATGCCAGCATCAGTGGTGAAACCAGTTCCGGTGGATTAACCCGCTTGCCAACACTGCTTGAGCAAAAGAAGCCAGGTATTGTCTTGCTAGAGCTGGGTGCAAATGATGCTTTGCGGGGCTTATCTGTGAATGAAACAGAAAAAAATCTACGCAGAATGATTCAACTGAGTAAAAAAGCTGGGGCAAAGGTCTTAATATTTGGTATCCAAATACCGCCTAACTATGGCCAAAAATATACCAAGCAATTTAAAGAGATCTACGCAAGGCTTGCTTCGCAGGAAGGCATTGAATTGCTACCCTTTTTTATGGCAGGCGTAGCAAGCAATGCATCATTCTTTCAAGCCGATAATATTCATCCAAATGAAAAAGCACAGGCCCAGCTGTATCAAAACGTCTGGAGCGCAATGGCCTCCTATCAGTCGCTACTCAATAGTAAACCAGCGAACTAACCGCCAGCACTGTTAGTGCTTGCCTTAAGCGGGTTAATCACTTTGACCTTTGCCGTATCGCGCCAGTAAGCCATAAAACCAGCAAACTCAGATTGGGCTGCTAATGATTGAATTTGTTGTGCCTGTGCCTTACGCACTTTGGCATCACCAGCACTGGGTTGACGTACCTGATCTATACGGTAAATCGTGGTGCCAACGCCTGAATTGGCTACTGAAACATACGCAGGGAATGTATCCGGATTAATTGACATCACATCATCAAGAGCACTACCCACAAGATTGGCAGGCTTATTTCGAGAAACCCAAACTGGGTTAGCAAAACCACTGGCATTCTTCGGATCTTTTTCTAGGGCTGCGTAACGTTCTGCAGCAGCGGCTACAGCCAGCTTTTCAGCAGCACGCTGACTCACCTGACGTCTCACTTCTGCAGCAACATCCTGAAATGGCAAAGTCTGCGCGGGATGGAAAACCACTACACGTGCAGATACAAAGACTCCAGGTGATGTCTGAACAGCTTCAATATTGCGTTTATTTTTTACGGCATCATCCCCAAAGAGTGCTTGTGCAACCTTAGGGTTAGCCAAAGGATGATCGCGCGAAACTCCAACTGCGCCAGAACGAGTCATCCCCTTTTGACTTTGAATATTGAGCTTTAGCTTATCGGCAGCGGGCTTTAAGCTATCAGCTTGATCATAAGTGAGATTGACAAATTGATCTGCTCTTTCGTTAAAGGCTTTAGCATCTTCCTTCGGATCAGCTTTTAGTACGATGTATTCAACATCGATGAACTCAGGACTTTCAAACAATGTTGCATTGGCACTATAAAAAGCTTGGAGCTCTTCCTGGCTCGGATTGACCTTGGATAAATAACTTTTTGCGTCAAATTGCAATGTCTGAATTTGACGCTCTGATTCATAGAGTGTTGACACGATTTCGGAGAGCTTAGGGCTTCCAAGCTCTGTACGCGCAACTGAATTAACGAGTTGTCCGATTTTGAGATCAAAGGCTTGGCCAGCATAAAACTGCTCTTCATTAATACCATTACCTGCCAAAAGCTGTTTAAAGCGAGCGTCATCAAAGCTGCCATCCGGTTTATAGAGTGCCCGAATTTGCGGAATATTTTGCAAACTTTTAACAAGCTCATCTTTGCTTACTTGAAGGCGCAGGTTTGAAACAGCAAACCCTAAGATGCGTTGCTGTAATAGCTCATTCAATATTGCCTGTCTAAATTGCAAGCTTTGGGCAATCTGTACATTGCCACCAACACGTTCAGCTTGACGCTTAGCAGCGTTATCGACTTCTTGTTCAGAGATAGCTTTTCCATTGATCTTTACTAAGTCTGTCTCTTTATCCATGAAACTGGAGTAGCTAGAAATACCAAACATCGCAAAGGACGGAACGATAAACAGCATCAATACAAACTGAAGAATCTTTTGGTGCTTACGGACAATATCAAACATGAATTAGGTCGCTAGTGATGGATGTATAAATAAGTTATTGATACAAGTGTACTAGGCAGAGGGATCTTCAGGTTTGAAATACCTTGAATAGAGGGGGCATGAATAAATTTGGTGGGCGCTGACGGGTTCGAACCGCCGACATTCTGCGTGTAAGGCAGACGCTCTACCAACTGAGCTAAGCGCCCCAAAATTATTACAGGGAGAATTGTAACCTAAGTGACCAAAATATGAGGGTTTTCCGTCTAATCCACCCTAAATACACAAGCAGAACAGACGGAAAAACGCTCTATATTTAATGCTTGAGAACCTCTCCGGAAGAGAGCTTCTCATTAGCCTTACTCGCTTCTGTAGCCTTTTTAGCAAGCTCTTCTGGTGTGGGATCAGGCAAGGCTTCTGGCATTCTCTCTAAAGCAAGTTCAAGCACCTTATCAATCCAGCGAACGGGAATAATCTCAATGGCATTCTTCACGTTATCCGGAATATCAATCAAATCTTTTACGTTCTCTTCAGGAATCAAGGCCAACTTAATACCACCACGATGAGCTGCTAGTAGTTTTTCTTTCAACCCACCAATCGGCAGAACCTCGCCACGTAAAGTGATTTCACCTGTCATTGCAACGTCAGATCGGATTGGAATACCTGTAAACACCGAGACTAAAGCGGTAGTAATCGCGATACCAGCAGAAGGACCATCTTTGGGAGTAGCACCATCAGGGAAGTGAATATGAATATCCTTCTTCTCAAATGCTTCATCAGTAATACCAAGTCGTTTTGATCTAGAGCGTACAACGGTACGTGCAGCCTCAACAGACTCTTTCATCACATCACCAATAGAACCAGTTCGAGTAATAACGCCTTTACCTGGCATTACTGCAGCCTCAATAGTAAGAAGATCGCCACCCACTTCAGTCCAGGCTAGACCGGTAACTTGACCTACTTGATTCTCTTTAGCGGCCAGTCCAAAGTCATACATCCGCACTGATAAGAATTTCTCCAGGTTTTCATCGTTAACCACAATCGGCGCCGCCTCTTTTTTCAAGAGCAAGAGCTTAACTACCTTACGGCAAATCTTGCTAATTTCTCTTTCTAAAGAACGCACACCTGCTTCACGTGTGTAGTAACGAATCATGCCGCGGACAGCACTCTCTTCAATCTTGAGCTCATCCTTTTTCAAACCATTATTTTTGATTTGCTTTGGAATTAAATAATTCATCGCAATACTGGTCTTTTCATCTTCTGTATAACCAGCCAAGCGAATAATTTCTAGACGATCCAATAAAGGGCCTGGAATATTCAATGAGTTGGAGGTAGCCACAAACATGACGTCTGACAGATCAAAGTCCACCTCGACATAGTGATCCTGAAAGGTGTGGTTTTGCTCTGGGTCCAACACCTCTAATAAAGCACTAGCGGGGTCACCCCGAAAGTCCATACCCATCTTATCTACTTCATCCAATAGGAATAAGGGATTGCGCACGCCAACCTTGGTCAGACTAGACAAAATCTTGCCAGGCATCGAGCCAATATAAGTACGCCGATGGCCACGAATCTCTGACTCATCGCGCACACCGCCTAATGCCATACGTACAAATTTTCGATTAGTAGCACGAGCAATAGACTGCCCTAAGGAAGTTTTACCAACACCTGGAGGACCTACCAGACAGAGAATTGGGGCCTTTACCCGGTCAACACGCTGTTGTACTGCGAGGTACTCCAAAATGCGCTCTTTAACCTTATCTAAACCATAGTGATCTTCATCTAATACTTTTTCAGCATTGGTAAGATCATTATTAATCTTGGTTTTTTTCTTCCAAGGAAGATTCACCAAGGTATCAATGAAGTTACGAATCACCGTAGCTTCAGCAGACATTGGCGACATTAACTTTATTTTTTTCAGCTCAGACTCAGCCTTTTTCAAAGCTTCTTTAGGCATGCGCGCTGCTTTGATTCGCTTCTCAAGCTCTTCAAGATCAGCACCCTCTTCACCCTCGCCTAATTCTTTCTGAATGGCTTTAACTTGTTCGTTCAGATAGTATTCGCGCTGACTCTTTTCCATTTGACGCTTCACGCGTCCACGAATGCGCTTCTCAACTTGCAAAATATCAATTTCGCTTTCGAGATCAGCCAAGAGACTTTCCAGTCGCTGAACGACATCTGTCATTTCTAGCAAACGCTGCTTCTGCTCAAGCTTGACAGGTAAATGGGCGCAAATGGTATCAGCTAAACGACTCGGGTCATCAATGCCACCGAGTGATGACAAAATTTCTTGCGGTACTTTTTTATTGAGTTTTACGTATTGATCAAACTGAGCCATGATGGCGCGACGCAGCGCTTCGGTTTCGTGCGCATCAATCGCATTCAAGGCGGTAGGTGTGGCTTCGCAATTAAAGTAGCCCATGCTGTCTTCAATTTGACTCACCTCAGCGCGCTGAACTCCTTCTACCAACACCTTCACTGTGCCATCTGGCAGTTTGAGCATTTGCAGAATGTTGGCAATACAGCCAACCTCATACAGATCCTCAATGATGGGCTCATCCTTAGCGGCTGTTTTCTGTGCTACTAAAAGGACGTTTTTACCGGTTTCCATCGCAGCTTCTAAGGCTTTAATGGATTTTGGGCGTCCCACAAACAAGGGGATCACCATATGAGGGAAGACAACTACATCCCGCAATGGGAGTAAAGGTAGTTGAATCGGTTCAGAGGGTAGTAATAAGTGGCCAGGCATAGGGCAAATCCTCCAAAGTAATCAATCCTCAAAAATCTCTATAAGTAATGAACCACTAAATAGAGACATTATTCATGAGTAGCATACTACCTATATGGGTAGCTCTTAAGAAAATTCAAGGGGGAAAAGTGCAAAAAAGGGGCGAATATGCCCCAAAAATAGCGAAAACCCTGAGAAATCAGGCTTTTTTGCTTAAATCCGCTTGTTCTGGATCTTGTTTGTAGACGAGGAGTGGTTTTCCGCCCTCAGCAATACTACTTTCATCTATGACAACCTTCTGCACATTCTTTAAGGATGGCAAGTCATACATGACATCCATTAAGGAGCCTTCAAGGATCGATCTGAGGCCGCGAGCGCCAGTCTTACGGGCAATTGCTTTCTTGGCAATCGCAGATAGCGCCGCAACACGGACTTCTAACTCAGCACCTTCCATAGTCAACAAGGCTTGATATTGCTTGACTAAGGCATTTTTAGGTTCGGTGAGGATTTGGATAAGCGCTTCCTCATCTAACTGGGCAAGCGTTGCTACAACCGGCAAACGACCAATTAATTCAGGAATTAAGCCAAACTTAATTAAATCCTCTGGCTCGACTTCGATCAAGAGATCACTTACGCCACGATCATCTTTGCCAGGAACCGTTGCGTTGAATCCAATACCAGTCTTAGCAGTACGTTGCTGAATCACTTTTTCAAGGCCATCAAATGCACCGCCGCAAATGAACAAAATATTCGTAGTATCAACCTGCAAGAAATCTTGGTTTGGGTGTTTACGTCCGCCTTGTGGTGGAACAGAGGCCATCGTGCCTTCCACCAACTTCAGTAAAGCCTGTTGAACACCTTCACCGGATACGTCACGAGTGATTGAAGGGTTATCCGACTTTCGGGAAATCTTATCAATCTCATCGATATAAACAATGCCTCGCTGCGCTTTTTCGACATTGTAGTCACAAGCCTGAAGCAATTTTTGAATAATATTTTCAACGTCTTCACCAACATAACCCGCTTCAGTTAATGTGGTTGCATCTGCCATCACGAATGGCACATCCAACATGCGTGCCAATGTTTGCGCTAAAAGGGTTTTGCCTGAACCTGTTGGTCCAATCAGCAAGATATTGCTCTTTGCTAACTCAACACCATCAACCATTGCCTTGGCAGGTACTTTGGATTCTTTTTTGACAGCCGCATCTACTGGCTTACCGTCTTTATCTAACTTCTCTTTTTTAGTCTTCGGTAAATATTGAAGGCGTTTGTAATGGTTATATACGGCAACTGCTAAAGTCTTCTTAGCATGATCTTGACCGATAACATACTGATCCAAGTTTTCTCTAATCTTATGGGGTGTTGGTAAAGAATCATCACCCTCTTCTTTCGGAAGCTTTGCAATTTCTTCTTGAATGATGTCTGTACAAAGATCAATACACTCATCGCAAATGAACACCGAAGGTCCAGCAATTAGTTTCCTCACTTCATGCTGGCTTTTGCCACAGAAAGAGCAATACAGAACTTTGTCTGATGAATTCGGGGTGTGCATATCGCTCAAAATGTGGGCTTAGTAAATGTAGTAATTAAGGACGTTTATCGATTACTTTATCGATCAGGCCGTAATCGCGGGCCTGCTCTGCTGACATAAAGTTATCGCGATCAGTATCTTTAGCAATGGTTTCAATTGATTGCCCAGTGCGATCTGCCAAAATCTGATTGAGGCGTTCACGCAAATACAGAATTTCACGTGCTTGAATTTCAATATCCGAAGCTTGACCGCGGGCTCCGCCCAAAGGCTGATGAATCATCACACGTGAATTCGGTAAGGCGTAACGCTTGCCTTTTTCACCTGCGCATAATAAGAAGGCACCCATGCTGGCAGCCATACCCATACACAAAGTACTAACGTGCGGCTTAATAAATTGCATGGTGTCGTAAATGGCCAGGCCTGCAGATACAGAGCCACCAGGTGAATTGATATAAAGTGAAATTTCTTTATCAGGGTTCTCACTCTCCAGGAATAGGAGCTGAGCAATCACCAAATTGGCCGTTTGATCATTGACTTCGCCGACCAAGAAAACGACTCGCTCCCTTAAAAGGCGGGAGTAAATATCATAAGCACGCTCACCACGGCCAGAGGTTTCAATCACCATTGGAACCAAACCTAAACCTTGTGGCTCTAGGTATTCAGATTGAAAATGGTTCGGGTTCATATAGGAAATCCTCTTATGGGTAGATTGTTAGCGACTAGACTTAGTTTAGCTTGCTTAGCTCTTCAAAGCTTATCGCCTTGTCGCTTACCTTAGCGAGGGAGGTGAAATGCTTGATAACATTGTCTTCAAGGACCAGGTTTTCGATATCTTTAAGGCGCCCAGGGTTGCTGTAGTACCAACGAACCACTTCTTTTGGATCTTCGTAAGTAGCAGCCTGCTCATCGATTTCTGCTTTGATTTGGTCGGCAGTAGCAGCCAAATTTTGCTTTTTTACTAAATCACTCAAAATCAAACCTAAGCGCACACGCTTGTTGGCTTGTTCAGCAAATAATTCTGCAGGGATTGGCGCATCTTTGGCATTAGGAACGCCGCGTTGCATCAAGTCTTGACGAGCACCTTCAACCATGCGTTCTTGTTCAGAGGCGACTAAGGATTTTGGTACATCGAGCTCGCACAAGGTGTTGAGTTTTTCCATCACTTCATTTTTCAATAAAGAGGTGATGCGGCGTTTTACTTCACGAACCAAGTTTTCTTTAACTTCTTCGCGCATTTTTGTAACGCCACCTTCTGTTACACCCATCGATAATGCAAACGCATCATCAACCACTGGCAGATGCGCCCAGTTCACGGATTTAACAGTAATAGTGAACTCTGCTGTTTTACCCGCGACATCTTTGCCATGATAATCAGCTGGGAAGCTCAATGGGAATGATTTGCTCTCGCCTGGTTTAAGACCCAAGGTTGCGGCCTCGAATTCAGGCAACATGCGACCCTCACCCAAAACGTATTCAAAGTCTTCTGCTTTACCGCCTGCAAACTCTACGCCATCGATCTTGCCAATAAAGTCAATCACTACTTGATCACCAGTTTGAGCTGCAATATCAGAGCCGCCATCCCCATGGGCACCGGCTTCGCCGCGTGGGTGGTAATGCACCTGTTGCTTACGCAGGACATCTAAAGCACGATCAATCTCGGCTTCACCAATATCGGTACTGTACTTAGTTACTTCAGCTTGAGAGAAGTCGCCAATCTTAACTTCTGGCAGCACTTCAAAAAAAGCATCAAAAACTATCTTGTCTGCGTCGAGTTCACTCTTTGGCTCAAGACGGGGTTGACCGGCTAAAACGATTCCTTCTTTTTTACTTAACTCGTAAAACAATTCGGAGGCTTTATCAAATTGGAGTTCAAAATCAACTTGCATGCCGTATTGTTTCTCAACCATATTCTTTGGCACTTTGCCTGGGCGAAAGCCAGCCACTTTCATGGTCTTAGCAACTTGCGCCAAACGGGCCTCACGTGCTTTAAGCAAATCGGCACGAGCGAATTCCAAAGTCATTTTGCGGTCTAGTGAACCTAAATTTTCTATCTGCACAGCCATTCTCGTCTCTTTATTGAAATCAGGATATGTGAAGCCCAAGCCAAGTAGCAATCTTGTGGTGCGAGGAGGGGGACTCGAACCCCCACACCATTTCTGGCGTCAGGACCTAAACCTGGTGCGTCTACCAATTTCGCCATCCTCGCGATATCCGCAAACACTGCCGAGCTTAAGACTTCACTCTAAAGACCGTCATTCTACAATGTTTGGGGTTTTAGAGCTTCTTTTAGGCCTTGTAGAGCAAAGCTACAGCGTGTACCGCGACACCCTCACCCCGCCCCAAGTGCCCTAAGGATTCATTGGTTTTGGCCTTCAGGTTGACATGGCTTGGGGTAACAGCCAAATCAGCGGCAATATTGCGTACCATTTCCGGTAAGAAATCAGCCAATTTTGGTCTTTGGCAAATGATGGTGGCATCTACGTTTCCAATCTGAAAACCTGCCGCCTGGACCTTTTGCAGGGCTGCCCTTAATAGGATACGACTATCCATATCTTTAAATTCAGGATCTGTATCAGGGAATAACTGGCCAATATCATTTAATCCAGCCGCACCCAACAAGGCATCTGTTAAGGCGTGCAACAGGACATCTGCATCTGAATGGCCTAATAAGCCCTTTTCATATGGCACATGTACCCCACCCAAAATAAGCTTGCGGTCTATTACTAGAGCATGAACATCGTAGCCTTGGCCAATACGAAACTGTGGGGTGTGGGGGTTACTTTGCGTCATATTTTGCTCTCTAATTATTTAGCGCTAGATTGAAGCAGCAATTGCATTAATTCCCAATCGGCCGCATGAGTTACCTTAAAGTTTCGGGTAGCGCCCTCTATCAATAAGGGCTTTGCCCCAGCTAACTCCATTGCGCTTGCCTCGTCGGTAACATCCGCCTCTAGTCGAATCGCGTCTTCCAAGGCTGCGTATAAATTCTGTAGGCCAAACATTTGGGGTGTTTGAGCCAACCATAGATGTTCGCGGGGAATTGTTTTTTCTGCGTGCGGTACATTTCCAGCAATGACCGAATCCAGATCTGCCCGCTTTAAGGTATCAGCCAATGGAATAGCCAATAAGCCACCTGAAATAGATCTGTGAACTGAGTCAATCAATTTTTGAATTAGTGCGGGAGTAATCCCAGGCCTTGCTGCATCGTGCACCAACACCCAGTCATCAACTGGAATACCAGCCTTTAATAAAGCGCCAAGGGTATTTTTGACGGTCTCTTGGCGTGTAGGTCCGCCCGTAGGCAGAAAATGAATTGGCTTATCTCCAGTAGCGAAAGTCTTCAGTATGGGGTTATCAATAAAACTGGGTGCTACCCCAATCCAAATTGACTCAATCTGCGGTGAATGTAGAAAAGCTTCCAAAGCATAAGCCAGCATCGGCTTGCCAGCCAACTGCTGAAACTGCTTTGGCAACTCACCGCCAAGGCGAGATCCGGTGCCGGCCGTAGGCAGTAAAGCGTGGCATTTTTTAGTGGTTTGATTTCCAGAGCCCATACCTGATTCTATAATGAGCACAGATGTCTGATGCATTAAATCTAGTTACCCCCATACCTGCTCCGCGGGCTGGGCAGCGCTTTACCTTTTCAGGCCTAGTAGGCTCTGCAGATGCAGCGCTTATAGCGCAGACGGCATTACGCTATCGCAAGGATTTTTCTGTCATGGTGATCTTTTGCGCGCAAGCGCAAGAGGCGCAACGCCTTCTAGAAGAAATTCCTGCTTTTGGCCCCCAATTAAAAACCCGTCTCTTGCCGGACTGGGAGATTCTTCCGTACGACCATTTTTCACCCCATCAAGACTTAGTCTCTGAACGCTTAGCCACGCTTTACGAATTACTCAATGGCAGTTGCGATATTGTTTTAGTGCCCGTTACAACGGCATTGCAAAGACTGGGGCCACCCACTTTTCTATCTGGCCATACCTTCTTCTTCAAGCAAGGAGACAAACTGAATGAGGCTGCTTTAAAACTACAGCTTCAACAAGCTGGCTATGATCCTGTTAGCGCTGTTATGCGTCCTGGTGAATACAGTATTCGAGGCGGACTCATCGATTTATTTCCGATGGGCTCCAATCTACCTTATCGATTAGATTTATTTGGTGATGAAATTGAGCAAATCAGGGCATTTGATCCAGATACCCAAAGAAGTCTTTATCCCGTCAAAGAAGTTCGACTGCTGCCAGGCCATGAATTTCCCTTTAACGATGCAGCCCGAACCGCCTTTAGAGGGCGCTGGCGCGAAGTCTTTGAGGGCGACCCTAGCCGGTGTTCGATCTATAAAGATGCCAACTTAGGCATCCCTAGTGCAGGTATTGAATCTTATCTACCGATGTTCTTTACAGAACAATCGAGCGTATTTGATTACTTCCCCAGATCGGGCGACCCTGTTTGGCTTATCAGTACTGGCAATATTGAAGAAGCGATTAAAAGTTTTTGGAAAGATACGCTTTCTCGCTACGAATTTTTAAAACATGATCTGGATAGACCGATTCTTCCTCCTAAAGAATTATTTTTGGATGTCGATGAGTTCTTTTCAATATCAAAACCGCATGCCCGTTTAGCATTAGAAAAAGAAACTTCTGAGCCCGCGCAATTCTTAACGGTTCCGGATGTTGCCATCCATCGCCGCGATGCAGATCCCATCAATCGTCTGCGAACTCTGGTTACCAAAGCAGAACCTCGTATTCTCATTTGCAGTGATAGTGCAGGACGTAAAGAATCGATCCGTCAACTATTAGAGGAAAGTAATGCGCTTACAGGCCAGGATGGCAAGCCTGTTTATGCATTGAAGCCAGAAGGTTTTGAGACCGTTGCTGACTTTATTAAAAGTAATTCTCCATTTGGCCTCGTAACCGCGCCACTTTTCAATGGTTTCTCTTGGCCTGCACAAAACTTAATCCTGCTAACGGAAGCTGAACTATTTACAACAACGGCAAGACAAAGACGTAAAGGGAAAGAGTCTGAGACAGTTGATCCAGACATGCTATTTAAGGACCTTTCGGAACTTAAAATTGGAGATCCGGTAGTACACGCTGAACATGGCATTGGCCGTTACCAAGGGCTAATACTACTGAACTTAGCACCACCAAAAGAAGCCCCCCTATTCGAGGAGTTCTTACACCTGCAATACGCACGCGACGCTACTCTTTATGTCCCAGTGCAACAACTCCAAATGGTGACCCGTTACGCAGGCTCTGATCCAGACTCAGCACCACTTCATCAACTCGGTTCCGGGCAGTGGGACAAAGCAAAACGTAAAGCAGCCCAGCAGATTCGCGATACTGCGGCAGAACTATTAAGCTTATACGCTGCTAGAGCGATTCGTAAGGGTCACGCATTTGAATTCTCAGCCCATGATTACGCAGCTTTTGCTGAGAGCTTTGGTTTTGAAGAAACCCCAGATCAAGCCAATGCAATTGCGGCAGTAATTGGTGATATGACAAGTGGTAATCCGATGGATCGCTTGGTGTGTGGTGATGTAGGCTTCGGTAAAACGGAGGTTGCCCTCAGGGCTAGCTTTGTAGCAGTGATGGGCGGGAAACAAGTTGCCATACTTGCACCAACGACCCTTCTTGCTGAGCAACATGTTGCGACCTGGAAAGACCGTTTTGCCGATTGGCCAGTTCGCATTGTCGAACTCTCGCGCTTCAAAACTACCAAAGAAATTAATGCGGCCCTAGAGGCAATCGCTAAGGGTGATGCCGACATCATCATTGGAACGCATAAGCTACTCTCCAAAGAAACCCAGTTTTTAAACTTGGGCTTAGTAATTGTGGATGAGGAGCATCGTTTTGGTGTGCGGCAAAAGGATGCTTTAAAAGCATTACGTGCTGAAGTCGATATCTTGACCCTCACAGCCACACCAATCCCACGAACGCTGGGTATGGCTATGGAAGGTTTACGGGAGTTTTCTATCATCGCTACCGCACCACAAAAACGCTTGGCGATTAAAACCTTTGTGAGGCGAGAGGGTGACGGGGTAATCCGGGAAGCAGTTCTGCGTGAAATCAAGCGTGGTGGCCAAGTTTACTTCTTACATAATGAAGTAGAAACCATTCAAAACCGCAAGCATGCATTACAAGAACTCATTCCTGAGGCGAGTATTAGTGTTGCACACGGTCAAATGCATGAACGTGAACTGGAATCTGTGATGCGTGATTTTGTTTCTCAACGCACAAATATTTTATTGTGTACCACCATTATTGAAACCGGTATTGATGTGCCTACAGCCAACACCATCATCATGCATCGTGCAGATAAATTTGGATTAGCTCAATTGCATCAGTTACGTGGCCGCGTTGGACGTTCGCATCACCAGGCCTATGCCTATTTACTGGTGCCAGATCCTGAAGCCCTTAGTAAACAAGCGCAATTGCGTTTAAATGCCATTCAAGCGATGGAAGAACTGGGCTCAGGCTTTTATCTGGCCATGCATGATCTTGAGATACGCGGTGCCGGTGAAGTATTGGGCGATAAGCAATCTGGTGAAATTCATGAAATTGGTTTTCAGCTCTATACCGAAATGCTGAATCGCGCCGTTAAAGCATTGCGTAGTGGCAAGGAACCTGATTTGCTATCACCCCTGCAAGCCACAACCGATGTGAATTTGGGTGTGCCCGCCCTATTCCCAGAAGATTACTGCCCTGATGTTCACGAACGCCTCTCTTTATATAAACGTTTTGCGAGTACAAATGATTTTTCTGAACTGATGGGTTTACGAGAAGAATTGGTAGATCGTTTTGGCGACTTACCTGACCAAGCGAAATCGTTTTATGAAACCCATCGACTCCGCCTCGAAATGTCTGGCTTTGGAATTAAAAAAATTGATGCGTCACCCGCATCCATTCAGATTCAATTTATACCCAACCCACCCATCGATCCACTCAAAATTATTCAGTTAATTCAGAGCTCCAAACATATTCAATTAAATGGTCAAGATAAGCTGAAGGTAATGCCGCAAAAAGACCGTGAATTTGAAAAACTAGAGCAGCGCTTAGATGCCATTCGGCAGATCTTACGCAGACTGAATGAATCAGCTGTGCTGAGCCCTGCATAAGTCCATTAATCCTTCCCTAGTATTATTAGTTATGCCAAACTACCAGACCCTAGTAGCCCTCTCTAAAGAACCTCTTTCTGAAAGGCTCGCCTTTGAATTGAAAGATCAAGCGCTACAGTTTGGAGTTTCTTTGCATACCATTGATGGACAAATTTCCAATGGCGCTTACCATTCAGAGCGCTGGCAAGCGAATCAACATTTAGAAATTTCACAAAGAGAACAATTGCGTTTCATTGCCGGGCGTTTTAATGCTGATCTATGTTTTTTACAAGCAGACCTAAAGGTAAGTGATATTCAGGTATTAGCAATGGATATGGACTCCACTTTGATCAATATCGAGTGCATTGATGAGATTGCAGATTTCACAGGCAAAAAGGCTGAAGTCGCAGAAATTACAGCAGCGACAATGCGCGGTGAAATTAAAGACTTCAAAGAAAGTTTGCGTAGACGTGTGGCGCTTCTTGAAGGCGTATCTGCAGACTCACTTGAGGCTGTATACAAAGAAAGATTGCGACCAAATCCTGGCGCAGCAGAACTGCTTGCTGGTGCTCATCAGCGCGGCATCTATACCTTGCTGGTATCTGGCGGTTTTACCTTCTTTACTGAGAAATTGCGTGAACAGCTAGGCTTTAAACAAACTCAAGCCAATACCTTGGAAATTATTGACGGCAAACTCACTGGGCAAGTCCTTGGGGAAGTTGTAGATGGGCTTGCTAAGGCAACTTATCTAGATGAAGCTTGTCGTACATTAGGCTGTTCAAAAGCTAATTCCATCACCATCGGTGATGGCGCCAACGATCTCATCATGATGAATGGCTCTGGCATTAGCGTTGCGTACAAAGCTAAGCCTATCGTTAAAGAAAAAGCCGACGCGGCTTTTGACCATGTCGGCTTGGATGCTGCCTTATTGCTGATCTCTTAACTTGTCTTTAGAAATCGTTCGTAATGGGCTCTAAATAAGACTGGAATTACAGGCGCTCAAAAATCGTCGCAATTCCTTGGCCACCACCAATACACATTGTAACTAAGGCATATTTACCTTGAACGCGATGCAATTCATGGATAGCTTTAGTGGCAATTGCTGCACCGGAACAACCAATTGGATGACCCAAAGCAATTGCACCGCCGTTTACGTTGGTTTTTGCGGGGTCTAAACCCAAACCTTTCGTCACTGCCAATGCTTGTGCTGCGAATGCTTCATTCGATTCAATCACGTCGATTTGATCCAACTTCAGACCAGCACGCTCTAAGGCAATCTTGGTTGCCGGAATTGGACCTTCACCCATGATGTGATTCGGCACACCCGCAACCGCGTAAGAAACTAAACGGGCGATTGGCTTATGACCAGCTTTCTTCGCGGTTTCAGCATCAGCCAACACAAAGAAGGCTGCGCCGTCGTTAATACCAGAAGCATTACCAGCAGTCACTGAGCCACCCTCTTTTTTGAACACAGCCTTCATCTTGCCAAGAGTTTCCATAGTGGTCTCTGGCTTGCAATGCTCATCAGTATCAAACACGATATCGCCCTTACGAGTCTTAATCGTGATTGGTACGATTTGAGACTTGAAACGACCTTCTTTAATAGCATGAGCGGCACGACGATGAGACTCCACTGCAAGAGCGTCTTGCTCTTCACGCGTGAGCTTCCATTTTTCCACGAGGTTTTCAGCAGTGACTCCCATATGACCAACACCGAATGGGTCAGTCAATACGGCAACCATTAAATCCAGCATTTTGGTGTCACCCATACGGGCACCACTGCGCATCGCTGGTGAACCATACATACCGCGTGACATGACTTCTACACCGCCACCAACACCATAGTCACAATCGCCGAGCATGATTTGTTGAGCGGTAGTCACAATCGCTTGCAAGCCTGAACTACATAGGCGGTTCAAAGCCATGGCAACGGATTCCATTGGCAATCCAGCCTGAATTGACGCTACACGAGCTACATAGGCATAGCGACTATCCGTGGGAATGGTGTTACCCACAGTAACGTAATTTATGAGTGCTGGATCAACACCAGAGCGGGCAACCGCTTCTTTCATCACGATTCCGCCGAGTTCAGAAGGCTCAAAGCTACTGAGTGCACCATTAAAGGTACCAATTGCGGAACGTACTGCACTTAAGACAACGACATCACGACTCATATCAATCCCCTTAGCTGAGCCCAAAAATGGGCTTAATTAATAATACAACCTTCGTTTTTATTACATTCGTCAAGTTTCGGCTATTAGGTCATGCCCTTGGGAGCTAATCACCGTTACCCGGATAATCTCACCGACTCGATAGCGTTTTGAAGGCTTATTCGGGGGCATAACCCTTACTAATCCATCAATTTCAGGGGCATCTCCTATAGTTCGGCCAATGCCGCCGGATTCATCAACGCGATCAATGAGTACTTGAACTCGTTTGCCTACTTTTTTAGCAAGCCGTTTAATCGATATGGCTTCTGCTTTCGCCATAAAGCGCGCTCGCCGCTCTTCTCGAGTGGCATCTGGGACAGGATTTTCTAACTGGTTTGCGGTTGCGCCTTCAACAGGTGAATAAGCAAAGCAACCCGTGCGATCAATCTGAGCCTCATCTAAGAAGTTCAGCAAATATTCGAACTCTTCTTCAGTCTCCCCCGGAAATCCCGCAATAAAAGTACTGCGGATTACCAAGTCAGGACAGGCAGCTCGCCAAGCCAAAATACGCTCGACATTTTTCTCACCACTCGCCGGACGCTTCATTCTTTTAAGAACATCCGGATGTGCATGCTGCAATGGAATATCTAAATACGGCAAAACGCCATAGCCATGTTCCGAAAATTCAGCCATCAAAGGCAAGACATCATCTACATGCGGATAAGGATAGACATAATGCAATCTCACCCATGCTTGATGCTCGCGTGCTATTTGATTCAAGGCATTGACTAAATCAAACATACGCGTTTTAACTGGCTTGCCATCCCAAAAACCGGTGCGGTATTGGATGTCTACCCCGTAAGCACTCGTATCCTGAGAAACAACTAGCAATTCTTTAACGCCAGATTCAAATAATCTTGTTGCCTCTGAAAGCACCTCTCCAATGGGTCTAGAAACAAGATCGCCTCGCATGCTTGGAATAATGCAAAATGTACAGCGATGGTTGCAGCCTTCTGAGATTTTTAAGTAAGCGTAATGCTTTGGAGTCAGCTTGACCCCAATTGGAGGGACTAAATCTGTAAACGGGTCATGCGGTTTAGGAAGATGCAGATGAATCGCCTGCATGACTTCATCAGTCGCATGGGGGCCAGTAACGGCAAGGACCTTCGGGTGAATGCTTTGAATGAGATCGGTACCATCCGCATTTTTTCTGGCGCCTAAGCAACCAGTAACGATGACCTTGCCATTTTCTGCAAGTGCCTCACCGATTGCAGCAAGACTTTCTTCCACAGCAGAATCAATAAAACCACAAGTATTGACAACCACGAGATCTGCGCCTGAATAATCTTTAGCAGTCTCATACCCTTCAGCACTTAACTGCGTCAGAATAAGTTCAGAGTCTACTAATGCCTTAGGACAACCTAAGGAAACAAAACCAATTTTCCCCGCCACAACTATTCTTTTTCGGTTTTATTTGGCTGTGGAGTAAATGGAAAGCTGCCAAACAAACTTTGTGAGCCTTGCATTTGCTCTTGCATTTTTACAAACAGATCTTTGCTTTGCTCCATGTAGTTTCCCATCAGGCCCTGCATGAGCGGATTTTGAAGGTTGAGCATTTGTGACCAAGCCTCAGGTGTACTACCAGCTCCAAGGCCTTTTGATTGATCGCCTAATTTATTGTGAATATCAACAAACGACTGCATGGTTTTTTCGAGATAATTTCCCATCAAGCCTTGCATGGAGTTGCCATAGAAGCGAATGATTTGAGAAAGCATTTGGGAAGAAAATACTGGTGCGCCCCCAGCTTCTTCTTCGAGAATAATTTGCAGCAAAATATTGCGTGTGAGATCTTCATCGGTCTTGGCGTCGACCACTCTGAAAATCTCATTTGCCATTACTAATCCCTTGATATCATATAAAGTGACATAGGTGCTAGTTTGGGTATCGTAAAGACGACGATTTGGGTATTTCTTAATGAGTCGATCTTCACCAACTCTTTTTGTACGGGTAGCCATTTTTTTCCTTACTGAATACTGCAACGCAACATCATTCTAGTTTATCTCTAGTTTGAATAAAGCTTAAATAAGCTGCGTTGCACTATCCTTACCATTCTATAAATGCTGCACTGCAGTATTAACCAGTGTGAATACCACCATTTAGTGAGAAGTCGGCACCAGTGGCGTAGCCGCCATCATCAGAGGCAATCCAACAACAAATTGATGCGATCTCATCCGGAGTTCCTAAACGCTTTACCGGAATACCAGAAACGATCTTTTCTAGAACATCCTCCCGAATCGCTTTCACCATGTCAGTACCAATATAGCCAGGTGAAACGGTATTTACTGTGATGCCCTTTGTGGCTACTTCCTGTGCCAAAGCCATCGTAAAGCCATGTAGACCTGCTTTAGCTGTTGAGTAGTTGGATTGGCCAAACTGCCCTTTTTGGCCATTAACAGAGGAAATATTGATAATGCGACCCCAATTGTTTTCGACCATGCCCTCAATCACTTGTTTAGTCACGTTAAACAAAGAATTTAGATTGGTGTCGATAACAGCCTTCCAGGCATCGGGAGTCATTTTGCGGAATACGCTGTCACGGGTAATTCCAGCATTATTTACTAGCACGTCTACACGACCCACATCAGCCCTCACCTTTTCAAAGGCGGCAACAGTGCTATCCCAGTCGGAAACATTGCCCTCAGAGGCGATGAAGTCATAGCCAAGCGCCTTTTGCTCTCCAATCCAGCGATCTTTACGCGGTGAATTAGGGCCACAACCCGCGATGACTTTAAAACCATCCTTCGCCAAGCGTTGGCAAATAGCAGTACCAATACCACCCATACCACCAGTTACATATGCGACTTTTTGAGACATTACTTTCCCCTTTTTAAAAACTTGTGTTCATTGATGTTCTATTTATTTCGCTGGTGCCGATTTTTCTTTTACGTAAACGCCAGGTGCTGCTTCCATTTTTTTGTACTTCGCATTACCAAACGTAGTGCTAGCAGGTTTCTGTTCGCCCCCAAATTGCTCTAACCATTTCGTATAGTTAGGCCACCAACTGCCCGGAATTTGTTTTGCTCCTTCAAGCCATTGATTTGCGCTCGCAGCAATCTTGTTATTTTCAAAGTGATAACGTTTGTTCTTCGCTGGTGGATTGATCACACCAGCAATATGGCCAGATGCACCCAGAACGAAACGATTTTTACCCTTCAGAATATGGGTAGATTCATATGCGGATTGCCAAGGAACAATATGGTCTTCCTGAGACGCATAAATATAGGCTGGACACTTGATCTTGCCCAAATCAATTTTCTCTCCACAGATTTTGACCTTGCCAGGCTTCACTAAATCATTTTGCAAATAAGTATGTCGCAGATACCAGCAATACATCGAGCCTGGAAGATTGGTAGAGTCGCCGTTCCAATACAGCAGATCAAACGGTGGCGGTGAATTTCCTTTGAGATAGTTTTCAACTACATAGTTCCAGACCAAATCATTTGGTCGCAAGAATGAGAAAGTATTCCCCAGGTCTAAGCCCGACATCATGCCGTACTTACCGCCTTTACCGCCAATCGAGTTCTCGCGCATCTCCACCATGCCTTCATCAATAAAGACATCTAATATTCCGCTGTTCTTGAAATCTAATAAGGTGGTGAATAAGGTCAAGCTTGCTGCCGGGTGCTCATTGCGTGCTGCCAATACTGCAAGAGCTGAAGCAGTCAGCGTACCGCCAACGCAAAAACCCAAGACGTTTATTTGCTTGGAATTACTAATTTCTTTAACGACATCGATCGCTTTAATCACACCTTTGCCGACATAGTCATCCCAACTCACTTCCGCCATAGATTCGTCAGGGTTCTTCCAAGAAACTAAAAATACGGTGTAGCCTTGCGCAACCATGTGACGCACAACGGAATTATCTGGTTGTAAATCTAATATGTAATATTTATTAATACAGGGCGGCACCATTAAATAAGGGCGCTCGAATACAGTCTCTGTTAGCGGGGTGTATTGAATCAACTCAAATAATGCATTACGAAATACAACATGCCCTGCGGTAGTCGCTATATTTTTACCAACTTCGAAAGCGCTCTCATCGGTTTGGGAAACTTTGCCCTTCTTCATATCCCCAAGTAAATTCGCAATACCATTTTGAATCGATTGGCCTTGGGTGCTAATAATGTTTTCGAGAACCTCAGGATTGGTCGCAATAAAATTAGATGGTGACAGTGCATCAATCATCTGCTCAGTTGTAAACAGAATCTTCTGTTTCATTTTGTCATCTGTATCGACAGCTTTAGCCAAAGAGATTAAGTGCTTGGAGTTCAGCAAATAGGTTGCTGCAATGACCTTACTCCATGAGGAGTGCCAGGCTTTATCAGCAAAACGACGATCTTTAAGTTCGATTGCCTCAGGATTGGTAGAAATATGCGCTAGTTCAGCAAAATATTCTTTCTGAATTTCTGCCAAACGCTCTTGTGGAATCAGTGCCATATGGTGGGGCGCCAAGGATGGCGTAGCACCAGTATTCATGCCTGCAAACATAGTAGTCTCTTTTATTAATTAAGAGCATTCTCCATCCATAAGGGAGATAGAGTTATACGCAATAACCCTAGCCCAAGGAAGAAGCTAGTATTTACCCCAAGCTATCGATAGAAAAAATGATTACCTGGAAATCCAAATGAGGGATGCAAAACGTCCTGTGACGCCATCGCGGCGGTAAGAAAAAAATTGTTCTGGATTACCAACGGTGCATAAATCGCCGCCATAAATCGACTGAAGTCCTTGAGCCTGAAGTCGATCCCGTGCCAACTGATAGATATTGGCTAAATGCTTACCGGGTTTATTTTCTAAGGGGACAAAGCAAATAGCATCACTATGCAAGCCCGTTTCTTGGAAACGCTCCCGCACATCTTCGCCTACCTCAAAAGATTCTGGACCAATTGCTGGACCAAACCAGGCGATTAAGTCTGATGCGCTTACTTGAGGTGCAAGTTTCAAGATCTCGCTGATGGTATTTTCGAGGATGCCATCACATAAGCCACGCCAGCCAGCATGCGCTACGCCCACAACCGCTCCATCGGCTGTGGAAAACAGGACTGGCAAACAATCGGCTGTCATGATTACTAAGACTTCATCGGGAATGTTGGTGACAGCAGCATCAGCATCAAAAGGACCCTTCAAGACCTGAGAGCGGCTGTTCGGCGTGCTAACTTGAACGCTATGGGTCTGGTTTAACCAAATCGGATCAGTTGGAAGATGTTTTTTTAGAATCTGTCTATTCGCGATCACTCTGGGTAGTTGGTCGCCGACATGAGGGGCCAGATTAAGGCTCTCATAAGGTGGGTTGCTAATACCACCTTGCCGAGTTGTGACAAAGGAATGCACACAATCAGGTGCAGGCCAAATGGGCTTTATAAAACTCATGATTTGTGATCGTTTTCAATAGAGGCCAGTAAAACCTCTTCCTTAGGCAGCACATCCGCTCCCATAGCAAGGTGGGGCAATAACTCCAATAAATCAAGGGGCGGTAAACGAAACCAAGTGACCCAGTCATGGTTTAGGGGGTGCTGAAGACTTAAGGCATAGGCATGTAAAGCTTGGCGCTCAAATGGAAGAGTTTTTGCCACTCCTGGATTTTTTTTGCGATACACGGGGTCGCCTAGCAATGGAAAGCCAAGCGACTCTAGGTGAACCCGGATTTGGTGGGTACGGCCAGTCTCCAATCGGCACTCCAGTAAAGCTAATGGCGCCTCGTTAAATACCCCTTTGGCTAGGCGACGAAATACCGTGGCAGCAGGTTTTCCTTGCGGGCTGCCAGCTGACATTTTTAGGCGATCTCGCTGATCCCGACCCACCGAAGCAAGCACTTTTCCTTGACTTGGTGCATCACCCCAAACCCAGGCTAAATAGCGTCGCCCTACCGTGCGATCTTGCAGTTGCCTTACCAGCGAAGTCTGAGCTTGGGACGTACGAGCAACCACCATTAACCCAGAAGTGTCTTTATCTAAGCGGTGCACTATGCCAGCGCGAGGCAATGACTTGAGCTCCGGGAAGCGAAATAAAAGACCGTTTAATAAAGTGCCTGACCAATTTCCAGCCGCAGGATGAACAACTAGGCCCGGCGGCTTATTGATGACAATGATGGATTCATCTTCAAATACAACATCCAAAGGGATGTCTTCAGGACTGAAGGCAAATTGCTCGGGCATTTCTTGTGGAAATACCTTCACACTCTCGCCGCCCCGCAGCAAATACCGGGCTTTAGTGACTTTTCCGTCGACCATTACTGCCCCAGCCTCAACCCAAGTCTTGAGCCGATTTCGAGAATAATCTGGCAAAGCGCTTGCCAAGATCTTGTCAAGGCGCTCCCCAGCCATCTCCAAAGGGATATCTAGTGAGATGAAATCCTCTTCATCGATATAATCAATGGGATTCGAATCAGGAGTTTGCGGCAATGCCACGCTTAGAAAGCCTTTCAGTTATGTCCGACGGAATATCAGACGCCAGTTTAAGGCTTGCTGGGAACTCTATCCCACAAAATCATTCTGCTCTTTTTGGAGTGAGCCCATTTGCTCTGCTTTTGGTATTGCTAACTGCCCTGCTCCTTTTGAGCGGCTGTGCAGGTAGTGATGGTCAAAAAGACGATACGGATATCTGGTCTGAAGCAAAACTGTACTCTGAGGCAACCGATAAATTAAACGATGCTGACTTTGCAAAATGTGGCAAATATTTTGACAAGCTAGAAGCGCGTTTTCCTTTTGGTCCTTATTCCCAGCAGGCTCAAATTAACGCTGCCTATTGCTACTGGAAAGCCCAGGAACAGGCTCAGGCTTTAGTCGCCATCGATCGCTTTATTAAACTGCACCAAGGTAGCCCCAATTTAGATTACGCGTATTACCTTAAAGGGCTCATCACTTTCAATGACGACTTAGGTTGGTTAGGTAAATTTACTGGTCAAGATTTAAGCGAACGTGACCCTAAGGCAGCTAAAGAAGCGTTTGAATCTTTTAAGGTAGTGGTAGAGCGTTTCCCGAATAGCAAGTACGCTCCCGATTCTTTAGATCGCATGCGCTACATTGTCAATTCACTTGCACAAGCCGATGTTCTTGTAGCACGTTATTACTATCAACGCGGTGCCTATTTAGCCTCTGCAAATCGCGCGCAGTTAGTGATCCGCGATTACGATCGCGCTCCTGCTGTAGAGGAGGCGCTCTATATTTTGTATACGTCCTATCAAAAGCTAGGCATGACGGAGCTTGCCAACGATACTGCCCGAGTCTTCAAGCTCAACTTTCCTGAGAGTGAGATGCTAGAGACCGGCCAAACTGCTAAGAAGGAACGTCGGTGGTGGCAGTTCTGGAATAAGTAAGCTCAGCTACATTACTCCGATCAATTGAAGGAGTAATGTAGTTCTTATTTGATTTCTACTGGTACGCGTGGTGCTACAGCGCAGAGAAGTTCATAACCGACGGTATCGCTCATCTGCGCAACCGTATCGACGGGCACTTGATCACCCCACAACTCTACAACGCTACCTATATGTGCAAACGGTGCATTGCGAAGATCAATAGTTAGCATATCCATTGATACACGGCCTACGATGGGACAAATCACTCCTTCGCCATTCTTACTAGCGTTGTTGACCCATACTGGCGTGCCATCTTTAGCATGACGGGGATAACCATCTGCATAGCCACAGGCGACTACACCAATACGCATGGATGTTGGCGCTGCATAGCGTCCACCATAACCAATCCGATCGCCTTCTTGTAATTCCTGAATATCAATAATCTCACTGTGAAGTTGCATTACTGCGCGCAAGTGAGCATGCTCTATATCCGCATACAAGCCTGTTGGGGATGCCCCATAGAGCATGATGCCTGGCCTCACCCAATCACCTAAGGCATTACGATGCCAGAGGATGGCTGCAGAATTGGCTAAGGAAGTAGATCCATCAAGACCCTCAATAGCCTCATTAAAAACTTCTAATTGACTGCCAACAGAAGGCTGTTGATCCACTTGATCCGCATTGGCAAAGTGGGTCATATGATGCATGTGATATCCAGCAGCATGCAGGCGATGGAAAGCGGTGCGATAGGCTATGGGTTTAAATCCAAGGCGATTCATGCCTGAATTCATTTTCAGAAAAACATTAACAGGCTTATGGGCATTAAAGCGCTCAAGCCATTCCAATTGCGCATCACAGTGAACCACTAGATCACAAGCTAAGTCCTGTACTAAAGCCAGCTCATTTTCATGAAATAGCCCCTCTAGTAGCAGAATACGGCCCTTCCAGCCGTGTTCTCTTAGCCATGCTGCATCCTGCACATCTAAGAGCGCAAACCCATCTGTAGATGCTAAACCTGTGAGTGCTGCATCGAAGGAATGCCCATATGCTCTCGCCTTAATCACAGACCAAATTTTGGATTCAGGTGCAAGTTCCCGAACTCTGTTTAAATTGTGCTGAAAGGCTTCAGTATGGATAGATGCCAAAATTGGTCTATTTATCAGACCGTTAGCTGCTGCACCCATGTTTACCCCTCCTTTCATGTTTTAATTGAAGTAATGACTAGATTGTACGAATGAACCGCAGTTTTTACATCATTATGGCGGCGCAATTTTTTTCGTCGCTTGCTGATAACGCCCTGCTGATTGCAGCAATCGCCCTCTTGGCCCAGCTTAGTGCTCCGGCCTGGATGACTCCTTTGCTGAAATTATTCTTTGTATTGTCGTATGTATTACTTGCCGCCTTCGTGGGCGCCTTTGCGGACTCCCGCCCTAAGGGCAACGTCATGTTCATCACGAATACCATCAAATTTGTTGGTTGCGTGGTGATGCTCTTCGGCAGCCATCCCTTGTTAGCCTATGCCATTGTTGGTCTGGGTGCCGCGGCATACTCTCCTGCTAAATATGGAATTTTGACTGAACTGCTGCCTCCAGAAAAATTAGTGGCTGCAAATGGCTGGATCGAGGGCTTAACGGTTGGCTCAATTATTTTAGGGACAGTCTTGGGTGGAATTCTGATTAGCAACTCCGTTTCTCAAACCTTATTGTCTTTAGATATCCCCACTTTCGATACAGGAATTGACACACCAGCTGAATCCGCGATTCTGATCATCATGATGATTTATGTAGTGGCAGCTTTGATCAATTTGAAGATTCCGGACACCGGTGCACGTTATGTTTCTCAAAAAACCAATCCCATTGAATTAGTGAAGGACTTCGCTGTTTGCTTTAAGACTTTATGGAACGACCGTTTGGGTCAAATTTCTTTAGCAGTGACCACCTTATTTTGGGGGGCTGGTGCAACACTACAATTTATTGTGATTAAGTGGGCGCAAATCGCACTGCATATGAATTTATCGCAAGGCGCTATTCTTCAAGCAGTATCAGCAGTAGGTGTTGCAGGAGGAGCCATGTATGCGGCATGGCGTATACCTCTGCGTAAATCTTTAAATGTTCTACCTTACGGTATTGCAATGGGTATAGTGGTTTGCGTGATGGCAGTCTACAACTCAGATATGCTGCCTAATACCAGTATCTTTACGATTGGAAAGATGCACATCACCCTCAATTTATTACCGGCGTATTTTTTATTAATTTTGGTAGGCTGGTTGGCTGGTTACTTTGTCGTACCAATGAATGCGCTATTGCAGCATCGCGGTCATGTGCTCATGTCTGCAGGCCATTCGATAGCAGTACAAAACTTCAATGAAAATATTTCCGTACTCATGATGCTGGCAATGTATTCCTTACTCATTTGGCTCGACGCCTCTGTAACTTACGTCATTATTGGGTTTGGGTTAGCTGTCAGTTTGATTATGTGGCTGGTAATAAAGCGTCATGCTAAAAACCAAGCTGAATACGATTCAATGCATCTCATTGGCGAACATAAACATTAATTCTGTTTAAGTTGTCGCACTTTTACTTCTAACTAGCTGTTTTGCAGTACTGATTTCGCCAGTAGAAGATCCTGCCAAAGTAAGGCTTTATCTCTAGGTTTAGCAATGACTTGAGTTAAATCAAATGACGCAATCACTGGAATCTCTTGGTCATTACCCGTATTTAAAGCGAAGACCGTTTCGCGCAACTGGGGTAATGGATCTCTTTCACCAGTAATTTTCTGCGCAACAGAAGCGCCAAAAGCAAGTGCGACTACTGGCATCCCATTGTCTGGAGCGGTGAGCTGAGCCAAATTCTCTGTGGCAGTTTTCCAGCTCCATTCTTGAGGACTAAGACCAAGTATTCGAATGAGATTCTGAAACAAGATCTGCGCGTCCCCTTCCGGTTGAGCACCAAAAAACCACCAGTTTCCTTGAGGCTCATGTTCTGCAGCCTGAACTTCTATTTGGGCACTCTGCTGAGTAGTACCCAAAGTCTGCATGGGCGTAGTTTGCTCTGCAGAACCATCTCTGGAACTCCATTCAGTAATGCCCATTTCTTTTAGAAAGAGAGAATGCGTTTGGCTCATGGCTCTAGCTTAATCGATTTAGCCATGACTACCGCATCTTCACGTCCACCAGAATTGGGGCTTGCTGGGTAATAGTTCTTCCGGATACCAATTTGCTCGTAGCCCAGTTTGTGATACAAACCAATAGCAGCTGTATTAGAGGGTCTTACTTCAAGAATTATTCTAGGAATATTTTGCTGCGCGGCTACGCTTTCAATTGAGGCCATGATTCGTGACCCTAAACCGAGCTTGCGCAATTTCGGCGATACCGTGATGTTGAGTAGATGTAATTCGTCGACTGCTGGAAATAAAATGCAATAAGCCCACAAAACAGATGGATCTAAATAAGAACCCTTAATTGCCTGCTCTACTTGTGGACGTATGCAATAGGCCCAATGTCCTGCAGCCAATGAATCTGTAAAGTTACCCCTTGTCCAAGGGTGCAAATGCGATACAGCCTCAATCCCAAGAGCCTCCTCTAAATCCGCAACTTGCATAGGCAGAAACGAGAGCTCAGCAAGACTTTCGTGGGCTTGATGATCTTGCGCTTCAGACATTATTTAAAAGCCTCTTGCCGCTCTGCAGTAGTTAAGGCCACCTTATTACGCACATACATCGGTTCAAGATGCCTTACATCACACTGCCGGCCCTCATTCAAGAGTTGCTGTGCACAGTTCAATACTCCAAGAGAGGTGATATTGATTTCAGCATCTAGCGATGCTGGTGGAAGTGGGCTACTGACATTGGTGAATAGTCTGTTTCCATAGGCCTTGAGTGCGCTTCCTGCAAGATATGGGGTGTTACTTAAATCGATTTCCTCTGGTTTCGATAAATGAATATCCCCGATTCGAATTGCTGATTGATTATTTTGTGAAGTTTCATAATGAGCCCAATATATCTCATCCATACGGGCATCAATTGCAATTACCAAGTTTTTGGCTTGGATTTTTTTAAATGCTGCGGTATGCATTGTTTGTGCTGCAATGGCATCTAGACTAGCAACTGGCAAGATTGGTAACTCACAGGAGACGGCCAGCCCTTGTACAACAGCAACACCCAGTCTCACCCCAGTAAAGGCCCCAGGTCCAATTCCCACTGCGATTGCTGCGAGATCTTTCAGTGTGAGATTTGCCTCTTTCAAGAGAACATCCACCCAAGGCAACAGCAGCTGGCTAGCGCCAGCCGATACCAACTCATGTCGGAATAAAGGTGCAGCTTCACCCAATGATAAAGCCACCGAACACCAAGCGGTTGAGGTGTCGATGGCTAATATATGCTTCAAATCGAACTCGTTTTATTTTGCCTGTAAAGCCAAATTATGAACCCAATCCCGCAATCACCTCAGGGGGCGCCTGAACTAACTCAATTAAAACGCCCTCTCCGCTCATTGGGAACTCATCGTTGCCTTTGGGATGGACAAAGGTAATGTCATAGCCAGCTGCCCCTTTACGTATACCGCCAGGTGCAAAACGCAGGCCCTTAGCAGATAACCACTCAACGGCCTTAGGCAGGTCATCAACCCAGAGGCCAATGTGATTTAAGGGGGTTTGATGAACTGCAGGCTTTTTGTCAATATCGAATGGCTGCATGAGATCTACTTCAATTTCATGGGCCCCTGTTCCGATGGCGCAAATATCTTCATCGACGTTTTCGCGTTCAGAAATAAAAGTACTTTTATATTGGAAGCCCAGCATGTCAACCCAAAGCGTTTTGAGACGCTCTTTATTTTCACCGCCGATAGCAATTTGTTGAATACCCAAAATTTTGAATGGCTTTGCTGTCATATCTGGCATTCCTTATTCAAATCGCATGATTAATTGGTCAACCGCCAAGCTATCACCCTCTTTAGCGCAGATCTCAGCAACAACACCATCTTGCATTGCAGATAGGGTGTTCTCCATCTTCATTGCTTCAATCGATGCCAGCTTTTGACCAGCAGTCACCGCCTCGCCAACCTGCACTGCGATCTTAGTTAAAAGACCAGGCATAGGAGACATCACCAACTTCGACGTATCTGGTGGTAACTTTACTGGCATACGGCGTTGCAACTCAGCACCTAATGGGCTTAGCACCATGCATTCGTATTGAGCACCATCGAGTACCAAGAAGAATTTAACGCCCCGTCTTTCAACTTGCGCAGTAATTTTGCTAGTGCGGTTAATGGTTGCGTGTAAGCAAATTTGTCCTGGACGCCAATTACTCTCGATGTCATAGCGACTAACGCCATCTGCCTCATCGATATAGACTGAATAAATACCATCCTTAAGCTCAACACGAATAGCTACTTCGACTGGATCTTTCATCGAGCCTGATTTAATGCCAGTCACTACTACAAACTTCTTAGCGATCACCATCTCGTGACCAGCTAATTGGCCATCAATCATCTTAATGTGCTCTAAATAGCGATAGCGCATGAATGCAGCTAGCGCAGCCAAACGCTTAGGGTCGGCCGGCTGTACTGAGTCTTTCTGAAAGCCTTCTGGATATTCTTCTGCAATAAAGCCGGTTGTGAAATCTCCATTTACAAAGCGCGGATGCTGCAATAAGGCTGCTTGAAATGGAATATTTGAATGAATGCCGCGAATCACAAACGCATTCAATGCAGAACGCATTTTCTCGATAGCTTCGCTTCGATCTTTGCCATGAACGATCAATTTAGCAATCATAGAGTCGTAGAACATCGGAATTTCCCCGCCCTCGTACACGCCAGTATCTACCCGTACACCATTTTCAGACTCTGGGGGGCGGTATTTCACTAAGCGCCCCGTGGATGGTAAGAAGTTACGAAATGGATCATCTGCATTAATACGGCATTCCATTGACCAGCCATCAAGCTTCACATCTGCTTGTTTAAATGCCAGCTTTTCTCCAGCAGCAACCCGAATCATTTGCTCAACTAAGTCAAGACCGGTGATGCTTTCCGTAACTGGGTGCTCAACTTGCAAACGGGTGTTCATTTCCAGGAAGTAGAAAGACTTATCTTTACCAACCACAAATTCCACAGTCCCTGCAGATTGGTAATTCACGGCTTTAGCTAAGGCCACGGCCTGTTCACCCATTGCTTTACGGGTTGCAGGATCAATAAAAGGCGATGGTGCCTCTTCAATCACCTTTTGGTGACGGCGTTGAATAGAGCAATCACGCTCATTTAAATATACTAGGTTGCCATGGGAATCCCCCAGAACCTGAATTTCAATATGGCGTGGGCCTTCAACAAATTTCTCAATGAAGATGCGATCGTCACCAAAACTATTCAGCGCCTCCGTTTTACAGGCTACAAAACCTTCAGCAGCATCCTTGTCATTAAAAGCAACGCGTAAACCTTTGCCGCCGCCTCCAGCCGAAGCTTTAATCATGACTGGATAACCGATGCCTTGTGCAATCTTGACCGCTTCTTCCGTAGTTGCAATTGCTTCGTTATGACCTGGAATGGTGTTTACCTTAGCAGCTAAGGCAAGCTTTTTAGAGGCAATTTTGTCACCCATCGCCGCGATAGATTGGTATTTTGGTCCAATGAAGACGATACCTTCCTCTTCACAGCGTTTAGCAAACTGCTCGTTCTCAGACAGAAAGCCATAGCCTGGGTGGACCGCTTCAGCGCCGGTATCTTTGCAGGCCTGAATGATGCGGTCTATTGAGAGGTAAGACTCACGGGATGGTGCCGGCCCAATACATACCGCCTCATCAGCGAGTTGCACGTGACGCGCTTCTTTATCTGCTTCAGAGTAGACGGCAACGGTCTTAATACCCATCTTTTTGGCGGTCTTCATCACCCGGCAAGCAATTTCGCCCCGGTTAGCAATCAAGATTTTTTTAAACATTTTGGTTGTCATTATTTATCTGCGCCTTTACAGAGGGATATTGCCGTGCTTACGCGCAGGATTCTTGATGTCTTTGTCTTTTAACATCGCTAGTGAACGTGCGATACGTTTACGAGTTTCGTGGGGCAAAATCACATCTTCTATATAGCCACGACGACCTGCTACAAAGGGGTTAGCAAACTTTGCCTTGTACTCAGCTTCACGAGCAGTAATTTTTTCTGGGTCTGATTTTTCTTCGCGGAAGATAATTTCCACTGCTCCTTTTGGCCCCATCACCGCAATCTCTGCAGAAGGCCAGGCAAAGTTCACGTCGCCACGCAGATGCTTGGAAGCCATCACATCATAAGCACCACCATAGGCTTTACGCGTAATCAAGGTGACTTTAGGTACTGTGCAATCGGCATAGGCATAGAGTAATTTCGCGCCATGCTTAATAATGCCGCCGTACTCTTGTGCAGTCCCCGGCATAAAGCCTGGAACATCCACTAAGGTAACTACAGGAATATTAAAGGCATCACAGAAGCGCACAAAACGAGCAGCTTTAATTGAGGCCTTAATATCCAGACAACCCGCCAAAATTAATGGTTGGTTAGCAACAATGCCAATAGAGCGGCCCTCAATACGGGCAAATCCAATGACAATATTTTTTGCATAGTCAGGCTGCAACTCAAAAAACTCACCATCGTCCACAATTTTTTCAATCAACTCTTTCATGTCATAGGGTTGATTGGGGTTAGATGGTACTAAGGTATCCAAGGAAAAATCAGGTTCTTCAGTTCGGTTGGCACCCTTGATTAATGGGGGTTTCTCGCGATTCGAGAGCGGCAAGTAGTTAAAGAAGCGCCGTAACATCATGATGGCATCAACATCATTCTCAAATGCCAAGTCGCAAACACCAGAAATGGTTGAGTGCGTCACTGCACCGCCCAACTCTTCGGCTGTAATGTCCTCATGAGTTACGGTCTTGACTACCTCAGGACCCGTAACAAACATATAAGAACTGTCTTTCACCATAAAGATGAAATCAGTCAAGGCAGGTGAATACACAGCGCCACCAGCGCATGGACCCATGATCAAAGAAATTTGGGGGATAACACCAGAAGCAGTGACATTGCGTTGGAAAATTTCAGCATAGCCACCAAGAGAAGCTACACCCTCTTGAATACGCGCACCACCAGAGTCATTTAAGCCAATCACTGGTGCACCCACTTTCAGGGCTTGATCCATGATCTTGCAGATTTTTTCTGCATGGGCTTCAGATAAGGATCCGCCCAAAACGGTAAAGTCTTGCGAGAATACAAAAACTAAGCGGCCATTAATCATTCCATAGCCAGTCACTACGCCATCGCCCGGCACGGTTTGATCAGCCATACCAAAATCATGGCAACGATGTTCAACAAACATATCCCATTCTTCAAAGGTGCCAGCATCAAGCAATAACTCGATGCGCTCACGGGCAGTTAGCTTGCCCTTTGCGTGTTGAGCCTGAATTCGCTTTTGTCCCCCACCCAATCGGGCCAGCTCACGCTTGGCTTCCAGTTGTTGAATGATGTCCTTCATTTGCTGCTCCTTAGAAAAATTCATGCCCCATGGACTCCAGTAAGCGTCTTGCCGCCACTGAAGCTGCCATGGTTCCCTGATTAACTTGTGCACTTAAGATTGGTAACAGCTCTTGCACTGCTAAATTGTTACGAAATGCATTCTTTAATCCGGCATCGATACGGTCCCACATCCATGCACCGGATTGCTGTTTACGACGAGAGTCGAATCTGCCATTGGCACGTTGGAGCTTTTCAAAATGGCTCACCTTCTCCCATAATTCAGGTAAGCCCGTGCCCTCGAGCGCACTCAGAGCCATGACTGTGGGATGCCAAAATTCTTGATCGTGTGAAGCATGGTCAGGATTTCCTTGGAAACCCAGTAGTCGTAAGGAGCTGGTGATAAATAATTGCGCACGCATAGCGGCATCGGGATCGATATCAACTTTGTTAATAGCAATCAAATCGGCAATTTCCATCACGCCTTTTTTTATTGCCTGCAGATCATCTCCAGCATTTGGCAGTTGCAATAACAAGAACATGTCTGTCATACCAGCCACAGCAATTTCACTTTGTCCCACGCCAACGGTTTCAACGATGATGATGTCAAACCCAGCAGCCTCAGCAACCAACATCGCCTCACGTGTCTTCTCAGCAACGCCTCCAAGGGTGCCAGAGGATGGGCTCGGTCGAATAAAGGCGTCTTCTAGAACAGAGAGTCGCTCCATCCGAGTTTTATCCCCCAGAATGGAACCGCCAGAAAGACTTGACGATGGATCGATTGCCAAGACTGCAACACGATGCCCTTTCGCTATCAGGTAGAGGCCCAATGTTTCAATTAAGGTAGATTTCCCAACCCCTGGCACACCGGAGATTCCGAGACGAAAGGAGTTGCCTGTCTTAGGCAATAAGGTATTGAGAACCTCATCAGCCCGCTTGCGGTGATCGAGGCGGGTTGACTCTAATAAGGTGATGATCTTTGCCAATGCCCGTCGCTGTTTGAGCGAGGGTGCGCCAGTAAGATCGCTTACTAAAGTCTGATCGGCAGCTTCGAGCATGCTCTTCTAGTCCGTATTAAGCTGGTTTGATGGACTTGCGAATTTGTTCAAGCACGTCCTTGGCCGAAGCAGGAATAGGTGTTCCAGGACCGTAGATCCCTTTTACACCTGACTCGTAGAGGAAGTCATAATCCTGTCTGGGTATCACTCCACCAACAAAGACAATAATGTCATCAGAGCCTTGTTTTTTTAATTCGGCAATGATGGCAGGAACCAAGGTTTTATGGCCTGCTGCCAAGGTTGACACACCCAATGCATGAACGTCATTCTCAATCGCTTGACGCGCGCACTCTTCAGGCGTCTGAAATAAGGGTCCAATATCAACGTCAAAGCCTAAGTCAGCAAAAGCTGTGGCAACTACCTTCGCGCCACGATCATGGCCGTCTTGACCGAGCTTAGCAATCATGACACGGGGACGTCTGCCAAAGTCTTTCGCAAATTCGGCAATCTCTATTTTAAGTTTTTCCCAGCCCTCGGCTGAGTCATAGGCAGCTGCATACACTCCGGTCACCTTTTGAGTATCGGCGCGATGGCGCCCGTAAACTTTTTCCAATGCATCAGAAACTTCGCCAACAGTTGCGCGTAAACGCATCGCGTTGACAGCCAATTCCAACAAATTACCCGTGTTGTCCTCGGCTGCTTTAGTTAATGCTTCTAATGCGGCTTCTACTTTCTGCGTATTCCGCTTTGCTTTAATTTCTTTTAAGAGGGTAACTTGTCCCTCTCGTACACGATCGTTATCAATCATTAATACGTCAACCAAATCTTCTTTTTCAAGTTTGTACTTATTCACGCCCACGATCACATCAGAACCAGAGTCAATCTTGGCTTGCTTTTCAGCAGCTGAGGCTTCGATCTTCAATTTAGCCCAACCACTTTCGACTGCCTTAGTCATGCCACCCATGGCATCAACCTCTTGAATAATTTCCCAGGCCTTATCTGCCATCTCTTGGGTGAGGTTCTCCATCATGTAAGAACCAGCCCAAGGATCGATCACGCTAGTAATATGCGTTTCTTCTTGAAGAATTAACTGGGTATTACGAGCAATCCGACTCGAGGTCTCGGAAGGTAAAGCAATAGCTTCGTCAAATGAGTTTGTATGCAAAGATTGTGTGCCACCAAATATCGCTGCCATCGCTTCAATGGTGGTTCTTACTACGTTATTGTATGGATCTTGCTCTGTTAGTGACCAGCCCGATGTTTGGCAATGGGTACGCAACATCAACGATTTTGGATTCTTTGGCTCAAAAGACTTCATGATGCGCCACCACAATAAGCGTGCAGCGCGTAATTTAGCCACTTCTAAGTAGAAGTTCATACCAATAGCAAAAAAGAATGACAGGCGTCCAGCAAAGCCGTCCACATCCAATCCTTTTGCAAGAGCAGTTTTGACATACTCTTTACCGTCAGCTAATGTAAATGCCAATTCCAATACTTGATTGGCGCCAGCCTCTTGCATGTGATAACCCGAAATAGATATCGAGTTGAACTTGGGCATGTGCTGAGTGGTGTATTCAATGATGTCGCCAATGATCCGCATGGATGGCTCTGGTGGATAGATGTAGGTATTGCGTACCATGAACTCCTTCAAAATATCGTTCTGAATCGTTCCAGATAACTGCTCCTGCTTTACACCTTGCTCTTCACCGGCAACGATATATCCCGCTAGCACAGGTAATACACCGCCGTTCATGGTCATCGAAACGGATACTTTATCCAGCGGTATCGCATCAAACAAGATCTTCATATCTTCCACTGAATCAATGGCTACACCTGCTTTACCAACGTCACCAGTCACTCGTGGATGATCGGAGTCATAACCACGGTGCGTAGCTAAATCAAATGCCACTGAAACGCCTTGCCCACCAGCCGCTAATGCTTGGCGATAGAAAGCGTTTGATTCTTGTGCGGTTGAAAAACCAGCGTATTGACGAATCGTCCACGGACGAACGGAATACATAGTCGCTTGCGGTCCACGTACAAAAGGTTCGAAACCTGGCAAGGTATTGGTGTAATTCAATCCCTCGTTATCTGCAGCTGTATAGAGCGCTTTGAGCCTTATGCCGTCAGGCGTATTCCAGCCCAATTGATCTACGTCACCAAGAGGTGCGGATTTCTGAGCAGACTTTTTCCAGGCGTCTAGATTGGAATCTGGAACAGGCGGCCATACATTGTTTGAAGAACTTTTGCTATCTGAACTCACAGAGCACTCCTGGTTGGTTTTGTTGCATTGCAGCCAATATCCTAATTCTGCTTGACTATTACGAATTTGTCTAGTTATCATGTATACATAATTATGAATACAAAACTGAATAATAGACCCCTATACGAAGATGTAGCCGATCGCCTTCGTGAGCAGATCTTTAGCAAGCAAATCACACCTGGAAGCTGGTTAGATGAGCAATCCCTGGCAAAACAGTTCGGAATTAGTAGAACGCCGATGCGGGAAGCAATTAAAGTTCTAGCATCTGAGGGCCTGATCACCATCAAAATGCGCCGTGGCGCCTATGTCACTGAGGTCAATCGGGGAGATTTGGAGCAAATTTATACCGTTTTATCCCTTCTTGAAAGCCAGGCGGTTAAAGAAGTGGCCACAAAAGCTAGTGAAGACGAGTTAAATCTCTTAGACCACCTGCACCACCGCCTTGAAAAGGCAGCTGCCGATCGAGATATAGAGCAATTTTTTGAGATAAACAGCAAATTTCATGAATTAATCCAAGAAATTGCCGGAAATCGCTGGATGAACGGCGTTATTGATGACCTGCGCAAGGTGTTGAAATTACACCGTCGCGAGTCTTTAACTAGCACTGGACGTATTCAGAACTCCCTGATGGAGCACCGTGAAATCCTAAAAGCGATCCTCAAACGCGATGAACTAGCTGCCGAGGCTGCCATGCGTAAGCACTGGGCACGTGGTCTTGAGGCTATTCGGTAAATCGGTAATTCAGTTAGTTGTAATTCAATAAACCCATAAGTAACAATGGCTTAGAAGATTATTCTAAGCCATTATTTGAATTTACTAAATGATATTTAATTACTTCTTAATAACGAAATTTCCGGGTAATGAAGCGATGTAAGCGGCAATATCTTGCAGATCAGCATCAGAAAATACTTGTACTTGGGATCCCATGATGGCGTTATTTCTGCCGTATTGGGCATTGCCATTGCCTACCTTGTATGCCTTCAAAGCATAGTAGACGTAGTCAGAATATTGCCCAGAAAGCTTAGGGTAAATAGGCAAAATTGGCGCATTCAGGCCAGCACCATGACAAGAGGCGCAATTGGCTTTCTCAACGAGTGCTTGACCTTTATCAACGCTGGCAGCATTAGCCATATTCGTCAGGCCGATGCTCGATAGCAAAACTGCTGTAACTAGTGCGACTTTCATAAAAATGCCTCTAAATATCACTTCAATGGGTTGATAGGTGAGCTGGCTGTTTGCGCAGCATAGTATTCGCCGAGATCAGCCATATCTTGATCAGAAAGACTGCCGGCTATGGCGCGCATCGTTGGATGCTTTCTTTCACCTTTTTTGTAAGCAGCTAGAGCGCTTGCGATATAGGCGGCATTTTGGCCTCCCAACATGGGCACTTTGTATACGAATGGGTAATCTGCACGGTAGTCAGGGATGGAATGGCAGCCAACACACAACCATACTTTGGGGTTACCGGCCGCAGCATTACCTTTAACTTCATCAGCTTGAACGGTAAATCCAGCAAATACTAGGCTGGCGGATACAGCCAATTGAGGAAGAATGGAGAGTTTTTTCATGGAAATCAGTATTAATGAGTTTGCTTAAAATCAATTTGAGAGAGTATAGCGGACAGATGCTTGCAGAGCCTAGATTTGGCTATTCCAGGGCCTGAAATCAGCAAAAATACTGAAAGCTTGCCATCATTTACCTATACTGGAACACCTTTCTAATGACTTTTTCAGCTAATCCATATGATTAAATCCGCCACCCATTCCCAACATTCCCAAGCGCGCTTTGATGGCAGTAAGAGCTATGTTGCTACCGATGATCTCAAGTTGGCGGTAAATGCCGCGATAGTATTGCAGCGCCCTCTTCTCATTAAAGGCGAGCCAGGTACCGGTAAAACCATGTTGGCTGAAGAAGTTGCTACCGCTCTCGGTATGCCCCTGTTGCAATGGCACATCAAATCGACTACTAAGGCACAACAAGGCTTGTACGAATACGACGCAGTCAGCCGTCTACGCGATTCTCAGTTGGGTGATGAAAAAGTCAATGACATTCGCAATTACATTATTAAAGGCATCTTATGGCAGGCCTTTGAAGCAGATGAACCAACTGTTCTATTGATTGATGAAATAGATAAAGCAGATATTGAATTTCCGAATGATCTTTTACGCGAAATTGACCGTATGGAATTTTATGTTTATGAAACACGTGAATTAATTAAAGCAAAACATCGCCCTTTAGTCATCATCACCTCAAATAATGAAAAAGAATTGCCCGATGCCTTTTTACGGCGCTGCTTCTTTCATTACATCGCATTTCCCGATGCCGAGACGATGCAACGTATTGTGGATGTCCACCATCCTAAAATTAAACAAGACCTTCTAGACGCGGCCTTAAAGTCCTTCTACCAAATACGCTCCCTACCTGGCCTGAAAAAGAAGCCCTCTACCTCTGAGTTGATTGACTGGTTAAAACTCCTGCTGGCAGAGGATATTCCTACAGAAGCGCTTTACAGCCAAGAGGATAAAGTGGTAGTTCCGCCGCTGCACGGCGCTTTACTCAAGAATGAGCAAGACGTTCATCTCTTTGAGCGCTTAGTGATGATGAACCGTAATCATCGCTAGTAGCTAAAAACTTAAGTCCATGCTGATTCAATTCTTCCTGCAACTGAAAGAGGCCAAGGTACCAGTTTCAGTCCGGGAGTTTTTAACACTACTAGAAGCATTAAAGGCTGGAGTCATTAATCCATCGATTGATGAGTTTTACCAACTCTCTAGAATGACTTTAGTAAAAGACGAGCAACACTTTGATCGCTTTGATCAAGTCTTTGGCGCTTACTTCAATGGCGTAGAGCAAATCATTGCCCTCACGCCAGAGATCCCGCTCGATTGGCTTGAAAAAAAATTACAACGCGTTCTGACTGATGAGGAAAAGGCAGCCCTGCAAACACTCGGTGGTCCAGAAGCCTTAAAAAAACGTCTTGAGGAGCTTCTTAAAGAACAAAAAGAGTGGCATGGTGGTGGCAATAAATGGATTGGTGCTGGAGGCTCCTCTGCATTTGGCCATAGCGGCTATCACCCTGAAGGCATCCGCATTGGCGGGGAGAGCGCTGGCAATCGGAGAGCCATCAAAGTTTGGGAAGCTCGGGAGTTCAAAGACTATGATAGTGATCTTGCCCTAGGGACCCGCAATATCAAAGTGGCGTTACGACGTTTGCGACGTTTTGCCCGCGAAGGCTCTGTGCTTGAGCTAGATCTTGATAAAACCATTCACTCGACTGCCGCGAATGCGGGCATGCTCGATATTCAGATGAGGCCGGAGCGACACAATCAAGTCAAAGTGATCTTGTTGATGGATGTCGGTGGCTCTATGGATGATCATATCCTGCGTATCGGAGAATTATTTTCCGCAGCCAAGGCAGAGTTTAAGCACTTAGAACATTATTATTTTCACAACTGTGTGTACGACCATGTATGGCAAAGCAATCGACGTAGGCGTGATCAAGTCACTGCTACTCAAGACATCATCAACAAATATGGTTCTGACTACAAGCTCATTTTTGTTGGCGATGCAACCATGTCGCCTTATGAAATTCTCAGCTCTAATGGCTCAGTTGAATACAATAACCAGGAGGCTGGGGCTGTGTGGATGAATCGACTACTAGATCATTTTCCAAATTTTGCTTGGTTAAATCCAGAACCAGAGGCGGTTTGGGAATACCGTCAATCGATCGATATCATGAAAACTCTTCTTAAGGATCGCATGTACCCTGTAACAATAAATGGTCTTGAGAGCGCGATGCGGCAACTTTCCAAGTAAGATTGTTATTCTTTTATTCTTTTATTCTTTTTGATTCTTTTTGATTCCTCCATTCCTTTTTTAGAAATAAACAATGAGCACAAACATTAGCGAACGCCTTAAAGCCCTCGGAATAGACTTACCACCACCGGGACCACCTGCCGCTGCCTATGTGATGGCTACAAGCACTGGAAATACGGTATTTCTGTCGGGTCATATTGCCAAACAAGATGGCAATCCTTGGGTTGGTAAGCTAGGTAAGGATATGGATACCGAGACTGGCAAAGCCGCAGCAAGATCTATTGCGATCGATCTCATTTCTACTTTGCAAAATCATCTAGGCTCATTAGATAAAGTAAAACGCATCGTCAAGGTGATGGGTTTAGTGAATTCCACATCTGAATACACTGAGCAACATCTGGTGATGAATGGATGCTCAGAATTACTCTTCGACGTATTTGGTGATGCTGGCAAGCATGCCCGCAGTGCCTTTGGTGTAGCACAGATCCCCAAAGGTGCTTGCGTGGAAATTGAATTAATTGCTGAGATTTAGAGTTGCTTTAAACCCAATTTCTGGATGTCCTCTGGTGTATCGACATCCTGTACATAGGCCTTATTGTCGGTCTCAAAAACGTGTACAAGCTCTGGATGTTGGTCCATAAAGGGTCTACATACCATTGCTGGAATAGCCAAAATTTCTTTAATCACTTTTTTTGAAAACAGTACGGGGTTGCCACGTTGCTGATCAAACATGGGCAAAATAATTTCTTCTTGACCTGTTCGCTTCTCAAACTGTTCCAGTAGAGCAATGATCTCTCCTGTCCCTATGGCAGGTTGATCGCATAGAGCAAGCACTAAAACGTCGTAATCACTCTTCAAGCACTCTAGACCAAGTCGTACTGAGGAGGGTTGACCTAACTCTGGATTGGGATTGCGTACCCACCCGATGGATAGATCCAGTTCTTGCTTCACTTGAAGTATTTCAGCTTCAATTGCAAGCGCATGAAAGCCTGTCACTACAAGAAATTCTACAGGGGAAAGTACTTGTACAGTTTGGCACAAGCGTTGCAACAGACTGTGTCCCTCTAAGCTTAATAAGGCTTTGGGGATAGAGCCTAAGCGGCTGCCCTCGCCTGCTGCTAGCAAAAGTACTGCTAGGCGCAAGTTGGAGCGTGCAGAAGGCTTACCTAAAGGGGTCATTAGAGTGATAATAAATAGGAATCTAGAAAAATAAACAATAAAGACAAAACACAGCATGAATAGTACTGATTTAAGCGTTCTCAATTCTGCCGTAAGTTGGCTGAAAGCGGGTCACTCGCTTGCCATTGCTACAGTAGTCCAAACATGGGGCTCGGCACCACGCCCTGTAGGTTCATGGCTCGCTATCCGCGAAGATGGTCAAGTCGCCGGATCCGTTTCCGGTGGTTGTGTTGAAGATGATTTGATTCGGCGTGTTCAAACAGAGATTCTGACGCGAGATACCCCTGAAATGGTTGTATATGGCGTTAGTCAACAAGAAGCTGCTCGCTTTGGCTTACCTTGTGGCGGCACCCTGCGACTACTGGTTGAGCCAAAACCTGAATTAGCCATCTTAGAAAAATTACTCGAGTCCATCTCTACCCATCAGATCACGCGCCGCACAGTAAATTTACTCACAGGTAAATCCACTCTTGATACCGGCAGTCGTAACGATGAGTTCGTATGCACCGAGCAAAAAATGCTAACTACCTATGGACCGCGTTGGCGTTTAGTCATCATTGGTGCCGGCCAACTATCACTCTACACTGCTGACTTTGCACTCGCTTCTGACTTTGAGGTAATTGTGATTGATCCCCGTGAAGAATATGCCGAAGGCCTCAATCGTAATGACCTGACCTTTATTAAAGGTATGCCAGATGATGTCTTACTTGAAATTGGTGTCGACCCTCATACTGCAGTGGTCGCATTGACTCACGACCCTAAGTTAGACGATATGGCTCTCATGGAGGCTCTCCGCTCCCCTGCTTTTTATGTTGGCGCGCTAGGTAGTCGCAAAAATACTCAGAAGCGTAAAGATCGCCTTCTGGAGTTTGATTTAAATCAAGAACAAGTCGATAGGCTTCATGGTCCGGTTGGGCTGTATATTGGCGCTCTTACACCACCAGAAATTGCTGTATCTATTCTGGCAGAGGTAATTGCGGTTAAATATGGCGTCAGTATTCCAAAGAAAAATTAACGCCGGGTGTCTTTAATTGGCTATGAGCTTGCCGTCTTTTAGACGTGGCTCTACAAAATGCCCCTTGCGCGCACGATTGCCCGCAAATGATTTGAGAGTCTTTGCATCCAAGTTCAGTTCTGTTGGCTTACCTGCACGTCCAGCGCCAGCATAAGTAGCACCATCTGGACCTACAGCAATTGCGGAAGCTAAAAATTCTTTATCGTCCAAGCCCATTAAGATCACACCTTTACCACCAGTTGGTAGGCGCTTTAACTCCTCCAATGGGAATACCAACAACTTAGATACCTCAGATAAACACGCAACCTGCTTCATGCCTACTTTAACCTTAACGGCACCTAAAGGGGCATCTCCAGGAACTTTGGCGTCTATGCTAACAAACGATTTACCCGCTTTATTACGCGTACTCATATCGGCAACATTGGCTAAGAAGCCATAACCCGCTTTAGTAGAAAGCAAGACCAAATCATCGGCTTGACCAGCATAGTAAGCAACCATTTGCGAGCCGGCAGCCAAGTTCACAAAACTGGTTAAAGGGGAACCGTCGCCTCGGGCACCGGGCAATTCACTTACCGGAACAGTGTAGACCCGACCATCACTACCAAAACCTTGTATGACATCAATGGTTCGAACCTCAAAGGTTGTATACATGGCATCACCCGCTTTAAAGCTAAATTGAGTGGCATCATGCTCATGCCCTTGACGCACGCGTACCCAGCCTTTTTGAGAAACGATGACCGTCACCGGTTCATCAATGACTTTCGTTTCTGCAATTGCACGTTTATCTTCCTGAATGAGGGTGCGACGCTCATCACCGAAGTCCTTCATATCAGATTCAATTTCCTTAATGATGCGCTTACGTAATACAGTATCACTTTGTAGCAGCCCCTCTAATTCATCGCGCTCAGCCTTCAAATCTTTGAGCTCTTGCTCAATTTTGATACCCTCAAGACGCGCTAATTGGCGCAAACGAATATCAAGAATATCTTCAGCCTGTCGATCGCTCAGCTTAAATTCTTTAATCAAATCCGCTTTAGGTTCATCGCTATTACGAATGATCTTAATTACCTTATCAATGTTCAGAAGAACGATTAAACGCCCTTCCAAGATATGCATCCGGTCTTTGACTTTGCCTAAACGATATTGAGTACGGCGAGTAACCGTAGCCACCCTGAACTCGACCCACTCCATCAGAATCTCTTTGAGACCCTTCTGACGTGGACGTCCATCATTCCCAATCATCACCAAATTCATTGGCGCATTACATTCGAGAGAGGTGTGGGCCAATAAAAGGTTCACGAATTCATTTACATCAATGTTTTTGCTCTTGGGCTCAAATACCAAACGTACAGCAGCATCCTTACTAGACTCATCACGCACTCCATCTAAGACATTTAAGATGGTGGACTTGAGGTTATTTTGATCAGGGGTCAAGGTTTTCTTGCCAACCTTCACTTTAGGATTGGTAATTTCCTCAATCTCTTGGAGTACACGCTGTGAGGAGGTTGCCGGTGGTAATTCATTAACAACAATCTGCCATTGGCCTCGCGCCAATTCTTCTACTGACCAACGCGCACGTACTTTGATACTGCCACGCCCTGCCTCATAAATCTGGGCAATTTCTGTTGCTGATGAAATAATTTGTCCACCACCTGGATAGTCTGGGCCTGGCATGATTCCAAGCAAGTCAGACGTCGACATCTTAGGGGACTTCATTAAGGCAATCGCTGCTGCAGCCACTTCGCGCAAGTTATGTGATGGGATTTCAGTAGCCATACCCACTGCAATGCCAGAGGCGCCATTGAGGAGTACAAAAGGTAAACGTGCTGGGAGTAGCTTCGGCTCCTGAAATGAACCATCATAATTTGGTGCGAAATCAACTGTGCCTTCATCGATTTCACTCAGCAAGAGTCCAGCAATCTTTGTTAATCGGGCTTCGGTATAACGCATTGCGGCAGCCCCATCACCGTCTCTGGATCCAAAGTTACCCTGACCATCAATCAATGGGTAGCGCAATGAAAAGCTTTGTGCCAAACGCACCAAAGCGTCATAAGCAGATTGATCACCATGGGGATGAAACTTACCAAGAACGTCGCCAACCACGCGCGCACTCTTGACTGGTTTTGCATCAGCGCGCAATCCCATTTCGCTCATGGAGAATAAAATACGGCGCTGCACTGGTTTTTGTCCATCAGCTACATCTGGTAGCGCCCGCCCTTTGACAACGCTAATAGCGTAATCCAGATAGGCGCGTTCAGCATAGACAGCCAGCGTCAGACTATCTTTACCATCTTCATCTAAATCAATTGTTTTGGGATCGTGCGGGTCTTTTGGGCCTTTAGGTGCGGCTGCAACAGCTGTTTCATCAATCTCAACAATATCTATCTCACTTGGATTGGCAAACAAATCTGCTTGCTCTGCAGCTTCATTCTTGCCTGGAGTTTTCTTTATAGCCATTAAATATCTGCCTCAACTTCATTACCGCGCTCTTCAAGCCAATCGCGTCGCGCGCCCGATTCAGACTTACCCATCAACATATCCATGGTTTTAAAAGTTTCATCTTCCGTCCATGAACCCAAGGTTACCGGTAAAAGACGGCGTGTATCTGGATTTAAAGTCGTATCCCATAATTGCTCGGCACTCATCTCACCTAAACCTTTAAAGCGGGAGATTTGCCATGCGGATTCTTTCACACCATCTTTACGTAACTTATCTTCAATCGCTTGCAATTCATTGGCATCGAGGGCGTAAATCTTTTGCGCTGGCTTTTTACCACGCGCTGGTGCATCCACCCTAAAAAGGGGTGGACGAGAAATATGGATATGTCCTAAATCAATCAGTTTGGGGAAGTGCTTGTAAAACAAAGTGAGTAAAAGGACTTGTATATGCGCACCATCCACGTCCGCATCCGACAAAATACAAACCTTGCCGTAACGCAAGTTTGATAAATCTGGGTTGTCATTGATCCCATGGGGATCTACACCAATCGCCACCGCAATATCGTGAACTTCATTGTTAGCAAATAAGCGATCGCGCTCTGCCTCCCAGGTATTCAATACCTTTCCGCGCAGTGGCAGAATGGCTTGATATTCCTTATTGCGGCCCATCTTGGCTGAACCACCCGCTGAATCACCCTCGACTAAGAAGATTTCATTCATGGCGATATCTTGGCTTTCGCAATCAGTCAACTTACCAGGCAATACCGCAACACCAGACGATTTTCTTTTCTCAACCTTTTGGCCAGCTCTGGTTCTTGCTTGTGCCTGTTTAATGACTAAATCAGCTAGCTTGCGACCGTAATCCACGTGTTGATTGAGCCAGAGCTCTAATGCCGATTTGGCATAGCCAGAAACTAAACGGACAGCATCACGTGAATTCAGGCGCTCTTTGATTTGCCCCTGAAATTGTGGATCTAACACTTTTGCAGACAAGATAAAAGAGGCTCTTGCAAATACGTCTTCAGGCATTAACTTCACGCCCTTGGGTTGCAAAGCATGCATCTCAATAAAACCTTTTACCGCATTAAAGAGGCCTTCGCGTAAACCGCTTTCATGCGTACCACCTGCAGGTGTTGGAATCAGATTGACATAGCTTTCACGAACGGGTGCGCCATCTTCAGTCCAACTCACTACCCAGGCTGCGCCCTCACCTTCCGCAAATGAATCATCTTCCCCATTGCCAGTAGCGTATTGCTCGCCTTCAAATGGGGGGATGACTTCCGGACCATGTCCTGCTTGAGCAATCGCTTCATTTAAATAGCCGCGTAAGCCTTGGGCGTATTGCCAAGTTTGGCTCTCGCCAGACTTTTCCTGAATGAGGGTCACTTTCACGCCAGGCAATAACACTGCCTTGGAACGCAAGAGACGAATCAGGTCAGCCATTGGAATAGTCGAGCTGTCGAAATACTTGCCATCTGGCCATGCACGCACTCTTGTGCCGTGCGATTTATCTTCTTTAGATGAGGGTCTGGTCTTAAGCTTTTCAATCACTCTGCCATCAGCAAAGGTCAAAGTAGAGACTTGCCCATCACGCCAAACAGTGACTTCTAATCGCTTAGACAGAGCATTGGTTACTGAGACACCCACACCATGCAAACCCCCTGAGAATGCATAGGCTCCACCAGAACCTTTTTCGAATTTACCGCCAGCATGCAATTGGGTAAAGACAATCTCAACAACGGGTAGTTTTTCTGTGGGATGCATTCCTACTGGAATACCTCGACCATCATCTTCAACGCTCACACTGCCATCAGTATGCATAGTGACAATAATTTGCTTACCAAAACCACCTAAGGCTTCATCTGATGCGTTATCCAATACCTCCTGGATGACGTGTAAAGGGTTATCGGTGCGGGTGTACATGCCCGGCCGTTGACGGACTGGTTCCAGGCCTTTTAAGACCTGAATCGAGGATTCGCTGTATTCGGAAGTTTTACGGGTAGCCATGCGCGCAAATTGTAGTCATGTCTGGAGTCTAAGCTCAAATTTTCAGGTATTCCCCTGTCATCCATGCCAAAATTGAGGCATGGGAGCCTTAAGTCATATCCGTGTTTTAGACCTCAGCCGCGTTCTGGCCGGCCCTTGGTGCGCCCAGAATTTAGCGGATTTGGGTGCCGATGTCCTTAAAGTCGAGCGTCCAGGCTCCGGGGACGATACCCGCCATTGGGCTCCCCCTTTTGTCAAAGATGCCCAGGGCAAGGAAACCGAAGAGTCTGCCTACTTTATTTGCATTAACCGAAATAAACGCTCTATTACGGTCGATATCACTAAGCCAGAAGGCCAAGACATCATTCGCCAATTGGCTGCTGAATCAGATGTCATTATTGAAAATTACAAAGTCAGCGCCCTTCTTAAATACGGGCTTGATTATGAAAGTCTGAAAAAGATAAAGTCAGACTTGATCTATTGCTCCATCACTGGATTTGGTCAAACCGGTCCTTATGCGAATCGTCCTGGCTATGATTTCATTATTCAAGGCATGGGTGGCTTTATGAGTGTTACTGGTGAAGCCGAAGATTTTGAAGGGGCTAGCCCTCAAAAATCAGGGGTTGCCATTGCTGACATTTTTACAGGGATGTATGCCAGCACTGCGATTCTGGCTGCGATTGTCCATCGCAATCACACTGGTGAAGGTCAATATATTGATATGTCACTTCTAGATACCCAGATTGCCGTGATGGCTAATGTGTCTAGCGCCTATCTCACTTCAGGCGAAGTTCCGAAACGCTGGGGTAATGCCTCAGCGATTATTGTTCCCTACCAAACCTTTCCGACATCTGATGGCTGGATGATTGTGGGGGCTGGTAATGACGGTCAGTATCGTCATTTTGTTACTGTGGGTGGTGAAGCGCACTTAGCGGATAACCCACTTTATGTGACGAACCCCCTGCGCGTTCAACATCGCAAACAACTCATTCCATTGTTAGAGGTGATGACGCGTCAGAAAACTAAGGGGGAGTGGATTGCCTTATTAGAAAAAGCCAATGTTCCTTGTGGCCCTATTAATAATATTAAGGAAGTTTTTGAAAATGAGCAGGTAATTGCCAGAAAGGTGCAGATTGATGTACCGCACCCTACTGCAGGAACGATGAAATTGGTAGCCAGTCCCATGAAACTGTCGAAGACACCTACAGAAGTGCGCATGGCCCCACCCACTCTTGGTCAACATACCAATGAGGTCCTACACGAACGACTGCACTTCAATTCTGAAATGATCGAAGAACTCCGTCGTAAGGGGATTATCTAAAGTATGCATAAGACCGCTATCAAGACTGGCTTATCCATAAAACAGGTTCTCATTTTTGGAGGCCTGATGGTGACACTTTCCATGGGCATACGACATGGTTTTGGCTTATTTAATCTACCCATCACCTCAGCCAATGGTTGGGGTCGAGAAACTTTTGCCCTCACCATTGCATTACAGAATCTGATTTGGGGCGCAGTCCAACCCATTACTGGTGCTTTAGCTGATCGCTATGGTGCTCTCAAGATCATGGTTGCTGGTGGTGTCTTGTATGCACTGGGTTTGGCTGGTATGGCTGTTTCAAGCGATGTGTTGAACTTCACTTTGGCAGGTGGCTTACTGATTGGTTTGGCCCAAACTGCCACTACGTATAGCGTGGTCTACGGAATCTTAGGGCGTAACGTTGCTGCAGACAAACGCGTTTGGGCAATGGGCATTACAGCAGCCGCTGGATCTTTCGGTCAGTTCTTAATGATTCCAGCTGAACAGGGATTGCTCAGTGCCTTTGGTTCAGAAGATGCACTTTTGCTGTTAGCGCTCATGGCAAGCCTCATGATTCCCACGGCATTTATGTTGCGTGAGAAAAATTTTGTTCATACGCACAATTTAGGTGATCAAACGATCAAGCAAGCCCTAAAAGAAGCAATGAAAAATCGCAGCTTTCGATTGCTTACCTTAGGCTATTTTGTTTGTGGATTTCAGGTGGTGTTTATTGCGGTTCACCTAGCACCCTATCTTAAAGATCTTTCTGCATCCTATCCTGAGGTAGGTGCACCAATGGTTGCCACTACTGCGCTTGCATTGATTGGTTTGTTCAATATATTTGGCACCTATAGCGCAGGTATGCTGGGTCAACGCTTTCCGAAACGCTACTTACTCTCTGGCATTTATTTGGGCAGATCCATTGCCATTATTGGGTTTTTACTCCTACCGTTAAGCCCAATGAATACCTACATCTTTGCCGCCATCATGGGATTTTTATGGCTCTCCACCATTCCCTTAACCAATGGCATCGTGGCGCAGATCTTTGGCGTTAAATATCTCTCCATGCTTTCTGGATTAATATTCTTCTCGCATCAGTTGGGTAGTTTTTGTGGTGCCTTTTTTGGTGGCTATTTATTTGATCGCACAGGCTCCTATTTAGTTGTATGGGAGATCGCCATTGTTCTTGGTGTCTTTGCTTTTCTAGTAAATCTACCCGTGAAAGAACGGGCTATTTCAAGAACGGTAAGCGCGTGAGCAAAAACTTATCAGGATCTCTAAAGAGAAAACGGCTCTTGCAAAGAATGTTTTATATTTTCGCCTTTTTTGTATTGTTGCTGATTTTTTCTGCCTACTATGCTCCGGATATGATGGTGGCGATGACCAATCAAGTTTGGGCATTATGCGGCTGGTAGCACATGTTTAATTTTGTTTCACTCTCGCCGTAGCACAATGGATAGTGCACATGCCTCCTAAGCGTGGGATACAGGTTCGATTCCTGTCGGCGGGACCAAGAATTACTGCTTACTTATCCACAGGCATTGTGGATAAATTGATAAAAGTTTCCCTAAGTAGCAGATTTATATAGTCTCACCTAGGTTGCTTAAATAATTAGCAGGGCTGATTTACAAAATTGCTGCACACACAAATAAATATTTCTTGTCTGCTCTAGACTTTTTATGTTAGCCGGAGCATGCGTATCCCCTGCACCCAGCAATGAGTTCCCTTACACTTAGCCCCATGACCAATCTTTCAACCAGCACCTTAGCAGCCCTTGAGGAGATGCTCCAAAATACAGCTCGCTCAGCTCCCGCAGACTTTATGCCAATCTATTTATCACGCGGCACTCAGGGCGATGAGATTATTGGTCACTTAAATCCTGAATTCATTCCTTACTTTCAAGAATCCATTAGCAAAGATTCAATTCCATTGATTTCCGTTAGTAATGATCGAATCACAATTCATTCAGGACGCCCTATAGAGCTCTCCAAGAGTCTTAGCCAACTAGCAGATCTAATGCGTTTAGGCGGTTACATTCCTGGGTGGCGTAATGAAGATTTCGCTTGGGTTGATCAGAATGGGCATCAATACTTTCATTTAGAACGAGCCGCCTTTCGTACCTTCGGTTTTCGGAGTATGGCAACGCATATCAATGGCTACACTAACTCCGGTTCTATTTGGCTTAGTAGACGCAGTGAAACGAAATCAACTGATCCAGGAAAACTAGACAACATTGCTGCTGGAGGTATTTCTGCTGATGAAACACCTTGGGTGTGTGCTCGCAGAGAATTATGGGAAGAATCTGGCGTACCGGCGCATATTGCCGATCAAATTGAGCCCGTGGGACGAATCCATATGCGACGACCTATTGCGGGGCGGGGATTTCATGATGAACAGCTCTATGTTTATGACTTAGCGCTTCCTGACAACTTTATTCCTACCAATCATGATGGTGAAGTCAGCGGCTTTATTGAAGTTTCCCTTGCAGAGGCAGCGGCACGTATTTTGGCTGATGAGCTCACCAGCGATGCGGCATTTGTGACGGCTGACTATATATTGCGCTGCAATAAGTAACTCTAAATGGTGTTCTACGCCATCTAAATGCCCTCTGAATTAGGACCATGGGCTCTGATCTCAATTCGTGGTTAAATATTATTAAGGATGAAACAGGGGTGCCCTGTAGGCAGATTTTGCCTAGAGGCGCTGAGAAAGACCCTAGAACCCGATCCAGGTAATTCTGGCGTGGGAAGTTACATCAGACCGACACCCGGTTTCGTCCATCTAAAACAGCTAGGAGATGGACGTGAGTAAAGACAATCAAAAGACTAAACAGGAAATTCCAAGCTTAAAAAGTTTGGAACGTGACTTCAGCCAGAAGTTTGCCTATCCCGCATCAAGCAAAACCTATTTACAAGGTTCGCGTCCGGATATCAAAGCGCCGATTCGGATGATTGAGCAATTGCCTACCCGCGTTGGCGAAGAAATGATCCCTAATCCACCTGTACCGGTATATGACACCTCAGGCCCTTATAGCGATCCCGATATCGTGATCCATCTAGAAAATGGTTTGCCTAGGTTGCGCGATCGTTGGATTGAGGAACGCAACGATACCATTCAGCTATCTGGTCCAAGTTCTGAGTATGGCGTTGCTCGCTCACAGGATGAAGCAACCCAAAATTTACGATTCGCCCACATCAGTGCACCGCGCGTCGCAAAAGCCGGAAGCAATGTTAGCCAGATGTATTACGCCCGCCAAGGCATCGTTACCCCTGAAATGGAATATGTTGCTTTGCGTGAATCGATGGGCTTAGAGCAGCTACGCAAAGATCCTGCCTATAAGCAATTACTGAAGCAGCACCCTGGTAAATCTTATGGTGCAAACCTCCCCGATTTGGTTACGGGTGAATTTGTGCGCTCTGAGATTGCTGCTGGCCGTGCGATTATTCCTGCGAATATTAATCATCCTGAGTTAGAGCCGATGATTATTGGTCGTAACTTCCGCGTAAAGATTAATGGCAACCTTGGTAACTCTGCTGTAACTTCTTCCATTAACGAAGAAGTTGAGAAGATGGTCTGGTCGATCCGTTGGGGTGCTGACACCATTATGGATCTTTCCACTGGTAAACATATTCATGAAACGCGTGAGTGGATTATTCGTAACTCACCTGTTCCAATTGGTACTGTACCGATTTATCAGGCGCTGGATAAAACCGGTGGTATTGCCGAAGACCTCACCTGGGAAATGTTCCGCGATACCTTGGTTGAACAAGCCGAACAGGGGGTTGATTACTTCACTATCCATGCAGGCGTGCTACTGCGCTACGTGCCTTTAACTGCTGACCGCATTACTGGCATTGTTTCTCGTGGTGGATCGATCATGGCTAAGTGGTGCTTAGCTCACCACAAGGAGAATTTTCTCTATACCCGGTTTGATGAGATCTGCGAAATCATGAAAGCGTATGACGTGTCCTTTAGCTTGGGTGATGGTTTACGTCCTGGATGTATTGCAGATTCCAATGATGCTGCGCAGTTTGGCGAACTTCATACCCTTGGTGAACTCACTGCTAAAGCGTGGAAGCATGATGTTCAAGTCATGATCGAAGGTCCTGGTCATGTACCGATGCAACGCATTGAAGAAAACATGACTGAAGAGCTGAAGCATTGCTTAGAGGCGCCTTTCTATACCCTCGGACCATTAATTACCGATATTGCTCCTGGCTATGATCACATTACTAGTGGTATCGGTGCAGCGCAAATTGGTTGGTATGGCACTGCCATGCTGTGCTATGTCACGCCTAAGGAGCATCTAGGTCTACCCGATAAGGAAGATGTGCGCGTAGGCATCATTACTTACAAGATTGCAGCTCATGGTGCTGACCTGGCTAAGGGCCTACCTGGTGCGCAAGTTCGAGACAACGCCCTCTCTAAAGCCCGTTTTGAATTCCGCTGGGAAGACCAGTTTAATTTGGGCTTAGACCCTGAGCGCGCTCGTGAGTACCATGATGCAACCTTGCCTGCTGAAGGTGCCAAGATTGCGCACTTTTGCTCCATGTGTGGACCTAAATTCTGCTCCATGAAGATCACGCAAGAAGTGCGCGATTATGCCGCCACTTTGGATGCCGATGGCAATCCAAAAATAGCGCCTAAGGTAATTCCAATTGCTGAAGTGACGGCAGCCACTGACGCAACCAAAGGCATGGAAGAAATGTCAGCAGAGTTCCGTAAACGCGGTAGCGAGATTTATCAATAAGTGTATTTAAGCTCATCATGAATAGCGCCTTTTTCTCGCAAAGCAAGTATGCCATTGTTGGGGGCGGCCTGATGGGTCGTCTCTTAGCAGTTGCGCTTGCCCGGCGTGGAGCTCAGGTTGATTTATTTGATCAGGGGAATGCTGCTGCGAGTGGTGCTGCCGCCCGGATTGCCGCATCCATGCTTGCTCCACTAGCAGAATCGGTGATTACGGAAGATTCTGTCGTGCGGATGGGCATTCATAGTCTACCGCGTTGGAAGCAAATGCTGGCAGAACTTTCAGCGCCTGTATTTTTTCAGCAAGATGGCACCTTAATTTTGTGGCATCGGCAGGATGCTAGCGATGCAGAGCGCTTTACTGCACACCTTGAGCGTAATTGTCGTAACAACTCGCAACTCGCCCTGCCTCAAAAACTCAATACTGATGCGCTACGTGAACTTGAACCAAGTGTTGCTGAGCAATTTACTCAAGGCCTGTATTTACCAAATGAAGGTCAATTAGATAATCGGCAATTATTAGATGCCTTGCTAGTTGAGTTAAACCAACTAAAAGTAAATTGTCATTGGAATACTCCGGTTGCCCCTCTAGAGCTGCGTAAAAAGTCGCATTACCAACTGGTTTTTGATTGCCGCGGAACGGGTGCTATCGAGTCTTGGGCAACCAGCAGCTCAGCGAATACTCTACGGGGTGTGCGTGGTGAAGTGGTTCGCTTATATGCCCCAGAGGTGAAACTCAGAAGGCCGACACGCTTAATCCACCCGCGCTATCCAATTTACATCGCCCCAAAAGAGAATGACATCTATGTTGTAGGTGCTACCGAGATTGAGTCTGATGATTTATCAGAGATGAGTTTGCGTTCAGCCATGGAATTACTCAGTGCTGTCTATACGGTTCATAGTGGATTTGCTGAATCCCGCATTTTGGAAATGGCAACTCAATGCCGCCCTACCCTGAAGAACAACTTACCTGAAATCAGAACCCTCAAAGAAAAAGGGCTGACGGATTTGATCATGATCAATGGCCTATATCGCCATGGTTTTATGATTGCGCCAGCGATATTGGACTGCACTCTCGAACTGTTAGAACAGGGTGAGAGTAATACAGCTTTGGAATTGGGTTTAAGCATGACAAAAGATGTCAATCAGCAAGAGGCTCCCTTATGCGCGTAATCGTCAATCAAGTGGAGTATGAACTGCCGAAAGAAAGCGTAATTACGGATGCGCTGAGTTTGATAGAGGCTAAGCCTCCCTATGCAGTAGCAGTGAATTTACATTTTGTTCCCAAAACGAAACATGGTGAATACCTCTTAAATGAGAATGATCAGCTTGAAGTCATTGCCCCAGTTACTGGTGGCTAATGTGCCTACATAAGCAAATCTAAATACCCTATTAATCACTTTATGACAGCACCTTTACCAAACAATCTCAATAGCGCTGATGCACTGGTTCTCTATGGAGAGAGTTTTGCCAGTCGCTTATTGCTGGGTACTTCACGTTACCCATCACCACAAGTACTTGAGAATGCTATCCAAGCCTCCAATCCGGCAATGATCACCGTTAGCTTACGTCGTCAAGGAAGCGCTACGGCAGAAGCGCATAGTGGCTTCTGGGATCTATTGAAAAAGATGGCAGTGCCAGTACTCCCAAATACTGCTGGTTGTCATAGCCCTCAGGAAGTGATGACCACTGCGCAAATGGCCCGTGAGGTATTTGAAACCGATTGGCTTAAGCTAGAACTCATTGGTGATGACTACACCCTACAACCAGATACCTTGCGCTTAGTGCAGACCGCAGAAACATTAATTAAAGATGGTTTTAAAGTGCTGCCCTATTGCACTGAGGATCTCATCTTGTGCCAACGCTTAGTTGATGTTGGCTGCCAAGCAGTGATGCCTTGGGCTGCACCCATTGGCACTGGTCAAGGTCCTTTGAACCCCTATGCCATGCAATTATTGCGTGACCGGCTCCAAGTTCCACTCCTAGTAGATGCTGGCTTAGGCCTGCCTTCACATGCCTGCACAGTGATGGAATGGGGATTTGATGGGGTTCTATTAAATACTGCGGTTGCCTTAGCGGATGACCCTGTCGTGATGGCCAACGCCTTTGCAAAGGCTGTAGATGCTGGCCGTTCTGCCTACTTATCGGGCGCCATGAAACCCCAAGCATCTGCCCAAGCGAGCACTCCATTGGTGGGAACTCCTTTTTGGCATCAAAGTTGATAGACTGAAAAGATGAGCCTGATTCGAGACCTTGCTAATCAAATTGTTGCCGCCCATGGCAACGATGATCTTTGCATTCCGATTCCGCAATTTAGCCTTCACTGCCCACCTCCTATGATTGATAACGAGGCTGCCGTTGATCACAATGAATTAGCCGGTGCACTGGCGGCGATTGAAATGGGTTTTATTGAAGCGGATGCGAGAGTTCTAGGCAAGGCGTGGTCACGCATGGCCCAAGGTGATGGTGGTTTCAACGCTTTGAAATGGCCGAACAGACCTGAGCATTTCGATCTACTCCCTTGGACTCGCAATATGAACCCCAATGCTTTTGCAGAATGCCCAAAACATTTAGGTTTATACGGGATCATGCCAGATGCTGAGTGGGTGAAACGCATGGTTGATGCAGAGCTCCCAACAGTACAACTCCGCTTGAAGTCTGAAGATCGTTTTAAAATTCGTAAACAGGTCAGAGCAGCGGTTGAGGCAGTCAAGGAAAGCAAGACACTGCTCTTTATTAATGATTACTGGGAAGAGGCTATAGATGCTGGCGCCTATGGTGTTCATCTGGGTCAAGAGGATTTAGAGGATGCCAATCTCGAAGAAATTCGGGTGGCAGGATTGAGATTAGGTCTAAGTACCCATGGCTATGCAGAGATGGTGCATGCAGACCGCTTTTGCCCTAGCTATATCGCTATGGGTGCAATCTTCCCGACCAATCTTAAAAAAATGGTGACTGTACCCCAGGGCCTAGGTCGTCTTTATCAGTATGCAAAATTGATGAACAACTATCCACTCGTGGCAATTGGCGGTATTGATCAAGACAGCATTCGCGCAGTATCTAAGAGTGGCGTAGGTTCAGTTGCGGTTGTCAGGGCCATTACAGAAGCCAAAGATCCAAAGGCTGCGGTCAAACACTTGCAAGGTTTAATGCAATAGTGTTAATGCAATAAACGCCTAAGCGATTTAGCCCTTACTGTCTTTATTTGCTAATGCCGTTGGATAAAATTCGTGCATATGCCATAAGGGTCCCGGCCCCTCTCCAATGCTTAAGAAACGTCCTGCTTCTAAACCTGCTTCGACATAAGCGATTGCTTTTGCTACTGCATGACTTAAATCATGACCATCTGCTAAGTACGTAGCGATAGCGGAAGCAAGTGAGCAACCTGTGCCGTGGGTATTGAGAGTACTGACACGGTAGTGCTTGAACTCTTTCGCTTGGATGACTTCAAGACCATCTTCCAGCGTGCGCCACATTAAGTAATCTGTGATTTGGGTATGAGAACTATCTAAATGACCGCCTTTAATTAAGACAGCCTGAGGCCCCATCTCTAACAACTCTTCAGCAGCAAGCTTGAAATCTTGTGGCGTAGAAATTTCACGACCCAATAATAAAGAGGCTTCCTCTAAATTGGGGGTAATCAATATCGCCAGCGGAAATAAATCCGTGATCATGGCTTGCGCGCTATCGTCACCACCTAAACTAGCACCCGATGTAGCTCGTAAAACCGGATCTAGAACAATGCGTTTTGCACCATGGCGACGTAAGGATTTTGCAACCACACGCACGATTTCTGGGCTGGACAGCATACCGATTTTGACAACATCAACGCCGATATCCAAAAAGACTGCATCCATTTGGGCTTCCACTACCTCAAGATCCACATCCTGAATACGCATCACTCCCATGGTATTTTGCGCGGTAATGGCAGTGATCACAGACATACCATAAGCGCCCAGGGCACTAATTACCTTGAGATCGGCCTGAAGCCCTGCCCCGCCGCCGCTATCGGATCCAGCGATCGTCAGTACTTTGGCTATCTGTTCGGAAGTAGGAAGAGATGATTTCATCTTGCTATAATATCGGCTTATTCCTCGATAGCTCAGTTGGTAGAGCGCCGGACTGTTAATCCGTAGGTCGCTGGTTCGAGCCCAGCTCGAGGAGCCAAATAAGTTAAGCCCTTAGAGCAATCTAAGGGCTTTTTCTTTAGGGCTCGCTAAGCTTGCTAAGAGCAGTAGTTGTTAAAGGTAAACAGGCTTTTAAACCAGCTAACTCCACTTATATCTTCTGATCCAAATTACCCCTACAATCTAGACATGTTGATACAAATTGCTAATCTTCTTCTGCAAGTTACCGTGAGCATCGTCGCTGGAGCTTGCCTACTACGCTGCTACTTTCAGTGGCTTGCTTTTAATCTTGGGACTGGTCAAGGAAATTCGATTGGGGCTTACTTGCTGCCACTCACGAACTGGATCGTTCTCCCACTGCGTCGAGTTACTCGCAGCATAGGTCGCTTTGATGTAGCGAGTCTTCTTGCCGCCTATCTTTTGGTCCTAGCAAAAATTGTTGTCCTATCTTTGATAGTGGGGATTTCTCCCTTCACAGTGTCTTGGCTCATTTTTGCTTTGATTGACCTGCTGGATTTAACGCTTTCTGGACTCATTGGGCTAGTTTTAGCAAGCGTGATTCTCTCGTGGGTTGGCGCAGGTTCTCAAATCCAGTATTTAGTATCTCTTTTAGTAGAACCTCTGCTTACGCCTATTCGACGGGTCCTTCCCAATCTAGGCGCGATCGATTTATCGCCTCTGGTCTTGTTGCTAGGCTTGCAAATACTTCAGATTGTTTTAAACAACCTCAAGTAGTAGTAAATAAAATATCAATATAGTCTTGCTAGGACCAAAGGAATTAGATTAATTCTTTTTTACGCAGGTTGGCTAAGCGATTATTTAATGTCTTCAGCGTGAGAAGATTATATTTATTCCCTTCAACCCAATTGCTGCCCTTCCATTCAATACCTTCTGGTATGACATTTGCAAACGGCTCATTCCCTTTTCTTGCATAAGCTTCGAGGATAGCCATCAATGCAGCACGATCATCTGCTCCTCCAGCATCTTTAATTGCATCCAAAATTGGTTTTGTAATCGTATCGCTATAGGTGATTTTTGCATCAGGATGATTGGGCGTAGTTGGTTCTGTAAAAATATATTCGTGTGGCCATTCATAAACATTTCTTGCAGCATTTTTTACAGCCTCAGGACTCACTACTCCGGCTTCCAGTTGTTTAGGGTCGGTAGCTAGGTTTAATTCTAAAATCCATGCTTCAAATTCTGCAATGCGGCTATAACGCGTATCTTCGCTATCGCGCTTTTGCTCTTCTTGTGAAAGCAATAAGGTAACCCAAGCCCAGGCAATATCTTTAGGTAATGCATACTCTCTGGCGAGAATTAAGCTGGCTTTTTTCAGGATGGGTTTGGATGTGAGTTTGGGCATTGCATTCTTTCTGAATTCTTTAGTAAGTGCCTTCAATTGCGTGTGGCAAGTTATAGCAAAATCTCCTACTCGTCTTGATAATGCCCACCATAGACCCCTTAGGATACTCTTGATTGGGGGCACTTCATTTGCAAATACAGTAATTAACTGAGCTGCAGCGGGCTCTGGGTGCAAGAAAGTCATAAAGCGTGCAAGATCGCCCGTATTCACTAAAATAGCGCCTATGACTAAGATTCCAGAACTCCTCGCCCCAGCCGGCAGCCTTGCCATGCTTAATACCGCTTTCGAATTCGGGGCGGACGCTATTTATGCTGGCCAACCGCGCTACTCTTTGCGTGTGCGCAACAATGATTTTGGCAAGATTGAAGTCCTGCAGCAAGGTATTGATACAGCCCATGACTTAGGGAAGAAGTTTTATTTGGTTTCTAATTTACTTCCCCACGGTGCTAAGACTCGTACCTATATTAAAGATATGTCTCCAGTCATTGCCCTTGGACCAGATGCCCTCATCATGTCTGATCCTGGTCTCATCATGATGGCTAGAGAAGCTTGGCCAGATATGCCGATTCATTTATCAGTGCAGGCTAACACAGTGAATGGCGCATCTGCAAAATTTTGGCGCTCAGTAGGTATTAGTAGAGTCATTTTGTCGCGCGAACTTTCCTTTGATGAAATTGAAGAAGTACGGCAAGACTGTCCCGAGATGGAGCTTGAAGTGTTTGTTCATGGCGCTTTATGCATTGCTTATTCAGGGCGCTGTTTACTTTCAGGCTATATGTCCCACCGCGACCCTAATCAAGGTGCTTGCACCAATGCTTGCCGCTGGGACTATAAAGTCAAACCTGGCCAACAAACTTCCAGTGGTGACGTCGTTCTTCTCCAAGAAGCTAAACGACCCGATGACTTAATGCCGATGGAAGAAGATGAGCATGGCACTTACATCATGAACTCTAAAGATTTACGTGCTGTTGAGCATATTGAAAGACTAACGAAGATGGGTGTGGACTCCTTCAAAATTGAAGGTCGCACCAAATCGCCCTACTATGTTTCTCGTACTTGCCAATCCTATCGCACAGCGATTGATGATGCTGTTGCAGGCAGACCTTTTGATACCACTTTACTTGGCAATCTAGAAGGCTTAGCGAACCGAGGTTATACCGATGGGTTCTACGAACGCCATCACGATAAAGAATATCAACTCTACATGCGTGGATACTCCCTCTCAGGAAGAAGTCTGTATGTGGGTGAAACTCTAGAAATAGATCATGCTTCTGGTCGAGTAAAGGTCGATGTCAAAAATCGTTTCTCAGTCGGCGATAAGCTCGAGATTATTGAGCCACAGGGTAATCAAGACATCGTGTTAGAGGAAATGTGGAATATGAAGGGCGAATCGGTTGAGGTAGCACCTGGCTCCGGTCATTTCGTCTGGATCAAGCTACCACTTAAAGGGAAACATGCGTTTATTGCGCGCTATACCCATGAGCCAGCCCCAGTCGAAGAAGCAGCCTCCTGTAGTAATTGTTGATTCATCATCTAGACTAGAGGGTATAACGTAGAAAACTTGAACGAATATGAATACAGAAACCATTCCAAAGACCCCCACCCTCAAAGAGAAAATTATTGATGAGCTCAAAAAGGCTTCGGTTCTTTTTTTGTATTTTGGAACTTGGTTTTGCGCGCTTGCTTTTCTGGGAGAAACAGCGCTAGACATCAGAGCCATTCCCCTAACGATCTTTTGGTTTACCTTGATTAAGGCTGCTTTATGTGCAAAATTTATGCTGATTGGACAGGCGATCTTTCCTATTAAAGTCAATCCACAACATGGGATCGTCAGATCTCTTTTTATCGAATCGATTTTTTATCTGATCGTGGTGCTTGCTCTGAATTATTTTGAAGTAGGTGTGGATGGTCTGATTCATGGAAAGAACTTTTTTACATCATTAGCTGCTTTTGGAGAATCAAATCCTTTGCATGTTTTTGCTATGGCTCTTGTGTATTGGCTGATTGTTTGGCCTTACTTAATTTTTACAGGATTTAAATTATCTTTAGGCTCTTCGGCTACGCTGTTGATTCTATTTGGTCCTAAAAAACCCAGTTAGGGACTGTCACTTTGAGGGTCAGTTCACACCACGCCCTTTTAAAGGGAGTTATATTCTGCTTCCTCGCTGGTGTTTTTTCTCAATCCTCTATTGCCCAAGAAATAGAAGCGCGGGCTTATTCCAACGCACCCGTTGGCATGAACTTCATTACTGGGGGCATAGCGCAGGCTAAAAGTGGTTCTTATAAGCTAACTACTGAAGCCGTGAGTCTTACTCATGTCTTAGATGTTTTTGGGCAATCAGGCAGACTTACTCTTGTGCTCCCTTATGCCGAGTTATCGGGCTCTGGCAGAGCGGGTGCTCAAGGGCTTAACGCCTCTGCTGAGGGTTTATCTGATCCGCTGATCAAAGCTTCCGTCAACCTCTATGGTGCTCCTGCTTTGTCTAATAGTGAGTTTCAAAGCTACCAACAAGATCTCATTATTGGTGCCAGCCTAGCGGCATCGATTCCATGGGGCAATTACAACAGCAATCAGATGCTGAATGTGGGCGCTAACCGTTCACTGATTCAGCCAGGCATTGGTTTATCGCAAGCAATTGGTCCTTGGCGCTTAGAACTTGCGGGTATGGCAACAATTTATACAAGCAACAATAGCTATATGGGAAATAACACCCTATCCCAAAATCCGGTTTACTCCACCGAAGCCCATGGAATCTATTACTTTCCGAACACTGCGTGGATCTCTGCAGATGCGACTTACTTTACAGGTGGGCAAACTTACGTCAATGGCATGCCCGTCAGTGGTTCGCAAGAAAACTGGCGCTTCGGTAGTACCTTTTCATACCCTATCGATAAGCAAAACTCCATCCGCCTGTCAGGCAGCACTGGCGTCTATTCGCGGACAAACAATAGCTATGACATGCTGGGAATTTCTTGGCAATATCGCTGGGGCGGCAATCCATAGCCAGCTTGCTACCTGAGTGGCTACAATTGAATCCATCGCCATTTATATAAATACAATACTGAGACAACAATGAGTGCAAAGCCTAAGAATAATGCTGAAGACAATGCGGATAAGCCTAGTGAGATCGGCTTAAGAAAAGGTCTGACTAGCTATGGCGATAAAGGCTTCTCTTTATTTTTACGCAAAGCCTTCATCAAAGGCGCTGGATATACCAATAGCGCATTAGATCGTCCTGTGATCGGCATCATTAATACTGGTAGCGCCTACAACCCCTGCCATGGAAATATGCCGCAGTTACTGGAGGCGGTAAAACGTGGGGTGATGTTAGCTGGTGGTTTACCAATGGAATTTCCTACCATCTCTATTCATGAAAGTTTTGCTGCACCAACTAGCATGTACTTGCGAAATCTCATGTCGATGGATACCGAAGAAATGTTACGCGCGCAGCCGATGGATGCTGTAGTGATGATTGGTGGCTGCGATAAAACGGTTCCAGCCCAAATGATGGGCGCGGCTTCTGCAGGCTTACCTGCCATTCAGCTGATTACAGGCTCCATGCTAACTGGCTCGCATCGGAGTGAACGTGTTGGTGCCTGCACTGACTGCCGTCGCTACTGGGGCAAATTTAGAGCAGGCGAGATTGATGCAATCGAAAAAGATGAAGTCAATGACCAATTAGTAGCCAGCGTTGGCACTTGCTCTGTCATGGGTACAGCCAGCACGATGGCTTGTATCTCCGAGGCCTTGGGTATGACGGTTCCTGGTGGCGCAACACCCCCGGCGGTTACCGCAGATCGTATCCGAGTTGCAGAAGAAACTGGAACTTGTGCAGTGCAAATGGCTAAAACGGGTTTGACGATCGACAAGATATTGACTGCAGATGCGTTTGAAAATGCCATTCGGGTGCTATTGGCGATCGGCGGTTCTACGAATGGCCTTGTTCACTTGGCTGCAATTGCAGGTCGCATGGGTTTAGAAATTGATTTAGAAGCTTTAGACAAAATGGGTAATGAAACTCCTGTCCTGGTAGATTTAAAACCATCTGGCGATCATTACATGGAAAACTTCCATGATGCAGGTGGTATGACCACCCTACTTCGTGAACTTAAACCATTACTCAAACTCAATGCCCTCACAGTCACTGGAAAAACGCTCGGTGAAGAAATTGATGCTGCACCCCCCAGCTTCAAACAAGATGTGGTTCGTAAGATCAATAATCCAATCTACCCGCGTGGCAGCATTGCCGTATTACATGGCAATCTAGCGCCAGGTGGAGCCATCATCAAACAATCGGCTGCAGATGAAAAACTCATGGAACATGAAGGCCGTGCTGTTGTCTTTGAAAATGCAGCAGACTTGGCAAACCGCATTGATAGCCCAGATTTAGATGTAACGTCTGAGGATATTTTGGTTTTAAAAAATATCGGCCCCAAAGGTGCTCCAGGCATGCCTGAAGCTGGCTATATCCCCATTCCGATGAAACTCGCGCGTGCGGGTGTCAAAGATATCGTGCGCATTTCTGATGGGCGCATGAGTGGTACTGCCTTTGGCACAATTGTGCTGCATGTCACTCCAGAGTCTGCCATCGGCGGTCCATTAGCCCATGTTCATAATGGCGATCGCATTCGACTGAGTGTTAAAAATCGAGAAATTAGCCTATTAATTTCTGATGCTGAATTAGCCAAGCGTATTCAAGAGAATCCAATTACTTCTCCAACGGCAGAACGAGGCTATAAAAAATTATTCTTAGACACGGTGACACAAGCAGATCAAGGAGTTGACTTTGATTTCTTGAGGGCAGTTAAGATGGTAGGGAAAACACCTCAAGCCTAATTCCTTAATATTGCTATGCCACTATGATTTTGTGGTCTCAAAGATTTCGGAGTTCGCGTCGTAGAATCTTTCCCACATTGGATTTGGGAAGATCGTTTAAGAATACAATTTTCATGGGGCGCTTATAGCTTGTCATGTGCTCTTTGCAGTATTGCAAGATTTGCGCTTCGGTCAAATGGTGATTGTCTCTGACGACATACGCTTTAACAATTTCCCCTAACTTTCGATGCGGTACGCCAATCACTGCGCACTCTTTGATACCCGTCATTTGCGTTAAAACATCCTCAACTTCATTTGGAAATACTTTAAATCCTGCGACCACAATCATGTCTTTTTTACGGTCAACGATTTTCACAAAGCCTTCAGCAGTAATCAGGCCAATATCCCCTGACTTGAAATAGCCGTCTGCCGTCATGCAATGCTCAGTCTCTTCTGGTTTATTCCAGTAACCCTGCATTACCTGTGGGCCTTTAATCGCAATCTCTCCTGCAGTTCCATGGGGGAGCTCTACTTCATCATCATCTAAGATCACCACGTCTGTACTGGGGATAGGCATGCCGATGTGGCCCGTGAAATGCTTTTCTAAGGGGGTATTTACACACACTACTGGCGATGTTTCGGATAAACCATAACCTTGGGCGATCGGCACTCCAGTCAGTGCCTGCCAATGATCGGCAGTTTTTTTATGTACCGCCATACCGCCACCAATCGTGACCAATAAATTGGGGAGTTTCACCTTTTTAAATTCAGGACGATGAATCAATGCATGAAACAAGGTATTGACGCCGGGGAAAATATTGATGTTGGGATGTTTACTGAGCATTTTTATAAAGCCAGTGATATCCCGTGGATTGGGAACTAAGATTAATAAGCCCCCTTTGGCGATCCCCAGAAAAGCACAAGCAGTCAGGGCAAAAATATGGGTCAAAGGTAAGGCACACAGAAATACTAACTGCTGATCAGGTTTCTGTTTCAGGCCCGGGTTTAGCCAAGCTTCAATCTGATTGACATTAGAGAGAATATTTCGATGCAGCAATACAGCGCCTTTAGAAACTCCGGTTGTGCCACCGGTGTATTGCAAGAAGGCAATATCGTCTAAACCAATATCTGGCTTCTGAAAAGGATGCCCCCCACCAATTCGCAATGCTTCTTTGAAGGGGATATGAGCGAAGTCCCAGGCAGGTATGAGCTTTTTTATTCGTGTAGCTACCCAATTAATTAAATGTCCTTTTAATCCCAGTAATTCACCGGGGCTGCTGACGATCACTTGCTGAATCGATGATTGGGGCAGTATTTTTTGATAGATGTGCGCAAAGTTTTCTAGCACGGCAAAGACGGATGCTCCGCTGTCTTGCAATTGGGCTTCTAGCTCTCTAGGGGTATAGAGTGGATTGATATTCACCACCACATACCCGGCGCGCAATGTACCAATCATGGCGATGACATAGTCAAGGACATTGGGATACATCAGTGCTACACGTGCGCCTGGTTCTAAATTGAGGGTCTGCAGATAAGCAGCAAAGTCTTTAGAGAGCTTATCAATCTCTCTATAAGAGAAAAAACGTCCCATTGCTTCAAATGCTTTGCGATTTTCAAAACGCGCTAGTGACTTGTCAAAGAAATCCGCTAGGGAAGCGTTTTCCAGAGGTGCAATCTCTTGCGGCACCCCTATAGGATAATTTTTAAGCCAAGGTTTTGAAGTACGCTGTGCCATTACCTTATGAGAAATAACTTTCTTGAATGGTTGTCAGATTTTGAAACAGCAAAGCATCTCCAATCAATCTCTGTTACCGAGTTGAATGACTCAAAAAACTTAGATTAGTTTCTTGGTACCCTTTAATAATTTCATGGCACCCCAACCGACTGCCAGCGCTTTGCTGGCTAATTTGGGCTTGTAATGCGCCAATGCTGCAAATGCACTGGTCCATAAAATGGGGTTACCTTTAATGAAGTTGAAAGCATCCACGCCTTTATCAGCCCAAGAAAGTGGCTTCTCCCAAGGCTCAAAGTGCTCTGCAAACTCTTTACGTTCGCGGCTCGCCTGAATCATTAATTGGTGGCGACGTAGTTCAAGCGCTTGAATATCCTTCATTTAGACAGCGCCTCGTGATCCTTAGCAAGCTCACTGATCGAGGCTTCGAATAATTGAGGCATTGTGCGGAGGGATTGGACAATGAGCAAGATCAATATCAAGCCGATGCTTAAAAAGGCTCCGGTTAAGAGGCCTAGGGCCAGCATGCGATCTGCTTCCCAGCTATAGATCACAATCAATAAAGCCAACATCACTAGGCCAAAGAATAAAAAGAATAAAGCACAAACAATCATGATGAGCAAACTAATAAATTTACTTCTAGCAATTTGTACATCGATCGAAAGCAACTCCAAACGCGTTTGGGCTATCGAAGCGCCAGAGGCAAAGAGATTTTTTATGGAGGAAAGTAAGTTTTCTTGTGACATATGAGCCTAGCGACGGCGAATAAAAAGGCCAATTAACAAGCCCAAGCCTGCCGCAACGCCCACAGCCTCCCATGGATTGCGATGTACAAAATCATCTGCACCTTCAGCTACTTCCTTTGCTTTAACGCTGAACTTGCCTTCGATACCAGAGAGGCTTTCTTTTGCGCTAGCAATTGTCTCCAAGGCTTTATTACGAATAGAACTAATGGTTTCGCTAGGATGATCTTCTGTCGCATGGATCAAGGCCTCGGCATCAGCCATGAGGGCCTTGAATTCGCCAATCAACTGATCTGCCCCAGAAGAGACTGCCTCAGTAGAAATGAGATGTTCTGACTTTTTAGTGGTCATCGGAATGCTTCCTTCGTTATGGTCGATTTATTCTAAGGTAGTTCTATTCTAAGCATTTCTATGTGAAGTACCCAACAATAGAACGGTCATCCCTGCATTGCCTTCTTTAAACCGCTGTAAATAACTTTTGAGACCCGGTCGGCGCTTCAATAGAGCTCGATATGAATCACTACCAAAGGCGACCTGTTCTCCAAAGAAGTATTCTTCAACCCGGTCTGCATAGCGATTATTCTCAAGCGCCTCCTGAATCGCCCATTTGATGCGGCCACCCTCCCCGCTAGATCCATATCCATGTATTAACACAATGGCCTTGATGCCCAAGTCTATCGATTTGCGCAAGTGCTCCGTCAGTTGCTCCAGGGCATCCTCTACCAATGGGCTACCCTGTTTAATATTGATTTCCGCAGTATCTGAACTCAGAATGGGTGTCTCTTGCGATCCACAATGCGGGCATTGGTCAAATAATGGCCTGGCGTTCCCACAGTCGGGACACTCAGCAATAGATAACATGGTCATAGTGCTTTAAAAGGCTAATTTTATGAACAGTATTTACTTTCTAAAGTAGCAGCATCAATCGATTTGTCATCTACCATGAGATTAAGAGCCTTTTGTGCCTCTTCACGATTTTCAAGTGTCTTCAGATGCGTATTAATGAGACTAGAAACATCTTTCCTAATCGAGGTATTGCCATAACGCAGACCCTTCAAGGTTACTACTGCCTCAGCAGAAATTTTGCATTGCTGATTAATCAACGCAGCAGAATCTGAAGATTGTGTATTGGCATAAGCATAGGCTGCAACGGAGATTGATACGGCGGCTAATAATGTCTTTTTCATCTTAGTTCCTTATTTTGTGACCACAGGTAGGACAGCATCCCAAATCTTTTGCCTTCGTTTTTCTGAGGGCGGCATACACGCTGGATTCTGAGATTTCCATCTTTCTCGCAGCTTGAGCTGCCGTCATACCCTTCCCTACCCATTCCAAAGCTTGATGTGTTTTCGGTATTTGTCTCTTCATTTAACCTCCCAGTAACATAACTATACTACAGAAGTTGTGAAGTTGTGAAGTTTAATTACTAAGGAAAAACACCTAGTCGAGAAGAATTCAGGCAATTTCAGGAAAAGTCAGCCCAATACCGTCAAAATTTGAGGCAAAACGAATGTTTTAAGGCAGACAAGGTATGATTCAAAGGGTCAAAAGGAGCTAAAAATGTACCGCATTGTTTTTTTATTACTCGCCAGCATTGGGCTCGTCGCCTGCAACAATAACGACAGGGTAGTCAGCGCCTGGGAAGTGAATGACGTATATCAAGCAACCATGGTGAGCTCAAGTGCAGTTGCCGGACAAAAAACCTATGTTGGCCCTCCAATCAATACGATGGATGCCAACAATACGTATGAGATGTTTAATTTAAGAAGTACGCAGTCTCAGTCAGGTGTTAAAACTTATGAACTCGTTGTCATGCTGACCTATTACTCACAATGGCGTTACTACGATTCAGCAGTTTTGGAGACCAGCCCTGCTACCTCCTTTAAGGTCATCTCTAGGGAAGCAGGCGTATGTGAAGATAGAGGGTGCATCTTTAAAGAATTGCTATCTATTCAGTTAAGCGATGCCTTCTTGAAAGACCGTGTAAAAAATGGCTTCCAGCTCACTATTTCTTCTAAAACTGGTGTCAATACCGATGTCTTTGTACCCTCGCAATACATTAAGGGTTATTTAAAAGCGGTTGATGGTACTAACTATTAATACATAGGCCTATGCCGTGTGATTCACATAGATAAAGGGGCTCTCACTGCCCCTTTATTTTTGTCTATAGCTCATAGGCCTGGATCCTATCAGCGCTTAGGCAATAAAAAAGCCACCCGCAGGTGGCTTTTTTGACAACTAGAGTTAAGACTAAATTACACAGATTTACGTGCTGTTTTTGCAGCAGGCTTAGTAACAGCGTATTGGCCTTGAATGTTTTCCAATGCGGCGTCAACACTCTTCTCAAAGTTTGCAAAAGCATCAGTAGCTGTAGCGCGAACTTGGTCAAATTGTTGAATTGAAGCTTCAAATGCAGTTTTGAAGGCAGAAACAAATGCCTCAGAACCAGCAGGAGCTGACTTAGTAGCTTCTTTCACAAATTTCAGCAAATCAGCACGTGCGTCATCGATAGAAGCGTCAACTACTTGAGCAACTTCTTTGTTACCGTTACGAAGTACTTTATTTACTTTAGCTTGGTAAGCAGCAGCGTACTTAGCAACTTCTTGAGCAGCTTCAGGCTGAGCTAATTTAGACAATTCTTTTGGATCTTTAACAGCCATCAATTGAGTGCTTGCATCTTGAGCAACTACTAAAGCATCTTTAGCAGCGGCTTGGTTGATTTCAGCTAATTCTTGTGCGCTTTCAATAGCTACTTGAGCTAAATGTTTAGCTGTTTCGATTGCTTTAGCTTGTGCTGTGGCGTACTGGTCGTTTAATTGGTTTTGAAACATGATATCTATTCCTTATTTAAGTGAGTTGAACAATTTATTGCGATGCACCATTTTAAGAAGTATTTTGCGGCATTGCAACAATTATTTATAAAAATAAGTATGGTGATAGGGATAATAAACAACAATATAGTCATAACCCATTGAAAATAATAGGTTTATTCCTCATTAGTGAATACCCTAAGCTGAGCATTATTAAAAAATACCCTGTATTTTGAATCCGAATTCCTACTCCAGCGCTAAATGGGCTATCAATCTCAAAACGCGCATTTAGGCCAATTAATGCTCTATGGGATTAATTAGCCCCGAGCTTGCAAACCTTATTCAATTGATTGCAAATTTTAAATATGGTGTTTGTCGCGACAGATGTGCTGGGATCCTGACCCTGCGGCGCAGCAGTCGCGGAGATCATGATTTCAGATGTCTGTTCGCTTAGTACCACTACATTGATGGATGCACTCTTCGCCCCCTCGGTGACACTGAATTTGAAGCTGCGAGGATCTTGAGAGGTAATCGTTAAAGCGGGGTTTTGGCTTGCCACATTAACGGCAGTTGCATACACTTTACTTGCGGGTGCGTTGATGATCACCGTAGCAAGTTGAACCGCTGGTGCACCACTCGAGTCATTTTGAGTCATCTGATTAATCCGCCCTTCGATGTGACGAGCAGCAAAAATCCACTGTGCATACGCCGTCTCAGAAAAGATCAAACTGGCTAATGCTATTTTAAGTAGTGTTTTACTTAGGGAAATTTTCTTAGCCATCATGATTGAATCCTTCAAATGTAAACTAACGATTGATTGGTAATCTACCCATTTCTGGGGGGCTGCCATGGCCAGCGGCCATCGATTTCCAGCGTTAAAGACCAACTTAAGAAACAGCGAATCAGAACGATCAGTCCTAAAACCGCCACACTGGTTAAAGTCGGACTAATTGCCACTGTACGAATGACATCACCGGCTACTAATATCTCCAGACCCAAGATTAATGAACGGACAATCTGAGCGCGAAAGGTTTTATATGCAATATCTGAGGACTGAGTAATTAATGCTTTGGCAAAGCCATATAAACCCCAAAGAACACCAATGGCTACAACAGAGACCCCTAAGGCATCCATCACATTACTAACACCCCGAATGATCTCTATTTGATCCATGATTTAGATTCCTTTAAAGCGCAGACTCTGCAAAATACACGCACATGACTAAGATAAGAGTCCACCCACCAAGCTCATGGTTAGACCTAAGAGGGTCGCATTAAAAACAAACGATAAAAGACTATGTGTTGTCACTAAGTTCCGAATGGCTGGCTCAACAATAATAATATCGGCGGTTTGACAAGTCATACCTATCACCACGGAGAAATGAAAAAAGTCCGAGTAGGCTGGGTTTCTGGTGCCTAAGAAGATTAAAGGGGTAAGTTCAGGAGGCTCTTTTAGATAAGTGTAGTAAGCATGGGCGTAATGCAATGCATAGGCAGTATGTAATACCAGCCAGGAAATAGCGAAGGTTACCCCCGTCATCAATACCCCCAGCACCCTCTCCTTCATGGGGATTTCAGTTGTGCTTCCCACATGAACAAAAATAGCTACCAAACTGACCGCACTCGCCAACAAAGAAATAATGTAAATCAGCAATTGGCCATCGTCTTGACGTGCGCTCAGATGAGAGATTTTTTTTCTATTGAAATACTGCATCATTACAAATACTAAAATGAGGTAAGTTGCAGACGCCGCACTCCAGGCCATCAAAAAGCGGGTTGAAAGGTAATGTCCTTCGAGAAGAAAGAATGCCGTAACTCCCACAATAACCGCGTATAAAAGCCTCGGCTTTGCCTTAATTAATAACCAGTGTAGATTGAAAACTTTATCTTCCGTCATGACTACTATTAAACTCTTTTCGAATGACATTCCAAAGTTTAGAAATCAGGATAGCGCTTCATCCAGTTGAAGTATTAGGCGCCCCATCTAATTGGAGCGCCTTAGCAAGCTCAATCTAAATTGTATACGTCTATAAAGATGGTTTAACCACCATAGGTTTTCATTTCATCTTGAGTGATAAACCCGTCACCATTGACGTCCAATTTATTGAAATGCCCTTCAGGTATGCCGTAGGCTTTAGCCTCTTCAGCGGATATTTTTCCATCCCCGTTGGTATCAATTGCTTTGAGCTCATCTGGGGAAAGTTTGCCATCACCATTAGCGTCGAGCTTAGTAAACCAACCTGCTTTCGCCTTATCAGTTCCTGAACCGCTATTCATGCCATTCACCACAAAATAGGCAACTATTGCCAACGCAACTCCAACGATTAAAACTTTTGATATTTTCATAGACCCATCCTATTTTCTATTTATAGAAATACATCTGCTTGATTTCATATACCTAAAATCAGCAACAAACGTCTTTAAGCTGTATTTTTAATGTTCCAATTCTCAAATAAGGCAATTAGAACAATTAAGCCGAAGGAAGAGTTTTGTTGGACTTAGAATGCCAATGAATTCGATATTGGTCAATTGATTAATGGGGTTTTTCTGTCCAAACCTAGGGTAAGCCCCCTGCGCTGTTATGAGGGTTCATTTTGGGATACAAGTAAAGGCCTGTTATTGGCCAATTGGAGTCATCTGAGCCGGTTTGACTCACTGGCCGCTTATTGACCCAGGATGAAGTTAATTTGCGCTCTTGCACCCCACCCACGAGGAGTTCCCGGATATTGTAGGGTTGCAGGATAGCTACTAACGTCATAACGTGCGCCGATGCCAAAGCTGACTGGTGCTCCATCAATGCGCACGACTTTTGCTATGGTGGCATTTACTGGGTTATAGGTTCTACGCGCATCATAGTTATAGACCGACTCAGAATCCAAACTATAAATCCATGCATCGTCAGTTGTATAGGAAACTGTAGGCCAAATAGACAGCGTGTTCACTGTGCCGGTGCCAGGGCTCGCTACCGTTCCAGCTCCAGCGGAACCACCTAAACTCCATGATTGGTGGGCATAAACACCAATAGTCCAGGGTCTAGGCATCGTTACAAATACCGCTCGGATACCGGCGCCCCATTGAGCACTGCCAAATTCTGCGCTTTGCCCTCCCGGGATCTGGAAGTAAGGGCCAATTCCATAAATTGTTTCCGAGCTTGACCTCGGGGCAAAAAAAGTTTCAATCTGTGTAGGGCCCATCCCAGAATTATTGACCCCATTCACATTCTGTAGTTTTGTAGCATTCACATAAACACGAGTAAGGGATTTCCAATCTTCTGAAATGTCAATCTTTACCTTTGGGGAAATCTGATACGTTTGACTTGTGCCGCCCTGATTGGTGCCAAGCCCACGATTATGGTTCCACTGAAGGGAGAACAATTGCAAATTAGAGAGTGGGTTAGTTAATTCAAAAGCAACGTTATCGTTACTTTTTTGAATGGCTTCTGCGCTAGATGTTTGGCTCCATGCAGCAGGTGAAATAAGTACACAGGAAGTGCTCACAAAAAAACAAGATAAATACCTAAAAAATCTGCAGGTCAAATAGAAATATTTTTTTAATGCGGTACTCATAAAACCCCTCGGGATTGAACTATTTCAACACTTTGGCGGTAGTCTTAGCAAGAGGCTAAAGCAGCTCAAAGGCCTAAAAATGTAAATATACAAGGGCTGGATAAAAATTGCATGGCACTTGCTAACTGAAATAAAAAAACCACCCGAAGGTGGTTTTGCTGAGGATATTATTAATAAGGGTGTTGTAATCTAATGCCCCTTATTTGGCCTAAAAACTCATCCCATAGGCATTTAGTTGACCATGCTTACCGTGCCATCTTCCAGGTTATATATTCCACCAACAACTTTTACTTTATTTTCCTGTACTAACTGCCTGATGATTGGGGTAGATTGCTGTAGGTAGGCTACGTTCAGTTTGATATTAGCCTTAACTACATCCGTTGTTGTGACCTTACCCCCTTGTAGTTTTGCAGACCGTACTGCTGCACCTATATGAGACGAAATGGATTGAATATGGCCCGGGAAATTAGTATTGTCCTCCTCCGCTTTCATGGCTGCTTTCACGGCGCCACATTCTGTATGCCCTAGCACCATGATCAGAGGAGCCTTCAGTATTAAGGCGCCGTACTCTATGCTGCCAAGAAGATCTGTAGTGACATAATTTCCAGCGATTCGGTTTACAAATAAATCTCCAGGACCTTCATCAAAACATAATTCTGGGCTAACACGTGAATCTGCGCAGGATAAAATAATTGCATATGGGTTTTGTCCATTCTTTAGTGCTGCTGCCGCACTTTTAAATGAATCGTCTGTATTGATATTGCCGTTTACATAACGGCCATTGCCCTTCATTAATCTTTCGAGCGCCTGATCAGGAGAAATCACATTTCCTGGCTTCGGGACTGGGTGTGCATCGTCTGCTCTGGCACCAACCATCATTGTTGAGGCACCCAGACCAGCAACCCATAGAGGTGTTGAACTAGCTAGCTTTAATAATGAACGTCTAGCTGGCTGCATCGGCTCATGGTTTAACTCAGATTTATCATCACACAATTGGCACATATTATCCTTTTCATAATTAATATAAAAATTTAGAATGCCGACGGTTTAATTATTAGTCAATCTTTTTTATCCATAAAAGGAGGTTGAATTCTTTTTTCTAGCAGCTGCTATTGGGCTAACTAAGGGTGCGATACGATTTACTCCTGTGAGTGACTTATCTACTATGAGTTGTGGAAGTATGTAGCTAAGGAATTGATCTTATTGAGGAAACATTAGCTAGCACGTGCTAGTTCTCAAAAGAATCTGAGGGAGCAACTGAGGGAAGAAAAGAAAAAAGGATCGAAAGACCCTTATTCTTATTGACATTTTGGCGGAGACGAGAGGATTCGAACCTCCGATCAGAGTTTTAGCCCCGATGCTCCCTTAGCAGGGGAGTGCCTTCGACCAGCTCGGCCACGTCTCCGTATTTCATCACTTCTTACTATTGCAACGCCCCACAGTTTAACGGATAACCGTTTCTATGGGGATTTAATGGGTTTTACTTCTGATCTAGCTCAAATGCCTTATGCAAGGCACGTACAGCCAATTCCATATATTTTTCGTCAATCACCACTGAAATCTTAATTTCACTGGTGGAGATCATGAGGATGTTGATACCCTCTTCTGACAAAGTGCGGAACATCTTGCTCGCAATACCTACGTGCGAGCGCATGCCAACACCTACTACGGAAACTTTAGAAACTTTCGGATCACCGGAGATTTCTTTAGCTTCGATATGTGCTTGCACTGAGTTCTTCAGCAGGTCTAATGCTTTTTGATATTCAGCGCGCGGCACTGTGAAAGTGAAGTCGGTCTTACCGTCAACCGATTGGTTCTGAATAATCATGTCTACATCGATATTCGCGTCGGCGATGGGGCCCAAGATTTGATAAGCAATACCTGGACGATCAGGAACTCCCAAAACGGTAATCTTTGCTTCATCACGTGCAAAGGCGATACCGGAAATAGCTGCGGCTTCCATAGTGTTGTCCTCTTCAAATGTAATCAATGTGCCTGACTTCATTTCGATGTCTAAAGGCATCAAGGGATCTGTCAATGAAGACAGAACCCGGGTTTTAACTTTGTACTTACCTGCAAATTCGACTGAGCGAATCTGTAATACCTTTGATCCCAAGCTTGCCATTTCTAGCATTTCTTCAAAAGTAATTTTGTCGAGACGGCGGGCATCTTCACAAACACGGGGGTCAGTTGTGTACACGCCGTCAACATCGGTATAAATCAAGCACTCTTCCGCTTTTAGCGCAGCAGCCATTGCCACTGCTGAAGTATCTGATCCTCCGCGACCTAAAGTAGTAATGTTGCCATCAGGATCCACGCCCTGAAATCCGGTGACCACTACTGCACGGCCAGCATTCAAATCAGCAAGGATTTTTTTATCATCAATACTTTTAATGCGCGCTTTAGTAAATGCGGAATCGGTATGCACGGTCACCTGCCACCCTGCATAACTCACCGCATCAATCCCTTCCTGAATTAATGCTAAAGCCAATAAGCCAGAACTCACTTGCTCACCTGTAGAGGCAATTTGATCAAGCTCACGGGGACTTGCATCTGGATTGATTTCTTTTGCTAGGCCAAGCAAGCGATTGGTTTCGCCAGACATCGCTGAAGGAACCACAACCACTTGGTGGCCTGCACGCATCCATTTGGCAACGCGTTTGGCGACATTAGCTATGCGCTCAACTGAGCCCATTGAGGTGCCACCATATTTATGAACGATAAGAGCCATAAAAACCGTCTATTTACCTATCTTTAACAGGAAATTGTTTTCCTGAAGGTCTAAAAAAGGACTATTTTACAGGGTTTTGTGGGGGTAAAGCCCAAGACCTTGACTTTGCGTGCTTGCCAGATTACGCTGGTGTTACTTTAGTGACACCTGGAGACTAACAATGAGCCCTGTCAGCACCACATCCCTCAAATTATCTGAAGAGGTGAAATTGCAAGCAATAACTGCTGCAAAAGATTTGGGTATTACTCCGCATGCTTTTATGGTGGAGGCAATTAAACAGGCTAGCATCAATGCAGAGCTGCGCCGCTCATTAATTGAAGATTCAAACAATGCACGCACTCTGGTTTTAAAAGATGGCAAAGTGTATGAGTCTGATAAGGTCTTCAAACATTTAAAAGCACGCATTGCCAGTAAAAGATCCACTTTGAAAGTAACGAATTGGTAAGAATTGTTTTTACACCAAGGGCCTTACAAGATCTCGAGCGACTCACTGACTTTCTACTTCAAATTGATAAAAATGCTGCACTGGCAACACTCGAGTTAATTGAGGGCGCGATTCAAATTCTGTCGCAGCATCCAATTGTAGGTCGAGCATGCGATATCCATCTTAGAGAGCTAGTTATCTCAAGAGGCAAATCTGGATATGTAGCAATGTATAGCTTGGACGAAATAAAAAATTCTATTTTGATCTGCTCAATACGTCATCAAAAAGAATCTGGCATCACGCCTTAGTCCATTTGGGTAAAACCCGCTTACCCGAAGAAACTAAATGTGGGTAACTTACACCAACACCAGCCACTGCAATTAATTCACCATGGATATAGAGTAACGGTGCTTGGCGCTCCCACGGCGGCATATCTGCCTCCTGATAGAGATTTTTAAGGGTTTTACGTGGCGTATTAGCCTTGATTTGGATCTTTTCTGATCCAATCCGCTCTTGCTGGCTGATGAGTCCTTTTAGCTGTGCCTCTTCAACCCATGCTTTAGGTAAGCCTAAGATTAGGCTATTACTCAGGATAGGTTTGAAGACCCACACCCCCTCCTCTGCTTTAGCAATCTGGAGTAAGCCACGCCAGAGACGGATTTTCTGTACATCATGAGCCCACTCTAGTTGAGCATCTGCTTTAACAGCGTTTAAGTCTTGCCACCATGCCGCTAGTCGCTCTTGCGAAGGCATGCCAAGTCCTCGAGTCTTGAGCCAATACCTCAAGACATTATTCGCAGCTGGCATATCTTTTTTGGCAAGACCCAGCAGTGGCTTTAGCTGAATATTCTCTTTAACAAAAATGGTCTTACCATCCAGAAGAGCCAATCGATCTAGCAAGGCTTGTGCCTCACCTAGTAAAGTTGCGCTGCGCGCCATATTAACAATGGCTTCAGGCTGAATTTGTTCCAGTGCTGGCAGAATTTTTTGACGAATCGCATTGCGCCGATATTTAGAATTGCGATTGCTGGGGTCTTCAATCCATTGCAGTTTGTTGGCTTGCGCATATGCTTCGAGCTCTTTTCGGGTTTGCTCAAGCAAGGGACGCCAAAGCGTAATCTGGTGATCCTGAGTAGCGAGCTCCCTATTTTTTGGCATGCCTGCTAAGCCAGCAACGCCAGAGCCACGCAGCAACTGCAGTAGCACTGTCTCTGCTTGGTCATTCTGATGATGGGCCAGCAGTAAGTCTTCAATGCCGTATTCATTACACAGATCGGCTAAGGCTTCATAGCGAGCCGTCCTAGCTCTGGCCTCAATATTTTCCTGAGTACTGAAATGCAGTAGTCGAAAGTCAAAATGAATTTTGTATTTTTTGGCTAGTTTCTCGCAAAACATTAACCACTCATCTGCAGGTTTTTGTAAACCATGGTGAATATGAAATGCCCAGACTTCAGTGTTTTTATTTTTTGCTTGCGCTTTGCAAACCGTATCGAGCAGCACAACCGAATCGAGGCCACCACTTAAGGCAACCGCAATTCGTTTTCCTGAATTAGGACTTTGCTGGGATTTCCTTGAACTTGCCATAACTCATCAAACGCTCATGACGACGCTCTAGTAATGCATCTACTTTCATACCATCGAAGGTTTTTAATGACTCAGCGAGAGCCTTGCGCATATTACTCGTCATGGTGTCGTAATCGCGATGAGCACCACCAATTGGCTCTGCAACGATCTTATCAATTAAACCCAAGGTTTTGAGTCTTTGTGCTGTTAAGCCTAACTGTTCTGCAGCTTCAGCAGCCTTATCGGCTGTCTTCCACAGAATCGATGCGCAACCTTCTGGAGAAATCACAGAGTACGTAGAGTTTTGCAGCATGAGTACGACGTCACCCATCGCAATCGCCAAGGCACCACCAGAACCCCCTTCACCAATAATGGTCGCAATGATAGGAACTTCAAGTTCTGCTTGCACATACAGATTACGCCCAATCGCTTCTGATTGATTGCGCTCTTCTGCATCAATTCCCGGAAATGCACCAGGTGTATCCACAAAGGTAAATACTGGAATACCAAACTTTTCTGCAAGGCGCATGAGGCGCATTGCTTTGCGATAACCTTCTGGTCGGCTCATTCCAAAGTTACGGAGTGCGCGTTCTTTGGTATCGCGACCTTTTTGATGGCCGATGACCATACAAGGCTGACTATCAAATCTTGCTAAGCCACCGATGATCGATTGATCATCAGCAAACGTACGATCACCATGCAGCTCATGAAAATCGGTGAACAAGGCGCCAACATAATCTAAGGTATAGGGGCGCTGCGGATGACGAGCCACTTGAGATACCTGCCAAGGGCTGAGGTTGGCATAGACATCTTTTGTCAGCTGCAGACTTTTTTCGGCAAGGGTTTTTAACTCATCAGAAATATCTACTGATGATTCATCTTGCACAAAACGCAGCTCTTCGATCTTTGTTTCTAATTCGGCGATTTGCTGTTCAAAATCAAGGAAAGTCGTTTTCATAGCCTGATTTTAATATTCAACTGGGATTGGGTCGATACTTCTCCACATATACCAGGTAGCAACCGTGCGCCATGGGGCCCAATTCGCGGATACCTCACGGGCTTCATGCCTACTAACAGGCTCTCCACTGAAGTAATTGAGAGAAATTGCCTTTATGAGCCCAACATCGTCTAGCGGGAGGATATTGGGGCGCACCATATTAAAAATGAGGAACATTTCTGCTGTCCAGCGCCCAATTCCCCGAATCGCGCTTAATTCCTTAATAACACTTTCATCGTCCATGTCCTGCCATTGCTTGGCATGAAGACGACCTGAATCGAAGTGATCTGCTAAATCGCGGATGTATTCCACCTTGCGACCAGATAAACCCGCAGCGCGGAGTTCTTCAACCGTCAATGCGAGAATATTTTTAGGGTTAACTTTATTTTTGCTGGCAGCAAATACCCTATTCCACACCGACTGCGCAGCAGCCACTGAAATCTGTTGGCCAACAATTGCTCTTGCTAATGTCGTAAACGCATCGCCCCGAGTCACCAAAAATCCTGAGCCATATTTGGGAATCAATTTTTTTAGGATGCGATCTTGTTTCATCAGTTCGCGACAGGCCTGTTCCCAATACTCTGGGGCTGACTCTTGCAAAATGGTTTTTTCTTTAACAGCAGTCACTAAGCTCTTCGCCATTCTGTAATGCCACCCGGCTTATCTTCCAAAACAACTCCCTGATCTAATAATGTTTTACGAATGGAATCTGCTTTAGCAAAATCCTTCGCTTGTTTTGCAGCCACCCGCGCAGCGATATGCTCTTCAATCATTGCTGGGCTTAAGGCATCCGCTTGTTTTGAACCCGATTGCAAAAATGCAGTGGGATCGCGTTGCAAGAAATTCAATACACCACCGAGAGCTTGCAGCGTGCTTGCGAGCATCTGCTTTTCTTCACCCTGAGTCCGGTTGACTTCACTTGCCAAGTCAAACAGGACTGCGATCGCCACTGGTGTATTGAAATCATCATTCATTGCATCAGCAAAGCGCTTGGCCCATGGATTATGGGGATCCAATGTGACAGTTTGAGATCCAGGAGTTTGCGCTAAGGCGGTATATAGCCTCACCAAGCCAGAACGGGCTTCCTCTAACTGGGCATCGCTGTAGTTAATTGGGCTGCGGTAATGCACCTTGAGCATAAAAAAGCGCAGCACTTCTGGATCAAAACTTTTCAATACATCCCGAATTAAAAAGAAGTTGCCTAAGGATTTCGACATCTTTTCTTGATTGACGCGAATGTGTCCGTTGTGCATCCAGTAATTCACAAACGGCGCATCGTCTGCTTGGCGATTCTTGCCATACAAGGCACCTTCGCTTTGGGCGATTTCATTTTCATGGTGCGGGAATTGCAAATCAGCACCGCCTCCATGAATATCGAAGTGTTCACCCAGAAGGTCGCAAGCCATGGCTGAACATTCAATATGCCAACCCGGACGCCCTTCACCCCATGGTGAAGCCCAGCGGGTATCTGCTGGCTCTTCTGCTTTAGCGCTCTTCCACAATACAAAATCAAGTGGGTCACGTTTACCACCAACGATGGCTACGCGCTCTCCCGCATGCAGTTCATCCAATGACTTATTAGAAAGTTGGCCATAGCGCGGCAATAGGCGCACGGCAAAATTGACATCCCCTTCATCGGCTTGATATGCCAGCTCATTTTCAATCAACTTACCAATCATGCCTTGCATTTGTTTAATGTAGTCAGTAGCGCGGGGCTCTTGATCTGGATGCATTAAACCCAACTCATCAGAGTCTGCATGCATCGCCTCGATAAAACGATTAGTCAAATCAGCAATCGGCTCACCATTTTTGATGGCACGCTGGATGATCTTGTCATCGATGTCCGTAATATTGCGAACATACAGCACCTCATAACCGCTCGCACGTAGCCAACGGACGACCATATCGAACACAACCATGACCCTGGCATGGCCAATGTGGCAAAAGTCATAAACCGTCATGCCACAGACGTAGATCTTCACCTTCCCCGGGACGATGGGCTTAAATACCTGTTTTGAACGGCTAAGGGTGTTATAGATTTGCAGCATAGGGCTATAAAGGTGAGGCAAGTAGCGCCAATTTGTTAGACTGAGCGCTGAGTATATCGAATGAGCCAGTTTTACACCCCTTCTCCTATGCCAGCAACCATCCTAGCCCTGCGTCTTTCACCCTGCAAGATCCTTGCCCTTATTTTTACCGTTGCCTTACTTGTAGGCTGCAGTACCCCTGCTCAGCAACTAGCCAGCAAGGAAATTCAGGCGGCCAACGCTCAAGAAATGAAGTCTGGCCCGAGTACCCCTTATTTGGGTGGCTATAACTCCACAGACGCCCCTAGGTTGACGACCGATACCCCTTATGACGCTCTCAATCCAGAACTTTCTGAGACTGTGGCACTGCCCTTCTTTTCTTTCTTGATTATTGAACCTGAACCCGTTACGAAGAACGCGGTTCCATCCGATATTGAAAAACTGGTGAAGGCACAACAATACGATGATGCCATTTTATTAATCGATGCCCGTCTCAAAAAGACGCCTAAAAATGTTCAGTTGCGCTTCTTAAAGGCACGCCTCCAAATTGAAATGCGTCAGTTTGATCAAGCCAAGAAAACTTTGATTGAAATTACCCAACAATTTCCGGAGTTACCAGAGCCTTATAACAACCTGGCAGCCCTTGCAGCAAATCAAAATAAATGGATTGAGGCTAGAGACTATTTAGAGCTCGCCCTGAAATTGCGCCCAAGCTATACCGTTGCTTCGGCAAATTTGGGCGAAGTGTATGTCCGCCTTGGTGCAAAGGCCTATGATGATGCCGCCAAATCCACTCAACTCAATCAACGCCTCTATGAAAACCGATCTAAGGCTTTAATGAATCTGCTAAAGCCAACGACTAAAGGTCCAGCTAATCCCAACCCTTCCACTAACTTACCAGAAAGTAAATCTAAATAATGGCTAAAGTGCTTTTAAAAACCAATCAGGGTGATATCACCTTAACGCTCGATGCAGTCAAAGCTCCAAAGACTGTGGCGAACTTCTTGCAATACGTGAAGAGCGGCCACTACGATGGCACTATCTTTCACCGCGTGATTGATAACTTCATGATTCAAGGCGGCGGTATGACTGCTGGCATGAAGGAGAAATCATCTGGCCAACAAATTGAAAATGAAGCCAACAATGGCCTCAAGAATGATCTTGGCACCGTTGCAATGGCCCGTACAAGCGACCCTCATTCAGCAACAGCGCAATTTTTCATCAACGTCAATAACAATGATTTCTTAAATCACACTGCACCTAATGCACAAGGTTGGGGCTATGCGGTATTCGGTAAAGTGAGCGACGGTATGGATGTAGTAAATGCTATTCGCAAAGTAAAGACGGCTAGCGCAGGCTTTCATCAAGATGTACCAGCAGTAGATGTAGTGATTGAGAAAGCGACCGTACTCGAGGAATGATTCCGCAATACACGAGCGCACTGCTCATCTCTGATATACACCTGACGCCGTCAATGCCCTTGACGGCGCAGCGCTTTTTTGACTTCTGTGAAAAAGATGCGCCTCAGGCTGAGGTGTTATTTGTTCTAGGTGATTTGTTTGAATATTGGGTGGGTGACGATACCTCTTTGCAATCCCCCTTTCAGCAAGAAGTCCAACATGCGCTTGCAAACCTGTCTACAAAAATTAAGGTGTATTACCTTCACGGTAATCGGGATTTTTTAATTGGCCCTAGCTTCTTAAAGAAAACAGGAATGACTTTATTGCCCGATCCCTCACGTATCGATATTGCCAATACCCAGTATGTGATCTGCCATGGTGATGCTTTATGTACTGCAGATGTAGGCTATCAAGTTTTCCGCAGCTGGGTTAGAAAACCTTGGATACAGAAATTATTTTTGAGTTTGCCCGTTCATTGGCGCCGCTCAGTTGCCAACCAAATGCGTACTAATAGCCACGCGCAATATCAACGGGCAGCCAGCGCTTCTTCTGCACTTAATCAGGTGAGAACCAATGTGACTCTAGAGGCTTGTGCTGCTGTCACAAGAGATCTGGAAGTAGTCAATTTGATTCATGGGCATACCCATCTCCCGGCGCATCATCGTGAGCAACTGCGCGATCAAACCTGGCAACGCTGGGTCTTATCAGACTGGGATTTAGACCACCCTGAAAGCACCCTACCGAGGGCTAGTGCCCTATTGATAAATAGTCAGGGCGTGCGTTACAAAGATCTGATTCAGCATGAATCAGATTGAATTGCTGCTCAGGCTTTTTTAAACAACGGAATATTTAGAAAGGCTTTGCACCATTTGGGCAAAGAGACGCGGATTTGCTGCCATGATTTCACCACTTTGGAGAAAACCTTCCTCGCCGCGATAGTTGCCTACCAAGCCACCGGACTCAGTAATCAATAAGGCACCTGCTGCCATATCCCAAGGCTTGAGATCACTCTCAAAAAATCCATCATAACGACCGGCTGCAACATAGGCTAAATCCAAAGAGGCAGCTCCTGGACGACGCAAACCAGCACATTGACGTGACATCTCAGCAAAGATTTTTATATACTTTTCAAGGTCCTGATCTTCACGATAAGGAAAGCCAGTGCCAATTAAACAATTAGTCAACCGATCTTGAGTGGCAACGCGTAAACGCCGACGGTCTAAATACGCACCCGATCCGCGTGTAGCAGTAAATAACTCATCGCGAGTGGGGTCATAAACAACCGCTTGTTGAGTAACCCCATTCACTGCCAATGCAATAGACACTGCATATTGTGGAAAGCCATGAATAAAGTTGGTTGTGCCATCAAGGGGATCGATGATCCATATATTCTCGGCATTGATATTTTGCTCACCAGTTTCTTCAGCCAAAAATCCATGGCTTGGATACGCCTCACTGAGTGTTTCAATAATTGCTGCTTCTGCAGCTTTGTCCACCTCGGTTACAAAATCATTGTGTTGCTTACGGTCAACTTGCAAGCGCTCTAAATTGAGAGATGCGCGGTTAATCACAGTGCCAGCACGACGGGCAGCCTTGACGGCCACATTTAACATTGGATGCATAGTATTGATGGACAAATTAAATAAGAACGGGCCTGTAATATTGTCGAATCTGCATGACAATACAAAGCGAATACCTTGATTCTAAACGATTGGCGCTGTAACCCTGATCACCCGATAAAACAAGCTCATGAATACAGTCTCATCCCAAATGCTCCGCTGGGTTCTGGTGGAGACCAGTCACCCTGGCAATATCGGTTCAGCAGCACGTGCCCTAAAAACCATGGGGTTTAGCGATCTGCGTCTCATCAACCCCAAGATCAAGGGCATTGCCAAAGAGTCTGAGGCGATTGCCTTGGCTAGTGGCGCAGTGGATATCTTGGAATCTTCTCAAGAATTGCATTCTTTAGAGTCGGCAGTACAAGGATGCTCTTTAGTCATTGGACTCACTAGTCGCGATCGAGAATTTGGTCCTCCAGCATTAGATTGGGAGTCAGCTCAGATCCTTATTCAAGAAACCCTGACGAATCAGGGCGCAGTAGCCCTCCTTTTCGGCCCTGAAAGAACCGGTCTGGATAACGATCACTTGGCCTTATGTACCCACCGGGTATGGTTAGATGCCAACCCTGACTACCCCTCTCTTAATCTAGCCCAAGCCATTATGGTCTGCGCCTACACCCTGAGAGAGGCCTTGAAGAAGGCTTCTAAGCACTCAAGCCTTACATTCATGCCTAATCGCGAAGAAATGGCTGATTTGGCTGATCCTGCTGCAATTGCGGCCATGCTGGAGCATTGGCGTGAAGGCTTAGAAGCGATTGGTTACTTAGATCCAGCCAACCCCAAAAAACTAATGCCTCGTCTGCAGTCGCTTTTTGCCCGCAGTCGTCTTCATAAAGAGGAGATTGATCTTCTGCGGGGCATTGCAAAACAGATGCTCCAGAGAAAATAAGCACATCCCGTTAAAATCAAACTATGTTTAATTCACTATTCAACTCAGTCGACTCCATCATTGCCCGAGACCCTGCCGCCAGAAATCGCCTTGAGGTGATTACCTGCTACCAAGGCCTGCATGCCATTTGGTTTCATCGCCTTTCCCACTTCCTGTGGAATCTTGGACTAAAGTGGATTGCTCGCGTTCTCTCCATGATTTCTCGCTTCATTACTGGTATTGAAATTCATCCAGGCGCCAAGATCGGTCGCAGAGTATTTTTAGATCACGGGCTCGGTATTGTGATTGGTGAAACTACCGAAATTGGTGATGATTGCACGATCTACCAAGGCGTTACTTTAGGTGGCACCTCACTTTATAAAGGCGTTAAACGCCACCCGACCTTAGGTACAGGTGTTGTCGTAAGCGCAGGCGCCAAAGTGCTTGGTGGATTTACGGTTGGTGATGGCGCTCGCATTGGTTCTAATGCAGTGGTCCTCAAAGAAATTCCTGCTGGTGCTACTGCAGTAGGTATTCCTGCGCGCATCTTACATCCCGATTTACCACAAGGCGCTGATAGTAAAACCAAAGAGTATTTTTCGGCTTACGGTGTCACACCAAATGTGGATGATCCGGTATCGATGGCACTCAAGGGTTTAATTGATGCCACGATTTTGCAGGAAGCAAAGATCGCTGCGCTTGAGAAAGCCTTAGCTAAATTGAGCAATACGCCTGCGGACCCTGCTACCAGCAGTAGCGATACCAAACGTGATCTTGATGCCATTAAAGAATGGCTCAAGGAGTAACAAGAAGTAAGGTTGTAACTTAATGCAGTGTGCGTGGATTAACGCTGCTGCTACCTAGCGCACCTCCTGGAAACTCTTCTTCATCAGCACTATCGCCATCATCATTGGGCATACCAAAAGTAAAACTCTCGCCACCTACTGGGTGTCGATTTTCTATCTCATCATCAGTAGCAGCACGGACATCTTGTACCTGAACCCAAAAACGCAGAGCCATACCAGCTAAAGGATGATTGCCATCTAGCACCACTTGATTATCTGCAACGTCGGTGACTGTATAAATTAAGGGCTCGTCATCGGCGTCAGTTTCTTCTGCAATAGCATTTTCTACATCGGCATCAGGTATCCCTTCAAATTGCATTCCAACTTCGAGGGGCTCAGGAAAACGTGTGCGAGGTTCAATCTTGAGTAGGTCCGGATCGTAATCACCAAACGCCTCATTGGGCTCTAACTGAATAGTGGCCTCATAGCCGATATCATGCCCATCTAACAAGGATTCAATTTTGGGGAAAGTACCCTCATAGCCACCGTGCAGGTATACCATCGGAGAATCTGGCTCTTCGATCACATTGTTTTGGGCATCGGTTAGCTTGTAACGCAGCGATACGATAGTATTTTTTTCAATCTTCATGCGAATTCTGTCGAACATTTGTTTTTAATTGGTTTTTACTGTCTTTTACTTTATGACATTATTTTACTTGAGCAAGCCCTACCAGCCACCCCAAGCACCGCAAAACCTGCCTTTGAATGAGCCATGGGCCCTATTTGGGGGTATTAGCCCTGAACAGTTCATGACAAGATACTGGCATAAAAAGCCATTATTAGTGCGTGCTGCCATTCCTGCCTTCTCCCTTGCCAATCAAAGCGGTAAGCCACTAGCTAGCCCTATTTCGACCTTAGAGCTGATGAATCTTGCGAGACAAGACACTAAGTCACGACTTATTAAAGCCAATCCGTGGCGCTTTGATAGTGGCCCTTTTGCCAAAAAATCTATCCCCTCCCTCAGCAAGGCAGACTGGACTTTACTGCTTCAGGGCATGGAGGCCCATCACCGCTCAGCCGCGAATATCTTATCTTGGTTTCGCTTTATTCCAGATGCCCGCTTAGATGACTTAATGATCAGCATTGCAGGATTGGGAGGTGGGGTTGGACCACACTTTGATTCCTATGATGTCTTCTTAATTCAGATGTCTGGCAGAAGGCAATGGCGCATTTCTGAACAAAAAGATTTAAGCCTGAGCCCTAATCTGCCGCTCAAAATTTTGCATAACTTTCAAGCAGAGCAAGAGTGGATTCTAGAGCCGGGTGACATGCTCTATTTACCACCGCATATTGCGCATGATGGTGTAGCCCTCGATGCCGGATGTCAGACTTGGTCCGTTGGCTTTCGCTCGCCCAGCTTTAAAGAGCTTTTGCAGGAAGGTTTATGGCGCTTAGCCGAATCTCTGGAAGACATTCCTGAGCTTGAAAAGAAATTTGCAGACCCGATGCAAAAGGCAACTGCCTGCGCTGAGCAATTGCCTGAAGAATTAATTGCGCAACTAAAGGTGAAGTTGAGCGCACTGAAGTTAGACCAAATAGACCGTTTTTTACCTGGAATTACAGCGTATCTTTCTGAGCCCAAACAACAAGCCTTATTTGATGGTCCAAGCAATCCCTTAAGCCCTAAACGATTTACTGCTCGCTTGGCAACTAGGAAATTAGTTCCTAGCCCCCAAACCCGAATCCTAAGCCATCAAAAGCAAGTATTTTGTAACGGGGAAGAGGTGAGTAAAGACCAATCGAAGGAGGTTACCCTGGCCTGGCAAACCCTTTCAGCTAATAAAAGCCTTATTTCTCGAGATACAAAGGCCCTTCAAGAAGGCAGTCTCTATAAGGCTTATCTGGCTGGCTGGCTGGTTTTTGAGGACTAGGTAAAGAGATGGATATAATAAATCCTGGAAATTACCTAGGGATTATCCCTTGATATGTCCAACAACAGTTACCGGTAAATGGTGTTCAATTTTTTAGAGGAAATTACAAATGAAGAAGTCACTCGTATTCGCTGCAATGTTAGCTATCGCCTTGGCCGCTTGCGGTAAAAAAGAAGAAGCAAAACCTGCTGAAGCTCCTGCTGCTGCACCTGCTGCTGCACCTGCTGCTGATGCTCCTGCTGCCGCTCCTGCTGCTCCTGCCGCTCCTGCTGCACCTGCTGCTGACGCTAAGAAATAATCTTCTTCTTGAAGAAAAAAAGCCGCTGAAAAGCGGCTTTTTTATTGTCTCTAAAAATTGAACTTACTTTGACAACTGGTCTGTTAGTAAGTTTAATAATTGCTGACCAGCAGGCGTATTTTCAGGCTTTCCATCGGCATCTTGAACGTAGACACTTGCTGAGTTCTCACCCGTGCTCTTGACCAAAACTTGATACTTCTTCGCCTTAAGACTTGAATCATCCTTGCTGCTAAAGAGATTGGAGAAGAATCCCTTGGAGTCGCCGACATCCTTCGCATTCACATAGCGAACAAAGTACACACCATTAGTACGATTACGGTCTTCAACCGTAAAATTCGAGCGATCTAAGGCAAGACCAACGTCACGCCAAGAGCGGTCAAAACCTGCGCTTAATTCAATATGGCCTTGGTTATTACCGTCTTGAACATATACTGCTTTTGGTGTCTTGGGTCCCAATGGTGCTGCAACCATTGCCTTAGCCTGCTCTTGGGTCATTCCCAAGCGCTCCATTAATCGAGCCAAGAAAACGGCTTCTAACTCTGGATCATTGGGGCGCGGGGTCCAAATCGTATACAAACAATTTCCAGTAGTATCTGATACGCACTTCTCAAGAGCGCCCTTTTGGGTAATGTAGATTTCCGTTTCAGTTGGTTTAGTAGCCTCTAAACGGGTTTTATATTTATCACGTTCACCAGTATCAGAAATAGAATCTAATACCGAATTCAGGGCCGAACGTAACCAATCTTGAGCAATCTTTGCGCGATTCTCAGCCCAATCGGTTTCCATGATTCCAGTTGACGGTGAATCGACTACCAATAAGAATCCATTTTCTTGCCAGAAATCCTTTACTTGCGGATACAACTCTGGGGCTGGCTTTTCTACCACTAACCAGCGACGTTCACCATCTCTGGCAATACGCATTCCGGGGATACCGGTCATCACATTACTTCTCATCTGTACTGATTTTTTAACAGCGGCATTGTATTCAGACATGGTTGCGGTGCCATCTTGAACAATGTAACGACGATCCGCTTGAGCTGTAATCAAGTCAGGTGGGTAGGCTAGATTAGGGCCGCGCACTGCCCCAGTGCTCTTGTAATCTACTGTGTCACTAGAGGTTACCGATTTGCAGGCAGTTAATGTAGCGGAAACGCTAACTACTAGAGTAAAAATAGCTATTGATCGGCGGAGTATTTGCAACAAATTCATCATATCAAGTCAGCCTGTTTTAATGCTGCCTTTAAAGGCTCACGGAGTGAGGAACTTAATGGCGTTAACGGCAAGCGGATGCCCGCAGTAATCTTACCCATTTCATGAAGGGCCCATTTCACAGGAATTGGATTTGCCTCTGTAAACATGGCTTTATGAACTGCCAATAATTTATATTGGATCTCACGGGTTTTTTTCACATCATCTGACATCGCAGCAGCACACAATTCATGCATTAAACGAGGTGCAACATTCGCTGTTACAGAAATATTTCCCTTGCCACCCATGAGCATCAACATGGCAGCAGATAAATCATCGCCGGAGAAAACGGAAAAGTCGCGGTGACCGGCACGCTGTAAATCTGCGATTAATAAAGTGCCGCGCTCAATACTCCCAGTAGCATCCTTGATGCCAATCACACCAGGCACATCAGCCAAGCGTACTACCGTATCGCCAGCTAGGTCTGCTACAGTGCGACCAGGAACGTTATACAAAATAACTGGAAGATCTACCGACTCGGCAATCTTTTTGAAGTGGGCATACATGCCCTCTTGCGTTGGCTTATTGTAATAAGGGACTACCTGTAAACTGGCATCAGCGCCTACTTTTTTGGCGAACTGCGTTAGCTCAATTGCTTCCGTAGTGGAATTGCCACCCGTACCAGCAATCACCGGAATGCGGCCAGCAATCTGCTCTACCGTGACACGAATGAGTTCACAATGCTCCTCAACAGATACGGTTGGGGATTCTCCGCTGGTACCGACAATCACAATCCCGTCAGACCCTTCAGCAACATGCCAATCCAATAAGGAGCGCAAACTCGGATAGTCAAGGCTGCCGTCCTCAAACATGGGTGTGACGATTGCTGGCATGCTGCCAGATATCGCCTTTTTACTACCTTGAGCTGGAGTTGTATTTGTCACCAAGTATGTACCGATTTTTAGACTGTCTTAACCTTGAAATTGTAACGGAATGCGCTGTTTTAACGCACCTTTTACAGCGCAAAGCCGTTGAACCATGGCTGGTTTAGGCTGATCCACATAAATATCCTCATAAGCCACTACCAGAAGGCTGTGACGAGACGCAAAATTGAGTAATTCCCCTGGATTTAGAAGGAAATTAGGGCTTGAGGGTTTACCAAACTCCCCATTTCCTTTAGAAAAGGTCTCATAAATCAAAACGCCGTCTGTTTGCAGTATTCCTGGTAACTCATCTAAATGCGGGCGATATAGATAGTTAGTCACCACAATAGCGCTGAACTCTTCGCCGAGGAGAGGCCAATCTTCCTGTTCAAGATTAAGGCATTTTGGAGTAATCAGAGAATGATTTAAGCTCTCTACTGCTGTGACATCCTGATCAACGGCGATTACTGAGTATCCTAGCTCAGCCAACAATTCAGAATGACGGCCAGAGCCGCAGGCAAGATCGAGCACTACACCGCCCTTTGGAATCAGAGGAGCAAAACGTCTGACCCAAGGGGATGCATTCAGAATGCCATCATGCGCACTAGGCAAGGTATTCCTCAATCGTAGGCAAGGCCCATAGCTTCACGAACCTCACGCATCGTTTCTTGGGCCACTTTGCGTGCTTGATCGCAACCATCAGCAATAATCGAACGCAATAAGCTTGGATCATCTAAATACTTCTGAGCGCGCTCAAACATGGGCTGTTGCTCTGCCAAAATCGCATCGATGACTGGTTGCTTGCACTCCAGACAGCCAATACCCGCGGATTTGCAACCCTTTTCAACCCACTGCTTAGTTTCTTCATTGGAATACACGGTGTGTAGTTGCCATACTGGACAGCGTGCCGGGTCTCCGGCATCGGTTCTACGTACCCGAGCAGGATCCGTAGGCATAGTGCGGATCTTCTTAATCACATCTTCTGGGTTTTCACGAATGCTAATCGTATTGCCATAGGACTTAGACATTTTTTGCCCATCAATACCTGGCATGCGGGATGCTGTTGTCAGCAAAGCTTGTGGCTCAGGAAGGATAATTTTGCGCGCACCTTCCAAGAAACCAAATAGTCTCTCACGATCCGCCATCGATAAGCTTTGCGCTTCTTGAAGTAAAGCCTTGGCTTGCTCAAGCGCTTCATCATCGCCTCGCTCTTGGAAAGCTACACGTAACTCCGCATACATCTTGGCACGTTTACTGCCGAGCTTCTTGACCGCCTCTAAGGATTTTTCTTCGAATCCAGATTCACGGCCATACAAGTAATTAAAACGACGTGCCACTTCACGAGTCATTTCAACATGGGGTACTTGATCTTCACCAACAGGAACAAACTGTGCGCGGTAAATCAAAATGTCTGCCGCTTGTAACAAGGGATACCCCAGAAAACCGTAGGTCTGCAGATCTTTTTCTTTTAATTTTTCGATCTGGTCCTTGTAGGTAGGCACCCGCTCAAGCCAGCCCAATGGGGTTCCCATCGAGAGCAATAAGAAGAGTTCGGCATGCTCTGGCACCTTACTTTGAATAAATAAGGTTGCTTGGTTAGGATCAACGCCCGTTGCCAACCAATCAATCACCATCTCCCATACAGATTGTTCAATCACATCTGGGGTTTCGTAATGGGTTGTTAATGCATGCCAATCCGCAACAAAAAAGAAACAGGGATACTCCGATTGCAAACGCACCCAATTTTTGAGTACACCATGGTAATGGCCGAGATGCAAATTACCCGTAGGTCGCATACCAGAGAGAACACGTTCAGCAAACATCTTTATTCTTTATCAATGTGATTAACTGCGTTATTTAATGAAATGCCGACCAAACTGGCGTCAGGTGATCGGGTAAATGGGGTAAGCGCCCAAGGTCAATATGACTTTCGTTGGGATCATGGAAGTCAGATCCACGAGATGCTAAAAAACCATATTGCTGTGCAATTTTTCCATACGTAAGATATTGCTCAGGACTATGGCTGCCCGTAATGACTTCAATTGCAAGCCCCCCAATATCTTTGAAATGCTTAAAGAGTTCGTCCATTTGCATGGCATTGAGTTTATAGCGCCCAGGGTGGGCAATCACTGCCACGCCTCCTGCGGCCGTAATCCAGGTAACAGCATCATCTAGAGTAGCCCATCTGTGCGGAACAAATCCCGGCTTATCCTCAACTAAATAATTTTTAAATACCTGTTCCGTATCACGACAAACGCCCTGCTCAACAAGAAAACGCGCAAAGTGGGTTCTTGAAATCAAATCATGATTACCAGCAAAATGTAAGGCACCTTCATAGGCTCCTGGAATACCTACTTGCAATAATTGCTCTGCCATGAGCTTTGCGCGGTTACCCCTACCTTCGCGTGTGCGTCGCAAACCTTCCAAAATACCCACATGATCGGCATCAACCCCTAAGCCAACAATATGGATCGTTTGTCCCATCCATGTGACAGATATTTCAACGCCCGCAAGATAGTCCATTTTTAATGCATTCGCTGCAAGGCGGGCACGTTGTTGGCCGCCCAACTCATCATGATCGGTTAATGCCCAGAGGTGGACACCATTCGCTTTAGCGCGTTCGGCTAATTGTTCGGGTGTCAGTGTGCCATCAGAAACAACTGAGTGGCAATGCAAATCGGCATTTAGGGTAGAAAAGCGGCTCATGACCCTATTTTAGGTCAAGCTGGTATCAATTACCCGACGCGGCGCATCTAGGTAGTCGCGGGACTGCATTTCGATCAAACGGGATACCGTTCGGGAGAATTCAGCGGTAATTTGCCCCTCGGTATACAAATCCGGGGCCGGAAGCTCTGCAGAGATGATCAATTTGATCTTATGGTCGTATAAAACATCGATCAACCAAATAAAGCGCCGTGCTTCGTTTGTCATTCTAGGGGGCATATAAGGCACACCGGAGAGAATCACCGTATGAAACTGCTTAGCAATTTCTAGATAATCATTCTGCGAACGCGGCCCACAACACAAGGTTTGAAAATCAAACCAAACCACCCCATCAGCTAAATGCAATGGCCGTAATTCGCGTGACTCAATATATAAGACCGGTTTACTAATTTCCCTTTGATTGCCAATCAGCGTTTGAAACATTTGCCCAAGGGTCACCTGCGTAATGGCATTCACTGGAGTTAAATAGGCTTCGACCTGTGCCATCTGTACCCGACGGTAATCGTTGCCGGCATCTACATTCAGTACGTCCAGTTTATCTTCCAGGAGTTTGATCGCTGGCAATAAACGATCGCGATGCAAGCCATTTGGGTACAACTGATCGGGGCGGTAATTCGAGGTCATCACAAATTGCACACGGTCTTCAAAAAGTGCGCTCAGCAGACGATATAAGATCATTGCATCGGCAATGTCGTTGATATGAAACTCATCAAAGCAAATCAGTCGATAGCGCAGAGAGATTCGTTTAGCCAGCTCATCGAGCGGGTCGGATAGACCAGAAAGCTCATGGAGTTCGCGATGTACTTCACGCATGAACTCATGAAAATGAATCCGGATCTTTTTCTCTAATGGAGATGCCGCATAAAAGCAGTCCATTAGGAATGATTTACCACGCCCTACTCCACCCCACAAGTACAGTCCACGAGGTAAGTCTGGTTTAAATATGACTTTCTTCAGATTATTGCTACGAATTTCTTTGTAGGCAATCCACTCGTCTTCGCATTGCTGCAAGCGCTCTACAGCACGAAGCTGCGCGGAATCGCTGTGATACCCGCGCACCTTTAATTCGTGCTGGTAATACTCAATCGTTTTCAATTACATATTTAATGCGCGTTGATCCGTTGCTAATGCTGCTTCGCGCATCACCTCTGACAAACTTGGATGGGGATGACAGATACGGGCAATATCTTCAGCTGCTGCTTTAAATTCCATAGCAACTGCAGCTTCAGCTATAAGGTCCGAAGCATTTGGCCCAATAATATGGACCCCAAGAATTTCATCGGTCTTCGCATCGGCCAATATTTTTACAAAACCATCGGATCGACCCATCCCTAATGCACGTCCATTAGCCGCGAATGGAAATTGACCTGCCTTATAAGCAATGCCAGCTTCTTTAAGTGCTTGCTCAGTTTTGCCAACCCAAGCAATCTCCGGATCGGTATAAATAACCCAAGGAATGCAGTTGTAGTCAATATGGGGTTTTTGCCCTGCAATAACTTCCGCAACTAACACGCCCTCATCTTCTGCTTTATGTGCAAGCATGGGACCACGCACTACGTCGCCTACAGCGTATACACCCGGCGCGGAAGTTGCACAGGTATGGTCATCAATCGGAATGAAGCCACGCTCATCGACTTTGAGGCCAATCTTATCCAAGCCTAATTTATCGGTGTTGGGTACGCGCCCCACAGAAACAATTAAGCGATCACATTCCAGCTTGACGGCTTTACCGGCGCTGTCAGTGTAATTCACTACAACACCCTTTTTATCTGCCTTCACTTCACCGATCTTGACACCCATATTGATGTTCAGACCCTGTTTTACAAAAAGCTTGAGTGCTTCTTTAGCAATACCTTGATCACAGGCTGCCAAGAAGGTGGGCAATGCTTCAAGGACAGTCACTTCGGATCCGAGACGACGCCATACAGAACCGAGCTCTAAACCAATCACGCCAGCACCAATAACGCCGAGCTTCTTTGGGACTGAATCAAACTTCAGAGCACCTTCGTTATCACAGATCAATACATTGTCTACAGTGAGCCCTGGCAAATGACGTGCTTTAGAGCCTGTTGCAATAATCACGTTTTTAGCAGTAACCGTTTCTTTATCTTTGCCGTCAATGTTGACTTGATAGCCATCGGCGCCCTTACCTTCAAAAGATGCATGGCCTTTTAACAAGGTAATTTTGTTTTTGCGAAATAGGAACTGAATACCACTAGTCATCTTCGTAACGATGTCGTCCTTACGCGCAACCATCTTCTTGGAGTCAATGCTGACAGAGCCCACTTTGATACCATGATCGGCAGCGTGATGACTAATCTTCTCGAATTCTTCGGAAGAAGCCAACAAGGCCTTGGAAGGAATACAACCCACATTCAAACAAGTGCCACCTAAGCGTGTCTCCCCTTTAGGATCGTCAAAGCTATTCGATTCAGCACAGGCGACTTTAAAACCGAGTTGCGCTGCACGTATTGCGGCAATATAGCCACCAGGGCCACCACCAATTACGAGTACATCAAAAGCTTGGCTCATGATCTTTCCTTCTTATAAATCAAGAAGAAGACGTGATGGATCTTCTAAAGCATCCTTCATAGCAACTAAGCCAAGTACCGCTTCACGGCCGTCAATGATGCGATGGTCGTATGACAAAGCGAGGTAGTTGATGGGCCGAACCACTACTTGACCATCCTCAACAACAGCACGGTCTTTAGTAGCGTGAATACCCAAAATAGCCGATTGTGGCGGGTTAATAATTGGGGTGGAGAGCATAGAGCCAAACACACCACCGTTAGAGATGGAGAAGGTTCCACCAGTTAAATCTTCAATCGATAATTTGCCTTCACGTGCCTTAACGCCATACTCAGCAATCTTCTTCTCAATATCAGCCAAGGTCATTTGATCAACGTCACGCAAAATGGGTACTACTAAGCCCCGTGGTGAACTGACGGCGATACCAATATCAAAGTAGCCGTGGTAAATGATGTCATTACCGTCAACAGATGCATTTAGCAAGGGGAATTTCTTCAAAGCATGAGTAGCCGCTTTAACAAAGAAAGACATGAAGCCCAACTTCACGCCGTGCACTTTTTCAAACTGATCTTTGTACTTATTACGCATGGCAATGACTGGAGCCATATTGACTTCATTGAAAGTAGTCAAGATAGCGTTGTTTGCTTGTGACTCCAGCAAACGCTCAGCAATGCGCGCGCGCAAGCGGCTCATTGGTACACGCTCTTCTGGACGATTACCCATTGGAATGGATGCACTTGGTAGGGCAACAGATTTAGTAGTACCAGCAGCGGCATTTAATGCATCGCCCTTTGTAATGCGTCCATCACGACCAGAGCCGGCAACTTGTTCAGCGCCGATATTGTTTTCAGCCAGAATTTTTGCTGCCGAAGGAGCGGCGGCGGCACCAGTAGATTTAGCTGGAGCTGCTACTTTTGCAGGAGCGGCAGCTACAACTGCAGGTGCTGCAGCGGCAACGGGTTTAGCAGCCGCGACAGCCGTACTATCAATCTTCGCAATCAATTGCTCGGCAACAACAGTGCCGCCATCAGCCACGACGATCTCAGTCAGAACCCCAGCTGAAGGAGATGGCACTTCCAGTACGACTTTATCAGTTTCAATTTCAATCAAGATTTCATCTTGACCAACCGCATCGCCAACTTTCTTTTTCCATTGCAATAATGTTGCCTCAGCAACCGATTCAGAGAGTTGCGGAACTTTAACTTCAAAAATAGCCATGATTAATCCTAGTTATATGTATGTATGGTGGGTTATGAACACGATTATTTCGTAATCACATAACCTTTTAGTTTGGCAAATGCCGTATTCAATAGAGACTTCTGCTGTTCTTGGTGTAGATGAGCATAACCACAGGCAGGTGAAGCCGATGCAGGACGGCCTGCGTAAGCCAACTTCATGCCATCAGTCATATTTTCCAAGATATTGTGTTGGACAAAGAACCAAGCGCCTTGGTTTTGTGGCTCATCTTGACACCAAATTACCTCTTCCAACTTTGGATATTTCTTCAATTCGGCAGTCAGGGCTTTATGTGGAAACGGATACAACTGCTCCAAACGAATGATGGCAACATCAGTGATCTTCTTCTCTGTACGCTGTTTCACCAAGTCGTAATACACCTTGCCAGAGCACATAATCAAACGGGTTACCAATGTTGAATCGATGGTGTCATCGACCTCACCCAATATGGTGTGAAATCCACCTTTCGTAAACTCCGATAAAGGAGAGGCAGCTTCTTTATTCCGCAGCAATGATTTTGGAGTCATCAAGATCAACGGTTTACGGAACTGACGAATCATCTGGCGACGTAAGACGTGGAAGATCTGTGATGCAGTGGTTGGCTGAATCACTTGCATATTAGTATCAGCACACAACTGCATAAAGCGCTCAAGACGCGCAGATGAGTGCTCAGGACCTTGACCCTCATATCCATGTGGCAACATCATGACTAAACCATTGGCACGACCCCACTTCACTTCGCCTGAAGCGATGAACTGGTCAATAACCACTTGCGCACCGTTAGCAAAGTCGCCGAACTGGGCTTCCCATATTGTTAGGGTATTTGGCTCTGCTGAAGCGTATCCATATTCAAATCCAAGCACAGCCTCTTCAGAGAGGATCGAATCAATTACCAAAAATGGTGCTTGATCTTTAGCAATATGGCGTAAGGGGATATAAATACCGGTATCCCACTTTTCGCGATTTTGATTGTGCAAAACTGCGTGGCGATGCGTAAAGGTCCCTCGACCACTATCCTCACCAGATAGGCGGACTGGGTAACCACTGGCAACTAAGGATGCAAACGCCATGTGCTCGCCCATACCCCAGTCAATGTTCACTTCACCACGTCCCATGGCGGCACGATCATTTAAAACTTTTTCAACTAAGGGATGCACTTTAAAACCTTCACGGGCAGTAGAAACCCGTTCCGCTAAGCGCTTCCATTCCGTCAACGGAATAGCGGTATCAGCCTCATCAGTCCATTTCTTATTTAAAAATGGTGACCAATCTACTGCAAATTTACCCTTGTAATTACTCAGGACTGGATCAGAGGTCTGAATCCCAGCGTCCATCGCCGCTCGGTAATCCTTCACCATCTGCTCTCCCGAACCCGTAGGCAAGGTCCCCTCGGCCTCTAGTTTGTCGGCATACAGCTTACGAGTTCCAGGGTGCGTGGCAATGATCTTGTACATCAAGGGTTGAGTCATCGCTGGCGAATCTTGCTCGTTATGACCCAGTTTCCTGAAGCAAACAATATCGATGGCCACATCTTTATGAAACTGAGTGCGAAACTCTATCGCTAACTGAGTTGCCAATACAACTGCTTCAGGATCATCACCATTCACATGCAGTACAGGCGCATCGATGATTTTCATGATGTCGGTGCAGTACAAGCTTGAACGTAAGTCACGTGGATCAGAGGTTGTAAAGCCAATTTGATTATTGATCACAATGTGCAGCGTGCCACCAGTAGAGTAGCCCCGTACGTCTGCCATAGACAAGGTTTCTTGCATAACCCCCTGACCAGCAATTGCAGCGTCGCCATGAACCAGCACAGGTAAGACCTGTTGACCTAATACATCACCACGACGATCCATGCGAGCACGTGCTGAACCCTCCACTACCGGATTCACAATCTCTAAGTGAGAAGGATTAAAGGCTAAAGAAACGTGAACTGGGCCAGTTGGAGTTGAGATGTCACTAGAAAAACCTTGGTGGTACTTCACATCGCCAGCAGGCAAGGTTTCAGGACCTTTGTGCTCAAACTCGGCAAACAAGTCTTTTGGCATCTTGCCCAAGGTATTAATCAGGACATTGAGACGGCCACGGTGCGCCATGCCAATGACAATCTCTTGAACCCCTTTGGCACCAGCTTCATGAATGACTTCATCCATACAAGCAATGAAACTTTCACCACCTTCGAGGGAGAAGCGTTTTTGACCAACATACTTCGCATTGAGATAACGCTCTAAGCCCTCGGCCGCAGTAACGCGATCCAAGATCTGGCGCTTCTCTTCAACATTGAATTTCGGGGTCGAACGAATCGACTCTAGCTTTTCTTGCCACCACTTCTTAATCTTTTGATCGGCAATATACATATATTCAGCACCTAGCGTGCCGCAATAGGTCTCACGCAATGCCTGCAATAAATCACGCAGGGTCATTTCAGATTTGCCAAAGAAGGTGTTACTAGTATTGAAGACGATATCCATATCGCCATCAGTAAAGCCATAGAAAGCGGGATCCAATTCAGGAATGTCTGGGCGCTCAGTGCGCTTCAATGGATCAATATCTGCCCAGCGATTACCGACATTTCGATATGCGGCAATTAATTGCTGAACAGCAACGCGTTTTCGTCCCAAGTCGGAGTCAGCCGAATCAGAAATGGTTCTGATCGGGCCTTGCTTAGCTCGCTCTGCAAAAGAAGCCACAATCGGCGCATGCGCGATGTCGGTTCGAGAGGATCCGTCCGCAGCAGGGACTTGTTTCACGTTATCAAAATAATCTCGCCAATGCGCTTCTACTGAAGTCGGATCATGCAAGTAGGATTCGTAGAGCTCCTCTACGTAGGGTGCGTTGCCGCCGAAGAGATAGGAATTATCTCTTTGTTCCTGCATCATAATGCTCACCTTTCATCGGGTTTCCCGAATAAAAACTGTGGTTATAACCACTCGTTACACGGCTTTACCGCTTTACGAGTTGCTCTATGTAAATACTGTTACTACCTCAGTAATTTAACACGATTAACCACGATTACTTAAAGGGCTTTCCCTCATTTCATGGATTTTGGCGGGTATTCCCCATGAACAGTCATTAATAAGAACTTTCCTACTGTGCTTTCAAGATTGACTGACAGATAGAAATTGTTTTGATTTTTATTCTCTAAATCTTCAAATGAATTAATGAAATTAAGGGAAATATGAAAACCATCACCCCAGAAATGGAATACCTCAGTACAAGGCAAAGCGCAAAGGTTTTGCAAGTTTCACTTGGTACCGTACAAAAAATGGTTGAACTAGGAGAATTGGTTGCCTGGAAGACTCGTGGGGGTCATCGCAGAATCCTATCCAGCTCTTTAGAGCAACAACTTCAGAGAAGAAAAAGGGCCATGCGGCAAAAAACGAGCCATCACTGTATTGCCATGGGCATTTTTCGTAGAATTGAGAATAGCCAGGATCTCTTGGACTCAATGCAAGAATGGCAGCTCAAGGTGGAAATGGAAGTGGCGGTAGATAGCTTGGAGGGCTTAATGAAAGCCGTCTCCATTGCCCCCGATCTCATCTTCCTAGATGCCCTCATACCCCCGGTTGAACAGGTTCATTTGATCCATTATCTGAGTAAAAACAAGGACACACAAAGAATACCTATTCTAGTAGATGAAGGTTTTATAGAGCTTCATCCGGGAGTAGTAGTGCTCGTCGATGAAAATAATAGCCAGAGAAGCCAATTAAATGAGCACATTAAAAAAGAGCTAGAAAACGGGCTAATAGATCTCAATCCACTCATTATTGGCTACCCCGCCACCAATCCAGAAAACGAGCAGTCTTGGCCTCAGGGGGGTCGGCATGAACGATTAGAACCCCTGTTCTTGGAGGCCTTAAGTAGGAAGTGCGCTTAAGTGCCAAAATAACAAGCAAAAGGCCGCTTCCGCGGCCTTTTAACTGACTTTAAGTGTGCTAAGTTAGATTAGGTAACTGCTACGATCCCTACCTTCAATCCATTTTGGGGCCTTACCGCGACCAGTCCAAGTGTCACCAGTAGCAGGATTGCGATACTTAGGGGCAACTTTGCCACCAGCACTCTTGCCGCCTGCTTTACGACTAAATAAATCTGAAGCATTTAAGCCATATTGCTCAATAATGACCTTTGCCTTGGTAATGCCATCAGCCTTTTCGTGGGCTATTGCCTCTTTAATCTGTTTATCTAATTGCTCGCGCTGAGCCAATAGTTCTTTATAAGAAGACATATATTTTTTCTCCGGGAATAGGTTATTTACAATAGAAAATCTAATCTATTAACAGAGAATTATATATATCTGAATGAATTAATCAATACTTATTAAGGTATTTAAACCTTTATTTTTAGAGGTTTATCTTGTTTCCTATGATTAACCAACATAATCATTATAAATAATATAATCGCCTATTCTATTAAGGTCTTCTCAGAATAAAGGTACCGGTGGATTTAGCCGTAAGCTCTCCGGCTTCATTTAAAACCACTGCCTCACAGTAATTGACTGTTTTCCCGGCTTTTAGAACAACCCCCTCCACCACAATCTTGCCCACAGTTGGGCGTAAAAAGCTGGTGGTCATATCGATAGTAATGACGCCTAGTGGATGATTCGAAGCGCTTCGGGCTGCCGCAGCCATCGCAAAATCGAGCAAAGTCATGATGAGGCCACCATGGGCAACCTCAAAACTATTGGTGTATTCGGGCCTTAAATCTAAAGTCACTCGAGATTTTCCATCCTTGGCATACTCAGGTACAACCCCCAAGTGATCTAGAAACGGAATATGTAAACCGAAGTAACTGGTGGGAGTTACGTCGGGAGATGAGTTGGGAGTTGAGTTTGGATTGGCAGAAGCATCGACAGTGTTTTTCATGGCTTAAATTAGACCACCAAAACAAAAATGGTCGGGGCGAGAGGATTTGAACCTCCGACCACATGCACCCCATGCATGTACGCTACCAGGCTGCGCTACGCCCCGACGAGAAAGAAAATTGTATCAGTAACTATTTAGACAGAATTTGCAGAACAGCTTGCAATTCATCACGTAGACGGAGTTCGCCGCGGACTTCATCAAGACGATTTCTAGCACCGCTAATCGTAAAGCCCTCTTCATAAAGCAAAGTTCTGATTTTGCGAATCAATACGACTTCATGATGCTGGTAGTAACGACGGTTACCACGGCGTTTTTGGGGGCTGAGTTGTGAAAACTCTTGCTCCCAATAACGTAAAACGTGAGAACGCACACCACAAAGGTCGGCTACCTCACCAATGGTGAAATAGCGCTTAGCCGGTATTGGAGGAAGTTGGGAGCTCGGGAGTGCCGAGCTAGCCTCAAACTCGGATTTCTCGAGCATGTGACTCCACTACATCTTTAAGCTTTTGACTTGCATGAAAAGTAACTACACGTCGTGCTGCTATCGGAATCATTTGACCTGTTTTTGGATTGCGGCCAGGACGAGCCGATTTATTACGCAATTGAAAATTACCAAAGCCAGAAATCTTAACCTCAACACCCGCTTCAAGAGAGTAACCAATGCGATCAAAGAAGGCATCAATCATATCTTTTGCTTCGCGCTTATTTAAACCAACTTGATCAAAGAGAGCCTCTGATAACTCATTTTTGGTAACGGTGTCGTTGCTCATGATTTCGCTCATTGCATATCTCTTCTGTAACTTTTTGACGTTTATCTAATACTAAACCTAGCGCAGACGGGCTGCACATTTTTTTTCTACTGCGTCCAATAATGCGGCCATAACCACATCAATTTGGGGGTCCTGCAATGTTTCATTAGGGTTTAACAGGATGATGCGGAAAGCCAAACTCTTTTCATCATCTGCCATGCTGCTCGATCCAGCCTTAGGTTTAAATTCGTCAAAGAGTTCAATTGTACGAACAAAATTTTGCTTAGTAGCTGCCATTGCATCTAGTAATGATTGTGTCGAAATAGTTTGCTTCACTACTAGAGCTAAATCGCGTTGCACTGCTGGAAACTTACATAACTCTTCTGGAATCGGCAAGCCAAGATCCCGAATAGGCTCTAAATCAAATTCAAATAAGACTGGCGCCTGCGCTAACTCGTAGACCTGTTGTAAACCGGGGTGCAATTCACCAATCCAGCCGATGACAACCCTTCCTTGATTCGTTTGTAGCAAAACTTGTGCAGATCGCCCTGGGTGCAAAGCTGGGTGTTGTGCGGCTGCAGTTACAAAATGTAAAGGATCTAAAACCCGCTCAAGATCCCCTTTCACATCAAAGAAATCAACTGCTCTTGTGGCATTTGCCCATTGCTCTGGAACAAAGGAGCCATAAGCCAAGCCACCAATCTTCTGAGCTTGATGAAAGCCGGCTACTTTGCCGGCCTCTTCTTTAACGCTAGAATCGCGCTTAAATACCCGGCCAGCCTCAAATAGGCGCACACGCCCTGCTCCTCGATTCAAATTAGCCTTGAGGTTATGCAGTAAACCGCCCCATAAAGTGCTGCGCATCACGCCATATTGGTTTGCAATCGGGTTAAGGACGGCAATGACCTCTTTTTCGCTTACCCCTGTTAGGCGCTGTTCACTCTCGAGATCAGTAAAACCAAAGTTCACCGCCTCTTGGTAGCCATGCAAAGCAAAACGCTGACGCAGCAAATGAATACCGCGCTTCGCTTCAGCTTTGGCACTCATCTTTAATGCAGCAACTGGTGATTGATCAGGAATATTTTCAAAGCCGTACATCCGCGCGACTTCTTCTATTAAGTCTTCTTCAATCTCAATATCAAAGCGATAGCTTGGTGGCGTTACAACAAAGACATCACCCTCTTGTTTGAATTCAAAACCAAGACGCTGAAAGACATCGGCGACTACTTCTTTAGTAAGTGGGATACCAATGACTTTTTCCGCTCTAGCCAAACGCATTTTGACTGGCTTACGCTCTGGCACATTTAAAACTTGATCATCTACTGGACCAGCATGACCACCACACACCTCGAGAATGAGTGAAGACAGATACTCAAGGCAATGAACGGTATTTTGTGGATCAACCCCACGCTCAAAGCGATGCGCTGCATCCGTACTGAAGTTAAAACGGCGGGCTCGCCCCTGAATTGCTGACGGTAACCAATAAGCTGCTTCAACATAGATATTTGTAGTGGTGTCACTAACAGCACAATGATTTCCGCCCATGATTCCTGCAAGAGCGACTGGACCACTCTGATCCGCAACCACACCGGCCTCTTGTATCTTGCCTGCAGAGTCTGGGCCTTGTAATGTGACTGTTTGCCCATTTAATAGCACCAGTGTTTCGCCCGTTTTTGCCCAACGTACAGTAATATCGCCCGCTAGCTTGTCAATATCGAACACATGGCTTGGTTGACCCATTTCTAACATCACATAGTTAGATAAATCCACTAATGCTGAAATACTTCTTTGACCAGCGCCTGCCAAACGTTGCACGATCCAGTCAGGTGTTTTCGCTTGAGGATTAACGCCACGGATTACACGACCGGCAAAGCGGCCACAGAGGTCTTTATTCTCAATAGTGACTGTACGCTTGTCTTGGATTGATGATTTTGGTGTGTTCCATTGAGGCGCACAGAGTGCGGCACCCGTAATGGCGGATACTTCTCTAGCCATTCCCATTAAGGAAAGGCAATCTGCTTTATTCGGGGTTAACTTGATTACAAAGATTTGATCATCTAGATTTAGGTATTCACGGATATCTTTGCCAACGGGTGCATCCGCAGCTAACTCTAAGATCCCTTCGTGATCATCTCCTAGGCCCAGCTCACGACCCGAGCACAACATGCCTTGACTTTCAACACCACGAAGCTTGCCTACCTTGATCACGAAAGGCTTGCCCCCGACTTCTGTTGGAGGCAATTCAGCGCCTACCAAGGCACAGGGTATCTTGATTCCCACACGGGCATTTGGTGCGCCACAAACGATTTGGAGTTCTTGACCAGTACCAGCGTCTACTTTACAAACACGCAAACGATCTGCATCGGGATGTTGTTCTGCAGACAGAATTTGTGCAACAACGATCTTCGTAAATGCAGGCGCAACTGAATGCTGCTCTTCTACCTCTAAACCCGCCATCGTCATGGCATGACCCAATGCATCGCTATCAAGCGCTGGGTTCACATACTGACGGAGCCAAGATTCAGAAAATTGCATAGTGCTCTATAAAAATTCGTAATGTTGATGTGTTAAGCGGGGAACTGCGCTAAGAAACGCAAATCATTTTCAAAGAAGAGACGCAAATCATCTACGCCATAACGCAACATCGATAAACGCTCTAAACCAGAGCCAAAGGCAAAGCCGGTATAGCGCTCTGGATCAATGCCCATGTTACGTAAGACATTTGGATGCACTTGTCCTGCTCCAGAAATCTCTAACCAACGGCCAGCAAGCTTGCCACTTGCAAAAGCCATATCGATTTCTGCAGAAGGCTCTGTAAATGGGAAATACGATGGACGGAAGCGCACTTGTAATTCGTTTGTTTCAAAGAAAGTTCTTAAAAAATCGGTATACACGCCTTTGAGGTCTGCAAAGGAAACATTCTCAGCAATCCATAAACCTTCGACCTGATGAAACATCGGTGAATGCGTCGCATCGCTATCGACACGATAGGTTCTGCCTGGTGCAATCACTTTGATTGGTGGCATTACCTCTGCGTTAGCATATTTCTTAACATGTTCACTCGCATAACGGACCTGAATGGGGCTGGTATGGGTACGCAATAACAAAGGCTTCTCATGAGCATCTTTGCCATCAATATAAAAAGTGTCTTGCATCGAACGTGCAGGATGATTCTCAGGGCTGTTCAAGGCAGTGAAATTAAACCAGTCGGTTTCAATTTCAGGGCCATCAGCTACATCAAAACCAATGGAACGGAAGATCTCTTCAACGCGTTCCCAGGTGCGCATCACAGGATGCAAACTTCCTACGGCTTGGCCACGGCCAGGCATGGAAACGTCAATAGACTCTGCCGCAAGACGTTGCATCAACACGGCATCTGCTAACGCTTGACGACGATCTTGTAATGCAACTTCAACTTGAGTTTTGATTTGATTTATTTGGGCGCCAGCACTCTTGCGCTCTTCAGGCGACATTCCACCAAGCGCTTTTAAACGCTCAGTGAGAACACCTGACTTACCGAGATACTTGGCTTTCGCGTCCTCTAGAGCTGCCGCATCGGCAGCTCCAAGGAAATCGCGTTTAGCATCCTCGACAATGTGGTCGAGAGCAACCATTGCAGCTTAGTTTTTAAAAAACTAAGAGTTAAGCTGCAGCGTTTACTACGGATTTAATCCGAGTAACCAAAGCAGCAAAAGCCGCTTTGTCAGCAATGGCCATATCCGAAAGGACTTTGCGGTCAAGTTCGATCGCAGCTTTCTTCATACCATTCATGAATACGCTATAGGTCATGTCATGCTGACGAACTGCCGCATTGATACGAGCGATCCATAAAGCGCGGAATACCCGTTTCTTATTGCGACGGTCACGATAAGCATATTGGCCAGCACGCATAACTGCTTGCTTTGCAATACGGAATACATTCTTACGACGACCGCGATAACCTGTTGCGGCATCAGTGATTTTTTTATGACGGGCTCTTGCTGTAACCCCACGTTTGACTCTTGGCATTTGATTCTCCTAATCTAGTCTGAGGTTAAGCGTAAGGAAGCATGGAGCGAATTGACTTAACGTCAGCTTTCGCAACTTCTGTGGAACCACGCAAATGACGCTTGTTCTTAGTGGTCTTCTTGGTGAGGATGTGGCGTTTAAAAGCCTGACCTCGTTTAATCGTTCCGCCTGCGCGAACCGTGAAGCGCTTCTTCGCGCTACTCTTGCTCTTCATCTTGGGCATAAAGCACCCCTTCTTCTACACTTGTGCAACATAGGTGGTAACCGACGGTTACGCTTCCTGTACCTAGAAGCACTTCAAACTGCCAGCATCTTCAGTTATTCACTGCTGATGCCTCCCTACTTAAGAAAAAGATCACTCTTACGAGTTGCCTTTTTACTTAGCCTTGCGAATGGGAGCCAATACCATCACCATCTGGCGGCCTTCCATTTTTGGAAACTGTTCAACTTGGCCATGCTCTACAAGGTCCAACTTCAAACGTTCCAACATTCTTGCGCCGATTTCTTGATGGGCCATTTCACGACCCCGAAACCGTAACGTAATCTTTGTCTTATCGCCATCTTCCAAAAAGCGGATTAAATTGCGTAGCTTCACACCGTAGTCACCATCATCAGTGCCAGGACGGAATTTCACTTCCTTCACCTGAATCACCTTTTGCTTCAGCTTCGCTTCATGCATCCGCTTCGCTTCTTGGTACTTGAATTTCCCAAAGTCCATGATTCGAACTACAGGTGGTTCAGCAGTTGGAGCAATTTCCACCAAATCGGTTTCTTTCTCTTCCGCCAAAGCCAAGGCTTCACTCAACTTAACTACACCGATGGGCTCTCCATCAATTCCAATCAAACGCACTTCAGGAGCAGTAATTTCCCGGTTAATGCGCTGCAATTTTTCAGTAGCGATATTCTTAATTCCTTTAAAAAAACAATAAAGACCACTCCACCCCTAGCTAGGCTCGGGTCCGACTTTCTGGGATATATCCTGCTGGAGTCGGGCAACGAAGGCATCAAGAGGCATTACGCCTAAATCCACTCCGCCACGGGCACGAACGGCCACCGTATTACTTTCAGACTCTTTATCTCCAACAACTAGCAAAAATGGGATCTTCTGTAATGCGTGCTCGCGTATTTTATACGTAATTTTCTCATTCCGCAAATCGGATTCCACTCTAAACCCTTGTTTTTTCAGCAATTGCTGCACTTGTTGTGCATATGCAGCAGAATTTCCGGAGATATTCAGGACTACCGCCTGGGTAGGAGCAAGCCATACAGGCATGTTTCCAGCGTGGTTTTCAATCAAAATACCGATAAATCGCTCTAAAGAGCCCACGATTGCCCGATGGAGCATCACTGGGGTCTTACGGCTGTTATCTTCGGCAACGTATTCAGCACCCAAACGCGCTGGCATCGAGAAATCTACCTGAATCGTGCCGCATTGCCAGGTACGTCCAATTGAGTCTTTAAGGTGATATTCGATCTTGGGACCATAAAAAGCGCCCTCGCCTGGTAATTCTTCCCATTCTTGGCCAGAAGCCTTTAGGGCGCCACGCAGGGCCTCTTCCGCTTTATCCCAAATCGCATCGTCACCAACCCGCTTTGCGGGACGTAAGGCTAATTTCACTGCAACCTCGGTAAAGCCAAAATCTTGATAAACAGCGCGTACCGCCTTATCAAATGCCGCTACTTCAGGCTGAATCTGATCTTCGGTACAGAAAATGTGACCATCGTCTTGTGTAAAACCACGCACGCGCATTAAGCCATGCAGCGCACCGGAGGGTTCATTGCGGTGACATTGACCAAACTCACCAAAACGCAATGGCAATTCACGATAGCTATGCAAGCCTGAGTTATAAATTTGGACATGGCCAGGACAGTTCATGGGCTTTAATGCATAGGCCCGATTCTCTGACTCTGTGGTGAACATATTTTCTTTGTAGTTCTCCCAATGGCCTGATTTTTCCCAAAGACCCCGATCCAAAATTTGTGGGGCCTTCACTTCTTGATAGCCTTCTTGCTGATACACGCGGCGCATGTATTGCTCAAGCTCTTGCCAAATTGACCAGCCTTTTGGATGCCAAAACACTAAGCCGGGAGCCTCAGGTTGAAAGTGAAAGAGGTCCAGTAATTTGGCAAGGCGTCGGTGATCCCGTTTCTCTGCTTCCTCCAACATGAGCAAATACGCATCTTGATCTTCTTTGCGCAACCAGGCTGTGCCATAAATCCGCTGCAACATCTCATTCTTGCTATCGCCGCGCCAATAAGCACCGGCAACACTTTGCAATTTAAATACTTTTAACTTTCCAGTCGATGGGACATGGGGGCCACGACATAAGTCGGTGAACTTGCCTTCGGCATAAAGAGAAACATCTTCGCCTTGCGGAATGCTGGCAATGAGTTCTGCTTTGTAGTGCTCGCCTTGCTCTTTAAAAAACTGGACAGCTTCATCACGCGGCATCACAGTGCGTGTTACAGGCTCATCCTTCTTAGCAAGCTCAGCCATCTTCTTTTCAAGAGCGGCTAAGTCATCTGGTGTAAAGGGACGGTGATAAGAGAAGTCATAATAAAAACCATTCTCTACAACCGGGCCAATGGTTACTTGCGCTTCCGGAAATAATTCTTTAACGGCGTATGCCAATAAGTGCGCAGTGGAGTGTCGAATGATTTCTAGTGCTTCAGGACTTTTATCAGTGATGATCGCTAATTGACTATCTTGATCAATCACAAAACTGGTGTCGACCATTTTGCCGTCAACGATGCCACCTAAAGCTGCTTTTGCAAGACCACTACCGATACTTTGAGCAACATCCGCAACACGAACTGGGGCCTCAAACTCACGTTTTGATCCATCGGGCAGAGTAACTACAAGCATGGTGACTCCATTTTGTTTATCAACGGCATTATTTACTACGACACTACAGACATCTACTAAAAAGAAAGCGCGGTAGCTTTGGGCAACCGCGCTTGGGTCTTATTCGTTGGTAGGCTCGATTGGACTCGAACCAACGACCCCCACCATGTCAAGGTGGTGCTCTAACCAGCTGAGCTACGAGCCTAAAAAGAGGATTTTACCCTATTGACTGACTTCTTGGCACAGCGCCAGCATTAGCGGATTTGTAATGGCAAAGGTCTCTTAAAACTTTTTTCTCAAAAGATAGAGACCAATTCCAAAATTCAGCACCCCTAAACTGGCTACGTAAAAGGCTGGGGCCATGCTGGTAAAAGGGATTGTTAAGCTAATGAATATGGGGGTGAGGCCACCCAATACGGCATAGGTTACGTTGTAAGAAAACGAGAGTCCTGAAAAACGCACCTCAGGAGGAAATGAAAGTACTCCAATCGTGGGTGTTAGGGCAATCACACCAACAAAAAATCCATTGAGGCCATAGAGTAAAAAAAGATGGTCATGTGAAATAGCCACTTGCTGGTAAAGCAGAAGTGCACTGCTCACAAGCCCAATTGAACCCAGCAACATTACTTTACCTACGCCAAATTTTCCGGCCAAGGCACCAAATACTAAGCATCCCATCGTGAGGCACACTGTAGCCAAGCCATTTGCTTCGAGCGCCAGTTTTGGTGAGACTTTAAAAACGGTTTGTAGCAACGTTGGTGTGATTAAGATCATGGTGACGATAGAGGCTGCCAAGACCCAACTCACCAGTGCCGTCAAAATTACGGCAGGCTTATGCTCTAGCAAAACACGTTTTAATGGAATCCCAGTACCCTGGATATTTTTTTGCATCGCCTGAAACACGGGGGTCTCATGTAACCACTGCCTAAGCAAGACTGCCACGATGCCGAACGCGCCACCCGCGATAAAAGGAATGCGCCAAGCAAAACTCAATATCTCAGCTGGGGTATATAAGGTATTGATTGCCAAAGCCACCATGGCCCCAAGAAAAATACCGCCAGTTAAGCCTGCGGTCAATGCGGCACAAGCAAAGCTAATGTACTTGGGTGGCACATGTTCTGAAACAAATACCCATGCCCCGGGAACCTCACCACCAATTGCGGCTCCTTGTAGCATTCTAAATAAGAGCAACAGCATCGGAGCATAAATACCAATATCTTCATACGTTGGTGCAAAACCCATCAGCAGAGTTGGCACCGCCATCAAAAAGATGCTGAGCGTAAACATCTTCTTTCTACCGCGGGTGTCGCCAAAATGCGCCATCACAATCCCGCCGACGGGTCTGACTAAATAACCGGCGGCAAAAATACAAAAGGTCTGTAATTGACTCAACCACTCAGGCATCGTAGGCGGAAAAAATAGGGCGCCAATGGTATGAGCAAAATAGATAAAGATAATGAAGTCATAGAACTCAAGGACGCCACCCAAAGCGGAGAGGCTGAGTACTTTGATGTGAGAGCGATCGAGAGATTCCATGCGGCGCCTATGATTTCTTGTTGAGACTGCATTAATGCAATATTGATCGAGACTGTATCACCGGCGACGCACTTGGGTGACCCCTTTGACCTCTTCTAGGCTATTTTGAACTACGCGTAGCACTTCAGAATCTTTTACTTCAAGTGTTAAAAGGATCTGCGTCAGCCCTTTTTTGGCAGATTTACGCAAATCAATCACATGCACACCTTGGCGCGTCAGAATTTCAAATAACTCTTTCATGAGCTCTGGTCGGTCCAGACCACTCACTACTAAATCCGCAGGAAATACCCGCTTTTGCTCATCACTAGGAAGTGGACTTGCCGCTGAGGCAGTCCAAGCAGTTTGAATCACCCGCTCAGGCGCTCGCTCTACTAGACCCCGAAAAGTTTTGCATGAGCGCCGATGAATGGAGACTCCCCTACCCTGAGTAACAAATCCTGCAATAGCATCCGGAGGAACCGGTCTACAACAACGTGCTAGCTGCGTTAGTAAAGAATCTACGCCAACTACTAATACATCGCCACTTTGGGCAGCCTTACGCGAACTACTTCTCAGAACAATTTCTGGAGCGGCAACTTTCGCTTCTGCGTTTACTTCAAGCTTGTGCTCGGTAGGTTTGTGAGTAAGGCCAGTTTCTTCATCATCTAGCGCATTGAACCAAGCGCGCACTCTTTGGCGTGCCCTTTGTGAGCGGAGATAGTGTTTATCGGGGCTAATCCAATCCCGTGATGGGCCACCATGCTTGACTGTAATGATCTCAATCGTCTGGCCATTTTGCAGAGCTGTTTCTAGGGTTACCATTGCACCATCAACCCGAGCACCCCTACAGCGATGCCCTAAACTAGTATGAACGGCATAAGCAAAGTCAATTGGGGTAGAACCCTTTTCCAAAGAAATCACTTTACCTAATGGCGTAAGAACGTAGATGTGATCATCTATTTCATGGTGTTTGAGTTGCTCCCAAGCATCTTCTTTCCAGGAAATGAGTTGTCTTGCCCAGGCAATTTGCCGCTCGTAGGCTACGTCAGCACTATGCGTTCCCTGTTGATGAGTGACTTGAGGTTTGTTTACCTTAGTCGGATTGGGTGGAGTAGCCATCCCTACATAGGCACCCTCTTTATAGCGCCAGTGTGCAGCCAAACCATACTCTGCTTGTTGATGCATTTCATGCGTACGCACTTGGATCTCAAATGCGGTGCCATCTTCATTCATGACCACCGTATGGAGCGATTGATAGCCATTGGGCTTAGGCCTTGCAATGTAATCATCAAACTCGCGTGGTACTGGTTGCCAAACGTTATGCACAATGCCCAGTACCGCATAGCAAGACTTCACATCAGCTACTAGCACTCTAAATGCCCTGACATCGTATAAATCCGCAAAGTCGAGTGATTTGCCCTGCATCTTTTTCCAAATGCTATAGATATGCTTAGGCCGGCCCAGAACCTCACCTGCGATCTGCGCTGCTTTTAACTCTTCTTGCAGTTGTAAAACAATGCGCTCAATAAATAGCTGCCGCTCGATTCTCTTCGCATCTAACATCTTGGCAATATCACGATAGATGTCTGGAGACATCGCTCTAAAAGCCAAGTCCTCCATCTCCCATTTCATTTGCCAAATACCCAAACGATTGGCTAAGGAGGCATCGATATTCAGAATCTCCTCAGCCCAAGCTGAAGGCATGGCGATTTTTTCTTGTGTAATCCAGCGTAAGGTTTGTAAACGCGATGAAAGATAAATAAGCACTACTCGCAGATCATCACCAAATGCCAGAAGCATCTTGCGCAGCATTTCCTCTTGACCTGCAACGCTTAAGCCGCCATCGTGACGAACCAACTTTGAGCGCGCCTGACGTAAACCTCGATAACCAATCAGTAACTTAGCAGGCTCTTCACCAATCAGTTTGATCAGGGCCTCTTTACCATGCGTGCGCGCAATATTACTAGCCGCAATTAATGTCGTCTCATCTAAATTTAAGGTCTTCAGAATTTGCAAGACGCCACTTGCATGCAGCTCCGGTGGCTCTCCATACCATGCATCAACGAAAACAGTCGATTCCTTAAATGACTTATTTACAGCAGGTTCTGATGAGGGAGTGTTTGCCATTGGCAACAGAAAGTACTTAGCTGAAGAATTCTTTTGCTAAAGCAATTTGTTCTTGCTTTACAAATGCAGGCGCATGACCCACATTGGGAATCTCAATACTTCGCACATAAGGGTTGACTTTACACATCTCTGCAACGGTTGCTGCAGAAAGTAAATCTGATACACCACCGCGCACAATCAACATAGGAATTTTGATTTGCTTAAAAGCGTGCCACAAGGCCATTTCACCGGCCTTGGCCATAATTGGGTTCACAGAGGCAAATGGTACCGAGATATCAGGGTCGTAATGCATGCCCCATAAGCCATTACGCTCGATCAACATGGGTCCGTTATAGGTTTCCCACTCCTCAGGCGTGTGTTCGCCAAAAGTGGAGCAAATTTCATTAAGGCGATTTAAGGCATCGGTTCGTTTGGGAAATGAAAATGGTTGGCCTACATAAGAACTTAAGCGCTTAATGGCCTCAGGCTCAATTTTGGGGCCTACATCATTAAGCAACATTCTACGAATTGGGGAATGCGGCATGGCGGCATACACCATACCAATTAGACCGCCCATCGATGTACCAAACCAATCTACCTGTGACACACCAAGTGCTTTCACCAACTGCGCAATATCAGAAACGTATTGGGGAACTGCATAAAGCATTGGATTACTTAAGCGATCTGAATCGCCCCTGCCAACGACATCTGGGCAAACCACGTAATAATCTTTACACATCGCTTCGGCAAGTGTCTTGAAGTCGCTACCGCGTCTTGTGAGACCATGAACACAAAGTAATACCTTGTCATTACTGGGATCGCCCCAAGTGTGATAAGCCATACGATGAGTTGAATCACCATGAGCACAATGAACATAAAAAGTGTCGCCTTGATGAATCACTGGTGGTGAGCGAACTTCATCATGGGTATGCTCTTGATGCGTATGCTCATCCACACTACCAAATACTTCGGGCTGCAGAGTGACATGGTCAATGCCATGCTTATCGATGAGCATCGTATTGATACGAGACATGATGGCAGGCCAATCTTGCATTTCGTTAATTTCTATATGGCCTATCAGCGCCGGAAAGCTCGGTGTCATCTCCCAAACGTGCAGATCATGGACTGCTAGGACACCTGGCACCGCTCTCAAATCATTACCTACAGCCAAATAATCGATATGCAGTGGCACACCTTCCATGAGGAAGTGATAGGACTCACGCAAAATTGAAATGGTCGATTTGAGAATTAAGAGAGAAACTAATATCGACAGAATGGCATCGATTGGCATCCAGCCAGTGAACTGAATCACAACACCCGCAATTAAAGCAGCAACAGAACCCAGTAGATCGCCCATGACGTGCACTAATGCTGCACGGGTATTTACACTCTTTTTATCCCGCGATAAAACCCAAGCAACAACAATATTCATTAATAAACCAATGGCGGCCACCACAGTGACTGTGAGGCCATCGACTTTATGTGGATCATAGAAGCGGCTTATTGCCTCAAACACAATCCAAGCCACTAAAGCCAACATCACAATACTATTAACAAAGGCCGCTAGGGCTTCTGCCCTGCCAAAGCCAAAAGAATGTTTGGCAGATGGTGGACGCCGAGAAATAATTTGGGCCAGTAGAGCCAAGCCTAAGGCTGCAGCATCGGTCACCATATGCCCTGCATCGGAGATTAGCGCTAAGGAGTTTGCAAAATACGCTGCAGTTCCTTCTACCCCAGAGAAGCCCAGGGTGAGAACTAAGGCAATTAAAAGTAAGTTTTGATTAGAGACTTGTTTGCTGTGCGCATGCTTGGCATCACCCTTTTTGTGCGCATGTAAAGAATGTGGATCAGTCGCGTTCATTGTGGAAGCTTGGGAAGATGATTTGGGATCAATCATATTGGTCCCATTATTTCATTCATCCGCAGAAATTGCTCAGAAACCCGTTGTGTCAACAGGGGCACCTGTTTTAGCAATCACTTCCTCTTTCGTTACGCCAGGAGCCAATTCAACTAAATTCAAACCCGAGCGAGTGATATCCAATACACATAGGTCCGTAATAATTTGACTGATGACACCTACACCAGTCAGTGGCAATGTGCACTTAGGCAAAATTTTGAGCTCTTCAGTTCCGTCCTTCTTTTTGGCAACGTGCTCCATCAACACGACAACATGCTTTACGCCAGCGACTAAATCCATTGCGCCGCCCATGCCCTTCACCATTTTTCCTGGAATCATCCAGTTGGCTAGGTCACCATACTCACTCACTTGCATTGCACCTAAGATGGCAATGTCAATTTTGCCACCGCGGATCATTCCAAATGAATCCGCAGATGAAAAAATGGAAGAGCCAGGCAATGTAGTAATGGTTTGCTTACCTGCATTAATCAAGTCCGCATCAATTGTCTCTTCAGTCGGAAAGGGGCCGATTCCAAGCAAGCCATTTTCTGACTGCAGCCACACTTCCATATCTTTTGGTACATGGTTAGCCACTAAAGTCGGCATCCCAATCCCCAGGTTCACATAGTAACCATCTTTTAATTCTTTAGCAGCGCGTGCTGCCATCTCATCTCTAGTCCAAGGCATATCAATCTTTCTAAATATTAAGCTGCTGTCAATGTGCGCTGTTCAATCCGCTTCTCTGGACTGGTATTTAGCACTAAGCGGTGTACATAAATTCCAGGCGTATGAATTTGATCTGGATCCAATTGACCGTTCTCAACAATTTCTTCTACTTCAGCAACGGTGATCTTGCCGGCCATGGCTACAACTGGGTTGAAATTCCGTGCGGTATAGCGATAAATCAAATTACCTGATTTATCTGCTTTCCAGGCTTTTACTAAAGAAATGTCTGAAACGATTGCACGTTCCATGATGTATTTCTCACCATCAAATTCTTTTACTTCTTTACCTTCGGCTACCAAGGTACCCACACCTGTTTTAGTGTAGAAAGCAGGAATGCCGCAACCACCCGCGCGCAATTTTTCCGCTAAGGTGCCTTGAGGAGTGAACTCCAACTCCAACTCACCCGCTAGATACTGGCGTTCAAACTCTTTGTTTTCACCAACGTAAGAAGCAACCATCTTCTTTACTTGACGAGAATTCAATAGCAAGCCTAAGCCAAAGCCATCTACACCGGCGTTATTGGCAATCGCAGTTAAATTCTGTGCGCCTAAATCCTTGACCGCCTGAATCAGTGCTTCAGGAATACCGCATAGACCAAAGCCACCAACAGCCAGCCTTTGTCCGTCTTTCAAAATATCCCTCAGGGCGTCTACTGCCGATGGGTAGGTTTTATTCATAACTTTGTCCTAATATTGCCAAAATGGGTAAGAAAGTAATCATAACGCTTCAGACCTCCCGGCCCAGCCGGTCTCGGCACTCATTTGGTTTTTAGCTATTAGAACTAAACTAAAGGGGGCTGAAACGCCTATATTTTAAGAAATTCCGGAGAATTTGAATGAACCCTGCAGAACTGCTAGAGCAATTTGGGCCTAGAGAATCCATGGACTATGACCTTGTCATTGTGGGTGGTGGTCCTGCCGGCCTATCAGCAGCCATTAAAGCCAAACAATTAGCCAACTCCTCCGGTAAAGAAATCAGTGTCTGCGTGCTTGAAAAAGGTTCTGAGATTGGCGCTCATATTCTGTCAGGGGCCGTGATGGATCCAAAAGCACTCAGCGAGCTTTTCCCCGACTGGAAAGAGTTGGGTGCCCCGCTTTACACCGAAGTGACCCAAGATCAATTTTTGTTTCTCACAGCGAAAAACTCCTTTCAAGTTCCTAACTGGCTATTGCCTCATTGCTTTAAGAATAAAGGCAACTACATTGTGAGCTTGGCTAACGTTACCCGCTGGTTGGGTCAGCAAGCAGAAAATCTTGGTGTTGAAATATTCCCTGGATTTCCTGCGGCAGAAATTTTGTACAACGATCAAGGTGCAGTCTGTGGCGTAATCACTGGCGCAATGGGTTTAGACAAAGAAGGTAATCCAAGCGATCAATTCCAACTCGGCATGGAATTGCGGGCCAAGTACACCCTCTTTGCAGAGGGTTCGCGTGGTCACCTCGGCAAACAACTAATTGCCCAGTTTGCCTTAGACCAAGACGCAGATCCGCAGAGCTATGGTCTCGGCATTAAAGAACTCTGGGAAGTAGAGCCCTCCAAAAGCAAACCTGGCTTGGTGGTCCACACTGCTGGCTGGCCACTAGAAAGCGATACCTACGGGGGTTCATTTCTGTATCACCTGGGTGATAACAAAGTAGCAGTTGGCTTAGTAGTGGGTCTTTCTTATAAGAACCCCTATCTTTCACCTTTTGAAGAATTCCAACGCTTTAAATTGCATCCCAAGATCCGTGAAACCTTCGCAGGGGGTAAACGCCTTGCCTATGGTGCTCGTGCACTGACTGCCGGCGGTTTGAACAGTCTTCCTAAAACGGTTTTTCCGGGTGGCGCACTGATTGGTTGTGATGCAGGCTTCTTAAATGCTTCGCGTATTAAAGGCAGTCATGCTGCTATTAAGACGGGCATGCTCGCTGCTGAAGCTGCCGTTGCTGCCTTGAATGAAAATCGCTCTTCTGATGTTTTATCTGCCTACCCTGCTGCATTCCAAAACAGTTGGTTACATACTGAATTAAATCAAGCGCGCAACTTCAAGCCTTGGATGTCCAAAGGACTCTACCTTGGCACGCTCATGGTTGGCATTGAACAAAAGCTCTTAGGTGGCAATATGCCTTGGACTGTGCATTTAAAGCATACAGATCATGAGTGCCTAGAACCCGCCGCCCAACATCAGCCCATTGATTATCCTAAGCCTGATGGCAAGATTAGCTTTGATCGACTCTCCTCGGTATTTATTTCGAATACCAACCATGCCGAGAATCAGCCCAGCCATTTGACTCTGAAAAACACAGCAGTGCCAGTTGATATCAACCTTGCAACTTATGCAGGACCCGAACAACGCTACTGCCCTGCTGGTGTTTATGAGTATGTAGAAACTGATGGCAAACCACGCTTGCAAATTAACTCGCAAAATTGCGTGCATTGCAAAACCTGTGACATTAAAGACCCCACCCAAAACATTGTTTGGATCACCCCTGAAGGTGGTGGCGGACCTAACTACGCGGAGATGTAATCATGATGATCCTTCACACTATGTTGCGAGTAGGCGATCTGCAACGCGCCATCGATTTTTACACCAAGGTCTTGGGTATGAATTTACTGCGCATGACTGAACGTCCTGAACAAAAATACTCCCTCGCATTTGTGGGCTATGGCAAGGGCAATGCCGATGGACAATCTGAGATTGAACTCACCTATAACTATGGTGTTTCCTCTTATGATCTAGGCACTGCTTATGGGCATATCGCCATCGAAGTTCCCGATGCCTATGCTGCCTGCGACAAAATTAAAGCGGCGGGTGGCAATGTCACACGTGAGGCGGGTCCGGTAGCAGGTGGTGACACCATCATTGCATTTGTAACTGATCCTGACAACTACAAAATAGAACTCATTCAGCGTTAACAGTGGCAGATTCAGAGCAATACCATTTAGAGATTCTAGATAGCCTTAGTGATATCTCTGCTGAAGAATGGAATGCTCTCCTGCCGTCAGATGCAGGACCATTCTTAAAACATGAATTTCTCAGTACTTTGGAAGAGACTGGCTGTATTGGTGGGAACACGGGCTGGCAAGCAGCCCACCTGCTCGTCAAAGATCAGAATGTATTGCTTGGCGCAATGCCGCTGTACCTCAAGCAACATTCCTATGGTGAATTTGTCTTTGACTGGTCCTGGGCACAAGCCTATGAGCAACAAGGAATGCAATATTTCCCGAAAGCACTCAGCGCTATTCCATTTACCCCAGTTCAAGGCTCACGTATATTAAGTGCAGCATCCAGTGATGCCGATTTAGTACAGGGAAAAATAGCTGAGGGATTAAAAACCTTGGTTGTTCAAAACAATCTTTCTTCTGCTCATGTGCTTTTTCCACATGCGAGAGAACTAGAGTCTTTCAAAAAACAAGGCTTTATGTTGCGTGACTCAGTACAGTTTCACTGGCATAACCAAGACTTCCAAAGCTTCGAACATTTTTTAAGCTTTCTGACCATGAAGCGGCGTAAAAATATTCGGCGTGAACGCGAAAAAGTAGCAAAAGAGCATATTTCGTTTAGGCATGTGCCTGGCAATACATCAACAGATCAAGATTGGGAGTTCTTTTATCGGTGTTATGAGAATACCTATCGAGATCACCATTCCAACCCCTACTTGAATGAAGCCTTTTTAAAGCTGTGGGTAAAGCGCTTGCCAGATAACTTACATCTCATCATTGCGCAGCGTGAAGAAATGCCAATTGCCGCCTCTCTCCTTGTTGTTGACCCTATTACGTCTAAGGTTTATGGCCGGTACTGGGGTGCAATAGAGCATGTGCCATGCCTGCATTTTGAAACCGCCTACTATCAAGCCATTGAGTATTGCATTAGTCATCAGATCCAGACATTTGAAGGCGGCGCTCAAGGCGAACACAAGATGGCTAGGGGATTTTTACCTACTACCATTCAGTCGGCGCATTACATTGCAGATCCCCAGTTTTCGAAAGCAGTAAAACACTTTTTAGATAGAGAACACCAAGGCATCGGTGCTTATGTTGATGAGCTCGCCGAGCATAGTCCGCTGAAATCGACTACAGTACAGCTATGAATTCTGGAAGCGCCAAAACGAATCAACAAGATGGGTCTCATTCTCTCTCCACAGGAGATGAGGAGTCAGATTCCCCCTGCATAGGCGTATGCACCACTCTGTATGACGAAATCTGTCAAGGCTGCGGTCGCTCTTTAGGTGAAGTGAGTAACTGGGTGTTCTTTTCTCAGGAAGAGAAAGATTCAGTGTGGAAACGTATTCGTGAAGACGGTACTGCAATGCGCTTTCAAAGACAGGCAAAACAATCTAAATCGTTTGATATTTGAGTGGCTCTGATTGACCCTTAAGCGACGGTCACTGTAAGTCAAATGGGATATTTATAGTAGATCAATCGCCAAGAATATATATATCTGGGCCTAGCGTTTCTTATTGACTGAAAGCAGTCAATAAGAATTAACCTGCGCTCTACCACAGAGCTCCATAAGATGGATGAGTTTGTGCAGGATTTAAAGGGGCTTTTGATACTAATGGCGAGAAGATGACTATTAAGAAATCAAATTCTCAATGAAAAATTCAACATGAATAAGATTGTTTGCATCTACGATCTATAGTTTTGCAATTTCATTTTGCTTATAGGCAAAGAATTTCAGAATAGGAATATGGCGAGTCCAGCGAAGAATGCCGTGCTGATCAATCCAATTGGCATAAGCCACATAATCTGGATCAGCGGACAGATGACGCTCTTCAGTTTTAGCACGCAGAGCATAGATCAGGTTAAGGCCCAATAAAAGCAGGCAATGCCTTAATACTTCAAACTCATTCATGCCAGCCATAAAAGGAATAGATAGCATCCACCATGAAAGGTTTTTAGCAATATAGGCAGGATGTTTAGTGAAGCTATATGGGCCATTTGTAATCACACCCCGGTTTGTGAGATTAGAAAAACGCCCTCCAAAAATGACTGAACTCCATACGTAAATAAGGGTTAAAAATAATATGATCGAACCCCACGCTCCATAGGCAACGGGGTAATTCCAGAGCCATTCACCCCAGGGGAATCCAGTATCGTAAGCCAAAAATAAACGACCGATGAGCGACCAAAAAGGCTCATAACAACACAAGGCAACAACCCAGCCAAACATGGTGGGCTCGGTTGAACGCGTTTGCGTATCTAGGATTCGGAACGCCATAATATAAGCCATTGTGGCCATGCCTACATCAATAAAATATAAGAAGTCCCAGGAAAAATCCCAAAACTTCTGAAAAGAATTCACAGTTGAAAAATCAACAGCAATGAATTTAACTAAGTCATTACACATGTAGATAAACATTAGAGGAATGAAGAACCCTTTTACCAACCAGGAAAGTAGGTGCTGACGAAAAATCAATTCATCTACACGATGCCATTGAAGCATGAGAATCATCCCCATATTCCAATAACCATCATGAGGTTCTCGCATTACCCCATCAACGAAAAAAATATACGGTATGGAAGCGATTGCTAAATAAGGGGCAATGAATTCAAAAGCTTTGAAATACCGCTCATAAAAGCCGCCTCGGTACTCAGGAAAAACCCAATAAAAAAATGCTAGGAGACCTATCGTGCCCCAAAAGCCAAGAATCTTAATAATGCTTCGAGTCCAATTGGGTGAAAAACCTGTCCAATTTAGCCCGGTTGAGGCCCGAAGATAGGTCTTTTGCCACACTAGGTCCGGCACAAAAATACCTATTGTCTGGCATGCAATTAGAAATAAAGCGCAGATAACAATATCGCCACCCAAATCATTGCCAAACTTAATAAAAATTGCGCCTAAGAGGAAAAAGGCTAAACCTGAAAGAGCCACTAAACCATGTGTAGCAGATTTTGGTTTTTGAATATCAAGATTATTGGCGGGCATGATTGTGACTAACTCAGATCTGAATCTTGATCAATTAAAAGAAAAAACTTCCTGAAAACCACGTCTGCGGATTTTTATTGGTGCTATCAGAATTCAGAGCCTGTCCATTCTGTGTATAGAGAGGGTTTGAGCCAACCCGCCAAGCCACCATCGCATTCAAGACAATGTCACGATAGATCCACTTCATACCAACGCCAGTACCTGATAATGAATACGTATTATTGGCATTAGTAAGGCCTTGCCATCCAAAAAATGTATTTTTATACTGCTGCACAATTCCTGTATCAAAAAATGCATAGCCTAAAAATTGCTGTGGTAATTTTTGGCGTAACTCAATCGTTCCCAATGCGCCCTGCGCTCCAGCACCTTGCGCTACTGGGTAGGCTCGAACTCCATAAGGACCACCTAAATATATTTGCTCTGCGGCACTTAAATTAGCAGATGCATATTGTCCATAAGCTGCAATATAGAGGGAAGTATCCCCAGAAGAACTTAAAGCCTGAATTCGGTTACCCGAAAAAGTCACTTTATTAAAATTGGCTGGCGGAGTTAAATCAAAAGTAACGCTGGGATAAATATTATCTAAGTAGCCAAGAATGAAAGATAGATTTCCTGCAGAAGTTGCTCCGCCTAAGAAAGAATCATAGATATTTCCAGAAATACTCAAGGAAAGATCTTTGATATTGTATGCGGTGGTGGTTTGATTGTTGATTAATAAATAATTGGTATAGCTTTTAATGTCATAGCTCAATGCTACGTTAAGATTAGCGCCCTCACTTCTCAATAATGGATATACGGCATTTGCTCCAACCGTCCATGCACTTCCTCCAATACCATTGGGATAGGCGTAGTCGCCAACATCTTTAAAAGTCAGTACTGATGAACCTAAACCGAAGCGAAGCCCGCTGTAGCCCACTGGAAAGTTATAACCTAATTGACCATATTGAGAGCCCTGGGAAGCAAGGGCATTCAATATCGTCTGATCTCCATAACCTAGAGGATTATTAACAACTAAGGACATTAAGGCTTGATTTGTCCCTGTGTACTCACTGCCATAGTTATTCAAATCCACCTTACCCTCAAATAGCTTCGGTTGTATTAAGTTGATCTGGAAATCTGTCTCGCCAGGATTTTCGCCTCGTTTGATTTGCCCCTGAACGTTCACTCCAGGGGTCTCATTCAAGATCATTAAGGTATGCTGAAGTTTTTGCAAATTAACTGTGTCGCCGATAGAACTCGTATTTTCAATATAAGCAAGAACTCTTTTTTCTCCAAACCGAGTTTCGCCATCGGGCATAGTGACAGTAACTTTCCCGAGCTTAGATTTAGTAATCAGAATTTCAACAATGCCATTTTTAATTTCCTGTGGAGGCAATGTCACCAGCACATGAATCCCATCGCTTTGATATATTCTGACAATTTGATTGGTGAGATTGTCTAAGTCAGCGATCGTGACACTTTGAGATATCCAAGGCTTCACTAAATTTTGGAACTCGTTTACATACTCGACATCTGCGCCTACAAAGTTAACGCCATTTAAAATAAAGCTAATGTCTTGACTCTTTTTGGTTTCAAGAGGCGAGGAAGCAGTGGGCTTAACCGCCTCAGGTAGCGGTAATGGACTAGGAAGAGGTAATTGCTTTTCTAACTGTTGTTGTAGAGCACCAGCATTTGATTGGGCAAAAACTGCATGCCCCATAACCATTAGGCTAAGTGCAAAAGCAGTGAGTATGTAATGACGCATTTCAAAGTAATTTCTAAGTTAATTTATTCTTTGAAAGAAATATTAAGATACGATTTAAAGATTGGTGAGTATTATGTCGTATTACATAGAACGCCACATCCTAAGCGCCCATGACATTAGTACTAGTTAACTCAGAAAATTCTCTGATCATTTCTCTCAAAATCAAACTAGCTGTTTTTTTCTTACTAGCATTCCCTATATTTACAGCACTGACACAAGGGGTTGCGCATGGACAAACCTCTACAACGCTTCCAACCAATCCAAGCGTAACTACTGGCTCGGTCAGTATTTCTAACCCAAGTACTGGGGTGATGAATATCAATCAAAGTTCATCTAAAGCAAGTATTAATTGGACGAGTTTTAATATTGGATCAGAGGCTAGAGTAAATATTGCCCAGCCAGGCTTTAACTCGGTCCTGCTTAATCGAGTAAATGGTGGAGGGACAGCTTTAATCGAGGGTGCATTAAATGCCAATGGCCAGGTTATTCTCCTTAATCCAAACGGATTTACTTTTGGCAGGGGAGCTCAAGTAAGCTTTGGTGGCACTCTTATTTCAACAGCAGGCTTTCCAAATCCTTTAATTTTTGGGAGCGGAGCTCAAACAAACCTGGCGAGCGCTATTGTCTCAACTATAGGATTATCTGGCCTTAATTTTGGCAACGGGTTTTCCTCATCGCCACTTACCACCCTTAGAACTAATTTGAACCCAGAGCCATTATTAAATACCAATCCATCTGGCTACATTGCCCTTCTTGGTCCGCAAGTGACAAATAATGGAGCAATTGTTGCGCGTGTAGGACCAATGAATCGCGTCACTTCGGATAACGGAGAGTCCTTTTCATTGGTATTCAGACAAAGTCAACTGATTGGAGTTAATGTAGATAAAGCAACTTTGACTCAGATGATTAATGATCGTAGGGGCATTCCAGTAGACGATCGAACCATTATTTTTTCAACTCCAGCTGCTAATCAAATCTTTTCCTCAACCATTAATAATGGAGGACTAGTTCACGCCAATAGTCTGATTAGTAAATTTGGAGAAATTTCCTTAGCTTTATCTAAATCAGAACCGGAGGGTTTACCAGGTTCAAATCCGGGTGGTAAGCCTAGTTCCGACAGTACCCCGAACTCGAATTCAAGTACTTCACCATCGAGCTCTACTGTTAAATCAAATAGCTCTGTCGTTAAGTCCAGCAAACCTAGTGTGAAGTCAAAGAGTTCGGATGGTGAATCCAGTTCCAGTGGTAAGTCGAGTTCTAGTGGTGAATCTAGCTCTAGTGGTAAGTCTAGCTCTAGTGGTAAGTCTAGCTCAAGTGGTGAATCAAGCTCTAGCGGTAAGTCCAGCTCAAGCGGTAAGTCGAGTTCTAGTGGTGAATCTAGCTCTAGCGGTAAGTCGAGTTCTAGTGGTGAATCTAGCTCTAGTGGTAAGTCCAGCTCAAGCGGTAAGTCGAGTTCTAGTGGTGAATCTAGCTCTAGTGGTAAGTCCAGCTCTAGTGGTAAGTCCAGCTCAAGTGGTGAATCAAGTTCTAGCGGTAAGTCGAGTTCTAGCACTTCGGGATCAAGCACTTCAGGCTCTAGCACTTCCGGTTCAAGTACTTCCGGTTCAAGTACTTCAGGCTCAACTTCCGGATCAAGTACTTCAGGCTCAAGCACTTCAGGTTCTAGCACTTCGGGAAATTCAGGTTCTAGTACTTCAGGCTCAAGTACTTCCGGATCAAGTACTTCAGGCTCTAGCACTTCAGGTTCTAGCACTTCGGGAAATTCAGGTTCAAGTACTTCAGGTTCTAGCACTTCGGGATCAAGCACTTCAGGTTCTAGTACTTCAGGCTCAAGTACTTCCGGATCAAGTACTTCAGGCTCTAGCACTTCAGGTTCTAGTACTTCCGGTTCAAGTACTTCAAGCTCAACTTCAGGTTCAAGTACTTCAGGTTCTAGCACTTCAGGTTCTAGTACTTCAGGCTCAAGTACTTCCGGATCAAGTACTTCAGGCTCTAGCACTTCAGGTTCTAGCACTTCGGGAAATTCAGGTTCTAGTACTTCAGGTTCTAGCACTTCGGGATCAAGCACTTCAGGTTCTAGTACTTCAGGCTCAAGTACTTCCGGATCAAGTACTTCAGGCTCTAGCACTTCAGGTTCTAGTACTTCCGGTTCAAGTACTTCCGGATCAAGTACTTCAGGCTCTAGCACTTCAGGTTCTAGCACTTCAGGCTCAAGTACTTCAGGTTCTAGTACTTCCGGTTCTAGCACTTCGGGAAATTCAGGTTCAAGTACTTCAGGCTCTAGTACTTCAGGCTCAAGCACTTCCGGTTCTAGCACTTCCGGTTCAAGTACTTCAGGTTCTAGCACTTCGGGAAATTCAGGTTCTAGCACTTCGGGATCAAGCACTTCAGGTTCTAGTACTTCAGGCTCATCTTCGGGCGACACCTCCAATGCTAGGGGCTCTCAGGTCTGCACATTATTCATAGATCGAACTGGAGTTTTAATTAATAACTGCGCAGGACCCAGAAGGTAAGTTATTAAAGACATGAAATCGCGTGCTTGATGAATATCTTTCCCCCCAAAGAAAAGCGACCCCTTAGGATGGCTTTGGTAACACTTTTGGTAACAAGGGTGTTGTATCGCTAAAAACTCTTGTAATACCTATTGACTTGGCGGAAGGGGGGGTACTGAGATTTTAAATGGCTCTAATTGGCCGATAGCGGCCACAGTAAGCAATCACCACTATAAGATAAAAACTACTTAACTTAGCCAGTAATGGCTTGGCTACGCAAATACTCTTCATAAGTACCAGAGTAATCTACAACCGTACCATCCATCTTCACTTCTAAGATGCGATTGGCCAAAGCAGAGACAAACTCACGGTCATGGGATACGAAAATTAAGGTGCCATCGAATTTCTCAAGGGCAATCTGTAAACTTTCAATCGATTCCATGTCCATGTGATTGGTTGGCTCGTCCATTGCAAGCACATTGTATTTTTGGAGCATGAGCTTGCCCCAAATCATTCGGCCCTTTTCGCCACCAGATAATACTTTGACTGATTTACCAATGTCATCGCCCGAAAACAATAGGCGACCTAAAGTGCCGCGGATGGATTGATCGTCATCGCCAGTATTGCGCCACCAGTTCATCCAATCCATGAGTAATTCGTCTTTAGCGAACATCTCGGTATTGTCCTGGGGCATTACGCCAACCTTGGCATTCTCGGCCCACTTCACATCACCGCTATCAACCGCAATACCTTCAAAACGTTTACTGAGAATAGAGTTCAACAGAGTAGTTTTGCCAGCGCCGTTTTGACCAATAATGGCAATCTTTTCGCCAGCGCGAACGCCAAGCTTAAAGTTTTTGAAAATTACTCGGTCATAGGATTTAGTCAGTCCATTGCACTCTACTGCCATGTTGTGCAGTTTTTTCTCTGTATCAAAACGAATAAAGGGGTTTTGACGTGAAGAAGGCTTTACTTCAACAATCTCGATCTTCTCTAATTGACGTTGGCGTGAAGTGGCTTGACGCGCTTTTGAAGCATTTGCAGAGAAGCGGGCCACGAAAGCCTGTAACTCAGCAATTTTTTCTTTGGCCTTCACGTTAGAACTGAGTTGTTGTGTTCGTGCCTGCACGGATGCCAACATATACGAGTCGTAGTTTCCGGGATAGACCTTCAAAGTTCCAAAGTCCATATCCGCCATATGCGTACAGACTTCATTGAGGAAGTGGCGATCATGGGAAATAATGACGATGGTGCTCTTAATGTCATTCAGAATATCTTCAAGCCAATGAATCGAATGAATATCCAAGTTATTGGTTGGCTCATCCAGAAGCAGTACATCTGGATCAGAGAACAAGGCTTGCGCTAGCAAAACACGTAATTTCCAGCCCGGGGCAACATTACTCATCGGGCCATTGTGTTGCTCAATTGGAATACCAATCCCCAACAACAACTCACCTGCTTTAGCTTCAGCGGTATAGCCGCCGTACTCGGCATACTTACCTTCTAACTCAGCAGCCTTCATGTAATCTTCATCTGTAGCATCTGCATTAGCGTAGATCGCATCGCGTTCAGCAGCAGCCTTCCACATCTCTTCGTGGCCCATCATCACCACATCAAGTACGCGCACATCTTCATAAGCAAATTGATCTTGGCGCAACTTACCCAAACGAACGCCTGGGTCCAGGCTCACGTTGCCACTGGTTGGCTCTAGCTCACCACCTAAGATTTTCATGAAGGTGGATTTACCGCAACCGTTTGCGCCAATCAGGCCATAACGATTACCGCCGCCGAACTTGACGGAAATGTTTTCAAACAGGGGTTTCGCCCCAAACTGCATGGTGATATTAGATGCGGACAACACGGATGGTTTCTAGCTTTCTGAAATTCAATTCAACAGATACCCTTTTTGGGGGCAAAGACCGTTATTTTAACGGGTTCAGGATGCAAAGGTCTAATTCAGACTTTGACCCTGAATGGGGTGAAATTCGTATGGATATCGTAATAATCCTCATTTTCCTTGCGCTTGAGGAAATTCACGACCCAATAAGTCAGCGGTGTAGCCAGAACTTCCCAGGAAGTCTTTAGGACATACTGCGCCATAGCTACCTGAATAAGCTCATGGGTTGGCCAGATGCCATAAAAAGCCAGCATATAAAACAAAGACGAATCCACCAACTCACCTACCGCAGTTGAACCTATCGTGCGCATCCATAAATGGCGCCCTTCAGTCCAAATTTTCATTTTGGCAAGTACATAGCTGTTAATTAAGCTGCCACACCAAAAAGAAAACATGGAGGCCAAGGCAATGCGCCAGGAGTTACCAAAAACGGTTTCTAGGCCGTGCTGATAGTTCTCCATGTATGCACCAGGAGCAATCGGCAAGGCAATCACAATCTGCGCCATGATCGCTGCAAAGGCCAGAGCGGCAAAGCCAGCCCAGACCGCACGGCGATCATAGGCATAACCATACACCTCAGTCAGAATGTCTCCAAAGAAGTAGGCAATGGGGAAGAACAAGATACCGCCGCCAAATGGCACCGTACCAAAGTAAGGCAGATCAATCACTGCCGCCTTGCCCGCGCCAATAAAGTTGGAGCAAAGCAAAACCACCACGAAGGCCGTCAAAATCAGGTCATAGAAGCGGTGGTGTCGTCTAGGTGAGTCCATAAGCTTGGAAAAATGGATAATAGAAATAAGAATATCTGCATTCCTGAAAATTCGCAGGAAGCAGGCTAAACCAATAATAGGATGACCAAGCAAATGAGCAAAGCCAGTTTCAATTGGGCAGACCCCCTACTTCTCGATACTCAATTGTCAGAAGAGGAGCGCATGATTCGGGATGCTGCGGCTGAATATGCCCAAGGTCGCCTGATGCCGCGTGTTCTTGAAGCATTCCGCAATGAAACTACCGATCCAGCGATCTTCCGTGAAATGGGTGAGCTTGGCCTCTTAGGTATTACTATCCCTGAGCAATATGGCGGCGCCAATTTGAACTATGTTTCATACGGTCTTATCGCTCGTGAAATCGAACGCGTAGATTCTGGATATCGTTCCATGATGAGTGTGCAATCCTCCTTAGTAATGGTACCTATCAATGAATTTGGTAGCGAAGCGCAAAAACAAAAGTATCTGCCGAAATTAGCTACTGGAGAGTGGATTGGTTGCTTTGGTTTAACTGAACCCAACTATGGTTCTGATGCTGGCGGCATGATCACCCGTGCCAAGAAAGTGCCTGGCGGATTTTCTTTAACGGGCTCCAAGATGTGGATCTCAAACTCCCCGATTGCCGATGTCTTTGTAGTTTGGGCAAAAAATGATGAAGGCGTCATTCGTGGCTTCATTCTGGAAAAGGGGATGAAAGGTTTAAGCGCCCCTAAGATCAGCGGCAAGATGGGTTTACGCGCCTCTATCACTGGTGAGATCGTGATGGATGAAGTGTTTGTGCCTGCTGAAAATGAATTCCCCGAAGTGACTGGCCTCAAAGGCCCATTCACTTGCTTGAACTCTGCGCGCTATGGCATTGCCTGGGGTACGCTTGGTGCAGCTGAGTGGTGTTGGTATGCAGCGCGTCAATACACTATGGATCGTAAACAGTTTGATAAACCTTTGGCTGCCAATCAACTGATTCAGAAAAAATTGGCGGATATGCAAACTGAAATCGCTCTTGGTTTGCAAGGCTGCTTGCGCTTAGGGCGTATGAAAGATGAAGGGATTGCAGCTCCAGAAATTACCTCCATCATGAAACGCAACTCCTGCGGTAAGTCCCTAGATATCGCTCGGATGGCGCGAGATATGCATGGTGGTAACGGGATCTCTGATGAGTATGGTGTGATACGTCACATGCTCAACTTAGAGGTAGTCAATACCTATGAAGGCACGCACGATATTCATGCTTTGATTCTTGGTCGTGCGCAAACCGGTATTCAGGCGTTTAGCTAATCTAATCTTTTAGCTTTGCCACGATGGCCTTTGCAGCTTTAGCAAAGGCCTGATCACTGTCATTTTCTAGTTGCACAAAATGGTCTATTTTGTATTGGGGAAAATTTCGTACGATTGACGATTGATAGGATGGGTCGTAGTGTTTCACTAACAGCTCCTCTACCAACTCTGGAAAGTTGCCTGCATCAATCGCTTCATTCCATTTGTTCATTTGTGCTTTTCCATAATGGGCAGTCAGTAAAGCTAACTTGCGCTTGAAATTATTGGTATCGCTTAAGAAGTGGTGATACTCACGAATGAGCCAAGACACTCTGGTTTGTGTACTTGATCTCAATTCGATACAAGAACCATTACGGATTTTTTCCATCAAGGCATCGGGTATATGAAGCCCTCCCACCTTTTTACTCTCGGACTCCACAAAGACTAGCTTGGAGGGGTGAAGTTTGCGTAAGGCATTCCACAAGGCAGTTTCAAAGCCTTTTTGAGAGGGTTGCTCAATGTTCGGCTCATTCCCTAGAACAGAGCCGCGATGCACTGCTAAGCCCTCTAGATCCAGTATCTGTGCACCTAGTGCGCCAATTTCTTGTAGCACTCTCGTTTTGCCACTGCCAGTCATACCGCAGATGACCTGGAATGAGAAAGCACTCGCATCTTGTTCTAAGCCATCAATCACCGTGCGTCGAAAGCCTTGATAACCAGCCTCCAGTTGCAGCGCCTTCCAACCGATGCGATTCAGAATATGGGTAAATGCCCCACTACGCTCACCACCACGCCAACAATAAATCAGCGGTCGCCATTCTCGTGGCAGATCTAATAAATTCTTTTCAAGATGGGTAGCGATATTGCGAGAGACCAATGCTGCGCCAAGCTTTTTAGCCGCAAATGGAGAAACCTGTTTATACAAAGTTCCAATCTGAATACGCTCCTCATTACTAAGAACGGGGAAATTCACTGCACCTGGAATATGATCTAAAGCAAACTCGGCAGGTGATCTCACGTCAATGACGAGATCAAACTCATCCAGCGCAGAAAGAAATTGATCCAGCTTTAAGATGTGCGGATTGCTGGGTTGCATGCCGTTTACGCGCGCACCTTTTGCAAGATATCCTCAGGCCAAGGTACAGACTGACTTGTGTTTATGTCCACCCACACCAGAGTAGTGCCACCATCCGCAGCCAAGATATCAGGCGCAGAAGTTAGGGTCATGGTGTGAAATACATCCATACTCGTTCTACCAATTGTGCCAACAAATGTTTTGATAATAAGATCGCCTGGATAAGTTAGTTGCACAAAGAAATTGCAAAAGGCATTGATCATGATCACTGACTCACCCTCTGGAGCAACCTGATATCCCAGCGAATGAATCCAATCAACTCGCGCCTGCTCCATGTACCGAAAGTAAACCGTGTTATTCACGTGACCGTATGCATCCATATCACCCCACCGAATCGGCATGATGACTTCATGTACAAGCTTGCGCTCTTCTGGAATAGTGATGCGCATCTAATTAAACGCGTTAGCCAAGTTGCAAGGCAAGTTGATATAAGTTGGTTGAGCGAGCACCAGAACGACAGAATGCCAAGATCGGACCAGGCATCGTCTCTAAGAGACGTGCCATTTCTTGAACCTGCGCTGGAGTGAAGGCACCAGGCAATACTGGTAAATAGGCGTAATTTAGACCAAGCTTTTCTGCTTCTGCCTGAATCGATGCATTACTGGGTTGATCGGGACCACCCTCGCCATCAGGGCGATTATTAATCACGCTTTTGTAGCCTTGCTGGGCAATTTCTGCCAAATGGGTGTGATCGATCTGACCAAGAGTACCGAACTGGGCGGTATGGCAACTAATAGGAAGACTCATGAAACCCTCTACATTGAATATATGCAATAGGCTTGATTCTAAATCAGGCTTGTTCAGACCTGAGTTGGCTTGTTCTTGTGCTTTGAAAAGAAGCGCTCACAGAGCTCCATGCCGGCTAGCATAGCAATAACAAATACCATAGCCTTGAGATGACCTGCCCCAAGCGCCACCAGCACTGGACCGGGACAAAAACCGGCAATACCCCAACCTGCCCCAAATATCAGGCTACCAATAATCAAGGGTTTAGTGATATCCCTTCTAGTCGGAATATGCAGGACGCCCCCAAAAAAGGCCTCAGATCTTGTGTTCGCCACATAGAAACCACCCAGGCCCACGAGGACTGCGCCTAGCATCACAAACATCAAGGAAGGATCCCAGAGTCCAGTGATATCCAGAAAGCCTAATACCTTTTGGGGATTGCTCATCCCAGAAATAATGAGTCCCCAGCCAAACAGGACACCAATAGCGTACTGACTAAGGAGGCCAAAATGCTTTTTCATCTTAGACCCCAATCAAGTGACGTAGCACAAAGACCATGATGAAACCCGCGCTCATAAAAGCGAGGGTGGCCACCAGTGATCTAGGAGAGAGCCGTGATAAACCACAAATGCCATGACCGCTAGTGCAACCTGAGCCATATTGCGCACCAAAGCCGACTAGGAGACCGGCAATCCCAATTGCCAACCAACTCGAATCAATTTCCACAATGGGGAAAATACCAAAAAATAATGCTCCCAAAAAAGGTGCCGTGATTAAACCCAGAACTAAGGAAAGGCGCCATGCCGTGTCCGTCAATTTTGGATGGAGCAAACCAGAAACAATTCCGCTAATACCCAAAATGCGGCCATGTAGTAATACGTAAAGCGCTGCTGCCACTCCCAAAATCATTCCGCCAAGTAGTGAGGGTACTGGTGTAAAAGAAATCCAGTCAATGTGCATTACTTGGTTTCCAATCTATTGATGATTAACTGTAGGCTTAACTACACGATTAACTACAGGGATTCGGGGCAAGGCGGTATTGCAAATAGCGCATCCCGGCATATGCTCCAAAAATAAATCCAGGCAAGGCTATTAGTGATCCAAGAGCTAGTGTGGAAATGCCACTTAAACCTTGCCCTACTGTACAGCCTAAGGCAGTCACGCCACCAAAGCCCATCAAGGCTGCACCAAGTAGATGATTTGCAGTGTCTTCGGTATTGCGGAAAGATTCCCAGCGGAACGTTTTGGTTAATAAGGCAACTACAGTTGAACCCAGGATCATGCCGAGTACTGCAACAATTCCCACAGTTAACACTTTAGAAGTATCGCTATACATCATGAGCCAATCTAAGGAGTAAGCATAGGGTGCAACAAACGATAGACTTTCCATGCGACCTGAATTGGTCACCAAGAATACTTCTTCCAAGGTATTAGGATCTTCTGCCACATAACCCAGACTTCCAGATACCCACCATACGGCACAAATAGCCAAACCAACTACGATGCCAGCAATTAAATTTTCAGCAGTCCAAAATGCTTTGCTAGCCAAGGCGTAGGCAACAAATACAAAACCAATCATCAAGCCCAAAACAAGATGTAAATTAGCACGCGCCATACCTAATGGACCACTAAGCAGACTGGGTAAATCTTGTGGGGTACTGAAGGCAATAAAGACAGTATCAAGCGTATTGATTCGAATCACACCCAGAAAGCCGCGCATTGTCATATACGCAGTTAAGCCTAGAACCATAAACACAATAATCGATTTGAGATTACCGCCACCAATGCGAACCAAAGTTTTACTACCGCATCCTGAGGCCAAGACCATACCAAAACCAAATAACACGCTCCCAACAATACTTGAGAGCCATAAAAACTTATTGCCGGTATAGATACTTTTCAGTGGATCTATCAAGCCAAGATAAGACATTAAAGTAAAGCCAATAATAGCAACCCCAATCGCTAAGAACCACTGTCTTAAGCGACCCCAGCTAGACATGATGAATACATCCGAAACGGCACCCATCGTGCAAAAGCCCGTTTTTTGCATGACGGCGCCAAGTACAAAAGTAATGGCAAAGGTAGCCCAGAGAACTGACCTACTTAAAGAATGAATATCCACAACATCCATAGCGACTGTATTTTGAAAAATTAAGGTTTGAATTTATAAAACTGCTGATTGAGATAAGCCACAACATCTGCTTCATCTTCTGGAAATAAATCTAAGCGAAGTTCGGTATTGCAGATGCCAACCATCCTCTTTAAGTTGGCGACTGATTTCACCTTGCTATCACTGCGTGTATAAATCATGTCACCATTTCCAAAGCCCGTTTTCTTGGCATGGCAGGCATAACATTTCTGCTGGTCAATGGTTTTACCGTTAGCCAAATCCGGGGCAGCAAAAGCTGGGGCACACATCAGCGCGCTCAAGGCAATTGCAGGGATCAATCGAATAAAAATCATTTTCATTACAAATCAAGGATTTAGCATTAATCGTCTATTTTAAGGCCCAATGACCAAAATTGCCCTATTCAGACTGGATCGACAGGTAGACGTTATAGGCATTCATACGGTTAGCCGCCCCAAACAGTGGCATTCCTTCGTATTCTGACCAATCCGCTTGTTTATAGGCCTCTTCAAAAGGATCCATATTAATGGCTGCCGCAGACATCGACTGCCGCAAATAGTTGAGGTAATTTCTGGTGAAGGCAATATCTGTAATGGGCTGAAGCGAATAATTGCCATGACCTGGAATCACAATCTTGGGATTGAGTTTTTCAATTGCATCCAAAGCGATTAACCAGCCTTTGCTGTCGGCATTACCTACGAATGGTATCCGCCCTCTAAATACCAAATCTCCAGCAAAGAGTACTTTTTCTGAGGGTACATAAACCATTAAATCTTCAGGCGCATGCGCAGGCCCTACACGACTAATGAAGAAATCCACCCCGCCAATAGATAGTTTGAGTTTTTGATCAATCCATACATCCGCTGAAATCAGCTTTGTGTCGGCGCTTACCCATGGAGCAAAATCAATTCTCGAGGCAATTAAACGTTGCTTAGCTGTTTCTGAAGAAAGGTAGTTTCTACCTTCCCCTTGCGCATAAATCTTAGCGCCAATTTTTTTAAATTCTTGCAAACCATAAACGTGATCAGCATGGTAATGACTCACAATGAGCGCTACGACTTTTTGATTGCTAACTTTCTTGATCTCCGCAATGAGTTTTTTTGCCAGAATGGGCGAGCCCAAAGCATCTACCACCACCACTCCACTTGGAGTGACCACAAAGCCCGCATTAGAGATGAAGTTTTGATTAGCGCTACTCCCCATTTCTGGAAGGCCTTGGACAAAATACGTGTGGGGTGCCACCTGCACTGGATTTAATTGAATGGTGTCGACCGTGTTTGCTTTCTGCCCGTAAGCTGCAGTAAAAAAGAGAAAGGATCCCATGAGGATCCCTATTGAACACTGTAGATAAGGGCTGCTAGCCTTATAAGTATGCATTTGATTGCTTAAGGCTTAATGTAAGCAAAGCCATCTTTATATTGCAGGTCCGCCACACGCACTACCCCTGATGGTGTGAAATCCGCATCTAAGGTGAATTGATCTTTCTTGAGATTGCGATTCTGTAAAGTAATTTCACAAACTTCAAAACGCACTCCACGCGATTTGAGGGCTCCAACTAATGGCGCATATTCCACATTATTTTTCTTATCCTTGGCGCCTTCCATCAGCACATCAACACCATTTGCATGAGTCACAACAATAATGATGGTGTTGGGAGAAGTATCCAAATGGTTACGAATATTGCGCAGGCCTTTTAGACCCTGAGTTTCTGCATCATCAATGTGATAAACCACTTTGGTATTGCCAGTAGATTGAGCTGAAGCAGCAGAGCAAAACCCAAATGTAATGGCCGCAACAACGGTAATGATAGAAAGTAGTTTTTTCATGCTGATTCTCGTGTAGTTAGATATGTAGCTAATTAAATTGGAGCCATACCTGGGTTATTGGCAACGCCTTTAATAATTGGCTCGTTGAGCTTAACCGCTTTGACCACTTTGACATCGCGCAAATGGCGTTCCATCACATCCCAGATTGCTTCGCCGCCTGCATTTTTAGCCTCTTCGCTGACAGGTGCCCAGCCAGCGACCTTATAGATCTTATTGGCTTCAATTGCTTTGCCGTTTAAGCGCATATCCGAAATGCGTTTGCCCGCAGTCTGGACAGGATCAATGGTGTACTGCATTCCACCAACACGCACCATATCACCGCCCTGCTGGTAATACGGGTCAGGATTAAATAGGTTATCAGCTACGTCCTCGAGAATGGTTTTGATTGTCTCTCCACTCATATTCGTGACAGTGGTGTAGGGATAAGTAATCGCTGTTTGGTCTAAAAGGTTCTCACGGGTGATGGCTTGTCCTGGCAAAAGACTCGTACCCCAACGAAAGCCTGGTGAGAAAGCGATCTCCGCATTCTTTTGCGACATGAGGCCATCCAGAATAAGTTGATCAAAACTACCATTGAAATTACCACGGCGATACAACAGCCCTTCGGTTGTAGCTAGCTTCTCATTTAACTTTGTCTCGTAAGGGGCCCTGATCTTCGCAATGAGTTTGCTCATCGCTGGATCAGCAGGAATCATATTGGAAAAGATTGGGAAGAGTTTGTAGCGGAAATCCACCGGTTTGCCGCCCTTCACATCAAAATCCAATACGCCCAAGAACTTGCTATTAGATCCAGCATTGGTAACCAACGTTACGCCGCCGGCATTCTTGACCTTCACCGGAATAGGCACGCCATCATGAGTATGGCCACCCAAGATGGCATCTAAACCACGCACACGGGAAGCCATCTTCAAATCCACATCCATACCGTTATGCGATAAGAGCACAACGACTTTTGCCCCTTTTGATCTCACCTCATCAATGGTCTTTTGCATATTCTCTTCCTGAATACCAAAGGTCCAATCCGGAGTGAAGTAACGCGGGTTAGCAATCGGCGTGTAGGGAAAGGCTTGACCAATGATGGCCACTTGGATCCCGTTCTGAACTTTCATGACATAGGGGTTAAACACCATGTCACCAAAGTCAGCTGTCTTAATATTTTGCGCAATGAAGGAGACCTTGCCCTTAAAATCGCCATTGACAATTTCCATAACGCGCTTTTCACCGAGCGTCATCTCCCAATGCGGTGTCATCACGTCTACACCTAGAGCCAGAGCGGCATCCACCATATCTTGGCCATTAGTCCAGAGAGCAGTGCCAGAACCCTGCCAAGTATCACCACCATCAAGTAATAAAGCTCCAGGGCGATTAGCCTTCATTTGTTTGATCAGTGTTGCCATATGCGCAAAGCCACCCATCTTGCCGTAGTTTTGTGCGGCAGCAACATAATCTAAATAGGTAAAAGCATGGGCATCGCGAGAACCTGCAGCAATGCCATTCGCTTTCAGGAAATATTCCCCAACTAAGTGTGGAGTCTTGCCCTCTTGCGCACCAATACCGATGTTGACATTGGGCTCGCGGAAATAAATCGGGAGTAACTGAGCATGACAATCGGTGTAATGTAAGAAATGAACATTACCAAACTTTGGCAAGTCATAAAATTTTTGGGCAGTAGTTTGGGCATTCGCAAAATTGGATTGCAAACTCATCCCTCCTGCCGATGCAATAGCTAAGGCTTGCAAAAAATCACGACGACTTAAATACATAACATTCCCTTTGTAAAAACAGGCCTGTCGGCCTGTTTTATTTCTTTATTGATTGACTGGCGAATTTGGATCAAGAAGTAAAGCCATCACATCCTGAATCTGCTGCTCATTTAAGAGCTTGAAGTGGGCAAACCGCGGCATATTGCTACAAGCGTTATAGGCCTTGGAGTTATTGACGCGGTTCCAGGTATAGGTAAGCACCTCAGGTGAATAGCCACGCAACTTACCGTAATTCCAGAGCGTCGGCCCAATCGTTCCATAAGAAATTTCTTTCTTATCGATCTGGTGACAGTTATAGCAACCGCCACCAACGGGGGTGTCGGCTTTATCAGTCCAAGTGGCGCCGCGACCACTTTGTGCAATTGCCTCACCCTTCTTCCAATCACCGATATATTTACCATCGGAGGGCTGCTTGATCGAATCCATATTCACTTTTTGGATCGTCTCCCGCATGTTCTGACCCTGCTTACTACCAGCAAACACTGGGTCGGAGCAAAACTTTTGGGTTGCATCTTGATCAATACGGTCTAGCCCAGCAATACCATCCGCCCTAAAACCATCCTTCATCATCTTATTGAACTTAGGGTTGTTTGCTTGCTGTGCGCTTGCAGAGCCTTGGATTGCAAATGCAGCTACTACAAAAATACTGAGGGCTAAGAGGGATTTCATATTATTCATGGTCATTTTCTCTGTCTCTTATCCATTAACGCTTCAAACCAGGGGTTTCAACTATGCCGCCATTGGCGTTCTTTGCCATATACATCGATATCGCAACAGTTAAATCAGAGCCATAAATTGGGAATGGGAAGCGTTGCTGACGATAGCAGTCATTCAAACGCTGCTGCATTGTCCAGAACTGCCCACTTGAGACACGATAGGCAGGCCAGTAACCCCAACCCAAAGCAGCGCCCTTTTGGGTGGTGATATTCGGTAAGTCCTGCAAACGAATCCGCTTGCCATCTTCACCGTGGCAAGAAGCGCAGGAGAAATCCATTGGGCCACCCTGGAAAAAGAATGCGCGCTTACCTAGCTCATACATTTCTTTTTCTTTGGGATGATTGGTGCTGACTTTGATCTTGTCACCTTTAGATAAGGTCACTACGTAAGCCACAATGGCTTCCATATCTTTCTTAGGACCCTTTTGAAATGGTGCATCGATCATCTCTTGTGGATCACGACCTTGCAGCTTTTGCATACAAGTCATCAAACGGGACTCGAGGTCTTGAACCTGATTAGTATCTTTAAAGTAGCGTGGCAACTGTGCTGCCGCCCCTTTCACAACGCCAGGCCCTAAGCCTAAATCACACTTCTCTAGCGTAGCATTCTTAGGACCAGCAGCTTGCTGCCAAAGCACTTCACCGGCAGCCTCATATAGTTCTGAAGGATTTCCATCGGCAATCATCTCACGGTACTTTGCAATATCATCTGTCGCATTTTGAGCATAGGATGAAGGTGAAATTGACATCAGGGTTACTAATAATCCTGAGGCTAAACCCAAGGTGAATTTACGCTGCATTTGTTACCCTTTCAGAACCATTGAAGTGGTGAAGACGACCGGCATTAAGAAGCAGTTGCTTCGTCAGAGCGCTTGTCACCCTTACTATCAACCCAGCTCACAACAATCTTGTCGCCCTTAGCGCCTTTGTACTTGAAGTTCAAGAATGGGTCCTTAGACACTGCTGGACCAAATTGACCATTCAAGACATCTTTACCATTGGCTTTGACATTAATAGTGCTGATGAACCATGCAGGAATCACTTTGCCAGCAGCATCTTTACGCTGACCAGATTCCATATCGTGTTTCATCAAAATCTTTACATCCACAATTCCACCGTTCTCAGCAGCTCTAACGCGCATTGGATCAGCCATTTTTTCCTCTTGTAATCTATGAATTAGTTAATAGTATTTAATGAGCTTGAGGCGATTAACCGCCGCAACCACCTAAAGTCACTTTCACTTCTTTAACCGCCATACTCCACTTGCCATCAGCTTTTACTAAGGCGTATACGTTAGAGGTTTGACCCATCTTGATACGCGTAGTCACAAATGGTTCAGTGCCAGCAGGAATAAAGAATTGGGCAGCCAAGGCACTGGGGTTTTTCTCGACCAAGATTGCCAGTTGTTCTGCTTTGAGTGTGGTGGTAATTCCAACTGGAACTACCGCACCATTTTCTGCAATATCAGGCGCATTTAAAGTAACGGCACCTGATTTGTCTGGGCTACCTGCACCCAAGATTTTGAATACGTCGTCAAGACTCTTGCCTTCAAAAGCGGCTTTATTCCACTCTTGGGCTTGGGCTACGCTGATAAGACCCGCAGAAGCCATCAAGCCGAATACGGCTGAGTATTTCAATACACTACGTCGCTGCTGATTCATAAAAACTCCCTTATTAATCTCATACTATGAATATTATCTACCTTCCAATAAAACGTACTGATAATTTGCTGGTAATTTGTTATGAGGACCTTATTTGCCCCCTGAGAGAACCCAAACCACTAATGTCTTGCGATCTTCGTCGGATAACTGACTTTGTGGAGGCATCGGTATAGAGCCCCAGACGCCTGCCCCACCATTCTTTACCTTAGCCATTAATTGATCGACAGCGCCACCCTGCCCTTGGTACTTCGCAGAAATGTTAGTAATAGATGGACCGACCAATTTGGCATTCGGTGCATGGCATGCTCCGCAGTTCTCATTCTTAAACAATGCAGCGGGTCCTTTTGTACTGGCGGCATGGGTTTCTGCAGCATGGGCCAAACCCTCACCAGTCGATCCTGGAAGTTTCGCAATGGGTGGCTTAGTGGAATCGGAGCCGCGATAGGGTCCATACAGGCGATTTTGTTCTGCAATATTGCCATGGGCATTTCTAGCAAAATCCGGCAATGTAGATCCGATTTGAACAAACTTCACGCAATTGTTCATACAAGCCGGCGAGTTGATATCGGGCTTGCCGTTTACACTCCAAAAGCCATGATTTCGAATCATGCCATTCCGGTTAGGTATCTTCTTCTGCACCTCGGCGATATTGCTATTACTCAAGACATAGTCATCGGGAACGATTTCGCCCAAACTTAAAATGAAGGCAACGAGAGCATACGTTTCATCGGGCGTTAAGGATCTTGGAGCATTCCATGGCATTGCGCGATAAATGTAATCCCACAAGGTAGAAACCGTGGGGACCTTCATTAAAGTTGTCCGTTGTGGCTGCTTCCGATCCGCCAAAGAGGCAACTTTGCCAGTCTGAATATCATCAGTGGTAGTTCCACCAGCTATGGGTGTAAAGATTTCATTAGATTCGCCAAAGACCCCGTGACAACTAGCGCACTTGGCTTCCCAGATCACTTGACCCTGCTCTACCGAGCCAGATCCTTTTGGTAGTCCTTTAAAGTCTGGGCGCACATCAATATCCCACGCAATTACCTCAGCTGGAGTAGCATTGCGGCCAATTCCAGGAAACTTGGCAGAACCTTGCATATTTTGAGCGTAAGCAAGCTGCGCAGAAAATACTGCTAAACCAAAGAGTGCTATACGAGCAAATGATTTATCCCACTTGTACATTGCTCACCTCACCATTTGCATCTAACTTCCAAGACTGAATAGCATTGTTGTGATAGATCGAGCGATTGCCTCGAACATCACGCAGCATCTTGATCGATGGTTGTACATAACCAGTGTCGTCAATGGCTCTAGATTGCAGAATTGCCGGCGAGCCATCCCATATCCAGTCAATATTGAAACGGGTAATGGACTTAGTCAGAATAGGAGTTTCTAAACGCGCAGTACGCCAGTTATTACCGCCATCAAATGACACATCAACCCGTTTAATCTTGCCACGACCGGACCATGCCATACCGCTCACGTTATAGAAGCCTTTATCGAGCAATTGCTGACCACCGGATGGGGTGGTAATGACGGATTTACATTCTTGGATTGATGCGTATTGACGATGCATGCCATCGGGCATCAACTCAATGTAGTGAACTGCTTCGTCTTTTGCATTCCAGGGCATATCCCCTACTTCTAGACGACGTAGCCATTTAACCCAGCTAACGCCTTGAACTCCTGGAACCACTAAGCGCAATGGGAAGCCATTCTCAGGTCGTAGCATCTCTCCATTCATACCCCAGGCAACGATAGTGTCATCCAGACAGCTATCTAAATTAATAGTGCGCGTCATACCCGAGCCATCGCCACCCTCAGCAAGCATGAACTTGCCTTTTTTCAAATCAGCGCCGCACTCTTCCAACAGAACCTTGAGGGGTACGCCAGTAAATTCGCAGCAAGATAACATGCCATGGGTATATTGCACAGTTGGTACCGCAACGTTACCCCACTCCAAGCCGGTATTGGCACCACACTCAATAAAATGCGTACGCGAAACCGAAGGTAACCTCATTAAGTCATTCATCGTAAAGACACGGGCATTCTTCACCAAGCCATTGACCATCAAGCGATGTGTTTCAGGATTCAGGTTGTACCAACCCTGATGATGACGTTCAAAATGCAAACCATTTGGCGTAATCGTTCCAAATAAGCCTTGCAGGGGTGTAAAGGCAACGGAGGCAGCAGATACACGAGTTAAGCCTGGCGATTCACGGCGAATGAGGTTGGCCTCATAAATCGATGGCACACCATACGGCATCGTTGCTACGTTCTTACCAAGGGTAGTCTGCCATTCTTGTTTTTCTAAGATCGCTGGATCACCCTCATCAGCTGCAAATGCCATTGGTGCTGCCAAGCCTGCAGCCGCAGTACCCAAAGCCGAAAAGAATCCTTTACGCAAAAAGCCACGACGGGTTTCATCAAGGCCATTGGCGTTAATCTCAGTAATTAATTCTTGGGAAATAAAGTGCTCTGGCGCGTTAATGAGGCGAGCCCGATTAGCAGGCTTCTCTACTGCCGAGATATCCTTAGCACTCAATTCAATTTGCTTCTTAGTCATTTGATCTCTACTTAAAAATTCAATTCTGTAAAGCTTAATGAATACCTTCAGCTATCTTTGCACAGACTGTCTGACACATCTCTACGGTGGCGTTATCTGCAATTGAGTAATATACCGTGACACCCTCTTTACGTCGAAGTAAGATTCCGAACTTATGCAATGCCAATAGATGCCTAGAGACATTGGCTTGACTCGTGCCACACATCTCCACCACTTCAGAAACAGATTTTTCTCCAGCGCACACCGCATACATGATCCGTAAACGGACTGGATCTGACAGTACATTGAAATAGGCTGCTACTTTAGAAAATACCTTCTCCATCTGTTTAGGAGATAAATTCTGAGTTGCTTTTTGAACTTTAGATTTCATATGGTCTATCAATATGAATATATGCGTATAAACGTATATTTGACCTAGATCAAAAGAGACTTGATATAGAGAAATACCCTGAGGACATCAGCAGATACAATCCAATCATGGATATGGATGCCATTCTTCTCTCGTTAAAGCTGGCTTTATGGACTCTCGTCCTCATACTGCCTTTTGGGGTCTGGGTTGCCCATTCACTCCAAAGAATGGGCAAAAGCAAGTCATGGATTGAGGCAAGCTTAGCTCTACCCCTTGTTCTGCCACCGACAGTTTTGGGTTACTACCTTTTGGTTGGGCTTGGCGGCAAGAGCTTTTTTGGCGTTCCACTGGTCTTTTCCTTTACAGGCATTTTGATTGCTTCGCTTATCGTCAACTTGCCATTTGCTATACAGCCAATCCAACGGGCTTTTGAAGCCATCAATCCAGAAATTATTGAGGCCGCTCAAGTAAGCGGTCTTTCTAATTGGCAAATCTTTCGCTTAATTGAATTGCCGTTAGCTTGGCGCGGCATCACTAGCGCAGCTGTGCTTACCTTTGCCCATACTCTTGGGGAATTCGGAGTAGTTCTCATGGTGGGCGGTGCAATCCCCGGCGAAACGAAAACGGTTTCTATTGCTATTTATGACAAGGTACAAAGTTTTGATGCCACCGGCGCAGGCGCACTCTCATTACTATTGCTAGCAATCTCCTTAGTAGCAATTGCAGTCTCCTACGGAATCTTTGGGCAGAACCCCTCTCGTCAGAAGCGGTGGAGAGTCTGATGCTAAAAGTAAATATCTCCCAGATATCCCCCAATCCCCTGCAAATCAATATTGAATGTGCCTCAGGAGAGCTCCATGCTCTGGTAGGCCCCTCTGGCAGTGGTAAGACATCCGTCTTACGGACGATTGCCGGTCTTAGTAATGCTAGCCTCGGAAAGATTGAGTGCGGCAATCAAACTTGGTTTGAGGCTAATGCTTTACAAGGTGTCATCAAATTACTTTCTCCAGCAGAACGTACTTGTGGATTTTTATTCCAGCAATACGCCCTCTTTCCGCACCTCACAGCCCTTGAAAACGTCTGTATTCCATTACAGAATTCCGGCTTTGAACTAGCAAAGCGCAAAACGATTGCTTTGGATTGGTTGAGGCAGATGGGTATTGCTGATCTTGCGCAGCGCATGCCATACGAACTATCCGGAGGGCAACAGCAACGCGTCGCCTTAGCAAGAGCGCTGGCTAAAAAACCCAGTGCCTTATTACTCGATGAACCCTTTTCAGCCATCGATGCCCCTACCCGTCAAAGCCTGTACAAGATTCTGGCTGAGCTGCGTAAGGAATTAAATATTCCCATTTTGCTGGTTACCCACGATTTACGTGAAGCGGATTTATTAGCAGATCGCATCACGGTAATAGATCAAGGGCTTGGATTACAAACGGCAGCCCCCCAGGTACTATTTCAGAAACCCAGAAACTCCAGAGTTGCAGAGTTAGTGGGTATCGGCAATCTATTTGAGGGGGTGTTTTCCTCAGGTAAGCTCACTTGGAACCAGAGCAACCATACTTTTGATGTAGTTGATAAAGGCAAAATTCCACCTGGTACTCCAGTTGCCTGGGTTATTCCCGCAGATGGCCTTAGCCTCCACAATGAGTCAAACGTAAACTCAATTGAGGCTTATGTAGAAAAGATCAGCACCCTAGGACAAATAGCTGTGATTCAGCTGCTAGTGAATAATGCTGCCCATACTATTACCTGGGAGGCCTCAGCCGCGGAAGTGAGACGGTTGGAATTAGAGCCCGGCAAAAATACCCATGTTGAAATTGATGGCAGCAAGATTCATATCATGCCGCTGCGCTCCATCAATGACCCGCGTCGCTTTACTTCCTAGCAACAAGGCCTAATAAGGCAGACATGCCTGCATGTCGTGCACCTTCATTGAGCTCTTTTTCATAGCAACACAAGTCTAGGATTTCAAACTCTTTTATCAGGTCTCGAATCATTTCCTCGGTGTAGAGATGCTCAATCAAAGATGGGCCACCAGTTTTGTATTCCAACTGTTTTGGTGTATAGCCTTGCAGAATGAACATTCCACCTGGCTTAAGTGCTTCATAGGTTTTCTGAAAAATACGTTCACGCATCTGCGGATCTGCAAACTGAATAAAGATCGCAATCACTGCATCGTATGTATTTGCTTGCCAGTCGAAGCTATCTGTGTCTGAGAAAGCATATTCAACTTCTACCTGATTCTCTTTGGCAAATTGCTTCGCTTTACTGAGAGCAATATCCGATGCGTCAAAGCCAATCACTTGTATGCCCTGCTTAGCCAGCCAAACGCCGTTACGCCCTTCACCATCAGCGATGCAAAGTACTTTATCTTTCGGCTTTAAGTATTTTTGGGTTTGCTCAACGAGATACTCATTGGGCTCTTTGCCGAATATGAATTCCGCCTTATCGAAGCGTTCATTCCAGAACTGGGTAGCATCAGAGAACCCCATAGGTTTGTCTTGATGTACTTGCTTATTTTTTGAATCCACCAACGAGATCACTCTTTAGATCGTTGATGTTCTCAAGGCCAACTGCGATACGTACTAAGCCATCAGTGATGCCCGCAGCCTTTCTAACTTCTGGAGAAACACGGCAGTGAGTCGTTGTCGCTGGGTGAGTGATAGTCGTGCGGGTATCGCCCAAGTTTGCCGTGATTGAGCAAAGCTTGGTTTGATTAATCACTTTGAAGGCAGCTTTCTTGCCACCTTTAAGTGTGAATGACACAATTGCGCCGCCTGCTTTTTGCTGGCGTTTTGCCAAAGCATGTTGCGGATGGGATGTGAGGCCGGGATGGTAGACACGCTCAACACCAGGCTGCTTCTCAAGCCACTGCGCTAAGGCGAGCGCATTTTGACTCTGTTGCTTCATGCGCAACTCAAGAGTCTCTAGGCCTTTCAGAAATACCCAGGCATTAAACGCAGACAATGTTGGACCAGCAGTACGAACATAAGGAAATACTTTGCCCATAATGAAGTCATTACTACCCACAATCGCACCACCGACCATTCTGCCCTGCCCATCTAAATACTTGGTCGCCGAATGAATGATTACATCAGCACCCAGAGCCAACGGCTTCTGGAGTGCTGGGGTGCAAAAGCAGTTATCTACTGCAAATAAGGCTTTGGCTTTCTTAGCAATCTTGGAGATGGCTCTGATATCCGCAATTTCAGTTAAGGGGTTCGATGGCGTCTCTAAATAAAAGAGTTTGGTGTTTGCTTGGACAGCAGACTGCCATGACTTGGTATCCGCCAAGTCAACGTAAGTTGTAGTAATTCCAAAACGACCCAAGATATTGGTGAATAACTGAATCGTTGCACCAAATACTGAGCGTGAGCACACCACGTGATCACCAGCTTGTAAATGAGCCATCGCCATTGTCAAGATAGCTGACATACCAGAGGCAGTTGCGATACAGGCTTCACCACCTTCTAGGGCAGCCAAGCGATCTTGAAACATACTGACAGTGGGATTAGTAAAACGGGAATAGATAAAGCCTTGGTCAGCATGAGCAAATCCATCGGCTGCTAATTCAGCGCTATCAAAGCAGAAGCTCGAAGTCAGAAACATCGCCTCTGAATGTTCTTGGTATTCAGCGGTGCGACGTGTACCGGCACGGACCGCCAAGGTCTCTAATGCCAACTTAGAAAAGTCCGGTTTTTTACGGGTAGTTTTACTTGTCATACTGCTATTTTGACACCGAATTGGGGAATTGCCTCGCTAGAGACAAATCCCTGTCGCTTTTTAGTCTTCGGTAGCCAAATGCAGATGGAGCTGGGAACGCGCAAAGTCGCTAGAATCCCGCTGACGATCCGCTTGTGCCTCAGAAGTATTTCTAGCGGCTTCTAGGGCATCAAGATAGGATTCTGTGATATCGCCAGTGATGTAATTACCATCAAAGCAGGAAGCTTCAAATTGATGGATATCGGGATTGATATCGCGAACTGCCTGCTTCATATCTTCGACGCTCTGGTAGATTAATTGATCAGCACCAATCATCTTGTTGATCTCTTCATCGGTACGGCCATAAGCAACCAGCTCGCTACGAGTAGGCATATCGATACCATACACGTTCGGGAAACGCACTGGTGGTGCCGCCGAGGCAAAGATCACTTTCTTCGCACCAGACTCTCGAGCCATTTGGACGATCTCAAATGAGGTAGTACCCCGCACGATAGAGTCATCCACGATTAGCACCGTCTTATCTTTGAACTCAATACGCATCGCATTCAGTTTTTGACGGACTGACTTTTTGCGTACCGCTTGTCCAGGCATGATGAAGGTGCGACCGATATACCGGTTCTTAAAGAAGCCTTCGCGATAATCAATACCTAACTTTTTAGCTACTTGCATGGCTGCTGGACGACTCGAATCCGGAATCGGCATAACCACATCAATCTCATCTACATTAGTCTCCTTACGAATCTTTTCTGCAAGGTAGTCGCCCATGCGCATGCGCACGTTGTAAACAGTGACCCCATCAATGGTGGAATCTGGCCGGGCCATGTATACGTATTCAAAGATGCAAGGTGCCAGAATGGCATTGGGGACGCACTGTCGTGAGTAGAAATTGCCATCCAAATCAATATAAATTGCTTCGCCTGGATTGACATCACGGACAAAGGTGAAACCTAAGCCCTCAAGGGCTACTGACTCAGATGTCACTATCCATTCAGGACCTTCGGGGGTATCAATCCGCCCGATACAAAGAGGACGGATACCAAATGGGTCGCGAAACGCTAGCAAACCATAACCAGCAATCAGAGAAACAACAGCATAAGAACCTTTAACCCGACTCGTCACTCCCGTAACCGCATTAAACATAGCGCTCTCATCTAATGCCGCACTATTGGTTTCTTTTTGAAGTTCATCAGCCAATACGTTTAATAACACTTCCGTATCAGAGCTGGTATTAATATGACGGCGGTCACGATAAGCCATCTCCACACGCAAGCTGGATGCGTTTGTCAGATTGCCGTTATGTGCCAAAACAATGCCGTAAGGAGCGCTGACATAAAAAGGCTGAGCCTCTTCTTCGCTGCTTGCAGATCCAGCTGTAGGATAGCGAACCTGACCAATACCAGCATTGCCGACCAAACTACGCATATTGCGAGTTCTAAAGACGTCACGCACCAAGCCATTCGCTTTATGCATAGCGAAGGAATTGCCATTCATGGTTGCCATACCGGCTGCATCCTGTCCGCGATGTTGCAAAAGCAACAAGGCATCATAGAGAAGTTGATTTACTGGTGAGTGAGAAACAGTTCCGACGACGCCGCACATATCTCTAGATTCCTATTGTTAATTTAGGAGTAATGGTAGGCGTAACTTTGGGCATTGCTTCACCCAATTGCTTCGCCCAGTCGGCTGGCAGCCAACCTTTAATTAAACCGGTTGCCATATCGATTGCTGGTCTGGTAATGGCATTTTTCCAGGCCATACTTTGTGGGATGGGTGTGAGTGCAGCCAGTGTTGCCAGGATCACTACGACTAGCCCACCGCGTGCTAGACCAAAAACTAAGCCTAAAAATCGATCCGTCATGCTGAGTCCAGCAGACAAAAGGATTTTTTGTACTACTCCACCAAACAAACCGCAGATAATCAAAGTCAAAACAAAAAGAATGGTAAAGCTGATGCCTAGGCTGAGGAGTTCATCTAGATGAAATGTAGAAAGCCATTCAGTAGAGAGGTAGTTGCTGTAGTGGTAAGAAATCCATGCAGCAACAAACCAAGAAGCTAAGGCAAGCACCTCTTTAAATAAGCCCCGAGAAATACCTACCAGCGCAGACACCAACAACACGACTAGAGTGAAATAATCCACCGATGTTAACTTGAGGGTGGATAAGTATTCCATTACTGCTTACCTATCTCGACGACTCTTGGGGATAAGCCCATCGCCTTGATTTTCTTTTCTGCGGTATCGGCAGCATCTTTATCTGCAAATGGGCCGGCCCGCAAAAGATAGAGTTTGGTGCCGTCAGTACCGGTCTTACTTGAAACAGAGTTCGGAATCTTTTGATCCTTGAGTTTTGTAATCCAACCTTTAGCACGCTCTTCAGAGGCAAACGCACCGATCTGAATAATATATTTACCAGAGCCATTTGTAGCGCCATTGCTACTATCGTTATCCGCATTACTGCTAGTAGCTTTGGCGGAGTTATCTGCTTTGGGTTTTGCATTAGTGGCGGCAACCACTTCTTCACCAGCTGCCAAGCCCAAGCCAGGCGCTTTATTTACTGCGGGTGCAGGCTTCGTTTCTGGCTTAAGTTCGGATTTTGCTTCTGCCTTTGGCTCTGGAACAATGACTGGCTTTGCTACTTCTTTTGGAGTCTCTGCAGTGATTCCGGTTTTTGCTTTATCTTCAGGCTTCGCATCTGAGCCAGGGATGGGTAAGCTGCTAACAATATTGACTGCGATATCGTTGGGAGCAGATTTTGGTTTGTTATCCAAAATTCTGGGGAGTCCTACAACAGCAATGAGAACCAAGACTGCAGCACCAATTAAGCGATGGCGTGCTCTTTGTTGTTCTGGATCTTCTGTGAGGGCCAGCTCTTCTGCTTCAACTGAACGCTGAAAACTGCGTGGGCTTGGCTTTTTAGTGGGACGTCTTGCCCCTACTGAACCTAGTCTAAGGTCATCAGCCGTTGTTTTTCGCTTAAAAAAGCTCGGTAAACGAATCATGGATCAATGGGCCTGGTTGTTTCGGTAACTCATTACGCCTGCAACGGTATAGAAAGATCCGAAGGTCACAATTCTATCACCCTCACCCGCTTTAGACAGCGCTTTTTGATACGATGCAGCAGGGTCTGGGAAGCATTCAATGCCCCCTTCTGCACCATTATTTGGCTTTACGCCTAATGTCTCGAGCTTCTGGGCCAAGACTTGAGCGCTAGCAGCCCGAGGGGTTGGCAGATCTGTGCAAAACCAAAAATCCACAATACCTAGCAAGGGCTTCATTACACCGTCAAGGTCCTTATCTGCCATAGCACCGAAAACGGCGTAGGTATAAGGGTGATACCCCATCTTATCCAGGCCCTGCGCTAAGGTAGCGGCCGCATGGGGATTATGGGCAACATCTAAGACTACTGTAGGTTGTCCAGGTAGCACCTGAAAGCGGCCAGGTAGGTCAACTAAAGCAAAGCCATTTCGAATATCCTGTGCACTAACGGGCAAGCGCTGATGCAAGGCCATCAAGGCAGCAATCACTGCCGAGGCATTCAGAATTTGGTTTGCCCCTCTGAGAGCAGGATAACCAAGTCCACTAAAACGTTTTTTACGCCCTGCCCAACCCCATTGTTGTTTATCACCTTGGAAGTTGTAATCACGGCCCTGCAACCAAAGATCACAGCCTAATTTTTCGGCATAGTCGACTAATGATTGCGGTGGAATGGGATCTCCACAGACGGCAATTTGTCCTGGACGGAAAATGCCTGCTTTTTCAAGACCAATTGCTTCGCGGGTATTGCCCAAATAGTCTGCATGATCAATATCAATACTTGTCACAATGGCACAGTCCGCATCCACGATATTGACTGCATCCAAACGACCACCCATACCAACCTCCAATACAAGCACATCTAAATTGGATTTAGCAAATAAATGCATGATGGCTAAGGTAGTGAATTCAAAATAAGTTAGCGTTGGTGCATCCACCAAACTCACCCGCGCTTTTTCAACAGCAGCAAAGTGCTCCAGTAAAAGAGAGTCATTGACCTCTTCACCATTCAAGCGTGCACGCTCATTAAATTTCAGTAAGTGCGGCGAAGTATGACAGCCAACCCGATAAGCAGACGCCAACAAAATACTCTCAAGATAAGCGCAGGTAGAGCCTTTGCCGTTCGTACCGGCTACAGTAATGACAGGGCAGTCAAAATGCAGATCCAAAGCTGCTTTCACTCGATTGATGCGCTCTAGACCCATGTCAATACCAACAGGGTGAGCAGTTTCGAGGTGGCTAAGCCATGCCTCTAGGCTAGAAAACAGAATGGGGGCTTGGTGTGCTGTACTCAAGCGCTTAAACGACCGCGCTACCCGCAATCGCAGGCTCTGGAAGTTTTTGCAAGAGCGCTAATAGCCGCGCAATCTCACTCCGCATTTGACGACGGTCAACAATCATATCGATTCCGCCTTTTTGCATCAAGAACTCCGAACGTTGGAATCCTTCCGGCAATTTTTCACGAACCGTCTGCTCAATCACGCGTGGACCAGCAAAACCAATCAAGGCTTTTGGCTCAGCCATCACAACATCACCCATAAAAGCGAAGCTGGCGGAGATGCCACCCATAGTAGGATCCGTCAACACACTGATGTATGGCAAACCTTTTTTAGACAATAAGGTCAACATGGAATTCGTCTTAGCCATCTGAAAGAGAGATAACAAGCTTTCTTGCATCCGTGCACCGCCGGTAGCAGTAACACAGATGAAGGCACATTTTTTATCGATCGCTTCTTGTACACCCCGTACAAAACGCTCCCCCACAACTGAACCCATTGAGCCGCCCATATATTGGAACTCAAAACACGCTGCGACAACGGGAATGCTTTCTATTTTTCCACCCATCACCATCAATGCCTCTGATTCACCAGACGCATCGTTGGCCTCTTTAATACGATCGGTATATTTTTTAGAATCTTTAAATTTCAGTGGGTCGATTGGATAAATATCAGCGCCGATTTCATAACGGCCCTTAGGGTCTAATAATTTATCTAAGCGTTGACGCGCACCAATGCGCATGTGGTGACTACATTTTGGACAAACTGAGAGATTGGCTTCAATATCGGTGCTGTAAAGCACTGTTTCACAACTCGGACACTTGACCCACAATCCTTCTGGTACTGATTTGCGATTGGCAGGATCAGTATGTTGAATTTGGGGTGGGAGTAATTTATCTATCCAGCTCATTAGTTTTTAACTATCCAATGCATCGCGAATCTCACGAATGAAGGTTTCCAATGATTGTACTGCCTGACCAGGAGCCGCTTCCTCTAAAAGACGGATAATTCGGCTGCCAATCACGACTGCATCAGCGCTAGCGGATACCGCCTTCGCACTAGCTGCATCACTAATTCCAAAGCCAACGGCAATTGGAATATCCGTTACCTCCCGAATTTTCGGGATGATGCTCGCCACATCTTGAGTATTTAAGTGGGAAGCACCAGTCACCCCACGCATCGACACATAGTAAATATAGCCAGATGCAATTTTGGCAGCCTCTTTAATACGCTCAGGTGATGAAGTGGGTGCCAATAAGAAAATGGGGTCAATACCCGCGACGCGCATGCGCGCAGCAAAATCAACGCACTCTTCCGGCGGATAATCTACCACCAAGACACCATCTACACCAGCCGCTTTTGCTTCGGTGGCAAAACGCTCAGCACCCATTTGCTCAACAGGATTGGCATAACCCATCAAGACTACTGGTGTGTTGGCATCTTTTTGCCGAAACTCTTTGACCATCTCGAGACAACGATGCAAGGTCACTCCCTGGGTTAATGCTCTCTCTGAAGATCTTTGAATAACAGGACCGTCAGCCATTGGATCTGAAAACGGTACACCTAACTCAATCACACTTGAACCGCCCCGAACTAATGCATGCATCAACTCAACAGTGAGTTTTGGATCTGGATCGCCTGCAGTAATAAAAGGAATGAGTCCTTTTTTACCTGTGGCTTTTAACTCCTTGAAGAGCGCAGTAATTTTTGACATACGAATTTCTTTTTTAATTAACCTTCGGAACCAGTGGCTTGTGCAACGGTATGCATATCTTTATCGCCGCGACCAGAAAGGTTTATCAAAATGGTTTTGTCTTTTGGTAAAGTCTTGGCAAGCTTGCAGGCGTAAGCAATAGCATGAGCTGACTCCAGAGCAGGAATGATGCCCTCGATACGGCAACAATCATGAAATGCTTGCAAAGCTTCTTCATCAGTAATGGCAACGTAGTCAGCGCGTCCAGAATCTTTTAACCATGCGTGCTCAGGACCCACACCGGGATAATCCATGCCTGCCGATACTGAATGCGTTTCAGAAATCTGACCATTCTCATCTTGCAGCAAGTAAGTGCGATTGCCATGCAATACGCCAGGCTTACCAACGCATAGCGCAGCAGAATGTAGGCCGCTACCTAGCCCATGACCTGCAGCTTCCACACCAATGAGTTTAACTTCTGGAAAATCAATGTAGGGATAAAAAATACCCATGGCATTCGAACCACCACCCACGCAAGCAAGAACATAGTCCGGTTGACGACCCGTCATTTCCGGCATTTGTATTTTGCATTCTTCACCAATAACACTCTGGAAATCGCGCACCATCATCGGATACGGATGTGGTCCAGCGACAGTGCCAATGATGTAGAAAGTGTTGTCTACATTCGTGACCCAATCGCGCATCGCTTCATTGAGTGCATCTTTTAATGTTTTAGTCCCTGATTCGACGGGCACCACTTTGGCACCCAACAGCTTCATGCGAAAGACGTTTTGGGCTTGGCGAGCTACGTCTACTGAACCCTGGTAAACCGTGCAATCCAAGCCAAAGCGCGCGCAAATAGTAGCAGTAGCTACACCATGCTGCCCCGCTCCAGTCTCCGCAATAATGCGCGGCTTGCCCATACGCTTAGCCAGCATTGCCTGACCAATCACATTATTAATTTTGTGAGCGCCAGTGTGGTTTAAGTCTTCACGCTTGAGATACATCTGTGCACCACCCAGCATTTCACTCCAGCGTTTTGCGTGATATACCGGCGATGGTCTTCCAACAAAGTGTTTGAGCTCGTAATGAAACTCTTCAATAAACTCTGGGTCGTATTGGTATTTAGCATAAGCCTCTTTGAGCTTATCTAATGCATACATCAGTGTCTCAGAAACAAAGACTCCACCGTAGGGACCGAAGTGTCCTCGTGCATCTGGCTTGTCGTACATAGTTACCTCTTTTGATTTATCTACAGCAAATTATTGGGATGATGATTACTCATCTGCTGCGCGCACTGCCTTTACAAATTCAGCCATGAGCACAGGATCTTTAACACCCCTGCTGATTTCTACGCCACTAGAGACGTCAACCGCGCAAGGATGCAGACGTGCAATCGCCTCGCCCACGTTGTGCGTGTTCAATCCACCACTCAAAACGACCCGAAGCGCGTTTTCGCTTACCCATGTCTGTGGAATCCCTTGCCAATCAAAAGGAACGCCTCCGCCACCATAACCCTCGACGAGGGCATCCAGTAGAAAAGCATTTGCTTGCCTATATTGTAGGGAAAATTCACCAAATGCGAAGTCTTGCCCTACCCGAGCCGCTTTTATCCAAGGCATCCCAGCGGCAAGCTCCATACAGCGTTCCGGGGACTCATCCCCATGAAATTGCCATAAGGTGATCGGGGCAAGGCTTTTTATGGCTGCAAACTCGGTATTTGTAGCGTTGACGACCAATCCAACAGCGTCTATTCCTGCAGGTAGTCTAGTAATTAGCTGGGCAGCTACAGGGGGACTTACCGCACGAATACTGGGCGGATAGAACACGAATCCCACGGCATCCACTCCCGCAGCAACAGCCGCGTCAATATCTGCAGAAGTCCTTAAGCCGCAAATTTTGACCCTTGTTCGTCCAAGTGAGTGTGTCAGTAAGCCCATAAATGAATAATAAGGCCTTATGCAGTAATGATTTGGGTTGGTAACCAAGCGTTTTTTAGCCAAGGCTCTGGAATCGCAAACCCTTCTGGGTAAGCAATCTTGGTCAAATATAGGCCATCAGCCATAAAAGTCGGTGCGGCTATTTGTCTATTTTTGGCTTCTAAGACCTCAGCCATCCACTCTGGCTTTTGCCTTCCCTGTCCAATTTGCAGAAAGCAACCAACGAGATTGCGAATCATATGATGTAAGAAGGCATTTCCCCGAATAGAAAAATAGAGCCAGGGCTCTTCGGAGATGATTTCAATTGAATACAAGGTTTTGACTGGTGTCTTGCTCTGACACTCCGAAGATCTAAAAGAACTGAAATCATGTTCGCCAATAAGACAAGGGACTGCTTCTTTCATGCCATCCACATCAAACCATTGATTTGGGGGGAGTAATAAGTAACCTGCCCTAGCATTTACCAGCGGTGATCGACAGGGGCCTGCCTGTAAGGCATAAATATAGGTACGCTCATATGCAGAAAAGCGCGCACTGAATTCTGTAGAAACTTCTTTAGCCCAATTGACTACGATAGAACTAGGTAGAAAAGAATTGATGCCTCTAACCCAAGAGAATGCTTCGCGTTCAACATTGGTATCAAAGTGCACAACCTGACCTAAGGCATGTACCCCAGTATCCGTTCTCCCTGCAGTAATGGTCCGAATAGGAAAATCCTTGCAAGATTCCTCGCCCACAAAAGCAGAAATGGCTTTCTCTAATTCATCTTGAACTGAATGTTGATTGACTTGAGTTTGCCAGCCAGAATAGGGGCTGCCGTCGTATTGAAGGCCGAGTGCTATGCGCATTGCTTCACACTCTTGACCTTAGGCATTGCGCTGCGAAAGCTCTGCCAATAAACCTTGCGCTTCAATCGTAATAGTAGGATCTTCTGAATTACTCAAACGGATGACTTCTTCTAATGACTTCTTCGCAGCAGAGAAATCTTCAATCGTGATGTAGGCGCGTGCTAGATTTAGTTTGACGCGCAAGGTATCTGCCAATGGATTTGCAAGCCCTATTGACGCGTCCTGCGGAATTTCATTGACTGGCTTAGGGAGGTCTAAATCAATACCTGCAAATAGCGCTTTAGTGCGCTCAGGCATTTCGAAGTGAGAACCTGAAGCTGGTTTTTCTGAGCTATGTGCAGCGGGTATTCTTGCTGCCTGGAAATTACCCTGTTCAGAGCGACGGGCATTGCGGGCAAAACCCCAAAGCAATAGACCAGTTAATGCAATTAAACCGATTGCCAAAACAGCTGGAGCAAAACCACCCAGTCCAAAGTTATTTTCAACTGCTTTTTTCTCTTTGGATTTATCCAAGAGGCTTTGAAGATCAGCAATATTTTTTTCTAGCTCAGTGACGCGTGCTTTAGCTTGCTCTAGTTGTTTTTCTTGGGCAACGAGCTCTTCGGTATAGCGGCGCTCTTGCTCATTTCCTTCTGCACTTGAGCCTATCTTCAGGCGATCCTTCGGGATTGACGCCCCAGCCTTGGCATCGCCAGATTTAGATGTTCCTGTGACCGAACCTTTATCCTCTTTTTCCGCAAGCCACTCGGCATTTGCATCAGCCACAAATTGGTTTGCCTCTGCAGGGCTAATCGAGCGAAGCAGTGCTTGGCTTGGCTTGTTTAATTCAGCACCCGCAGCTAAGCGATTAATGCTGCCGCTAGCAAATGCATCCGGATTGGCTTTGTATAAAGCCATCATCGTTTGATCTAAAGTCGCGCCCTCTAATTGCGGAGCCATCATGGCAGCAATTTCAGAGAGCGTTTGCCCAGGCTTCACCAGTACTTTTTGTACATCACCCAAGAGCAAAGTGTAGGTTTTGGTCAGGCTTCCGCTTGCCCAGTTGAGATTGACTAAAACATCGACAAAGGGATCCTCGGCAACTGGTACAGCATTGACCGTCTCTACCAAGACCATAAGTTGCTCTTGGCGATTGCGGTACACCATCACCTGAGGATTGAGCTCCAGAATCTTTTGAGAAATACCAAGACGCTCATAGGCGGCTTTATTGGGCGTGACTGCCTTCAGACTATCTAAAGCAGTAGCTTCATCAGCCGTCATTCGAATCGGAATTTCCACACGCAGTGGCTCCCCCGCTTTTGACTGAACCTGAGGTGAGCCCAAGGTAATCGCCCAAGCTGTACACGACCAACTAAGCCAAACAAAGCAAAGTGCTTTTACAAAGCTGCATTGGCAAACTCGTCGCATTATTTTTCGAGCAAGATTCTGAGCATACGGCGCAATGGTTCAGCAGCACCCCAGAGCAATTGGTCGCCAACAGTGAACGCGCCAAGATACTCTGGACCCATTGCTAATTTATGCAAACGGCCAATCGGAACAGTCATAGTGCCACTTACTGCCGCTGGTGATAATTCACGTTCAGTCGTTTCGCGATCATTCGGAACGACTTTGACCCACTGGTTATCGTTAGCCAAAATAGCTTCAATTTCCTTGAGCGGGATATCTTTCTTCAATTTCACAGTCAAACCCTGTGAATGACAACGCATTGCACCTACGCGCACGCACAAGCCATCAACCGGTATGCTGCCAGGACTACGAAATGCGGGACGACCGAGGATCTTATTGAACTCAGCACCACCCTTCCACTCTTCTTTAGTTTGACCATGCTCAACTGCTACGTCGATCCAAGGAATTAAGCTACCGGCTAATGGGGTATTCCGAAAATTCTGTTTCGGAAAATCGGGTGAACGCAATGTTTCAGTAACTTTACGGTCAATATCTAAAATCCATGAGGAAGGATCGGCTAATTCGGTGGCAACGCTGTCGCGCAATGCACCCATCTGCAGGAGTAACTCCCGCATATTTTGTGCGCCTGCTCCCGATGCCGCTTGATAAGTCATGGCGCTAATCCACTCCACCATGTCTGCCTTCACCAAACCACCCATGGCCATCATCATCAAGCTCACTGTGCAATTGGCGCCTATCCAATTTTTGCCTCCTGCAGCTAAAGCCTTGTCAATTACCAGGCGATTCACGGGATCCAAGACCAACACCGCATCGTCTTGCATACGCAAAGCACTTGCCGCATCAATCCAGTGACCATTCCAGCTAGCCGCACGCAGCTTAGGAAAAATCTCATTGGTGTAGTCACCACCCTGACAGGTCAGGATAATGTCGCAGCGAGACAGGGCTTTAATGTCATTGGCATCTTGCAATGTACTTTCGCTTTTAGTGACTTTTTGACCATTCAGCAAAGGTACTTCTCCACCAGCTTGGCTAGTGCTAAAAAAGACAGGTTCGATCAAATCAAAATCTTTTTCAGCGAGCATTCTTTCTAACAGAACGCTGCCGACCATGCCGCGCCAGCCAACTAAACCTACCAATGGTATTTTTGTATTTGTCATGATGACTAACTATCTAGTGAATATATTTACTTGTTTATTGTTTAGGCTAATGCTGCAACAACTGCATCACCCATTTGTACAGTGCTCACCTGTTGTGTGCCTTCTGTATAAATGTCTACCGTACGCAGGCCTTGTGCTAATACTTTTTGCACAGCCTTTTCAATACGATCTGCTTCTGCAGGCATTTCCAAGGAATAGCGCAGCATCATCGCCGCAGAGAGTATGGTTGCTAATGGATTGGCAATGCCTTTGCCAGCGATGTCGGGTGCAGAACCATGGCTTGGCTCATATAGGCCTTTATTGTTCTTATCCAAGGATGCTGAAGGCAGCATCCCAATTGAGCCAGTCAACATAGCCGCCTCATCCGACAAAATATCACCAAAAAGATTGCCAGTAACAACGACATCAAATGCTTTCGGGGCTTTGACTAACTGCATTGCCGCGTTATCCACATACATATGGCTTAGCTCAATATCCGGATACTCTTTAGAGATCCGAATCATCACTTCACGCCATAGCTGTGATGTTTCTAAAACGTTTGCCTTATCTACGCTGCATACTTTTTTGCCACGCTTACGCGCCGCTTCAAAAGCAACGTGACCAATGCGCTCTACTTCAGGTTCACTGTAGTGCATAGTGTCAAAACCTTCACGTGCACCTTTGAACAATGGTAGCTCTGAAGTCCGAATACCGCGTGGCTGCCCAAAATAAAGATCGCCATTGAGTTCACGAATAATCAAAATATCTAAGCCGCCAATAATTTCTGGCTTGAGACTAGATGCTGCAGTGAGCTCTGGGTAACAAATCGCTGGCCTGAAATTCGCAAATAACTCCAAGTGTTTACGCAAGCCTAAGATTGCCTGCTCTGGGCGCAGTTCACGCGCAAGGGTGTCGTGCTTCCAATCCCCTACTGCACCAAATAAAATAGCATCGGCTTTTTTTGCCAACTCAAGCGTAGCTGGTGGCAATGGATGACCAGCGATGTCGTAGGCAGCACCTCCGACTGGAGCTTCCTCTAGATCAAACTTGGGGCCGAGTGCGTTTAAGACACGGACGGCTTGAGCAACGATTTCCGGGCCAATACCGTCGCCCGGGAGAACTGCAATTTTCATGAAAGGCCTTTAACTCTGCAAAATTACGGCAATTGTGTTGTAAGCCAAGGCATTTTCAGAATGCGCTCAGCTTCATAAGCCTTGATTTTATCTGCATGTTGCAGGGTTAAGCCAATATCGTCCAAGCCATTGAGAAGGCAATACTTTCTAAAGGGGGCTACCTCGAAGCTATACGTCTTGTTATCGGGGGCAATCACTTCCTGGCGCTCGAGGTCAATTGTGAGCTCATAGCCATTAAATGCCAGGGTTTCATTAAAGAGGTGGTCTACCTGCTGCTCGGAGAGAACAATCGGCAGAAGACCATTTTTGAAGCAATTATTGAAGAAAATATCGGCAAAACTGGGGGCAATGACTGCTCTAAACCCATATTGATCTAAAGCCCAAGGCGCGTGTTCACGAGAGCTTCCGCAACCAAAGTTTTTACGCGCTAGGAGGATGCCCGCACCTTTGTAGCGAGCTTGATTGAGAACAAAATCGGGATTAATGGGGCGATTGCTGCAATCTTGACCGGGCTCACCATGATCAAGGTAGCGCCAGGCATCAAACAGGTTTTGGCCAAAACCAGTCTTTTTAATCGACTTCAGAAACTGTTTTGGAATGATGGCATCGGTATCCACGTTCTCGCGATTAAGTGGAGCAACTAAACCTTTATATACCGTAAATTTATCCATGATTCTGACTTTAATTTTGCTTGATTACTTCACAGGGGTAATAACAACATCCTTACCCTTAGTTTGCGACTGATTATTTTGCTGGGTTGAGCTCGCGCCACCCATTGAATTACCCATATTCTGCAAATCTTTACCCATGCCTTCCATGGTGCTACTGCACGCTGAAATGAGTAAGCCTGCAATACCAACGATGCTTAATCGGCTAATTAAAGAGATTGAAGAAAATTTCATGCTTGAATTACCTTTACGAAATTTTACGAACGTCAACAAAATGGCCTTCGATTGCAGCAGCTGCAGCCATTGCTGGGCTAACCAAATGGGTTCTGCCGCCGTTACCTTGGCGACCCTCAAAATTCCGGTTAGAAGTTGATGCACAACGCTCGCCTGGCTCTAAGCGATCCGCATTCATGGCTAAACACATGGAGCAACCTGGTTCACGCCATTCAAAGCCTGCCGCCTTGAAAATGCGATCCAAACCTTCGCGCTCTGCTTGGGCTTTTACTAAACCTGAGCCAGGAACAACTAAGGCCAACTTCACATTGGCGGCAACCTTCTTACCGAGGCGATCAACTACTTTAGCGGCAGCCCGAATATCTTCAATGCGGCTATTAGTGCAAGAGCCAATAAATACCTTGTCGACAAAGATACTGCTCAAGGGCGTATTGGGAATCAGATTCATATACTCTAAGGCATGCTCCATAGCAGTGCGCTTATTTGAATCACGTTCTTTTTCTGGATCAGGTACACGTTCGCTAATAGCCAAAACCATTTCTGGTGAAGTACCCCAAGTTACTTGAGGAGCAATCTCTTCTGCGCGCAACTCCACTACTGCATCAAATATTACATCAGCATCTGAATGTAAGGTTCTCCAATATTGCGCAGCTTGCAACATTGCAGGGCCCTTAGGAGCATATGGGCGACCTTGAATATATTCAATCGTGGTTTCATCAACTGCAACCAAACCAGAACGGGCACCTGCTTCAATTGCCATATTGCAAATCGTCATGCGACCTTCCATGGAAAGGTTGCGTATCGCCTCGCCTGCAAACTCAATGGTGTAGCCCGTACCACCGGCAGTGCCGATCTTACCGATCACTGCGAGGACAATATCTTTAGCGGTAGAGCCTGGTTGTAAACGACCATCAACTCGTACCAACATATTTTTGCTCTTTTTCATGAGCAAGGTTTGAGTTGCCAATACATGCTCAACCTCAGAGGTGCCAATACCAAAAGCCAAAGCCCCGAATGCACCATGCGTACTCGTATGAGAATCTCCGCACACTACCGTCATACCAGGCAAAGTAGCGCCCTGCTCTGGGCCAATCACGTGAACAATTCCTTGGCGGGTATCGTTCATTCTGTAGTGGGTGATACCAAAAGCATCGCAGTTTTGATCTAAGGTATCTACTTGTAACTTTGAGATTGGATCTGCAATGCCTTCAGAACGATCCGTTGTCGGTACGTTGTGGTCTGAGACTGCCAAATTGGCGGAGATGCGCCAAACAGGACGCCCAGCCATACTCAAACCTTCAAATGCTTGAGGGCTAGTTACCTCATGCAACAACTGACGATCAATATAGATCGTAGCGGTGCCATCCTCTTCAGAGTAAACAATGTGGTCATCCCACAATTTGTCATACAAGGTACGAGACATGCGGATCCTTTAAATGCTTATTTACGAACTGAGATATTAGGAACTTTACGGGTTGTTTCACCAACATACAACTGACGTGGACGTCCAATCTTGTACTCAGGATCGGTAATCATTTCTTCCCACTGCGCAATCCAACCTACCGTTCTTGCCAAGGCAAAAACACAGGTAAACATTTCTGTTGGAATGCCTAGCGCACGTTGCACGATACCAGAGTAGAAATCTACGTTTGGATAGAGCTTACGACTGACAAAGTACTCGTCTTCCAAAGCGATCTTCTCAAGAGTCATTGCCAGCTTGAATAATGGATCGTCTTGTAGACCGAGTTCATTCAATACTTCATAGCAAGTCTCACGCATCAATTTTGCGCGAGGATCGAAGTTTTTATATACACGATGGCCAAAGCCCATCAAGCGAACGCTAGAGTTCTTATCTTTTACTTGAGCAATAAAATCATGAATCTTATCAACACCACCATTTGCTTGAATTTCATTCAACATCTGCAAGCAAGCTTCGTTTGCACCACCGTGGGCTGGGCCCCAGAGGCAAGCGATACCAGCAGAGATCGCAGCAAAAGGATTTGTGCCAGAAGAACCGCACAAGCGCACGGTTGATGTAGACGCATTTTGCTCATGGTCTGCATGCAGGATGAAGATCCGATCTAAGGCACGTACTAATACTGGATTTATTTTGTACTCTTCACATGGTGTTGCAAACATCATGCGCATAAAGTTTGCGGTGTATGACAAAGAGTTATCTGGATAGATAAATGGTTGTCCAACGGAATACTTATAAGCCATTGCTACTAAGGTCGGCATCTTCGCAATCAACCGAATTTGCGCTATTTCACGAGCATGTGGATCGCTGTAATCAATTTGATCATGATAGAAGGCTGCCATAGCGCCAACTAGACCAGTTAACACCGCCATCGGATGGGCATCGCGACGGAAACCACGCAAGAAGAATTGCATTTGCTCATGAACCATCGTGTGGTGCATGACCATATTTTCAAAATCTTTTTTTACGGTCGCGTTTGGCAATTCACCATGGATCAAGAGATAACACACTTCCAAGAAATCACAGTTGTTCGCTAAGTCTTCAATGGGGTAACCACGATAGAGCAACTCACCTTTATCGCCATCGATATAAGTGATTTTGCTATTACATGATGCAGTAGAAAGAAAGCCGGAATCGTAAGTGAACTTACCAGTCTGACCATAGAGCTTGCGAATATCGATTACATCAGGACCTACAGTCCCTTTGTAAATTGGCAGATCAATATCTGGTGTTCCATCCGAAAACGACAGTTTTGCTTTGATGTCCGATTCAATCATTTCTAATCCTTAGTCATTCAAAATTAAGATTAATACGCTATTCGATCACATGCTTCCGCTACCGTCGCAGCAAAAGGCTGACTTACTTCTCTCTCAGCTTATGTAACACTGCTTTAAAAGAGTCCGACTGCAGCTCTTGTTCCAGGGTAGCCACTGAATCCTTACGACCAATCAATAAATCCATGAGGTCATTATCATCTAAGGCCAATAACTGGCTTAATACTTTTCCATCATCCACGCTTAGCTCAGCGCCGTAGCGCTCAAAGAAACGTTGCAGAATCAAATCATTTTCTAGCAAGCCCCTGCGAGCATCACTTTTTAAACGATATAACTCCGCATTTCCGAGGCTCATACTGCCCTGCGAACCATCAACTCCTTGATTTTGCCAATCGCCTTGGTTGGATTCAGATGCTTAGGACATACATCCACGCAATTCATAATCGTATGGCAACGGAACAGGCGATACGGATCTTCTAAGTTATCCAAGCGCAGATTGGTTTCTTCGTCACGACTATCCGCAATAAAGCGATAGGCCTGTAACAAGCCAGCAGGTCCAACAAACTTATCTGGATTCCACCAGAAGGATGGACACGCGGTAGAGCATGAAGCGCACAAGATGCACTCATACAAACCATTTAACTCTTCCCGTTCTTCAGGACTCTGGAGACGCTCTTTTTCAGGAGGTGGATTGTCGTTTACTAAGTAAGGCTTGATCGATAGGTATTGCTTAAAGAACAATGTCATGTCGACAATCAAATCGCGCACTACTGGCAAGCCAGGTAATGGTCGTAATGTAATGACCTTAGGTAATGTCAACATATTGGTCAAACACGCTAAGCCATTTTTACCGTTGATGTTCATTGCATCTGAACCGCATACACCTTCACGGCATGAACGACGATAGGAAATGGTTTCGTCTTGTTTCTTCAAGGCAATCAAAGCATCTAACAACATGCGCTCGCCATTGAGCTCAAGCTCATAGCGTTGCATACGCGGAGCTGCATCGACATCTGGATCGTAACGGTAAATTTCAAATATACGGGTATCACTCATCTGCTATCTCTCTTGCTTAGAAAGTACGTTCTTTAGGAGGGAAGGACTCAACAGTTAAAGGCTTTAAGACAACTGGCTTGTAAGTCACCTTATTTCCTGCGCTATACCAAAGGGTATGTTTCATCCAATTTTCATCATCGCGATGAGGGTGATCATCATGCGAATGTGCGCCGCGACTTTCTTTACGGGCTGCAGCTGAAATCATGGTTGCATTTGCAGTCTCAACCAAGTTAGCCACTTCCAAAGCCTCAATGCGCGCAGTATTGAAAATCTCAGATTTATCTTTAACCCATAAGTGCTTGGCACGCTCAGTCAACTTCGCCATTTGACGAACACCTTCATCCATCAACTCTTGGTTGCGGAATACACCAGCATACTTCTGCATACACTTACGAATATCGTTTGCTATATCTTGTGCGTACTCACCAGAGGTGGAGTTATCCAGCGCAGCAACACGAGCTAATGTTTGCTCACCGGCATTGGCAGGTAATGGCTTGAATTCACGATTCTTCAGATCTAAACCAACGATGTGCTTACCAGCGGCACGACCAAACACTAACAGGTCGAGCAATGAGTTGGTGCCTAAGCGGTTTGCGCCATGCACAGAAACGCACGAGCACTCACCAATGGCATACAGGCCATTGACAACTTCATTGTGAATGCCATTAGCAGGCACAACTACTTGACCATGGATGTTTGTAGGTATGCCGCCCATCTGATAGTGAATCGTTGGCACAACTGGGATTGGCTCTTTGGTGACGTCAACGTTGGCAAAGTTAATCCCAATCTCGTACACAGAAGGCAAACGCTTCATGATGGTCTCTGCGCCAATATGCGTTAGGTCGAGCACCACATAATCACCGTTAGGACCACAACCGCGCCCTTCTTTAATTTCTTGATCCATACAACGTGAAATGAAATCCCTTGGCGCGAGATCTTTGTAGGTGGGTGCATAACGCTCCATAAAGCGTTCACCATCTTTATTGCGCAAAATAGCGCCTTCTCCGCGGCAACCTTCAGTCAACAACACTCCAGCACCGGCTACGCCGGTTGGGTGGAATTGCCAGAACTCCATGTCTTCCAATGGAATGTCTGCACGAGCAGCAAGACCCATGCCGTCACCCGTGTTAATAAAAGCATTTGTAGAGGCATCCCAGATGCGACCCGCACCACCAGTTGCCAAGAGGACTACCTTGGCTTCCAAAATATAAATTTGGCCTGTTTCCATTTCAAGAGCAGTAACACCAACAATGTCACCTGCATCATCCCGAATTAAATCCAGCGCTAACCATTCAACGAAGAAATTGGTTTTTGCACGAACGTTACGTTGATACAGTGTATGCAACATGGCATGACCAGTGCGGTCAGCAGCAGCACAAGCGCGTTGCACTGGCTTCTCGCCATAGTTTGCAGTGTGACCACCAAAGGGGCGCTGATAAATCGTGCCATCTGGGTTGCGGTCAAAAGGCATACCAAAATGCTCAAGCTCATAAACTGCTTTTGGCGCTTCACGGCACATAAACTCGATCACGTCCTGGTCACCTAACCAGTCAGATCCTTTAATCGTGTCATAAAAGTGATAGTGCCAATTGTCTTCACTCATATTACCTAAGGCAGCACCAATACCGCCCTGTGCAGCAACCGTATGCGAACGGGTTGGAAATACTTTTGTTAATACAGCAACATTCAAGCCAGCTTCAGCCAATTGCAAGGAAGCGCGCATCCCTGAGCCACCCGCTCCAACAATCACCGCATCAAAACGGCGGCGCGGCAATGATTTTTGAATTGCAGTCATTAAATTACACTTTCCACAAAATTTGGACGGCATAGGCCGCACAGGCTACGAGATACAGAAGAGTCAACACTTGCAGTGTTAAACGAATACTGACAGGCTTGATATAGTCCATCCAGATATCACGCATACCAATCCAGGCGTGATAGAACAGGCTAAGGAAAGTCAAGAGCGTTAAGAGCTTCATGAACTGATTACTAAACAAACCAGACCAACCTTCGTAGGTAGCACTGCCAGTGATGCAATAGTCAACGAGCAAAACAATCGTAAACACCACCATCACTACTGCAGTAATGCGCTGGATGATCCACTCTTTGAGACCGTAATGAGCACCGACAACTAAGCGCTTTGGTCCAATTTGATAAATAGGCATGAAATTCCCTTAATGAAGATATGCTGAGCGCTTAATACAAGCCGAACATTTTGAGACCCACTACTGCAGTCAGAGCTACGCCAATGCAGAAAACAAAAATGGCAGAACGATTGGCTTCTGACTTCTCTACACCGATCTCTAAATCGAGCAAGAGATAGCGAATACCGGCACAGAAATGGTGCAAGAAACACCAGATCAAACCCAGGCAAACCAGCTTTACCAAAATATTGCTAGTGATGGCTTGAAACTGTTGATAACTCAACTCAGAAGCTAGGCTCTGATCAAAAAGGTACAAAATAAATGGTAGTAGCAGGAACATGACTGCTCCGCTGATGCGATGAAGAATGGAAACCTTACCTGCCCATGGGAGGCGGTATTTAATTAGCTGGGCTAGACCAATATTGCGGTAAACCGGTCTATCTTTTTTTACGTCTTGCTGTGCATCAACCATGGGTAATCTCTACATTCGAAGGGAGGTTTATTGTGGTTTTGTTGTGTTGCAACATATTCTATTGGAAACCTTAGGGACGGTGGGGATTTTTTAGCGTTTAAAGGGGTTTATTAGGGGTTTTAACGGATAAGCTCAGTTTAATTTGTTCTCATAGTGCTGCTCAGTGGTGTCGTACCTAGCGTGCCGAATTTCTACTGGTTTATTGCCATAAGTAAAAGCGACCCGCTCCACCGATAACAAAGGCGCCCCTACTGCTAAGTTCAAATGTTTGGCTAATATTTCACTGGCGGCGATAGCCTTAATTTTTTCTTCCGCTCGCACCATATGGGTAGAGTACTGGCTTTCATACAAGGCATAAACCGGGCCATGCCAAGCATGAAGTGCATCGAGGTCCAAATCCTTAAATCGGCCACCAGATAACCAAATCTCTTCAAAAACAATGGGTTTGCCTGCATAGCTCTGCACCCGATCAATATGAATAACCGCGTCACCTGCCTTCAATTTAAGCAAATTCGCGACATAGGGAGTCGCTTTTGTCTTAACGCAAGCTAAAAACTGGCTAACTAAGTGAATTTTCTCTGCGGAATCCGGCGCTAGCCGTAAGAATCGATACTGCCAATCATCCTCCTGGTGGGTAGCCACAAAAGTACCCTTACCTTGACGTCTAACTAATAAATTTTGCGCGGCTAACTCATCAATAGCCTTACGCACCGTACCCTGGCTGACAGCATAGCGGGCTGCAAGCTCCATTTCACTGGGAATAGCATCCCCAGGAAGCCATTCAGAGGCTTGTAGACTGGCTAAGATCATCGCCTTAATCTGTTCGTACAGAGGGCTAAATGAGGCCACTGGCATGCTTAAATCTGGCAAATTCACTCCATGACGCTATCAATTGGATAAAATTCAGGGTAATTCTAGTCTTCTATAAGACATCATTGACAGTGTAAAGCTAAAGTTCCTACACTTGAATGGATAATAGAAAAGTTTTCATTAATTAACCTTTCCCTGGAGTTATTAGTAATGGCAAAAGCCCCAATGCGTGTCGCTGTAACCGGTGCAGCCGGTCAAATCGGATATTCCCTGCTGTTCCGCATCGCTAATGGCGACCTGTTGGGCAAAGATCAGCCCGTTATCCTCCAGTTGCTTGAGATTCCTGATGAAAAAGCGCAAAAAGCCCTAGCTGGCGTCATGATGGAATTGGATGATTGCGCATTCCCACTCTTGGCTGGCATGTCTGCCCATTCCGATCCAATGACGGCATTTAAAGATATCGACATTGCTCTTTTGGTTGGCGCACGTCCACGCGGTCCTGGCATGGAGCGTAAAGATTTGCTCTCCGCTAATGCGCAAATTTTCACAGCCCAAGGCAAAGCATTAAATGCCGTTGCTAAGAAAACGGTCAAAGTATTGGTTGTTGGTAACCCAGCAAACACCAACGCCTACATCGCTATGAAATCAGCGCCTGATATTCCGGCGAAGAACTTCACTGCAATGTTGCGACTGGATCACAACCGCGCCCTCTCCCAGTTGGCTAGTAAGTTGAATAAACCGGTTGCTGATATTGAGAAGCTCGTCGTTTGGGGGAATCACAGCCCAACGATGTACCCTGACTATCGCTTTGCAACGGTCGATGGCAAATCTGTAAAAGAGGCTATTAATGATGGAGCTTGGAATAAAGATACCTTTATTCCTACTGTCGGTAAACGTGGGGCGGCCATCATTGAGGCTCGCGGCCTTTCTTCTGCAGCCTCTGCTGCAAATGCAGCGATTGATCACGTGCATGATTGGGTGCTCGGCACTAATGGCAAATGGGTCACCATGGGTATTCCTTCTAAGGGTGAATACGATATTCCAGCTGAAGTGATTTATGGTTTCCCAGTAGTTTGCGAAAACGGCGAGTACAAGATGATCGAAGGTTTAGAGATCGACGAATTCTCCCGTGAGCGCATGACTCACACCCTTAACGAGTTGCTCGAAGAGCAAGCAGGCGTTAAGCATTTACTCTCCTAAGGAAAATTCCAATGAAGAAAAACCTTCTCGTCATGAGCGTTGCGCTTTCAAGTCTGTTTATCTCTGCAAGTGCAAGCGCTGCTGAAGAAGTTGTTACATGGAGCTGCAGTGAAAGCAAGCAGTTCAAAACCACTAGCACTGGTACTACCGAAAGAGTTCGCTTAACTTGGGATGCCCAAACTTATGACTTAGATCGTCAAACTTCTTTGCCAGGTAGCCTGCGTTACAAAAACATGAATAGTGGTCATGACCTTGTTGTCTTGGGCAATAAAGCAATGCTGTTTAACATCAAAGCCGGTGTCAGACTCGCTGATTTTTGTCAAACACCAGAAATGAAAGCCGGTAAATTACCCCATTTGTTTGCTGGTACAGAACCCTTTGTACCGAATTAATCTCTCATTACAGTATCGCAGTGTCACAGTATGAAAAAAGCCGAGAAATTCTCGGCTTTTTTCTTTTGGTAGCGCTTGTTTATTCTCTAATGAAATAGCGGCTGTTGGGTTGGCGCATCCTCAGGCATTTCCGCGTGCACCGCTTCACCAGAACGATCCGGAAATAATGGTGCTCCACAGTCATCGCATAACTCTGGATCAAACAGCATCGCGTGACGGAATACATCCTCTACACCCGCATCATGCAGAGCATCGCAGATTTTCTTGATTGGACTCTCATCATCAGATAAATCATTGAGCGCATCAGTTGCAACGCTTTCCCGATCATAAAGGGGCCAAATGACTCCATACATGATTTCAGCGGAACCCTTAGCGCTAAACGAAATACGGTATTCATCAGCCTGCTCATCGCCAAAGGCGCCGACCACACACGATAAACCAGCCGGGAGAATACCTAAGGTACCTTCCAAATAATTCGCAGCTGCACGAATACTTAAAGGGCGCACATGTTTATCTGCCAAGCGGCAATTCGTGAAATAAGCCTCAGGCAGTAAGAGCTCAAATTCACATCCAGGCAGTAAAGAAGCGATCGGATCATGCATGGCGTTTTGCCAACCAATCAAACTCACACCGCGCTCTTGACGCGCTGGAGCTTCGGCCTGCCAGCGAAAGATGGGGGAGCCACTAGGGGCGCTTAATGCCGCAATGATGAAACGGGGATCGGCTAACACTGCAATCGTCTCAGACATATCACGTAGCTCTAACTTCACATCTGCAGCAGAGATTGCCGCCGTTGCTAAAGCCTCAGTGAGTACGCGCGTTTGACAATGGGAATGCGGCATCTGATCAATACTATAAAGCCAAGGAATGATTGCAAGACGGGTATCCGGAGCAGCTACAAAATCATTCAAGGCTTGCGCGGTAGCTTCAATGATATGGGTCGACAACGGTCCTGATGGAATTTGATAACGGGTATGCGCAACAATCGGCATGGCCATCAACAACACATCCCACCCTTGTCCCTCATGCTCTATATGCAGAGACTCGGCCAGGGTTTCAGCAGAATCAGCGAGAACCTCAAAGGCGACGGTATTAATGCGAAAGGTTTGATCTAGTGCCGCATCAATCACATTTTGATTTTGACTTTTCAGCAAACGCATCAATCTCACATTCAGGCGCTCCTCCCAAAAGCGATCCTCTAACTGACTGCCCGAGGCCGCCAAAGAAATCGAGTCGGCAACTAGGCGCTCTACTTCAGGCGAGGAACGTTGTGAAGATTTGCTCCGGTGTACAGCCATTATTTTCTTTCCGCCCGTCTAAATATGGGCTTCTCTAACGTTGATTCTGCGGCAAAATATTTGTAGCCATCCACATTAAACCCCTTTAAATCTGCAGGGTCAGTAATGCGGTTTTCGACAACATAGCGGGCCATTAAGCCCCGTGCCCGTTTGGCATAAAAGGAAATAATTTTGTACTTGCCTTCCTTGGCATCCTGAAACACCGGGGCAATCACAGGGCAGTCTAATTCTTTAGGCTGCAATACTTTGAAGTACTCCTCGGAAGCCAGATTTAGTAATACCGGTTTCTTCTGCTTCTCTAAAACCTTTTTTAAGGAATCGGTTACCCTGCCGCCCCAAAAAGCATATAGGTCTTTTCCTCGCGCGTTCTTGAAGCTAGTACCCATCTCCAAGCGATAGGCTTGCATCAAGTCCAAGGGTTTTAGGGCACCATACAAACCCGACAAAATCCGCATGTGATCTTGCGCAAAAGCCACATCCTTGGCATTCAAGGTTTTGACATCAAAACCATCATAGACATCCCCATCGAAAGCATAAATAGCCGGTTTGCTGTTTTCTGCGGTAAATTTTTTAGACCAGTCACGGTAACGACCCACATTCAATGCAGCCAATTGATCTGATAAGCCCATTAACTTAGCCACGTCCTGGGGGGAAAGCTTTTGAAGATCTGCAATCAACTTGGCTGATTCCGAGACAAATTCAGGCAATGTCGGTGTCTTGACCTGGACAGGAGTCTTGTAATCTAGGGATTTGGCGGGTGAAAGTACGATCAGCATGGCACAATTTGTTTATGTATTTTTACCATTCTAGCGACTACCCGGTTTATCTGCCCTAAAAGCTCAATAGCCGCCCTATATCCCTCCCCCCATGAATCCCCCCAATATCACCCCCGGATTTCCGAGTCGTCTACCCCATGTAGGCACTACGGTATTTACGGTGATGTCTGCATTGGCTGCTGAACATGAAGCAATTAACCTGGGGCAAGGCTTTCCGGACTTTCCGTGTGATCGTCAATTAATCGCTAGTGTGAATGAAGCCATGCTAGCGGATCACAATCAATATCCTTCCATGCTCGGAGTAAAAGAACTGCGTAGTGGTATTGCTCACAAGATCCAGCAGTTATACGGCCATCAATACGATCCTGATTCTGAAATCACTATCACTGCTGGTGCTACCCAAGGTATTCTGACAGCCATTCTGGCTTGCGTTAGCCCAGGTGATGAAGTGGTCATTATTGAACCTGCTTACGATAGTTATCGACCTGCAATTGCGTTGGCTGGCGGCAAAGCCATTGCAGTTTCTCTGCAAGTAGTGCGTGATGAGCAAGGCCAAGTTGCCTCCTATGAAATCCCGTGGGAAGCGTTAGCCAATGCAATCCATTCCAAAACGCGCCTGATCATCATGAATACCCCGCATAACCCAACTGGCATGGTGTGGCAAAGAGTGGATCTGGATCGTTTGGCCGACCTCGTTCAAGATACTTCAGCGCTGATCTTGAGTGATGAAGTCTATGAGCATATGGTCTACGATGGCGCTAGCCATCACAGCGTAGCCTCTCATCCCCTCTTGGCGGCAAGGAGCTTTTTGATCTCTAGCTTTGGTAAGACCTATCACGTCACCGGCTGGAAGATAGGTTACGTTGCAGCTCCACCCGCGCTCACTAAGGAGTTCCGTAAGGTTCACCAATTCAATGTCTTCACCGTCAATACGCCTATGCAGCATGGCTTCGCTTCTTATCTTGCAGATGCCTCGCATTATTTAAATCTTCCCGCTTTTTATCAAGCGAAGCGGGATTTCTTTCGAGCTAGCCTAGCCAATACAGGCTTTAAATTATTGCCAAGTCCGGGAACCTATTTTCAGTGCGTGGATTACTCTGCTCTCAATATTCCACAAGCCAAGTTGAACGAAGCAGCGTTTTGTAAGTGGCTCACTACGCAGATTGGTGTGGCAGCGATACCAGTCTCCGCTTTTTATCATCAAGCAACAGAATCTGGTGTGCTTCGTTTTTGTTTTGCTAAACAAGAGCAAACTTTAAGTAATGCTTTGCAACGTTTGCAATCTTTGTAGGGAATTTAGGAAAATAAGGGAAACATATGGCAATGAATAAATCGAATGTGATTGATGTTTACAGCTGGCCAACGCCCAATGGCCATAAAGTACACATCATGCTTGAGGAATGCGGCTATCGATTGGACCGTGATTGGGTCGCCCACCCGATTGATATTGGTGCGGGTGATCAGTTCGGTTCAGAGTTTTTAGAAATCAGCCCCAACAATAAGATCCCCGCCATTACCGATCCCCATGGACCGGATGGCAAACCCATTCATCTGTTCGAGTCTGGTGCCATCTTGTTGTACTTGGCAGGGAAGACTGGGAAGTTTTTACCCAAAACGACTCGAGCTAAATACGAGGTATTGCAATGGCTCATGTTCCAAATGGGTGGATTAGGCCCTATGCTTGGACAAAACCACCACTTTCGACTCTATGCGCCTGAGAAAATTGAATACGCCGTCAATCGCTATACCAATGAAGCCAAAAGACTCTACGGGGTCCTGGACAGCCAACTGAAAGATAATCCTTACATTGCCGGTAAAACCTACTCCATAGCAGATATAGCGATTTATCCTTGGACGCGGAACTGGAAAAATCAGGGGATGAATCTAGATGACTATCCATACTTCAAGCGTTGGTTTGACCTGGTTGGCGAGCGTCCAGCAGTAAAGCGTGGTTGTGAAGTATTGACCGCATTACGCAAACCCTTGCATGATGATAAAGCTAGAGAGCAGTTATTTGGTTCAACTCAGTATCAAAAAAGGAAATGAAATGAAGATTCAATCCGTTGGCGTAATCGGTGCAGGCACGATGGGTAATGGCATTGCGCAGGTCTGCGCGGTTGCCGGACTAGATGTCGTCATGGTTGATATTAATGAAGCGGCTGTACAACGTGGCCTGGATCAGATCGGCAAGAGTTTGGATCGTCTCGTTAAAAAAGAAGTCCTCAGTGGTACAGCAAAGGAGGCCGCTCTCAAGCATATTAAAGGGAGTACCTCTTATGGAGATTTCAAAGGCCTGGATTTAGTGATTGAAGCCGCCACTGAAAATCAAGCAGTCAAAGAAAAGATTCTGAAGCAAGTAGATGAGATTGTTAGCAAAGATACGATCATCGCAACGAATACTTCTTCTTTATCCATCACCAAATTAGCTGCCTTAGATTCCAATCCAGCACGCTTCATTGGTATGCACTTCTTTAACCCACCGCCTCTCATGGCCCTAGTGGAAGTGATTCGTGGCTTGCAGACTAGTGACGAGACCCATGCAGCCATTCTTGAAATGGCCAAGCGCATTGGCAAAGAGCCCATCACTGTCAAGAACTCACCAGGCTTTGTGGTCAATCGGATTTTGTTGCCTATGATTAATGAGGCTTTCTTTGTTCTATCTGAAGGACTCGCCAGCCCAGAAGATATCGATGCGGGTATGAAATTGGGTTGCAATCAACCTATTGGTCCTCTAGCGTTGGCAGACTTAATTGGATTAGATACTTGCTTAGCGGTGATGGAAGTGTATTTTGAAAACTTCAGTGACTCTAAGTACCGCCCTTGCCCACTCCTACGTGAAATGGTTGCCGCTGGCTACCTCGGGCGTAAAACTGGTCGCGGCGTATACACCTACGATAAGTAATTCACACTTTCTCACATCCTCTCCCACTCTTAAACTCGTAACCCACTAAAAAGCCCACGTGAATCCTATTCCACCTCTTGTTCGTAAACTGGCATACGCAGGCCTAATTCCATTTATTGGTCTCGCATTGATGGTGCAACTGGCATCCACACCGCTCAATTATTTAAGCGCAGAATCGCTGGCAGGTTATGGTGCCGTCATTACGGCATTTATGGGAGCGATGCACTGGGGTGCGAGCTTACATACCTTAGGAAAAGTCCCTAGCGGTGATCGCTGGATAGACCGCAATGCTTGGATTTGGGGCGTAATCCCGGCATTGGTTGCCTGGGTGGCACTGCATGTTTATATTCCGGTTGGTCTGTTGATTTTGGCATCCACCTTAATCATTCAGCGCAATATTGATCAAAATACCTATCAGTACTATTTCTCAAGCGATGCCGCCCGGCTTGCTTTTATGACCATTCGAAATCGCTTAACTTATATCGCTGCCGCCTGTCTCACTTGGGCTGCACTAGTCATTCTCTACATTCAATCATGATGGTTCAATGAGCGGTCTCTTCGATAGCACCCCACCGCCGCCTTTAGCGGAAGCTTTGCGCCCAAAAACAATCGAAGAAGTCATTGGTCAGACCCATCTATTAGCTCCTGGCAAACCCCTCAATTTAGCTTTTGCTTCTGGCAAACCGCACTCCATGATTTTGTGGGGTCCGCCAGGCGTTGGCAAGACCACGCTTGCACGTCTTTCGGCAAAAGCATTTGATCGAGAATTCATTGCCATCTCTGCAGTATTAGCCGGTGTAAAAGAAATTCGAGAGTCGATAGAACAAGCGCAACAAAATATGGCGCAATACGGCAAGCAAACGATTTTGTTTGTTGATGAGATTCATCGCTTCAATAAAAGCCAGCAAGATGCCTTACTGCCGCATGTAGAGTCTGGCTTATTTACCTTCATTGGTGCTACTACTGAAAACCCCTCTTTTGAAGTGAACTCGGCTTTACTCTCTCGCGCGCAGGTCTATGTCCTGAAGTCTCTAGAGGCTGCAGAACTGCAACAACTTTTTGTACGAGCCCATCAGCATGTTATGCCGGATGTGCAATTCGCAGATGCCGCAATTGACACCCTTATATCCAATGCAGATGGTGATGCACGGCGCCTACTCAATCTTGTAGAGCAAATCCGCAATGCCGTATTAACACCCAACTCTGCGGTTCAAATAGTCGATCAAGCCTTTGTTGAAAATGCCCTTGCCGCGCAAGCGCGTCGCTTCGATAAAGGGGGTGATCATTTTTATGATCAGATTTCTGCACTACATAAATCTGTGCGGGGCTCCAACCCGGATGCAGCGCTATATTGGTTTTGCCGCATGCTTGATGGCGGCGCTGATCCGCGTTACTTGGCTCGTCGCATTATTCGCATGGCATGGGAAGACATCGGACTGGCTGATCCGCGGGCGATGCAATTGGCTAATGATGCTGCACAAACTTTTGAAAGATTGGGATCTCCAGAGGGTGAACTAGCCTTAGGTCAAGCCGTAGTGTATTTGGCTGTGGCTTCCAAGAGTAATGCGAGCTACAGCGCCTTTAATGCCGCGCGTGCTTATGTCGCTCAAGATCAATCTAAACCGGTGCCTAATCACTTACGTAATGCGCCTACCAAGCTTATGAAAGAACTTGGTCATGGCAAAGAATATCGCTATGCCCATGATGAGCCTCATGGCTATGCAGCCGGCGAAACCTATTTACCCGAAGGCATGAAAGAACCCCATTGGTATACACCAGTGGAGCGCGGCCTGGAAAGTCAAATTAAAGAGAAGATGGCCTTCTTACGCAAACTCGATGAAGAGTCTAAAAAGAAATAAGAAATAAGGAATGGATCCACGATGAGCTTAAAACCTGCAGCGACTTTGTACTACGACATCATCTCGCCATTTGCTTACATCTACATCAAACAACGGCAACGACTAGAACACAAACTGGATATCACGCCAGTACCCATTCTGTTGGGCGGACTCTTCAGAGCAACGGAGAATAAAGGTCCCGGTGAGATTGCCGCTAAACGACCGCATACCTATCAATTTTGTGTTTGGCAAGCCGAAAAGTTAGGTATCCCCTTCCGCTTTCCTGAGCACCATCCATTCTTGACGGTTGTACCGCAACGCCTTCTCCTAGAGCAGAATGCCGACTGGGCAATGGTAGAACGTGCTTTTGATTATGTTTGGTTAGAGGGCAAAGATCCCAACTTGTCTTGGTCAGAGTTTTGCACTTATTTGGGCTTAGCGGCTGAAACTCCAAAACCGGATACCCCTGAAATTAAAGCAGCACTCATCGCCAATACCAATCAAGCCAAAATGGATGGCGCTTTTGGTGTACCAGCCCTGATCCTTAATAAACACTGTTTCTGGGGTGTAGATACCATCGACTGGACTTTAGATTATCTAGCTAGGCCTGGAATGTTTGAGGAAGCTTCTTATGCCTCTGCTGCGAATATGCCCAATGGGCTAACTTAATTTATGGAGATCCTCAAGTCCATTACATTGCACAATACAATCAACTGTATTCATTTAACTAACTCAAGGAGTTTGTATGCGTAAGCTAATAGCTAGCCTCGTTCTGATTGCCTCTTGCTTTGCTAGTCAAGCAGCAATAGCAGGTCCTAAGGTCGAGTTTAAAACGACAATGGGTAATTTTGTTGTCGAACTGGATGCAGATAAGGCTCCAAAAACTACTGCGAACTTTCTGAACTACGTGAAGAGTGGTTTTTATAACGGTACTATTTTCCATCGTGTCATAGATGGCTTCATGATTCAAGGTGGTGGCTTTACTCCTGACTTATCGCAAAAGCCAACCGATGGACCCGTGGTTTCTGAAGCCACGAATGGTTTGAAAAATAACACTTACACAATTGCGATGGCTCGCACTTCAGATCCCGATTCAGCTACTTCACAATTCTTTATCAACGTCAAAGATAACCAAGCCTTGGACTATCCCAATGCCATGGGTAATGGTTATACGGTCTTCGGTAAAGTGATTTCTGGAACGCAGACGATTGATGCCATCCGCAAAGTACCAACGACGACTGCATCAGCACCAAGGATGGGCAGAATGGGTGACGTACCAAGCAAGACCGTGACGATCGAATCTGCCACCATCTTGAAGTAAGCTGTAAGCCACTCATTTAGTTAGCTTAGCCCTCATGATTTTGCTCGACGACGCGCAAAGTACTTCGGCTAAACCATCCAGTCGCCTTTATGAAAACCCACTTCATTACTGGCGTATTCTTCCCAGTAGCAATCATGCCCATGACCTCCTCTCCACCCAAGAGTGTTTAGAGGAGATCTCTCATGCACTTAATCGAGGTGAATTTGTAGTTGCGGCCTTTGCTTATGAATTGGGTAGGTCTATTCATAAACTCTCTCAGCCACTTGATGCCTCTCTTACTCACCCACTGATAGAGGCATGGTCGTTCAAAAACGTGGCTAAGCTTTCTAAGCCAGAAGTGGATGCCTTGATTTCTAAATTCATAGAGCAGCTAGCCGAAACGCAAACACTTGCTGGTGTACTGGATATAGTTGAGTCCATAGATGAAGCGCAATTTACCGCCGATATTGCAGCAATTCAGGAATACATTCGTAGTGGTGATAGCTATCAAATCAATCACACTTATCGCCTCAAGGGAAAAGTATACGGCTCTCCTTTAGCCTTATATAGTCGTTTACGTGACCGTCAACCAGGTCGGTTTGGCGCCTATATTGCAGAGGGGAATACATGCTTACTTTCTCAATCCCCTGAACTTTTTATTGCTCGCGAAGGCGATACCTTAAAAGCAATGCCGATGAAAGGAACAGCGAGCGCCCTTTCATCTGCTGCTGCAGACTTATCAGCGGATCCAAAGAACCGCGCAGAGAACGTCATGATTGTGGATCTCTTGCGCAATGATTTGAGTCGTATCTCTTTGCCGGGTAGTGTCACCGTACCCAATTTATTTGAAGTTGCAAGGCATGGCGATGTCCTACAAATGACATCAACCGTGCAAGGTCAAGCTAAGCCCAATACTTCTTTGTTTGACATTCTCAATGCAGTCTTTCCCTGCGGTTCCGTTACCGGCGCCCCCAAGAAGCGCAGTATGGAAATCATTCAAGAGCTTGAAACCGAAGAACGCGGTTATTACTGTGGTGCTCTAGGGTGGCTCGATCCCAATGGGGACTTTGCTTTTAGTGTTCCGATTCGTACCGTGGAGATCCAAGCAGATGCCCTGACACATGCCTCCAGCTTTACTTTGGGTGTGGGTGCTGGAATTACGATTGATTCCGATGCTAAGCAAGAGTGGCGTGAGTGTCGGATTAAGTCCGCCTTCTTAATGAATTTACCGAGCACTACCGGTATTTTTGAAACGATTGCTATTCAGGATGCCAAACCTCAACGACTGGCTACACATCTGAATCGCATGCAAGCATCTGCCTTCGCTTTGGGAATCACTTTCGATCAATCAAAAGCAAAAGCCATGATTGAGAATGCCTGTGCCTCACTTGATGCTAATTTGTTGTGTAGATTAAGACTAGATCTAGCCCCCAACGGAGACTTTTCTGTAAGGGCCGGTGTGCTTGAGCCGCTGACTGAGCCCGTCAAACTCTTTTGGGCAAAAGACATTCTTGCAGAAGATGTCAGCATGCTTTCAGGAGATGCTTTATTGCGTCACAAAATTAGCAATCGCGGTCTTTATGATCGCGCCTGGCAAGCCGCTATGAAGCTGGGTGGCTTTGATGCCTTATTTACCAATGAGCAGGGTTTTGTTACCGAAGGTGGGAGAACTAGCATTTTTGTTAAACCTAAAGGCAGCTTAGAGTGGCTTACCCCACCTATCACTGCGGGCCTACTGCCTGGTGTGATGCGTGCAGCTCTCCTGGCTGACCCTAAGATGAATGCCCGTGAGGCTAACCTGACTATTAATGATGTTTCAATAGCAGAAGAGATTATTCTTAGTAATGCCCTGCGTGGCGTAATCAAAGCCCATTTTTAGAAAGTCAGCATGAAGTATTGCCCTAACTGCGCCTCCGTATTGACGATCAAGATTCCGGTAGATGATTCTCGAGAGCGCTATGTTTGCGAAGCCTGCGGGAGCATTCATTATCAAAATCCCCGCAACGTCGTGGGCAGCATTCCGGTTTACGGCCATCAAGTTTTACTATGTCGTCGTGCGATTGAGCCTCGTCATGGTTATTGGACACTGCCTGCAGGTTTTATGGAATTGGGTGAGAGCACTAGTCATGGTGCCGCTAGAGAAACCCTTGAGGAAGCAGGTGCCCATGTAGAAATTGGCCAGCTCTATTCCTTGCTGAATGTTCCTCATGCTGAGCAAGTGCATCTGTTTTATTTGGCAACCATGCACTCTGCCGATTTTTCCGCTGGGGAAGAAAGTCTTGAAGTCGCCCTTTTTGATGAGCAGGAAATTCCTTGGGGAGAGTTAGCCTTTCCCACGGTGAAACAAACCTTAGAGTGGTTCTTTGCAGATCGTGCTGCCGGCCTTTTAGATTCCGGAAACGAATTGTCTGTGCGCAGTCGAGATGTCCTCCCTTCCGAGAGAATTTAGCGAGTCCTCCATGAGTCAGATCTCTTGGCTAGGGCCTCATGATTCCTTTCCAAACCCCCTTATTGAAGCCGATCCTGATCCCGGCGTACCTGGACTGATTGCAGTAAGCGAACGGATTTACCCTGGCCAACTCTCGGATGCTTATCAACTGGGTATTTTTCCTTGGTACTCCGATAATCAACCCGTCTTATGGTGGTCACCTGATCCGCGCATGGTACTAAAACCAAATGCATTTAAGTGCAGTGACTCACTACAAAAGAGCATTCGTCACTTTTGCCAAGATGCCCACTCTCAAATCCTAGTAGACCAAGACTTTGGGTCTATCGTTCGTGCTTGCGCTACCAGTAAGCGTAAAGATCAAGACGGTACTTGGATCACCCATGAAATCATGGATGCCTACACTGCTCTTCACGAACAGGGTCATGCCCATAGCATTGCCCTGGTCGAGAATGGTCAAATCATTGGTGGCCTTTATTGTGTTGCATTTGGAGGCATGGTTTTTGGAGAATCGATGTTTAGCCGCAAGCCCGATGCCTCTAAGATTGCTTTGGCAGCCCTGTGCGCCTGGTCTATCCAAAATCACATCGCCATGATCGATTGCCAGCAAGAAACGGGCCATCTTCGTTCATTGGGTGCAGCGCCCATTGCTAGACAAGAATTTTTAGAACAACTGCAAATATCCTTAAATCAAACTAAGATTGAGACATCTTGGACTTTTGACAAAGTTATCCTGACATACTGGTTATGACGCAGCTTAAAGAACTCCCGCTTACCGCATTGCAGTTCTATGCAACAGCGCCCTATCCTTGTAGCTATCTTCCCAATCGCATAGCACGCTCTCAAGTTGCAACGCCATCGCATCTCATTCATGCGGATATTTATAACGAACTGTTAAATGCCGGTTTTCGTCGCAGCGGTCTTTATACCTATCGCCCTTATTGTGACGAATGCAAAGCTTGTATCGCCACTCGTATCTTAGTAAACCAATTTAATCCCTCTCGTAGTCAACGCCGTGCCTGGAAAAAACATCTTGGCTTAGAAGCAACTGTTCTGAACTTGGGCTACCAAGAAGAGCATTACCAACTCTATCAACACTACCAAAATGACAGGCATGCTGGCGGCGAGATGGATAACGATGATCAAGACCAGTACATGCAGTTCCTATTACAAAGTCGTGTGAACTCCCGAATTGTGGAGTTTCGGGATGGGCCGCATGACCCTCATCCTGGTCGCCTACGCATGGTCAGCATGATTGATATCCTCGAACAGGGAATTTCTTCGGTATATACCTTCTTTGACACCTCAGAGCACACAGCAAGCTTCGGCAGCTACAGCATCCTGTGGCAAATAGCCCAAGCAAAAGAACTTGGGCTGCCCTATCTCTATCTTGGTTACTATATTCGAGAGAGTGAGAAGATGTCCTATAAGGCAAAGTATCAGCCCATGGAGGGTTTGATCGATGATCACTGGCAGCCATTGTCTGGGTCATAATATCCACTCATGATCGATCCTTATTCTCTCTTACGCCCTTGGCTATTTTGTCTAGACCCTGAACAAGCCCATAACCTCACGCTCAGCAATTTAGATCGTGCACAACGCTGGAGTTTGCTAGAACGCTTTATCACTAAACCGATTGCTGATCCCCAAACACTGTGTGGCATCACCTTTCCGAATCCCGTTGGTTTAGCGGCTGGCCTTGATAAAGACGGTAAGCACATTGATGCCCTCGCAGCACTGGGATTTGGTTTTTTAGAAATCGGTACCGTTACCCCAAAACCTCAGCCTGGCAATCCAAAGCCACGTATGTTTCGTCTAACGGAAGCTCAAGCAATCATTAATCGTATGGGATTTAATAATGATGGAGTCGATGCCTGTGTGGCGCGCGTCCATCGTTCCCATTTTTGGCAAAAAGGGGGCGTCTTAGGGATGAATATTGGCAAGAACGCCAGCACCCCAATTGAAGAGGCAGCAAGCGATTACATCTTGGGAATGGAGGCAGTTTATGAGATTGCCACTTACATTACGGTGAATATCTCTTCACCAAATACCCAACATCTGCGTGCCTTACAAGGCGAAGAAATGCTCCGCTCACTATTAAGCAGCTTAGATGAAGCTAGAAAACGCTTGAGCGATCGCTATGGTATTCGTAAACCGATGTTCCTCAAAATTGCTCCGGATTTAGATACCGACGACATCAATCTCATTGCTGATTTATTGCTCGAGTTTGGTATTGATGCCGTGATCGCAACCAATACAACCATTGCACGCGATGCTGTGCTGGGAATGGCGCATGGAGGAGAGGCAGGCGGTTTATCTGGTGCCCCACTACAAGCAGTCTCTAACCAAATAATTAAAACCCTCAAAGCAAGATTAGGCAATTCCTTACCAATTATTGGCGTTGGTGGAATTCTGTCAGGGGCCGATGCGCGCGAGAAAATCATGGCGGGTGCCAGCCTAGTTCAGATCTACAGCGGTCTCATTTATAAAGGCCCTGAGCTGGTGAATGCCTGTGCAAGAGCCTTAAGATATCCCTGAGATATCCATAAGACATCCCTGAACTTCAGATTGCCCCATAACTTGGCAATGACTCAGGGCTTGAATAGCATTTCATAATATGCAATCGCTTATGAAATCGCTACAATAATCCCTATGAATACGAGTAAACCCGTCAAAAATGCTAAAAACTCTGGTGAAGTTGGTAAAACAGCCATCCAGGTAGTCGAGCGCATGATGAACTTGCTCGATGCCTTGGCTGAGCAAGAAGAATCTAGTAGTCTTAAGAATCTGGCTGAGCAAACGGGCTTACACCCCTCTACCGCCCACCGTATTCTGAATGACCTAGTCGCTTGCCGACTCGTTGAGCGTGGTGATGGTGGCACCTATCGTCTTGGCTTAAAGCTTCTAGAGCTTGGTAATTTGGTGAAGGCTCGACTCTCTGTGCGCGAGGCAGCACAAGTACCCATGCGCAGTCTGCACAAGATCACCGGTGAAACCGTCAACCTATCGGTTCGCCAAGGCGATGAAATCGTGTATATCGATCGTGCTTACAGTGAACGCTCAGGTATGCAAGTAGTCCGTGCGATTGGTGGACGTGCGCCATTACACCTCACTTCAGTTGGAAAATTGTTTTTATCGAGTGATGATCCAGGTCAAGTGCGCGCCTATGTGACGCGGACAGGATTGTCGGGACATACCCGCAATAGTATTACCGACTTAAGCAGATTAGAAACTGCCCTTAATCAGGTTCGCAAAGATGGCAATGCGCGCGATGATGAGGAGCTCGAGCTTGGTGTCAGTTGCTTAGCTGCCGCCATTTTGGATGACAGTGGCAAACTGGTTGCCGGCTTATCGCTAAGCTCTCCAACAGACCGTATGCAAGCAGATTGGCTAAAAGCCTTGCAAGACACTGCCTTGCAGATTTCTAAAGGGATGGGTTACAAACCCAAATCCCCTGAGCCAGGAACTTCAGCCTAGTCAGGCATTAGCTACATTAAGCGACGAATTGGCTGGACACCTGAAGGCATGCGTTCATACCAGTCACGCACACGCACTGCATCCGCAAAACGCGATTGGGTTCCAACTGAGTCTAAGAAAACCAATAACAATGGTGTGTTATTGACTCTAGCTTGCATCACTAAGCACTTGCCTGCTGCATTGATAAAGCCGGTCTTTTGCAAGCCGATATTCATATCACCTGAACGCACTAAGCGGTTGGTATTTAAAAACTTTTGCGGGCGCTTAGCTATCACCATAGTCAAGTCTGGCCAAGTGGAAAACTCCCGAATCATTTTGTATTGATAGGCCGCATTGAGCATTCGGGTGAGATCTTCTGCCGTGGCAACATTCTCACTCAGTAGACCAGTCGGATCAGCAAAACGAGAATGCTCCATGCCCAATTCTTTAGCCTTACGGTTCATGGCATCCACAAATGCCGGAATGCCCCCAGGATAGTTTCTACCCAAGGTATAGGCAGCTCGGTTCTCAGAGGACATGAGTGCTAGTAATAAAGCCTCTTCACGGGTTAATTCAGTACCACCAGCCAAGCGAGATTTAGCATAAATATGCACATCATCGGCATTGATTACGATGGTGTCATTCAGAGGAAGCTTAGAGTCCAAGACAACCATTGCGGTCATCAATTTCGTAATAGAGGCAATCGGTAGACTCACTGAAGAATTTTTTTCAAAATACACCTCTTTAGTATCTTGGTTCACCACCATTGCTACGCTAGATTTAAGACTGAGTTCATCATTCTGGCCGCGCAAACCCAAGGCAGTTGCAAAAGATGGTCGAGTGGGAACAGCGGGTTCAGTTGGTCGAGTGACTGTGACGCGAACAGTCTTTGATTTTTTAGCAGATTTGCTAGCGGTTTTAGTTAGGACTACCTTGGTGGTCTTGGCTTGTTTTTCTTTATCTTTAGTGGCAGCTATTGCTGGTGCAGTGATAAAAGCGCTACACGCAAAGAGCAAAGTAACACTAAAGAGCCAAAATCGATTCAAACGCATCCCAAAATACCTTCCAAAACTTTCAACATACGGAATGATAGTTAATTTCCAAGGCTGAGGCTGATTTATTTGCCCTATCTTGATGAATCCATGCCACTAGACCAGGCCTACTCTGCAATGGTTGCCACAGTATTGCTATGACGCGCATTGACTAAAACGACTCCGGTCATTGTCAAGCCGAGACCAACTGCCATCCAAGTAGTAAATGGTTCATCAAATATGAACCAAGCCATGATCGCAGTGGTAGGTGGGGTTAAATACAGCAAACTGGTGACTTTGGTGGCAGCACCTTTTCGAATCATCATAAATAACAGACTGATAGAGCCAATCGATAGGGGAAAGATAGCCCATAGCAAAGCACCAATCACGGGGGCATTCCAAACCATCACACCACTCTCAAAAAAATACATACAGAAAAAACAGAGCACCGCAGAAACACCGAACTGAATCGACGAGCCAGCCCGCAAATCAAAGACGGGGCAATATTTTTTCTGATACAAAGTGCCAAAAGTAATTGACAGCAAAGCAACGAATGCCAGGACGTAGCTTACAAATGGAATATGCGCAAAACTAACCTTCTCCATCACGACTAAGGCGACCCCAGCAAAACCAAAGGCCAAGCCAATCCATTGACGTGGTGACACTCTCTCGGAAATCCAAGCAGCGAACCATGCGGTCAAAATCGGTTGAAGACCAACAATGATGGCTACTAAACCAGCAGTCATTCCCAATCGAACCGCACACCAGACGCCAAGTAAATAACCGAACTGCATCAGAATGCCTGCTACAGCAATGTGCTTCATTTGTATCCGACTTGGCCAGGTAATACGCCAAATTAAACTTAGCGCAGCCATCGCCGCCAAAACCCCTGCAAAACGCCAAAATAAGAAGGTTGCTGGCTCGGCATAAGGCATGGCTAGTCGTGCAATGACAAACCCCGTGCTCCAAATGAGTACAAAGAAAGGGGCAATGGCATTGTCTAAGGTGAGTTTCATGGATAACTTACTGAAAATATTGAGGTTTTTTGAACTAAGGGTCGATTTTAGGCTTTTTTATTGAAACCCCTAATGTATTGCATCGCAGTATCAATGCTATAAAAATAGTGCAATACCGATTAAAGTGGGTACATGGCTTAGAGTACAAGCGCAATGTGAATCCAGTTGAAAGGGATTGAGATGAACTTAACACCAGAACAAATTGCAGCAGCACAAAAAGCGAATTTAGAAACTTTGAGTGGCTTGACCAATCAAGCACTCCAAAGTATTGAAAAATTAGTAGAGCTAAATATGCACATCGCCAAACAAAGTTTGGGTGACAGTATGAATAGCGCTAAGAAAGCCTTGGAAATAAAAGATATTCAACAGCTCCTCGCCCATCAAGCTGAAGCAGTGAAACCCATGGCTGAAAAAATTATGGCGTATAGCCGTCATTTGTACGAGTTGGCACATGAAACCCAAGATAGCTTCACACAGTCTGCTGAAAAAGAATTTCAGGCCGGCCAGAAAAAGATTAATGCTTTAGTTGAGGAATGGACTAAGAATGCACCAGTCGGTTCTGATGCTGCTGTTCAAGCCATGAAGCAAGCAATTGCTTCTGCTAGTAATGTATTTGAAACTAGCCAAAAGGCGGTCAAGCATGCCGTTGAAGTTGCTCAAACCAATATCAATAGCGCTACTGACACTGTGATGAAAACGACCAATACCGCAAGCAAAGCTCCTAAGAAGAAAACGTCGACATAATCGTTTGCTTCACAAATACATCCCGTAATGCAAAAGCCCCAATCTCTTGGGGCTTTTTCTTTTGGAACTGTGCTGTAACTGCACTGCTAAGGCAAACAGAAACTAAGACTTCTTCTTTACCGGCGGTAAATCAGTGCAATGACCCTCTGCAGCCTCTGCAGCTAAGCCAACAGATTCACCTAGGGTTGGATGCGGATGAATGGTCTTGCCAATATCCACAGCGTCTGCACCCATTTCAATGGCTAGACAAACTTCACCGATTAAATCCCCCGCATTAGTGCCTACAATACCGCCGCCAATAATGCGATGGGTAGTTGCATCAAAGAGTAATTTTGTGAAACCTTCATCACGACCATTGGCAATGGCGCGACCACTAGCAGCCCACGGAAATAACCCTTTTTCGTAAGCAATGCCTTGCGCTTTACATTGCTCTTCAGTCAAGCCAGCCCAAGCTACTTCAGGATCAGTATAGGCAACGGATGGGATCTGTTTCGCATCGAAATAAGACTTCTGCCCTGCCGCTGCTTCTGCTGCAACATGACCCTCGTGTACCGCCTTATGCGCCAACATCGGCTGACCAACTAGATCACCAATTGCGAAGATGTTTTGGATGTTGGTGCGCATTTGTTTGTCGACCGGGATAAAGCCCCGCTCGTCTACCTGCACACCTGCTTTACTTGCATCAATCTTCTTACCATTCGGAGTACGACCAACTGCTACCAATACCAAGTCGTATGTTTGTGGCTGTGCTGGTGCATTGTCGCCCTCAAAAGTGACTTGTATCCCATCGGGTTTGACTTCCGCTTTAGTAGCACGAGTTTTGAGCATAATTTTTTCGAAACGTCCGGCATTGAACTTCTCCCAGACTTTTTCTAAATCACGATCAGCGCCCGCCATCAGGCCATCCATCATCTCTGCAATATCAATCCGTGAACCGAGCGCACTGTAAACAGTAGCCATCTCCAAACCAATAATGCCGCCACCAATTACCAGCATTCTTTTGGGAATACTCTTCAGCAATAAGGCGCCAGTACTATCCACAATCCGTGGATCTTCGGGTAAGAAAGGCAACATGACAGGCTGGCTACCTGCAGCAATAATCGCTTTCTGAAAGCGAATCACTTCTTTTTGTCCTGTCAGATCTTGACCAGAGCCATCCGTCATCTCTACTTCGACATGATTAGCGTCTAAGAAACGACCCAAGCCCCGCACAACTTTTACCTTGCGGGCTTTTGCCATACCAGCTAGTCCACCGGTGAGTTTTGCAATCACTGACTCTTTATAGCCACGCAATTGATCGATCTCGATCTTCGGCGCGCCAAAGGTAATGCCATGTTTAGCCATGGTCTTGACTTCTTCCATTACGGAGCTGGTATGCAGCAATGCTTTCGATGGAATGCAACCGACATTCAAGCAGACACCGCCCAAAGTGGGGTATCGCTCCACTAACACGGTGTTCATACCTAAATCCGCACTGCGAAAGGCCGCACTATAACCGCCAGGACCTGCACCTAGTACCAATACTTCGCACTCATGATCTACTTTGCCGCTGTACTGCCCAGCTACTGGAGTTGGTGCAAGTGCAGCCGGTGCCGAGGTTGATACTGCTGGTGCTGCAGGTGGTACGCTTGGTATTGCAGGAGTTGAGGTAGATGCAGCGCTCGTCTCTATCTCAGCAATCACACTCCCTTTGCTGACCTTATCGCCTGACTTCAGGGCAATGCTGATGATCGTTCCTGCGGCATCTGCAGGAACTTCCATGGTTGCTTTATCGGACTCAAGCACCAATAAGGCTTGCTCTTTTTCAATCACATCTCCGACCTTAACCAGGACTTCAATCACGGGTATGTCGGAGTAATCACCAATATCCGGAACAAGGATCGTTTGCTTAGCCATAGACCCTCCTCACAGACTAGCGCGACGGAAGTCGGCTAAGAGTTGGGCAATGTAGACAGTGAAACGCGTAGCCAATGCACCATCAATAACGCGGTGATCTGCAGAGAGTGAGAGAGGGCACAGGAGACGTGGAACAAATTGTTTACCATCCCATACGGGTTTCATCGCCGCTTTACTTACCCCTAAGATGGCAACCTCTGGAGCATTCACGATCGGTGAGAAATAGGTGCCACCGATGCCGCCTAAGGAAGAAATCGTGAAGCTTGCGCCTTGCATTTGGTCTGGCTTTAATTTGCCCTCACGCGCAAGCGCTGCTAACTCCGAAGTTTCCTGGGCAAGCTCAAAGATACCCTTCTTATCGGCATGTTTAATCACTGGCACTACCAAACCTGTCGGGGTATCGGCAGCAAATCCAATATTGAAATATTTCTTGAGAATCAAATCATCGCCATCGAGTGAGCTATTAAACTCTGGGTATTTTTTCAGAGCAGCTACAGCCGCCTTCATCAAGAAAGCGAGCATCGTAATCTTGACGCCCTTTTTCTCATTCTCTTTATTGGTAATCACGCGGAAAGCCTCTAAATCCGTAATGTCTGCATCTTCGTGATAAGTCACGGCAGGAATCATGACCCAGTTGCGAGCCAAGTTTGCTGCAGTGAGTTTCTTAATCCGGTTCAGTGGCTGACGTTCAATCTCACCAAACTTTGTGAAATCCACTTGCGGCCAAGGAATCAAATTGAGGCCACCCAAACTACCGCCACTAGATGCATTGGCAGGATTACCAGCGCCGGCACTCATGGCCGCTTTGACAAAAGCTTGCACATCTTCTTGAGTAATCCGGTCTTTGGGACCAGAGCCCTTCACTTGCGTAATTGTTACGCCAAGCTCGCGAGCAAATTTACGCACTGATGGACTTGCATGGCTTACCACTGAATCCACTGGTGGCAATGTATTGCTGATGGGAGGCGGTGCTGGTGCGCGCACAATCGGAGGTTCAACGGCAACAGGCTTGGCAGCTGCAGGCGCTGTTGCTAGCGCTACTGCAGGGCTTACCTGAACAGGAGCAGCTGTACTAGTGGCACTAGCGGCAGCTTCTTCTAAGGTAATCACCACGGAGCCTTCAGATAGGCTGTCACCAATCTTCACTTTGACCTCCTTCACAACACCGGAGTGTGATGAAGGAACATCCATGGTGGCTTTATCGGATTCGAGAACAACAATCGATTGTTCTTTCTCAACCTGATCGCCGGCTTTTACCAAGACTTCGATCACAGGCACATCTTTGTAATCTCCAATATCCGGGACTTTGATTTCGATTATTTGACTCATATTATTTATCTCTTATCAAACCGTCATTGGGTTTGGTTTAGTGGTATCGATGTTGTATTTCTTGATTGCTTCAGCGAGCTTTTGACGATCAAGCTGACCTGCATCAACTAAAGATCTCAATGCTGTGATGACAACCCAACGGCGATCTACCTCAAAGAAGTCACGGAGTTTTTCACGAGTATCTGAGCGACCAAAGCCATCAGTACCCAATACTTCATAGCGACGACCCAGATGCTGAATAGCTGGACGAATCTGCTCAGCAAACAAGCGAACATAATCAGTGGCAGCAATCACCGGGCCAGATGTATCTTTTAAGCATTTCTCAACATGAGAAAGAATGGGTGTTGATGTTGGATTCAAGAGATTGGCACGATGCACTGTAGCCCAATTGCGTCCCAACTCAGTGAAACTTGGGCAACCCCATAAATCAGAAGCAACACCCCAGTCTTGATGCAAAATTTCTGCTGCTTCAATCACTTCGCGGAAGATCGTTCCTGAGCCGAGAAGTTGCACACGCAGTTTCGCATTAGCATCACCAACCGACTTCAGTTTGTACATGCCCTTGATGATGTCATTTTCTGCACCCTTTGGCATTCCTGGATGAGCATAGTTCTCATTCATCAAAGTAATGTAGTAATACACATCCTCTTGCTCAGTCAACATGCGACGCATACCATCCTGAATCACTACGGCTAATTCAAATGAAAATGTCGGGTCATAGCTGATGCAATTTGGAACCGCTCCACTCCAAAGGTGACTATGGCCATCCTCATGTTGGAGACCTTCGCCATTCAAGGTTGTTCTACCAGCTGTACCGCCTAAGAGGAAGCCTCGGCTGCGCATATCTCCTGCTGCCCAAGCTAAGTCACCCACGCGCTGGAAACCAAACATGGAGTAGAAGATATAAAAAGGCAGCATGGGAACACCATGCGTAGAGTAAGAAGTAGCAGCTGCAATCCAATCGCATATGCCACCAGCTTCGTTAATGCCCTCTTGCAAGATCTGCCCTGTCTTATCCTCTTTGTAGAACATCAATTGATCATGATCTTCTGGGGTATAGAGTTGACCAAGCTGACTCCAGATACCCAACTGGCGGAACATGCCTTCCATACCAAAAGTACGTGACTCATCCGGAACAATCGGCACTACGCGCTTACCTAAGACCTTGTCGCGCACAACGGTGTTGAGCATACGGACAAAAGCCATCGTGGTAGAAATCTCACGCCCTTCAGCAGTTGCTTCCAGCAAGGGAGCGAAGACATCCAAGGCGGGAACTGGCAGGCTTTCTGCCTTCGTACGGCGTTGCGGTAAATAACCACCCAACTCCTGGCGACGCGTCCTCATGTATTCCAACTCGGGACTGCCATCAGCAAACTTTACTAAAGGCATGTCATCTAACTGTTCATCTTTAACGGGAATCTCAAAGCGATCCCGGAAACGACGCACATCATCGTCATTCATCTTCTTCGCTTGGTGAGCAATATTCATCGCCTCACCAGATCCGCCCATGCCATATCCTTTAATGGTGTGCGCCAAGATCACCGTTGGCTGCTCTTGATGGTTTACGGCTGCATGGAATGCGGCATACACCTTATAGGGGTCATGGCCGCCACGATTCAGTTGCCAAATCTCATCATCACTCCAGTCATTCACCAAGGCTTTGAGCTCTGGTGTATTGAAAACGATTTCACGGATATAAGCGCCATTCTTCGATCTCATGGTTTGATATTGACCATCAACGATCTCACCAAGGCGTTGCATCAAGATGCCTTTTTTGTCGCGAGCAAATAAAGCATCCCAGTGACCACCCCACACCACTTTGATGACATTCCATCCCGCGCCGCGGAACTCGCCCTCTAACTCTTGAATAATTTTCCCATTACCTCGTACCGGCCCATCCAAGCGTTGCAAATTACAGTTCACTACAAAAATCAGATTATCTAACTTTTCCCGGCCAGCCATACCAATTGCACCTAAGGATTCTGGCTCATCAGTTTCGCCGTCACCCAAGAATGCCCAGACTTTGCGGCCTTCATGTTTAATAAATCCACGGTCTTGCAAGTAACGCATAAAGCGCGCTTGATAAATCGCCATGATCGGACCTAAGCCCATAGATACTGTTGGGAACTGCCAGAAATCCGGCATTAACCATGGGTGTGGGTAACTAGAAATTCCTTTACCACCGACCTCTTGGCGGAAATTATTTAGTTGCTCATCTGACAAGCGGCCCAACATATAGGCTCTTGCGTATATCCCTGGGGCTGAGTGACCTTGAACAAAAATCAGATCACCCCCATGTTCTGGTGAGGGTGCATGCCAGAAATGATTGAAACCGACGTCATATAAAGTGGCTGCAGACTGGAAGGAAGAAATGTGTCCGCCGACATTGGTATCTTTATTAGCGCGCAAGACCATCGCCATTGCATTCCAACGTGTATAAGAACGAATACGATGCTCTACATTTTGATCACCAGGTAAACGCGCTTGGTTCTCAACGGGAATCGTATTAATGTAAGGAGTTTCTGCGTGGAAAGGTTGAACTACACCATTGACTCGCGCATGAGAAATTTGTTGATCGATTAAGTAGGCAGCTCTCTCAGCACCCTCATTACGAATGACGCCATCAAGGGCTTGCAACCATTCTTGGGTCTCACCTGGATCCGCATCGAGGGCATTCTGTTTACCTAAAATTTGGTCTGGAACGGCAGCCATAATTTATCTCCGATATATAAATCATTATTAGTAATTAACTTTATAGGCAATATTCTAGGAAGGTATATGAGTGTAAACAAGCAATTTTCCACATAATGATAGTATTTCTCATAATATGATATTTTATTGCAATGCAAGATTTACAAACTAGGGCGTCGAAATATGGAATTTCTGGGCTTTAATAGGGCAAAATGACCCTCATTCATGAAATTTTCAGCTTTATCTAGCCTACTCCTCAGCCCATTCAAATGGCTCCGAAAAATACGGGGATTTAGACTCGTATACACACCCTTACTAGCAATTGTTCTATTTACATCCGTTATGGGTGTCATCTTAGGCACGCTGCATTTGCAGGAAAAGACTCAACAAGAGTCTGCTCTATTCAGAGAGTTGTCTTTTGCTAAGCAGCGCATCCAATTGCGATTTGTGAATAATTTTGATGCACTGACCACAATCAACCGTGAAATTGTCGCCAGTGAAGAGCAAGTCAAGCTAAAACAAATCGCCTATGAACAAGCTAATGACCTGGTCTTTAATAATCATGAATTCATCAAAATTATTGCGTTAAATGAAAAAAGCCAAGTCCAATGGACGGCACCCCCGCACGATCCCAAAGCAGACTCCCCCCGGAAAAATCCAAACGAACAGCTGATCAATGTTGGGCTTGCCGGCGCGATTGAATTAAGTCGCACTACGAGTCGAGCAGCATTTAGTCCGTTCATTTCCTTAAATACGTCAGAAGATGATCCTCTAGCAAATGAAAGAAAGGTAGTTTTCTGGCAAGTGGTGCCCAATATTGCTGGCGGAGAAATTGTTGGCTACTTGGCAGCCCTGTATACCGCCCAAGGAGTCTTAGAGGTAATACCAGCAGAGCTCAAAGCCCATTACCGCTTCACACTCTTAACCGATAATGAAAAAGTACTCGCCATCTCTTCAGATCGGGGCATGCCCAAGCGGGCATTTAGTAATCAGACTAGCCTGGACATCGGTGTGCTCAGCCCAAACCTCACGCTGCAGATAGATACCTACCCACCCCCTACCAATCTGACTTTCCGCATGTTGATTGGGGTGGTAATTGGTTTATGTGCTTTCGTCGTCTGGAGCTTATGGTCTGTTTTAAGGCAGATGCAAGTACGTCAAGAAGCAGAGGCCAATCTGCGTACCGAAACCAGCTTTAGAAATGCCATGGAAAATTCCACGCCTATTGGGATTCGGGCACATGACATGCAAAAACGCATTACTTATGTGAATCGAGCGTTTTGCGACATGACTGGCTGGTCTCCTAAAGAACTGATTGGTCTCTCACCGCCTTTTCCATTCTGGCCTGATGACAGGCGAGAGGAGCTTGGAGAAAAGATGAATCGGGCCCTGAAGTCAGAGATCGTATCCAAAGCAGGAATTGAGGGGGCCATTTTGCGCCGTGACGGTACCCTCATACAAACTCGTACCTTTATCGCTCCACTGATTGATGAAAAAGGCAGGCAAACTGGCTGGGTCACTTCATTAATTGATATCTCAGAGCCGAAAAAAATTCGCGAGGAATTAGCCGCCTCTCAAGAGCGCTTCATTACTGTTCTTGAAGGCTTGGACGCCGCAGTGTCAGTAGTAGACCTTGAAACGGATGAGCTGTTGTTTGCCAATCGTTTCTATCGTGAGAACTTTGGTAATGATTCAAAAGGTCACTTCAGATTAGCTGGAGACAGCAATAACATCGAGACCTTGCATGATATTGCGGAAGATCTTCATGAATCACCGCCGGGGATTCCGACCTCTTTCTTGTATCAAGAATCTGAATCAGAAGAAATTCAGCTTGACGATATCAATCAATGGTACGAGGTTCGCCGTCGTTTTATCCCCTGGGTAGATGGCCATCTTGCGCAATTGTTAATTGCCACTGATATTACGATGCGTAAAGAGGCTGATGAATTGGCCCGCCAACAAGAAGAACGCATGCAATTTACAAGTCGTCTGACGACGATGGGTGAAATGGCCTCTTCGCTAGCACACGAATTAAATCAACCACTCTCCGCAATCTCGAATTACTGCATGGGCGTTGCCAAGCGCCTCGATGGTCATATTGATCCCGCCCTCAATAAAGAAATTCTTCCTGCGCTGGAAAAAGCATCCGAACAAGCCCACCGCGCTGCTACCATCATTCAACGGATTAGAGGATTTGTGAAGCGTAGTGAGCCACAACGCAAATCCATTTGTATCACCGAGATCATTAATGATGCTGTTGGTCTTGTCGAAATTGAGGCTGATCGACATCGCTTAAGTATTAGCTCTGATCTGGCAGAAAATCTGCCAGAGGTCAACATAGACCCCGTTCTCATTTTGCAGGTTTTGGTAAATTTACTGAAAAATGCCCTTGATAGTGTGCGCGAGGCCTACCCCCTTTCTTCGCGCTGGTCAGCCCCACCGGTCAAAATTAGTGCAGATCTGGATACCAGCACCTTCCCGGCAATGCTCCGAATTCGGTTAAGGGATGCTGGGGGCGGCATTCCAGATACCGTCATTGAACGCATGTTTGAGCCATTTTTCAGTACCAAATCGGATGGAATGGGTATGGGACTCAATATTTGCCGTTCCGTCATCGAATCCCACCACGGCCGACTATGGGCCTCCAATATCATGGACGCAGAACAGACCAAGCTGACGGGCTGCACCTTTACAATACTCTTACCCCTAGAATCTCCGGATTCCAAGGAACAAGTTGAATAGCTGCATTTTTAGAATTACCAACAGAGATTGAATATGAACTTAAGCACAGCAGCAAAACCTAACCATGCCGAAGTTGTTTATGTCGTTGATGACGATGAAGCAGTTCGTGACTCTCTTACTTGGCTTTTAGAAAGCAATGGTTATGTTGTGCGCTGTCATGCCAGCGCTGAACGCTTCTTGCAATCTTTACAAAGCACAGATAAGTCAACTATCTCCTGCGCCATTTTGGATGTGCGCATGCCGGGAATGTCAGGGCTAGAGTTACAAGAGCGTTTAATTAATGAAAATTCACCGATGCCCGTTGCGTTTATTACTGGTCATGGTGATGTCTCGATGGCAGTCTCCACGATGAAACGCGGTGCAGTCGACTTTATTGAGAAGCCTTTTAAAGAAAATGATCTTTGCAGCTTAGTAGATCGCATGTTTGCTAAAGCACGGATTGATTACACACAGGCTAGCCAAAGAAAAATTACCCAGAGTTTGCTGAGTAAACTCACTGGTCGTGAACGTCAAGTATTAGAAAGAATTGTTGCTGGTCGTTTGAATAAACAGATTGCTGACGATCTTGGCATTTCGATTAAGACTGTTGAAGCCCATCGCGCTAACATTATGGAAAAGCTCAACGTCAATACTGTTGCTGACCTGCTTCGCCTAGCCTTATCTGACCCGCAGCCTAATTAACCCGTAGTTAACCCAATTAATACACTTGCAATGCCTGCCCAATTACTAGACGGTAACGCGCTCTCTAAAAAACTTCGTGCTGAGATTGCAGCCCGAGGTGCGATTGTGACTGCGAAAGGGGTTCGACCCGGATTAGCAGTCATCGTGGTTGGTGAAAATCCCGCCAGTCAAGTGTATGTTCGCAATAAAGTCAAAGCGTGTGAGGATGTGGGCTTTCATTCTGTATTAGAGCGCTACTCTGCTGAACTTGGCGAAGAAGAGTTGCTTGCTCGTATCGCCACCCTAAATGCAGACCCATCTATTCATGGCATCTTGGTGCAGCTACCCCTGCCAGAACAGATTGCTGCTGAGCGTGTGCTCGAAGCGATTGCCCCTGAAAAAGATGTAGATGGCTTTCACATTGCCAATGCTGGTGCATTAATGGTTGGCCATCCCGAATTCAAGCCATGCACACCTTATGGCTGCATGAAGATGCTAGAGAGTATTGATTACCCTATTCGTGGTGCTCGTGCCGTAATTGTTGGCGCCTCCAATATTGTGGGCAAGCCAATGGCCATGCTTCTACTGCAAGCGGGCGCAACCGTCACGATTTGCAATAGCAAAACCCGAGATTTGGCGCATCACACCAAAGATGCCGATATTTTGGTGGTAGCAACCGGCAAAGCCAAAATGATTTCTGGTGATATGGTTAAAAACGGCGCGGTCGTAATTGACGTTGGGATTAATCGTCTACCGGATGGCAAACTTTGTGGTGATGTGGATTTTGATGCCGCTAAATATGTCGCTGGCTGGATTACTCCAGTTCCTGGTGGTGTTGGACCCATGACAATTACCATGTTGCTCATGAATACCCTGGAAGCAGCAGAAAAAGCAGCTAAGCATTAGATCCATTAAGCTAGAGGTTATGACTACATCCCTCTTTGCCCTACCCCCTGCATTACAAAACAACCCCCTCCTGACTTTTGGTCGCGGTATTGCTGCTTACTCTGAAATAAAGCCTGAGCATATTGCCCCAGCTATTCAGTTTCTACTCAAGCATGCGCAAGATGCTGTGGATACAGCAACAAATCCCAATACACCTTCGAGCTGGGATCAGCTTGCCGAACCTTTGGAAGATGCAACAGAGTCTCTAGGCAGGTCCTGGGGTGTGATCTCTCACCTCAATAGCGTTGCGGATACCCCAGAGTTGCGAGCCGCCTACGGCGAGATGTTGCCTGAAGTAACTGCGTTCTTTTCTAGCCTTGGACAAAACTTAGCGCTCTATCAAAAGTTTAAGGAACTGAACAATAGTGTTGCGTTTGGAAAACTCAATCGCGCACAGCAAAAAGTGATTGAAAACTCCCTACGAGATTTTCGTTTGGGCGGTGCTGAATTAAGTGATGCTGACAAACCACGCTTTGCACAAATTCAGGATGAGCAAGCCACCTTGGGTAAAGCATTTTCAGATCATGTCTTAGATGCTACTGATGGATTTGTACATCTGATTACGCAGGAATCTGAGCTAGTAGGCTTGCCTGAGGATGCCATAGCGGCAGCTGCAGATACCGCCAAGCAGAAAGACCTCCAAGGTTGGGCATTTACTCTGCACTTCCCTTCTTATTACCCAGTCATGCAGTACTCCGAGAATCGTGCCTTGCGCCGCTTGCTGTATGAAGCCTACGTGACTCGCGCATCAGAATTAGCACCGCAATACGCCCACGGCAATATTGCTTGGGATAACACCCAGAATATGTTGGACCAATTACAACTTCGCGATGAAGAGGCTCGTATGTTGGGCTTCGCTAATTTTGCAGCCTTAAGTTTAGCACCCAAAATGGCAGATAACGTAGAGGAAGTTGATCGCTTCTTGAGTCACTTTGCTATCAAAGCCAAACCATTTGCCAAAAAGGATTGGATTGAGCTGTGTGCATTTGCAAAATCAGAATTGGGACTGGTAGATGGCCTAGAACCCTGGGATGTCGCTTTTGCCTCTGAAAGATTAAAACAAGAACGCTATTCATTTTCAGAAAATGAACTCAAGCAATACTTCCCTTTACCCAAAGTACTGGATGGTTTATTTCAAGTGATCCAGACCCTGTTTGGCGTCAAAATTGCAGCTGCAGATTTGCCAAGCTGGCATGCTGACGTGCAATCATTTTCAGTTAGTAATACCCAAGGTAATATCGTCGCGTATTTTTATTTAGACCCTTACGCCCGCCCTGGCAAACGGGGAGGCGCATGGATGGATGATGCCCGCGGTCGGAGAGTGCTCTCTAATGGAGAGATCCAAGTGCCAGTAGCTTATCTGGTGTGTAACTTTGCACCTCCAGTAAAAGTAGACGGAGTATTGCGTCAACCGACGATTACTCATGATGATGTCATCACCCTCTTCCACGAGAGCGGCCATGGTTTGCATCACCTCCTTACACAAGTAGACGCCTTGGGTGTCTCTGGTATTAATGGTGTTGAATGGGATGCTGTGGAATTACCAAGTCAGTTTATGGAAAACTTCTGCTGGGAATGGGAAGTGCTCGAGAAAATGACTGCCCATGTAGAAACTGGTAAGCCCTTGCCACGCGAATTATTTGAAAAGATGCTTGCTGCCAAGAATTTCCAAAATGGGTATATGACATTACGCCAAATAGTGATGTCTTTAACAGATTGGAGATTGCATTCCCACTTTAAAGCAAGGGATGCAAAGGGTCATGCTGTTTTGGATGTTTCCAGAAAGATTGCTGATGAATTTAATGTCATTCCTCAGCCCGAGATCTCTCGCTGGATTAATACCTTCAGTCATATCTTTGCCGGTGGTTATGCCGCCGGTTATTACAGCTATAAGTGGGCAGAAGTTCTCTCTGCGGATGCCTACTCCGCATTTGAAGAAGCTGCAAAGTTAACTGGCAGCGTACTAGATGCCAAAACCGGTCAGCGTTACCGTGAAGAAATCCTCGAAGTCGGAGGCAGTCGTCCTGCGGCAGAATCCTTCAAAGCCTTCCGGGGAAGAGAGCCCAGCATTGATGCGCTATTGCGTCACGGTGGCCTTGCTTAAGTGATCCACAACTACGCAGTCCTACCAAGCCGAAGGTTGCTAAGCGCTGATTCGCTCTCATCATCAAAGCCGAAGAAATCATGAAAGCCGCTTCAGCATCTAGCTTGCAGGGCACAGGAAATGTTGGCTTAGTATCTGCAACGACGATGAGCTTAAGTGGCATGATGGGCTCAGGACTATTTACCGTTTTTGGCTTCGCCTACTTGACAGCAGGAACCCATTTTCCATTTCCTTTTTTGTTGGCAGGTATCGCTGTATTTTTTACCGTATATTCTTTCGCCAAAATTAGCGCCGCTTTTCCTGCAAGGGGTGGTCCTGCGGGATACATCGTCACGGTCTATGGTGATGGGTTTATTGCGGGTTGGATGAATTTATTCTTCTATATTGGCTTTTTAATTTCTACTGCACTCTATGCCTCCGGATTCACAGAATTTATCGCCGTATTAACGGGAAATTTCTTCACTCCCCTAGGGCTGAAATTGATTGGGGCTGGATTAGTAATGCTTTTTTCACTACTGAATCTTCTGGGCGCTCGTATCGTTGGCATTGCCGGCTCCATCGCAATTGGCCTGGTATTTTTAGCGCTGTTTGGATTTAGCGGTATTGGCTTGAGCCACATTCATTTTGCTGATGTCACTTTATTGGGTGGCTCGTTTGAAGGCATCGCCATTGCAACTGGAATGCTTTATGTCAACTACCAAGGTTTTGCAGTAGTCAGCAGCGCCGCAGGCTCTATGACTAATCCCAAGAAAACAGTCCCCCAAGCAATGCTGATTGCCACCCCTTTGATCATCTGTCTTTATGTTTTAGTAAGTTGGATTGCGATCCAAATCACTCCGCTTGCCGCAATACAGGCTGATCCTGGAAATATGCTGGGAATAGCTGCTAAGCTGATTGCTGGTGACGCAGGCTTTATTGTGATTGGACTCTCGGCCCTGTTAGCCTCTGCGGCTGCAGTAAATGCCACTATTTTTACTGCGTCTAAGGTTCTGGATGTTATCGTGCATGCGCATCCTAAAACGCAATGGCTAAGCAAGGCAATCGGAGAAGGTCAATTTAGACCCCTGCTGATTTCTGCGGTGATTGTGATTGGCCTGGTGTTAGCCTTTCCTCTAGAAATCGTTGGGAAAATGGCAAGCATGGCTTTTTTAATTCTCTTTGCCGTAATTACTTTTGGGCATTTACGAATTCGTCAACAAACCGGCACTCAGGCTTGGATACTCTGGTGCGGGGTCATTATTAATGTATCCCTATTTCTTTTTCTATTCATCAATGGGCACAACACAAACCCCTCGGGAAATATTGCGCTGATGATTGGCTTATTAGCTACCTTCCTCGTTCAGGTGAAATACCATTTTACGAAATCAGAACAGCACTAAGCTGTCATCTCGATTTTAATTTGGCGCAGTGCAACTTGTGGGTTTAATTTGATCGGGAGTTGTCTCTCCTAAGTAAACGCCGATCACTTTTACAGGTGTTTTTCCTGCCACCTTGCCGATATGACACCAATCAATTGCTTCTACATACGATGTGCCCGGTTTATAGATTTTTTTACCCTTGCTGCCGTAATCAACCTCTAAATCACCAGATATTACATAAACATACAGTGGTATCAAATGCTTATGAAGATCAGTTTGTTTGCCTACAGGAATATCAATAATAAAGGCCTTAATGAGGGGTTGCCCTACTGGATAATTAAAGTCTTGTCCAAGGGTTGTTTTAGGTGCCCCAACAATTGTGATCGGCGTCGCATCGATATCTTCATAAGGCACCTTGCCATCGAGATGGGTAAGCGCTAATGCATTGGTGGCTAGGATAGCTAGGCTTATTACAAATAACTGCTTGATGGATTTCATCATCATTTCACTTTTCAATAAGTTAGGATTCTAAAACCACAATACTTGAACTGCGTTTTTCTGGCAATGCTTTTCTAAAAAGCGGGATGATCGAGCTTGAACTCGATCAGGTAGTCAGATTATCAAACTCCTATTTTTTAGACTTATATTTTTGGATGGCCTCTTTTAAATCTGAATACTCCTCGCAGCCAAAAGTACAGGCCTTATCTAGCCTGGCCAATAAGGCCTCTGCCCCCGCCAAGTCATTATTAGTTAACTTCAACATTCCATAATACTCAAGAGCCCCACGATGCTTTGGGTCAATTTTTAATGCTGCTTGATAGTATTTTTCTGCCCCGATCAAGTCAGGCGGCTGTTTCTTGCGCAGACTAAAGCCCATCAAATTATTCCAGTCGGCTGAACTTATATCGTTGGCAGTCTGTAATTGCTGAATAGCCTGATTATATTTTTCTGCCTTGATACTTGCCCTTGCTTCGCTTAGCCAAACAGGATCTTGCTTTGCAGGGGCGGTATCTGCTGCCTGAGAGACTCCGATGAAAAATAAAAACAATAAAAAGCTAAAAGACAAGTATTTCATCATTTCTCCTAGATAGAATCTCTGCGTGCTTGATGGTTAAGGGCTTGGGTACATTACATGAGAAACATATTCCCCATTTTTATTCACTTTCACTAACACCATGTCGCCTACACCAACGACTTTACCAGTGTAAGCCTGAATATTGACATGATGTGTCACAAGAATAATGGGTACCCTAGATTGCTTTCCTAATTCATTTTTAATCAGTACTTCCAACTGCTTGGTTTGCTTTTTTTCTAAAGACATATCATCAAAAAAAGATCCTATTGCTGGGTCAATTTTTACCGGACCTTTATTCAAAAGATTTGCCGTCTCTAAGCATCTACACCAAGGACTACTGAATACCGTAGCAACCTGAATCTCTTGACTGGATAACCACGCTCCAATCGCTTTTGATTGCTTTTTGCCATATTCGCCTAGGTTTCGTTGAGTGGCACATTGAGCAATCACATATCCAGAAGGATCACCATAACCAGGCGCATCGGCATGCCTCATCAGGAGGACGTGCTGGCCATCTTGTAAATCCGCCGCTAAGGCAGCCAATGCTTGCTGAGAGAGGCAAAAGGTGCACAGTAAAAAAAGGCTCGTTGAAATGATTCGGCTTAGAAAAGTCATGATTATTTGTGTATTTTGTAGGGTATTCGCCCTATCGTAATCTACAGCGAATGATCTTGCACCTCTACAAAAAATGCCCTACAAAAGCAGGGCATTATTAGCATTTAGTGGCCCTAGGCGGTATCGACCAAGGCACATGGCTTACTCTATGGGAACCATTTCTGCTCCAATAGGTCGCTTGTAGCGGTTATAAGACCACATATATTGGTGCGGCTTGGACACGATCATTTCCTCAAAATAATGATTCATTTCTGTGCAGGCATCAACCAAGCAATCTGGAAATACTTCTGGCAAGAGACGACTTTTAATTACCCAGCCTTTACCCAATCCCAATCTTTCTGCTCCAACAAACAGCGTTGCTACATTTGCTTGACGAGCCAATTTAATCGGAAATGAAGTGGTATAAGCATACTGGTTGAAAAATTTAGCCCAAATTCCATCTCCAACGCTAGGCACCTGATCGGCCAGAATACCAATGACCTCACCTTGAAGCAGAGCTCGCTTAATTTGACGGACCCCGCCAAGATTCGCCTCCACAAATACCATCTGTGAATGCTTCCGAGACTTCAACATTAGCGTATTGACCCAGTTCTTTTTGGCTGGCCTATACATTACCGTTGCCTTCATATGCTCGGCAAAAATACGAGGCACTATTTCAAATCCACCAAAATGGGAGGCCAGAATAATTAAGCCTTTTCCATTTTTGGATAGTTCAATGATTTGATCCAGGTTTTCTATGGTGGCTTTGTTGATAGCAGACTGTGGATGTCTCCAGATCCATAAAGTATCTGCAATCATAATTCCAGATTCAGCGGCAACCCGCCACGGAGTTAATTCAAATCCAGAATACATTGCGGCGCTCTGATAGTTTTTATCTAAGCGCGCGCGATACCGCGCAGAACACAAGTAAATCAAAATCCCTACAGCAGCGCCAATAGTCTGAAGGACAGCTAGGGGGAGAGCGCTAAAGAGTCTTAAGAGGAAATACAACATCCGCCATTCTAGACCCCATTAAGGAAAAAACCACCCGTAGGTGGTTTTAATGCTTCTAAGCGCCCTAGGGCCGAGGATCTCTCATTCTTAAGGCTTCAACTGCGCTCTAATTTCGCCCGGTTTATTGGTGGCACTGTGAACATTGAGATACAGATTGCCACTCTTCAAACTTTGGAGTTGGGCATCCGTTAATTTGGCGCCTGCTGGAGCTGACCAAACATTGTCTGCAGTCTTAGCAAATGGCACGATTACGGGACCATTTTGGCCCATCGGCGCTTCATGAATATGGGCCATCGTTCCGTCAACACCAGTTGTAGTAATCGTTCCTGATACTGATCCATCTGGAGTAACCATGATGGAACCCACTCCGGATGCAGAGGTCATCACTGGCGGAACCTCTTGGGCTCCAGTAAGGGTTACCTTCATTGATTGGGCACTAACAGCCAATGAAGTAATGCCAATGCAAAATCCAATGGTAGTTTTAATTAAAGTATTCCTTTTGATCATTTGCATCTCCTATGGGTTTAGTTCTAGATTCAGACTATCACAATTAGATTAATGAGGTAAGTCGACAGTCATGCCAAATCCCCATAATTATTCTAGGGTCTCTTATGAATGGCCAACACTGTCCAATAGTCCTTTAGGAAAGCCTGAATGACTTAGGCTTTTTTGATTGTGGCGATCACTGGAGCATGGTCAGAGGGCTGCTCCCAGCTTCTGGGTGCCTTATCTACTAGGCTAGCGCTGCATTGCTCTTGCAGTGCCGCGCTGAGAAGGATGTGATCAATACGCATGCCGGCATTTCTTCTAAAGCCCATCATGCGATAGTCCCACCAACTAAAGGTTTTGGGGGCTTGTTCAAACATTCTGAAGGAATCTGAGAACCCGAGCTTGATTAATTCTTGGAAGGCGTTTCTTTCTGGAGGGGATACCAAGTTCTGCCCTTCCCATGCTTTAGGGTCATGAACATCTGCATCATCTGGTGCGATATTGAAATCCCCTAGTAGCGCCAAGCGCTGGTTTTGTTGCAGCTCTTCTGTTAACCAGTCTTGTAATTTGCTTAACCAGTCTAGTTTGTATGCGAACTTGTCGCTGTCAGGTGATTGCCCATTGGGGAAGTAAGCCGAGATCAGTCTGATGGGTGGAATGCCCGCAAAGGGAATAGTCGCAGCCAAGATGCGCTGCTGCTCATCTTCGTTTCCAGGGATATTTCTGGTGGGCTTTAAAAAAGTAGTGCTTGCATCTGAAGCAATCGAGGCTAAAGCCGCCTTACGCACGATGATGGCGACGCCGTTATAGGTCTTTTGCCCTGCAGCGATGCTGAGGTAGCCCGCAGCTTCAAGTTCTGCATGGGGATACTTATCATCCGTAAGCTTGAGCTCTTGCAGGCACAAGGCATCAATCGGCTGCTGAGTTTTTTCTTGATCTTGCAGCCAACGAAGTACATGTGGCAGGCGCACCTTTAAGGAATTGACATTCCATGCGGCGATGCGGATTGAATCAGTCATCGATGCCGAGTTCTTGCAACTTACGGGTAATGGTATTACGGCCGATACCAAGGCGTTGCGCTGCTTCTACTCGGCGACCACGCGTTACCTCTAAGGCAGCCATTAATACGGCCTTCTCAAAACGGGCACAGAGTGCGTCATAAACCTCAGTATCGCCATCCTGCAGCATCTTCACTGCTAAACGTCCAAGACCACTCTCCCAGTCGCCAGCTGAAGTTTTTGCCGTAGTTAAATTACTTGGAGATGACTCACCTTGCAAAATGGGTGGCTGATCACTTGCTTCAGCAAGGATGTCTGCAGGTAAATCACTAATGCCGATCACGTTAGCCGGTGTCATCACAGTAAGCCAATGGCATAAGTTCTCTAATTGACGAACATTACCTGGGAATGGCATCGCTGCGATTTCCTTAAGCACTTCGTCAGAGAGCTTTTTAGGTTCGACGCCTAAAGATTTAGCGCAATTCAGCATGAAGTGTCTTGCCAACATCGGAATATCTTCACTACGCTCGCGTAATGAAGGCATACGCAGACGGATGACATTCAAACGGTGCAATAAGTCTTCACGGAATAATCCCGCGGCAACTCTGCTATCAAGATTCTGATGTGTAGAAGCGATAATACGAACATTCGCTTTGATTGGGTCTTGCCCGCCTAAGCGATAAAAATGACCATCTGTTAATACACGCAAGAGACGTGTTTGCAAATCAAATGGTAGTTCACCGATTTCACCTAAAAATAATGTACCGCCATCAGCCTGCTCAAAGCGACCGCGACGTAAAGTCTGCGCACCCGGAAATGCACCGCGCTCATGACCAAACAATTCAGATTCGAGTAAGTCTTTAGGAACTGCTGAGGTGCTCAGTGATACAAATGGACCCTTGGCTCTTGGGCTATGTTTATGCAGCGCATGGGCAACTAACTCTTTACCAGTTCCAGACTCGCCATTGATCAACACAGTCGCATGGGATTGGGCTAAACGACCTATCGCACGAAAGATTTCTTGCATTGCTGGAGCCTGACCAATAATCTCAGTCGATTCTTGCCTCCATCCAGCCGGGTCTTTGGTAGTAGATTCATTACGAATGCCCTGCTCTACCGCGCGACGGATTAACTCAACGGCTTTTTCGATATCGAAGGGTTTGGTCAGGTATTCAAATGCGCCGCCCTGAAATGATGACACTGCCGAATCTAAATCTGAATAAGCGGTCATGATGATGACAGGCAAATGCGGATGGCTGGCCTTTACATGTTGCAATAAATCCAAACCATTACCGCGCGGCATGCGAATATCGGAGATCAGAACCTGAGGCGACTCTTTCTCTAATGCATTGAGGACATCATTTGGATTTGAGAAGCTCTTGTGCGGAATATTTTCACGCGCCAAGGCTTTCTCTAAGACCCAACGAATAGATTGATCATCATCGACGATCCAAATTGGTTTCATGATGCTTTCTCCTGCCTACGGTATGGAATTTGAATATGAAAATCGGTGCATCCAGGGCGACTATTGCACGCAATAAAGCCTTGATGTTGCTGCACAAAGGTTTGTGCCAAAGTAAGGCCTAAACCACTACCCCCCTCTCTACCAGTCACTAGAGGGAAGAAGATACGTTCAATAATGTCTTCTGGAATGCCAGGGCCGTTATCAATAATATGCAAATCCATTGCCAGCTTATAACGCTGTTTTGCAATGGTGACTGACCTTGCCACTCGAGTGTTTAATTCAATTTGCGCAACACCAGCTTGAATTTCTTCAGCAAGCGCTTGCGCAGCGTTATGCACAATATTTAAAACTGCTTGAATCAATTGCTCACGATCACCCATCACATCAGGCAGGCTAGTGTCATAGTTCCGAATAATTTTTAAGCCCTTAGGAAATTCGGCAAGGACTAAGCTGCGCACACGCTCGAGAGCTTCATGCATGCTAAAAGCCTCAATCACATGCGCCTTACGGTGTGGTGCCAATAATCGATCTACCAGAGTTTGAAGGCGATCCGATTCTTTGATGATGACTTGGGTGTATTCACGCAGGCCTTTTTCAGGCAACTCAAATTCTAATAACTGCGCTGCGCCACGGATTCCACCGAGGGGGTTTTTAATCTCGTGCGCCAAATTGCGCATTAATTGCTTATTTGCTTCCACTTGCTGTGTTACACGTTCATCACGTTCGCTGCGCAGCTGTTGATCGATTGGGAACCACTCCATCATGATGAGGTCTGGATCCTCAAGCGCAGCAATGACAACATGTGCCGGAATGGAATCTTGATGAATCCTGCTAGGCAATGCATATAAAACCATTTCTTGACGCTGTGCTGAAACATGCCCGAGTTTTACCTCAGTAATCATGTCCTGCAATGCGCCTGTCTCGCCAAACAAATCCTGCACAGTTTGGCCCTCAAGAGATTTACGCGAGAGATCCAGCGCTGACTCAGCGGCCGGGTTCGCATACACCAATTGTTGGCTCTCTGCCTCAAATACCACAATGGCATTTGGCATCTGATCAAGCAATGTCGGAAAAAAAGGAGCAGCCGAAGCTGCTCCCTTGAACGAATTGCGCAACAGACCTGCGCTCAAGTCTTCTCCTTCGCTTATAGGGAGTAGTACATATCAAATTCGATTGGATGGGTTGTCATACGGAAACGTGTGACATCTTCCATCTTCAAATTGATATAGGCATCCAACATGGACTCAGTAAATACTCCACCGCGAGTCAAGAACTCGTGATCTTTCTTCAATGCATCCAAAGCTTCTTCTAAGCTGGCGCAAACCGTTGGGATCTTGGCGTCTTCTTCTGGTGGCAAGTCATACAAGTTCTTGTCAGCCGCTTCGCCTGGATGAATCTTGTTTTGCACGCCATCCAAACCAGCCATCAACAAAGCAGAGAATGCCAAGTAAGGATTAGCCAAAGGATCTGGGAAACGGGTTTCGATACGACGACCCTTCGGATTGGGAACGTGTGGAATACGAATAGAAGCAGAACGGTTACGTGCTGAGTAAGCCAATTTCACTGGAGCCTCAAAACCTGGCACTAAACGCTTGTAGGAGTTGGTGCCTGGATTAGTAATCGCATTCAATGCTTTGGCGTGTTTGATAATACCGCCGATATAGAACAGAGCGAACTCTGACAAACCAGCATAACCATTACCAGCAAACAAGTTCTCGCCATTCTTCCAAACGGATTGGTGAACGTGCATACCAGAACCGTTGTCGCCAACTACTGGCTTAGGCATAAAGGTAGCTGTCTTGCCATAAGCATGGGCAACGTTATGAACAACATATTTCTGCCAGATAGTCCAGTCAGCGCGTTGCACTAATGTACTGAACTTGGTTCCCAATTCATTTTGGCCTTGACCAGCCACTTCATGGTGGTGCACTTCTACTGGAATGCCTAATGACTCAAGAATCAAACACATTTCAGAGCGCATGTCGTGGAATGAATCTACTGGAGAAACTGGGAAATAACCACCTTTTTTACCTGGACGGTGGCCAGTATTACCACCTTCGATCTCAGCGCCAGATGACCATGGCGCTTCTTCGGAATCAATCTTCACGAAGCAGCCCTGCATATCGGCACCCCAACGCACGCCATCAAAAATAAAGAACTCTGGCTCTGGGCCAAAGTAAGCAGCATCACCTAAGCCAGTACTCTTCAAATAGGCTTCAGCGCGTTTTGCAATAGAGCGTGGGTCACGGTCGTAACCTTTTCCGTCAGCAGGCTCGATTACATCGCAGGTTAATACTAAGGTTGGCTCTTCATAGAATGGGTCGATGTAAGCAGCCGTTGGATCTGGTTTGAGCAACATATCAGATGCCTCAATACCCTTCCAGCCAGCGATCGAGGAACCATCAAAGGCATGACCACTCTCAAATTTGTCTTCGTCAAAAGCAGAAATGGGAACTGTCGTGTGTTGTTCTTTACCCTTTGTGTCCACAAAGCGAAAATCAACGAAAGTACATTCTTTCTCTTTAACCAACTTCATCACATCAGCGACGGTCTTCGTCATGCAAATCTCCTCTATTAACTAAATTCGGAATTCAAACTCAAGGCATACACCCTTGTTCATTCCAGGCAGCAAACATGCCTATTGGATGTATGTAATTTACTGAAGCAAACAAATGGGAAGCATTATTATTGCACTAATTAAGTGCTCGTTTCTCTCGGGACTGGCCCCAAAAGCCCCTATTTGCACTTATTTGGTGCAAATTGTACTTGTAAATATTTAGCTGATATCGTGAATTTCATAACCTAGCGCTTGGGTACCTGTTCTGAGGGCAATCCAAGCACTCTCCAGTAGATTGGCATTCCCTTTGATGCCCAGTTCGATGTGGCGCTGAGCGTAGACCCCTCCCTTACTCGCATCCCCAACAGATGGCAGACTAAAGACCTTCACACCAGGAAAGTTTGCCTCTATGCGCTCCATTAAAGGGGTCAAGGTAGATTCAATTCCTTTTGGCACAATAAAACTCTGCTCTGCCCGGTTCTCTTGATGAAATAGATCTTTGTAATGGTTATCAAGACACCATGCCATCATGGGCGCAGCCATCACCGGAAATCCAGGCACAAAGTGATGTTCTTGAATCCGAAAGCCCGGAATTTGGTTATAGGGATTAGGGATGATTTCACTACCCAGCGGAAACTCACCCATCTTGAAGCGCTGTTGATTCTCTGGGGTACTTAAATCTGCCTTAATCGGATCACCTTCTGCCATCGACTGAATGCGCCCTGCAATGAGTTCTTGAGCGGTGGGATGTAATTCGGTTTTAGTTCCGAGTGCTAATGCGGCGCATTGACGCGTGTGATCATCTGGGGTTGCACCAATACCGCCGGTACTAAAGACAACATCTCCTCTAGCAAAACTGGCTTTCAGGGTTGCAGTAATCTGCTCAGGATCATCTGCTACGTACTTGACCCATGCCAGGCTCAAGCCCCGCTCATTGAGAAGCTCAATCAATGTAGCCATATGCTTATCTTGACGACGACCAGACAAGATCTCATCACCAATCACGATCAAACCAAAGCGGCGTTGCGCCTCACTTGGCTCTGCTACAGCGGGCACATCTATTTCAACTTTTTTTATTGCATCAACCATGGTAAGGAAGTTCCATATCAACTACACGAGAATGCACCGTTAAGGCTTTATCTAACTCTTCTTGCCTTAAATCTTTTAAAGCATCCAATAAGAAGTGACTAAACCACAGCGCTGCGAAGACAAAGATTAAAGAATAAATCCATAGTGCTACAAAGCTCACTATTGGGAACAAGACCAAAGCCAATGCAGAGGTAGCCCAAAAGAAAGTAGGCACTGCACCGAGCATTCCGGAGATGATGCCCATCCATAGCAAAGGCCATCGATATTTTTCTAAGAGCTGCGTGCGCTCATCAACGCTGGCATGCTTAGCAAGCACATCGTAAGACATCAGGCGCATGGTCAACCATCCCCAAAGCAATGGCGGCAATACCGCTACCAGTGGAGGAATCCACCATACTGGCAATGTCAGCATGACTAATGCCAGACAAATCAAGGCAGACCATAAGGTATAAATCAAGCTTCCCAATAAACCGCCGCCCCGCTTGCATTCCAGATCTTGGTAAGGCGTTTGTCTGATGACTATGTTGACAATGGCAGGCACAGTAGAAAAGGCAATCAATACGAGCAAGCTAATCGTGATGAGGGGAATGATGAGCATGACAAAAAATAATGGCGCAATCCACGCTCTGGCGTTCTCAAAGCCGGCCCAAATCAGACCCTCTTGTATCCAGTTGGTAAATACGGAGTTAGTGAGAAACTCGCTCAGCATAGCTAATGCAGGAGTCCAGGTGAGCCAGATCAGGCAGCCCCATAAAATAGACACAATCAAAAATGGTCGTAAGCTCAGCCACAACATTCTTGGATGCATTGTTCCTACCAATGCCAAACCAAAAGATTTAATTACCTGCTGCAATCCGACCATAAAACTCCTCTTTCACACTCTGCTAGGCATACGCTAACGTATGTTTACTTTGGCATGAACTCTTTGGCTGCATTGACAAGACCCTGCCATTGCTGAGTGAGAATATTCTGCGAAGCAGTGAAGTTTCTCACCCCCGTAGGATAGACCTCTTTAGGAAAGATAGCTGTTCTAAACACCATATCCCACCAGGGAAACAAAATTCCAAAATTACAACCCCCGAGAACGCCCGGCTTGCCGATGGCCTCATGGCCATAACCCACCGCATGGTGCAAACGGTGATAGAGCGGAGAAATCAGGAAATACTTTGCACTGCCTAAATGGACTTTGATATTGGCATGTTGCCAGCTCTGAATAAACTGACTCAATGCAATCAGCATCACAAACTGACCTGGAGATACTCCGAAGAGCAAGGCAAAGAAGGCCATCACCATAGCGCGCATGGTGTCATCCAAAAGATGATTGCGATTATCTGACCAAGCAGTCATCACTGTCTGGCTGTGGTGCAGAGCATGTAATTGCCACCACCAATGAACAGTATGGGAGGCACGATGGTAGAGATAGTCTACAAAGTCCAGTAGAACCAAGTAAATCAGGAAACTCACAACTGGAATTGAGGTAACACCAGGCCACCATGATTCAACGTTGAAACGATCGAAACGAAAATCATGCAAGATGGAATCGACTTCAAAAAAGAATCCAGATAGTGCAATAAATATCAATCCATGAAAAATACCTAGGCGATGAAACAGGGTATAAAAAAGATCTGCCCTACTGACTTTTGCAAAGCGCTCTTGCGTTTCTGCTGGAGTGAGGCGCTCCCAAGTTCTCAGTACGACAACAATCAAGAGAATCTGAATGCAGCCAAATAAAAACCAATCAATACCATCGAATACGTCTTCTGCCCAAGACATCAAATCGAATTGATAGAGGAGAGGACCTAGCAAATTGGCAAAAATGAATTCCTGAACGCTACCGTAAGCACTCGAGAGGGTTGAGGTGATAGAACTGAAATCCATGCTTTATTTTGACTGAAGTAGGGAATTTTTGGGTGGCATGGGTACATTGATGGGTGCTTTAGGCAATAAACCAAAGCAAAACCCCCGATTTTTTAGATTGACAATCAATGGCTCTAAGACGGCAGGTGCCCAAGGATCCTTTCTGGACCAAATACCCAAGTGAGCCATGGTGATATCGCCATCTTGGATATCCCGACTCGCTTTATCCAACAGTACGTGATTGGGATGCCTGTCTGAATTTAGCTCATCACCCAAAAAGCCCGCTGCTGCCCAGCCAATATATTCATATCCGCACATATCCCCCATACGGATCAGGGCCGGTGAAGTTTTGCCACCAGGAGCACGCCAGATTCTCTCTAATGGCTGATTGGTCAACTCCTGAAAGCGCTGATCTACCTTGCGTATTTCTTTGCACATCGCTGCTTCGTTATAGAGCAGGGTCATACCCGCTTTAGGACCAAACTGAGGTTTCTCAAAGACTTCGCCTTTAGGTCCATCTTTGACAAAATAAATGTGATCATAGGTATGACTGCCAAAATGGTGTCCTTCTTTAGCCCGCTCTTGCCAATAGGCCTTCCAAGAATCGTCTAAAGCAAAATCACCGCGATACGTTTTTTCATTCGATAAGAAGAAGGTCGCTTTTACATCTTGACGCTTCAGAATCTCAGCGACCTTGCTCGCCATAGCCATATTGCCAGTGTCAAAGCTCAAGTAAACCGTTTTATGACAGCTTGATTGTGCGCGCGTGCTAACAGCAAAACAACCAAGTAGTAGCACGGCTGTTAAAAAGATGAGTTGCTTGTACTTCATGGTGAATAGTTATTCCCAAGCGGCTCGAGGATAAAAGAATACGCCATGGGGTGATTTACCCACTGGGATGACTGTCATCAGCTTCATGGAAGGGATGTCAATCACGCCTACTTTTTTAGAGAATCGAAAAGTAACCCACAGCGTTTTACCGTCAGGGGTGATCTCCATATCATCTGGACCTGCTGGCAAGCCGGTGATTTCACCCTCTTTTTCCAGCGTTTGCATATTAATTAAACTGATAGAGGATGCAATCCGGTTACTAACAAAGAGATGCTTCTTATCACCCAGCGGTCGGAAGTTGTGTGCACCCTTGCCTGTGGGAATACGTTTCACTTCTTTGCGTGTCTTCCAATCGATCACTTGCACGTAGTCATCGCCAGTGATACCCACCAATAAGTACTGATCTCCCGGTGTCATCCACAAACCAGCAGGGACTTTGCCAGTCGGCATTACCCAAAGTACGCTTTGTGTTTCTAAATCAATGGCTACAAGTTCGCTTGAATCTTGTAAAGTAATAAAGGCAATTTTGCTATCTGCAGTAAAAGCGATATGACTCGGAGTTTTCGCCAGCTTCACTGTCTTGGCTAATTTGAGATTGGCGCCATCCGCCGCATAAATATCTACCCGGTCCAAACGATTGCCATTTGCAATAAACCATTTATGGTTTGGTGAATACCCAATTTGGTAAGGGTCGATGATGTTCGGAATTTTTCCAGTTAACTCGCCAGTACTAGGATTCATCAACACCACATCATTACCTGCTGCATTCGCAATCAGTAAGGTTTTTTGATCGGGGGTCATCATCAAGTGATGGGGTTCTTTACCCACTGGAACTGTCTTGATTACTTGCCGTGTCGGCATGTCAATCAAGCTCACGGAAGCTTCGCCTGAATTGAGAATAATCGCCAGCTTTGGCTGATTTGCTGCAGGGGCCTGGATAGTGGCAGGGTTCGTTTGTGCAAGCACAAAGTGACTTACTGAAAGTAAGGCAAACCAAGAGGATGCCGCAATAGTGCGAAATCTTCTAATCTGAATAAATATATGCATCCCGCTATTGTAAGCAATCAATAGGCTTTTATTACCCTCTAATATCCTCAATAGCACAGTGGATTTGACTTAGCGCAAGCTAGCCAAAACTTTTTCTAATCGTTTTAAAGACATTGGGCTTGGGGTTTTCAGTTCCTGGGCATATAAAGCTACCCTTAGCTCCTCTAACTGCCAACGGAAATCTTGTAAAGCCGGGTCTTCTGTCATGGCATAAGAGGCTGAACCCTTATTACCCTGCAAGCGCTTTTGCCAAGGTCGCGCCACGGATTCCCAATCTTTTTGACATTGCGCATCACGACTCGGGTTCGTCCGCAACTTATCAATTCGCATTGCAATCGCTTTTAAGTAACGTGGCAGATGCACTAATTGCGCATAGGGAATCTCCGCAACGAACTGAGGAAAGATCAAGGCTTGCATTTGGGTTTGAATATCCACATAAGCACTTGGCGATGCTGCTTTTGCTTGAGCAATTTTTTTCTGTAAATCCGCATGCGCTTGTAGTGCATTTAATGCATGCCGTGCAATTTCTTGAGCAATTAAAGCTAAGCGTGCTTTACCTGCCTGTACGCGTTCAGCAAATTGCTCTGTGTTGTTTGGTAGCGGATCGATCATAAAAGCACGCTCTAGTGCCACATGGAGAATCTGTTCTATCAGACCATCTACTGACCCCACATTAATAAACAACAAGCCCAGTTCCCGAATACCCGGCAACTGTTTTTGCAATGCTTTCAAAGTATCTTTATTACTTAAGGCGAATAAGCGACGTAATCCGAATTGATGTTGCTTGCGAGCCTCTAATAGATCATCAAAGACTTCTAAGTCACAGTAGCCTCCACGATCAACCAAGGCAGGATATCCAAATAAGGTTTTATTGCCTTTTTGAATTTCTAATGTCTCTGGTAGCTCACCAAACTCCCAGCTACGGTAACCACCCTGCTCAAGCTGTTGGACTTTATCAGCAAGGGGTTTAGCTCCATCAAGCCGAGGTGCGGGATCAACCCCGAGTTCTGCCTGCGCCGTTTCTTGGGCAATCGCCTGAAAAGCACTGCGCGCAGTTTCCCCATATTCCGCACGTAAGCGTGCTAAGTTGCGCTCTACTTCTAGCTGGCGGCCATGTTCATCAATCAAGCGAAAGTTCATGGAGGAGTGCAAAGGTAATGATTCAGGTCTAAAGTCAGTACGTTTAATTTCTAAACCACGCTCTTTGCGAATATCTCCAATCAGACTATCTAAGAAATCCCCCACTCCAAATTGTTTTTCCTCTAGCTTGCGCTCCAGGAATGACTTAGCGTAATCCGGTAGTGGTACACAATGCCGTCTGAGTTTTTGTGGGAGTGATTTCAAGAGGAGAAGTGCTTTTTCTTCACACATCCCTGGTACTAGCCATTCGCAACGACGTCCATCTACTTGATTGAGTTGCGTCAGCGGCACCACTAAGGTCACTCCATCCTTTGGGCTTCCGGGTTCGAAGTGATAGGTCAAGCTAAGGTCTGCGCCACCCACCATCATATTCTTTGGATAGCGATCCACGGTGATGCCAGCAGCTTCATGGCGCATTAAATCGGCTTTTTCGAGTCGCAGTTGATTATCTAGATCAGCTTCCTTCTTAAGCCAAGACTTCAGCTCCTCCCGACTGCGGACCTCCTTCGGAATGCGTGACTCATAGAACGCAAAGAGCAGATCATCGTCTACCAAGACATCTGGACGGCGAGAGCGATGCTCCAGCGCTTCAATTTCTTTAATCAGGCGCCGGTTATGCCAAAAGAAGTTAAATAGCCCAGAGTATTTTTTCTTGGCGTCAGCTTCTGTCTCTCGCTGCAGTGCTGAGGTATCCATGCGCCCGAACAATTCTTCTTGGACTAAGGCTTGACTGATAAATAACTCGCGGGTTTCATCCGGATTGTGCGGCTCATAGCGCACACGTCGACCATGATAGATCGGCAAACCATATAAGGTACCGCGCTCAAAAGCCATCACTTCACCTTGGCGGTTGTCCCAAAACGGCTCACTTAATGACTTGATGAGCCGATGGGCTGCCACTTGCTCAACCCATTGCGGCTCAATCTTGGCAATCGTGCGGGCATACATGCGATTGGTCTCTTGCAGTTCACCCGCTACGATCCAGGCACCCGCTTTTTTACCAATCGTTGAACCTGGCCAAATAAATGGACGAATACCTCTAGCACCTACATAACCACCAGTCTTGCTGTTGCGGTCCTGGGATTTTTCATCTTCTTCTTTTTTGGCGACATAGCCAAGCAGTCCTGTTAATAAAGAGAGGTGTACTTGCTCGTAAGTGGCAGGAATTCCATTTTCTTTCCAGCCCTTCTCGCCGAGCATGGTGTGCAACTGTCCATGCACATCGCGCCATTCACGTAGGCGACGCGGGGATAAGAATTTACTTTTACATAAATTCTCCAGCTGGCGATTACTGTGTTTATGTTGTAAAGCATCTTGATACCAATTCCACAGTTTTACAAAACTCAGAAACTCAGAACGTTCGTCGGCAAATTGAAGATGGGCTTGATCTGCTGCCGCTGCTTGATCCATCGGTCTATCGCGGGGATCCTGAGTGGCTAAAGCGGATGCGATGATGGCAACTTCTTTTAAAGCGTTTTGTTCTTTAGCCGCTAGTAACATACGACCGATGCGCGGATCCAATGGCAAGTCTGCTAGTTGCCTGCCAATGGCTGTGAGCTTAAAGCTGTTATTGATATCTTTGTCATCGCCAGCTTCTGAGTCATCCAACTCGATAGCGCCTAATTCATCTAAGAGTTGGACACCGTCTGCAATGGCTCTACCAAGCGGCTTATCAATGAATGGGAAATACTGAATTTTTGGCAAGCGCAGTGAGCTCATGCGCAACAAGACTGCTGCTAATGAGCTACGCAATATTTCAGGATCGGTAAATTTGGGGCGACCTTGGTAATCGAGTTCGCTGTACAAACGAATACAGATACCGTCTGAGACACGGCCACAGCGCCCTGCTCTTTGATTGGCTGCCGCTTGAGAAATCGGCTCAATTTGAAGTTGCTCAACCTTGTTGCGATAAGAGTAGCGCTTGACTCTAGCCAAGCCACTATCAATCACATACCGAATATTGGGTACAGTTAAAGAAGTTTCAGCAACGTTGGTTGTCAAAATAATGCGGCGCCCATTGCCGGGATTAAATACCCGTTCTTGCTCAGCTACTGACTGACGAGCAAAGAGACTCAGAATCTCTGGATGAAAACGCTGCTGCAAGACGTGATCCTTGCGTAGCGCTTCAGCGCAATCACGAATCTCGCGCTCACCTGGTAAAAAGACTAAGACATCACCCGCGCCTGCAGTACCCTCTCGCCAAAGGTTGGCAATTTCTTCTGTAACTGCATCTGAAATTTCTTTTGCAGCCTTCGATTCTTTTTTTCCATCGGGCTTGACATCAGGCTCTAGTGGTGAATAGCGCTGCTCCACTGGAAATAATCGACCACTGACCTCAATCACCGGTGCCATCTTGCCGTTGATGGCAAAGTGTTCAGCAAAACGCTGGGCATCAATCGTTGCTGAGGTAATGATGAGTTTGAGGTCGGGTCTCTTTGGGAGCAGCTGCCGCAGATATCCCAAAAGAAAGTCGATATTTAAACTGCGTTCGTGCGCTTCATCAATGATGAGGGTGTCATAGGCTTTGAGCTGGGGGTCGCGCTGGGTCTCTGCCAATAAGATACCGTCGGTCATGAGCTTGATTGAGGCGGTCTGGCTTGTCTTGTCAGCAAAGCGCACTTGATAGCCAACGTCTTGCCCAACTGGCGAGCCAAGCTCTTGCGCAATTCTTTTGGCTGTAGCGGTCGCTGCAATACGACGCGGCTGAGTATGGCCAATCAACTTGCCGCCATTGATGGTGCCACGCCCTAGGTCCAAACAAATCTTGGGTAGCTGGGTAGTCTTGCCTGAACCAGTCTCACCGCAGACTATGACCACCTGATGGCTCTGCAAGGCATCTTTGATTATTTGCCTCTGGCCAGAGACCGGCAATTCTTCCGGAAAGCGGATTTCGAGCCTGCGTGGGGTGTTGGAAGCAGGCACAGGCTTTGGCATTGCTTTGGGTTTTTGTTGGTTTATAGGCTCTTGCACCCTATAATTTTCTCACTATGCCAACAAATGCACCAAACTCGGCTTCTATTGCCGATGAAACTACCTCCAACTTCCCCTTCGTAGGCTGGTTGCGCGACGTCGCCCCCTACATTCATAGCTTCCGCGAAAAGACCTTTGTCATTGCCTTTGCGGGTGAACTTGTTCAAGAAATCGGCCTTGAGAACCTGATTGAGGATATTGCCATGTTGCATGCCATGGGCATGCGCATTGTGTTGGTTCATGGCATTCGTCCCCAGATTGAAGAGCAACTGATGTTGCGCAAGATTAAAAGTAAGTTTGGTAAAAGTTCCATCCATAACTACCGCATTACCGATGCTGCCGCATTAGAGTGCGTCAAAGAGGCTGCCGGAGAATTGCGTCTTGATATCGAGGCAGCGTTTAGTCGTGGTCTCCCAAACACACCTATGGCAGGTTCCCGTATTTCAGTGATCTCCGGAAACTTCATCACCGCAATGCCAGTGGGCGTTGTGGAAGGGATTGACTATATCCATACTGGTTTAGTACGCAAAGTAGACTCTGGTTCTATTAGTCAATCCTTAGATAGCAACAAGATTGTTTTACTCTCGCCTTTAGGTTTCTCCCCTACAGGTCAAGCGTTTAATCTAGCCTATGAAGATGTAGCCGCCTCTACTGCTGCTGCGCTCAAAGCGGATAAGTTAATTTTCTTGAGTCCTTATGAAGGTCTGTACGACCTCGAAGGTGATCTCATTACAGAATTATCCTTACCTCAATTGCAAGACTACATGGTTGAGAACAGCGCACTGGATATTGGTATGAAGAGCTTGCTCAATATCTCGGGCAGAGCAATTCGCTCTGGAGTGAGCCGCGTCCATTTCTTGCCCTGCAATCGTGATGGCGCTTTACTTGAAGAACTCTTTACCCACGATGGTATTGGTATGATGCTTGCCTCATCCGATATTGAGAACCTGCGTGAAGCCAATCAGGATGACGTCGGTGGTATTTTGCAACTCACGATGCCTCTTGAAGATGAGGGTATTTTGGCTTCCCGAGGCCAAGATGTGATCGAGCGTGATATTCAACGCTTCTCCGTGATTGAGCATGACCGTGTACTGTTCGGTTGCGCCGCTCTTTTCCCCTTCCCCAATGGCGTTGGTGAATTAGCCTGTCTGGCGGTTGATCCCGATGTTCAAGGCTCGGGTGACGGTGAACGTCTTCTCAAGCGGGTAGAAATGCGTGCCAAACAAGAAGGTATTAAAAAATTGTTTGTTCTGACTACCAGAACAGAGCACTGGTTCTTGAAGCGCGGCTTTAAGCGGGCCACGGTGGATGACTTGCCCGAAGAAAGAAAAGAAATTTATAACTGGGACCGTAAGTCCATGGTATTAACTAAAGATCTATAAGAGATCTATAAGAAAAACAAGAAAGGTATTACAGATGGCACGGATGGTTCAATGCATCAAACTGAATAAAGAAGCTGAAGGAATGGATTTCGCTCCACTTCCCGGTGACCTTGGTAAAAAGATTTGGAATCAAGTATCCAAAGAGGCATGGGCTGCCTGGTTAAAGCAGCAGACGATGTTGATTAATGAGAATCGTCTCAATATGGCCGATCCCCGTGCACGTCAGTACTTGTTAAAGCAGGTAGAAAAGTATTTCTTTGAAGGTGGTGCCGATACGGCGCAGGGCTACGTTCCGCCTGCAGAGTAAAGAAGGTATTGCATCACAGCAAAAATATATTTGCATTCATTGATTTGTTTTGTTGACACCCAAAATATTAAAGCATAGGATGTAATCGTGGTGCGACAGAAATAGTGTTCCGCCACATTGGCGAAAGCCACTAGGAATGAGCATATCTATATGCTCATAGGCTAAGGAACTAAATACCTTCCGAGCGCCTGCGCCATGCAATCCATGGCAAACAACCCGATGGGCATACCCCGTCGGGTTTTTTAATCCTTAGAGCACGATTCTGTCTACGCCCGAGGCATTACTCACTAGCAAGATATTGGCTTTTTCTTTTGCAAAGAGTCCAACCGTAATCACACCCGCAATTTGATCGATTTGTGCTTCCATGGTGATGGGGTCTGTAATCTGCAAACCAGCTACATCTAATATCCAAGCGCCGTTATCAGTCACAAATGCTGCGCTTGGAGTTTGGTTCAGGTCTGCGCGAGTCGTTTTTGCCAAGCGTAGACTTACCTTACCGCCCAACTTCTCTAATTCTCTCGTGACTATTCCTTTTGCAAGCGGAATAATTTCCACTGGTAGCGCGAAATTACCCAAAACCGGGACTTGCTTTGATGAATCACAAATACAGATGAACTGCTTAGCCATAGAGGCAATAATCTTTTCACGGGTGAGTGCCCCGCCACCGCCCTTCATCATGTGCCCTGCTGGATCGATTTCATCAGCACCATCGACATAGGCCGGAAGACTGACGACGTCATTCGGATCGAGCACCTTAAATCCATGCTTCAGTAAACGCTCCGTAGTGGCATTCGAGCTCGAGACTGTTCCAGCAAAGTGATCTTTGTGCCCCGCTAGTGCATCAATAAAGTAATTGACGGTTGAGCCAGTTCCAACGCCTAATATTTGCCCGGTAGGCAGCTTCAATACTTCATCTCGCGCTGCCTCGCCTACCATTTGTTTCAATTGATCTTGGTTCATATGCCTGCTGAACGCCCTTATGCCTTAACTGGAATGGAGTAATTCATCCATCTATCATATGATATCCATTAGAAACCCACTACTGCAGACCCTTATTTAGACCAATCTAGCCATGAATAGCACCTCATCAGCCCCAAACCAACTAGAGCAACTCAAAAAACTTACAACGGTAGTTGCCGATACAGGTGACTTCGAGCGCATGCAGGCGTTCCGGCCGCAGGATGCCACTACCAACCCATCCCTCATTCTGAAGGCGGCCCAACAAAGTAACTATCAAGCCCTAGTGCAGTCGGTTAAAAATGCCCATCCTGGTCTGAGCCCTACTGACTTGGTAGATTACATCTTGGTGGCGTTTGGTTTAGAGATTCTTAAAATCGTTCCTGGCAGAGTCTCTACAGAAGTAGACGCCCGCCTCTCTTTTGATAGCAAAGCAACCGTAGCCAAGGCTAAGCATTTGATTGCCCTGTATGAGTCGCATGGCATTGATCGCCAACGCATCTTAATTAAATTAGCTGGCACTTGGGAAGGGATTGCAGCAGCTAGAGAATTAGAGGCTGATGGAATTCATTGCAATATGACCTTGCTCTTTTCTTTAGTGCAAGCGGCTGCCTGTGGCGCTGCAAATGCCAAGCTAATTTCTCCGTTTGTGGGACGAATTACCGATTGGCACAAGGTAAAACTTGGGGCAAATTGGAGTGATGTCAATCATGGTGGCGCCAATGATCCCGGTGTGACTTCGGTAAAGCGCATTTTTGCTTACTACAAGCACTTTGGCATCTCTACAGAAATCATGGGGGCGAGCTTTCGTAACACGAGTCAGATCCTAGAGTTGGCAGGATGTGATCTATTAACGATTAGTCCAGAACTCTTAGCCGAACTTCAGGGCAGCACTACTGCAGTGAGCAAAAAACTCGATGCAGCGAATGCACAAGGGGAAGCGATTACCCCATTAAAGCTTGATGAGTCTAGTTTCCGCTTGCAGTTAAACAATGACGCCATGGCAACAGAAAAGCTCGCTGAAGGAATTCGGAACTTCTGTGTGGATACAGAAAAACTAGAAGCGCTACTCGCTAAGTAAAGCTTCTAGATTTTTGATTTGCTGCTTATTTTATTTTTTAGCAGTATTAATACCGAGTAAGCCATAAGCTGGGCAATTACCGAGCATACCCGTTGCCAGAGGAATAATGCCAATCCAAGCCCATGGGCCAGTGATACCAAATGCTGCCAGACCCATCAGGGTGACGCCAACAGTCATGCGTAGTACACGTTCAGTGTGACCAATATTGCATTGCATATAAGCCTTTCGAGTAATTTACTTGGCAGCTTTGTTAGTTGCTTTTGCTAGGCGCTGTCTTAATGCCTCATACAAGCATACGCCACTTGCAACCGAAACATTCAAACTTTCTACCGCACCCTGCATTGGAATACGCACCAGCTCATCACAGTTCTCGCGCGTCAGGCGGCGCATACCCTCACCCTCAGCGCCCATCACAATGGCAATGGGGCCAGTCAGATCTAAATCGTAGATGGATTTTTCAGCTTCATCATCTGTGCCAATGAGCCACACACCCGCTTCTTGCATCTCTTTCATACTGCGGACGAGGTTGGTTACGGTAATCACTGGAATCACTTCAGATGCACCACTAGAGACTTTACTAACGGTGGCATTAATTGAGGCTGAGCGATCTTTAGGGACCACTACCGCATCAACACCAGCGCCATCGGCGACACGCAAACAGGCTCCAAAATTATGGGGATCTGTTACACCATCTAAGACCAGGAACAGCGGCTTCTTTGGCGTACCCTCTAAATCCTCTACCACTTCAGTAATGCTGCGCGCAATGGTCATCTTTTCAGCTAAGGCAACGACACCTTGATGGCGATCATGACCGGCTAATTTATGCAGACGCTCTGCATCGGCAGCATGTAAGCGTTCACCCAAACTCTCTTCAGCTTGCTTTAAGAAATCCCCCATCCGCCTATCACGACGACTCGGATCAAAATACACAGACTTCAGGCTATCTGGATCTACGCGCAAACGTGCTTGTACCGCATGAAAGCCTACTAATATTTGTTTCATTGTTTACTTAATCTTTATTTTCGACGAGCATTGGTGCTACGGACTGGCGGCTTTGTGCCAGCAGGCTTGCCAACAGAACGCCCTGGCTTGTTGGATTTGCCATTTTTGCGACTAGCCTTACTCTTCGATTGGGTGGCACCCAATGTGCCAGCAGATTTAGCGGCATTGACATTCACTCCACCCGGTTTTTGCGGGGTTTTGTTGTCAGCCCTATTCCGCTTAGGGGCGGCCCTCTTATTCGGTTTTCCGGTATCGGTAGCGAGTAATAATTGCCTACGATTAGCAGAACCACCGGGCTCAGCACCCATTGATTTCACCAGACTAAATTCAATCTTGCGAGCATCGAGATCAACGCGACTAACTAGCACATGTAAACGATCGCCTAAACGATAACGAATACCAGTGCGCTCGCCACGCAATTCTTGACGAGCTTCGTCATACTGGAAATAATCTCCACCCAATTCAGTGACGTGAACCATGCCTTCAACAAACAGATTCTCGAGCTGAATAAATAAGCCAAAATTCGCTACGCCTGTGACTGTTCCGGCATATTCCTGACCAAGATGGTCGCGCATGTAGTAACACTTGAGCCACGCCTCGACATCGCGAGATGCTTCATCAGCACGTCGCTCATTGGAAGAGCAATGCACGCCTAACTGGCCCCAGATTGGTAAGGCGGCATTTGCGCCTTTTGGCAAGCGAGCCCCTTTTACTGGAGTAGCCTTAGCATCACTTTGGGATTTTTTCGCATTGACTGCATTTTCACGGCCTTTACCCTTACGTGGCAAAGTCAGATTCAAAGGTACTAGTGGTGGCAGAACCGGTACATAGGGCTTTTTCTGCAGAATCGATTTAATCACGCGATGGGTTAATAAATCGGGATAGCGCCGAATCGGGCTGGTGAAATGAGAATACGCTGGATAAGCTAAACCGAAGTGACCTTCATTATCAGGTTGATACATTGCCTGCTGCATCGAACGCAATACAACTGATTGCAGCATATTGGCATCCGGGCGCTCTTTAACCTCACGCATGAGCTTTGCATAATCTCGAGGCTTAGGCTTATCGCCCCCATCCAATGACAGGCTTGAGGTTCTTAAAACTTGACGTAAGGTGGCCAATTTTTCTTCAGAGGGTTCACCGTGCACACGGTAAAGACTTAAATGTTTATTCTTATCAATAAAGTCTGCAGCGCAAACGTTGGCCGTCAGCATGCACTCTTCAATCAGGCGATGGGCATCATTACGCAGGCGTGGCTCAATCCGCAGGATCTTGCCAAGCTCATTACTAATAATTTGTGTCTCAGTAGTTTCAAACTCAATCGCACCCCGCTTCTCACGAGCAGACAAAAGAATCTTGAATAAAGAGTAGAGATTAGTTAGTAAAGGACGGAACTGCGCAAAGCGCGCTGCTTCAGGGCCTTTACTATTGGAAAGGATTTCCCAAACCGTATCGTAAGTAAAGCGCTGAGCTGAATGCATGACTGCTGGATAGAACTGGTACGCCAAAACAATGCCGTTGTTATCTACTACAGAGTCACAGACCATACAAAGACGGTCGACACCGGGGTTTAAGGAGCACAGGCCATTGGAGATCTTCTCAGGCAGCATGGGAATAACGCGCCTTGGGAAATAGACTGAAGTGGCACGCAGTAGGCCTTCGTCGTCCAAAGGATGCCCAGGCTTAACGTAATGCGAAACATCGGCAATCGCCACAATCAAACGCCAAGCTTTAGTCTTGCCGTACATGATCGGCTCACAATACACCGCATCATCAAAGTCTCTGGCATCTGCGCCATCAATCGTAACTAGGGGCACATCCCGTAAATCAACCCGACCTTCTAGATCTGCTTGCTGAACTGTATCTGGTAAGGCAGCTGCTTCTTTCTTAGCAGCAGTGGAGAATTCATGTGGCACGCCATATTTGCGTACGGCGATTTCGATCTCCATACCAGGATCATCGATCTCACCTAAGACCTCAACTACGCGACCAACTGCTTGACGATAGCTATCTGGGTAATCAATAATCTCCACGCTCACTACTTGGCCTAACTTTGCTGCACCTTGCCCTTTGGGTGGGATCAAAATGTCGTGGCCAATGCGTTTATCTTCTGGCGCCACAATCAGCACACCATTTTCATTTAAAAGGCGACCAATCACGACTTTGTTTGCGTGTAGAACGACCTCAACAATCTGCCCTTCTGGACGACCACGTCGATCGGCTCCCAATACTCTGACATTGACTCTATCGCCGTGCATGACGCGGGACATCTCTCGTTCAGAGAGAAAAATATCTTCACCACCATCATCGGGAATGACAAATCCAAATCCATCTCGGTGACCCTGAACTGTTCCTAAACGGTCAGCCTCACGTGGCACCAAGTCTTTTGCTTTACGCATTTAATTCCTTCGGCAATACCTGCCCTTGCTATATATCTACTGATATCTATTTTTGTTATGAATAAGGCTACTGTATCAAACCACTGAGTCTGAAGAGAAAAAGCTAAATTGGCCTGGAAAAGGTTCAAATACGCCCATCCCTCTATAATAGTGGCATGCCCAGGTGGCGAAATTGGTAGACGCACCAGCTTCAGGTGCTGGCGATCGTAAGGTTGTGGGGGTTCGAGTCCCTTCCTGGGCACCAAACACAGCTTAACTGCGCTCTGCGCCAGTTAATACAAGGCCATTATAAAGAAAATTGGCTCATTTCTACATAAAACTACATAAGATTTATATCAGGGCAGCTCAATAGATTATGAGCCCCCAGTTGAAGATCTAAGCCTAGAAGACACAGTAGTACCTTTGAGGCCTACATTATTTCTATCTTTTACTCTTTAGGCGTAAATGCTCTCATGATGTGAATGCTCATAACGATGCATCCATCCTAAACCAGCGGCAGTATTTTTTAACGGTTTGTATTCACAACCAATCCAACCTTTGTAAGCAATTTGATCTAACAAGCCAAACAAATAGTCGTAGTTGATTTCACCAGTACCTGGCTCGTTTCGTCCCGGGTTATCCGCTAACTGAATATGCGCAATACGGGGTAAATACTTTTGAATTGTGTTGGCAATCTCCCCTTCCATGCGCTGTGCATGGTAGATGTCATATTGCAGATACAGATTATCTGAACCAAGCTCATCCATGATGTCGATCGCTTGTTGGGTTTTGGATAAATAAAACCCAGGAATGTCAAAAGTATTGATTGGTTCGATGAGTAGTTTGATATTCGCTCTTTTTAATTGCTCAGCAGCGTATTTCAAATTACTGACAAAAGTATCGTGGACTAGTTTGGCATCTACTCCAGCTGGCGTTTTACCAGCCAAGCAATTGACCTGACCGACATTGAGGTAGGTAGCATATTCAATTGCCTTGGCAACTCCAGAGCGAAATTCTTCGACGCGGTCTGGATGACAAGCGATACCGCGCTCTCCTGCATCCCAATCCCCTGCTGGTAAGTTATGCAAAACGAGCTTGAGCTCATAGGTATCGAGATTTGATTTGATTTCGCTAGCTTCAAAAGCATAAGGAAATAGAAACTCAACTGCTTTGAAACCTCCAATCTTGGCTAGCGCAAAACGCTCCAAAAATGGTTTTTCATTAAACAACATTGTGAGGTTAGCTGCAAACTTAGGCATTCCTATTCCTTAATAACAATCAAACTGAACGATACATGGATAAATTCAAGGCAATGAAGCGATTACTCTAGGAGACCGGCGGCTACCAATCCCTCAGTTCCAGCGGGATGCCGGCAATCAATATCTTCAAATTCATTCACATTATTAATTTCAGTACCCATCGCAATATTGGTGATCTTTTCTAGAATGATCTCCACTACTACCGGAACACGATGCTCTTTGGCCATCTTTTGCGCCTCAATCAATGCAGCATTGATTTTATTTGGATCCGAGACTCTGATAGCTTTGCAACCAAGCCCTTCAACGACTTGAACGTGATCTACGCCATAGCCCTTCAGGGTTTGATCGTCGACGTTGATATTGTCAAAAGCAAGTTGTACACAATAATCCATCTCAAAACCACGCTGCGCCTGACGAATTAATCCTAAATAACTGTTATTCACCAAGACCATCACTAATGGCAAATTAAATTGTGCGCCAACTGCTAATTCCTCAATCAAGAATTGGAAGTCGTAGTCACCAGCAAGTCCAACTACAGTCTTGGTTGTATCGGAGGCCAATGCACCTAATGCAGCTGGAATTGTCCAGCCAAGGGGGCCAGCTTGACCGCAGTTAATCCATTGACGAGCACCGTAGATATTTAAGAATTGACCACCAGCAATTTGCGATAGGCCAATAGTCGATACATATACAGTGTCACGACCAAATACGGAATTCATCTCTTGATAGACGCGTTGTGGCTTGATGGGCACATTATCAAAGTTGGTTTTACGGTGCATCAAGTTCTTACGCTCCTGGCAACGCTCAACCCATTCAGTGTAATTAGTAAGCTTGCCTTTTGCTTTCCATTCCTTAGCAACTTCAACAAATAACTCTAACGCTGCTTTTGCATCTGAAACAATGCCGTAGTCGGGATTAAATACGCGACCAATTTGGGTTGGCTCAATGTCAACGTGAATAAACTTGCGATCTTTGCAATACACATCGATTGATCCAGTGTGGCGGTTAGCCCAGCGGTTACCAATACCCAAAACAAAATCACTAGCTAGCATGGTGGCATTACCATAGCGGTGTGAGGTTTGAAGACCAACCATACCGGCCATCAATGGATGATCATCCGGAATGGTTCCCCAACCCATTAGGGTTGGGATCACTGGAATACCAGTCAATTCTGCAAACTCCACTAATAGAGCATCTGCATCAGCGTTAATAATGCCGCCGCCAGCAACAATTAATGGCTTTTTGGCAGACATCAACATTTCGAGCGCTTTTTCGATCTGCTTGCGGCTAGCTGCTGGTTTGTATACCGGCAATGGCTCATACGTATCGATATCAAATTCAATTTCAGCTAATTGAACATCAATCGGCAAGTCGATTAATACTGGGCCGGGGCGGCCTGAACGCATCAAATGAAATGCCTGTTGGAAAACCCGAGGCACTAAGCCAGGCTCACGAACCGTTACAGACATCTTTGTTACTGGCTTAGAAATCGTCTCAATATCAACAGCCTGAAAATCTTCTTTATAAAGACGAGCTCGTGGAGCTTGTCCAGTAATGCAGAGAATGGGAATAGAGTCAGCGCTTGCGGAATACAGTCCTGTAATCATGTCAGTTCCGGCTGGGCCGGAAGTGCCGATACAAACACCAATGTTGCCTGCTTTAGCTCTTGTGTAACCTTCAGCCATGTGTGAAGCGCCTTCAACATGTCGGGCTAGGATATGCGTAATTGACTGACGTTCGCGTAATTGTGCGTAAAGTGGATTAATAGCAGCTCCAGGAACACCAAAAGCAGTGGTGATACCTTCTTTTTCCATCACCAATACTGCTGCCATTGCGGCCTTCATCTTTGCCATGATTAATCTCCTATTTTTGCGATGAGTGAATCATCTTCAAATTCGGCCAACTTGGGAACCTCACCAAATCTATATCTAGTATTCCGTGGTGGAATAGTGTAAAAAGTCTCTTATTAGCCCCAAAAAGATAAAACATGGATCGTGTACAAGGCATATCGCTCTTTATTCGAGTGGTTGAAACAGGCTCATTTAGCAAGGCTGCAGAAGATTTAGGTATTACACAGCCTACCGCAACCAAATTCGTTGCCAGTATGGAGAAACGCTTGGGCACCCTCTTATTGCACCGCAGCACAAGAGGCGTTACCCCCACTGAAATCGGCAAGATTTATTACGAGAAATGTAAAGGGATTGCACGAGAAATCGAAGAGGCCGATGACTTGGCCTCTCTCATGCAGTCGAAAGTGCGTGGCAAACTCACCATCAGCTCCTCTGTCGCTTTCGGACGACGCGTCCTCATGCATTCTATTTTGGAGTTTATGTCTCACCACCCAGAGTTAGAGGTCAATCTGGATATGGATGATCGCTACATCAACCTGATTGAACAAGGAGTGGATCTGGCTATACGGATGCGTCGTTTGCCAGACTCTTCTCTTGGCTCTCGCTTCTTAGGTTTAAATCCTTGGGTCTTGGTGGCCAACCCCAAATACCTTAAGGACCACCCTGCTCCAAAAAAACCTGAGGATATTCGCAACCATCATGCGCTGATTTACACCACCGCTCAAGGTGATCATCGTTGGAGTTTTACAAACGGTAATAATCAAAACGAAATTATTGAAGTAAAAGGTCCATTTACCTCTAATAACCTATCGTCGATTTTGGCAGCCGCCAGGATTGGCATGGGCTTAGCAGCTCTTCCCTGGTATGTAGCGCACCAATCAGTCAAAGATCAGATTCTTGAACCTGTGATGCTAGATTGGACGCTTCCTACGCAAGAAATTCATGCGGTATTTTCATCACCAAAACATGTGCCAACTAAAGTGAGCCAATGTATTGATTGGCTACAGGGGCAATTTAAAGGGGAATGGTGGAAGGATATGACGACTGGAAAATCAGAATAAAAAAACCCCGCCTTCAAGAGGCGGGGAAAGTGACAACATAGATACTACATGACTTCGATACTTAAAGCTCAAGCAACCTGGGGTAAAGATAAACGCCCTTGAGATGTTTGAACCTTAGTGTTCAGTAATTTAGTCAAAGCAAATACAGTACTTAAACAGGGTGTTGGCGTATCAGTTATCCGCCCCATCTCAATCACAGATCCAAGAAGCGCATCGATTTCCAGACTATTGCCAGCCTCTAAATCCTGCAACATGGAAGTTTTATGTTTACCTACTTTTTCGGCTCCATTAATGCGGCGTTCAATATCTACCCTAAACACCACGCCTAATTTTTCTGCGATTGCCTGGGCTTCAGCCATCATATTGCGAGCCAAATCTTTGGTTAAGGGATATTGGCAGATTCCCTCCAAATGCTCATGAGTTAAGGCACTGATCGGGTTAAAAGTCATATTGCCCCACAACTTCAGCCAAATTTCACCCCGAATATCTTCCAATATCGGGGATTTAAATCCGGCATCAGTCATTATTTGAGAAATTGCTTTAACGCGCTCAGATACCGAACCATCGAGCTCACCAAGCGGAAAGCGATTACCCTCTACATGGCGAATAACACCAGGAGACTCAGTGTAAGTGGCAGGATATACAACACAGCCAATAATATTCTGTGGATCAATTTTTTTCATAATCAAACCGCCTGCATCAACAGCCTCTATGGGAAGATCGTGAAATTGGCCAGCGAGTTTTTGGAAATACCACCAGGGAATCCCGTTCTGCAGCGGAATTAAAACGGTATTCGGCCCCATAATTTTGGCCAAATCGTCAATAACCGGCTCCACTTGATGCGCTTTAACAGCCAGCATCACTACATCTGGAGTTTCGACCTCGGTGATTTTTCCAACTACCTTTACCGCTGCAACGAGAGGCTGCGGCTCATCCTCCATGTGAAGGGTTAGCCCATTTTTCTGAATAGCCTCTAAGGTAGCCCCCCTAGCAACCACCGTAACCTGATTGCCGGCCCTAGCCAATTTCGCCGCAAGATAGCCGCCGATTGCTCCACCACCGCCTATGACACAGATGTTCATAAAGACCCCATAAGAACAGTACATTTATTATTAAGGCCATCATCCACAAAGCAATTGAATGTGAGAAGTGCGTAGATTCAATATGTAATATTCCTCCACGGAATAGCTATGCAGCAAAAAACCCCGACAGGCGGGGTTTTTTAGGATTCAAGACTTACTTGACAAATTAATCACTCCATAACTTCCCCGCAGTCGCCCAATCTGATTTTTTAACATCCTGATAAATCACATCCACTGATTCCGCACTGCATCCCATAATTTTGACTGCCGCTTCAGTGATTGCCTTTGCATACTCGCGCTTTACATCCTCACTACGACCCTCAAATAGTTGAATTTGTATTAACGGCACAGCCATCTCCCATCATTTATTGTTTAACAAACCTAGATAAGCTGGCCACTCTATCTGGCCTTCGTTATCCCCATCACTACATAATTGCTGATTGGCTAACTGACAGATTGTCGAATCAGGAATAATCAGTCCATCTATCTCCCCAGCCAATAGCTGAATTTTGCAAGCCTTATCTAGAACATCCATTAAATAAAATGCTTGCTGAATACTTGTGCCGCATACGATGCTGCCATGGTTTTCTAACAATAAAGCCTTTTTATTTCCAAGGGCCTTAATAAGCCCCTCTTGCTCAGTGGCTGATAAAGCTAATCCCTGATAGCGGTGCTTCGCAATATCACCATAGAAGCGCAAAGCGTGTTGTGATATCGGCAATAAGCCTACTTTTTGCGCAGATACGGCAATGATCGAGTCGGTGTGTAAATGCAGCACACATACTGCATCAGGCCTGGCCGCATGAACTGCCCCATGAATCGCAAAACCAGATTTGTTCACCGGCCCAACGCCCGAGATGATCTCTCCTTGCAGATTCACTTTGACTAGATTTTCTGGGGATACTTCATCAAAGCGCAAGCCAAATTGATTAATGAGGTAGGCGCCAGACTCATTTGGAACGCAAGCTGAAATATGGGTATAAATTCCATCGTCCCAACGCTTCATTGCCGCAAGCTGATATGCCGCTGCTAGATGAATGCGAATTTCTTCCTCGGTGCCACTTTGATAATGGCTCATATTGTCTGTGGACTTAGTCCTCCCAAGGGAATCTTGCACGAGATAGCTCCTCCATGATTTCTCGCTTACTTAGCGCAGCTTTTCTTAATCTATTCGAGTCGGATTTGGCTAGGCTTTCTTGATTACCAAAAACCTGATCTTGCTCCTTCTTGCAATCCTCTTTCAGCGCAGGGGACTTTTCAGGTTTATCTTTGCCCCCATATTCCAAGTTCAATTCTTTGGTCATAGAAATATTCTAATCTGTTCCCTTTCAGTACGATCCTCGCTTATAGAAGATTTTGATATTCCGCGAAGAAATGAATAGCATGGCAAGCTCTACATAAGTCTGAATAAAATACGTAATGCGATCACTGGTAAACTATTGTTTTATATGGCTCTTTAGCGGGTATTGAGCACCCTTTTTGGGCGACAAATCCTCTTAATAGAGCTGATATGAGACTTCATTCTAGATGGCAAGACCTAATAAAAATTCCATTCATCATGGCTAGCCTAGTAGGAATGAAAATCCAATCTGCGTATTTCGAACAAAGCTAAGTGAATTCAGCCCTACTAAAAACACCCAGTAAGCAAGGTAAGTCCATTAGCCTCTTTTCTGCTACCGCACTAGGTATTGGCGGCATGATGGGAGCCGGGCTCTTTTCTTTACTGGGGACGGCCAGCATGCATGCGGGCACCCATATTCCCTTAGCCTTTTTTCTTGGCGCTCTTGCAGCTTCCTTTTCGGTCTACTCCTATGCAAAATTAGGGGCAACTTTTCCGAGTAGTGGTGGGGCTGCTACCTTTACCGTCATGAGTTTTGGTCCCGGCGTCATTTCTGGTGGGCTCAATATCTTTCAGTACATTGCGTATTTAATTGCCGCAGCCTTGTATGCGGCAGGCTTTTCTGAATACGCCAACACCTTGTTAGGTGGGGGACTCTCTCCATTCGAAGTGAAAGTCGTAGGCGCTGGAATTGTGATTCTGTGTGCTGGCATTAATTTACTAGGCACTGCTATTGTGGGTCGCGCCGAAATGCTGGCGATTGGCTTTGTAACAATTGCCCTACTTCTTTTTGCAGTAGAAGGCATTCATATTGCGGATATCAGCAAATTCGAAATGTCCGGTGGATCCATTAATGGCATTGCGATTGCTACAGGGATTCTCTATATTAATTACCAAGGCTTTGGTGTGGTCACGAATTCCTCTGGCGCCATGAAAGCACCTCAAAAAGAGTTGCCTCAAGCTATGTTTACCGCCTTGATTCTGGTAACCATTGCTTACGTCTTAGTCAGCACAGCAACTATATTTCTCCTGCCACCAGCACAAATTCTGAGTTTCAATGGTCATGTATTGGCTGACGCTGCACGACTCGTGGCTGGTAAAACAGGCTTTGTAGTCATAGGGGCTTCGGCTCTGCTTGCGTGCGCAGCCGCCTTGAATGCCACGATGTTTGCAGCGTCTAATATTGCAGCAGATATGCTGCATAAAAATACAATATCAAAAACTTTAGGTAGTACGGTATTGAAAACAAAGGTTTACTCCTTAGTAGGTTCAAGCTGTTCAGTGATTATTTTGGTATTACTCTTTCCGCTGGCCGTCGTTGGTCAAATGGCAAGCCTTGCTTTTTTACTGGTGTATGCTGCCGTCACTTTTGGCCACTTAAGAGTACGTAATCAAACTGGTGCCAATCCATGGCTTCTGTGGGGCGCCATTACTGTAAACCTCGGTTTGTTTGCCGCTCTATTTATTAGCGTAGTAAAAACTGCCCCAGGAAGCGCCATATCTCTAGGCTGCGCACTGGTCGGTTCATTCTTACTTGAGGCCTCGTATCGGAAGCGCAAATCCAGAAATACCCAAGTAAATCAACCCTGATTAAATACTCATCGAGCGATGTAGTATCTTTGCCCTCATTTCATCCCAGAGGCTTTCAAAATCCTCTGTCTTCGCCTCGGATAGGTGTACAGGATTAAAGAGCCCACCAAATACAATCGAACCCTTCTTCACTAGAGTCTTATCAAACTCTGTCAAGCCAATAGGCTTATCGTCCATATCCCGCGTGAGTTCTGCTGAGCAGACAATAGCGTCTTCATCATCTCGATCCACTACAGCAAACTCAATATATTGCTGGCTTTTATCAACAATCACCAAAGTGCCACGTGCATAGCTAACGGCATCCTGTTGTTGAACGATGTAAGCTAAGAACTGATTTTCTTCATCCGATTCCATCCCAAGATCATCGATAAAAAAGAGATACTGATCACCCTCTCCATTCACCAAAGTAAATACTTTGGGAATGACCCCATGACCTAAAGCAAGGTTGCGGTAATAAGAAGCAATTTCTACTGCTAGATTCTCAGAAAATAAATGCATGGTGCTCAAAAAAGATCAGTGTGGTTTAAGTTAAATGCTGCTTCAAGAAATCCAGAGTGCGGTGCCAGGCCAAGGCTGCAGCCTCTGCATCATGCTTGAGAGGTGGCATGCCACGAGAGTCTGATTTTGGGTTAGCAAATGCGTGTTTAGCATCGTAGCGATGAAACTGGTAATTCACTCCAGCTTGCTTGAGCTTTTCTTCTAATTGATCAACACCAGCTGCGGCAAAGAATTCATCTTGCAAAGCCCAATGACCCAGCATGGGTTTTGTAATCGCTTCAGCATTGACATACTCCAGAGGCGGATTTCCGTACCAAACAATAGTAGCATCCAGCTCAGGCACATTACAGGCTGCCAGAATGGTTAAGGCGCCCCCCATACAAAATCCAGTCACAGCTACTTTGCTACTGCCAGTTGCCTTGAGGTATTGAACCGCGCCGCGGATATCCTGACTAGCAGCATCCCCGAAATTCAGATCATTCATCAGGTGCTCGGCCTCATTCGCTTCCAATGCCAGCTTACCTCGATACAGATCAGGCACCAAAGCACGATAACCTGCTGTTGCCAAGCGATCTGCAACCGATATCACCTCATCATCTAGCCCCCACCACTCCTGAATCACTACCACCCCAGGCGCATTAATGCTGTTGGCAGGTTCCGCTAAATAGCCATCCACTGTCTTGCCATCGGGTCTTGTAAATTGAATCATGCCTGCTCCTTTAAGCGTGTTTCGTATCTGTGTGAATATATCCTACCAGCCAAAATGTGAGCAGGCCACATACAGCTGCCCCATAACCCACCAAGTTGTAGTGCTCCATCATGCCATCTGGCCCAATGGTGACAATCATTCCCGCCACTACCGAGGCCATACCCGAACCTAGCATCTGCACTGAACCAATTAGACTCATAAAAGTGCCACGTATCTTGGGCTCTACTACCTGACTGATCATTGCCATGGCGGGTATCATGCGCCCCGAAACCAAGACAAAGAAAGTAGTGGAATTGATCAGCACAATCCACAAAGGCGTTACTGGCAAATTAGTAGTTACGATCAAAGGAATTAAGCTGATGATGGCTAAGACTTTAAAAACCGTAACCTTGCCATAGCGATCAGCCATCTGCCCAATAAACCGTGAGCTCAACAGCGTTGCTACCCCTCCAAATAAATAAATGAGAGGGATATACGAATTGTTGATACCAACGTTCGTCGTGAAATAAAGGGCGATATAAGGGATAACAGAAAATCCCGTAATCATGATCAAGGCCATAAACAAGAAGGCTTTGAGATTTTGTGGAGCGCGCATGATATTGAGAATCTGGCTGAAGCGACTTCCTTCATGAACATGATCCAAGTGCCCCGCTATCTTCGGAATGTGTCGATAGCCAATATATAAAATCAGTGTAGAAACCAATCCGATAAATAGGAAGGGTGCGCGCCAACCTAGAAAAGTAATATGGTTAGCTAGGAATAAACTCAGGGGCACACCGGCAACTGTAGATACGGAGAAGGCAGCCATGACTGTCCCCAAAGCTTTACCCCTGCGCTCAAATGGAATTGAATCTGCAACAATGGTTTGCACCAAGGATCCTAAAATTCCACCAAAAGCCCCCGCAAATGCTCTAGCAATAAAGAGTGTTTCGTAACTCGGTGCAAAGCCACAGGCGAGGGTGGCAATAATAAAAAATGCATACAAAGTTAGCAATAGTTGTCTACGCTCAAACCGATCGATGTAATACGTCGCAAAAATTCCTGCCGCGGCAGCTGCAAAAGTATAAGAAGACAGTAGGAGTCCGAATTGATGCGTATTGATATTGAGCACCCGAATAAATTCAGGGCCCAAAGGCATCATGATCATGAAATCCAGAATGTGCGTGAACTGGATTCCAGCTAAGGAAAATAGAAAATAGCGCTCGCGTTTTTTAGTTTCTGGGCTATGGGGGATATTGATCAATGCTTGCTTTACACGAATGGGGGGATATGCCATTATCAACGCTAAGACCAATGATTGCATTGCCTAGACAATTGAATTCAATATGATTCCTCCTGTTAGCCCCACTTTTCAAGTACTCCCCCTGCTCATAGATATTCTGTATGGAGTAGCTGGCTTAATCGTGATCCTGATGTTTCATGGTGGCAGCATTAACTTCGTAGTGATGCGGTTTGAACGCTTCACTACAAAGAATTTAACTCTGCGCCAATTCCACCGGGTCTTCTTTCACTTCTATTGCGCCTTTATTTATATTGCCCTGATCCACATTGCTGAAGTATTGATGTGGGGGATTTATATGTATGCACTTAACCTGGTCCCAAACTTGGTTGAATCCATCATATTTGCCGGCAGTTGTTACACCACAGTTGGTTTCGTCCCCGACATCCTGCCCACTGGATGGAAAAGTCTCGCCTTTTTTATTGCCTTTACAGGTTTGTTCACCCTAGCTTGGACAACCTCCGTCATGATTGCCCTTACCGGTACCTATAAAACGGCTTACGACGCAAGATTTGGGCATCTCAAGCAATAAAGAGATTCTCTGTCTTAAAGCAGCTTTTTTTGGAAATCAGGAGTATCATTAGGGTATACCCTTAAAGGAGCTCCAAAATGGCACATTCCAACTCAGTACAGTTTCACCAAACACCGGTCTTTAGTTTTAAGCCTTTGTTCGCTATTAGAGACTTTTTCGCCTTACTTTCAGCTGCTTGGGCAGAAGCTAAGGAAATGGAACAGAAAAGTCACAAAAACAGTGCAAATTGGTAATTTATTACTGATTTAGAGCTAAATTTCGCTGTTTTTAGCTGGTTTTAGTTGCTCTGAATAAAAAAGCCCTTGAGCCCTGCTCTGGGGCTTTTTTATTGAGCATTTATGGCTTATTTCTTGATCATTTCTTGATGTAATAACCATACACACAGCGATTTCCACCCCTGGAGGGATCGTGTGTATCCTGAATCACTCCATCAATAATCGCGGTTAAGTGCTTAGACACTTTAACGATTAATACACCGGATGGAAGCTCATCGGGTCTGAGATGCACCTGACACCCAGCTCCAATTTTCATGGTTGGCACCCACCCAAATCCCAAACCTAAAATGTAATCGTGAAAGACGTTGCGATGATTGCCGTTCCGAGGCGATGAGCCCTTACTGTTCAAACGTTTTGCCAAGCGATCGTTTCTCAATTCAGCATAGTTGGCGTTGGCCATGCGGAGATCTTCATAGACTTTTAGATAAGGAAGATTGGTCGCAATGGCAATAGACCGCACCACACAATCCCCTGCGCCGCCTTTAAACCCGGCTTGTCCTCTGCCTCCATCGTTTACCTGGAAGGCGAATGATTGCTTGGGGCGAGAAAAGGGATTTAGAAAACTAAACATGGGGCTGTATTCAATAAAAAATGGATTTGCCTTTCGACAAATCCATTCTAATGTGAGATTAGCGGCAGATTACTTTGCTTGCGCCTGCTTAACCTTCAAGCGCCAAGCGTGTAGCAAGGGTTCGGTATACCCGTTTGGCTGCTCAAGACCCTTAAAGATCAGATCGCTTGCAGCTTGATAGGCATATGAATCTTTATAGTTCGGCATCATCGGCTTGTAAAGTGGATCGCCTGCATTTTGCGCATCAACAATAATGGCCATGCGTTGTAAGGCTTCATTCACTTCCGCTTTAGTAACATATTTATGCAGTAACCAGTTGGCAATATGCTGACTAGAAATACGCAATGTTGCACGATCTTCCATTAAACCGACGTTATAAATATCAGGCACCTTAGAGCAACCCACACCTTGGTCAATCCAGCGAACCACATAACCCAAAATACCTTGGCAATTATTATTGAGGGCTTCGCGAATCTCCTCTTTAGTCCAATCAGGAAATAGCGCAATTGGCACAGTCAAGAGGTCATCAGTCAGGGCCTCATACTCAGCTGCAGTATCTAACTTCTCCATATCCTCTTGGATCTTTGCAACATCAATCTGGTGATAGTGCATTGCATGCAAAGTAGCAGCAGTAGGTGATGGTACCCAAGCGGTATTTGCTCCTGCTAGAGGATGTGCGCCTTTTTGTTCTACCATTTCCTTCATGAGATCAGGTGCGGGCCACATACCCTTACCAATCTGTGCGCGACCACGTAGGCCACAATCCAAGCCTGCTAATACGTTACGGCGTTCATAAGCTCCGAACCATTTAGCAATCTTCATCCTTCCTTTGCGAACCATGGCGCCGCCATACATTCCGGTATGCATTTCATCACCAGTGCGGTCTAAGAAGCCAGTATTAATAAATGCAACCCGAGCACCAGCTGCTGCAATAGCCGCTTTAATATTGACACTCATGCGACGTTCTTCGTCCATGATGCCTAATTTGACAGTGTTCTCAGGCAAACCAAGCAATTTCTCAACTCGCCCAAAGAGCTCACTAGCAAATGCCACTTCTTCTGCGCTGTGCATTTTTGGCTTCACAATATAGACGGATCCCTTGCGCGTATTGCCGATGGCTTGGCTAGCTGGACGATTAATGTCGTATAAAGCGATTAGTACCGTGACAACGGCATCCAAGATACCTTCGTAAATCTCTTTACCTTCACCAGTAATGATTGCTGGGTTAGTCATTAAGTGACCCACGTTACGTAGGAATAAGAGTGAACGGCCATGCAAGGTCACTACGCCATCCTTAGCATTCACTGCGCCAATACCAGCGGTGTACTTACGATCTGGATTGAGTGAGCGAGTAAAAGTTTTGCCACCCTTGCTGACCTCTTCAACCAAGGTGCCCTTGAGAATTCCCAACCAATTCTCATAAGCAAGCACTTTGTCATCAGCATCCACAACCGCTACTGAATCTTCTAAATCGAGAATCGTCGAAAGCGCAGCCTCAAGCACTACATCATTTACTCCAGCAGGATCTGCAGCACCAATGGTCTTGGTCTTATCAATTGCGATATCGATATGAATGCCATGATTACGCAACAAAATAGATGATGGCGAAGAAGCATCGCCCTGATAGCCAACAAACTGTTTCTCATCAATTAAGCCAGTAGTACTCCCGTCTTTTAGCTTCACGGACAGTTTTTTATCTACGACGCTATACGCCACTACTTCGCTATATAAAGCCCCAGCTAAAGGAGCGGATTCATCTAAAAACTGACGCGCATAGGCAACTACCTTGGCACCTCGAATTGGATTGTATCCACCAGCTTTAGTAGCGCCATCTGCCTCAGAGATAACATCTGTGCCATATAAAGCATCATACAAAGACCCCCATCGGGCATTGGCAGCATTTAAGGCATAGCGTGCATTTAAGACAGGAACAACAAGCTGAGGACCAGCCTGAAGAGCTAGTTCATCATCCACATTCTGAGTAGTGGCCATAATCTTGGCAGGCACATCCTCAATATAAGCAATTTCTTTTAAATACTTACGATAGGCAGGCATATCTTTGATTGGGCCTGGATTAGCTTTGTGCCATTGGTCTAAATCGAGTTGTAAGCGATCGCGTTTTGCCAGTAAAGCTTCATTTTTAGGTGTTAAGTCTTTAACGATTTCATCAAAACCTTTCCAGAAGTCGGCACTCTGAATGCCAGTGCCAGGAAGAACTTTGTCTTCGATAAAACGATAGAGAGGGGTTGCCACTTGAAGGCTGTTGCAGATAGTACGCGCAGTCATTTTGTAAACCTTGGTTTATATATAAGTTAATAAGTACAGTGAATTAATTGTTTTCGATTATTCCTGAAACGGATGTTGAATCAAGATAGTTTCATCGCGTTCTGGGCCGGTAGAGACCATCGCAATTGGCTTGCCAGCGACTTCTTCAATACGACGTAAGAAGTTCTGAGCCTCTATAGGGAGCTTGTTCCATTCCCGGATGCCAAAGGTGGTGCCCTGCCAGCCTGGAAAATCTTCATAGATCGGCTCACAACGGGCAACCGATTCAGCGCCGCGGGGCAATACATCTAATTGCTGCCCATCGAGCTTGTAACCAACACAAAGGCGAATGGTTTCTAAACCATCGAGCACATCTAATTTAGTGATACATAAACCAGAAAGACCGTTGATCTGAATGGAGCGTTTCAATGCGGCCGCATCGAGCCAACCGGTGCGACGGGGGCGACCAGTAACAGAGCCAAACTCTTTGCCTACTTCGGCCAAACGAATGCCAATCGGATCTTGCTTGGCAGGATTGTCATGGTCATAGAGTTCGCTTGGGAATGGGCCTGCGCCAACGCGGGTGCAATAGGCTTTAGTGATACCCAAGATATATTGCAAAGAATCTGGACCCACTCCAGAGCCAGCAGCAGCATTACCTGCTACGCAGTTGCTCGAAGTGACATAGGGATAGGTGCCATGATCAATGTCCAGCAAGGTGCCCTGCGCACCTTCGAACAGCAAATTTTTTCCCGCTTGTTCAGCAGCATACAAAGCACTAGAGACATCCACTACCATTGGCTTGAGACGTTCTGCATATGACATGGCCTCTGCCAAGGTCTTTTCATAGCTTACGGGTTCTGCACCGTAGTAATTGGTGAGCATGAAGTTGTGATATTCCAGATTCTCGCGCAATTGTTCAGCAAATTTTTCTGGGTAAAACAAATCTTGTACGCGCAATGCACGACGAGCTACCTTATCTTCATACGCTGGGCCAATGCCACGACCTGTAGTACCAATCTTGGCATCACCCCGTTTCTTTTCACGGGCATGGTCAATTGCGACGTGGTAGGGCAAAATTAAAGTAGCTGCTTCAGAAATCTTTAAACGGGATTGCACGTCTAGACCTGCAGACTCTAGCTCACCAATCTCTTTAAAAAGGGCTTCTGGAGATAAGACTACGCCGTTACCGATATAGCAGATCACTTCCTTATGCATGATTCCCGATGGAATCAAACGCAAGATGGTTTTCTTGCCCCCAATAATTAAAGTATGACCAGCATTGTGACCACCCTGAAAACGAACCACTGCTTGCGCATGATCCGTCAACCAATCTACTACCTTACCTTTGCCTTCGTCACCCCATTGGGTGCCTATGACAACTACGTTACGACCTTTAGCTTGCTGCTTTGAAGACATATTGAAATCCAAAAAGAGTATTACAAAATAGGTTAAAGCCAACCCTCATGTTTTGCGGCTTTATTTTTTCTTTACTTCCCAAGAGTTGCCTTGCTTTACCAACTCGCGATCACAGACATATTCGGCGGCTTCTATTGTTTCACCAGCCATCACCTGAATGACTACCTCGCCAGCGCTACGTAATTTCACAATAGCCTGATTTAAAGCGGCATCATCAAGCCAAGGAGCAACAATCGCTTGCTGGCTTACTTGCAGAGACGACAAGCTTGCTAAGGTTAGAAGATCTAATGAGAAGCCGGTTGCTGGACGTGAGCGGCCAAAGGCCTGACCTACATGATCATAGCGGCCGCCTCGCGCAATCGGTTGAGGAAGCTTGTCAATATAAGCAGCAAACATCACCCCGCTGTGATATTGATAGCCTCGTAGATCTGCCAAATCAATACTGATCTCTAGGTCACTAGAGGAGCTTGCCACAGCAACTAAGCGCTCTAGATCTGCCAAGGCCTGATCGATAGCGGGATGCTTAGGCAATATCTTTTTAGCCTTTGTTAATACTTCTGCGCAAGGGCCATTCAATTCAGTTAAAGCCATCAGCGCTGCACTAGCATTTACTGGCAAACAAGTAGCCCATTGACTTAAGCGAGGGCGATCCTTAGTTTGCAATAAACCATATACAGTTTCGATGGTCTCTTTATCCAGGTTTTGATCAGCCAAAATTCCCGTCAAGATACCAGCGTGCGATAGATCAAGGTACACCCGATCTAAGCCTGCAATCGAAAGTGTCTTGAGGAGGAGTGTGATGGCCTCGAAATCTGCTTCCCAAGTCGCGCAGCCATAAATCTCTGCACCCAATTGCAATTCTTCACGCGCAGTACTGCCCACTGGGGTACGCGCGTGCGCAACAGACCCTGCATAGCAAAGGCGGGTAACGCCTGCACGATTTAATAAGTGCGCATCGATACGCGCTACTTGAGGAGTAATGTCAGCACGCAAACCTAAGGTACGGCCAGATAACTGATCTACCAACTTAAAGGTTTGCAGATTCAGATCGGAACCAGTACCTGTTAATAAGGAGTCTAAGAACTCCAAAATAGGCGGGGCAACCAATTCATATCCATAAGATTGATACAAATCCAGAATGGAGCGACGCAAAGTCTCTACCTTGCGAGCCTCAGCTGGCAAAACATCTGCTATATCTTCAGGAAGTAACCAGCGATTCATGATAGGGACTAATTACTTTCTTATTTTTTATGCAGAAACTTAAAGAATTCGCCATTAGGCTCCACCACCATGATGTCTTTCTTATCCTTGAAAGAACTCCGATAGGCTTCTAAACTTTGGTAGAACTGAGCGAACTGCGGATCACGTCCAAATGCTTCGGCGTAAAGGGCTGTGGCCTTCGCATCCCCTGCCCCTTTGATCTTTTGAGCATCACGATAGGCTTCTGCCAAAATCGTGTCGCGTTGACGCTCGGCATTTGCGCGTATCTTGTCTGACTCTGCAGCACCCATCGAACGCAGTTCATTGGCAACGCGTTTGCGTTCAGCTTCCATACGGCGATAGACCGAGTCGCTGATTTCTGCCAAGAGGTCAACGCGCTTTAAGCGCACATCGACAATTTCAACGCCAATATCAGCAGCATCATCTGCTACTTTTTTCCGGATACCCTGCATCACTTCTTCACGCTGATCAGAAATCAACTCACGTACTGTACGCTTCGTGAACTCTTCATTCAAAGCCGAGCGGACTAACTGAGTCAAACGGTCTTGAGCTAAACGCTCATCACCCTTAAAACTGATGAAGAATTTACGGGGATCAACAATACGCCATTTCACATAGGAGTCCACCAGCAGATTTTTCTTTTCAGCAGTAATAAACCGTTCTGCTTCTGGATTATCGATAGTCAAAATACGGCGGTCAAAGAAACGCACGCTTTCGAAAGGGGCTGGTAGCTTTATTCGTAAACCTGGCTCTTCAATCACGCGCACGATCTGCCCGAATGAGAACACTACGGCAAACTTGCGCTGATCAACAATAAAGATACTGGATGACAGGATATAAATCAGTGCAATAAAGCCAATGACTGCGGCAATTAAACGATTAGCATTCATTATCTTGCCTCCCGATCACGACTGCGGAGACCATCGCGTTTATTATCTGGCAAGTTATTCACTGTAGATGCAGGTGTTGCTGGAGCAGAAATGGATGGAGAACTCGAGCTGCTTATCCCTGTTGCTCCACCTACCGTAACACTGCCCGTTGGGGTGCTTGTGCCGGATTGATTGGCTTGATTACTAGCAGCTTGTGCGCTTTCAGCACTGACCTGCGCCACAATCTTATCTAATGGTAAATACAGTAGGCTATTGCTCTTGGTTGTATCCACCAAAATCTTAGTGACGTTGTTATACATTTCACGCATGCTATCGATATACATCCGATCACGCGTAACTTGTGGTGCCTTGGAGTACTCAACCAAAATTTGCTTGAAGCGGGTTGCATCACCCTCTGCAGTAGCAACAACCCTTGCCTTATAGCCTTCAGCCTCCTGAATCAAGCGAGCTGCAGTTCCTTTGGCGCGAGGAATAATGTCATTAGCATAAGCCTGACCTTCACTCTTTAAACGCTCTTGGTCTTGACCAGCCTTCACCGCATCATCAAATGCAGCTTGCACTTGCTCGGGCGGTTGCACGTTTTGCACGGTCACACTAGTTACGTAAATACCGCTCTTATAACTATCCAGAATTTTCTGAATCGAGTTAGCCAAATCAATGCCAATCTTTTCACGCCCTTCATAAAGGACAGTATCCATTTTGCTGCGTGCCACAATTTCACGGACAGCGGTTTCAGCTGCTTGCACTACCGTTGCATCCGGATCACGATTGTTAAATAAGTAATCAGTTGGATCTTTCAGACGATATTGCACGGCAAAGCGCACATCAATGATGTTTTCATCTTCAGTGAGCATGGAAGAGTCTTTTTGATTCGTTGCTTTAATCAACACGGGGCGACCTACTTCAACCGAGCGCACACCAGAGAGATTCACAGTCTCATCTGACTGAACTGGCCAAGGCATACGCCAGTTAATACCAGGCCTCGCGGTGTAATCGTATTTACCAAAGGTCAGAACGACGCCGGCCTGACCTTCTTGAATAATGAAAAAGCCGCTACAGATCCAGATAAAGAAAATGCCACCAGCTGCCATCAGAATGCTGGCTTTTGATCCAAATGGATTGGTGAATTTAAAGTTTGGCACACCAATTCCACCATTACCATTACCATTGCCACCGCCACTACCACCGCGCTGCGATGGCGGAGGAATGTCAGTGCTATTAGGTTTATTGGCAGGCTTATTAGCCGATGTACCTGGCTTCTTCTTACCCCCGAAGATGCCAGCCAATCGGTCATTAAAATCACGCCACAACTCATCCAAATCAGGAGGACCATCTGGCTTTGCAGCGGGCGGTTGATTACTTGGCTGAGTTTCAACTGGCTTATTGCTATCTGGGTCTGCTTTTGGAGCTTGATCACTAGCCTGCCCATCTTTGGCATCTTTAGATCCGGTGTTGTGGCTATTGCCCCAACCTGGGTCATTGACTGAAAACAGGTCCAAAAATTTACGCATCATTAGAAAAATAGTTTCGGTTGGCAATCGGATTAAATTCAGAAGATTCTGGTCGTTCAGGTAAAGGCTCTAAAAACTCATCCGGGGCCAATTGTTTCTTGGCACGGTTGTTCTCGACCCTAATTCTATCAGTCATTTGCGCGCATTCGGCGAGTGCCGAGCGGAGCAAATCAAGGCCTAAGCCAGTCTGGGCTGATAAGAAAATTTGGCTTGGGAAACCCTCACCATCCCGCTCTAAAACTGCCCCCCGGTTAAAGGTCTGGGGCATCTGGTCAATCTTGTTCATCACCTCAATTCGAGGGATATCTTGGGCGCCAATTTCTACTAAAACTGCCTCAACTTCAGCCTTTTGCTCCCTAGCAACGGGGCTACAGGCATCAATCACATGCAAAATCAGGTCTGCATGGATGGTTTCATCGAGGGTCGCCCTAAAAGCCTCTACTAGTTGGTGAGGCAATTCTCGGATAAATCCGACGGTATCGGAGACCACTATCGACCCAACCCCTTCCAAATGGACTTTTCTGGAGGTGGTATCCAAGGTGGCAAACAATTGATCGGCTGCGTATGTCCCTGCTTTAGTTAGGGCATTAAATAGTGTGGATTTACCAGCATTGGTATATCCGACCAAAGAAACCGAGAACACATCCTTGCGGTTGCGGGCTCTTCTTTGGGTTCTTTGCTGACGCTGGAGTTTTTCAAGTTCATTCTCTAGGCGCTTGGCTTTGGTTGCCAGCATCCGGCGATCCAACTCCATCTGCGTTTCGCCAGGACCACCCCGCACTCCAATACCGCCGCGTTGACGCTCCAAGTGACTCCATGCCCGCACTAAGCGTGACATGCGATAACGCACTTGCGCCAACTCTACCTGGGTCTTACCAATATGACTTTGCGCTCTTTGACTAAAGATATCTAAAATTAAACCTGTGCGATCCATGACGTGACGACCAAGGTGGCGCTCTAAGTTTCGTTGCTGCGTTGGGGAAAGCGGATGATTAAAGATTGCCAATTCAGCATCTTGCTCTTCCATTACCCGCTTGAGTTCATTGACTTTTCCTGAGCCAATAAATAAGGCGGGATCCGTTTTACCCTTCCGAGCAATCACACTGGCTGTGGGTATAGAGCCTGCACTATCAGCCAAGAGGCTAAGTTCGGCCATGCTATCTGCAAAATCATCGCGTCCAGTATCAACACCAACCAGGACGGCGCGTGCCGCATCTACTCCAGTTTTATACAGGGCTAGCTTCTTCTATACGGAAGTCAATCGCACGAGCAGGAACGATCGTCGAGATTGCATGTTTGTAAACCATCTGTGTCACCGTATTGCGCAAGAGCACAACATATTGATCAAAAGATTCAATATTGCCTTGCAACTTAATACCATTAACGAGATAGATCGAAACAGGAATATGCTCTTTGCGCAGGGCATTGAGGAATGGATCCTGAAGTAATTGGATTTTGTTGGGGTTGCTATTACTCATACTGCTCCTTATTTATTTTTTATCTTTTGCTGATTTGTTTTTTTGGGAGTCTTGCTTTTTTAATGAATGATTTGCTTCAAACTACTCTGATCACTGTTGCTGAACTATCTATATTGGGCTTAATTTCAGGAAAATCAAGCCCCCAAGCGGGCGCAATCGATAAAGCTGAATAAAAATTAGCGTTTTTTACCTTTTTTGCCTTTATCGGCATCCACATAAGGGTTTTTAGCGGTATTCATCTGAATGCGTAAGGGGGTGCCGCGTAGCTTAAATACATCCCGAAAACGCCCTTCCAGATAGCGCTTATAACTGTCCGTCACACCACTCAATGCCGTTCCATGAATCACCACAATGGGAGGGTTCATGCCGCCTTGGTGCGCATAACGCAATTTTGGCCGGCCCATACCCACGCGTTTGGGCTGCTGATGTTCAATCGCCTCTTCTAAGATACGAGTCAAACGTGGCGTTGGGAGTTTAGCCATCGCTGCTGCATAAGCAGCATCTACATCTTTAAAAAGTTCTTTGAGGCCAGTGCCTTTTTTAGCAGAGATCGGATGCACGTTGGCAAAATCCAAGAAGCGGAGTTTTTGTGCAATCTCTAAACGCGCACGTTCTTTTACGTACGTATCTATTCCGTCCCACTTGTTCACAGCAACAACGAGTGCACGCCCTGCTTCAACAATAAATCCAGCGATGTGGGCATCTTGCTCAGAAATATCTTGCTGTGCATCCAACATCAAGATAACGACGTTGCAATCAGCAATAGCTTGTAATGTTTTAACAACGGAGAACTTCTCAATGGCTTCAAATACTTTGCCGCGACGACGTAAGCCAGCAGTATCAACCAGGATGTATGGCTTACCATTGCGTTCAAAGGGAACTTCAATTGCATCGCGAGTCGTTCCGGGCAGATCAAATGCAATCACCCGCTCCTCACCAATCAATTTATTGATCAAAGTCGATTTACCCACATTCGGACGTCCAACGACAGCAATCTTCATGGGGCGATTAGGGTCGTTTGCTAATTCTTCTTCGTCTGGCTCAGCAATACCAAGTGAATCCAATGCGTCATCAATCAGACCACGCACACCATCGCCGTGCGCAGAAGAAATGGGGAAGGGTTCACCCAAGCCAAGCTCATGAAAGTCGGCAGTCACAATGCCTGCCTGCATTCCTTCCGTTTTATTTACGGCCAAGATGATTGGGCGACCTGTCTTGCGCAAGAAGTCGGCAATCACGCGGTCTTGTGGTGCCATGCCTAAGCGCCCATCGACTAAGAAAATAATAATGTCTGACTCAGCTACCGCTTGCTTGGTTTGCTTTGCCATTTCGGCAACGATGCCGGTTTTAGCAACCGGCTCAAAACCGCCAGTGTCGACGCAAATAAATGCACGCTCACCAATGCGGCCTTTACCGTAGTGACGATCTCGCGTTAAACCTGAAAAGTCGGCTACCAGGGCATCACGTGAACGCGTTAAGCGATTAAAGAGAGTCGACTTCCCTACATTGGGACGGCCGACGATAGTGATGACTGGATTCATTTTGGACTATACGCCGCTAATTTCCCACCTTGAGATTGAACCAAGATGAGACCGCCGACTGCAAGAGGTGCGGCAGAGATTGGACTACTATCGTGACGAATGCGCGCAACCATCTCGCCATTCGCCTGTGAAAATGCATGAATATAACCTTGCGCATCACCCATCAGTAACACTCTTCCCACCGCTAAAGATTCGCCCACATCGCGGTACTGGAGTTGGGTATTTTCCCAAAACTGAGTACCGTCTTTAGTAGTAAATGCGGTGATATGGGATTTTTCATTAGCAGAGAACACTAAATCTGCACTTTGTGAGGTGCCAGTGTAGCTGGAATAATCTTTAAACCAGATGAGAGCGCCAGTACGGGCTTGCCCACAACCAATCCGCCCCTGATAAGAAACTGCACAGATGACATCGCCATCCATACTCGGTTTAGCTGTGACATCGTTAAGACGCTCAATTTCAGAGAAGCCTTTCGGGAAGGAAACCGGTGTTTCCCAAACTAAACCACCGTTGGCAATGGCAATCATGCCAAAACGACCACCAGCAAACCCAGTCACAATCACTTCATTACCGAGAGCCAACATGCCATAACCTACGCGCAAGGATAAGGCAGATTGTTGACGTTGGTAGGTCCACTTGCGTGCCCCAGTTTGTGCATCCAAGCCAATAAATCGATTGTCTAAAGCGCGCACAATTACCACACCCCCAGCAACAATCGGTTCACTCAAGACCTCGCTACCAACACTAACATTCCAGATGGGTTTACCGGTGTCGTCATAGGCATACACCATGCCTTTAATACTAACGACTGCTGTTGTGCGCCCATCAGACCCAGGTCCAATTGCGAGGCGCTCCGGAACAGATGCCTCCCATAGTTTGTTACCCGTTACTAAATCAATTTTTGTTAAATTGCCGCGATGCGACGCTGCATATACCGCATCACCCGCAACTACCGGATGAAAGTTGAAGGTTTCTGAAGAGCCAACACTGGTTGACCAGACTGGCTGTAAATCGAACTGATTACTGACTGTAGCCAAGTCAGCAGGTTTGCGAACCCTAGACCCCCCTGAGCAAGCAACTAAAGTAGTAGCAAGCAAACCTACCAACACAGTGGTACTTGCCAACTTTACAAAACGCTTCATCGCCATCATCTCCACATTGATCACTGAGCAACTCCTCCAACGGCATCTAATTTCACTTTCAAGAGACGACGGGCTTCTTCAGGAAATTCTTTTGCTTGGTCTAATTTCTTCCAAGCTTCTTGGTAACTACCTTTGGCTTCCGCATTTTTCTTCTGCGCTAAATACCAATCGCCACGACGCTCGAGCCATAAAGCCTCAAAGCCAGCGATGGGAGTCTCTTTCAAGATTTGGTCTGCTTCTGCAAAATCTTTTTCAGTCCCTTGCTCGATCAACTGGGTCACAAGGCGTAACTTAGCTAAAGCTAAATAACCTTCATTTGATGCATTCTTGGCAGCCCAACGCAAATAGTCGAGCGCTTTAGCGCTATCGCCAGCATCAGAAGCAATTCTTGCGGCAACTAAGCTAGACATCGATGCATATGGCGTACTAGAAAATTGCTTTTGCAAATCATCAGCAGCACGTAAGGTCTGCTCTTTATCGCCTTTGGCAATGGCGCTAATCATCGTTTCATAGAGTTTAGAAGCTTCGAGCGCTTGGCTATTACGCCACCACTGATAACCACTGTAGGCAGCATAAGCAAACAAAGCGACTGTCAAAACCCCTGTAATGAGGTTGCGATACTTTTTCCAAAATGCTTTGAATTGGTCTAACTGTTCTTGTTCTTCTAGATCTAAAGGCATGTGAATCCAAGCTGATTTATAAGTAATGTATTGCTAATTAAGTCGACTATGAGACCCATTCTATTCGGAGGCGCCTACTAGAGCATTCATTACGGCCTCTAGTACCCCATCCAAAGGTATGGATTTTTGCTCACCACTCGCACGCAAGTCTTTGATCTGAGCCTCATCCTTGGCCAATTCATCTGGACCAATGATGACTGCAAAGGCAGCCCCACTGCTATCCGCTTTCTTCATTTGAGACTTAAAACTAGCGGATTCCCCATCTGGGGGGCAGAAAAGGATAGTGTCGATACCGGCGCTCCGCAAACGCTCAGCAATAATCATGGCAGCAGTTAAGGTTTCTCCACCCTGATGCAGAACAAAAATATCACATTGTGCTTGGGGCTCTGGCAATGATCCTGAAACCTTCATGAGTTCTAACACCCGTTCCATACCCATTGCCCAACCACACGCGGGGGCTGCTTTACCACCCATCCGCTCAATTAAGGGATCGTAACGACCACCTCCAGCAATAGTACCCTGTGCACCCAATTCATCAGTCACCCACTCAAATACCGTGAGGTTGTAATAATCCAAACCACGCACTAGACGTGGATTGATCTTGCAAGGAATATTGTTTGACTTAAGTAAAGCCTGTACGGCGTTAAAGTGCTTGAGTGACTCTGCTCCCAAGAAGTCCAATAATTTGGGTGCGCCTTCAATCAATGCTTGCATCTCTGGATTCTTGGAATCCAAAATACGCAAAGGATTCGTCATCAGACGTCGCTGTGAATCTTCATCTAGTTGCGCTGTATTTTTCTCAAAGTAAGTCACTAACGCAGCACGATGCTCGGCACGCTCATTAGCCTGTCCTAGGGAGTTAATCTCCAGTCGAACCCCTTTAAGGCCGAGCTCATCCCAGAGGCGTTGACCCATGAGAATAATCTCTGCATCGATATCAGGACCAGCAAAACCCAGTGCTTCAATGCCAAACTGGTGAAATTGACGATAGCGACCCCGTTGTGGGCGCTCATGCCGAAACATCGGACCGGTGTACCAAAGACGCTTAGGCCCTTCATACAAGAGATTGTTTTCAATCACAGAGCGCACAAGTGCTGCAGTACCCTCAGGACGTAAGGTGAGCTGCTCACCATTCAAGCGATCCTCGAAGGAGTACATTTCTTTTTCAACGATGTCGGTAACCTCACCAATACCCCGCTGAAATACGGCAGTTGCTTCAAGGATTGGTGTTCGTAAAAACTCATAACCATAAGCACGCGCTACATCACGCAGAACATGATCAAGGTGTTCCCACTGTGCTGCATCAGCCGGCAATAGATCGTTCATGCCACGAACGCCATTGATCTTCTGGGCTTTAGCTTGCACTTTGAGGTCTTTGCTTTGATCGGTCATATTTATTCTTGTTCTGCTAATTGGGCTTGATTAGGATTTTGCTGAGTAATGCTGTTTGACATACTCATCCACGATGACCTGAAACTCTTCGGCAATGTGTTCACCGCGCAAAGTCTTCACCTTAATGCCATCCACAAACACGGGTGCTGCAGGTGCCTCGCCCGTACCCGGCAAAGAGATACCAATATTGGCATGCTTACTTTCACCAGGGCCATTCACGATACAGCCCATTACAGCCACATTCATATTCTCAACACCAGGATGACTTTTCTTCCATAAAGGCATTTGATGGCGTAAATAAGATTGGATATTGGCAGCCAATTCTTGAAAAGTGGTACTAGTCGTTCTACCGCAGCCAGGACATGCAATTACCATTGGCGTGAAATGACGCAGGCCCATGGTTTGCAAAATCTCTTGAGCCACAATCACTTCGTTCTCACGTGGCGCGCCTGGATCAGGAGTTAGTGAAACCCGAATTGTGTCGCCAATACCCTCTTGCAACAAGATGCCCAGCGCCGCTGTGGAAGACACAATGCCTTTACTACCCATGCCAGCTTCGGTTAAACCTAAGTGCAATGGGTAGTCTGAGCGGCGCGCAAGATCGCGATAGACCGCAACTAAATCTTGGACATTACTCACTTTGCAAGAAAGCATAATTTGATCTGGGTTCATACCCAACTCAACTGCTTTTTCTGCGGACTGCAGTGCAGACTGTATCAATGCTTCGATCATCACTTCTTGTGCAGTCTTAGGCATTGCTAAAGCAGCATTGCTATCCATGATGGAAGCTAACAGCGCTTGATCTAGACTTCCCCAATTGACACCAATGCGAATCGGCTTGTCATATTTACAAGCAGCTTCAATCATTTGTGCAAACTGCGGATCACGCTTAGCGCCCTTACCCACATTACCTGGATTAATCCGGTATTTGGAGAGCGCTTTAGCGCACTCGGGGAAATCATTTAATAAAGTGTGGCCGTTGTAATGAAAATCGCCAATTAAGGGCACCAAGATATCCATCTTGTCCAACTGCTCACGAATATACGGAACCGCTGCTGCTGCTTCAGGGGTGTTTACAGTAATGCGGACCATCTCTGAGCCAGCCCGTGCCAACTCTTTTACTTGTATCGCGGTACCCACCGCATCGGCAGTATCGGTATTGGTCATTGACTGCACGCGCACTGGTGCATCACCACCCACAGTAATGATGTTGGTTTTCCATGTAACTCTTGCTTGACGTGTTGCTCTCTTAGGAGATGGTCCCAAAGGTAAGCTCGGAAGGGGTGGTAAGGAATGATTCGATTGCATTGGATCAGTGGATTAGGATCTAATCTTTAGTTTAACTTTTTGAGCCACTCAATGGGCTGCTCGTTTGACCGTGCATTGAGCTCTTCATCTGTATCTTCATCAGACTCAAGCTCGGTGAGTTCGATCTCAGCCTTGTGCAAGGCCCGCTCGCGTACCTTCGTACGATCTACGACATCTCCGGCTAACTGGCCACAGGCAGCTGCAATATCGTCACCACGGGTCTTGCGTACTGTAGCCACCATGCCGGCATCCAAGAGAATGCCAAAAAAGGCATGGATGCGCTGGTCTGATGAGCGCTTCAAGCCAGACTCTGGAAATGGATTGAACGGAATCAAATTAATTTTGCACTTGATGTTTCTGAGTAAGCGTACCAACTCTTTTGCCTGAATATCCGAATCGTTCACGCCATCGAGCATGCAGTATTCAAATGTCAAGAAATCCCTTGGTGCAAACGGCAGATAACGTTCACAAGCAGCGAGTAATTCATGTAAGGGGTATTTCTGATTGAGTGGTACGAGTTGATCACGCAGTGCATCGTTCGGCGCATGCAGTGACACTGCCAAAGCTACTGGACAATCTTGTGCCAGGCGATCGATCATCGGTACGACGCCCGAAGTAGAAACAGTCACACGACGGCGTGACAAACCATAGGCCCTGTCATCTAACATTAAACGCAATGCAGACACCACATTGTCGTAATTGAGGAGTGGTTCGCCCATTCCCATCATCACCACATTTGAGATCACACGTCCTGTGTGCTCCCAGCCTGGAGTTGGGTATTTTTCTATTCTGCGAATCGCTTCGGGATCACTGCGCAATAGATGTTCAGCAAACCACAGTTGGCCGATGATTTCACCGGAAGTGAGGTTGCGAGAAAACCCCTGGCGTCCGGTTGAGCAAAAACGGCAATTGACTGCGCAGCCTGCTTGTGACGAGATACACAAAGTGCCACGATCATCTTCGGGAATAAATACGGACTCAACTGCATTGCCAGCCCCAACGTCCAGCAACCACTTGCGGGTGCCGTCTGTAGCGTGTTCATCTTTCATGACGGGAAGAGAAAGGACTTCTGCCTTATCTAGCAAGGTCGCTCTGAAGCTTTTTGCCAGATCGCTCATGTCATTAATATCGGCTACACCACGTTGGTGGATCCATTGCATGAGCTGCTTTGCCCGAAAGGGCTTTTCATTCAACCCCGCAACATACGCCGCCATTTGGTCAGCGTCAAAATCTAAGAGATTTACGCGCGGGGAGGTCAATGCGTCTACTTATAAAGTAAATATAGCTTATTGAATTAAAGGCTGTGATTAACGATTGAAAACATTGATGCCAGGGAAGAAGAAGGCTACTTCCACAGCAGCTGTTTCAGGAGCATCAGAACCATGTACTGCATTAGCATCAATGCTGTCTGCAAAATCAGCACGGATGGTGCCTTTGTCTGCCTTCTTAGGATCAGTCGCGCCCATCAAGTCACGATTCTTCGTAATTGCGCCTTCACCTTGCAACACCTGAATCATCACAGGGCCAGAAATCATGAAGCTCACCAAATCTTTAAAGAAAGGACGATCTTTGTGAACACCATAGAACTGCTCAGCTTCTACTTGGGAGAGATGCGCCATTCTGGAAGCAATAATCTTCAAACCAGCGGATTCAAAACGGTCATAGATTTTGCCGATGACGTTTTTAGCGACAGCATCAGGTTTGATGATAGAAAGGGTGCGTTCAATTGCCATGCAAGACTCCAATAGTGAATTCAAAGATATTTGTTCGGCAGGGCTAAAAAGGGTGTAATACCCGCCCTACTTCAACGACCCCCGAATTATACAATGCCTGACCGTATTTACCCCTATATGAGTAGGGCTAAGCCCTTGAATTTACAAGGCATAACCCCTTGATTTGTAGTCTTTTTACGGGGGGTCTTGAAATTCAGGCATTTTGTCTATACTTACTCTCATAAGCCCTCCATGGGCTCATGTATTTAATATGAAAAAAGGAGTCAATATGAGTGATCTCAACTCTTACGGCTTTGGGCAAGCAGGCTCGATCAGCACCGTTCAGATACGTAACCGCGTACTACGCAATACCTATGCCCTTTTGGCACTATCCATGATCCCTACCGTGATTGGCGCCTGGCTTGGGGTTGCAACAGGCTTTAGTCTCTTCGCTGAAAGCCCATTCATGGGCTTCATCGTCTTTATGGCGGTGGCTTTTGGCTTCTTCTGGGCGATTGAAAAGAATAAAGACACTGGCATAGGGGTTTTACTCCTGCTCGGTTTTACTTTCTTCATGGGCATCATGATGTCCCGCTTGATTGGGTACACCCTCAGTAGCTACAGCAATGGCGCTACCCTCATCATGCTGTCCTTCGGCGGTACAGCAGCGATCTTTGCCGTGATGGCAACTATTGCTACTGTGAGCAAGAGCGACTTCTCTGGTATGGGTAAATGGTTGATGGTTGGTGTTCTGCTCTTGATCGTTGCCTCCTTAGCAAACATCTGGTTGCAGTTGCCAGCGCTGATGTTGACCGTGATGGTTTTAGCAATCGCCATCTTCTCTGCCTTCATCTTGGTGGATGTCCAACGCATCATCAATGGTGGTGAAACCAACTACGTCATGGCTACCTTGGCAATCTACTTAGATGTCTACAACGTGTTCACCAACCTACTCGCCCTCTTGGGTATTGTTGGCGGCAACCGAGATTAAGATCTCATTACTCTCATGAATAAAGGCGCCCTCGGCGCCTTTATTTTTATGCCCTGCCCAATATCACTTGGCAATTAAATCATCACACCACGCGAAGTAGGTATTCACCCATTGGCTAAACGGGCCTTCACTAGCGCGCCCAGATCCACAGCCCACCAATTTATTTTCACTAATGTCATAAACGCCAAAGCCGCCCTTATAGGCAATTTGTAATTTCTTGCCATCAGCAGAGATGGTGCCAATTTCATAAGCTTTATAAGCCGGATTTTGATACATAAATTCAACATGCTGCCCATCTTGTTTCAGGATGGTTAAGGTGGCAGTGACAGTTTGCTTTTGTACTTTCGGATTCTTTTGGGAAGCGTTGATGGAAGTTTCAACGGTATTACCACTATAGACCTTAGCCAAGCTTGGGGTCATTTGCGCATTTACGAGGAAACTCATTCCAAGGCCAAGCGTGAGGCCAATCATTGATTTCATAAAATACCTTTGCGTGAAAATAAATATGATACCTATTTTTTATCACACAATGGCATTAAGCTGTCTTAAATCAGTTAGCCACAAACATGCTGACCGCAAAAGACAGTGTAATCAAAATCAATACGATTACAAAACCATCCGAGGTTTTCATGACGCTCCCTTTGAGGAAATTGTTAACAGTCATACCTCACTGCACAGCTTCAATCTACTCTTCTATAAGACAGGGAGTTGGGCCTATTGCACCGTAAAAAAGCCCAATGCACTAAATCAGGGATTTAGGGAGGCGTTAAGCGGTTAAATACCGCAATCGACTCCACATGGGAAGTATGGGGAAACATATTGATGATCCCTGCGCTACTCAGCGTATAGCCTGCGTGATGACACAAGATTTCCACGTCTCTTGCCAAAGTCTTGGGATTACAAGAGACATACACGATGCGCTCAGGGGGTAAGTCACTCGCTTGAGCGTGCAATTGGGCAAGTGCTTTACATATCTCCATCGCCCCTTCGCGGGGCGGATCCATTAGCCAACGCTCTGCTTTACCCCACGAGGCAACCGTTTCGGTGGTGACTTCAAATAAATCACTTTGCATAAAGCTGGCTTTATCAGTGAGGCCATTATGTTCGGCATTTTCTGTTGCTCTCGTAGTTAAACTTGCGAGCCCTTCGATTCCTAATACTGCTTTGGCTTTTCTGGCGAGCGGTAAGGTGAAATTGCCAATGCCACAAAACAAATCAAGGATGCGATCGGTGTTCTTTACATCTAGTAAACGCATGGCTCTACTGACAAGCACGCGGTTCATCATATGATTGACTTGCGTAAAATCCGCCGGCTTAAATGGCATCTCGATTTCAAATTCGGGTAGGCGATAGCAAAGCTTGCCTGTTTCTGGGTAGAACGGTGCGACAGTCTCAATCCCTTTTGCTTGTAACCAAATCCACACCTGGTGCTCATCTGCAAAGGCCTTTAAAAGCGCCTCATCGGCAGTTGTTAAAGGCAGGAGGTTACGAAATACCAATGCAGTGACTGGCTTAGCCTTCTTGGGATCATCCGACCCTGGCTCTTCAGGCTCACCTACGGCGATTTCAATTTGTGGCATGCGATCCACAATCGATAAGCCCATGACCAATTTACGCATTTCGGGGAGTAGGTCGGATACCTGCTTTGGCAGAATCTCGCAGGCAAGCATGTCAGCAACATAGCCACTCTTCCCCTCATGAAATCCAATCAGTACCGTGCCCTTCTTAATAGAGCGGTTGACAGCGCTTAAGCGCGCTCGATGGCGGTACTCCCAAGCAGGCCCACCCATAGGTCGTAGAATTTCTAAGGGTTTTACTTTGGCAATATGTTGCAGATCATCTTCCAAGACACGCTGCTTCATGGCGACTTGGGCCCGAATATCTAAGTGCTGCATTGTGCATCCACCACAAACGCCAAAGGATTTGCATTTGGGCTCTGCTCTAAATACAGCCGGCTTTAATATCTCGCGCACTTTCGCTTTACTAAAACGGGCTTTTTCACTAGTGATCGTATAGGTAACAAGCTCTGTAGGCAGCGCGCCTTTGATAAAGATCACCTTCCCGCTCTGGCCTTGGCTTGTCTCTTCCTCATTAGGTACCAAGCGAGCAATCCCTTGGGCATCTAGATCCAAAGCATCAACTTGGATTGGCACAGTCACTTCAATATTGACTGGCTTATCCCCTCTACGCATTCGGAGTAAAACCTTGGAGATATTCTTGCCAGTGACCACCGTTAGGCTCTTTGGCTTCTTTTTCTAAATAGGCTTTTACGTAATCAATCTCTTCTTGATACTCTGCTAATGAGAATCCACCGCGCAGTAATTGAAAGCGGCAATACATGAGATAGGTATTGACAACATCGGTCTCGCAATAACGCCGAATGTCATTGATCTTGCCCTCTTGATAGGCAGGCCAGACTTGACTGCCGTCCATGCCCATCTTGCCCGGGAATCCGCATAACTTTGCTAAGCCATCCAAGGGGGCGTTAGCCCTGCCATTAAATTTTGCCAGCAAGTCCATCAAATCGAGATGGCGCATGTGATAACGGCCAATGTAGTTATTCCATTTGAACTCACGGCTGTCAGAATCCTGGCTCTCACCCATCTCCCAATAGCGTGGTGCTTGAATGTGATTTGCTAATGCGCGGTAATGCAATACTGGTAAATCAAAGCCACTGCCATTCCAAGAAACCAATTGGGGGGTGTACTTTTCAATTAAATCAAAGAAGGCTTGTATCAAGACTTTCTCTTCGTCTTGCGGAGTGCCTAGGGTACCAACCTTAATCTGGGGCGCACCCTCTTTGGTACTTCTACGAATCACACAGGAAATCGCCACAATCTTTTGTAAATACAGGGGCAGAAATTCATTACCGGTTTTGGTGGCACGCTCCGCCATTGCTTGAGCGGCTAGCTCGGTATCGCTCAGGGAGTCTGGATAGTCTTCCAGACGACGCAGTCCGGCGACATCGGGAATGGTTTCAATATCAAATACCAGAACAGTGGCCATACCCCTTACCCTATTTCAGTAGCATTACTGCAAATACGGGGTGGGATTTACTGGCTTGCCGTTTACGCGTAATTCAAAATGGAGTTTAGGGGCCGTGGTATCCGTGTCTCCCATTTCCGCAATCTTCTGCCCCTTGCGCACAGAATCGCCTTCTTTTACCAAGAGCTTGCTGTTGTGAGCATAAGCAGTGAGATAGGTATTGTCATGCTTCACAATAATTAAATTGCCATAACCGCGCAAACTGTTGCCGGCATAAACCACTTTACCGTCCGATGCAGCAAGCACCGGCTCGCCGACCTTACCAGCGATATCGATGCCTTTATTGCTTTCGCTAAATTCAGCACTGACCTTGCCTTTAGCTGGCCAAGATAAACGAATACCTGGCTCAGCAACCACTTCAGCTTTTGTTGGCTCTGGAGTAGAAGTTAGAGCGTCTGTTTTATCAGTCGTGGGAGTGGATTTTTTCTCAGGAGCCTTAGCAACTTTAGATCCTGCTGGCGGTTTAACCAAGATTAAGTCACCCACTTCAATCACATTGGGATTAAAGCTGGGATTAGCTGCACTATTCCACTGCGCCACATCTCGTGGCGCTTGACCATTATCTAAAGCAATCCGCGCTAAGGTGTCACCCTTCTTCACGCGGTAGTAACCTGGGGGAGTTTGCTCAACAACGCTGCTGGTGCGGTCAGTGACAGTGGCTGGCTTAGTGCGCGGGGTAGTGCAAGCCGTAATCAGTAGCAATGAGGCAGACAGTGCAGCGAATAAGAAACAGTGGGATAGGCTTTTAGGCATATTGGGCATTGAATTTGCGATAGATCTCAGGATAGATCTCATACTACCCCTGATTGTAAGGGGACAAAAAAGACCTCGTCCAGCACAGTCCTTTGATAGCGCTGGGAGCTCATTCTTTCGACCATGATGAGTTGTTGCTCTTTCTCATTTTTGGCAACCGGGGCGACTAAACGCCCGCCAATAGCCAATTGGTCTAATAAGGCATCCGGAATTCCCAGCCCTGCTGCTGCCAAAATAATTCCATCAAAGGGCGCAGCTTGCGGTAAACCCAAAATACCATCGCCATAAATGAGACGGAGATTATTAATGCGAAATGGACGTAACTTTGCTCTTGCCATGTCATGCAACAAACGAATACGCTCTACTGAATACACTTCATCCGCTAAAAGACTGAGAACTGCTGCTTGATATCCACAACCAGTGCCAATTTCTAACACTTTGCCCAGCTTATGTCTGGGCTTATGCAATAACTCAATCATGCGGGCGACAACCGATGGTTTGGAAATGGTTTGTTCATGACCAATGGGTAGCGCCGTATCTTCATATGCTTGGGCGTGTAAACCAGCGTCCATAAAAGCATGGCGCGGAACCGTGGCAATCGCTTCTAAAGTTTTGCCGTGCTTTACACCGCTAGCGTGTACTTTGGCTGCGAGCGCTTGACGATAAGCTGCGAAACGTTCTGTTGGAACCTTCAACCGCGATCCCAACCGTTCGCACACATCGCTGCTAAGCGGGTATGGTGGGTTAAATCGAGCTGCATAGGTGTGATAGAAATACATCCTTCGGCAACCGCATGAAAGTCAGTACCTTCAGAGCCTTCTTTGACATCCCCTGCTGCTCCGATCCAATAGATCTTATCGCCCCGTGGACTATCTTGAACTACAACTGGTTGAGAGTGATGGCGATTGCCTAGGCGAGTAACACGCCAACGATATAAATCCGCATAAGGACGATTGGGAATATTCACGTTAAGTAAAGTCGCAGTGCCTTCAGTGCGAGCCAAGGTAGACACTAACATTTGCGCCACGACATCATGGGCGGCTTTAGCAGCATCTTCTATCCGATTCCAGCCACGATCAATTTGGGAGAAGGCAATACCAGGAACTCCAAACATCACCCCCTCGATGGCTGCAGCTACCGTACCTGAATACAAGACATCCTCACCCATATTCTCACCCTGATTAATGCCGGAAATCACAAGGTCAGGCTTTTCATCTAAGAAGCCAGTCATGGCCACGTGTACACAATCCGTTGGCGTGCCATTAACAAAGAAGAAGCCATCACGCTCACCACCAGCCACCCGATGAATCGAGAGTGGTCTAGAGAGCGTTAAGGAATTAGAAGCCCCGCTGTGGTTTTGCTCAGGTGCAATCACGGTAATACGGCCGAGTGGTCGCACTGCATTGACTAAAGCCAATAAGCCTGGAGCTAAATAGCCATCGTCATTGGAGACCAAGATGTGGGGCTGACGTTCACTCATGACGATTCGTTACTTTCAATTATTTGCTCATGTACTTATTTAAACATTGCTTGCTGGAGTTAAGGCGCGCGCTCTAAACCAGCCATAAATGACCGGTAACACCAAGAGGGTCAGGATAGTTGTCGTCACCATACCACCCACAATCACTAGGGCTAAAGGACGTTGTGCCTCAGAACCAATCGAGTGAGATAAAGCAGCTGGCAACAGTCCCAATCCAGAAAGCGCAGCAGTCATCAATACTGGGCGCACCCGCAATGAAGCACCCTCGACCATGACGTCTTTCATCTGACCATGCTCCGTAGCAGCGGTCTTATTAATAAAGGAGATTAAGATCACACCGTCCTGAATCGCAATACCAAAGAGTGATAAGAATCCGAAGAAAGCCGAGATACTGAGCGTCTCCCCCGCAAGATGTAATGCAACCACCCCACCAATAGCCGCAAATGGTACGTTCAGCATCACAATGAAAGCATCCCGGAAGTTACCAAACGCACTGACGAGAAGTAAGAAGATACCTAATAGCGCTAAAGGCACAATAAACATCAACTTTTTCTGTGCCTGCTTCATCTGATTAAACTGGCCATCCCAACTAATCGAGTAATTTGGCGGCAAAGTAATATTCTTCTCAACCAAGAATTGGGCATCTTCCACAGCGCTTCCCAAATCACGGTCACGCACACTAAATTTAATGGCAATGTACCGTTTACCTGCTTCGCGATAAATAAAGAATGGGCCATCCGTTAGTTGCACGGTAGCAACCATCGAGAGTGGGATTTTGGTGCCATCAGGGGAATCTACTAATAAATGGCCGATATCAGATACGTCATTACGACTACCCTCATTGAGGCGAATCGCAATGCCAAAGGTTTTTTCATCTTCGAGCAGGTTGGTTACTGCAGCGCCACCGATTGCATTGGCTACCACTGTTTGAATATCATTCATATTGATGCCATAACGCGCAGCACGATCGCGATCGATCTGAATGTTGAGCGTGGGCTGACCGAGCTCTTTCAGGATACCTTCATCCGCTACGCCACGCACGAGCTTGAGTTGGTTAATGACTTCGTGCGCCTTTTGGTCTAAGACCTCAAGATCAGTACCATATATCTTGACGGAATTTTCGCCCTTCACTCCGGATAAAGCCTCGTTGACGTTATCTTGAATATATTGCGAGAAGCTATAAGTGATACCTGGGATCTTATTGAGCTCAGTTTCTAAATGGGTGATGAGATCTTTTTTAGAAGTCCCAGCTGGCATATTCTCTGGACTCTTGAGATACAAGCCATACTCTTGGTTAAACACCCCGGTGGAATCAGTACCATCATCTGGTCGGCCAATTTGTGCAGCGACTTTGTCAATTTCTGGCTGCTTCAAAAAGGTTTCGCGCAGTTGATTGGCAACCTTCACGGAGTAATCTAAATCGACCGTATTAGGTAAGGTCACGCGTAACCAAATATTATTTTCTTCCAAGGTTGGTAGGAAGGCAGTGCCTAAGCGCGTCATACTCAATAGAGTTAAACCCAACACAAATACCGCTGCAGCAAAAACGGTAAAAGGACGATCCATCCAGCCTCTGAGTAAAGGTTTGTAACCAGCCAAAATCTTGGTGATAAAGGAGGGTGGTTTGTGCTGCAGATTCTCTCCAAACACTAAAGAAATCATCGCCGGCAAGAAAGTCAGACTCAATACCATCGCTGCGATCAAGGCAAAGCCCATGGTAAAGGCCATTGGTTTAAAGATAATGCCCTCTACCCCGCCCATAAAGAACAATGGTGAGTAGGCAACAATAATGATTCCCGTGGAGTAAATCATGGCGCGCTGTACTTCACTCGTTGCCATGATGATGCTTTGATTGAGACGCTTGCCGCCCTCTTCTAAGTGACGCATGACGTTCTCAGTCAGAATCACTGCAGAGTCAACGATGACTCCAAAGTCAATCGCACCCAAGGAAATCAAATTGGCCGGCACACTCCAGATGTGCATCTGAATAAAAGACACGCATAAAGCCAAGGGAATCACAGCAGCGACCACTGCTGCAGCACGGATATTGCCTAAGAAGAAGAACAGCACCGCCAACACCAAAGAGATACCAAAAAATAAGGTGTGCTTGACCGTTCCAATGGTGATGTCTAAAAGAACCTGACGATCATAGAAGGGTTTTACTTCAATACCGGGGGGCAATACATGTCTATTGATATTATCAATAGTAGTACGGACACGTGCTAAAACTTCAGTAGCATTTTCACCGCGACGCAGGTAAACAATGCCCTCAACCGAATCGGGGTTTTCATTGAACTGGAACATGCCTAAGCGTGGCGCATTCCCAATCTCCACCCGAGCAACATCACCAATCCGAATCGGCACGCCATTATTAATGGTGATGACTACTTGTTTAATGTCATCAATATTCTTCAGTAAACCAACGCCACGCACCACAAACTGTTGCTCTCCACTTGGAAGGAGTCCACCACCGGTATTGCTATTAGCGTTAGTGAGTGCCAAGATCAGCTGATTGACGGATACACCCTTGGCTTGCAAACTTTCAGGACTAACAATCACTTGATATTGACGCACCTTACCGCCAAAAGAAGATACATCGGCTACACCAGGTGTTTGTTTGAGCTCTTTATAGATCTCATAGTTTTGCAAGGTCTTCAATTGCGTAGAAGAGGCGTAATCAGAGCGCACCTCGTAACGCATAATCTCGCCGGTTGCATCTGAGTCAGGGCTAATACTGGAAGTAACGCCTGGAGGAAAGGCGACATTCCCTAAATTTGATATAAATACTTGACGCGCCTTAAATGGATCGGTTGTGTCATTAAATTTAAGCGTAACAACTGAGAGTCCAAATAAAGAGACTGAACGAAATGCTTGTAAACCAGGAATACCCGCTAGTGCATTCTCTACGGGAATGGTGACCTGTTGCTCAACCTCAGTAGTACTTCGTCCAGGCCATTGCGAAATTGCTTGGATGGTTAATGGTGCAACCCCTGGATAGGGCTGAATGGGTAGCTTGCTGAGGCTGAACATACCCAAGCCCAGCAATGCGATTGAAGCAAAGATGACTAATATGCGCTTTTCGATAACTCCCCGAATGAAGGAGGTAAAAATACTCAATTAGTCCTCCTGTTTAGCGAAGCGATCATTTAACAAAACAGCGCCTTCAGCCAATACTTGCCAGCCCTGCTCTACACCCTCAGTAATGGCAAAGCTCTTGCTATTGAGGTCATAACCTTTAACAGGCACACGGCGATACGTTTCAGGACCAATCTTAATAATGGCGTAACGGTTCTCGCGCACCCGCACAATCGCGGATTGCGGCACCACTACCGCATCAGCAGTGCCCGTATTCAGTAAACCATAGGCATACATATCAGGACGCAATAAGTCATCTGTGTTTTCTACATCAGCACGAATCAACAAGGCGCGCGTCTGTGGATCAATCGTGGGTGCGATGTAATTCGCATAGGCAATAAATTCTTTATCAGGATAGGCTTCAAGCCGTAAGGTCATTTTCTGACCCTGCTTGATCATGCGAAAATCTTGTTCAAACACGTTACCCAAAAACCAAAGATGCTTCGGGTCAGCCAAAGTGGTAATGACATCACCTGAGTTCACAGCAGCACCAGGCTCAACATTGCGCTTGACTACAACGCCTTTGATCGGTGAGCGCATGATCAAATTACTCGAAGTCTTACCCGTGGTTTCGATACTCTTGATATCGCCTTCACCGGCGCCCAAATTTCTCATACGGCTTGCAGCCGCTTGTTGAGTAATGCGGGCATCACCCAGTAAATCACTCATCGTTTTGCTGCCCTCCAAAATCTTAGCGGTCTTGGAGGAAAGCAAATACTCTTGCTGTGCCGATAAAAACTCTGGGCTGTAGAGTTCAACTACTGGAGAACCCATCTCTACTTGAGCACCATCAAAAGCATAAATGCGCTCTACTCTGCCGGGAGCACGAACAGAAAGAACCTTCGATCTTTCTGCGTTAAATGCCAAACGTCCCGGTACTTTAATATTGACTGGTACTTGGACTTTTTCAGCTACCTGAAATACATAAATCTCCGGATTCAATTGAACGCCAGGAAGTTTTAACTCTAAGACGCCACTCTTCTCTACTTTGAGTGCTTTATCTGAAGTAGTAGTCTTTACTGTACGGTCAACGTTAGTAATGCGGCCTACTACGATCCCTAGCGACAGGATTGCAAAAGCAAAGGCTGCCAAGCGCAAACGGTATCGATTAATCGCAGAAAGGTTCCAATACAAGCCCACCAAACCGGCAGCGGCAATCTTTGCATGATGTGCGCCGTGATCGGCACCCTTTTGCAAAATGGGTTTTGCCTTTTCAGATAATTGCTTGAGAAACGAAAGAATTTTGTCGATCAAAACTACTCCTTAAAAAGGCTCTTTGCCCGCTGAAACCATTAATATTGCTTGTGCTTGCAATAGATTACTCTCTGCCTGCGCCAATGCAATCTCCAATGTACGCAATTGGGTTTGGGCAATCAATAAATCATTAAATCCTTGACCATTATTCGAGTACTGCGTCAGGCCTACCCTATAGGCGGCATCCGCCTGCGGTACCTGGCGCTCCCGCAAAAATTGGGTTTGGTTCTTGGCCAGCTCATAGGCAGCATACGCAGCATTGACGGCGAGCACGATTTGCTGGCGATTCGAAATATTACCCGCCTCGGCAGCCGCTTGATTGCGCTGGGCCTGCTCTACCCCATATTTTTCTTTGGTAAAGAAATATAGCGGAATAATGAGATCAAATTCCAGCTGATAAAACATCGTGCCGTTATTTGCAGAAAATGGTCCACGCGGAGTAAAGGAAGATCCAATGACTTGGAAATCCGGTAAATAGGCTTTCTTGGCTAGGTCCACGCCTTTACGTGCAGCATCCAATTGTAAAGTCGTGCTCTTCAAAGAGGGATGACTCGTTTCTGCGTAATCTTCTAATTCAATCAGGGAAGGTGTACCAGCTAAAGCACGCCGCACATCGGCGCGAAGTATGAGTTTTTCACGCGAGTGTCGACCAACCAAGGTATTGATGCTATTAATCGCAACTTGTAGCTGACGTTCCACATTAAATTGGTCTGCTTGTGCTGAACTTTGCGCGACCTGCGCATTCAGAAATTCAACATACGCTGCAGCGTTATTGGAGTAACGGGCTTTAGCCACGTTCTTAATCATTTCCAAGCGCACAACGGATTCTTTTAGTACTTGTAACTGCTTCTGAGCAGCAAGAGCACCGTAGTACAAAGTCGATAGTTGAGCACCCAATTGCAAATACGTTGATTCCGCACTAGCAAACAGTGCTTCGGCATTGGTATTGGCAATCTCCGATGCCAAACTCTTTTTACCTGGGAACTGGAACGGCTGAGCAAAGGTAATGCCGTTATTTTGGCTAATACCCTGAGGGTATTGCGTTGTTGGTGCATTTGCCCCACCCAAAGCAAATGGAGCACCCGCTGGCATACCAGACCAGATGAGACCAACTTGTGGATTGGCAGGCGCATTAATTTGCGGCACGGTTGCTTTGGCAGCGAGATAGGATTCGCGTAAGGAGGACAACTGCGGATTGTTCAACCTCAACTCATTCCAGAGTTGGCGCAAATCCATCTCAGAAGGACCTGACGGCGTACCCTTGGTATAAATCATGGGGGTATTTTTTTGGGTTACAGGCGCAAAGAGCTCAGCCGCTTTAGAACTTTTATCTTGGGAATTGAGTTGCGAGCCAATCGATGGTGGCGCAGATAATGCAGAATCCCCTGACTGAACAGTCACACTAGCGGGCACTTTATCTGTAGATGTTTGGGCAAATACTGAAATAGCAAAAGTCATCATTGCAAATGGCGCAATGCTTTTGAATAGGCTTGATGCGCTAGTTTTACGTATGCCGAAATTCAACAAATGCGGCTGCCTTTAAATCAATCAAAATACTGTTTTTACAGCCCCTGATGCAGAAATACCGTCAGTTCATGACCGCTACAGGGGGTTTTAGGGATTATAGGTTACAAAAGTGAAAAGGCGAATAATTAACAAACCCTATCTTATTGATTCTAAAAATAATAATGAACCTTCACCGCAGTCAATACTCTAAAACTCAGCATGAATCCTGAAAGACAAGATATTTACCGGACCGCGGGCTGAGTTGTAGGCCGGATTACTGATGTGCTGAAAGTTCAAACCTGCAAGGATATTGTGGACTACCAAGGCGTTGTAATAGACCTCGCCAATCCGCTCTGGACGATAAGAAATTGTCTGGCTAGGACTAGCATAGTCACCAATAAAGTAAGACACACCACCTGCTTGCAGATAACCCCTTCTGTAACTGGAGAGGCCGTTTTGCATCATCGAGACACCAATAGTGTCGCTGGGGCGACTCCAACTTGTGCCATTAAAGCCCATACCAACAGAAACGGAGTTATCCGCTTCTGTAAAAGACATGGTTTCAGTATGGCCATCGGATGTAAAGGCGCGTCCATAGATACCTAAGTCCTTAGTTAAGGCCTGTTCGCCATTGATACCAATACCCGTTTTGTATTGATAGTTAGTGCGTACATTGTTAATCGCTTGAGTGCCTTGGGCGTTATTCGCAATGACATAATTGGTTGCATCCGAAAAACGCGCCAAGATCATTCTGTTGCGATACGCCAGCACACTAACCTTACCGGGGAGATCGCCGATATTGTGCTGGCGCTCCACTTCCACTTGGTCACCATAGGTATTAAAGATTTGCCAGCTGAGATCGCGGCCATTCGGGTTCTTGGGTGCAAGCATGCGAGAGGCGCGCAAAACCCAATTATCCACATACCACTCACCTGCTAAGCCTGTACTGTAACCGCGGGCATCAGCAGCGTAGTCATAGGCTAGATAGGTCATATTGCCCCAGTTCATGAACTGAATACGCGGGTCCTTAGCGTAACGGCTGTCGTCAAAAATATCTAAAGTAGAAAACTGACCGGCAGTAATCACCACGCGATTACTACTCACGGTTTGGGTAATTTGGTTGGCATCATTCTCAAGAACCACTTTGTCGCCTTCTTGATTGATGGTGTGACGCACAAATGCGCGCGCAGAATACAACTTGGCATTCAATCCACTTGCCTTAGTTGCCTCGCCGTTACTAAAGCCACCTAGACCCAGTAATCCAGAAAATGGAACGCCTGAGACTACTTCAGGATTGAAGTACACATCCGTGTTTGGTGCTAAGCGTGCACCGAAAAATAAAGTACCCGACCAGGTGTAGCTCATTGCCTTCTCAGCCGACAAACTGTTCTGGCCAGAATAAGATGAGGTGAAATTGTTATAGCGCTGATTGATATAGGTGGTTTGACCGTGCACGTTTACCGGCAGACCAAAAATATCACCTTCAGTTGGCAGCCAGGAAATATCGTCAGCAAAACTGGCAATTTGATCAGCGCCTGACCCCGCCCTCTGCGCAAATGCAGAAGTGCCCAACATAGTATAAAAAATGCTCAACAGGAGAAAAAGATAAATCTTGCGGGTCATTCACAACTTCTAATTGGGATGCCAATGCAATCAAAGCAAAAGCAACATGCCGATAGGAAAAACAAGGCAAGCATGGCTTGGGATTGAAGACCAAGGATGCTGCAGGCCAAATTATCCCCAAAAAGAGATAATTTACCTAGTTTTTATGTCTCGGGCATGACAAAAGACCGATCCCTCGCCAGAAATGCGCCTCAGTCTTTTAGACCCAAGAGTTTTGCTGGGTTCTTTTTCATCATCTTGTCAACGTCTGCTTGTGATACACCCGCCGCTTTGACCGCTGCAATTTCATTCTCAACGCCATCGGGTGGCGTCATCATGCCCTGTTGACCCAGGTCGGTTGAGAGTACTAAATGGTCTGCGCCAATTTCATTCACCGCTTTAGCAACCATGGTTGCGTCCACTTTTTCCCAATGCGTCATCCATTTGTACTGTGCTGTAGGACCCGTCATAAATTGTAAGTAGCAAATTTCAATATAAGCACCCATCGCAGCAACTTGCTTGGCCTGCTCCCAAGATAGGCCAGGAATATTCGTTAAGCCATGGGTAATTAAGATATTTTTGACACCCAATTCCTTGGCGCGCTTGACTACTGTCACAACTTCCTCAGCCGAGATGTGACCGGTAGCCAGAATTAAATCTTCACGGGCAATGATTTTTAATACCTCTTCAAGTTCTGGTGTGACTTGGCCATTGGTCGCAACCACAATGCCAGATTGGTTCTTATCAACCAGAGTCTTGACATGCTTATCAGAGTCAAAGGTTGGCAACCAAACCACTTTGCCGCGACCGCCAGACATACGGTGCATCCACTCTACCGCTGAAGGATTGACCCCACCAACCGATTTGTTCAGAACAATGCCGCCCCACACTTCAATTCCTGGGACTTGTTGCATGACCAAGGCTGCACGATCATTCGTGGTCACTACGTGGTTTTTAATGACGATACCGCGCATCCCTTTGCGACGAGCAATAGTGGCTAATTCATAATCGGTTAAGGATCTACCAAAAACATCTGGATCGGGGTGCACGTGCATATCAATCACCCCTGCTGCAGGACTTACTTTGGGTGGTGGTGGCGGAAAGCCTACTTGAGCTTGGGCAACATTAGAAACCAATATCAAACCAGCACTCATTAAGCTTGCTACCAAGATATTGGTGGACTGAAATTTACGCATGACCCATCTCCCTTATTAAGCTACTTTCTTGTAATAAATCGACTCTAATGCAACTATTACGGTACGTATTTAAGTACTTCCCCTAAGCTGAGGGTAATAGGCTGAACGCGGGTTTTAAGCTAAGGACTAGCTATTAGCGTCGATCCATTAAAGCTCTTGCCAAGGTGCCCGCATCGACATACTCCAACTCCCCGCCTACGGGGATGCCACGTGCAATCCGCGTGACTTTGATGCCTTTGGCTTTAAGTACTTCACCAATGTAATGGGCAGTAGCTTCACCTTCACTGGTGAAGTTGGTGGCTAACACCACTTCCCGAATAGATACCCCGGTATCCGGATTTTCAATACGGGTTAGTAAGCGATCAAAATGAATTTCATTGGGACCCATACCATCGAGTGGTGAGAGACGCCCCATCAATACAAAGTAATTGCCTTTGAAACTTAAAGTCTGCTCCACCATCACTTGATCTGCAGGCGTTTCCACAATACACAGCAAGGATGGATCACGACGATCATCGGAACAGGTGATACAGATTTGGGTTTCAGAGAAGGTATTACAACGCGCGCAGTGCCCAACCGTTTCTACCGCTTCACCTAATGACTGCGCCAGTACTGCAGCGCCATTACGATCATGTTGCAAAAGATAAAAGGCCATGCGCTGCGCAGACTTGGGGCCTACTCCTGGTAGCACACGCAAAGCCTCGATCAAACGACCGAGTGCATCAACAGGTGCTTCTATGCGTGCCATGAATGAATTAAATCAATTAGTTTAGAAAGGCAGCTTAAAGCCAGGGGGCATTGGCATACCAGCAGTAGCACCAGACATCATCTGTGCGCTTGCTGCTTCTACTTGTTTGAATGCTTCTGTATAGGCAGTAACGATCAAGTCTTCTAACATCTCGCGATCATCCATTGCACCTGGATCAATTTGCACCCGCTTGAGTTCGTATTTGCCAGAGATCGTTACTTTCACTAAGCCACCAGCAGCTTGGCCAGTGACCTCTAACGCAGCCAATTGGTCTTGCGCTAATTTCATCTTCTCTTGCATCTGCTGAGCCTGTTTCATGAGACCAGCAAGTCCACCTTTCATCATCGTTTCTTTTCCTTAAGGGCTATATAGAGTGAATTAAATATTTACGTATCTTTAAAGAGGCGCATTACAAGGGTTTGACTGAGCCGCCAACCACTTTGGCACCGAACTCTTTTTCTAACTGCTGAATAAATGGGTCAGCTGCAATCATTTGCTCCGCATTCATTCTTTTCTCTTGATGAATCTGGGCATCGACCTTAGCAACGGTCTTACCTTCCACTTCACCCTTTTCAATCAGGATCTTGACTGGCTTACCGAAGTGCGCAGTGAGTGCATCCGCCAAGCGAGCTATTGAAGCATCTGATGCTAACTGCGGCATTGGTGTGACGATCGTTGCTTTCACACCCGCTGCTGAATCTACCCAATCTTGTAACTCTGTCTGAAACGCTAACTGTTGCACCATTCCTTTGACCGGTATTTGGCGCATTAAGCTATGCCAATCGGGGCGTTCTGCTGAGTTGCCAACTGGTGTAGCTGCGGTGGCAGATGCCGGAGCAGAAGCAACGGGTTTGCTAGCTGTAGGTGCGGGTGCGGATTTAGCTGCAGGGGCAGATGCAGGGCGTACTGTATTTACTGGTGGCGATGATGAGGTTGGTGCAGTACTGCCTCCTCCACTGCCATTGCTTCCCGGACGAAATGCCAACATGCGCAGCAGCGTCATAGCAAAGCCAGTCTGCTCATCGGGTGCGAGTGATAAATCGGGACGACTCGTGATAGTGATTTGGTAGAAGAGTTGGGCTTCTTCTTTAGTGAACTGGGTAGCTAGGCGACGAATCTCCCCTGCTTCTGGCCAATCTTCTAATACTGACTCTGGAACTACTTGTGCTGCTGCAATCTTTTGCAGAAGGCTAGAGAGATCTTGCAATGCTAATGAGAAAGACATACTGCGCTCACCCATTTCATTAGCAACCGCTAAGAGACTTGCGCCGTCTTTTGCAATCAAGTTATCCAAAATCCGAATGAGATAGGCATCATCTAAGGTACCAAGCATGCCGCGGACAGATTCTTCACTCACTTTGCCAGCGGCATAAGCAATGGCTTGGTCAGTCAGTGATAAAGCATCGCGCATCGAGCCTTGGGCTGCTTTAGCTAATACTCTTAAGGCATTGACTTCGTACTCCACCTTCTCTGCGGCGAGTACTTTTTCTAGATGCTCAACGATGAGGGGTACTGGCATTTGCTTGAGGTTGAACTGCAAGCAACGGGACAAAATGGTGACGGGGATCTTTTGGGGATCGGTGGTTGCCAGAATAAATTTGACGTGCTCTGGAGGTTCTTCCAAAGTTTTAAGCATGGCATTAAAGGCATGATTGGTGAGCATGTGCACCTCGTCAATCATGTAAACCTTGTACCGCGCATTGCTCGGTGCGTAAGCGGCTTTTTCTAGAAGAGCAGCAATATCGTCGACACCGCGATTACTGGCAGCATCCATCTCGATATAGTCCACAAAGCGACCAGCATCGATTTCCATACAAGCTGGGCATTTTCCGCAAGGCTCTGAAGTCATCTTGCCTTGCCCATCAGCTCCAGTGCAATTGAGGGCTTTGGCCATAATGCGGGCGATGGTGGTCTTACCTACTCCACGGGTGCCTGTAAAGAGCCAGGCATGATGCAAACGACCCTGATCCAAAGCATGGGTTAAAGCCTTAACCACATGGTCTTGACCGACTAATGCGGAGAATGTTTTAGGGCGCCACGAACGGGCTAATGCCAATGCTGTCATGTCTTACATTCTAACAAGCTAAAATGGAATTGGATGGGCCTCCCCGCATGGTGGGTTGGATAACCTGGTCAGGTCGGGAACGAAGCAGCCAAACCCAGTTTCTGCCAGTGCCGGGGGTTTGGCTCATCCACCCTTCCCCATCTTATGTCATTGCTATTGTTGCTTTATGGGCAACAACTGTAGCTTTTTAAGCAAGCTTTAGAAAATCTTCAGCATCCTTAGGATTCCCCAAATCATCCAAATAATTAGTAAAACGAGGACAGTTCTCGCGTCTAGCGCAATTCTGAATAGTTGCAGATGTTTATGGGAACACTCAATAGAAACTCGCAAAGCTGACCTCCTTTATATATGCAAGAGATCAGCGTAGAACGTTAGAAAGTTAAATAACAGGGATTAAGGATGATTTTGGTGTGAGAAAGAAGTGCACAATAGTCTCCATATAAAAACTAATAAAGAACTTATGCCCCAAGCCATTATTTTTGATGTTGAAGCAACCGATAAAAACGATGCTGTCATTATTGAAGCTGCCACGCTAGATGTCACCTCACTCAATCCATTTGAAGTAGGCAACCCTTGGGTGCAGCGCTACAACCCTGGTAAACCGATTAGCCTAGGCGCACTGGCAACCCATCACATCCTGGATGAAGAGCTGGTTAATTGCCCCCCAAGCAGCTCATTTAGTCTGCCGGCTGGCACTAAATACCTGATTGGCCACAATATCGATTTTGATTGGGTAGCGATTGGCAAGCCCGAAGTAAAACGTATTTGTACCTTAGCGCTTGCCCGCAGTCTTTGGCCTGCATTAGACAGTCATACCCAAAGTGCCCTGTTGTATTACTTTGAACGAGATAGCGCTAGAGATCAATTACGTAATGCACATAGCGCTTTAGCAGATGTCTGGATCTGCTCTAAGGTTGTTGGGCAAATTATGAATCAGTTACACCCACTCTCTTTAGATGCCCTCTGGGAAATGTCTGAGAAGGCTCGCATTCCGACGACGATGCCTTACGGTAAACACAAAGGTGAACTCATTAGCCAAATGCCATCAGACTACAAACAGTGGATGTTGCGCCAAGACAATGTCTCTGAATATCTGCGCAAGGCCTTAGAAGCCAAGTAAGTATTTTATTTGTGTCGTTTTTTAGCAATTGTTTTGCGCTTTATACACAAAATAATTCCCTCTTTGATAGACATGTCATCACAAATTACTCAGACTTCGCTCAAGCATTGGATCTGCGGAGCGAAATAGGAATTTGATTACCGCACATTTTTAACCCGCTCCTCAGTCTTTGGGTCACAAACCTAATACACCTAGGAGGTAATGATGCGATTTCATCACTTTAATAATGAAGAAGATGATTATTTCAATGAGTATGCCGATGGCATTAAATACGACCTCTTGAAAGACCGTCTCCATTGGCAACACAAAACTCGTAAAGATATCTATCTAGAGTATCGCTTTGGTGACGATGATTGTGATTTTGATTTCTGAGTAAATCATCCCTGGCCAGACTATTTACTCGACAGCGATATGAGGGTGTATTTGACGCCCAAAAGAATTAGGGAATAAGGAGTCCGTGATTTCCTTATTCCCCCGAAAAAACCTGCTACAACAATTGTTTTTTAAACTTATTTACTGCTGAGACCTGTGATTTAATCCCTGATTTGTGGCACTTTCATGACGCTTGGTGTTTTTTAGCACTGCGCAGTAAGAAAGCACCATAATTACCGCTAATGAGATGCCGTTAAAGTTATTTAGTAGTTCCATTGCTCTTTTCCTTTGCTAGTTAATTGCTACTACTTTGCTGCTACGAATTCAGATTAATTGACTTAAAGCTCACGAAATGAGCTAGTAAAAAATAGTTGCTTTTCTTGTTGTTTTCCATCTCTCACCCTCTACCTCACCACCGGTAACTCATCCCATTGGGTGGTGTAATTCGGCGACTTATTGCCTGAGCGCATTTGCCAATCTTGTTTACTACTATTCGTTCCTGCAGCCGCCGATCGAATGACTGCATTACCAAAGCGTAGATTGATATCGTCCATGGCTTTCATCAGATGCGCTGACTTCCCTTTGCTTTCGATATCTTCAAATAAGGATTGCTGCAGGGTTGGCTTATCGCTAATGAGATTCAAAATAACTCCCGCTTTCTTATACCGAAAGCCGGTTTGGTAAATTTGCTTTAGTCCTGCCAGTGCAGCATTGGTTAAGGTCAGGGTGTTATCACTTGGATCTGCTAGTGGGATCGTGATACTTTGGTGATACTGTGGCTCGTTTTGTTTGAACGGGTTTGTCTGAATAAATACAGTCAGCGCGCCCGTAGTGCTATTTTGCGTTCTCAGTTTTTCTGCTGCGCGGGCTGCATGGGTCGCTACGGATTCCGCTAACTCTGTTTGACTCGTCACGAGTTTGCCAAAACTACGGGAGGCAATAATTTGTTGTTTAGCGGGCGCTACTTCTTCAAGTTGTAAACAAGAAACGCCGCGCAACTCATAACAAAGGCGCTCCATCACCACACCAAACTGCTGACGCATGGCTTGTGGTGAAGTCTGCAAGAGATCAAATACGCTCTGAATTTTTTGGGCTTTGAGTTTCTTGGCAATTTGCTTACCAATACCCCATACCTCACCCACTTCAGTCTCACTCATCCATTGATAGAGTTCTGGTTTGGCCATGGCATTCACATCACACACCCCAGCGAACTGCTTGTGCTTCTTAGCCAAGTGATTAGCCAGCTTGGCTAAGGTCTTGCTAGCACCAATGCCCACGCATACTGGTAGGCCCGTGGTGTCTTTGACTTGTTGCTTGATGATTTGACCCAGCTCAATCGTGTCTTGGTATTGTTTTAAGACCGTTTCGATTTGTAAGAAACTCTCATCAATGCTGTAGACCTCAAGGTTTGGCGTAAACGTCTTGAGTACTTGCACTACCCGGCTACTCATATCGCCATACAGGGTGTAGTTTGATGAGTAGGCTTTGATGCCATGCTTCTTGGCTAAGTCTTGCATCTGAAACCAGGGCGTTCCCATCTTCACACCCAGTGCTTTGACTTCAGCGCTACGCGCTACAGCGCAGCCATCATTATTGGAGAGCACCACCATCGGCACCTCTTCTAACTTGGGCTGGAACACCCGCTCACAAGAGACGTAGAAGTTGTTCACGTCGACTAATGCAAAGAGTGGGTTGGTTGAGTTTGTTGAGTTTGATGCAGATGTGTTCATGACTTACCGCCTTTGCTATATCGGCTACTCGCATTGCTGTACTTACGCACCACCCCAACCACCACTCCCCAGATTTGCAACTCACTACCTTCGTTAAACGTAATGGGTTGATAGTTCGGGTTTTCTGCTTGGAGTTCAATACGGCCACGTAATTGATAAAGACGCTTGATGGTGTATTCACTATCGACCACTGCTACCACGATGTCTTTGTGTTTGGGTTTGAGGGCTTTATCCACCACCACCTTGTCACCATCACAAATCCCCGCGCCCAACATAGAGTCCCCCTTGACGGTGAACATGAAGGTGGCCGGCTTGTTCTGGACTAGGTAATGGTTCAGATCTAGGCCGTCCTCAGCGTAATCTGCCGCTGGACTGGGAAATCCCGCTGAAATCCGGTGGCTCAGCAGTTTGAGTTCATAGGCGGCAAAATGCCCTCCCAAGGCTTGTGGTGCTTGGCTTAAGCTTACTTTTGCAGGGTTCATTACTGGCGTCATAGTCATTAATATACTGTATGTTTATACAGTATATGTAAAAACCTCAAAAAATGAGCCTGTATTTGTTGTTTTGACGCTTTCAGGGGGTAATGGATTGCATAATGGCTCATATAAAAAGAACAGTAGGAGACACATGAAGACGTACAAGATAGCGTCCATTCCGGGTGACGGAATTGGCAAAGAAGTGATTCCCGAATGCGAAAAGGTCTTAACCGCCCTCAGCAAAAAACATCCTGAAGTGGCTTTTGAGTTTGAGCACTTTGATTGGGGTGGTGACTACTACCGCAAACACGGCATCATGATGCCCAACGATGGTCTTGAACCTTTGCGTTCTAAAGATGCCATCTTGTTTGGTTCAGCTGGTGACCCACACATTCCGGATCACATTACGCTATGGGGCTTGCGTCTCAAAATCTGTCAAGGCTTTGATCAGTACGCTAACGTGCGCCCTACCCGCATTCTTCCCGGTATTGAAACACCGCTGCGCAATTGCAAACTGGGCCAACTCGATTGGGTGATCGTGCGCGAGAACTCCGAAGGTGAATACTCTGGTGTAGGCGGCAGAGCACATCAAGGGCATCCCATTGAAGTCGCATCGGATATGAGCATCATGACTCGCGTTGGGGTTGAGCGTGTCCAGCGCTTTGCCTTTAAGTTGGCGCAGTCACGCCCACGCAAGCACCTCACCGTCATTACCAAATCCAATGCCCAGCGCCATGGCATGGTGATGTGGGATGAAATCGCCAACCTCGTTGCCAAAGACTTCCCGGATGTGACTTGGGATAAAGAATTGGTTGATGCTGCCACAGCCCGCATGGTCAATCGCCCTGAGTCTTTAGACACAATCGTCGCTACCAACTTGCATGCCGATGTATTAAGTGATTTAGCAGCAGCACTCGCCGGCAGCTTAGGTATTGCGCCTACTGCTAACCTGGATCCCGAGCGGCGCTATCCATCGATGTTTGAACCGATTCATGGGTCTGCCTTTGACATCATGGGTAAAGGGCTTGCTAACCCGATCGGTACATTCTGGTCGGCGGTCATGATGCTCGACTTCTTAGGTGAAAAAGCACTTGGCGCCAAATTAATGGCTGCCATTGAAAAAGTAACAGCCAATCCAAAGTTACACACCCGTGATTTAGGCGGCACCGCCATGATGAGTGATGTTACCAATGCAGTAATTGAGGAGATTTCTAAATGAAGCGATTGAAATTACTAAGCGCCTTACTGAGTACTGTACTAAGTACGTTACTGAGTATCTGCTTGATTTCACTAGGTTTGTTATCGAGCGCTAGTGCACAGCCTTTTCCAGATAAAACCATTCAGTACATCATCCCCTTCCCCGCCGCTGGTGAATCGGATTTAGTAGCACGCTATCAAGCCGAAATATCTGCCAGGAAATTTAAGCAGCCTATGGTGGTGATTAATCGCGCTGGTGCTGGCGGCGCTTTGGTATGGAGCGCCCTCAATACCTATCCTGCTGATGGCACCACGGTAGTGGGTGTGAATATTCCGCACACGATCTTGCAGCCATTACAAGAAGGTATTCAGTACAAGACTGAAGACATTAATGCGATCTACTACTACCACTTCACGCCTGATGCCTTGATGGTCTCCGCAGATAGCCCTTACAAGACCTATCAAGAATTTATTGCTGCCGCCAAAAAAGATCCAGGCAAGATGACTCTAGCTGGATCGGCGCAATACTCTGCCAACCATATGGCAGTTGAGCGCTTGAATAAATTGGCTGGCGTCAAAATTACTTATGTTCCTTTTAAAGGCACGGGTGATTTGATTACCGCCTTGATTGGAATGCATGTGGATGGTGCCATGGGTTATCTGCCATTAGCGATTCAGCAAAAAGGCAAGGTACGCACCCTGGCGATTGCTACTGAGAAGCGTAACCCTGCCCTACCGGATGTGCCAACCTTTAAAGAGTTGGGCCTGAACTGGGTTGACGGTGCATATCGTGGTGTGGCTGTGCCTAAAGCCACTCCATTAGTACTGCAACAAAAGCTGTCTGACTACTTTGCCAAACTCAATGCAGACCCTGAGACTAAGAAAAAGTTAGAGGACTCTGGATTTGTGATTGTGGATATCCCTTTGGCAAAAATGCCCGCCTTCATGAAAGAGAAAATTCCTCAGGCGATGGATGATGCCAAGAACGCAGGGATGATTAAGTAAAGCCTGCTGAATTTTTCTTTTTATTTTTTACTTCTTTTACTTTTTTTGCTTCCAATAAAAAACCACCGACTGCGGTGGTTTTTTATTTAGCAGAACACAAATGCCAGAATCGCCGGATCATCTGCAAAAGTATTGGATAAATAAATGCTGGCGCGGTAGAGCCAAGGCTGCACGGTTTCTGCTATTTCAATCATGATGGGGAATCGTTCCATGTGCGAATAATAGTGCTTTATCTGGCATGCCAGTGAACTTTTCTGGGAATTCCCTTAATTATTGTAGTTATATTAATTCATTGATGTTATGATTTAACGTAACTACAATATTTCCGATGAAATTCACTTATGATTCGGCAAAAAATGACTCAAACCTTAGAAAACATGGCCTACCCCTCTCAGCTGCAAAGCTACTTGATTGGAATACAGCCTTTAGCTGGATCGACGAAAGAAAGAATTACGGCGAAGAAAGGCATATTGCTTTGGTCCCGATCGGTCAACGCCTGTACTGCGTGGTTTATGTGGAGTCAAAAATAGCAAAGAGAATTATTAGCTTAAGAAAAGCAAATAACCGTGAGATGAAGATCTATGAAGAAGAAACTAATTAGACTGAGTGCCGAAGAGGATGCCGCAATCACTAAGGCTGCCTTATCCGATCCTGACAACCCACCCATCACGGAAGAAGAGTGGAATGAGATTAAACACAGAGTTGTTCGCGGCAGGGGAAGACCTATGGGTAGCGGGATTAAAGAGCAAGTTACCTTGAGAATAGATAAAGAGACTTTGGATTTTTTTAAATCTAAAGGTGAAGGCTGGCAAACGTTTATCAATCAAGTGCTTGGCGAAGTGAAAAGAGAATCTAAATCCATCTCGACTGTTGAGAAGAAGCTAAACAAGGGTACTCTGATCACTAGCAAATTGAAGGCTGCCGCTTAAAACCCTACTTCACTTCTACTATCTCACCCTTAGACGAAATTAAATAAGCCTTATTGGGTTTGTCTTTGCGGATACGTGTCAGCTCAGCTTGGTAGCCCTGTAACTGTTTACGATACATCTCATATTTCTCACTAGCTACTTCTGGAATGGTGAGCTTGTAATCGATGATGGCGAGGTGATCGTCAAACTCGACTAGGCGGTCCATTCGATAGCTCTTACCTTCTTCACTAGCAATATCAAGCTCATTCCAAGCCTGGATCCACTCCCCTGAAGTGAGATATCTCTTGAGTTCTGCTGCTTCCAATACTGTCTTGGTACGAGCGATCAGCTTTTGCGCATGTGCTTGATCTACGCTCAGCCAATTCATCACCTCTTGCTCGCTTGGCATGGGTGATGTTTGAGTCTTAGTAGAGTCTGCCGTAAGGAACTCGAGTAGCTTATGAAAGTTTGTACCTTCTTCTAAGATTTCTGGGTCAGGCTCTTCTTTTGCTACTGCCCCGCTAGGCTGCACCGTGATGCCATTTTCAATATCGAGCAACTGTTGCTCGTGACTAAGCTTTGCCTGCTCCCAAGTAATCTGAAAGTCTTCAATGCTAAAGGTTTCCGAAATGGGAGAATGTTCTTTTTGAGCGCGTGTCTGTTTTACTGCGCCACTAGGAATGGTAGTTATCTCAACAGGCACAACAGTAGGTAGCTGCCCAAACTGGGCTCTGGCGTACCAAGATTTCTGGTCTAGTCCAACGGGATTATTTGCCGTAGGCTCTTTTGCTACGCCGCTAATCCACAAGCCCTGCTTGGCACGAGTCATTGCCACATACAGTAAGTTCCAGTTTTCATTCTGACTAATCAGCTCTTCATCTTCCCGTATTTGAGTACGTGGCGAGGTTAAGCCTGCCTTGGTGTACATCGATAGATGCGATGGGCTTTTGTCATTCGGTGACCACTCTAATAAAACTCCAGAATGATCAGATGCGCCAACCGTATGATTGGCATCCAAAATAATCACAAAGGGTGACTCGAGGCCCTTAGCCCCATGAATTGTCATGAGACGTACCCGCTTATGCTTTTCTTCCTCCGACATCTCGCTGTCCTCATCTACCTCAGCAAGCTCAACTTCAGATTCAAGCTCAACATCACCTTCATCCGGCGTTTCATCATCATCGCTACGACGCATAGCATTAATCTCATCAATAAAGCGACTCAGACTCGGATAACGGCCACCATCTTGATTGAGAGAGAGTTCCAAAAAGGCATCTAAATTAGCAATTACCTGCGCGCGAGCCAAAGGCTGGGCACTCATAGCATATTCAAAGCGCAAATTACTTTCTTGATAAATTTGATCGAGCAAGTCATGTACCGGCAAGTGTTCTGCCAACATTCGCCAATGCTCTAAAAAGCGAGCTGCTTTTTGGGCTGATGCATCTTGGCTATCTTGTAAGACATCCCACCAAGAACGATATTGCTGATTGTTGGCTTTAGTAATGCTCAGGTTTTGCATTTGCTGCTCAGTAAAACCAAAAATAGGACTTCTTAATACTTGAGCCAAAGGCAGATCATGGCGGGGCGATAATAAGACGGTTAGCAGGGCAATCAAGTCATCAATCTCAAGGGTGTTGAGCAAGCCACCAAGCCTAGAGCTGTCATAAGCCAGATCGGCTTCACGTAATGCCCTTTCAAACTGCGGTAAGTATTTCCGGCGTTTAACAAGTAGTAAGAAGTCGCTCTCTCTAGCAGCGCGCCAAACCATACGGCCATCCTGTTCGTCCATCACTTGGTGCGAAGCTAATACCTCATGAATCAACTTGCTAATCTCCTGACCTTCAACATAGCGCTGCGTTGCTGCAACCGTTTGATTGACATCGGTAATGGGTACATCAAAAGCATTGCCCGCTCGGGGAGCTAGCTCTTCCTTGACATAAGGGATGAGAGGCAAGAGCGCCGCCTCCCCCTCTTTTGCATAGTTTTCACTTGGCAAGCCTTCTTGCAAGGGTTCCCACAAAGTATCTTGGACATGAAAATCATAGGTGGGTGGTAGTTGCGAAGAAGCAAAAGTATCATTTACGGCTGCGTTGATTTTGGGAGCGTTACGACGCGTTGTATCTTGATCAAGCTCTTCTGCATGAAGATGATTTTTTAGAAACTCTTTTGCACTAGTAAATAAGCGTGGGTCTGCTCTGCGGAAACGATAGATCGATTGCTTAGGATCACCCACGATAAAGATGCTGGGCTTACTCTCATCTTGTCCATAACCTTCTAACCATGAACGCAAAATTTGCCACTGCAATGGATTGGTATCCTGAAACTCATCAATGAGAATATGTTTATATTTAGCATCTAAGCGCGCTTGCAAATAAGCTGCATTTGCGCTGTCAGCCATTAATTTACTCACACCGATTTCTAAATCATCAAAATCACGCACGCGCATCGCTTCTTTGGCTGCAGCTGCGTGGTCCATCATGCGCTCACTCATAGCGAACCAAGCAAGATTTAATTCATAAACATCTTTTTCGGCTTGCCATGCTAAATACTCGACAAATGCCTGCGCCCAAGCTTGTTTATAGGCAATATGCTCTGGCTCGAGATGACTTAGGCCTTCGTTTTGAAGATACGTTTTTACCGCTCCAAGCGCTTTATTATTATTAGTGCGGGATTCGCCATCGGCATTTAAAAATACTAATTGCAAATTTGCGGCAATTTCCATGACATCGCCACCGCCTTGCATGCACTGTAGTGCAGACACTAAACGCGGCAAGAAATCACGCTCTTGGGTACTGCTATGGGCAAAACACCGAACCAAGAACTCAAAGTCTGCTCTGGCTTTCGGTGCATTCCACATGCGCAGCAAGGGGTTATCTAGATTCAGTCTGGGCAAAAATTGCTTGAAGTGTTCAATAGGGGTAATACCTTTTTCCTTGCAAGACTGCACAAAGAAAGTCCAAGCGCCCCGTTGTTTCATCAGGCCGTAATTGCCCATTAAGAACTTCTCTGTATTGCTTGCGCCTAACTGCTGTAGCAAAACGTCATAGTGCGTCTTCAGATCTAATGGCAGATCACCCCACCAATCATCTAAGCACTCTTCTAATAATCTCTTGCCATCTTCTCGCAAGCTAAAGCCAGGCTGCACTTCTGCTGAGATAGGGGCAGCATTTAATAGCCTGCCAAACCAGCCATGGAAGGTATCAATCACGATGGACTGAGGGCTAGCAAGAACCTGCTCATAGAGCGCCTTGGCTTGGGGAAGCAATGCTCTGGCCTCGCTCTTCTCCAAACCACGTTTAGACAATTGAGACAGAAGATCATCATCACTCATGGTTGAAAATTGCTCTAGCAAACTGTAGAGTCGATCACGCATTTCTTGTGCGGCTTTACGGGTAAACGTTAATGCCAGTATGTCTTGCGGTTTAGCGCCAGCTAGTAAGAGACGAATCATCCGGGCAACTAACAGCCATGTTTTGCCACTACCGGCACAAGCAGAGACAATCACCGATCGACGAGGATCACAGGCGATGGCGTTATCGAACTTCTTCACCACATTCCCTTTCTGCAAATCCCTCTTGCCTCACAGTATTTACACACGCCGTCCGGTGCAAAAGCAAGCATGTCTTTTCGAGACCACAAATTTTGCATATCTTCTGTAATTTGCTCATTAAAGGTGGGCATTAATTCAGGAACGCTGCCCACCTCCAAAGATCTCAGTAATTTTTTATCTCTCTTGGTATCTAATTTGAGAGAGACCCATTGGGCATGATTGACCTGATGGCCTTGAAGATGGGCGCTAGCAGGGTTCTCATTGGCGGCACGGGCATAAATAAGCAGTTGTGGGTCATCTAAAACATGCTCAGCACGTTTTTTAATCTTGGTCAGCGACTGATTTTTGTAATCAATCACCTCAGCTTGCTTCTCGCTTTGAATATGAATATCAAAACGGTCGGCGCGCCCCTCAATCCGAATCACTCGATCCTCGCCATTCAGGTCGACAAAATGCAAATCAAAGCCGACCTGATGTTCTGCGTTGTGATAACGCCAGCCGGCCGCTTCTCTTTGGAGTTGCCAATCTACAAAGCTAGGGATTTGTTTTTGCCAATCACGCAGTGTGCCAAGTACTCTACTATCACCTTCAATCAGTCGTTTAAATTCTTTTTCAGAAACAGTAGATAACTCTTGCTCCATCCATAGACGACGAGCCTGTGTATTGTTGATAATTTTAGAATCTGCCTTTTGCTCTTCAGTCTTTAGTGCTTGATAAAAGTTTCGTAGTAAGGCGTGAAGTGATTGCCCCGCTAAGGAGGCATCAAATCCCTCTTCAAACACTTTTGCTTCTCGTAGTCCTAATAAACTTCGCACATAATATTTATAGGGGCAGTCCCTTAAAGCCTTATAGGCACTTGGACTCATTGAGAGCGGTAAAGGCAGATCTTGATCTATGGTGGCAACTGCCTTTTGTAATGGTCGTGCTTTTCCGCTATAGGAGTCTGGCTTGGCAAGCTCTGCTTTCCAATGAGGTAATTTTGTCTGCAAACGCTGTATCCATGCTGATGGCCTCAGCGGCTCACCATTTTTACTTTTGCTCTGCCAAAGCAAATCAACACTTGCACAAGAAACCAAGAGTTGCGATAAATCTCGCGCTTGCTGAACATACTGGGCATTCATGGTGGAAGTTTTGAGTAGGCGACTTAAGGCGTCCGAGAAAAATAAGGGTGGCTCAGAAAACGCAGGGAGTTGCTGCTCATCACAACCCACTACTACTACCGCATCAAATTGACGCAGGCGTGTTGAGCTAAGCGGCAAGATGCTTAAATTTGCTTGTGCTTCTTTGCCTGTCTCCTCATAAGAAGCGTCTTCAAGCACTGATTTAATCAGGCTGATCCATTCTGGCAGTCGCATAGCAACACTCTGATACTCACTAGAGCGCAAATCAAAGGTATTAATCACCTCTAATAATTGCTTGCCAGCAGCATCTTTTTCCAAGGTCTTACCCATGCCGGTATCTTGCAAATTGCTTTGTAAGAGTGCGTAAGCATTTGAACAATCAAGACTTAACTCTTGCCAAGCGTAATGTCGCTCCCGCACAAATTGCAGTAGCTTTAGTAAGGCCTCATTAGGCGCAGTACCGTGATTTGCGGCATAGGCGTTAGCCCGCTCAATCGCCATATAAAAGGTTTCCCAGCCAGACTTTGCCTGACTCGCAATCAAGATATCTTCAAGTTTCGCTACTAGGCCGATACAAATCTCCGGGGGCTTTTCTATGCAAGCAGCGATATCTAAATAGGGGTTTTGCAAAAACTCGAGTAAGGCACTTGCTGTTGGCCCTTCCTTGGGAGCGCGAATCAGCTCTAACCAACTATTGATTGCTGCCGCTGCCCTAGTGGTATCAATCTTCCAACCAGTTTCATCTCGAATATTTAAGGCGGGGCCTAAACGCGCTAATAATGCTCGTACCCGTCTTGCTGCGAGACGATCTTGTGCCACTAACGCAATATTCGTTTTACCGGCAATTAAATGGGACTCGATAGACTTGGTTGCAGCCCAGGCTAATTCTTCAAAACGTCTTGCTGAAATCAAATGCCAATCTGGGTAGTGTGCCACTTGAATATTGCTATTGAGTTGGCGCTCTTGCTCTGCATTACAGTCGATTAATTCACCGTCTGCATTTACCCCCGCAAGAGCCTCAGGCCATAAAGCGACGGACTGCCAATCTAATGCAATTTCTACGACGGGAGCATATTGAGCATAGTCACTTAAGTACTTACTAATCACTTCTTGATCAATCGGTTTAGGGTCTGCAGTTTGGACCCAGATAAATGGGCGAGCCTCAGTTTGATTAACTCTTGCCCCATCTAAGTAAGCCGCCATTGCAAACTGCTTCCGAAAAACAGCATCGCCAGCGCCGCTTAAGTAACGCCAGAAGGTCAATAACACTTCAGACTCTTGATCCACTACTTTTCGTGCAAGATCCGGATAAGCTACTGCGATTGTTTTACCTAATACCTCTTCTAATTTTTTGGTCCACGCTTCAGAGTCAAGCGCCTTACTGTCGATTAACAGCTTTAACTCATCTTGCAGTTGTGGAATGATGGCTTCCGACAAAATATCGCAAGCATCAATCACAGACTTTGCTAAACCCCATGCGCCAGAATCACTCTCTGCTTTAAACCAAGCTTTGAGCTTGGGATGTTTGCATAGGTTGATATAAACCGATAACCATCTCTCTAAGTCCGTTTGCTTCTTCGGAAACTTCCATGCACCTGGCGCTGCTTCTAGCCAATCAGCAAAACTAATCACTTGTGGCAAAAAGGCAATATGGCTAGGCAGATCTTTTGGTCGGTTTTGCTCTAAGGCTTTTCTCACCCCAATCAGTGGGCCAGCAGTGCTCAGCACCACTAAGGGGCGCTGATTCGTTTGCACTGCACAATCCCAGATCTCTTTAGCTAGCTCGGTAAGCGCATGGCTATCAGGCGTAATTGCCCATGTAAGTGGCTGCTTTTGCTTTGAAATGGTGGGAAATGGCTGGGGCATTACAGGGGATACATGATTGGCGTTTGAGGGTTGATTTTGAAACTGTTTGTGAAATTTAGGCAGAGTGTTTCGCTTATTGCTAATATAAGCCTTGTAACACCCCAATTAAATAAGTCGCTAAATAAGTCTAAACAAGGAATTTCCATGAGTGCCGGCATTAAATATGTAACTGACGCCTCTTTCGAACAAGACGTCCTCAAATCCGATAAACCTGTTCTGCTCGACTTCTGGGCTGAGTGGTGCGGTCCTTGCAAAATGATTGGCCCTATCCTGGAAGAGCTTTCTGGTGAGTATGGCGATAAGTTGCAAATCGCAAAAATGAACGTAGATGAGAACCAAGGCGTTCCTGCCCAGTTCAATATTCGCGGCATTCCGACCTTGATTCTATTTAAAAATGGCACTGTGGCTGCTCAAAAAGTAGGCGCTTTGGCCAAATCTCAGTTGACTGCATTTATTGATAGTCATCTTTAAATAGTCCCACACCACAGGTTCACCCGTTGAGCCTGTGGTTTTTATCCCCTCTGCGTACTTGTCAGGCCCATTTTTTAGTGTAGTATTGCGTTTATTAGCAGTTCAGCACCTTTTCCGGTGCAGCCATTTCCAGCAATTTTCCTCCCCCTTCTTTTAAGTACATCTCCCAAATTCTGTTTTCCCTATCTGCGTGATCTAAATCAGCGCAGCGATCCCTCAAAACAAATTCCCTTATTCATTTTTATCCTTATCAACACCCGAGAACCACATGCAATTAACTGAACTCAAAGTCCTCCACGTTTCCGCTCTGCTTGAAATGGCAGCTAGCTTGGAGATTGAAAATACCCAACGGATGCGCAAACAAGAATTGATGTTTGCCATTTTGAAGAAACGCGCTAAAGCCGGTGAAATGGTTTTTGGTGATGGCACATTAGAAGTGCTACCAGATGGCTTTGGTTTCTTGCGCTCTCCTGAAGCCTCTTACATGGCTTCTCCTGACGATATTTATATCTCTCCTGCGCAGATCCGCCGCTTTAATCTGCACACTGGTGACAGCGTGGAAGGTGAAGTGCGCACCCCTAAAGATGGTGAGCGTTACTTTGCCTTAGTCAAGGTCGACAAGATCAACGGATTAGCTCCTGAAGCCCTCAAGAACCGCATCATGTTTGAGAACCTCACGCCACTGCACCCGAATCGCACAGTTCTATTAGAGCGCGATATCAAGGCAGAAGAAAATCTCACCGGTCGTATCATCGATATGATCTCCCCGATCGGCTTTGGCCAACGCGGATTGATTGTGTCCTCACCTAAATCCGGTAAAACCGTGATGATGCAGCACATTGCGCATGCGATTGCTGCCAATCATCCTGATGCGATCTTGATTGTTCTGCTGGTAGATGAGCGTCCTGAAGAAGTTACTGAGATGCAGCGCTCCGTTCGCGGTGAAGTCGTGGCCTCTACATTTGACGAGCCAGCAGTGCGTCACGTTCAAGTTGCTGAAATGGTGATTGAAAAAGCCAAACGCTTAGTGGAGATGGGCAAAGATGTGATCATCTTGCTTGACTCCATTACCCGCCTTGCACGCGCATACAACACGGTGATTCCGTCATCAGGAAAAGTCCTCTCTGGTGGTGTTGATGCAAATGCTCTGCAACGTCCAAAACGTTTCTTCGGTGCGGCCCGCAATATTGAAGAAGGTGGCTCCTTAACCATCATCGCTACTGCCCTGATTGAAACCGGTAGCCGCATGGATGACCTCATTTATGAGGAATTCAAAGGCACTGGCAATATGGAAGTACACCTGGAGCGCCGCTTGGCTGAACGTCGTGTTTATCCATCGATCAATCTCAATAAGTCCGGCACCCGCCGTGAGGAATTGCTAGTCAAGGCTGAAAACCTCCAAAAAATCTGGGTATTGCGCAAATTACTGGCCGATATGGACGATATCGAGGCAATGAACTTCATTGTGGATAAGCTCAAATCGACTAAAAACAACGGTGAATTCTTCGACTTAATGCGTCGCGGAGGCTAATTTAGAGCTCAAGGAGGCCTGGAATGTCCATTTCAGGTTGTTTTAGCGCCTAAAAGTGCGCTTTGTTGTTGATTTCATGGCATAATTTCGCCTTTGTTGCACCAAATAATTACCTTTACTGCTTTTAAAACTTGGGAAAGTATTTCAGCCAGTTTGGCTAAAACGGCTCCCCGCTCATAGGACTCACAATGAAACCTGGCATTCACCCCGAATATCGTGAAATCGTCTTTGTAGACGTTTCAAATAACTTCAGCTTCAAGACTCGCTCCACCATGTCCACTAAAGAGAAAATCAAGTGGGAAGATGGCAATGAATATCCATTGGCCAAGATCGAGACTTCATCTGAATCACACCCTTTCTACACGGGCACCCAAAAAATCATGGATACCGCTGGTCGTGTTGAGAAATTCCGTCAGAAATTCGGTACCAAGGCTGTTGCTAAGTCTACCGGTGATGGCGCTGCTAAAACAGCTGAGAAAAAAGCGGCTGCTGCAGAAGCTAAGGCTGCTGAAAAGACAGCTAAGAAGAAGGCTTAAAACACTTCTATTCGCAGGGTATGTGAAATACCTTCTCTGCGAGATAATCAAGGCAGCGTTTGCTGCCTTTTTTATTTTTTGCTTTACCTTTTGCTTTATCTTTCGCTATACCTTTCGCCATACCAATAGATTCGCCTTTAATAAAGTCCATGGTTAAACTCACCGCCGCCGCTACTAAATCAATTCCACGTATCGTTATCTTTGCGTTGACCTTGGTCTATGGCTTTGTTGGTCTGTTCTTTCGGGACCCTTGGAAAAATGAAGATGCGATTGGTTTTGGTGGGATGTGGAGCTTATTTCGTGGTAACTCGATGGATTGGGTGGTTCCACACTTAGCCGGTCGTGATATTTCCCTAGGCACGCCACTACCCTATTGGATGGGTGCCACCCTGATTAAATTATTTGGTCCATGGCTTGGTGCTGCTAATGCAGCGCGCTTGTATTCAGCGATTTGCTTTTTTGCTGCTGCTCTTGCCATTTGGTATGCCACTTATTTATTAGGTCGACGTCGTGAAGTACAACCCATGGCGCTTGCAGTTGGTGGTCAACCGGATTTAAAGAGTTACGGCATGACTTTGGCTGATGGTGCCCTGCTCATCTTCTTAGCGTGTGTCGGTCTTGCTCAGCGCGCTCATGAAACCACGCCCATGATGGCGCAACTCATGGGCATCAGTATCGTGCTCTACGGCACAGTCCGAGGTTTAGATAAACCATGGCAAGGTGGTATTTGGACAGGTTTGGGTATTGCCATTGTTGCTCTTTCTAGCAATCTCACTCTTAGCTTAATCATTGTGAGCTCTACCATTATTGCGGTCATTGCTAGCAATGCAAAACTGCGCTTTCGTTGGACTCTCACCAGTACGGTGATCGGTTTAATCGGTTTTGCTATTTGGCCCATCATTTGGTATTTGACTGATCTTCCTATTCAGTGGCGACATATTGCTGAAGAAGGTTGGCGCAATATGCCAGAGATGCGCGTAAACCCTTCAATTGAGTCTCTTAGCTTCTTGAGCGTGAACTTCTGGGCCTATGCATGGCCAGTATGGCCGCTAGCAATCATCTCGCTGGCCCACTGGGGACGTACGAAGGAAGCGGGTGCCTGGCGGGCTCCGCACCTCTGTATCCCCTTAAGCCTATTTATCGGCAGCTTGATTTATGTGTTATTCCGCTTAGAAGCTAATGAACATGACTTGTTGATTCTGATTCCGAGCTTATCGATCATCGCTGCCTTTAGCCTGCCAATCCTGAGACGCAGCATGATCAGCTTTATCGATTGGTTTGCGATGTTTAGCTTTACGGTGATTGCGCTAGCGATTTGGATTATTTGGTTAGCTAAAGTGACAGGCTATCCAGAGTCTACCGCTGCCAACTTGGCTCGTCTGCTACCAGGATTTGAGTTTCAATTTAATCTCCTCGCATTACTAGTGGCGCTGGTGATTACCGGCATGTGGCTAGCAGTAGTACGCTGGAGAACTTCGCGTGCCCCTAAAGAAATCTGGCGTTGTCTGATTATTTCTGCATCAGGTACTACCTTGATGTGGGTTTTATTGATGACCTTATGGCTTCCAACGATTAACTACGCTAAAACTTATCGTCAAGTATCGGCGCGTCTAGCCCAGGTAGTCCCCGCTGGTGGTGGCTGTATCGACACTAGCAATATTGGCTTTGCGCAGCTGGCTTCTTTTGAATACTTCACTAAACTGACATTGCGTGATGATCCTAATTGCCCTTGGATGTTGACCCACACCCAATCTGAAGCTAAGGCCTACGCCAAGCTCAACAATAAAAAACTCAATCTGCTTTGGGAAGATCGTCGCGCTGCTGACCGAGATGAACGTCTCCGCCTTTACGAAGTAATTCCGGAGTAATTTGTGCTGCACTTTAAGTTAGCGCGCCTTCGCGAGGATGTTCCTTCTTTACTCAAACTAGCAGGTCCAATTCTCGTTGGTCAGTTGGCGGTTATTGCTTTCGGTGTTCTGGATACCGCCATGACAGCGCGTTATTCTGCCGAAGACTTAGCTGCTCTAGCCATGGCCTCAGCAATCTTCATTAGTATTTATGTAGGCTTAACGGGTGTCGTCTCTGCACTTGCCCCAATTGCTGGACAACTCTTTGGCGCTAGACGCTATTCTGAAATCGGCGAAGAAGTCAGGCAGGCAACTTGGCTTGCCCTTGGATTAACCATCTTGGGTTGCTTTATCTTGCTCAATGCAGAACATATTTTGGCGATCTCTCGTGTCAGCCCTGAGATCGAAGATAAAGCAAAGCTCTATCTCAATATCCTGGCCATTGGTCTGCCTGCAAGTATGGCTATGCGGGTCTTGATGGCTTTGCATAATGCTGTATCTCGACCCGCCATCATTACCGCTGTTCAACTCATCGGCTTAGCACTGAAATTGCCCCTAAACTTACTGTTCATTTATGGTGGCTTTGGAATTGAGGCAATGGGTGGCCCTGGTTGCGCAGTAGCCACTGTCATTATCAACTGGTCTTGGTTACTCATGACCTTAGGAATTATCTTATTGGATAGCTTTTATCGCCCCTTCAAAATGTTCGAGCGTTTTAGCCTACCTGACTGGCATCGCATCTGGACGCTCTTAAAGCTGGGCACCCCCATTGGCTTTAGTTATCTGATTGAGGTGACCTCATTCACCTTTATGTCCTTGTTTATTGCACGGCTTGGTACCACCGCATTAGCTGGTCATCAGATCGTAGCCAATATGGGTACGGTGATTTATATGGTCCCGCTCTCTCTGTCGATTGCAACCATGACGCTAGTCTCTCAATCGATTGGGGCAAATAAACCAGAGCGTGCTGAGGAGATTGGCTGGTCGTCTGTTGTATTCACGACTGTTAGCTGCATCGCAATTGGTATTGCCGTTTGGGTTTTCAGAATGCAACTGCTCGATTTATATGATCCACCAGCAGCAGTGAAAGTCTTTTCGATTCCCCTATTCTTATTTATCGCCTTCTATCAAGTCTTTGATGCTTTGCAAGTCACGGCTGCCTTCATATTGCGGGCATATCGCATTGCGTTCTTACCCATGCTCATCTACGCAGGATCGCTTTGGGGTGTGGGCTTAGGGGGCGGCTACTTAATGGGCTTTAATGTCTTTGGCAATACACCAGAATTCTTGCAAGGTGCTAATGGGTTTTGGGCTGGCAACAGCATCAGTCTAGGCTTAGCCGCCTGCTTTCTGCTCTACCTCTTTAGAAAAACAGCGGAGCGCTATGAAAAAACGCATCCGCCTGTTGAAGTCTGAAAACACTCAGGGCGTGATCTTTACTTATTTGCTTACTTGCCTACTTACTTACCTACTTGTAGACTTTTAAAGTAGTAGCATCATCATCCAAGCGACGCTTGAGATTACGTTCATAACCCGCTGAGCCTGGGTTATTGGTAATGAAATTTTGGGCAGCTAAGTTTTTACGCACATCTTCTGCCAAATCTACAGCAGCCAGCTTCATTAACTTCGCCATGCTCGGTTTGAAAGCATTATCTTTACCATCAATTCGGACTTCTTTACCTTCACCAGAGGCCACAAATGAGGCGATGATCTGGTTGGATTGCGTATCAACTACATTAAAGTCGACTGTGACATCTAAAACGACCTGCTGAGAAGAGGATTTGGTTCCAGGAATGTCATCGGTGTTATCTACTACGGAGATTTCAGTTAAAACACCATAAAGTACATAGCTGGCATCTGGAAAATCGCCAGCCTTAATGCGTTTCACAATATCAAAGTACTCATCACCTTGATTTGGCGCGACTGTTGATGGTTTAGCCTGCACCACCTTATAGCCAGACTTGATCAACAAACCACGAATTGGGTTTGCTAAGTAGCGTAGCTCGCCGTATTCCATCTTGCTCTCATAGCCTGACTTTTTCTGGCTCTGCGTTTCCACATTCGAAGCAGAATTGCTACTACTTCCTGGATCTACCGGCGTAATAATGGGGCCTGTTCCTGGCGCAGTCGCCTTTGGATCAGCTAGATTAGTGAATTTGACCGGAAATGCAGAAGAGTTTGGACCCCCCGTTAAGGCAGAGGCATCCGCTTTATCCGCATCCACTTCAATAGACTTTGGTGCGATAGTTGAAATCACATTGTTATTGGTCTTGTGACGAGTCTCTTCAATAAAAATCAGGTTCTTACCTTCTTTTTTAAAGTAGATATCGGTCACTGCAATAGTCTTAGAGTCGGCTTTAAGGACTTCAGCGCTAATGACGGGATTCTTCGGTGGATCTGCCGGCACCTGACCAACAACGGCTTGCTCAGGCACTGCAGCCGGCGGCTTCGAAGCACAGCCAGCTAAGCACAGTAGGCTAAGGCCAATGGATGCTAGAAAGGTTCTCTGGATCAATTGCATGAATTCATATCCTTTATTAGCGAGTTGCCGTCTTACGAATTTCTTTTTCATCAGACCACTCTAATAAGCCGGATTCGTTATTGATCAGATTGAGGTTAAAGACGTAGTACACATCTTTGACGTCCTTCGTATTCTTCACAATAGAGGCAATTGAGCCTTCAATCCGATATTGCGCACCCTGCATATTGCCGGTTTTGGCAATCGTATTGCTCTTATATAAGCCAGACTGATTTTGGCGTTTTAACTCTTCCGTTTGATTCTGCATTTCCGAAACGCTTACTGCAAAACGCACCTGTCCACTCTTGGTTAACTGGGTCCGGATCTTGTCAGTAATCACGCGCGTATCGATGTATTCAGAAGTCTTGTTCTTCACATCAGCCAAAGTCACAATGGGCGCATCTTTACTTCCTGAGATGGCTTTGGATTGCAGTAAAGATCGGGTCATTGCCTCAGCAATCATTTGCAGATCGGTTGAGCCATAGTTTGCATTGACAGTCTCTACTGCCTTGGCATCACCGTAGCGAACTTGTGGCCCAGAACATGCTACGAGCAAAGCTGCAAAGATTGCAACTGAAGATAGTTGGATAGTTTTAGTGTGCATTTTCATGATCATTCTCAATCAGCTTTTGGTTTATTTATATTGATTTAATTCAAAACGGAAATCGCTTGCATCTGGTGTTGGGGCAATGCCCATGATAACGGTCGTCTGGCCCTTACCAACGGTCACTGGCTTCCATGCCTCTTCATCAGTGACGGTCATACCATTCTTGCCAATCCATTTGAAACGATAGGCTACCAAATTGGATTTACTTTCATTTTGAATTGTCACTTGCGCTGTCAGAACACCATTGCGCATCAGGCTACGCATATCGGTAACTTGAATGCTATCGGTATCCCCTGTTCGCAAAGTCATATCCTTCATTGAAGGAGTAGAGCTACAGGCAATCAGTGCGAATGCTGCCAATAGGCTAAGAAGGTGTTTTTTCATGCTCGAGTTTCCTAATTAAAAAGCTGCTGAAAGCGATTGAGCAAACTGGGTGACTCATCTGGTTTCAACCCTTCCATATTACTGCTTGCAGGACTTGGAGTGGGATTGCTGAACGGCGCTACTGGGTCTGGTACCTTAACTGGCAAAGCTTCTGTAGGTTCTATGGGTGCTGGGATAGGTGCAGTGATGGGTGCACTAAGTACTTGGGGGACGGCGACTGGCTGTTTAGGCAATGCTGCTGGGTCATTTGACGTGAGGACGCTTGCTTTGTTTCTAAACATCCGAATATAGACGACGTTATAGCCCCCCACTAAATTGACTGTTTGGCTTTGAATCACGCCCGAGGGCAAGGTGAACTTCAGCATCGTTGGCCCAATCGGCAATCCCATGCGGGCCATATAGGTCTGTGCTGGCAAGGTACTCCAATGACGTACATCCGTCACATTGATTGCTTGTAGTCCATAACCGGTAATCAATCCAGCAATGGCGCCAATAATTGCAGCCGTATTGTTGTTTTGATTATTTTGACTATTTCTTCTGGCAGCTTGTTGTGCGGACTGGTCAGCTGCATATTGCGCTGCTAATGACACTAGCGCTCTCGTGCTTGCCCGCAAGACATATCCCGGCATCTCATCTTGCAGATTCTTTCTAGCCATTGAATCAATGCTGGCTACCAACTCTGGGTTAGCAGTCCGATCACCGAGCTGAACCAAAGTCGGCGTGTAACGCTCGGTAGATTTTTCAATCGAGGGCAAAGTTAAGGTAACTAATTTAGGGTGGCCCCCAAAATTGAAGGTCTGGCTAATGCGTTGAGGAGTAATTTTGGGGATATAACCAGTATCAATAATGATCAAGGTATCAGCAAAACTTTTTTTGCGTTGGTTAGCAATATTGGAATCCAACTTAGCAATACTGGTTTTAAAAAAACTCACCGAGGGACGTAACTCGATTGCCAGACGGTATCCTGGGGCTGCCAAGCTAGCCTCCCCTTGTGACTCATGAATAAAGCCTGATAGGTAATAAGCACCTGGATTTTGATACGAGTTCTTCATACTGCGCGTTTCTTCATCATCTAAGAGATTGATGGGGTAGCCATTAATATCCTGAATGCGACTGGTGGCGCCTTTGGTATTCCGATTATTTTGCTGTTCCTGCTCTGTTCTGGATACCGCACTGACTTTGCTTTGAATCAGATCCTCAATGACCTTCTCACGCTGAGCCATCTTTTTAGCCTCAACCATGGCATCGTTCCAACGCCCCTGCGTGAGATGATTTAAGGCCAGCGTTTGACTCAGAAAACTGACCTCATAAGGCTTGGGATCGTAATTACTACTAAAGCCCTCAGATAAAACATAGGAGCTCATGTCAGAAAAGGAGCGCTTGAGTTTGTCATTGGTGCTGCGCTCCCATTGCTCAACCTGTTGATCTGCTATGAGTAAGTTTTGCGTACTACTCGGAATCTGTCCTGGGCCTTGAAGACGCTGTACTTCACCCATCTCTAAGTAATAAAGGGTATTTTTATCTTTAAAGGCAGACTGAATCGCTGCAGTAGTGTTTTGTAGATCACCATTCTTGAACTGATCCTTAGACTCATTCATCTTTACTTGCTGAGTTTGTGTTGCACAACCCACCAATAAAAGCATGCTCATAATGCAGCCGAATTTAGAAAAGTCTAATGCTGAAAATTTAGGCAAATTTAGTCGATTAAAAGAAGGTGTTTGAATAATGGGTTTTTCAATCGAATGTATTGGAGTTGTCTAAGCCTATCCTATTCCCTTTCTGATATAACGCGCTCAAATTGACAAAGGCTGACAAGAAAACAGCTGATTTAGGGCTCTAATTTAGCGCCAGATTGAATAACTATCCGATTCCACTTACGCGACTCTGAGGCTATCAACTTAGAAAGGTCTTTAGGGCTACCAGGAGCAGGCTCCAACCCCCCTGCCAAGAGCCTATTTTTGATTTCTGGTTTCTCTAAGGTTTGACGAGTTAATTGATTTAGGCGCTTTTGAATTGGCAGAGGCAAGTTTGCGGGCGCCATTAAAGAGAACCAGGAGACCGCCTCAAAACCCGGTAAACCCTGCTCCGCTAGCGTCGGGATTTCTGGGGCTGCAGGTGAACGCTTTAAGGTCGTTACACCCAAAGCCTGGACTTCGCCAGCCCTGATCAAAGGAAGCGATGAGGACAGATTATCAAAGAGCATGGTGATGCGTCCGCTGATGAGGTCTGGCAAAGACTGAGCACGCCCTTTATAGGGAATATGGCGGATTTGAATGCCGGCCATCTCTTTAAATAATTCACCAGACATATGTAATGAGGTGCCTATGCCGGATGAGCCAAACGTCAGTTGATTTGGCTTGGTTTTTGCAAGCTCGATCAACTCATGAACATTGGTAATACCTGATTCCTTATTCACAATTAAGACATTGGGAGTGCTCGCTAAAAAACTAATGGGGGTGAAATCCTTTACGGGATCAAAGGACATCTTTTCATAAAGGGCGCCATTAATGGCGTGTATCCCTACGGTACCAATCAGCAAGGTGTAGCCATCAGGTTCGCTTTTGGCAACTATATCCGCGCCAATGTTGCCACCATAGCCAGGGCGGTTCTCCACCAGAACTGGCACGCCTAAGCTTTGTTGCCAACTTTCCGCTAAGACACGTGCCAAGATGTCGGGTGCTCCACCAGGAGTAAAGGTGACAATGATTCGAATGGCCTGCTTGGGCCAAGCATGCGCTGTTGGTTTACTTTGTGCATGGGCAGTGCAAAGACTGAGCCAAGTGAAGCAGAAGAATAAGAGGCACTTAGCCACTTTTATAAATTGCATTACCTGAGTCTAATACTGAATAGCTGGAATTTAGAAGGCAAAGCGATTGCGCAGCCAGAGCCAACCTTCATACTGAATAGGATCATCAGGGCATTGACCAATACCGCACTCAAGCAGTGTTGATAACAAATTTGCAAATACCAGCAGAATAAAAAGAATCACCAAAGTATTAGCAAACATCGACCGAGAACGCACCTCACGATTTGGTAGCATTAATAAAATCGCTTGGCCCGCTAATAAGCCCAAATATCCAACGAATGCCCAGGTATAGAAATGCAGCTCAAGAAAGGTAGCACCAAAACCCTTGTCACCCGGCAATATATGTAACAGGACTTGGCGTAAAGAAACCATCATCCCCACTAAGCCCCCCAAAATTGCCCAGCCATAATGCGAGGAATGCGCTCCAAAACGGATGTTGAGCACTATTGCAAAACCAATAATCACAAAGCCAATGCGTTGCATTAAACACAATGGGCACGGTAGTTCACCAAAATACAGTTGATCTACAAATCCATAAGACAGGACCCCAACAACAGCAAGTAAGGCCAATTGATTACCTAGCGCAGCCAAAGAGGGAAACGAAAATTTACTCACGGTCTTTTATAAGCTGATGTTGAGATGGGTGGTGGCATGAAAGCGGAACCAGTAAATCAGAATTCCTACTGTGAAAGCCAATACTATTAATGCTGCAAGGCGCTTCCCAAACCAGGCTAAGACTAGTCCGATGAAAGCCGTCAGAAAAGGAAGAAACATATACATAAACGAATTTTAGCGTAGCTTATCCAGAACGCAGCGCAATTAACCTATTTTTCGGGGGGTGTTCTGCCTCAGCTCATCCTCCAATAAAACCAGGCGCTCATTAACTAATTTTGGTCCTGAGGTTTACTAAGCCTGCAACACTACCCTCTAGCACATCACCCTTTTGTACAGGACCTACTCCAGCTGGTGTGCCAGAGAAAATTAAGTCACCTGGCTCTAAGGTAAACAAAGTAGAGAGATAAGCAATGGTGTCGGGTACATTCCAAATGAGTTGATTTAAATCACCCTCTTGACGGACTTCACCGTTGACCAAGAGCTTAACGCTCCCTTTTGTAGGGTGACCACATTGTGTTACTGGAGTAATCTCACCACAAGGTGCAGCCTGATCAAATGCTTTACCCGTATCCCAGGGACGGCCCATCTTTTTAGCCTCACCCTGTAGATCACGTCTGGTCATATCTAAACCAACACCGTAACCATAAACGTGTTCAAGTGCCTTATCCGCTGAAATATTGGCACCACCCTTACCAATGGCAACTACCATCTCGATTTCATGATGGACATCTTTTGAAAGATTTGGATAAGACATGTCCTTGCCATCCGTCACGATCGAGTTAGCTGGCTTCATAAAAAAGAATGGGGGTTCACGATCTGGGTCATGGCCCATTTCACGAGCATGATCAGCGTAGTTACGACCAACACAGTAAATGCGATTCACAGCAAAACGTTTGGTATCTCCCGTTACCGGCAGTGAGATTTGCACTGGAGGTTCAATAACAAATGCTGAACTCATAAAATCCCTTCCATTCAATACAGTAATTAATGTTTACGACGTTTCGCAGTATGGCGTAATTTCAGTAACAAGATACTAAAAGCCAAAGCAAAAGTCAGGGCATTCGCCAAGATCAAGGGCCAGGTCTCGGTAAAGAGGCCATAAATTAGCCATAAACCGACCCCAGTCGTAAATAATGAATACATCCCCAAAGAAATCCCTGATAAATCTCGGGTGCGCCAAGACTGGATGGCCTGGGGTAAAAAGGCGAGCGTAGTTAGAAATGCAGCGCAATAACCAATGATTTCAATATGGTGTAGTTCAAGAGTCATTTTGGGATTGTAATTTGCAAATGCCAGAATTCATTCATAATAAGAATGCCATTAAAAACCATAAAAAAGCGACTATGAGACAAAAAATCCTTCAATGCCTAGGTGCAACCCTATGCCTTAGCCTAGTGAGTGCCCCGCTATTGGCGCAATCAAATACTGCTGCAATCAAAAACTATCCAGATAAGCCCATTAAATTGGTGATTCCCTACCCTCCGGGTGGGGCCACCGATGTCATCGGGCGCATCATGGCACAAGAGCTCTCTAAAACACTAAACCAACAAGTGATTCCTGATAATCGCGCTGGGGATAGCGGCAATATCGGCGCAGACATGGTGGCCAAGTCTCCGCCGGATGGGTATACCTTATTAATGGGAGCGCTAACCTCTCATGCCATCAATGCCAATCTAGATAAAGACAAAATCAAGTACAACTTAGAAAAAGATTTCACACCAGTTGCTATCGTCGGTGTTGTTCCCTTGGTATTTGTCGTGAACCCCTCCGTTCCAGTAAAAAATATGAAAGAGTTCATTGCTTACGCTAAAGCTAACCCAGGAAAACTCACTTTTGCTTCCTCTGGAGCGGGTGCACCACAGCGACTGGCGATGGAAATGTTTCGCTATCAGTTAGGTTTAGATTTACTGCACGTTCCTTACAAAGGAAGTGGTCCTGCCATGACAGATCTGGTTGGCGGTCAGGTTCTCACAATGTCAGAAACTGTTCCTGCAGCCTTACAGTTTATTCAAGCTGGACAGCTAAGGCCTTTAGCAGTAACGACCGCTAAACGAATCAGTCAATTACCTGATGTACCGACGGTGACTGAAGCTACCGGATTGCCAAACTTTGATGTAGTGAGTATGTTTGGAATTGAGGCCCCTGCAAATACGCCCAAGGCAATCGTTGATAAGTTAAGTGCTGACATTAAGCTCATATTGCAGCGTCCTGATGTACAAGAGCGCATGCTTGCAGCCGGTGTATATGTTAATTACTTATCCCCTGCGGACTCTACTAAACGCATTCAGAGGGAGTTAAGCATGTGGAGCAAAGTGGTAAAGGATGCCAACATCAAGGCAGATTAATTTACTGGATGCTATCCAGACCTGCTAGCAGGTCTGGATTGTTTAGCTCTACTTCAGATAGTTCAAATCCTGGCTTATTCAGCCTCGATCTTGGCTTGCTGAGCTACTAACTCCCATTTCTTCTTCTCAGCCGCGATAAAAATCTTGGTATTGGCTGGTGTGTCGCCTACAGCCCAACCACCTAGGTCTTTCCAACGCTGTTTGATCTCTGGGGTCTCGAGTGCTTTTTTGACTGCCACATACAAGCGATCAATTACGGGCTTAGGAGTTCCTGCTGGAACAAATAAACCAAACCAAGCAGTCACTTCAAAGTTTGGAAAACCTGATTGAATCATTGTGGGCACATCAGGTAACTCTGCAACTCTATTCTTACTAGTTACCGCCAAAGCGCGTAACTTTCCAGCCTTGATGTATTGCATGGAGCTTGGTAGGTTATCGATCATCATGTTGGTCTGACCAGCCAATAGATCCGCTAATGCTGGACCAGCACCCTTATAGGGAACGTGAATAATATCGATGCCAGCTTGCGTCCTGAATAGTTCTCCAGACATATGAATCGATTGCCCACGGCCAGAGGATGCAAAGGAATACTTACCCGGGTTCGCTTTAGCTAAAGCAACTAGCTCAGCAACTGTCTTTGCAGGAACTTCTGGATTCACAACCAATACATTCGGATTTGCAATCACAATCGTGATGGGCTCCATGTCTTCCATCTTGTAAGGCAGGTTCTTATATAGGCTGTAATTAATCGCATTCGGACCAATGTTGCCCATTGCCATGGTGTAGCCGTCAGCAGGCGCAGCTAACAATGCCTGAATACCGATAATTCCGGCGCCGCCTGCTTTGTTTTCCACAATCACTGTCTGGCCAAGTTCTTTTCCCAAAATATCCGCGAGCGCCCTGGAAGAAATATCCGTAGTTCCGCCTGGGGCTGCAGTCACGATGATTTTGACTGGCTTATTTGGAAATGGCTCTGCAGCATAAAGCGATGAACACAAGAAAGGGAATGAAGCAAATGAGATAAATGCGAGTGCGCAAGCGCGCTTCACAAAAGAAGAGTTGGGCATAGCTGTCTCCGACCTAGATCAATGTTGTAGTTTTAAGTGGGTTTTAAAATCCATCTAGCCAATATTAAACATATATTGGCCATTCTGCGCAATCAAGTCCTACTGACTTATCCTAGGGTAATGGAAAGGAGAATATAGCCTTTAAGGTTAGCGAGTCGGTGCTATTTGAAAAGCCTTTCCCTACACCCGCCTGAAAGGAAATAGGCTTGCCATCGTAGTACATCATTAAAAATCCCAGTTGCTGTGTATTTTGATAATTAACCGGTTGACCAAGCTGATTCACGTTGGAGTAGTACTCCACACCTAATGCTAAATCGGGCATAACTTCTCTAGATAGGCGGGTAGCTGTTGAGTAGTATGGCGACTGATGTAGATATGGTTGTGAGAGTGGCATACCAACAATAGGGTTAAATGAGAATAACCACTTATCAAAGTATTTACCAATAATAAAACGTAATTCCGCGTTGTAGCGTGACTCATCAAACTGAGGTTGAATATTGGCAAGCTCAAGATTGGCGCCAGCAAAAAAATCATCCCCATTTTCTTCGCGATAAGGCAACCACTTCATGCGTAGTTTCGTACCTGCATACTGAAACTTATTGTCATAATTAACGTAAGCGATATAGAGCCCCGCCTCTAAATCATGGCCAAGGCCATAAGCTAACTCTGGTGTCACACGCATACCATTGTTACTCATTACCTCACCAGGGTAGCTTGGTGTCTGTACTCCACGAGGTGTTGTATTAACGTGGAGCTCCAGACTGGATTCACCCTTGGCATTAATTTCATCGTCGTACACCTGAATCTCATCCTGGAGAACAGCCACACTCACTGAAGGAATGGCTGTAAAAGCTACTAATAGCAATACTTGTAATAGGATTCGGAGAGGTAGACGGGCTCGCATCTGCATGATGCAAGAGTTTAACAACGATTACTGATTTTTGACGCGCTCACTCCAAAGCTGCCATGGTCGTCCGATGGTTTTTTCAATCGTCTCTTTAGAATTAGCAGCTTCACCCGGGGTAAGGTATTGAACCTGACCCATCTTCATTGCTTCCGATTGTATGCTCGCATTCTGAATTGCGTACACCGTCCTAAATACTGCTTTTTTGATTGAATCTGCTCCAGTTGCATAGCCATGACCACGCATCAAAACAAAATACTGCAAGCCCATGGTTTGAGACAAGGCATCCCCAAGATCTGAGCTACTGACAAACATATCCGTATCGGGGTTAGGTTTAGCAAAATTACGAATCTCAAAAACAGGGGCACCCTCCCCTAAGAAGGCGCTCATGTGATAAACCGGCTTAAGCGCAGTACCCGTCAAACCGTAAGGCAGGATTGGGGACGCATGACCATGAATCACAGAGTTAATATCTGGACGGTTACGCAAAATACCACTATGAATAAAGCGTTCACCATAGGCGGTCCGGGTATCGCCATTCAGCGCTTTGCCATTCATATCAAACTCTATGATGTCATCGACCTTCACGACCGACGGGGCTACACTGCGAGCTAAAAAGAAGGTATTGGGATTGGCTGGATTGCGCACACTAATATGGCCGTAGCCATCTACTGCATTTTGATCATACAAAATGTGATTCGCAAGAACTAGCTCCTCTACTGCAGTCTTAACAGCAGCATTCTGCTCCATCTGCTCTTGGACGCTTGCTGCGCTTACATGAGTGGCAACCAAGAAAGTTAGGGAAATAAAGGTGCGTTTCATCACTCAATCTTTCCGATCTTTTTGACTACTTCCCCCATTTGCGCTGATTCTTTATCCCAGTACACTTTAAATTCAGGTGCATCCATATACTGAATGGGGCTACCAGCACCATTGATTACCGCACGTACTCGCTCATCATTAGCTGCCTGCTTAGCTGCTTCGCGTAACTTATTAGTGATGTAATCCGGAGTAGCGCTTGGTACAAACAAACCAGCCCATTGAGAAAACTCAATCTTAATACCCATCTCTTTAAAGCTGGGGACTTCAGGCATGCTAGCCAGTCTTCCATCTCCCCAATGTGCGAGAGCCCGTACTTTGCCCGCTTTAATTTGCTGCACGATTGATGACGGTCCCGTTGCAATGGCGTCGACTTGACCCCCCAACAAACCAACAATCGCAGGGCCAGCGCCGGTATAAGGGATATGTACCATATAGAACTTTTCTGAAGACTTCAGCATTTCCATTGGGACATGCATAGTGCCGTAGTTTCCTGAAGAGCCAAAGTTGTACTTTCCAGGATTGGCGCGCATGGCCGCTACAAAAGATTTGTAATCTTTCCAAGGGCTATCGGCACGTACTACTAAGACCGTAGGATCGGCTGTAAATCGTGCGATCGGTTTTAATTGATTTAGCTGAAATGTTTGTTCGCGCCCCACTATCTTGTCAGCCTCAGGGATGATAGAAATAGAAGAGAGAGCCATTAGGATGGTGTAGCCGTCGGGCTTAGATTTGGCAACTGCTGCCATACCAATACCACCCCCAGCCCCCGCTTTATTCTCAACAATGACTGACTGACCTAGGCTTCTTGACAAAGCTTCTGCTACAGGCCTGCCAACCGTATCGGCTACCCCACCAGGAGGAAATGGCACAACCATCGTAATCGGTCTAGTTGGCCATGCTTCCTGACCCTGAGCAAATACGGAAGCTGCAAAAAAACAAAGCCCCAAAAAGGCTAGCGCGCGCCAAAAGTCAATTTTTTGTCTCATATTTGTTATTTGGTTATTATTTATGCTCTTAATCCTACTACAAGATTTATCACAATAAACATGGGTTTGCTAAGACATAACCCCCACTGGAGACACCAAACATGAAATACGCCACATTTTCTTTGGCAAACGAGGCTGGTAAGACACGCGTTGGAATTATTTCTGCCGATGGCAAGACGGTTCAAGAACTCGATCTTGGGGTGGATGTGAGCGAGGATGGCATTGTTGCTATCGTGCGTGCAGATTTAGCACACAATCTGCCAAAAGCAATCACGAACCATGCGTTTACCGATATTCGCCTGCTTGCCCCTGTTCCAAGACCTCGCCGCAATATCTTTTGCGTTGGGAAAAACTATCATGAGCATGCAAAAGAATTTTCTAATAGCGGCTTTGATGGCAGCGCCAAACCTGGTGAAGACATTCCGAGTCACGCCATCTTCTTTACCAAGCCACCAGAATCTGTCACCGGCCCAAATACCAATGTCATCATTCCAACTGCAGTATCTACTTGCATCGATTACGAAGCAGAGCTAACGATCGTTATTGGTAAGGGCGGGAAAGGGATTAGTGAGGCTGATGCCATGAAACATGTCTGGGGCTACACAGCCATTAATGACGTCACCGCGCGAGATTGGCAACAAAGACATAAACAATGGTTTCTGGGTAAAAGTTTTGATACCTTCTGTCCCATGGGTCCTTGGGTAGTCACTGCCGACGAAGTCGACGCAAATGACATCTCTGTTAAATGCTGGGTCAATGGTGAGCTTCGTCAAAACTCGAATACCAAAGATTTGATTTTTGACATCCCCAATATGATTGCAACTGTTTCTGCTGGCATCACACTCTATCCTGGAGACCTGATTGCAACTGGCACTCCCGTGGGTGTTGGTATTGGCTTTAAGCCGCCAAAATATTTAGTTAACGGTGATGTGGTTGTTGTTGAAATGGGTGGCATCGGAAAACTAGAAAATACTTTTGTAGCGATCTAGAATAAACTCTGTATCTGAATTTAAACCAAATAAAAGCCACCCTAGGGTGGCTTTTATTTTCAATGGATAACTCAGCTTCACTATTTAGGCTAAGGTAAATTTCAGCTCTCCAAGCTTTTCTACAGAGCTAACGATCTTATCGCCCTTCTTAAGCCATACTTGTTTGTCTTTTGGCATACCGGCAATCACCCCTTGTGGAGTGCCCGTAAAGACGATGTCACCTGGCTCCAAAGCCCAATAAGTGCTGATATAGGACAACATCTTTTGGGTATTATGGATAAAGTCAGCAGTATTCGAGTTTTGACGCAATTCGCCATTTACCCAAGTTTTCACTTGAAGACTATTTGGATTACCAACCAAATCACCTGTCACAAAGTAAGGGCCAATGGGAGCATATTGATCCAAGGTCTTACCGATCATCCACTGACCACTTGGTAACTCTAGTTGTAAGTCACGCGATGAAAAATCATTGGACGTACAGTAACCAGCGACATAGTCTAAGGCAGCTGATTCAGGTACATTGCGCATTTGCTTGCCAATCACAATCAGGAGTTCCGTTTCATAGTCCAATTTATATGAAACAGCTGGCGGGGGAATCTGTAGTAAGCAATTGTGTGCGGCGAGACTGTTGTTGTACTTATTAAATAAAGGCGGTACGCGCGGATGCGCCATACCCACCTCGTCTGCATGTGCGCGATAGTTCAAACCAACGCACACAATTTTTCCTGGATTTTTAAAAAGACGTCCGAATGTAATATCAGACTCTTTTAAATAGGGCACACCGGATTTATCGGCACTTGCCACTACCTTATTAAATCCAGCAGCATTACCTTCTTGCAATAACTGGTCAAGAGTTACAGGAGCAGAAATTTTCATTTTCCTAGCAACCGCACGTACATCAATCACACCTTTAGGAGTTACTACGCCTAATGTCTCGGTTCCATCAGAATTCATAATGGAGAGGATCTTGCTATTCTTCACCATTTCCCGGGGGCCGGTATAAACCTCGCCACCCCATATTGAAGTGGGATGTGCAGAAGCCTCTTGCATAACCCCCATAGTTGAAGCTGCCACCAAACCAGCACCAGCGGCCGAAGCAGTTTTTATAAATTGACGGCGAGAACTCATCTAAATCTCCTTTGTTGTTATTGATTTTCTAGCTACAAAGGGAATATTACTTGAGGAATTTATGCGGTGGTGCAATATATATTCAAGGCAACTGTCTTAACCCAGGCCAAGGTAAATTGAGACTCTATAGGTAATAAAGGAAGCTAAATAAGCCAAGCCAAATAAGTAGCTCAGCATGATGATGGGGATCTTCCAGCCACCGGTTTCTCGTTTAACAGCGGCAATGGTGGATAAGCACTGAGGTGCAAAGACAAACCAGGCTAACAGTGAGAGTGCGGTTGCTAAGGACCAACCAGAAGAGATTAATGGGATCAGCGCATCTGCGGCGTCTGCACTCGAGCTGGATAAGGCATAGACAGTCGCTAATGAACTGACGACTACCTCTCGTGCAGCCATACCGGGTACTAGAGCAATACTAATTTGCCAATTAAAGCCAATAGGGGAAAACACATGCGCCAATGCTTGCCCTAACATTCCGGCAAAACTATATTCAATAGGAGATCCTGTTGCTCCATCTGGTGGCAGAGGGAAGCTAGACAAAACCCATAATGCCATTGTCATGATTAAGATAATGCCGCCCACACGACGCAGAAAGATTTCAGCGCGCTGCCATAAGCTGATAGCTAAGTTACCTAAACGGGGCAAGTGATAACTAGGCAACTCCATCATTAATGCATTCATTCTGAATTGCTCACTGGTAAAGCGCTTCAAAATCCAAGCAACACCCATGGCGCCCAAGATACCCGCCAGATAAAGCGAGAATAGAACGAGTCCTTGCAAATCTACACTGCCCCATAATGTTCTTTCTGGGATAAACGCAGAGATGAGTAAGGCATAGACCGGTAAACGCGCTGAACACGTCATCATTGGTGCAATCAAGATCGTTACCATACGATCGCGAGAATTAGAAATACTTCTCGTCGCCATGATCCCCGGTATAGCGCAAGCAAAACTGGATAGAAGCGGAATGAAGGAGCGACCAGAGAGCCCTACTGAACCCATGACACGGTCTAGCAAATAAGCTGCTCTGGGTAGATAACCTGATTCTTCCAAGAGAAGAATAAAGAAGAACAAGATTAATATTTGGGGCAAGAAAATCACCACTCCACCAAGGCCGGCCAGAATGCCATTAATCAGTAGACTTCTAATCCAAGTATCGGGGAGAACCTGACTAATTTGAGCACCAAGATACTCGATGCCAGTCTTTATCAGTTCCATCGGTAAAGTGGCCCAACTAAACACTGCCTGGAAAATGCAAAACAGCAGCGCCACCAAAATCAGGGGGCCAAAAATGGGGTGAAGTAACACCGCATCCAAGCGATCACTCAAATGATCAGGAATGATTTTATCTAAGTTTAAATTCTTCAGAATCTGCTGAACCTGCACATTATCGGATTCAGTATGAGCGATATGCGATGCGACATTCTCGAGCGTGGCATCACTAGTGCCCGTTTGTAATGCACTCAAGTTGCGCCAATCTAAAGTAGACAAGAAGCGCTTGATCTCATCTGCGCCATCTGTATGAATACCGACACTGGTGATAACCGGTAAGCCTAATTCTTGTGAGAGCGCAGCAATATCGATTTGTAAGCCTTGGCGATTGGCAATATCCAACATATTGAGAACCACGATGCAGGGCAATCCTAAGCGCTTTGCAGCCAGAACAAGGCGAAGATTGCGGCGCAAGTTTATTGCGCTTAATACACAGATCACTAAGTCAGGGCGCTTCTCACCGACTGCTCTCCCCATTAAGACATTACAAGTCACCCGCTCATCGAGTGATCTTGGATAAAGACTGTATGCTCCGGGTAAATCTAGAATACGAATCTGCTTGCCAGACTCGAAAGATAAACGTCCTTCCTTACGCTCTACCGTAACTCCAGAATAATTTGCAACCTTTTGACGACTACCCGTGAGTAAATTGAATAAAGCAGTCTTACCGCAATTCGGATTACCTAGAAGTGCAACAACCGGTTCATTGGTGAAGAAGTGGAGTTTAGATTCAGTCATATACCAATCAATCGACTGAAATCATGCTTGCTTCAGATTTGCGCAAGGCAAATGTCGAAGCGCCGACCCGGACCATATAAGGGCCGTTGCCCAGTAATCCTTTGCGTAAAACAGTGACAGGCTCACCTGGCAAAAAGCCAATATCCTCCAGTTGACCCTTAACTTGAGGGGCACCTTTAGGGGCATTTACCTTACTGACACGGTAAAGACTTCCTAGCTTGACTTGGTCTAAATTCATGAAGCACGCTTTTTGACTAGATTATGAGGGATTATATCCCCAAATGAGAATGAATATCATTCATGGAGAACCTCCGCAATACTAGAAATAATGGGCTAATTTGGGCTTTGGAGGCTTGATCCAAAACAAATGGGATTACCCTTAAGGAATAAAAAAAACTAAGGGGTGGTGTAACCGTACTTCTGCAATATCAATTTAGCTTGATTCCCCTGCATAAATAGATACAAGTCTATTGCCTCAGGTGTAGCCCCTTTCATTAACACCATTCTTTGTTTAAGGGGTTCATAGAACTTGCTGTCAACTAATCTATAGCTAGTTTGTTTTGCAACTTCGGGAGACTTTGCTAAAGATAAAGCCGTAAGGCCAATGTCAGCGCCGCCAGTAATGACATACATAGTCGCTATGCCAATATTATCTCCATAGATCAATTTATCTTTTGCCAACTCCCATAGACCTTCAGCCTTAAGATATTCAACCGCAGCTTTACCATAAGGGGCTAGTTCTGGTTTTGCAATCGCAATCTTGTTTGCTCTTTGAATAGCCTTAGTTAATACCTCTTTACTATCGAATGATTTTGTTTCCGTAGATTTTTTAGTAATGATTGCAAGTTTCCCAGAGGCATACACAATTCCTGCATCCTCGGTCTTACCCTGCTTATATAGTTCCAGCGGGAAACGTTCATCAGCAGAGATAAATAAGTTGAATGGAGCGCCATTCATGATCTGCGCAGCAAAATTACCTGAAGATCCATAAACCACTCTCATTTGGGATTTTTCTGTTGCCCTAAATGCAGCATCAATCTCGGCAAAGGCATCCTTCATATTGGCGGCTACCGCGACTGTTGTCTGCTGGGCACCGACACTTTGGGCGAAGACAAAAAGTAGTGTCAGAATCACTTTGCGCAAGCTGCACCCCTTATTAGTAAGTAGCTAGTACTCAGTTTAGATCCATTCAGCAATTTGGCGCTTCAGGCCTATCGACTTATACCCTGGGGCTTCCTCTGATAACTGACGAATTCTGCGTATCAACTTACCCATTTCCTTATTTATGGCTAGCTCGTCGCTCATTGCTAAGAAAAATAATTCGTCTTTCAACTGGATAAAATCCAAGCCGTTCTCCAGCGCAATACTTTTAACTCCCATACCTACATCTGCCTTTTTGGCTAAGATCGCTGTGGCAATTGCCGAGTGGGTGAATTCTTCGTGCTCATAGCCATTAATCTTTTTGGAATCAATTGCCTCTTTAGCCAAAGCAGTATCAAGTAGCAATCGTGTGCCTGAACTTTTCTGCCGATTGATAAATCGAATATTGGGTCTTAATAAATCCTTGAGGCGAGTAATACCCAATGGGTTGCCTTTGTTAATCATCAAGCCCTGCACGCGCTTCATCACCGGAAATAGTTGCATCCCCTCTTTTTGTAAGCGCTTGGCAATGACCTTTGATGATTGGGGATCCGATACATGAAAGCCCGCGATATCCACCTCATAATTTAATAAGCGCTCTAATGCCTCACCTGAACCCGCAGTAGTCAGGTCATAACGTTCTAAATCACCCACCGCTTTCTGAATAATCGGATCACTACTACTGGCTAACTTCCAGCGCTTTTCAGACTTCACTCTAAATTGGGCAAACCCCTCCTCTAAATGTGCGAGGCTGGTTTGACCTAATCTGCGCGTCTTTTCATCAAAGTCTTCCGTAAATTGAATCAGATACATTGCGTATTCTGAGAGTTGCGAACCATGGCCGCGTACCCGCTCCATGAGCTTAAAACCTAGGGCCTGCTCTACTTCATTGACCTTTTGCCAGACATTTCGATAGGAAAGGCCGGCCTTTTTACATGCTGAGACTAAGGTTTTACCTTGATCAATATCCCTCAGTAAGCTGCTTAGCCAGACCAAATCGATCACTGCCGGGTCTTTAGCTGCCTTATTCCCAAATACGAGGGTGGGTCTTATCTGAATTCGCATATGTAATTTTTTGCATATTGATGTTTTGTAATATTACTAATACTAACTGAACAATATGGAGACCCCAAGCAATGAAACTGTTTTCTACTCGTCTTTTATTCATTGCAACTGCCACTCTAAGCCTATTAACTACCCCAGCTATTGCCGAAGAAAAAAGTATTGTGGTTTCATCCACTACTTCCACAGAGCAGTCTGGGCTATTTAGCTTCATTCTCCCGATCTTCAAAATGAAGTCTGGTATTGATGTCAAGGTTGTTGCTGTGGGTACTGGTCAAGCGCTCGACATTGGTAAACGGGGAGATGCAGATGTCGTGTTTGTTCATGACAAGCCTGCCGAAGAGAAATTTGTTGAAGAAGGCTACTCCACCAAACGTTATGAAGTGATGTACAACGACTTTGTGCTAATTGGACCCAAATCAGATCCCGCGAAAGTTGGCGGCGGTAAAGATATTCAAGCGGCACTGCAGAAGATTTCCGCTGCACAAGCGCCATTTATATCTCGCGGAGATAAGAGCGGTACCCACGCAGCTGAACTGCGCTACTGGAAAGGTGCCGGCATTACTATTGCTCCTGGAAGCTCTTGGTATAAAGAAACGGGCTCTGGCATGGGGCCCGCCCTCAACACCGCCTCAGCAATGAATGGCTACATCTTGGCAGACCGCGGAACCTGGCTCAGCTTTAAAAACCGCGGTGATCTCGTCATCCTCGTGCAAGGCGACCCTAAGCTCTTTAACCAGTATGGTGTCATGCTAGTAAACCCAGCGAAGTTTCCGCATGTCAAAAAAGCGGAAGGACAAGCATTTATCGACTGGCTGATTTCTAAGAATGGTCAAGAGGTCATTGCCAGCTACAAGATTGATGGTGAACAACTCTTCTTCCCGAATGCCAAGAAATGAATAGGTAGAACATCAAATAATAAAAAGTAAACAAAAAGTAACTAAAAAGCCCGCAGCTGCGGGCTTTTTATTGGCCACTGGCATTTTGCCAGCTAGGGCTATTTACTTCTTCGGTGTTACAAAGCCAATCGCAACTTCGTCAACGAACTCAACGATTACATCATCACCAACTTTAAATTTCTCAAGACCTAAAACAGCTGGGTCTACCTTCACTTTTTGCTTTTCGCCGTTTGGCATTGTGAAAGTAACAACACGTGTTTTAGCATCGATAGTGGAGATCTTCACCGTTGCAAAAATAGTATCAGTTGTTTCTTCGAATGGCTTAGCAGAACCTTTACCAGAGATCACTACTGAACGCATACCGGAAACTCCCGGCTTAGCATCTTTACCAGCTGCAGTTAAACCCACTGCAATCGCTTGGGCATGCTCAACCACAAACATGTCACCCTTTTTAACTTTGTCTAAATCGTTAACAGATTTAGCTACATTCATTTGCACTAAATTACCGTTAGCGTCTTTTAATACAACTACACGCTTCTTAACATCCACAGAATCCACAGTAGCGCTCAGTACAGTGACTTCCGCAGCCAATGGCAACATTTTTGCAGGCTGTTGAGCAAACGCAGCAGCTGCAAATGCGAGGCCAGCAGCGGCAAACAAACCAGTAAGTAGAGATTTTTTCAAGATAACTCCTAAGTCAAAAAGGGTTTAAGTGGGGCCCATTTCTGGGACTCAAATCATTGTAACCATGATGAATTTAATAGCTATTGCTTATTTTTCAAAAGAAAATCCACCTTTGCATAGTCGACTTTTATCTCTAAGCCATTGATTAAATTGAAAAATTATTGTCAAACTGGGGGTTAAGCGCTCTCAGATGCCCAAGAATTGCTACCCAGGCCCCCACCTCACTCTTTAACCAAGATACAAAAAGGCCCGCATTGCGGGCCTTTGACTGTTGCATATAGCTAGACTGCTGAATACAGAATTACTTCATAGCTTTAGCTGGGGGAGTAGCAAAAGTAATGATGGTGTCATCTACAAACTCAATCATCACATCATCACCAGCCTTGAACTTCTCAAGACCTAGAACACTCTTATCCACCTTCACTCTTTGCTTCTCAGTGCTTGGCCATGTAAAAGTCACAATGCGTGTTTTTTGATCGATGGTACTGATTTTTACAGTAGCAAAAGTCGTATCGGTGATTTCTTCAAATGGTTTTGCCGCGCCTTTAGCAGAAATCGTTACAGAACGTACGCTGGATACGCCCGGCTTTTGTCCCTTAGGAGCAAGAACTAAACCCACTGCAATCGCGCGAGCATGTTCAACTATAAATAAGTCGCCCTTTTTTACTTTATCTAAATCCTTAATCTGCTTAGATACCTTCATTTGCATTAGATTGCCATTGGTATCTTTCAATTCAATGGTGCGATTTTGCAAATCCACATCCATTACAAAGACTGTGATGACTTCAACTTCAACTGCTAATGGCAGCATTTTTTCTGGCATTTGCGCATATGCAGAGAATGTCGCAATCAAACTGAGTGCACTGAAAAGTATGGCAATTGAGGATTTCTTCAAGATAGCTCCTAGCAAAAAAGTTAAGTATTAAAAGACGGTGTTCAGATACGAATTTCAAAAGTGGAGTCCAAGACGCACTTTGACTCACACTACACTAACGAGTATATATGGCAGTTTTGTGACTATATTGTTAGTACGGGGTGCTTATCTCCCCTAGATTTGCTACATTGGAAAATACCGAAATTTCTATTCACCCACACGCAAAGAGTACTGCCATGATTTTGATTAAACCTTGGGATCATGCATTCGATATAGCTTATCCGGTTCGCAAAGCTGTATTTGTTCTGGAACAAGGGGTACCTGAGGAGATGGAATTAGATGAATTTGATCCTCTTGCTCAACATGCCCTTTCTTATGAAGGTCCAATTTGCACTGGAACGGCACGCTTGGTTTATCTGAAAGATAACAGTGCCCAAATTGGGCGGATGGCGGTTTTAAGCCAATACCGCGGTCAAGGCATTGGGACTGCTATTTTGGAAGCCTTACTTAAACTAGCTCGGTCGCAGGGAATTAGTAGCTTGTCTCTACACTCTCAAGTGAAGGCAATCCCTTTTTATGAAAAGCGAGGATTTATTGCCCAAGGCCCCGTCTATGAAGAGGCAGGTATCCCGCATCGTAATATGATTCTTTTATTACCCAAGATGGTTTAATGATTGATTGCCTTTATGACTACTAGCCCTGCATCCGCTCTCTATATTCACCGTGTTTGTTACGCCGATACGGATGCAGCTGGATTTGTTTACCACGCACGCTATCTCGATATCTTTGAACGCAGCCGCGCAGAATGGCTAGCCCAACGCAACTTGAGCCCAACTAAACTCATTGATGAGTTCAACATGTTATTGCCTGTTCGAGAACTCACGATGCATTTCTATAAACCCGGGCTGCTGGATGACATTCTCTATATTGATCAGGTGATTGAACATCGTGGTCGCACTCAGGTCAAAGTAAAACAAAATGCCATGAGAAAAATAAAGGATGGTGAGAATGAAGATATGGAAGTGATCGCCAGCGCTGTCATTCAACTCGTCTGCGTAGACACTAGTACGTTCAAACCAAAAGCATTTCCTGATTGCTTATTTATTGCTGAGTAATGGAGACGAATATGCCTGAGGGAAAATTACTCACCTTTGTTAAGGATCTGAGTGTGTTGTTAGAGCAGAATCCAAGCGAGGAAATAATCTTCATCACAGGCAGAGTGCTGCTGGAAAAACTAGTTGCAGTCGATGATTGGCTGCCAGAAGAGTTTACAAAACCGCACCCCCAGTACTATCAGCAATACTTATTGTATGCAGATCCTTTGGATCGTTTTTCGATTGTCAGTTTTGTGTGGGGGCCGAATCAAAAAACGCCCATACACAATCATACTGTCTGGGGCATGCTTGGCCAACTGCGTGGCAGGGAAAAGGAAACGCCTTACTATCGCCAAGAGGATGGCTGCTTTAAGCCGGGTATCTCGTGCACTAATCTGCCTGGTCAGGTAGACACTGTTTCTCCTAATACACATGATATTCACGTAGTAGAAAATGACATGAAGGATCAAGCTTCTATCAGCATTCATGTTTATGGCGGCAATATTGGCCGAATACAGCGTTCTGTATTTGATCCCATTACTGGTGCTGAGAAATCATTCATCTCTGGTTATGCCAATTCAGTAGTGCCCAATCTTTGGAATTGACGGTAATTCCACTGATAAACACCTGAATGACTTAAAATACGGTCTCTTACTGCAAACGCTCTAGCGTGGCAGCTCACCCCATTGACCGGGATAGTCGTTTATTAAATACGTTGAATACGGGTCAATACTTTATTGGCCCCTATGTTATTTACAGATCTTGGTTTATCAGAACCCATTCTTCGCGCTATTGCAGAAGAAGGCTATACCAGCCCCACCCCAATTCAAGCCAAGTCGATTCCTGCTGTCTTAAAAGGCGGTGACTTATTAGCGGCTGCACAAACAGGTACAGGCAAAACGGCTGGCTTTACTCTTCCTATCCTGCAGCGGCTGAGCACCACTAAAGCCAGCTCAGGTAAACGCCTACTGCGCGTATTAATTCTGACACCTACCCGCGAACTGGCAGCTCAAGTCCAAGAGTCTGTAGATACTTATGGCAAATACACGGGCTTAAAGTCTGCCGTGATTTTTGGCGGTGTGGGGGCTAATCCCCAAATCAAGGCCATTGCTGCCGGCTTAGATATTTTGGTTGCTACTCCAGGACGCTTGCTCGATTTGATGTCGCAAAAGTGTGTCTCCTTAAGTGATATCGAAATCTTAGTATTAGACGAAGCGGATCGCATGCTCGACATGGGATTTTTGCGTGACATTAAAAAGATCTTGGCTGCCCTACCAAAGAAACGTCAGAACCTCTTGTTCTCCGCTACCTTCTCAAGCGAGATTAAACAACTAGCAGATGGCCTGCTAAATGCCCCGGAGCTGATTGAAGTGGCACGCAGTAATAGCGCTAACGAGGCTATTGCTCAGCTGATTCACCCAGTTGATAGAACTAAAAAACATCCTTTATTAGCGCATTTGATTCAGAGCAATGACTGGAAACAGGTTTTGGTTTTTACCCGAACTAAACACGGTGCTAATAAACTAGTTACCCAATTGGAAAAAGATGGCATCACCAGCATGGCGATCCATGGCAACAAAAGCCAAACTGCTCGCACTAAAGCACTGGCAGACTTTAAGGCCGGAAAACTCACCGCCTTAGTGGCGACCGACATTGCAGCACGTGGTATTGATATTGATCAACTGCCCCATGTTGTTAACTACGACTTACCGAATGTTTCAGAAGATTATGTACACCGCATTGGTCGTACTGGTCGTGCCGGCTCCAACGGGGTTGCCGTATCCTTGGTTTGCGTTGATGAGCATCAAATGCTGCGAGATATTGAGAAATTGATCAAGCAAAAGTTGCCTCAAGAAGTCATCGTGGGATTTGAGCCTGATCCAAATGCGGTTGCACAACCCATTCAGTTGCGTAGTCAACAGCATCAGCAATCCCGAAAACCAAAAGCTGCTGGCTCTGGCTCTGGCGCTAGTGCTAGCAAAGGTGGTGGTGCTGGCAGAGCCCCAGCGAAGCGCAGTAGTCCACCAAAGAAGAGTTTTAATCGCTAATCTCTTTTGCTTAAAATATGCTCATGACACAGACTTCAGAAAACCTAATACTAGAACCCCGCCTAACTTCCCTCTCTCATGGTGGCGGATGTGGTTGCAAGATTGCCCCAGGGGTTCTTTCTGAAATTCTCAAGAAGGTTCCACAGCTGCCTTTTCCAAAAGAGTTGCTCATTGGTATTGAAACTTCAGATGATGCTGCGGTCTATCAAATTAATGAAACTCAGGCGATCGTCGCGACGACGGATTTCTTCATGCCGATTGTGGATGATCCCTTTGATTTTGGAAAAATTGCTGCAACCAATGCGATTAGCGATATCTATGCAATGGGTGGTACACCCCTGTTTGCATTAGCGCTGGTGGGTATGCCGATCAAGGTGCTATCCAATCAAACGATTGCGCGCATTCTAGAGGGTGGATCTGAAGCTTGTCGAAGTGCTGGGATTCCGATTGCTGGTGGTCACACGATTGATTCTGTTGAACCTATCTATGGCTTAGTTGCTATTGGTTTAGTAGACCCAAAGCGGGTCAAGAGTAATGCGAGTGCGCAAGCTGGCGATGTGTTGATTTTAGGTAAGCCGCTTGGAGTAGGAATATTGTCGGCAGCTTTGAAACAAGATTTGCTAGGTCCTGATGGTTACAGAGAAATGATTGCCAATACAACCAAACTCAATTCTGCTGGGCCGGATTTAGCAAAACTCCCTGGGGTGCATGCTCTAACGGATGTGACGGGCTTTGGTTTAGCTGGTCATACCTTGGAATTAGCCAGAGGCTCGAACTGCACCGCCCATATTGACTGGAGTCAGGTTCCCCTACTCTCTAACGTACAAACCTTTGCTGACGATGGAGTCATTACAGGCGCTTCTGATCGCAATTGGCAGAGTTATGGAGCTGAAGTTGGAATACCAGCAAGCTTTACACCTGCACAGCTTGCTCTATTAACAGATCCACAAACGAGCGGCGGCTTATTGGTGTCTTGCAGTCCAGATTGCGTTAAAGAAGTGCTGGAGATTTTTAACCAACATCATTTCTTAGGTGCTCGTGTCATCGGCCAGATGAGCAAGCGCCAAGAGAAACCGTTAGTAGTTTCTTAATCTACTTTCTTCAGATTAAATACGCTTGAGAAATCAAGCTGCCCATTACCCGCTTTGCTATGCAACTCATAAAGTTGCTGGGCCAATTTACCCAATGGCACGCTCGCATCTAAATTTTCTGCATTCTCAACCGCAAGACCCAAATCTTTGAGCATTAAGTCCACGCCAAACCCGCCAGCATAGGCTTTTGATGAGGGTACATTTTCCATCACACCAGGACAGGGGTTATACAACTCCAAAGTCCAATTGCGGCCCGAGCTTTTCGACATGATGTCTGATAACACTTTGGGATCCAGTCCATTAGCAATGCCCAAGCGCAAAGCTTCACTTGTTCCCAGCATCTGAATACCTAAGAGCATATTGTTACAAACCTTCACCGTCTGCCCTGCACCGCTGGCACCTGCATGGAAAATATTCTTACCCATTTTTTCTAGTAATGGTCGGGCTAGCTCAACATCCTTTACATCTCCGCCCACCATAAAGGTCAGCGTTCCTGCTTGTGCTCCAGCAGTACCGCCTGATACTGGCGCATCAATCATGGCAAAACCCTTCGCTTTTGCTGCAGCAGCAACCGCTTGTGCAACTTTAGGCGAAATGGTGGAGCAATCAATTAATAAAGTGTTGGGGCTAGCTTTAGCAAGAAGACCACCCTCACCAAGATACAGACCTTCTACATGATTAGATGCTGGCAACATGCTAATTAACACATCCACATCCTTAGTCGCAGTAACTGCGTCTGGGGCAACAGTACCACCGGCAGCGGCAAACGCCTCTAACTGAGCTTTTGCCAAATCAAATCCCGTTACTTGATGTCCTGCCTGCAACAGATTAAGGGCCATTGGTAAGCCCATATTACCCAAGCCAATAAATGCGATTTTCATATTGTTCCTAATGAATGATTCTATTGTTTTCTGGCAGCTAAATAGCGAACACCTTGCGGTCCATAAGTCTCTGCATGAACTTCTTCTAAACCTAAATGAAAGATATCCCCAGGTCCATATGTTTTGGTGTGCCCGTTCCTCATCAAGTCAATTTCACCCTCCAAGACCAGCGCCTTTACTTCAAATGGATGGGTATGATCATCTAAATGGCCATTGGGCTCTCTTTGGACCTCAACCGGCTGCGGATAAGATTCCTGCTGCAGCATTTTGATAAATTGCGACTTGCTCATGTCCTCACTATAGCGTGGATATACACTCCTTACACACGACTCTATTTGCGGGGAGATATGCCAGTTAAAGTCATTGGATTAATTGAATTAACAGACCAAGCTGCTTTCGAGCAATACCGTAGCCAAGTTGGACAAACAGTGGCGCTTTACAAGGGAAGTATTCATGCACGAGGCATTGTGAATGAACTCTTTTGGAATGAGCTTGATTGCGCTCCTTTTAGTACTTTTGTGGAGTTACACTTTTCAAGTAAGGAAGATGCCCATGCTTGGGCTCATAGTCCCGAATACCAAGCTTTAGTTGCTACACGTAATCAAGCAATGAAACTCACTCTCTTTAGTGCCAGCATCCAAGCGATGTAGATAAAAAAGAAGCCTAGCTTTTGAAGGCTAGGCTTACAGATCAATAAGACTTGGAATTATCTTTTTGCTTCCATAGACTCTTTTGTAGCAGTGATTTCTTTGCGACGCTCTTTGCATGCACCAGCAATTTCTTGCAAGGCTTTACGAGCACGTGCTGCAGATGCCTTAATTCCTTTTTCAATGAATTTTTCATTTTCAGCTTTGTATGCTTCAAAAGCTGCCAACAATGTATCGTGTTGTGACATCTTGTCTCCTATTCTAAAAAAAGTATTCATTTCAACAACGAAATCAGTATATCCCTATAAAAACTATAGGAAATGCCCCTTTTCATCAGGGATAACTCTTAGAAGCAGCACTTCAGCCAAAATGCTTTAATTACTGAAAAATAGTACGGAGAGGCCCAAAATGCTCAGAAATATCCTTCTTTTGCTCATTACTAGCGTACTTTCCCTGGCGGCGGGCGCTCAAACCAGTTCCTGGCCATCCTCAAACAAGCCAATCACTTTTATTAACCCCTTCCCTCCCGGCGGGGCCGTAGACGCCTTTGGGCGCCCTCTAGCCAAACAGCTATCAACCCAATTGAATGACTCCATCCTGGTCGACAATCGCGGTGGTGCCGGTGGAACGGTTGGTGCTGCAGCTGCAGCAAAAATGGCTCCTGATGGTTACACCTGGCTTCTTGGTGCAGTGCATCACTCGATTGCTCCAAGTATGTATACCAATTTATCTTATGACATCACCAAAGATTTTGAGCCGATTGCCATCATTGGTAGCGTGCCGCATGTGATTGTTGTGAATCCAAGCAAGTTTCCTAAAAATGATTTGAAATCGATCATTGAAGAAATTCGTGCCCACCCCGGAAAATATAACTACGCATCCACGGGTAATGGCACCTCACAGCACTTGACTGGTGAGTTGTTCAAAATGCAAAACAAATTATTCATTACGCATATCCCTTATCGCGGAACTGGACCAGCGCTGCAAGATGTTGTTGCAGGCCAAGTAGACATGATGTTTGACACTTTGGCTGGTGCAGCGCCGTTTATTAAGAGTGGTCAACTGATTGCTGTAGCTGTTGCTACGCCAAAACGCGTAGATGCTTTTCCAAATATACCTACCGCTCAAGAATTGGGAATATCGAACTTCGTCGTAACTAGCTGGTATGCCATGTGGGCTATTAAAGGCACCCCGAAAGAGATTGTTGAGAAAATGAGTACTGAAGTACAAATCGCACTCGCCTCACCAGAGATCAAAGAGCGCTGGGCGGCTATGGGCGCTAGCGTGCCCAAGATGACACGCCCAGAATTAGCAGTCTTTATCAATCAAGAAATTGTGCGCTGGAATGAGGTGGTTAAAAAATCGGGTGCGAAGTTAGATTAATTTAAATAAAAAATATAAGAACGTAATGAGCACGATGCATATCAATACAAAAAATTATTCCTTTGTCCGCAACAAACTTCTGAATAAAGAAGAGATTGCTTTTGTAGATGTCCGCGAGGAAGATCCCCACGCGCAGGAGCATCCTTTATTCGCCGCCAATCTGCCACTTTCTCGAATTGAATTCGATGCCTATGGCAAATTACCTAGAAAAAATGTCCCTATCGTTACCCTCGATGATGGCGAAGGATTGGCTGAGTTAGCGGCTCAGCGCTTAATCGCCCTTGGCTATAGCGATGTATCTGTATTTGAGAATGGCATACAAGGCTGGAAAGCAGCCGGTGGAGAATTATTTCGGGATGTCAATGTGCCCAGCAAATCCTTCGGTGAGCTCGTGGAGTCTCAGCGTCATACCCCCTCCCTCTCTGCCCAAGAAGTCAAGAAGCTGATTGACGACAAAGAGGATGTCGTGGTGGTGGATGTCCGGCGCTTCGATGAGTACAACACCATGAGTATTCCAACTGGCATTAGCGTACCTGGTGCTGAGCTGGTATTGCGCTTGCCCGAACTTGCCCCTAATCCCAAGACGAAAATTATTGTGAACTGTGCGGGGAGAACGCGCAGCATTATTGGCACCCAGTCCCTCATTAATGCCGGTATTCCGAATGAAGTAAACGCTTTACGCAATGGCACTATCGGTTGGACTTTGGCTGGTCAAGCACTCGATAAAGGTCAGAGTCGTCAATTTAAAGAGGTGAGCGAGAGCACGACAACTGAAGCAGCTGCTCGTGCCCGTAGCGTTGCCGATCAAGCCCGTGTCAAACGCGTGAGCCTTGCTGCTATCGAACCATGGAAATCCCAATCTGATCGCACTTCTTACTTTTTTGATACCCGCACTCCAGAAGAATATGAAGCTGGGCATCTACCCGGATTTCGCTCTGTTCCAGGTGGTCAACTGGTTCAAGAAACCGAAATGGTCGCCCCCGTTCGTGGCGCCCGCATTGTTTTAACCGACCCCAGCGGTGGCGGAGTCAGAGCCAATATGCCTGCATCCTGGTTAGCACAAATGGCCTGGGATGTGTATGTCATCGATGATGTCCAGTCTAGTGATCTCACAGAAAAAGGGATATGGAAGGCACCATTGCCAAGCCTCCCAATCGTGGCGTCAGTGGATGCAATGACTGTATCTCATTGGCTTAAGACTGACAGCAACACGATTGCTGTCGACTTCAGTACGCATGCCAATTATGTAAAAGGCCATATTCCTGGTAGTTGGTATGCCTTACGCTCACAACTTGCCGATGCTATCAAACAACTTCCGCAAGCAGATCGCTACGTACTCACAAGCTTTCCCACTGAATTAAGTCTCTTTGTAGCCCAAGAATTTCAGAAACTCACCAAAGCCGAAGTACTTGTATTAGAAGGTGGCAATACTGCATGGGCTGCTGCGGGCTTGGAGATGGAGAAAGGTCCAAGTCATTTAGCCTCGCCACCCTTAGATCGTTATAAGCGACCTTATGAAGGCACTAGCGTAGATCCCGCAGCGATGCAGGCTTATTTGGACTGGGAATTTGGTTTAGTGGCACAACTGGGCAAGGACGGAACCCATCACTTCTGGGTTCTCTAATCCTTGCAGTTGGCTTTTGTCTTGCTAACTGACTAGTTAAGCAATCGCATTGCGAATAATTCCGATACCGGTAACTTCTGTTTCCATGACATCGCCCGGCTTTAGAAACTCGGGCGGCTTTCTGCTGTAACCAACACCAGATGGAGTACCAGTTGCAATGATGTCACCAGGTAATAAAGTCAGACTGCGTGACAACTCAGAAATGATCACCGGAATCTTGAAGAACATCTGCTTATAGCTAGCATTTTGTTTTTCAACCCCATTCACGCGACAAATAATGCGGGTATCTTGTAGATTTACTCCGCCGGCAGTCACAATCCATGGGCCCATTGGTCCATGACCATCTAAGCTCTTGCCTTTAAACCATTGTCCTGAATGACGCTTTTGCTGTACATCCCGCGCAGTTGTATCGTTGTATGCAGAGTAGCCAAAGACATAATCCATTGCACTATCTTCAGAAATATTCTTACCCTTTTTGCCAATAACGACGGCCAACTCCGCTTCCCAGTCAATTGCAGTCGAGTAGCTTGCGTCATAAGGAATAGAGTCAAAGGGACCATTCATGGTTTGCGTCCCTTTAGTGAAGAGTACCGGAACCTTTGGATACTCTTTGACTGTTTTATCTTCGCGGTTCTGCAGACCTTCTTCAAAATGGTCTAAGTAGTTCCAGCCCACACAGTAAATATTACTTTGTGGCTTAGGAATTGGCGATAGCAAGATCACTTGGTTCACATTCACTAATTTGGAACCACGATTTTTGAAAATAGCCGCTAACTCCATCAAGCCAGCATTACCTGCGGCAGCCAAAGAAATCATGGAAGTAGGATCAAATGACAGTTGCACTTTTTGGCGCGCAGCTTCTGCAGGAATATCAATAATTAACCCATCATTTGTTACTAGACCCAATCTAGAACTTGCGCCCATTTTGGGTAAGTAATTGGCAATACGAAAACCTGCTTTACCTGTCATAGGCTCCACCACTATCGATTGACGATCGCCCGGGGCGGCGATTGCATTAGAAATAAACATCCCGCTCACTGCTGCTGATGCACCCAATTTCAGTGCATCTCTCCGATTCGTATCCACAAGCTCTCCTTTAATGATTTTTAGAATTCTTTTTTTATTATTATGTAATACAACAAGCTGTCGTAAATACTAATACCAAAATAGAAAATTAGGCAGAATTTACCAAATTTGACTATTCTTACCTGATGCGCCCATCCCATTTACGCCTAGCAGTCTATGCCCTTGCCATACTGGGCTTATGCGCCTGCGAACGGGATACCTACACCACCTGGTCATGCAACTCTCCCACCGAAACCAAGATTTCCATGATCCTGAGAAAAGCCCAAATGGAATGGAAAGACCTCAAGCTGGACTATTGCGGCAGCCTTGGCAACCAAAGCTACTTTGATCAGAAGTGCCCCGCACTCACTCAAGACTCTCGCTATGTATTTACACTCGCGTCAGGTGCACTCCAGACTGGCTCTCAAGATTACCAATGCACTGCACTTTAAAATCTGTATTGACTAATGAATAATTTAAGCCCAAAAAAACTATTGCTGAGTAAATGGACGGCAGTTGAGCCCATTGCTAAACAAAAACACTTTTTGGTGAGCAAGGTTATTCTTCCTGAGCCACCTAGTGAGAAAATTGAATTCGTCGAAATTGAAGCAGTCTATTCCAAGAAAACTTCCCTAATACCTTGGCGCGATCTCACTAATAGCGAGCTTTGGTTGCAGGGCTGGAAATAAAAAAACCGCCCCAGCATGTGAGGCGGTTTTGGCTTTTACTCTGTTGAATCTATTTTTTAATCAGACTTCTTTTTTGAGGCAGGCGCTCTCTTCACTAATTCATCAATATTTTTTTCGGCTGTATCAGCAACCTCATTGATAATACGACGCCCTTCTTTAAACATATTCTGACCCGTCGCAGACATCTCATTCACAACCTTTGATAACTTATCAGCCTGCGCAGGCATTTTATTTTCCGCTTCCTCAAGCCAAGTTACTAGGTATGCGCGCACCTTCTCCAGGTGCTTCTCCGTTTCATCCGCAGCGCTCTCGCCCAACTCCTTCAAAACTGATTTCACTTTCTTTTGATACACAATGGCGCGTTTAGCAGCCTCGTTAGTAGCATCCTCTTGCAAGCTCTTGAGCTTCTCTAGATCATTTTTAGCCGCAGACTTAGCGCTATCCAGTGCATTTTTCATGCCCCACTCTATCTCTGCCATATGGTGTTCGCTGAGTTTCTTGGCAGCCTCTAAAAGAGTATGCGAATAATCAAAAAGCTCATTCGCTTTTTCTCGTTGCCATTTTTGCAGCTCTTTTGCATCCATTTTTATACCCTCCTAAAGTAGGCGTTGATTAAATCTTTCATCTCTACTCTATACCCAAATAGCTAAACTGCCAATTCCCCCGATCCTGAGTATGAAAATCAGTCCTTAAGTCAAAGAGAGGCTATTTACGAAGCCTGCCATGCCCTCTTATTCCGTATGGTCATTTGTTTCGGGTATTTTTTAGCTACACTCAAACCCAATGCCAATCCCACGAAATAGAAAATGATCGAAAGCCTTTTGCAACTCATCAGCGACCCTAATGCCTGGATCGCATTTTTAACACTTTCTGCTCTAGAGATTATTCTTGGGATTGATAACATTATTTTCATTAGTGTCATCGCCAATAGGCTGCCGATAGAGATCCGTGAAAAAGTGCGCCGCTTTGGCCTCATTTTTGCTTTAGTAACTCGGATCTTGTTATTGCTGAGCTTGTCTTGGGTCATGAGTCTGACCAACCCACTTTTTACGATTACTAACCATGCTATTAGTGGCAGAGATCTGATCTTGCTCTTAGGTGGTTTCTTTTTAATCTGGAAAGCCTCAAAAGAAATCTACACTGAAGTAGAAGAGGGTGCGCACAACGACGAAACTGGCTCTGGTGACCATCAAAGCGCAGCCAAATCCATGACGGCCCTGTTTATTGGATCCGTCCTTCAAATTGGCCTTCTCGATATCATCTTCTCTTTAGATAGCGTGATAACTGCTGTAGGTATGGTGGATGACATCAGCGTCATGATTGCTGCTGTTCTGGCCTCCGTTCTCATCATGCTCATTGCCGCAAAACCCATTGGCGACTTCGTGCATCACCATCCTTCTATCAAGGTGCTAGCCCTATCATTCCTTACTGTTGTGGGTGTAGTGCTGATTGCTGAGGGAATGGGGGTTCACATTCCTAAAGGCTATGTCTATGTCGCGATGGGGTTCTCTCTCTCGGTTGAACTTTTGAATATCCGTTCACGCGAGAAAAAGAAAAAAACTAGAGTCTAATCTTCTGAGCCGCTAGAGGGCTTGTGCGCAAACAAATCCACTTGCCCAGGCCCACTGAAAATTATGACCACCAAGGTGGCCGGTAACATCCACGCACTCGCCAATAAAAAATAATCCTGGGTTCTGACGCGACATCATAGTCTGACCATCTAGCTCTTTAGTATCGACTCCACCGAGCATGACCTCAGCCTTTTTCCAACCTAGGGTGCCGGCTGGCTTCACGGACCAATTCGTAATCAATTCTTTGAGCGCTTGGCGATCTTTTTTAGAAACCTCGGCCCACTTACGACCGGTTACATTGTTCTGCTCTGCAAATGCTTTGGCTAAGCGCTGGGGTAAGACCGCAGCCAAAATCGTCTCTGCTGATTTCAGTCGATTATCTTCATCATTGAATAATTCATCACAATTAAATCCATTGGGTCGCTCAATCGCGCCCAACCAGTCAATGTGAATGGGCTCACCTTCCGTCCAGTAGCTACTTGCTTGTAGCACTGCAGGTCCGGATAAACCTTTGTGGGTTAGCAAAACATCTTCATTAAATCGACATGTGCCGTAACGCTGCCCTTTTGAGCCAGAAGCGATCCGAACGGGGACACTTAAGCCAGCCAACTCGTTCAGACTACCGAATGTATCCGCAGTAAATGAAAGCGGGACTAAGGCTGGCTTGGGCTCCACTACCTTTAAACCAAATTGTTTAGCGATATCCAAAGAATAGGCAGTGGCACCAATCGCTGGAACCGGCAGTCCACCGGTAGCCATCACCAGTGATTTGGTTTTTTCTACTCCAGTATCAGTGCGCACTATCCACTTAGACCCTTCCTGCGCAATAGACTCGACTAGAACTGGATTGCGGATAGTGACATTGCCTTTTGTACATTCTGACATAAGCAGTTCAATGATTTGCTTAGCTGAGTCATCACAAAATAATTGTCCTTGATGCTTCTCGTGATAAGCAATCCCATAGGAGGCCACAAGCTTAATAAATTCACTCGAGGGGTATTTAGCCAAGGCACTTTTGACGAAATGCGGGTTCAGCGAGAGAAAGTTTGCAGGACCGCTATGGAGGTTCGTGAAATTGCAGCGCCCTCCACCACTAATCCGAATCTTCTCCCCAAGCACTGGCGCGTGATCCAGGACTAAGACTTTTTTACCTAACTGTCCGGCAACCCCAGCGCAAAATAGTCCTGCCGCACCACCACCAAGAACGACAGCATCCCATTCTGTACTCATTTCTTATTTAAAACGATCAATGATTTCAGAAGAAATATTGAGCTTTTGCATATGTAGTTTAGTGTAAGCCTGACGGAAATTCCGTGTCATGGAGATCATGACTGAGGCAGTCCAAGCGAAGGCAAACATGCCCGAGAAAGCAATAATGACGGCCAACATTTTCCAGCCATCTGGCAGGATGTCCTCCATAAAACCCATTGCTGTATAGGTACTGCCACTAAATAAAATACTTTGCCCTAAGGTAGGCAACAAACTGAGTACATAGATAGCAATACCCCAGAGGATAATTTCAGCAATGTGGGTGATGAATAAACAAAATACACTGATATAAAAACAAAGAGTCACATCAGAATATTTCTTCTCTGATAAATAGAGAAAAGTCTTCACTTCATAGCGCTTAGAAATTTGCAATAACACTGCGCCATGAAAAATCATCACGACCAAAAGTATGACAGTGCCAATGAGATAGCTAGGTAAGTCTAAAGAGGTGGCAATGCTGGTGTTTTGTGCATTCATAAATAAGCCTTTAGGGCATTTTACAGGTGACCTACGACTTCTTTAGGTCAATTGATAGTGATCTTGAATAATGCCCCAGGCCTGATCGGCAGTCTCAGCATAATGAATGGCCTTCATATCTTCTGCGTCGATCACCCCAAACTCCATCATTTGCTCAAAATTGATCATTTGCGTCCAAAACGCCTTACCTACCAAAACCACTGGGAAACGCTCGACCTTTTTAGTCTGCATTAAGGTGAGCACTTCAAATAACTCATCAAACGATCCAAACCCTCCAGGAAATGCAACGATTGCTCTTGCCCGAATCATGAAATGCATCTTACGCAAGGCAAAGTAATGAAAGCGAAAACTTAAGCCAGGACTAATGTAAGGATTGGGGTATTGCTCTCTTGGCAAGCTAATATTGAAGCCAATCGTTTTATCTCCCGCCTCAAAGGCGCCTCGATTAGCCGCCTCCATAATGCCAGGACCCCCACCAGTGCAAATATGCAACTTGTTTGCGTTTTGATTTTGCGTGGCGTTGTAGTGCGCCACTAAGGCACCAAACTCTCGTGCGGATTCATAATACTGACTATGGAGCAATGCTTTGCTAGAGGCTTCTATTTCCGCAGAAGTTTTAGCATTCTTCTCCAGCTCCAAAGCCTTGTCTCTACTAACAAAACGCGTTGAGCCAAATACCGTAATGGTGTGGGCAATTCCCTGTTCATGCAAGAGAATTTCTGGCTTTAATAGCTCTAACTCAAAACGAATTCCAATCGTTTCTCTGCGAGACAGAAATGCTTCATCACCAAAAGCAAATTTATAGGACTCGTCTGAGCTTTCCTCGGAAATGTCGCTCTTTTTGATACTCAAATAATCCGTAATGGTTTGCGAATTATTCATAGGGAGCTTTGGGCCCATTTGTCCACCTTCAACATCAACACCACTTCATCTTACCTCTTGAAATAAGTCACAAGAGTGTCGACTGCAGCCCATGATTGATTAGTGTAAATACCTAGTTCACTCTGTACTTCAAGGACTTAGGGCATTCTAGGATTTACCCAGCACACAAGAAGGGTTAATATTGTCCCAATTTCAACCACACCGAAGGAAAAGCAATGAGCAATCGTTCAATCATCATCATGGTACTGGTATTAGTTGGTGCCACAGCCTATTTACTCTTTAAGGGCGACGGCAATATTGATATGAGCGGCGAAAAGCATGGTGCTGAAGCTACTCATGTTGAAGAAGCCAAGAAAGATGCTCCGGCAGCACCAGCGGCAACACCAGCAGCACCGGCACCTGCAGCAGACGCTAAGAAGTAATCTTTTCCTTAGCAAAATCAAACCGCGGTCCGCCGCGGTTTTTTTATTCCATCGTTAGGATAAATTCTTCAACTGCTTAGTGCTACTTTGTACTGATCGGATCCAAGGGGCTAAATTCGCAGAATAGAGCCACTGATTTGCGTGTTCGCCCATCAAATCAGAGCGATACTAATAGTATGAGCCCTTTACCCATCAAGTTAGACGCACTCGCCTTAGCTAAGCGCCTGAAACGGATGCCTTCTGAACATAAAGGCAATGCAGGCAAAGTAGTCTTAATCGGCGGATCGTCTGGTATGGCAGGCGCTCTCTTATTAGCCGGTAAGGCCTGTCTTCATCTCGGTGCAGGCTGGACGATGTTAGAGATGCTCGATCCCCTTACTGCACATGCCTATTTAGACCAACCTGAGCTGATGATTGGACATACTAGTTCTTCGGCTGATGAACGTCTGAGTGAGACCAAGCCCGCTGTCGTTGCCATTGGTCCTGGACTTGGAAAATCAGATTTAGCAAGGGCTTGGTTAGATGCTGCCCTCGTCTATCCCATGATTCCTTTAGTGGTTGATGCTGATGCATTAAATCTTATTGCTGAGTCATCTTATTTACTAAAGGCACTCCAAGAACGTAATCAACAATTTCCAGGACAGACTGTTTTAACACCTCACCCAGGTGAAGCAGCAGCCCTTTTGGAGAGCAGCACTGAAGCAGTTCAAGCTAACCGACTAGAAGCAATTGAAAATTTAGTTTTACTAACTCAATCGATTGTTATATTAAAAGGTCAGCACACTTTAATTGCATCACCACTGCATGGGATGGTTGAATGCCATGCCGGAAATCCTGGCATGGGCACTGGTGGCATGGGCGATGTACTAACCGGCAGTATTGCTGCACTTGCCGCCCAAGGTGTCCGTCATGACTTGAACTTATGGGAAGCAAGCTGCATTGCTGTCGAGCTCCATGCCTCCGCTGCTGATAGCTTAGTAAATCAGGGCGTCGGTCCGATTGGACTTACCCCCTCTGAAACGATCTTAGAAATGAGAAGTCTGCTGAATAAGCTGTTATAAAACGGTATGCATTCAGCAAGCGCAGCAGACCACCATCGACGTTATCTTTACGGCATATTCATGGCCGGTATTGGCGCGATGCTTTTCTCGGGTAAAGCGATTCTGGTGAAGCTTTCTTTTGCTTATGGCGCAGACTCTGAAACCCTCTTAGCACTTCGCATGCTCATGGCCATGCCTTTATTTTGGGGAATCTTTTGGTGGGAAGCACGCAGAAAGCCCATGAGCCCGATAACCTGGTTGGATCGAGGTAAATTATTTTTACTTGGCTTCTTGGGATATTTTTTTTCAAGCTATATCGATTTCTTGGGACTGCAATACATCTCTGTTGGACTTGAACGGATTGTCCTTTATCTCACTCCAACTATTGTTTTATTAATTTCGTATTTTGTTTTACACAAACCCATTTCCCGTTTGCAGTGGTATGCCCTGGTAGTTGGTTATTTGGGCGTCTTTATTGTTTTCATTCAAGATGCCAGCTCTACTGGTATCAGTGCCTGGCTAGGAATGATTCTGGTCTTTGGAAGTGCGTGCTCATATGCTATGTACATGATTGGCTCAGGAGAAATGGTTCAGCGCATTGGTAGCGTCCGCCTAGTAGTCTATGCCAGTACTGCCTCAGCATTCATGAGCGTATTGCAATCCACCTTTTATCATCCCAGCGCTATTTTTGAACAAGCCCTCCCAATTTATTGGCTGAGTCTGCTGAATGCTAGCGTATGCACAGTCATTCCCATGCTGCTGATCATGATTGCCATTCATCGAATTGGTTCACCTCTAGTTGCTCAGGCGGGGATACTGGGTCCAGTCTCTACGATCTTTATGGGCTATCTGGTCTTATCAGAGCCGATCACCTGGATGCAAATCAGCGGCATGAGTTTAGTAATGGCAGCAATGTGGTTGCTAGTACGTAACAATGGCTCAGTAAAAAAGTCATCGACTTCTAAAAAATCAGATGACTTTGATGGAGCAGAACCCCTCAACTAATCGAGGGATGTATTACTGAAATTACTGGGTGGCTGCATCTGCCGCAGGCTTTGCTTTCTTCTTGGATTTTTTCTTCGTTTTTTTCTCAGCTTTCTTTTCTTTCTTAGGCTTCTGCTTTGCCTGCTTCTCAGTTGCCTTATTTGTAGGCACTGCTACTGGAGCTGCCGCTGGTGCTGCAGCAGGAGTAGCAGCTGGTGCAGGCGCTGGATCCGCTGCCATCACTGCTATTGGAGTAATGCCAATCGCCATAGAGATGAAAGTGGCTAAGCTGAGACGAGCGATACCTGAATTCATATAAATCTCCATAGAGTTTGTGGATAATTTAATAATACTCATAAATTTGAAATAAATGCTTCATTTTCCGAAGATCCCACATGACTGATTTTCCAAAAGATATCTTTACTGAACCCCAAGGGTATTCACTCAATACTTTGGAGAATCTGGGACCCTTTACGGGTATGGCGGGCATTTGGGAAGGCACCCGAGGCATGGACCGAAAGCCGAAAGCAGATGGGCCAAAAAATCAAGCCTATGTCGAGCATATCGAACTTCAACCAATTGATCCACAAACTAACGGTCCACAATTGTTTTATGGCTTGCGATATCACTCTCACATTACTAAGCCTGATCAAGTCAAAACCTATCACGATCAAGTTGGGTACTGGCTCTGGGAACCCGCAAGCGGAACCATTATTCATACCCTAACCATTCCCCGGGGCATGACTACAATGGCGCTCGGCAAATCAGGTGCTAATGCAAAACAATTTGAATTACACGCAAAAGAGGGAGATCCTTGCGCAGGAATTTCTTCAAATGCTTTTTTAGATTACGCCTTTAAAACTGTGGAGTTTCATATTCAGGTGAGCATCAATACGGATGGAACTTGGTCTTATGAACAAGACACGGTATTAAAGATTCAGAATCAAGCAGATTTATTTCATCACATTGATAAAAATACCTTGCATCAGATTGGAGAAGCCACGCCCAATCCACTGGCTAGATAATATTTGAACATCCTCATCTGCAATAGAAAAAGGCTATCCAAAGATGGCCTTTATTTTTCCGAATGCAGATATTACGCAGGCTGAGCTTCTGCCTCGGTAATTTTCTCCAGCGCTACCGCCAAATGCCCCAGAGTACGATCTACGTTAGCTAACTTCTCGAGACCAAATAATCCCAGACGGAAAGTGCGGAAATCTGGTCTTTCATCACACTGCAAAGGAACGCCCGCAGCAGTTTGTAAACCTAGTGCAATAAACTTCTTACCCGACTGAATCTCTGGATCCTTTGTAAAGCTCACCACGACGCCGGGAGATTGATAGCCTTTTGTGGCAACCGAAGGATAGCCTTTAGAAACCAGTAACTCACGGACTTTAGTACCTAACTCGATTTGCTTTTGCTTGAGTGCTGCAAAGCCTAGAGATTGCGTTTCTTTCATCACGTTACGCAGAGTCTTCAAAGCATCCGTAGGCATGGTTGTGTGATACACATGGCCACCCTTTTCGTAGGCTTCCATGATCTGCAACCATTTTTTCAGATCCATTGAGAAGCTTGTGCTTTGGGTAGATTCAATCCGCTCGCGACCTCTTTCACCAAGAGCAATCAGCGCGCAGCAAGGTGAACTGCTCCAGCCTTTTTGTGGCGCAGAAATCAATACATCTACATTGCATGCTTTCATATCAACCCACATCGCACCAGATGCAATGCAATCCAATACAAATATGCCGTTGACAGAACGTACTGCTTCACCAACTGCTTTCAGATAATCATCTGGAAGAATGATGCCTGCTGAGGTTTCAACGTGCGGTGCAAACACCACCGCTGGTTTTTCTTTCTTAATAAAGGCCACAACCTCTTCAAGTGGAGCAGGTTCGAATTCGCCTTGAGGAGAGTTGTCGACTTGACGGCCTTTTAATATTGAGATGTCTGCAAACGATTTATCTAAATCGAAAATCTGAGTCCAGCGGTAGCTAAAATACCCGTTACGCAATACTAAGATTTTTTGCTTACTAGCAAACTGACGAGCGACAGCTTCCATGCCGAAAGTTCCACTGCCGGGAACAATCACAGCAGATTGGGCGTTGTATGCATCTTTAAGAACACTTGATATATCCACTATCACGCGTTTGAACTCTTCAGACATGTGATTTAAAGAGCGGTCGGTGTAAACAACCGAGAACTCTAATAAACCATCTGGATCAACGTTGGGTAATAAGCCTGGCATAGCAATTTCCTAGAGAATAAAGTGATTAGCACTAAATGATACTGATTTAGTCAGTTATTGCACTGCAACCTTATTTTCCTTGATCAATTTCGCCCATTTTGATTGATCCAGGCGTAGAAACGCTGAAAACTCTTCAGGACTTCCGCTAGCGGGATCGCTTCCCCGCTCCAGCATTGCCTTACGTACCTTCTCCTGAGACATGACAAACATGACCGTTTGGTTGATTTTTTGAATCACTGGCTTAGGCGTATTTGCTGGAGCAAACAAGCCAAACCATCCCACAGCACTGTAGCCAGATAGCCCTGACTCTGCCACGGTGGGTATGTTTGACAATGCCTCAGAACGTTTAGCACCCGTTTGCGCTAAGGCCAATAATTTCCCTGATTCAATTTGTGGCATTACTGTTTGCGCTGGTGCAAACATCAGATCTATGTGGCCCGCCAACAAATCGGTTAGTGCTTGACCGGTACCCTTATAGGGAACATGAAGCAAAGAAATATTAGCTAGGGACGCAAATAATTCCCCAGCCAAATGAGATGCAGATCCCGGTCCGGAAGATCCATATCGAATCTTGCCTGGATTTGCTTTTGCATACGCAATCAAGCTGCGCACTGAAGTGATATTGAGCGCCGGGGACATGGTAACAATATAAGGAGAGGCTGAGATTAGGGCCACTGGAGAAAACTGATGAATATTTTTTTCAGTTACTGCGGCAGTTGAGCCCATCAATAAGGTATAGCCATCAGCCGTAGATTGAGCAACCAATTCAGCTCCAATGGCACCGCTTGCCCCTGGGCGGTTTTCAATCACAACTGACTGCTTCCACAAGTCTGAAGTCAACGGCGCAATTAAGCGGATTAAAGTATCGGCACCCCCACCAGGAGGAAAGGGCACAATCACTTTAATAGGCTTGACTGGGTATACATCTGCTGCATTGGCAGTCATCGTAGACAAAATAACACTACAGAGCAAAACCAGAGAACGGGTTAGGAGTTGCTTCATTTTTCTCATTCAATAATGGTGGTGCGCAATGTAGAGATGCTATCAATCGAACATTCCACTACATCACCTGGCTTAAGATAAAGCTCTTCAGCATTCTCTTTTCCAACAGCAACCCCACCTGGTGCACCAGTTGAAAACATATCACCAGGCTCGATCGGTATAAAGCGGGAGAAATGCTCCAAAATATCGGAGATCTTCCAAATTTGATCTTTGGTATTGACTCGCATGCGTTCTTCTCCATTCACTGAACAAGTCATCCATAGGTCATAAGGATCTGGTATCTCATCGATAGTTACAATCTCAGGTCCTAGAGGACCAAAACCAGGAATATTTTTTCCCGTCCAAAAACGGGAACCGGAGGCAACTTCACGCAACTGCAAGTCTCTACATGTCAGATCATTCAGAATGGTCACACCGGCAACATAATCCATTGCCTCCTCCTTCTTTGCACCCAAAGCACGTTTACCGATAACAAATACCAGCTCTGGCTCATAGTCAAGGCGCGTAATACCCTTGGGACGAACCACCTTGGCTTCATGTCCGGATAGACAAGAATTCAGTTTGATAAACGAAGTAGGCTCTTGAGGAATCTCTTTAATTAAATTCGTTCTTTTTAATTCCTCTAGATGGGTTCGGTAATTTTTACCAACACATAGGAATTTTTCAGCATTCATTACTGGCGGTAAAAAATGAATCCCTTGAGAATCTAATTGTAATTGTGAATACTCTTTAGCGGCCTGAACCCATGCTTTCGCTTGTTCCATCGCCGAGACTCCAGCACCCAAGAAAGCCCTCATATCCGTTGGAAAATCGAGGAGGCCAAGTTGCTTAGCAACATCAGCAAATGGAAGGATGTGATCACCTGAAGGATTGGGTAAACGAGCACCAATTTCTGGAGTGTTTGATCCTGCACGAGTAAACGTGATTAATCTCATATTAGTCTTTGATGCCCTTCATTCATTTCGATACACTGCAATCTAGAACTTGATACCATACTACAAATTATTCACGGGGAACGATATGAAGATCGGCCAATATTATTGTGCAGCATTTGCTTTCTTAATTTCCTTTTGTGGGACTGTTATTGCACAAGACTTCCCCAATAGGCCCGTCAAGGTTGTTGTCCCTTATGCCCCCGGAGGCCCTTCTGATATTTTTGGGCGACTTTTATTTCAAAAAATTGGTGAGAATACGGGCAAGACATTCATTGTTGAAAATAAGCCAGGGGCTAGTGCGAATATTGGCATCCAGCAAGTTGCTAAAGCCAGTCCGGATGGATACACGATATTGCTCACGAGTAGCGCATTTGTAATTAACCCATCACTCATACCAAATTCTGGATATGATGCAGTTCGAGACTTTGCGCCGATCACTATTCCAGCCAGCTCACCAAATATCATCGTCGTAAACCCATCATTTCCTGCAAAAAACTTTAAAGATTTTATTGCCCTGATCAAACAAAACCCGAGTAAATATGATTACTCCTCTCCTGGTGCTGGAACTAGTCCACAACTGACTGCAGAGCTACTAAAACTCAGGGCCAATTTAGATATTAAGCATATTGGCTATAACGGTGGAGGGCCTGCACTGCAGGCAGTCTTGAGCAACGACGTACCGATTTCCTTTGCTGTGCTACCACCCACAGTACAGCAAATTATGGGTGGAAAAGTGTTGGGTTTGGCAGTAACCAGTTCAGTAAGGTACCCAACGCTATCCGATATTCCTACGGTAGCAGAATCTGGCTTTCCAGAATTTGAAGGGGAAACAATTCAATTTCTGATGGCTCCAGCAGGCACACCAAAACAAATTGTTCAGAAGCTAAATCAAGATGTTGTAAAAGCTTTGGCAGATAAAGAGTTACGCAACAAACTTTCTGGTATGGGTTTTATTGTCAACGTTCGCTCTCCAGAACAATCTGAACAAAAAATTAAGCAAGAAGTTGAAAAATGGGCACAGGTTATTAAAGCCAATAATATCCAAGCAGATTAAGCAGATCCCCCTATTAAGGCCTTAATTGCTTGAAATCCCAGCAGCCTTCACTACTACTTCATTCTTCTTTAGCTCAGCAGCCATAAAGTTTTTAAATTGCTCTGGGGTACCCCCGATTACTACAGACCCCTCTGAAGTAAACACATCAGTAATTTCCTTATTCTTCAAGCCGCTGTTTACAGCGCGGTTAATTTGCTGAATGATCTTCGGATTCGTGCCCGCTGGAGCTAACATTCCATACCAAGTGCTAGCCTCAAATCCGCTAACACCAGCTTGCACCATTGTGGGAACATCCGGAAGCAAAGTAGATCTATTTTTTGAAGCCACTGCTAATGCTCTCAACTTTCCTGACTTGATAAATGGGGCTGAGGTGCTAACCGTATCAAACAACACATCTATATCACCACCTAATAATGCAGTTAAGGCGGGACTTGTACCCTTATAGGGGATATGAGTCATATCAATTTTGGTAGCTGTCTTGAAAGACTCACCCGCCAAATGTGCGGCACTTCCATTCCCAAAAGATCCATAGGTAAGGCCTTTTTTAGAGTCGAAGGATGCCTTTAATAAATCGGCTAGGGTATAAATTTTTGAATCTGCATTAACTACCAAAACTAATGGTTGAGAAGAAACCAAAATAATTGGCTCGAAACTTTTTACAGGATCATAAGGCAAGCTAGGATATGTGAATGGACTAATTGTTAAAGGGCCTGCAGCACTAAACAACAAGGTATATCCATCCGGAAGTGCTCTCGCAACAAACTCTTGTCCAATAATGCCGCCAGCACCTGCCTTATTCTCTACAGATACCGGCTGGCTAAAGCCACTGGTTAACATCTTTGCAATCAGGCGCGCTGTTACATCCGTTCCGCCACCAGGTGCATAGGGAACGACTAACTTAATCGGTCGATCGGGATAGTTCTGGGCGTGGGATAGGGAAGCAGTCAGTAGGAATAAGCTTAAACCTACCAGTAAGGCGGAAATCCATTTGTAAGTATAAGAACCCATAAAAAAATATCTTTCCATTTCTATATGAAATCAGTTGAGACTTTTTGTGTTGGCGGCCAATCTAAGAATTCACTTTACTATAGAATTAACTGCAGCAAATGTCATGATGAATTCCTGACACAGTAGACTCACTTCTTCACATCAATCCAAAGGTCAATAATGTCTTCAAGAAACGAAAAAGCGCTGGTTCTGAGCGGTTTATATCCGGCGACCATCACTCCTTTCAAGGCGGACCTTAGTGTTAACTACGAAGCCCTTGCTCGCCACCTAAAAGAAACAGTGCACACCCCTGGTGTAAAAGGAATTGCAGTGAATGCAGGATTAGCTGAGATTCTTCAACTTTCGGATGAAGAGAAGCAAAAGATCTTGAAGCTCGCTCGAGAAGTAATGCTTCCAGGGCAAACTTTGATTAGTGGGATTGAGGGTAGAGGTCCTGCAGCGGTCAAAGACGGGCTCCTAGCAAAAAAGGCTGGAGCAGATGTGCTACTGGTATTAAATCCTTTTGATGCACGCCCCTATCGTCGCTTGGCACAAAATCCTGAGTCTGTCTATCAGTTCTACAAAATATTGGATGAACAGGTTGACTTACCGATGATCGTCTTCCAATATCCAGACCAATCGGGTTGCGCTTACTCGCTAGAGTCCCTGATTCGCATCTCTTCCATTCCTAATGTTGTAGCAATCAAAGCAGCCTGTGGCACTGTTACGCGTTACGTTCAGATATGGGAGGCCTTGCATGACAAGCTCACAATCCTTGCAGCATTAGACTCACCACCACTTTTGGGAATGATCTTGCATGGTGTTCATGGAGCACTCATTGGCATTAGCGTTATCGATACACCAAAATGGGTAGAATTAATTGATGCAGCAATCTGTGGAGATGCGGTTAAAGCACAAAAAATTCACCGCGAGTTTTGCATCCCAATTATGGATGGTGTCTTTGAAAATCAAGAGCCTAGCTCGCCAACAAGCGAAGTAGCTTGCGTCAAAGAGGCTTTGATGCAGTTAGGTCAAATTCCAAACTCTCTAGTACGCCCACCAGCAGTGAATGTGACCGAAGCACATCGCGCACATGTCAGACAGGGCTTAATCAGTTCGGGTTTAATTAAATCTTAGAGTAGATTTGACTATTGCGCGACCTAGAAGAAACGATAATTCCAGAAACAATTAGGGCAAAGGCAATGCCATGGAACAGTTGGGGCGGCTCACCCAACATCGCGGCAGACAATAATGCGGTAAATAAAGGTATGAAATTAGCAAAAAAAGCGGCAACAGTAGGGCCTGCACCATTGACGCCTAAACCCCAGCAACGATACGCAATTAAGGATGGGCCAATAGCCACAAATAAGATTAGTGAGCCAGTCCATAGATTCAAATCTAAATGAGCATTGCCAGCAGCAATCTCGAAGCCATCAAAAAATCCAGTCCACAGCAAGCCAACAAATACCTGCGCCATTAAAAAGTTGGCCCACGGCCAATTACGCTCACTACTCTTTCCTGGTTGACTCAGCATCCAACTATAAAAAGCCCATAAGATAGTGGCCAACATAATTAAGAGGTCGCCAACAACCATTTGCATCGACAACAATGTAAATAACTCGCCTCTAGTCAAAACAAATGCAACCCCAATCATTGAGATCAGTGCTCCCAGCAACTGCAATCGACTAGGCTTCACATGATAGAAAATTGCGCCAATGATTAACATCCATATTGGCATACTGGCACCAATCAAGGTGACATTAATCGCTGTTGAAGTTTGCAGTGCTAAGTAGAGAAGGACGTTATAGCTACCAACACCGAATAGACCTAAGAGTAAAAAACGTTTCTTATTTTTCCAAAGAGCACTTTTTGGCTTGAAAACACCCCAACCAAAAGGAAGTAATAGTAGTGCTGCCAAACCCCAGCGAACCGCACTCAATGTAATAGGCGAAACCGCTCCGCTAGCAACCAAAACACGTGCTGCAATTGCATTACCAGCCCACAGGGCAGTTGCAATTAACAAATAGGAGATAGTGGCAAGATTAAGCTGAGGCATTCAAAAGGGATAGGGATAGGGGTAAATGGGCATTGAGGGGTCCCAAGCAAGGGATACCATAACATTGTAGAAACAATTACTCGGTATTGCTAAGATATAGCTTAATTAGGCAAATGCTTCATCCTGAAAGCATTCACTAGAAGGATACAGAGTGGCAATCATTACGAATATCGAAGACTTAAGAGTGCTTCACCAAAAACGCACCCCTAAGATGTTTTATGACTACGCCGACTCAGGATCTTGGACTGAATCAACCTATCGCGCTAACGAATCCGATTTTCAGAAGATTAAATTACGTCAGCGCGTGGCAGTCAACATGACTAACCGTACAACCAAAACTACGATGGTTGGAGAGGAAGTCACAATGCCAGTGGCGCTTGCTCCAACTGGACTTACCGGAATGCAACATGCGGATGGGGAGATTCTGGCTGCAAAAGCAGCTGAAAAATTTGGTGTGCCATTTTGCTTATCTACTATGAGTATCTGCTCCATTGAAGATGTTGCTGAGCGCACTACTAAGCCATTTTGGTTTCAGCTCTATGTCATGAAAGATCGTGGTTTCATCGAGCGCTTAATTGAGCGCGCTAAGGCTGCAAAATGTTCTGCCCTAGTCTTAACCTTAGATCTCCAAATTCTAGGTCAGCGTCATAAAGATTTGAAGAATGGTTTATCTGCACCACCAAAGCTCACTATTGCCAACATGATTAATATGGCGACCAAGCCACGTTGGTGCTTAGGCATGGCTATGACTCCTCGCAGAACCTTTCGCAATATTGTTGGGCATGCCACTGGTGTCGGTAATATGTCCTCCCTCTCCTCTTGGACTGCCGAGCAATTTGATCCTGGCCTCAATTGGGGGGATGTTGAATGGATAAAAAAACTCTGGGGTGGCAAGCTCATCATCAAAGGGATTTTGGACGAAGAGGATGCTCGCTTAGCAGCAAACTCTGGTGCTGATGCACTGATTGTTTCTAATCATGGCGGTCGCCAATTGGATGGCGCAATTTCTAGTATTCGAGCACTGCCCGGCATTGTGAATGCCGTTGGTAATGATATTGAAGTGTGGATGGACGGCGGCATTCGGTCTGGTCAAGATGTTTTAAAGGCCTGGGCATTAGGCGCACGCGGCACTATGATTGGTCGCCCATTCCTGTATGGCTTAGGTGCTATGGGTGAAGCGGGTGTTACGAAGTGCCTCGAACTCATCCATAATGAATTGGATATCACCATGGCCTTTACGGGACATCGTGATATTCAGAACGTTACTAAAGATATCTTATATCCAGGGACTTTTTAAATTAGACACATCCTCAATTACCCTCTCTTAGTTTTTGGCCTAACCTTTTTAATACTCATTTTTTCTGTTTGGTTTGGTAATGCAGTATTAAGCCGCTTTCGCACGAAAGATACCGAGACCTCTGTGGATCTGGGGATTATCCAAACAGCGACCTTAACTTTGCTGGCGCTGATTATTGGCTTCACCTTCTCCATGGCAATTGACCGCCACGATCAACGCGAAATTCTCGAAGAAAGCGAAGCCAATGCGATTGGGACCGAATATCTCAGGGCAGACCTACTCCCCCCAAAATCAGCGTTAGCCACTAAAGAATTATTAAATTCTTACCTAGACCTCCGGATTCAGTTCTACTCTAGACAACCCCATGAGAAAGTCTTAGTCATTCGTCAAAAAACAAATGAGGCTCAGCAAGCCCTCTGGAATGAAATTTTGCCGATTGTACGAACCAATCCAACACCAACGATGGCACTCGTTGCCTCGGGTATGAATGATGTTTTGAATTCTCAAGGCTATGTGCAGGCAGCGTGGTGGAATCGAATCCCTTACACTGCTTGGGCTTTGATGGTAGCGATCGCCATCTGCGCTAATTTATTAGTTGGCTTTGGGGCGCGGAATTTTCAAAAGAATATCGGCCTCTTCATGATTTTTCCCTTTGTGATTTCTGTATCATTTTTCTTGATCGCAGATATTGATAGCCCCAGAGGTGGAGTCATCCGCATTGAACCCAGAAACTTGATTACGCTTCAGAAAGTAATCAATCCCAAGATAGCCAGTACTAATTCAGTATCACCATAGAGGCGGTAAACATGAAACGTGTAGTTGATGTCTATAAAAACCGTGGCCGTGAGCTTGTCTGGACTTACGTCATTCACCTCCAAAACGATGATGAATTTCACCCAGGACAGCTGGATTTTGAAGCCGAAGCGCTCAGGCTATCCCAGATCGATAAAAGAGGCTTAGTCAGTGAATTAAGCGCCAAAGTAAGGCTGAATTAGCCCAGGGAAGTATAAAAATAGGGGAAATTACCCCTAAACTTGTTATTGTTAATGAGATTCATTATCATTTGTGATGATTCTTCATTAATTAATAGCAAGCAATATGTCAAAAACTCACTATCACCCTGCCTCCATCTTTTTTCATTGGTTTGTATTTCTTCTGGTTGTAGCAGCTTTCATCGTCATTGAACTTAAAGGACAGTTCCCCAAGGGAAGTGAGCCACGCGAGCTCTGTAAATCTGTCCATGGCGTCATTGGGCAGCTTATTTTTATAGCCATGGCTCTCCGACTGATGATCCGTTTCACTTATGGCGTTCCGAATCCCACTAACCCAAAACCGGTATTTATCTCTTTCGCTAAGGCAATGCATTGGTTGCTATATGCCCTGCTACTGATATCGCCTATCTTTGGCGTGCTCTATTTTCAGTATGGCGGGAAAGAAATCCACTTCTTTGGATTGGTATGGCCTCAACTACTTACCCCTAATCCGGAAATGAAAAAACTCGCTGAAGGGATCCATGAGTTTTTAGGAAATTCGCTGTATTTCCTCATTGGTATTCATGCACTAGCTGGACTATGGCAACATTACGTCTTAAAGGACGATACACTTCGTCGCATGTTGAATAAAATAAAAGCCCACGCTTAGGAGCAATCACCCATGAAGCCCTTATCAAAAAAAGCAAAGATAGCTGTGGGCTGGACCGTACTCATGACGGTAGTGGGCACCGCTATGTTGCATCAATGGGAATTCTTTGCCATGGGATGCGCCTCGCTTGCGCTTCTATTAGTAGCCAACCAGTACGACCTCCTCAAAGATCCAGAAGACAAAAAATAAACCTCGTCCTTTATGGGGAGCGAGGTTTATCTAAACTGACCTAAGCAAAAATTAGAGGGTAGGATAGTCAGTGTAGCCCGCCTCATTGCCACCATAAAAGGTAGCGCGGTTGTATGGACTTAACGGAGCATTCTTTTTAAATCTCTCCACTAAATCTGGGTTCGAAATGTATAAGCGACCATATGCTACTGCATCAGCTAAGCCCTCTTCCAATACTTGCTCACCCATTGCCTGATCGTATCCGCCAGCAGTAATAAATTTACCTTGATAAGCGGCGCGGAATAACTCTGATGTAATTGGTGCATCTTCATATACTTGATCATTGCCGCCAGAACTGGTTGAGCGAGGCTCAATCATATGGACGTAAGCCAGCTTATAGCCATTCAGTTTGTTAATCAATGTAGTAAACAAAGCGATTGGATCGCTATCTTCGATATCGTTGAATGTGCCGTATGGAGAAAGACGCACTCCAATTTGATCACTTGGAAATACCGTACTAACAGTCTCAATCACTTCATCCAATAGACGGATGCGATTTTCAATTGAGCCGCCGTACTGGTCAGTTCGCTGATTGGTTCCGTCTTGCAGAAATTGATCCAGTAAGTAGCCATTAGCAGCATGAATCTCAATACCATCGAAGCCTGCTGTTTTAGCATTTTGTGCGGCGAATTCGAATTGTTTTAATAAGCGAGCAATATCCTCAGTGCTCATTGCCCTAGGTGTTTCGTAATCGTGCAGTTGCCAATCTGCGCCATAAGTTTGGCCTGAAGCAGCAATTGCGGAAGGTGCCTCAGGCAATCCTTGCTCAGGATGTAAAGATGAATGAGAAATCCGACCGACATGCCATAACTGCGCAACAATCGATCCGCCCTTTGCATGTACAGCTTCGACTATTTCTTTCCAGGCGGCCGTTTGCGGTGCTGAATAAATACCGGGGGTAGCAGGATAGCCCATACCTAGCGGGGAAATTTGGGTTGCCTCTGTAATAATTAAGCCAGCACTAGCACGTTGGGCATAGTAAGTCTTAGTTAATGGATTTGGTACCTCGCCATCGATTGCACGCATCCTCGTTAATGGCGCCATCACAAGACGATTCTTCAATTGAATTGAGCCGAGATTAACCGGTGTAAACATTACTTCTTTACTTGTCATTGAATACTTTCTAAATATTAAGCTGATAAACCTTTGACTGTACCAAAATTTACGGAGAAATACTGTGCGTTCAATTTAACTTGACACTTCTGTGTCCTCGACTGCCCGGAAGAATTCCGCCGAAACGCTCCTGAATACACTCAGATAGGACTGCAAATTCCTTAGCATGCGCTGTAGATGGCCTTGCCACAAGAGCAATCACCCGCTTTGGTGCAGGCGCAGTCAGAGGCCTAGCTAGCAATGTCGTGTTAGTTAATAAACCCCCTTTGATAGCCATCTCTGGAAGCAAGGCAATCCCGAATCCAGATTCCACCATTTGCAATAAAGTTAAGAGGCTAGTTGCCTCCATCCCTTCAGCGTGAAGTATGTTGGACTTCTTGCACGCCTGCATACTGTGGTCACGTAAACAATGCCCCTCCTCCAACAATAAGAGGCGCTCAGCCATCTTTGCTGGCAAAGTCACTTCTTTTCCCTTTAGGGCGGGATCATCTTCTCTAGCCACCAACCAAAATTCATCATTAAATAATTCTTTAACAAGCAAGCCACTGACATCGTATGGCAAAGCAATCAAAGCAAAATCAAGCTGATGATCTGCTAGTCTGGTTAACAGATTTTTTGTGAGGTCTTCTCGTAAAGTGATTTTAAGATTTGGAAAACGCTGACGAATATCAGGCAATACATTAGGTAGTAAGAATGGAGCAATGGTTGGAATAACACCCAAGCGAATAGTTGCCGTCATCGGCTTACTTAAAGCGTTCGAATATTCCACTAAGTCTTCAGATGCTGCAAGAATCACCCTAGCGCGCTCCAGCACTCCAACGCCAGCTGGCGTAAGAGAAACATTTTGACGATCACGCTCAACCAAGCGGATACCCAAACCCTCTTCGAGTTCTTTCAAGCCCGCACTCAAAGTAGATTGACCTACAAAACAAGACTCAGCAGCCCGAGTGAAATTAAGCTCTTTTGCCAAGGCCACTAAATAGCTCAGTTGTTTAAGCGAGGGTAAATAAGCCATATCAGTTCCTTATCGATAATTTAGATCAATACTATCATTATTATTCATTGGACTGATTAATGATTTAAGCCCAAAATCCGATTCATGGTTGAGGAAGTAAGAAATTAAGTAATCAACAAATTTTTAATCATCAATACAAAGGAAATGAAAATGGCACGTCCTGAAATTAAAACAATCCAAAACTTAGAGTCAGCATTCGCAGGAGAATCAATGGCTCACATTAAATACCGCTACTTTGCAAAATTAGCACGCGCTGCGGGAGATGAGGAAACAGCAAAGATTTTTGAGGCTACTGCAGATCAAGAAGTATTGCATGCATTCGGTCACTTAGATCTTCTCTACCCTGCTCACACCATTACCCCGACTCGCGCACTTGAAATTGCAATCGAAGGGGAGACTTATGAGTACACAGAAATGTACCCATCATTTCGGAAGACTGCAGTAGAAGAAGGTAATTCTGCAGCCATTCAAGAAATTGATGAACAGATTGCTGAGTCCAAAGAGCATGCTGAGCAATTTCAAGCGGTATTAGCTAAAGCAGCAAAACGCTTTGCGGCCTTGGCAAACGTCGAAGAGCGTCATGCAAACCATTACAAGAAAGCCTTAGAGCAGGCCAAAGCCTTTGCAGCGCAATAAGTCATAGCAAGAAATAAAACTCGATTAAATTTAAAATCAATACACCATCATTAAGGAATAAACATGAAAACTTGGCAATGTATCGTATGCGGCTTTATCTATGATGAAGCTTTAGGCTTACCAGAGGATGGCATCGCTGCCGGAACTGCTTGGTCTGATATCCCCGAAAATTGGGAATGTCCAGATTGTGGGGTTGCAAAGGCTGACTTTGAGATGGTTCAGGTAAGCTAAGCTCTTCAGTATTTTTAGACTCTGATTTTCTCTTTTTATATAACTTTTTTCTGCTTTACTTGGGAGCCCAGCTTTGACTCAAAACACACCTCAATCATCCGCAATCGTCATCATTGGGAGCGGATTAGCTGGGTATACCGTTATTCGTGAGGTTCGTAAACTAGATAAATCTGTCCCGATTACCTTAATCACTCGTGAGCCTGGCTATTTTTATTCCAAGCCTATGCTCTCTACCGCACTTGCAGGCAAGAAAGAAGTAGCTCAACTAGTTACCACCCCAGCAGATGGAATGGCAACGCAGCTGGAAATCACTATCCTATCTGAAACAGATGTGAGTGCGATCAACATTCAAGCACAGACACTGCAAACGAACAAAGGGGAAGTGCCTTATGGCAAGCTTGTGATGGCCCTAGGGTCAGATCAAATTCGTTTACCTTTGGCTGGTAACGCTGCCAAAGAAGTACTGACGGTAAATGATCTTGAGGATTACGCCCGCTTTCGTCATGCAATAGTAGGTAAAAAAAATATTGCCATTCTGGGTGCGGGCCTCATTGGCTGTGAGTTTGCCAACGATTTAGTATTAGGCGGCTATGCAGTAGATGTGATTGATTTGGCCGCTCAGCCATTGGGTAGACTGTTACCCGAGCAAGCAGCTAAAGAGCTGCAGGCGAAATTGAGCGATGCTGGTGTACGCTGGCATTTCTCCACCACAGTGCAGTCTATCGATCGCAATGGAGACGTTTTGCAAATTACCTTAGCCAATGGTGACTGCATCATAAGTGATGCTGTCCTATCGGCAGTGGGTTTAAAACCCAGATTAGATTTAGCAAAAGCTGCAGGTATGCGCACTGGCTTAGGTATCCAAGTGAATCGCGAACTCGAAACCAGCGCAAGTAATGTCTATGCGCTTGGCGATTGCGCGGAGGTTGATGGGCTTGTCCTCCCCTATGTGATGCCCATCATGCAGGCAGCAAGGGCATTGGCGCCAACCTTAATTGGGCAACGGACAGCACTCATCTATCCAGCAATGCCTGTCATGGTCAAGACTCCTGCCCTAGCTACTATCGTTTCACCTCCTGCCAAGGGAGTGAAGGGCGAATGGAAAACAACTGCTGTTGATGGCGGAATTGAGGCACGGTTTGAATCTGCTGATGGCAAATTACTAGGCTTTGCTTTAATGGGGGCGGCTACCGCTCAACGAGGTGCCTTAAGTAAAGAACTCCCGCCGATCTTGTCATAGGGGTTGCGCTAAGTTTGTCGGAGAGGTAATGACAGAAACAAAAAGGCCCGCTATGCGGGCCTTTTCTTTAAAGCAGATGGCGTGATTAAGAAACGATCACAAACCAAGTAGTGTTGTGTGACTGAGCAACCATCAAGAACAACATAGGTACTGAAAGCAGTGTATTTAAACGGGATGTCAACATCGCCACACGAGCAGATTTTGCTTTGACGTCAGGTTCCACAGCGACGATACCAAGAGCGCGTTTTTGATTTGGCCAAATAATGAACCAAACGTTGAAGGCCATAATTAAAGCAATCCACATTCCTAGGCCGATTGCACGGAACGGACTTTGTAATGTAAACGCTTGATGTAAGTAACCATTCAACGCAGCAACGATCAAACCAGTAATGACGGTGAAGAGCGCTGCATAGCGGAACCAAAATAAAGCTGCTGGTGCGATCACCTTACTAATTGCTGGCTTTTGCTCATCTGGAATCTTTGGCATAGAAGGAATTTGCACAAAGTTAAAGTACCAAAGCAGACCAATCCACATGACACCGAACATGGTGTGTGCCCAACGGAATAGGAAAGGCAATTCAGCAGAACTAAAGTTACCGCCCAAAGCGAAGATGATGATAACGAGCAGAACAAAACCTGCCAATACGGTGCGTCCTAATGAGGCCAAGATTGATGCCATGGAAGAATCTCCTATGAGTAATAATGGATCTAACTATAAACGATTCTGATGATTGTGCTGTGGCAAGCCAAAATCCAGAATTCTCTCTTAAAATAGCGACTTAGCCCAATTTGGGTTCAAAATAGCCTATCTTTATGACAAACACTGTGCCCCTTAAAAGCCCAAAACGGATCTATATCCAAGAAGTTGTTACACGTGACGGGTTTCAGGCGGAAAGTACCTTTATTCCGACAGAGGAAAAAATTGCTCTGATTAACCGCCTAAGTCGTGCGGGGTATGCCAAGATTGAAGTGAGCTCTTTTACTAGCCCAAAAGCAATACCGATGTTAGCCGATGCTGAGGCGGTCATGAAAGGCATCTATCGAGAGCCCGGTGTTGAATATACGGTTCTAATTCCGAACCTCAAGGGTGCAGAAAGAGCATTAACCGTTGGCGTTGATGAATTCAATTTAGTGATGTCAGTTAGTGAAACGCATAACCAAGCCAACCTCAAGATGGGTCGTGAGGACTCTTTTCAGGGACTTGTCTCAGTTATTGAATTAGCGCATGCAAATAAGACTGCAGTGAATATTTCTTTATCGACTAGCTTTGGCTGTCCTATGTCAGGTATTACCTCTTTAGCAGAATTCATGTCCTGGGTAGATCGGTTTGCTAACCTTGGGGTACGCGGTATTACTATCTGCGATACTACTGGCATGGCAAATCCTGCGCAAGTTCAAGCAATATGCGAGGCTACCCAAGCCAAGTATCCAAAGCTGCAATGGACCTTGCATTTCCATAACACCCGGGGCATGGGTCTCGCAAACGCCTTAGCGGCCGTAAACAGTGGCATCGACCGCTTTGACTCTTCATTGGGTGGCTTAGGTGGTTGCCCTTATGCTCCTGGCGCAACCGGAAATATTTGCACTGAAGAACTCGTCCATATGTTCGATCTCATGGGCTTTGATACGAATATGCAGATTGATGCTTTATTAGAATGCTCAAAAGACTTGCAGACCCTAATTGGAAGAGTCTTGCCGAGTCAATTACTCATGGCAGGCAAAGTAGACCGCCTTTACGAAGCGCCTTGCCAAAGCTAGATATTTAATCTGCAGATTATTGTGCAGTCCAACCACCGTCCATATTCCAGGCAGCCCCACGTACTTCAGAGGCATCTGGACTACAGAGGAATACCGCTAAAGCTCCCAACTGTTCGGGAGAAACAAACTGAGCAGAAGGCTGCTTTTCAGACACTAAGGCAATCTTAGCTGCGTCATTAGAAATACCCTCATGCTCCGCACGCGCATCTACCTGCTTTTGCACCAAAGGTGTTAATACCCAGCCTGGGCAAATTGCATTACAGGTAATACCAGTCCGCGCATTCTCAAGCGCAATCACTTTAGTAAGACCAATAATCCCATGCTTTGCTGCCACATAAGCGGCTTTTTGAGTTGAGGCCACTAGACCGTGCACGGAAGCAATGTTGATAATGCGGCCCCAATTCCGTTTCTGCATACCTGGCAGCGCATGATGCGAAGTATGAAATGCCGAGCTTAAATTAATTGCAATAATGGCATCCCACTTATCGGTAGGGAAGTCTTCAACATTCGCTACATATTGAATTCCAGCGTTGTTAATTAAAATATCTAAAGAGCCGAAACGTTTTTCAGTTTGCTGAATCAAATCTGCGATCTCGGCGGGCTTACTCATATCTGCGCCGTGATAATCCACTTCAACGCCAAATGCTTTAATTTGGGCAATTGCTTCGTCTTTCTCGCCAAAGCCATTCACCATAATATTGGCACCCTGCTTCGCTAGCGCTATGGCTATCCCCAAACCAATACCGCTAGTTGATCCCGTTACCAGGGCTGTTTTACCCTTTAATGTAGACATATCTGTACTCGCCATCCAGTTGAAATTGATAAAACCTCTAAAACTAGATGTTACAGCAGCTCATTAGCCCTGAAAGATGCCATATGCCCCAAGAACACTCGCCTAGTGTCTCTTTATAGCCAAAGCAGGCCTCTGAATCGATTCTTTTGCACAACTCCTTGACACCCCAGCAAAATGAGCAAACAATGAGCCGCTAGGCTTTAATTGAAGTCTTTTATGGTGTGTTGTAGGGTAAAACTGGTTAACCCGTATTTACCCCCCATCACGGTTGTTTTAAGTTTATGCAATGGAGTTCGTATGTCTACCGGAATAGTTAAGTGGTTTAATGATGCAAAAGGTTTTGGTTTTATCAAACCAGATGATAGTGAAGAAGAGTTGTTCGCGCATTTCAGCGCAATCAATATGGGTGGTTTCAAAACCCTCCAAGAGAACCAAAAGGTAACGTTTGATATTACCCAAGGTCCTAAAGGCAAACAGGCTACCAACATTCAAGCTGGTTAATTGTCCTTAGATCATCATAAAAAACCCAGGAATCTGTCCTGGGTTTTTTGTTTATCGAAGCGCCACATCTTGCAGCGCTAAGCTATTTTTAAAATCTTAATTAATTAAATCTTGCTTCATTAAATCTTGCTTCATTAAATCTTACCTAATGCCCGCAGGATTTTTTCACAGGTAATAGGCTGATCAAAGACGGCGGTGTTAAATGGTGCTAGGGCATCATTAATTGCATTCATTACCGCGCCTGGTGCTCCAGCAGTTCCAGCTTCACCCGCACCCTTTGCACCCAACTTCGATGATTGCGTGGGCGTCTCGACGTGCGCAACCTCGATATCAGGCATCTCATTTGCCATCGGCACTAGATAATCAGCCATATTGCCATTCCGCATTAAACCACTGTCATCATAGAGACACTCTTCGAATAACACACCACCAATTCCCTGCACAATAGCACCGCGGACTTGTTCATCGACGAGCATTGGATTAATAACACGACCACAATCCTCTACCGCCCAATGCTTTAACAGCTTTACAAAGCCAGTGTCAGGATCCACCTCCACATAAGAAGCTTGTACTCCATTTGTAAAAATGAATGGATACTCTTTTTGTGTGTAATGACGTGTCACCATGAGATCAGCTGAAAAACCGGGTGGCAAGGTATCGGTCCTAAAATAACCAATGCGGCCAATCTCACTAAATGGTAATAACTGCTCCCCGGTCGCCTTATCCAAAACCTGGCTACGATGTACTGATAATTCTGTGACGGGACGTTTTAAAATCGCACCTGCTAGTTTCAGAATATTTTCTTGTAATGCTTGGCAGGCTAATAGAACAGCTTCGCCACCCACTCCTGCACCACGCGATGCCCAAGTGCCACCGCCATAGGGAGTGACGTCAGTATCGCCAGTCACGATACGCACCTGATTAATCGAAACACCGACTGCATCTGCTGCAATTTGCGCATAGATGCCTTCAGTGCCCTGGCCTTGTTCACCAACACCAACCAATACGGACACAACCCCGCTAGGATCAAGCCTTACAGAGGCTCCATCTTGGGAGGCAATCCGTGCACCCCCAACTCCATAAAATGCTGGACTTGGATTAGTTAATTCAATCAAGGTTGCAAAACCAATACCGCGATAGATTCCTTTTTTGCGCAGCTCGGCCTGTTCTTTACGCAAAGCCGAGTAGTTCATCATTTTCTCAATGGTACGCAAGCATTGCTCATGTGACAGGACTTCAAGCTTAATTCCTGAAATTCCTGAGCAAGGATAAGCATCATCTGGAATCACATTGCGCTTACGGAATTCCAATGGATCCATCTGCAATTTCTGTGCAGCCAAGTCGACTAAGCCTTCAGTTACAGCACAAGCAATTGGATGGCCTACACCGCGGTATTGACAGGTAGGGGTTTTATTCTGAAAGACGACATTCAACTTGGCTCGATAGTGTTGATGCTTATAAGGTCCGCCCACCAAATTGACAACTTGATTACCTTCAATTGCACTTGTTCTAGGGAACATCGAGTAAGGACCGATCGCTGTGAGGTCATCAATCTCGAATGCCAAGATATCACCTTCCTTATTAGCAGCAATGCGGCCTTTAATACGATGCTCACGCGCATGAATATCACTGGTAAATGACTCTAAGCGATCAGCAACAAACTTCACTGGACGCTCTAACATTATTGCTAGACCTACAGTGGCAAAGTCATCCGGATAGGCGTGCACCTTAATACCAAAGGAGCCGCCTACATCTTTACAAATCACACGCACATCCGATTCAGATAAACCAAACTGACGGCAATACAAATCTTGCATCATGTGCGGTGCTTGTTGAGAATGATAGACAGTGAGGCGACGATCGCCTGGGTTGTAATCAGCAATTTGGCAGCGAGGCTCTAATGTCACGCCAGTGTGACGCCCAAACCCAAAGCTAGCCTCGGCAACCACATCTGCAGTGGCAAATACCTCATCGACATTGCCTACATCTAGGCTGCGGGTAAAACACAGGTTATCGCCCAGCTCAGGATGAATTAATGGGGTTTCTGGATCCAAAGCCGTTTCCATCGAAACTACTGCAGGCAATTCTTCCCATTCCACTTCAATATATTGCAAGGCATCTTCAGCTTGAGCGCGAGTTTCTGCTACAACCGCCACTACTGGCTCACCCTGCCAACAAGCGCGATCAATGGCTAATGCATGTTGCGGAGCAGATTTCATGCCAACGAGGTGACCTAAGGTAGCCACCCACGGCTTACATATTGTCGCCATCTGTGCGCCATCTACAACCGCTAGAACGCCAGGCATCTTACGTGCATGCTCAGAATGGATTTTGCCAATCTTCATATGGGCTACCGGAGAACGCCAGTAGACTACATGACCCATACGGGGCAGTTGAATATCATCAATATAGGTGCCTTGACCTTCGAGCAAACGGCGTGCGCTATGTCTTGGCTCACTATTACCGATATAGCGCTGGTCATTGGTAACAGGATCGAGAACCAGACCTTTCAAATCACTTGGCTTATTCATAATGCGTTTTCCTAAATCCGTTAAGCGTGAGCAACAACTGGTTTAATTTTTTGACCCTTAGCACGAGCCTCTAATACATCCACAATTGCATCGACGATAGAGTGATAACCAGTGCAGCGACAGTAATTTCCTGAAATCCACTCGCGCACTTCTTCGCGAGAGGCCTTTGGCTGCATCTCAATCAACTCTGCAGCGGCCAGCAACATTCCAGAAGAGCAAAAACCGCATTGCATGGCGTTATGGCGCATGAAAGACTCTTGCAGATCAGCTAAAGCGCCACTCTTAGTCAAGCCTTCAATAGTCTCGACTACAGCACCGTTCGCTTGGACTGCTAAGAATAAGCAGCCCCGAATAATTTGGCCGTTCACCTTGACAGTGCAGGCCCCACAAGCGCCCTGCTCACAACCAAGATGTGGCCCCTTTAAGTGCAAATCTTCACGCAAGAAATCAACTAAATGTCTACGCGGTTCAATTTCGGCATTCACAAGCACGCCATTAACTGTCATTGAAATAGGTTTCTTCAGGCTCATTTAGGTCTCCAAAAACTGATCTATTTTTTAGTTCTATCTTATTTAAGCAAGCATGTGCTTAAGGCCACGCTCAAGCAAAACACCAATGAGGTGTTGTTTGGCTTCTGCACTGTTAGTGATATCTGCGATCGCCTCAATCTCAGCGCGCGCAGCGGCTACCGCATTCCCAATCAGTTCCTCATTGAGTTTTTGTCCATTTACCAAATTCTGTGCCTTTGTTGCCATGACAGGCTTCGAGCTAACCGAGAAAAAAGTAAATGCACATTGACTCAAAACATCACCCTGCTTTTGCGCAACAGCTGCCAGGCCTGCAATAGCGTAATCACCATGACGCCTTGATAGTTCATGGAAATAAAAAACTTCCTGACTAGTGGCGAGCGGAATTTCCGTAGCCACCAGAATTTCATCCGGCTCTAAGGTAGTGGTGTAAAGATCAATAAAAAAATCGTTAGCAGAAATTCGGCGTTCTCCAGCAGGGCCTTGAATAATCATGGTCGCCCGTAATGTCAAACTACAGGCTGGCCATTCTGCTGCGGGATCGCCGTAAGCAAGCGAACCACCCCAGGTACCCAGATTGCGGATTGCACGATGGGCAATATGGGGTGCAGCTGCCTTTAGTAAGGGGGCATGCTTGGCAATTAACTCAGAATCTTCAATTTCAGTATGGGTAACCAAGGCACCGATTCTCAAGTGGTCACCCTCTAAAGTGATCCCTTTAAGCTCAGCTAAATCGGTAATATCAATCAGAACGCTTGGTTCTGATAGGCGCATATTGAGCGTGGCTAGCAGAGTTTGTCCGCCAGCAATTAATTGGGCATCATCGCCCGCTTCAGCCAGTAAAGACAAAGCATCTTGCAGCGCCTTGGGCTTTACATAATCAAATGCTGCTGCTTTCATTGCATCTCCTCCACCACTAATCAATCAAGCCTTAAGGCTTTTTATTGTTGTTTAGTTTTTAATTCGGTTATTTTTGAACGACTTTTTTATTCACTACTAGCACCGGAATCCAATGCTATTGCCTCCCCGCCTAACTCTGTTGCAAATTTTTGAAAAAAGTCATCTGCAATCTTTTTGGCGGAAGCACTAATTAAGCGACCGCCAATTTGTCCCAGCTTCCCACCAATCGATGCTTCGGTTGTATAGGACACTAGTGTTCCACCTTCTGCCTGCTTAAGCTCGACACGGGAACGTCCTTTGGCAAAACCAGCTGCGCCGCCAGACCCTTCGAATGACATCGAGCAAGATTGGTTGGGAATAACGTCACTCAGAAGCAATTTCCCAGAAAAACGCGCCCGTACGGGTCCAATCTTGAACATCACTTTGGCATGGATCTCTTCAGGCGAAATACGACTAATTTCCTCGCAACCCGGAATGGACTTGGCAAGCACATCAATATCGTTCAAACCCTCCCATACAGCAGGGATAGGAGCGGCTATGAGTTGCTCACCATTTAGTTCCATTTGGTCTCCTTGGGGTTTGTACGAATAGAGTCTTATCTACCAACTGCTCAACAATGTACCATTATTTAACTTTTGGTCAATAAGTCCAAATTCGGATAAACCCTGAGAATTCATGAGCTTTAATGAAGACCGCACCTCCAGTATCAGAAGGGCCTCAAATTTAATTGAGGAAATGGCACCAGCTCGTCGCCGCATGAGTACTACGGACCGAAAGCGCCAAATCCTTGATCGCGCTATTCAGTTTTTTGCCAAACATGGCATCGATGGGCAGTTACGAAATCTGACGAAAGAGTTGGGGGTTACCCATACCCTGCTTTACCATTACTTCCCCACTAAAGAAGCGTTGATCAAAGCGGTTTATAAAGAAGTCTTTGAATCCAGGTGGAAGCCTGAATGGGAGGAATTGCTAGATGACAAACTTCTCTCCCCCGAAGAAAAGTTAAACGCGTTTTATCTTGATTACAGCAATACAGTGCTCACCTATGACTTTGTACGTATTTTAATTTTTTCAGGCTTAAGCGACCACTCTATTAGCGATCGATTCTTTGAACTTCTCCGCTCCCGCCTGCTGCCAAGACTCATTCGAGAAACCCGCAAATATTGCGAGCGTTCAACTAGACCTAAGCCGACCCATCGAGAATTAGAATTTCTAATGGGGCTGCATGGTGGCATCTTTTATATTGGTATGCGCCGCTGGATCTATGGTCAAGCAATTTATGACGATAGTAGCCCGAATGCAGAGCAAGACATCATTCGCGATCGCATTCGATCCTATCTACTTTCAGCAAAAATCCTCTTTGCGTAATTTCAAAGGTAACTATGACTAACTTAAGCCTAAATCACTTTTCCATCCGCAGCCTCGAGATTGAAAAGACCACAGAGTTCTATTGCAAACTATTTGGTCTTACCGTGGGACCACGCCCGGAATTTCCCTTTCCTGGTGTCTGGCTCTATAACGGCGATGAGGGTAGCTGGGCAAACGCCGTACTGCACCTGATCGCAATTGATAAGAATGATCCAAACGGATTAAAGCAATACCTAGGAGAGCGTGATCCTAGCTCGCTTCATGGCTCTGGCGCGGTAGATCACATTGCTTTCTTTGCCATAGGCCTAGAAGAAAAGATTGCTCTGCTAAAAGAACTCAAGGTTCCATACCGCGAGCGTACCGTTCCTGCAATTAAGCTTCATCAGATTTTTTTGGATGACCCTAATGGCGTGGTGATTGAATTAAATTACCCCGCTGAAGAGAAAGCTGCTTTGGATGCCAAGGCAGCCTAAGAAAAATATGGCAAAAATACTGGTAGCCGGTGGATCTCTTGGTGGCTTGTTTGTAGCTAATATATTGCTGCGTCAAGGTCATGATGTCACCCTGCTAGAAAAAGCAACCGGTTCCCTAGATGGTCGCGGCGCAGGTATTGTGACGCATGATGCCTTAGCTAAAGCATTGGGTGCCGCCGGAGTAACAGTGGATGATTCCCTCGGAGTAGCGGTAACAAAGCGTGTCACCTTGGGCGCTGATGGACAGACTCTAGGTGAAATGGCGCTACCTCAAATACTGACCTCTTGGAGCCGGCTATATCAGATGCTCAAGGAAAACTTTCCTGTTGAGCGCTATCTACAAGGTAAGACGGTAAAAACAGTGACTCAAGATGCAAATGCAGTACAAGTTGGTTGTGATGATGGCAGTCAATATGAGGCCGAGTTATTGATTGCCTCTGATGGCATTCGCTCTGGCGTTAGAGCGCAGCTTGCACCCGAGATTCAGCCTGAATATGCAGGGTATATTGCGTGGCGCGGAGTCTGTGACGAATCAGTACTGTCTCAGTACACCCTGGATACGCTATTTAACTATTTTGGATTTTGCCTACCGAGTGGTGAGCAGATGCTGGGGTATCCAGTAGCTGGGTCTGGTAATGACACGCGCCCAGGCAAACGACGTTATAACTTTGTTTGGTATCGTCCTGCATCTGAATCTCAGGAGCTGATCGAGCTGCTGACAGATGATGATGGTCATTACCATCCTACTGGCATCTCCCCTTCTAAGGTTTCTGGAAAACATATAGCAAATATGCGTAAAGAAGCCCAAGCAATCCTCGCGCCCCAATATACGGAGATATTAGAAAAAACGGTCTCTCCATTTTTACAAGCGATATATGACGTCCGTTCTGAGCAAATTGTTTTTGGCAGAGTTGCTTTGATGGGCGATGCAGCATTTGTGGGTAGACCACATGTAGGAATGGGTGTGACTAAGGCAGGAGATGAAGCCATCGTTATTGCCAGACATATTGCTAAGTTGGGTGCCAGTCCAGAAGCTCTAAAGGCCTATGGAGATGAACGCCTGAAATTAGGCCAGCAGGTAGTAGCTAGAGCCCAGTATTTGGGTCGCTATATGCAAGCGCAAGGGAGTAAAGGCGCAAGGGATAACGCCAAGCTCAAAAGGAATGCCGATACTGTAATGGCAGAAACCGCCATTGATATCAGTGATTTATTAGCCCAAGGGAAAGCAGTGCCTGAATCCACGCATTAATTGGTGCTTTCAGTTAAGATTTATGAAACAAAAAAGTATTCTTATTCAAACACAGTTTTAAATGGAGGAGACAACCATGAAACAAAAGGTAACGAGTCAAACTAGAAGAAAAATACTGATTGGTGGAGCTACAGTTGCAAGCACCCCACTTTGGTTAAATGTTGCTAAGGCCCAAGCCGACACGATTAAGATCGGTTTTCCAACTCCCCTAACTGGTCCATTTTCAGCAGAAGCTCAGGATCAAGTAAAGGCAGCTGAATTGGCCATTAAAGAATTTAATGATGCCGGTGGATTTAATGGTCGCAAAGCCGAACTCTTAGTGCGTGACGACAAATTAAATCCTGGTGAAGCTGCTACACGCACATTAGAGCTAATAGAAAAAGATAAAGTGAACTATGTAGTTGGCTCATTGTCTGCTGCCACACAACTTTCAATCAATGCGGTTTGTAAAGAACGTAAAGTACTTTTTAATTCCATCAGTCAGTCTGATGCGATTAACGAAGCCAAAGACTGGAGTGTCTATACATTCCACGAAGCTTTGAACCCAACGATGACTGCTGGTGCTGTGGCTCGTTATTCCATTCCTCGCTTTGGTAAAAAGATTGTGTTCCTCACGGCTGACTATGCTTATGGTCACGAGATGGTACGCGCCTTTGAACGTGCCGGCAAAGAAATGGGCGCTACCACTTTGGCGGATATTCGCCATCCACTAGGCGCATCTGATTACTCTGCTTTCTTGCCCAGAATCAAAGCCTTGAACCCTGATATTTTGGTGCTCTGTAACTTTGGCCGCGACCTTGTGAACGCAGCAAAACAATGTACCGACTTTGGCCTGAAATCGAGCATGAAGATAGTAACGCCCGTCTTGCTCTATACCTCACGTCTTGCTGGTGGTCCAGAAGCATTTGAAGGTATTGCTGGTGGCACCTCGTATTACTGGGGCTTAGAGGATCGTATTCCAACAGCCAAAACATTTAATGATGCTTTCCGCAAAATGTATAACGGTTCAGTGCCATCCGATTACGGTGCCCTAGGTTATGCAGGGGTGAGGAGTGTCCTCGCCTCGATCAAGATTGCCAAATCCACTGAAACCATGAAGGTAGTCACCGCCATGGAAAACCTCAAATACGATTGGTACAAAGGTCCTGAGTACTATCGTAAGTGCGATCATCAAGCCGTTCAAACTGTGATTATTGTTGAGTCCAAATCCAAGAATATGAAAGACAAATACGATGTCTTCAATATTCTGACTATCGAACCCACTACTGAGAAAAATATGCGCAGTTGCGCAGAGCTAGGCCACAAAGCCTAATACCAAATCTCAGGGTAGATCACTTGATTTACCCTGATTCACTCCCCTTGAACCGGTTTGGTCATGGGGAGTTTTTCTGAGTACATTTATGACCGGTCTATCCTTCGAACTTTTATGCATGCAGTTGCTAACAGGCATTGCCCTAGGCAGCATTTATGCACTCCTTGCTTTAGGCTTATGTCTTATTTTTGGCATGCTCAATGTAGTGAACTTTGCCCATGGTGCTTTCTTTATGGTGGGCGCATTTTTAGGTGTTTATTTCTTGGGGGTAACCGGTAACTTTTGGTTTAGCCTTGTTTTAACACCGCTTGTTACTGGAGGCCTTGGTTTGTTCACCGAGCGCTTCTTAGTAAGACCTCTATATGGTCGCGGTATTGATTACCCACTACTGCTTACCTTTGGCCTATCCTATGTTTTGATTGAAGTGATGCGCGTGACTTTCGGCATTGAAGGACTTCCCTCAGTGACGCCGGCTGGCCTTGGCGGAACAATGAATGTAGGCATTGGTGACTTCCCAAAATATCGCCTCTTTCTGATTGCTGCTACTGCCCTTATTATTTTTGGCGTCTGGTTTTTTATCCAGAAAACCCGCTACGGACTAATTATTAAAGCCGGTGCAGCCGACCAAGAAATTGTCAAAGTGTTAGGTATTGATATTGCCAAAGTTTGGCTACTGGTATTCGGTCTGGGTTGCGCGATTGCTGGTCTATCTGGAATCCTGGCTGCGCCAACTCGCTCAGTTAATCCAGAAATGGGTATACCCATTCTTGCTGAGTCATTTGTAGTTACTGTTGTGGGTGGCATGGGCTCACCAGTTGGTGCAGTGGTAGCGGGACTTTTGGTTGGCGTTGTCTATAGTATGACCTCACTCTTCTTCCCCGAGTTAGCCGAACTCTCTATTTTTGTATTAATGGCAGTGGTCTTATTGATTCGTCCTCAAGGTCTGTTTGGTAAAGCGGGGGCGATGGGCTAAATTGATGAAGTCATTTTTCCAACTCATTGCACGTCACCGAGTGCTAGCCAGCACCCTTTTCCTGGCGATATTTCCATTCATCATGCCCTACGAGGCCTTGGCGATTAACATTTTGATCTTCGGCTTGTTTGCCATGGGATTTAATCTCTTATTTGGCTACATGGGTCTACTCTCATTTGGTCATGCGGCCTTCTTAGGTATTGGCAGCTACTTCACCGGCATTGCCATCGTTCATTACGGAGTGCCTTGGGCGGCTGCCATTCTGATTGGCGTAGTGGGTGCAGCGCTTGGTGGACTCATTATGGGCTTTCTGGCAATTCGTACGCGCGGCATCTACTTCTCTATGGTGACCTTAGCGCTCGGTCAAATTGTTTACTATATTTTCTATAAAGCGGAAAGTTTTACTGGTGGTGAGAATGGTTTACGGGGTGTCCGAGTAGATACATTCAATATCCTTGGAATTCCAGTCGATTTTTTAAATCCGCTAGTGAAGTACTACATCATCTTATTTTTTGTTGTTATCGCAATCTGGCTAATCTCTCGCATTCTGAATTCACCATTAGGTGCAGTCATGGAGGCGATTCGGGAAAATGAGAAACGTGCTGCAGCCTGTGGTTTTGATGTTGCAAAAACAAAGCTCTTGGTCTTCGTCCTCTCAGCAGCGATTTGTGGCTTAGCGGGATCACTTCGCGCCCTCCACCTCTCCATCGTACCAATTGACTCTTTGCACTACTTGCAATCCGGTCAAGCCGTCATGATGAGTATCTTAGGTGGTATGGGCACTTTTTTTGGGCCTTTTATTGGCGCGGCCGTCATGCTGTACCTGGAAGATGTTGTTACCAGCTTCACTAAACATTGGATGGCTGTGATCGGTTTGGTCTTCATGTTCTTTGTACTATTTTTCCCTAAGGGCATCTGGGGAACAATTCTGAGCAAGCTCAACATTCAGCGGGATTCAAAATAATGAATAGCCCATCAACCACTCCAATCCTTGAGGCGCGTAATATCAGCAAGAGTTTTGGTAAGTTTAAAGCTCTACAAGATGTATCCACCAGCTTTATGCCTGGATCACTGACTGCCATCATTGGTCCTAACGGTGCAGGTAAGAGCACTTTCTTTAATGTCTTAAGTGGCGCCTTTCCTCCAAGTAGTGGACAAATCTTATTTAATGGCAAAGATATCACTGGCATGCAGCAATATGAGTTTGCACGCATTGGTATATCGAAAAGCTTTCAAATCACCAACGTATTCAAGCAGCTGAGCGTTCATGAAAATGTACGTGTTGCTGCGCAAATGGAAACTGCGCGTTATGATTTTCTTCGTAATGCCCAAAGTTATCCTGAACCTATTGAGTTAGCTGATCAATTGCTTCGCCGCGTCAATCTCGAGCATTTACGTAATAAGAAGACTGGCGACTTAGCCCATGGTCAACAGCGCGCCCTAGAAATTGCTATGGCTTTAGCTTGTAATCCCAGTCTACTGCTACTGGATGAGCCTACTGCAGGGATGTCCCCAGAGGAAACACTAGTGATGATGGATCTCATTCGAACTTTAGCCAGTGAACGCACTGTCATTTTGGTTGAACACAAGATGAAACTCATCATGGGTCTTTGCAAACGCATCATCGTTCTTCATCATGGAGAATTTTTGGCTGAAGGTACTCCTGAAGAAATCCAAAATAATGCTGAAGTACGTCGCGTGTACTTAGGCCAAGGTTAATTTAAAGGTCCTCTATGTTGCAGCTTGAAAACCTAAACGCCTGGTACGACCGAAGTCACGTCTTACAGGGAGTCTCCTTACAGGTGAATAAAGGTGAGATTGTTACCTTGATGGGACGTAATGGTGCTGGCAAGACTACTACCCTGCGGACCTTGATGGGCCTCTTATCCAAACGTCAAGGTAAAGCATCTATTGATGGCACGTCATTTTTAGATTTACCGGCCCATGAGCGCTTTCACTTGGGGCTTGCTTATGTTCCAGAGGATCGGCGTATCGTCCCAGGACTCACTGTCAAAGAAAATCTAGAGCTGGGAGTGATTGCCCAGAAAAATCGTGGCGATATGAGTGCCTTAGTAGATGAAATCGCTGAAACCTTTCCTAGACTTAAAGAACGTCTTGATCAAGATGGCACTTCAATGTCGGGAGGTGAGCAACAAATGCTGGCGATTGCTAGAGCGATGATCGGTAAACCAAAAGTCATCCTACTAGATGAACCCTCGGAAGGCATCATGCCAGTGCTCGTCGAAGAAATGTTTGCGCTTTTTGCCAATCTCAAAGCTCAAGGCCTCACTATTCTGCTGGTTGAGCAAAACGTACAACAAGCATTAAAGATTTCAGACCGGGCTTATATCTTGGATCAAGGTGAGATTGTGTTTCACGACACTGCCCAAAATCTCTTAAATAATGACGAGATTCAGCAGAAGTATTGCGCGGTTTAAAGCAGCTGCATTAGAGAATATGTAACCAACGTCCTAATTGCTGCCACACGCTATCGGGGACAAGGGTGAGTAACCAAGTCATGCTGAGATAGCGGAGTAATTTTCCAAAGAACATATACACCATGCAAGGGAACCAGGCTAAACGCAGCCAGCCTGCTGCAACACAAAGAGGATCTCCAACACCAGGTAACCAGGCTAGAAGCAGTATCTTGGGACCCCAGTCTTTCAGCCATGTGTGCAGACGGCCCTTGGTCTTAATTTCGACTGACTTAATTCCTTTGCTAGCCAAAAAACCTAGCCACCAATCAAACATCCCTCCCAAGGTATTGCCAACAGTAGCGACAAGGATTGCAATCCAATAAAGATGTGGGTTGATCGTAATATAGCCAAATAGAATTGGCTCGGAACCGACCGGCAGCAAAGTTGCCGATAAAAATGCGCTGATGAATACCGCAGGCAAACCAATGGCTGGCATTCCAAACCAGCCAAAAAAATGCTCAAAGAATGGATCCATTAAGCCAGAATTCCTGATTTTTTCAGGATAGCGATTTGTTCTTCAGTAAGGCCAGCAGATTTGAGAACGACATCAGTATGCTCCCCTAGCGTAGGGGCACGATAACGAATTGCACCAGGATTTTGAGAAAGCTTAGGAATGATCCCAGGAACCTGTACCTTAAGGCCATTGGCTGCTTGCACAGTTTCAATTACACCACGCGCCTGATAGTGGGGATCTTCAGCAATATCTTTTGCGGTGTAGATTTTTCCTGAGGGTACGTCAGCGTGTTTTAGGGCCTGAATCACTTCATCCAGACCTAGCGTCGCGGTCCAAGCATTAATCGCTGCATCAATTTCGATAGCGCGCTTTGCACGTCCGTCATTGTGCGCAAGCGTAGGATCCTCACCCAAGTCCGATCGACCAATGAGAGTCATCAAACGCTTATAAATGGAGTCTCCATTGCCAGCAATCAGGACATACTGGCCATCACTACAGCAATAGGCATTAGATGGTGCAATCCCAGGCAAGGCGCCCCCAGCTGGCTGACGTATTGCGCCAAAAGCGGAATACTCGGGCAAGAGACTCTCAGTCAAATTAAATACTGCCTCATATAAAGCAACGTCAATCATTTGCCCTTGTCCACCTCGAGCATCCCTTTCATAGAGGGCCAATAAGACGCCAATAGCCCCATGAAGGCCCGCGATGGTATCTCCAAGAGAAACGCCAGCCCTAACCGGAACCTCGCCAGGATGGCCTGTGATGTAACGTAAGCCAGCCATTGCTTCACCAATGGCAGCAAAGCCAGGCTCATCTCGCCTTGGCCCATCCTGACCATAACCAGAGATGCGCAACATAATGAGTTTCGGATTGGCTTTATGAAGATCTTCCCAGCCAAGACCCCACTTCTCTAGAGTCCCTGGCCGAAAATTTTCAATGACCACATCGGCCTCGAGCGCCAATTTCCTGGCAATGGCTTGACCTTCTTTTACACGAAGATCTAAACAAATCGATTGTTTATTGCGCGATTGCGCTTGCCACCAAACTGAAGTGCCCTCATGAAGCATTCTCCATTTGCGCAAAGGGTCCCCTTCACCTGGAGACTCCACCTTAATAACCTCAGCCCCAAAATCCGCAAGCGTTTTAGACGCAAATGGACCAGCAATGAGTTGGCCAAGCTCTAACACTTTGACCCCTGCGAGGATTTGTTGGTGATTATTCTGCATTGAAAAGTCTGTGCCCTTATTTAGTCTATTTGCCGTTAGTCTATTTACCGAGTTTATCTAAATCACAAATAGCCTATTTTCGCCCTATTTCTATCATTTTCCAGTATTTTCAAATCTTGCTTAAACTAGCACCTAAATAAGAAAATTATCCGTAAAACCTATCAATTGAGACTTTCATGAACCTACCCATTCCTAAGCCAGATCAATATCAAGATATGCGTGAGGCTTTACGTGATCTTTGTGGAAAATTTGACTCTAGCTATTGGCAAAAAGTAGACCACGAACGAGCCTACCCAGAAGCATTTGTTAACGCGATTACCGAAGCAGGTTGGTTAGCCGCCTTGATCCCTGAAGAATATGGTGGCTCAGGATTAGGTTTAGCAGAGGCCTCAGTCATCATGGAGGAAATTAACTTTTCTGGTGGAAACGCGGGATCATGTCATGGCCAAATGTACAACATGGGTACTTTGCTCAGACATGGATCTGAGGCACAGAAACAACTGTATCTGCCCAAGATTGCGAATGGTGAGCTACGCCTGCAAAGTATGGCAGTGACAGAGCCCACAACTGGTACCGATACCACCAAATTGAAAACCACTGCAGTCAAAAAAGGCGACAAGTATGTAATAAATGGTCAGAAGGTTTGGATCTCCCGCATTCAGCATTCTGATTTAATGATTTTGTTAGCACGCACAACACCCATTAGTGAAGTACAACGCAAATCTGAAGGCATGTCAATCTTCATCGTCAATCTAGCCGATTCCATTGGTAAAGGGATGGAAATCAGACCGATTGCCAATATGGTGAATCACGAAACCAATGAAGTGTTCTTTGATCATTTAGAAATCCCAGCAGAGAATCTTATTGGTACTGAAGGCCAAGGTTTTAAATATATTTTAGATGGCTTAAATGCAGAACGGGTACTGATTGCTGCGGAATGTATTGGTGACGCCTATTGGTTTATTGATAAAGCGAGACGTTATGCCAATGATCGCGTAGTCTTTGATCGTCCGATTGGCAAAAATCAGGGCATCCAATTTCCGATTGCGGAAAGCTATATCGAAACTGAAGCAGCCAATCTCATGCGCTTCAAAGCATGTGAACTCTTTGATGCTCACCAGCCCTGTGGCCCTGAATCAAATATGTCCAAGTACCTAGCTGCTAAAGCCTCATGGGAGGCAGCGAACGTGTGTATTCAAACGCATGGTGGCTTTGGATTTGCCAATGAATATGATGTAGAGCGGAAGTTCAGAGAAACTCGTCTATACCAAGTAGCACCAATCTCCACTAACTTGATCTACTCTTATATAGCCGAGCATGTTCTGGGTCTACCTAGATCCTTCTAATTGGAAATGAATATGCGCGTTCGTCCCTTAGATGGAATTACTGTTGTTGCCTTAGAGCATGTCATCGCTGCACCCTTTTGTACCCGTCAGCTAGCGGATTTGGGGGCACGAATCATCAAGATCGAACGTCCTGGTGACGGTGACTTTGCAAGGGGATATGACACCCGAGTTGAGGGGCTCTGCTCTCACTTTGTCTGGGTTAATCGTTCTAAAGAAAGTTTGACACTCGATCTCAAACAAGAATCTGCGGTAACGGTTTTAAAGAATCTACTAAAAACTGCTGATGTCTTTGTACAAAATCTGGCGCCAGGAGCGGCAGCTCGGATGGGACTTACCGCAGAAGTGCTGCAAAAAGACAATCCGCAGTTAATTATGTGCGCTATCTCTGGCTATGGCAGTGATGGGCCTTATCGAGATAAGAAAGCCTACGACTTACTCATCCAAAGTGAGGCTGGATTCCTCTCTATCACTGGTACACCAGATACCCCAAGTAAGGCTGGTAACTCCATCGCTGATATTGCTGCTGGTATGTACGCCTATAGCAATATATTAGCCGCTCTATTGCAAAGAGGAAAAACCGGTAAAGGCACTGTCATTGATATTTCTATGTTGGAAGCGCTGAGCGAATGGATGAGCTTTCCGATGTATTACGCTCATAAGGGAGCTGCAGCACCCTCCAGAAACGGTGCCTCACACGCTACCATTTATCCATACGGACCCTTTAAAGCAGGCGATGGTAAGACTGTCATGCTAGGACTGCAAAATGAACGCGAATGGGCGCAGTTTTGTGAAACGGTATTAGAAAATCCCCAGCTCGCACAAGATGAACGTTTCAATAAAAACTTTAAGCGCAATGAGAAGAGAGTTGAGCTACTAGAAATTATTGAAACCTGCTTTAGTAAGTTAACGGCTGAACAACTGATCGCAAAACTAGATAAAGCCCAAATTGCCAATGCCCATCTGAATGATATGGAGGGTCTTTGGAATCATCAACAACTCAAGGCGCGTAATCGCTGGGCGGAGGTTGATACCCCGGCAGGCCCCATCCCGGCGCTTTTACCACCAGGACTCAATGACAGCTACGACTATCGCATGGATCCCATTCCAGAGGTGGGAGAGCATACCGATGCCATTCTGAAAGAACTAGGAATGACAGAATCTGCGATCACCAGTATGCGCGCTAGTGGCGCAATCTAAAGTAGCGGCGAAGTGAGATGTGCCGCATTTTCTAAATAATGCTGCCAGCGCGGACGCTCTGCCCATAACTTGGGGTTGACGTAATCAGACTGTGCTAAGTAGGACTCGATTAAGGTTTCGAGCTTTGCACAAAAATCACCGTCATACACAATAAGACTGATTTCAAAGTTTAGTCGTAGGCTACGTTGGTCAAAATTGACGGACCCAAAGATCGCTGCTTTTCTATCAACCATCAAACTCTTAGTGTGCAGAAGACCACCATGGAACTCAGCAATCAATACCCCTGAATTTAAGAGGTCTGCGTAATAACTTTTACTACTCCAAGCAACCAGTTTTGAATCATTTAATTTGGGCACAATTAAGGTGACTTTTACCCCACGCCGAGCAGTTGCCATCAGCGCTTGCATCAGACCATCATCCGGACCAAAGTAGGGCGTCGTAATCGTCAACTCTTCGTTCGCATCAACAATCGCTGAGAGCATCACTTGATACAAAATATCGTCCCGATATACCGGACCTGAAGCAAATTCCTGCGCAATGACTCCACCCTCACGAGGCGCTATTGGCGGCTTGTGATCTTTGAAATGGGTAATCTTTGGGTTATCAACGCTCCAATCAAACGAGAAGGTCAGCTCAAACTGAGCGGCCACCGGGCCCTCAACCCGCACCATGGCATCAACCCACTCACCCACTCCAGAATCTTGCTTAAAGGTGCGGGGGTCAACCAAATTCATACTCCCAGTCCAAACGATAGCGCTATCGATTACGAATATCTTACGATGCAAGCGTATATCGGCGCGACGAAATTGAAATCTTCCAATCTGGATTGGTAATGCTTCCGTTACCTCAATCCCTGCATTCCGAAAGCGGGCTGGCCATTTAGATTTAAACCAATCTTTACTTCCTAATGAATCTAATAAAACCCGGCAAGCAATGCCTCGCTTTGCGGCTGCAATCATTGCCTCACCTACTCGATCGGCATCGCCACCTAAAGCCCAAATATAGAACTCTAGATGCAGGCTTTCTTTGGCCTGATTAATTTCATCAATAAAGAGTTGCAGGATTTGTAATGAATTCGTATGTAACTCAACCTGATTGCCTGCAACCACTGGCGTGCCATTATTTGATGCTGCTAAATGACTAAACAAACGGGCTTCAATTGGTAGCTTCTGCTTATCATCAGCGTAATTTCTGCGCATGTCCTCAGTGATCACAGAATATTCCCGATTCATGCGATTAATTTTTCTGGTAAGTTTGCGACCTACAGGACGCTCTCCGATGAGCACATACAAGCAGATACCCACGACTGGGAAACTCATCACAATGAAGATCCAGGCAAATGCCACACCAACCGGTCTTCTCACCGAAATAATCACGCCAATAAAGTAAGTCACCAAGATGAAATGGATTAATAAAATCCAATCAAAATTTAAATTGAGTGATAGATGCAAAATTTCAGCCAACAAACCATTCATAGCAGTTCCAATTCAGCAGTAATTCCTAGGTGGTCGGATAACTTCATCCATTCATGCAGAATTTCTACAGAATGAATCTTGAGGCCTCTTACATAAATGCGATCCATTGGCAGTAAGGGCTTCATACTTGGGAATGTCTTAGCCGGAGATCCGGTCAATACTTCAAATACCTCATTAAATCCCGCCGCCCTCATTGGAGCACTAATGCGGTTTCGCCAATCATTAAAGTCTCCAGCTACGATGGTAGGTCCATCGTGTGTAAGTTCTTCAATATAACCAATAATTTCGTCTAATTGCCGCTCTCTTCCTCTCTCAAATAAAGCGAGGTGCACACAGAAACAATGAATTGGTTTATCTGCACCTTCAAACTGAATGATGCTATGTAGGAGTCCACGCCGTTCAAAGCGATATGCCGAAATATCGTAATTCGTACCCTTATGTAGTGGATGCTTAGAAAGTATGGCGTTGCCGTGGTGACCATCGGGGTACTCCACGTTTTTTCCGTAATGCCAGTCATGCCAAAAGTCTTCTGACAAAAAATGGGTTAGTTCTGTTAGCGGCCAGTGCCCAAAACGCTTCACTCTGCCACGGTGCTCTTGTTGTAGCTCTTGTAAAAATAATAGGTCAGGATAGTGAGTACGCATTTTCTGGCGTAATTGATAAATAGTTGAATGCCGATGCAAAGGAGATAAGCCTTTATGCACATTCATACTGATTACCGAAAAACGCGCGCTGTTATTTTGAGTCATGAAAACTCTCCTGCAGCACGCTGCCGCCTCAGTCTTGCCTGATAAATTTCACCCTCAACCAAGTCTTGGCACTGCATACACTTATTACAAATGGATGCCTGCTCACGCAAGTCTTCAATTGAGCTTATTGAGTGAGTATCTAGATACTCTCGCAAATCTACATCGAGGACCTCATTACAGAGGCATATCACTTCAGCCATAAGTCAAAAATTGGATAAAAGATCTCATTCGTCCTATTTTGCCATTGGCTTGATAGAATCAAGCGCATGTTGATTGCTTTTCAAGACGCCCTTGCTTTACTTGCCCATCTAGATGGTGGAGTGATCGGAATCGTCCTGGTTTCTCTTCAAGTAAGCCTAAGCGCCCTATTCTTTGGGACCCTGCTGGGACTTCCAATCGGCGCCCTGTTGGCCACAGAGGAATTTAGCGGTAAAAAGTGGATTATTGTGACTTTAAATACCCTCATGGGTGTCCCTACTGTCATTGTTGGTGTGATCGTTTATTTAATGCTGTCTCGGACGGGGCCTCTAGGGGCTTGGGGGTGGCTATTTACACCCAAAGGTATGATCTTGGCCCAAGTGTTGCTCACAACGCCTCTCATCGCCGCTCTGAGCAGGCAAATCTTGGAAGATTCCTGGAGAATTCACCGTGACTCCTTCCTAAGCCTCCGGTTACCGCCTATGGCGCGCTATAAATGGCTTATATGGGATTGCCGTTTCTCCCTCACAATTGCCATCCTTGCTGGACTCGCTAGGGCCATTTCTGAGGTTGGTGCCGTCATGATCGTCGGCGGCAATATTGATCATTCCACCAGAACGATGACTACCGCTATTGCCTTAGAAACTAGCAAAGGCGATCTTCCACTTGCATTAGCACTCGGGATTGTCTTACTTGGAATTGTGCTGTTGGCTAACCTGTTTACTTTTGCTGTGCGTCAAATTGCAGAGCGTCGCTATGGGTAATATGACTGAACAATTTGAGAAGTACGTTGAACTCAAAGACATTACGGTAAAAAGTAATGGGAGGATTATTCTCAATATTCCTCACGCCATTATTCCAGCTGATCGTATTACTGCCTGCATTGGTCCGAATGGAGCGGGAAAGACCACCTTATTGAAACTGTTAGACGGCCTCATCAAGCCAGATACGGGAACAGTGAAATATTCATTCACCCATAAAACCGCATTAGTTTTGCATCACACTCCCATGATTAAGGCTTCAACCAAAGCCAATTTGGGCATCGTGACAGATGCTGATTCTTCAATTACTGCAACCCAAATTAATGAAGTGATTGACCGAGTGGGTCTTGGTAAACTGGCCTCTAGCCCTGCGCACAAACTCTCTGCCGGTGAAAGGCAAAAGCTGTGCTTGGGTAGGGTAATTTTACAAAAACCGAACTTGGTTTTATTAGACGAGCCAACAGCCAACCTCGATCCCAATACTACCGAGCAAGTCGAAGACATCATCCGTCAATTTGATCGAAATGCAACGGATGTGATTTTTTCATCTCATCAACTTGCACAAGTACAAAGACTGGCCGAGTACATTATCTTTATTGATCAGGGTGAGATAAAAGAAAAGGGACCCGTAGGCCCCTTCTTTTTAGATCCCCAAACGCAGGCTGCTAAACGCTACCTACATCAAGAATTGCTAACTGATTAAGTAACTACTTTGCTGCTGGCGCAGCTGCTGGTGCCGTGGCTGGTGCTACAGCCGCAGTAACTGGAGCAACAAACGGTGGAGGTGCTGTGCATGCAGCAGGTGCTGCCGTACCAGCTACCTTGAATCGATCAGCAACTCGATTTTGCGCTTGGCAAAGTTGATAGGCACCCATCCTATCGCCATAAGCAGCTTTAGCCTTCGCCAGAGCTGCAGCCTCCTGTGCTTCAGGTGTCAATGGAGGCAGAGTTGCAAATGCCGAAGCAGATACAAATGCACAAAATGTAAAAGCAATGATTTTTTTCATGGCCTTGTCCTTATTTATTCAGTTTGTCATACCAGAGCTCATGGTGCTCTTTAGCCCAAGTAGCATCAACATAACCCGTCTTCATGCCATCAATTGACCCTTGCATACCAATAGTACCGATATAGATGTGGCCCATTGCCATCGCTGACATCAATATGGCAGCGCTGCTATGAATGATGTTGGCGATCTGCATCGTCCCACGAGTGTACTCAATCGTCATGAATGGCACGATCATATCGAGCACAAAGCCAGATGCAGAAATGACTAATCCCAAGAAAGTCATGCCAAACCAGAACCAGACCTTTTCACCGCCATTAAAGAAACCAGCTGGTACATGCTTGCCACTAAATATTCCACCAAAGGAAAGGAACCAAGCCATATCACCTTTGCCAGGTAAATTCTTATGCGCAAAGAGTAAGAAGAAAACGACAATACAAATTGTGAAGAGTGGGCCAGTGAAGTTGTGGATGTTTTTACAAACATCCAAGAATGAGCCATAAGCAACTCCACCCATAATTGGCATTGCAAAATATTTTCCGTAGAGGATAAGCAGTCCTGTAAAGGCCAAAGCTAAAAAGCTAGCAGCCATCGTCCAGTGAACAAACCGGTCGAAGAGGCTGAAGCGTTTAATTTTTACACCAGACATTGGCTCATGCAGCTTGATTGAGCCCTTCAATATATACATCGCAGCGATACCGAAGAATGCAATCGCCAATAACCAACCACCGTAAACGGTGATGATACCGTTACGAATCAGACGCCATTCTTGACCAGAGCGCTGAATCAGAACGCTGGCTTCTTTATCTGGGATGCTGACGAAGTTATAGGGGTCGCTATTGGCAGAGGTAAAGATTGATGGATTCGCTGGCTGTGATTGGGCCTGGGTCCCATTAGCAAGGCTATCGGGATTGGCTGGCACTGACCTAGGAGGAATATCCACTCCGCTAGGAGAGGGCAGCGGCGCCATTGGCGCGCGCTCTGCATAACTTACTCCACTCGCTAGACTGAGCGACAGACCTGTAGCCACCACCAAAGTGCGTAGAACTTTAGAGAATGATCGTTTCATACACATGTCCTTAAACGTTTTCGTTTTATTTATTGTTGTTTAGTTGATCACTTAACGCGACTGTATTCGTTTTGACCTTGATTGCGCTTGTCAACTGATTCAGTCCAACTGCCCTGATTTCCAGGGGCCCAGTTTTTTGTCATGAACCCATTATCGGCACCCATATATGGGGCTACGTCTGGACGCTTAGCAACCTTGGCAGCAATTTCTGGTGGCTCAGAACATGCGGCCAAAAGCGTTGCTGCTGCAAAACACATACCGAGAGTTCTGAAATTGAATTTCATTAGTTAGCTCCTGGAATTTTTGCAGCAGGGGTTGGAGTTGGCGCTGGGGTATCCGGACCACCATAGGCAGTAGTCCAACCAAATGCCTTAGAACCAGCATACTTGCCATTCTTCTCGCGAGTAGCAACCCGGTTATTGAAGATTCCAGAAATAATATCGCTATCACCACCAATTAAAGCCTTGGTTGAACACATTTCTGCACAGAGTGGCAACTTGCCTTCAGCTAGACGATTACGGCCATATTTCTCAAACTCGGCAACGCTACCATTTGCTTCTGGACCCCCACTACAGAAGGTGCACTTATCCATCTTGCTACGAGTACCAAAAGCACCTTGACTCAAGAACTGTGGCGCACCAAATGGGCAGGCAAAGGAGCAGTAGCCACAACCAATACAAATATCTTTGTCATGCAGGACAACACCTTCATCAGTGCGGTAGAAACAATCTACTGGGCAAACAGCCATACAAGGTGCATCACTACAGTGCATACACGCCACTGAAACTGATTTTTCCTGACCAATGATGCCGTCATTCACCGTAATAACGCGACGGCGATTGACGCCCCAAGGCACTTCATTATCGTTCTTACATGCAGTCACACAACCGTTACATTCGATGCAACGTTCTGTGTCACAGATAAATTTCATTCTTGCCATTGTGTTCTCCTGACTTTATTTTTTAACTTAGGCAAATTTTTCGATTTGACACATAGTGGTTTTAGTCTCTTGCATCATCGTTACCTGGTCATAACCATAAGTAGTTGCAGTATTGACTGCCTCACCCAGAACTACTGGGGCAGCGCCCTCTGGATAGTATTTACGCAAGTCCGCACCCTGCCACCAACCAGCGAAGTGGAATGGCACAAAGGCTGTACCTTGATCCACACGTTCAGTCAGCATTGCACGTACCTTGATCTTGGCACCTGTTGGCGATATGACCCAAACATAATCCCAGTTCTTAATGCCCCGATCCGCTGCAGCTTTTGGATTAATCTCCACAAAGTTTTCTTGTTGTAGCTCAGCTAACCATGGGTTAGAACGGGTTTCGTCTCCACCACCCTCATACTCGACCAAACGGCCTGAAGTCAGAATAATTGGGAACTTTTCATACAGCTTCAGATTTAAGTTTTGATCCTGAACTGACTTGAAGAGCGTTGGCAAGCGCCAGAAATTCTTCTTATCTGCAGACGTTGGGTACTTACGCATCATCGGCGCGTTGGTACTGTAGAGGGCTTCACGGTGAATAGGAACTGCATCTGGGAAGTTCCAAACAACCGCTCTGGCCTTGGCGTTACCAAATGGATGGCAACCGTTCTTCATCACGACGCGCTGGATACCGCCAGATAAGTCAGTCTTCCAGTTCTTACCTTCAGCAAGCTTTTTCTCATCCTCGGTTAATTGATCCCACCAACCTAGTTTTTTCACAAATACGTGATCGAACTCTGGATAACCCGTGGTAATTGCAGAACCCTTGGAATAGGAACCATCCTCAGCCAGCAAGTTCTTACCTTCACGCTCAACACCAAAGTTGGCACGGAAGTTACCACCACCCTCCATCACACTCTTACTAGTGTCATAGAGATTTGGTGAGCCAGGATGTTTGATCGCTGCGGTACCGTAGCAAGGCCAAGGCAAGCCATAGTAATCACCAGTGGTGTCATAGCCAGTTACTGGATCAACACCACCACGGGATTTCAGGGTCTTCGGATCAAATGTAGCAACCATTCTCATGTGCGCTTTGAGACGCTCTGGAGTTTGACCGGTGTAACCAATCGTCCATACACCACGGTTGATTTCACGCAAAATAGATTCGATCTCTGGCTCTCTCCACTGCTTACCGGCAAATTTAGAGTTAAGCATTTTGTAATTGACCGACAATTCTTGGCCGAAGCCTAGGCGATCTGCAAATGCTTGCATGAGAACATGGTCAGGCACAGACTCAAAGAGCGGATCGATGACTTTCTCGCGCCACTGTAGCGAACGGTTTGATGCAGTTGCAGTCCCACAGGTTTCAAACTGAGTGGTGGCTGGTAATAAGTAAACATTGCGACTCTTATTGACTGCCTGACCTTCTGCCGGAGGCATTGCCGCCATTGCAGCAGTTGCGCTTGGATACGGATCGACTACAACCAACAGATCCAGTTTGTCCATCGCCCGCTTCATATCTAAACCACGAGTTTGGGAGTTTGGAGCGTGGCCCCAGAAGAACAAACCTTTTACGTTGGTTTGCTGATCAATCATGTCATTCTTTTCAAGAACAGCATCAACCCAACGAGATACAGTTGTTCCAGACTTCTCCATCATGTCTGGTGCATAACGACCTTTAATCCATTCGTAGTCAACACCCCAAACAGTTGCAAAGTGTTTCCATGAACCCGCAGCCAGACCATAGTAGCCAGGCAAGGAGTCTGGGTTTGGACCAACGTCCGTTGCACCTTGAACGTTATCGTGCCCGCGGAAAATATTAGTACCGCCGCCCGATTTACCAACGTTACCTAGGGCCAACTGCAAGATGCAAGAAGCGCGAACCATGGAATTGCCGATAGTATGCTGCGTTTGGCCCATACACCAAACTACAGTACTAGGCCGATTCTTAGCCATGGTTTCAGCAACTTTATACATTTGTGCTTCTGGAACACCGCAAGCCTCTTCTACGTTTGCTGGAGTCCATTTCTCCATTACTTCTTTACGAATCTCATCCATACCGTAAACACGGTCGTTGATGTATTTCTTGTCTTCCCAGCCATTTTTGAAGATGTGATACAGAACACCAAATAAGAAAGGAATATCTGTACCCGAACGGATACGAACATACTGATCTGATTTAGCTGCAGTACGGGTATAACGCGGATCCACTACGATGACTTTGCAGCCATTTTCTTTTGCATGCAAAAGGCTCAACATCGAAACTGGGTGTGCCTCTGCAGCGTTTGAGCCAATGTACATGGCCGCTTTAGAGTTCATCATATCGTTATAGCTATTGGTCATGGCGCCATAGCCCCAGGTGTTTGCAACACCGGCAACTGTGGTTGAGTGACAAATACGAGCCTGATGGTCTGTATTGTTCGTTCCAAAGAAAGAAACCCACTTACGGAGTAAGTAGGCTTGTTCGTTGTTGTGCTTAGAAGAGCCAATGAAGAACATCGCATCCGGAGAATACTTCTCACGAATACTCTTCATCTGAGCAGTAATTTCAGTTAATGCCTGATCCCAAGAAATACGCTGATACTTGCCATCCACCAACTTCATTGGGTAGCGCAAACGATAGTCACCATGGCCATGCTCACGCAAAGCTGCGCCTTTTGCACAGTAAGAGCCCATATTGATCGGGGAATCAAATACAGAGTCTTGACGAACCCAAACACCATTTTCAACAGTAGCATCTGTAGCGCAACCTACTGAACAGTGGGTACAAATAGTTCTTTTGACTTCAATCTTGCCTTTGCCGTCCAGCATTGCTTTACTAGGCTCTGCTACCGCTTTTTGGACAAAGCTTAATTGGCTAGCAGCGATACCGGCGCCTACACCCACTCCTGAACGCTTCAAGAATGTGCGGCGATCCATAGTTGGAACAGCTGCTTTTAAGCCGCGCGATAGGCTACCAATCAAATGTGATGTAGAGCGGCTGCTTTGTGGGGTATTGGATTTACGAGTTAGACTCATATGTGGTCCCTGAGAAAGTTTTTTATGTATTTAGTAAGGGTTAAATCAATATCTAGCGGTAATAAATTATTTAAAGCATGGTGGTTTCGTAGTACTTACGCATGTGCGCAGTAATCGTCTGGCTTTCGCCTCCACTTTTTACTGTGCTACCAATTTCTTGAATAACGGCTTTACCAATCGAAGTTTGTGAGGCAACAGCAACAGCACCTACGGCAGCGCCTGCACCTACAAAAAACTTGCGACGGGAGGGTTTGTTTGCTTCGCTCACGGCAATATTGGATTTAGTGCTCATGGCATGCTCCTTTTTTATTATTCATAACTAGTCTAAGTGTAATTCGTAATTGCATTTTTGACATATTTCATTCACGTGAGAATGTTAGGACTTTCCCTTTGATGCGGTGCAGCATCAAATCATGTCAAAACTCTGCCCTTCAATCGCTAGGAATTCTCTGGTCAGCGCGGCGATTGGGTGATAAAGATGCATCTCTGGAATAGCCTCTATTGCATCGCACAAGTCGTCATACCAAGGACGAATATGGGCATTGAAAAAAACCCTTTGATTTATAAGGTTAGAAATTTCGACATCATCCCCTGCAATCAGGTAGCGCATCACTTCGCAAAGCGCTGAAATATGATCTTCGGTTTCGGTTACCTCTTCTGCGGATTCAAGACCGAACCCCTCTAAGGCCTTCCGAATATTCACCAGTGGCTTTTCGTTTAAGTGCCCTGCCATGTAGAAGGAGCCATTAACAACAATATTGGGCTTACCTACGCTAATGAAATTCAGGTCAAACTCATCCTGCCAAGCTTTGGCTGGATTGTTTTTAGCTGCCTCTACGACAGCCATCCATAATTTAGCCAAGGGAGCATTATCGGTAACATCATGTTGATCGGCTGTAGCGGCAATTTGATCTAACAACTCTTGATCAGGCGGCAGGTGGAAAAAGCCTGCGATCAAACCATATAGATCTGCTCTTGCTAGATCCTCTGGTAAACCAATGTCCCCCACTTCAGTCGATGAACTTTCCTTGGCTGCTTCTTTTGGCATTTCGCTCATATTTCTTTTTTCACCATATCTACAACACGACAGTCACTACACATCTTGAGCCGATCCATTGCCGCACCTGCAAAAGCCTCATGCGCACCCAACTTGCTGAGCATTAAATCCACCATCTTCAGGGTTCCAAAAGGCTTTCCGCAACTAATACAATGAAAAGCTAGGGTTTCATTCAAAGTCACCTTTTGTTTACGCTGCTCAACAGTTTGCAGGCGAGGATCAAGCGTCAAAGCATGTTCTGGACAAGTTTGCACACAAATACCGCATTGCACACACTGCTTTTCAATAAAAGAAAGTTTGGGCTCGTCTGGGTTGTCTAATAGCGCACCCTCAGGACAACTACTTACACAAGACATACACAAGGTACAAGCCTCTTTATTAATTAGGAGGCCACCTAATAAGGAAGATTTTGGAAGGACAACTCCTGCTTCAGGCAATGGCGTCTTTGCCTGTTTTTGTAAATACTCAAGCACTGCCTCAACAGTTTCACGCTTCTGATTGGATAAACCAAAGCTTGAAGGGGGGCAGATTGGAGTCAGTGAGCCGCGCTGACGAAGTTCCCCCATCGCTTTTGATACCGTTTGTAAATCCTCAGCAGAATCAGTCAGCACCAAGCGGATGCGGTCATCGAATCCATAAGCATTCAAGATGGCATTAGCCAAATGCGCTTGTTCTTCAAGAGCGGCGCGATAGGCTGGGTCCTCATCACCACTGCAGAGCAACACGACCTCAGCAAATCCATAAGTTAAGGCGCCAAGCCAGAGATCTAAACCAGTAGAGGCAATGTGTTCAATGCCATAAGGAATCACAAAAGCTGGCAAGCCCTCGTACTGCTTAGGCTTTAAGTGCGCTACTCGACCCAAACCATCGATCATCTGGGTGCCTACTTTTAAGGTATGTAACAGCAGACTTGGGGCCATCGCCTGATGAATCTTTTTCGCCTCAGCAGTAAATACTGAGGCGATAGTTTTGAGCTCTTTTCCCTGATGCGGAACACTCGGGTAGTTGTAACGCATTGCACCCGAGGGGCATACCGTGGCACAGGCACCACAGCCCATGCAGAGATTAGGGTTGACCTCGACACTACCTTGGCCACTTTTGAATAAGGAACTAATCGCGCCGGTCGAACAAACATCAATACAAGAGTTGCAGCCTACCTTACCGTTACGGCCATGCGCGCACACTTTTTCGTTATACGCAAAATATTTAGGCTTCTCAAATTCACCAACCATCTCCAGTAATTGATTTACTACTAGGGCTTGGTCTAGTGGATCTTTACCAGGAGCAAAGTAACCCTGCGGTGTTTGACTCATGCGCATTTTTGGATCGGCACGCAAATCCAAGATCAAATCAAATTCTGCATTGCGCTCAAGATCCTTACGCTCAAAAGAAATTGCGCCAATGCTGGCGCACGCAGTGACACAGGAACGATGCGACTTACATTTTGACAAATCAATCTGGAACGATAGGTCGATCGCATTTTCTGGGCAGACTTCAACACAGGCACCGCAACGAGTGCACATCTCAGGATCAATCGGATTTTGCAAATCCCAATCTACTGAAAACTTTCCAAGGTAACCATCTAACTTGGTGACCACTCCAGAATAAATAGGATAGTTCCGCGTCAGCGGTAAATCACCAGGCTCTGTACATAAAACAGAAACATCGAGTGATTGGCTTAACTTTTCCGCCCAGGGTAGCGCTTGAGATCCAGCGCCGACAATGAGTAACCGTCCCTCGCTCTGATAATTGATAACGGGGACTGGCTCAGCCTCAGGCAGATCTGCCAAGGCAAGTAATGCTGCAATCTTGGGGCCCGATATTTTTGCTTCTTGAGTCCAGCCAGCTACTTCTCGGATATTGACGAAACGCAGGGGTGCAACTAAAGGTTTTTCAGCTTGATCAGCTAGCTCAGCAAAAAGAGCACTCTCTTGAGTGCAGGCAACTACCAAAGAATCAGATCCGTCGAGCGCCTTCAAAAAAGAGCCCACTTCTTGTCTGCACAAGGAATTATGAATGGGGATACCCATAGTCTTTGCATCCAAAGGCATGGTGCCATTACAGTTACAGACTAATTTTTGACTCATTCGCTATCTTCTTTAGTTTTTTTCTGAGCGGGCTCAACGGGTAATTTATCTAACTCATCACTGTGTTTCTCAGATGAGGAATGGATGGATGTTAAATCAGTTTGAGTTTGTGTCCCCAAAGAGCCATCTTGCAATTGCTTTTCTGCCGATTGTTGATTGGTCTGTTTTTCTTCTTGATTTGCCAATTGATTTGCTTCTTGGTTTGCCTCTTGGTTTACGTCTTTAACCAGCTCATCAGCGGGCTTACGGAAGAGATTGAGCATATCGCTCTGCACCATTCTCTCCAGCATCCCCGGCGGTAAAGGATCCGGCTTGGAATAATCGCCTATATAAATATCCAAACCATCCATGACATTGAAATGGGGGTCAGTAAACATCTTCTTCAAAGCAGCTTGTTGAACAGTTGGATCCACATTAGGCTTCATAAAAGCAGAAAAATCTGGGTCAAAGCGATCGATCTTCTCAACGTCTTCCAATGAAACAGGAGGGAGGGCTTCAGGCTCTGGAGTAGCAGGAATTGCAACCGGGGCCGGGGTCGTATCCACTCTCTTTTCTGCAAGCTCATCCTCTTTACCTGCTTTGCGTCTAGACCAACGACCTAAAAATCCATCTGCCATTACTCCTCCGCTGGGCGCTCAGCACCCTTGAATGAAGCTGGCTTATGGCGTTTTTTTACTTCAGGCCGATAGTGCTCGTTGACATACTCTTGCAACCAAGAAGCATGCTCATCGCTCATGGGCACTGTGTCCACTGACTCTCCACCATCAAGAAGTCGAGCTGCTTCGTTGTAACTCACACAAATACGATGGGGCACAGCAAAGGTATTTTCAGACATAGCTAAGGCAAGAGATTGGCCATCGATATATCGATCAATATCTTCCTCTAAACGCCACATCACAAACCAACACGGGGTAGTTGCGGAAACATTCAGGTAGTACCCTTCGGCTTCATCAGGGAAAAGATTGAGTTCATAGCCAGTAAATACCCAAGACTCACCATCAGCATCACGACCCAGGAAATGGCCGGAGACAGAATTCTTGGGATTGCTGTTATCACTAAATTGCCCAAAATCAGGCAATACCTCCTGAGGAACCCAGCGATAGGAAATCCATGGGTTGTCAATATTTTGCTTACGCATTAAAACTGCAAAGCGCATAAATGCTCAAGGCCTCAGGTGTTTTGAACCACAATATTTGGAAATTTACTGCTCATATCTTTAGATAGAGTAGCAACACGAATGGCTACTTGTCTAGCAATCTCTTTATAAATAACACTAATAGCGCTATCAGGATCGGCAACCACCGTTGGACGGCCAGCATCTGCCTGCTCACGTATGGAAAGATTCAGCGGTAATGCCCCCAAGAAATCCACTCCATATTCTTTACACATTTTCTCGCCACCACCACTACCAAAGATATGCTCTTCATGTCCACACTGAGTACAAATATACGTACTCATATTTTCAATAATGCCGACGATTGGTACACCAACCTTCTCGAACATCTTTAAGCCCTTACGCGCATCTAATAAAGCAATATCTTGTGGAGTAGTGACGATGACTGCGCCTGTCACAGGCACCTTTTGGGATAGGGTCAACTGAATATCACCAGTACCTGGCGGCATATCCACAATCAAATAGTCCAAATCACGCCAACGGGTTTGACGGAGTAGCTGTTCTAAGGCAGAAGTCACCATCGGGCCACGCCAGACCATCGGGGCATCTGCTTCAATCAAGAAACCAATCGAGCTGGCTTGTAAGCCATGGCCCTCCATTGGCTCAATCGTATTTTCTTCAATCGATTCTGGTCTACCTGTGATGCCTAACATCATCGGCTGACTTGGGCCATAAATGTCCGCATCCAAAATTCCGACTTGTGCACCTTCGGCTGCTAGTGCTAGGGCTAAGTTAACCGCAGTAGTTGACTTACCAACACCACCCTTGCCACTAGCTACAGCAATAATGTTTTTTACGCCCGGCAATAATTTCACGCCACGCTGAACTGCGTGCGCAACTACTTGACTGCTGACATTGATGCTCACGTTTTTTACACCAGCTATTTCACGCACAGCATTAATGACTGATTTACGGATGGATTCGAACTGGCTTTTAGCGGGGTAACCCAAAACAATATCTAAGGAAACATTTCCATCTTCGACGCGTAAATTTTTAATATTTTTAGCCGTTACAAAGTCGATCTTAGTATTGGGATCAATCAAACTTTTTAATGCACTTTGTACGGCTTCTACAGTAACTGACACTACCTTCTCCTGTGACGAATAATCCCAAGCATTTACAAGGGATTACTTTTTATGGCTATGATTGAATAGCAGCTAGATTAACCTTACCAGCGAAAAATTGCTTAAGCAGCCCACAAGAGTCTGTTGAAGCCCCTAAAAGGGATTGGGAAATTTAGCTAGAAACTGGAAAGCCAGCATCTGTGATGAGCTCACTTGCTTGGGCAGCGGATAAAGAAGTTTCCAGAGATACGATTTGTGTCGCTAAATCGGCCTGCACCTTTGCCTGAGGGTCTTGCGCCTGAATAGCTCGAGTAACGGCATTAATGCAACCACCGCAGGTCATTCCAGATACTTTGAGAGTCAACATATCAGCCCTTTTAAAGTCAATCGAGTATGGATGCAGTAGATTATCTTCTATATGAATGCCTCAAAAGAGACGAATTCCAAATTTATTACTCTGGATATTGGAGGAATGACCTGCGCTTCCTGTGTTGGGCGGGTAGAAAAAGCGCTACATCAGATTCCAGGCGTTGAGGCGGCAACCGTGAATTTAGCTACTGAGCAGGCCAAGATACGCCTAAAAACCAATTCCGAGACCAACATCGATGAGTTAATCGCTTTGGTAAAAAAGACTGGCTATGTAGCGAAGATCAGTAGCCCCCATGGCGATATTCAACCAAATCCATCTAAATCTTTTTGGGGGGCGGATGGTTTAGGTCGAGTTCTACTCAGCTTTACTTTATCGGCCCCACTCTTTTTGCCCATGTTTCTGATGCCATTTGGCATTCATTGGGCGCTATCGCCGGAGTGGCAACTGCTATTAGCAAGTCCAGTGCAATTCTTTTTAGGCTGGCGTTTTTATAAGGCCGGCTTTAAAGCACTCATGTCCGGGGTTGGCAATATGGATTTACTTGTCGCACTTGGGACGAGTGCCGCCTATGGCTTAAGCGTATATCAAATGCTGTTTTCATCACATCCAATTCATGAACTCTATTTTGAGGGCTCAGCTGTCATTATCTCTATGGTGCTTTTAGGTAAGTGGTTAGAGGCAAGAGCAAAACAACAAACCAGTGAAGCCATTAGAGCATTGCAAAAACTGTGGCCAGAACATGCGAAGGTACTTGACCCCAATATTGTTATTACCGAAGGATCTCTTTTAGATCAATATCGTGACCTGCCATTAGATCAAGTGTTCCCGAGAGACCGAGTATTAGTGCTGCCAGGGGAGCGCATTCCTGTGGATGGCGTGATTCTCTTGGGCAACAGTCACGTTGATGAATCCCTGCTGACTGGAGAAAGCGCCCCTGTCAAGAAAGCCCTAGGTGCAACCGTTATTGGCGGCTCTCTGAATGGCGAAGGCGTTTTGGTGATAGAGGCTAAGGCTGTTGGTGTAGAAAGTGTCTTGTCGAAAATCATCACATTAGTAGAAGATGCGCAAACCCAGAAAGCCCCCATTCAAAAATTAGTGGATCAAGTCAGCGCGATCTTTGTGCCGACTGTGATCGTGATTGCAATCATTACTGGATTTGCGAATTGGTTTTATTTAGACTCCGCTTCTATTGCCATATTGAGAGCAGTATCTGTATTGGTCATTGCCTGCCCCTGCGCTCTCGGTTTAGCCACTCCAGCTGCCATCATGGCGGGAACTGGTGTGGCCGCACGCTTTGGAATTCTGATTAAAGACCCCCAAGTGCTGGAGTTAGCACACCGTCTCAAGATTGTGGCTTTTGACAAAACTGGAACGCTGACCATTGGCAAGCCCCGTCTTTTAAATTTAATTCGTTTTACAAACTCAGTTAATGAAGATGCGATTCTGGCTACTGCGGCTGGCTTGCAATTGGGTAGCGAACATCCTTTAGCCAAAGCTTTACTTGATGCAGCCAAGGAAAAAGGTCTTACCCCCATTCCACCTTCTGAGAGTAAGGCACTTCCTGGGATTGGCATTAGCGGGAAACCCAGCTCTGGCCCGTGGCTGAATCAAAAACTCTGCTTACAAAGCCTTGCATCTCTAGACACCAACACCCATCAAGCAGAGATACTTCAAAAAGCACAAGCCTGTTTTGATGCGGGTCAAACAGTTTCTGTATTAATGAATACCGACGCAGCTTCCCCGATTGCCATCATTGCATTTGGCGATGAGCTCAAGAGCAATGCACTTCAAGCGATTACTTCCTTGCATAAACTCCATATTCGTACTGTGATGCTTTCAGGAGATAACATCGCGGCCGCGACTCGTGTTGGTAACTCTATTGGTATTGATGAAGTTTTTGCACAAATCATGCCAGACAATAAAGCCAACATCATTCGCAAACTGCAGTCCATCGGAAATGGTCATCAACGTCAATGGGTTGCGATGGTAGGCGATGGCGTCAATGATGCGCCCGCTCTAGCGGTTGCTGATGTTGGGATGGCCATGTCCACTGGAACAGATGTGGCGATGCAAGCCGCTGGCATCACCTTGATGCGAGGAGATCCGACCTTAGTTGCCGATGCCATTGATATCTCTAATCGAACTTGGAAAAAAATTCGGCAAAATTTATTCTGGGCTTTTATCTTTAACTCAACCGGAATACCTTTAGCAGCATTTGGCTATCTCTCCCCAATGCTTGCCGGTAGCGCGATGGCTCTTTCTAGCTTTTGCGTACTCAGTAATGCGCTGTTACTGAAACGCTGGCGCCCTTCTCAGCGCTAAAAACTATTGAGAAGAACTATTTTTGACTCTTGCGAACCAATTCAATATCGCCATAGAAGGCGCGCGTTTCTGATTTAGTGTTGTCTGTATCGGTTAGCAAAGCAATCCCAATCACTTCACCCGGCGCCTCACCATAAGCAAGCTTGTAATCAGCTTCTAAATTGCGCTGATGTTTATGCCACTGTCCCAAATTTTCCCAGCCAGAATCAACCACAATCATTTTGATTCGCGAGGTATGGGCATTGGTGATGATGGTCTCTACAGGAGATTTACCCGACCAGATATACATGATGGTGGCATAAGGCATTTCTTGACCGCTAATAAGACTAGCCATCTCAAAAGTCATCTTCTCTTTTAAAGGCAATTTCGATTTATTGCCATCAAAGGCGACTAGGATTCTTAATGGCGCATCATCGTGATAGCGCTCAGCATTATCCGCCTCAGGCATCGCTCTCAGCGCTTTCCACTCCCACTGTAGCCACAAATTATTAGCCTGGCGTGGACGCAATTTCACTGCCAAACCAGAAGCAGATGTTTTGGAATTCGCGCTTAGAACGGTTTTACCTTGGTAGTTTTCTAGGCGATACACCGTATTCTTTTTATAAGGTGCTATACGATAAAAATTCCAGCCATTAGGCATGCCATCACGAGCAGTCTCGGCAGAAAATTTGGGAAGCTCATCTTGGGCTGGCAGTTGGTCAACATTAAAGGCCTGCCCGGACTCATTTTGAATAGAGTCTCCACCGAAACCAGCACATCCAGCCAAAGCGAAGACTGTGCAGAGAATGGTGGGGCCTAAGATGCGTTTCAACATAAGCTTAATTGTCCCAAAGAATTGCCCGAGTGAGTCTAAAATCGGAACATGCGCCAATATTCACCATCAGGCTGGGCAGTAATCTGCATTTGCATAGCAGCCATTGTGCATTTTGCACTGGGGTTCTCGATTGAATTTTCGGTAGATGAAGCCCACTACGCGCTGTATGCCCAACACTTAGCGTGGAGCTATTTTGATCATCCACCTTTAGTTGGCTGGATTCAGTGGCCTCTTGTTGCGCTTACTTCTTCAGAAGGCCTCATTCGCATTATTCCAGAGCTTCTTTGGATTGTTTCCTGCATCTTGGTTTATCAAGTAACACTGGAGATTCACCACTTCATTCAAGGGCGTAATTCAGGCTACCTGACCAGTTCACTACCTTCGGCAAACTCTTGCGGACTGATGGCGGTCTTAGCCATCATTACAGCACCTATGCCCCATGTTTTAGCCATTGGCTTATTGCCTGACACACTACTGACCCCCTTAAGTCTTGGGATTATCTTGATGGCACTGCGTTGGTTAATCCAAGATCGTTTCAGTATTGGCGATTGGATTTTGATGGGTGTCTTACTAGGTCTGGCTGGATTAAGTAAGTACACCGCTGTATTTACTGCATTGGCTTTGTTGCTAGTGTTTTTCAGTGCCCGCAGAAAACCATGGATTACCAAAGTAGGTTTTTGGATGGCAGCATTGATTGCACTGCTCTTTATTACCCCTGTTCTTTATTGGAACTGGGTGAATGACTGGATTTCATTTAAATATCAAATTGCCCATGGTGGTGGCGGTGAGTGGTTATGGCGTAGATTAGGATCATTCTTAGGATTACAAATTGTGGTCTTTGGTCCTCTGCTGATCATGGGAACGTATCTCTTTTTGAGAACCTGCATGCATACAACGAAACTTTCCTTGCTTGCATTGCTTGGATTCTTCTTCATTCCTTTCATGATTTTTGCAAGCTTATCTGGCGGTGGTGGATTACCCCACTGGACAACTCCTGCATGGTTTTGTTTGGCCCCGTTTGCGGGCATTGGTTTAGCAAAGGCGTGGTCTACACAACATCGTGCCATTATTCGTGCGCTCTTCATTTTCCAAATTGCTCTGTGTTGTATTGGTTTTGGGTTTGTTCTATCGGGCGGCATTAGTAGTGCATTGATCAAATCAAATCCGATCGCAGATCTGTATGGCTGGAAAATAGCAGGTCAAAAAGCCGCTGCACTAACGCAAGCGACTAAAGCAGATGGCATCGCTGTGCAAAATTGGACTCTGGCTAGTCGAGCCGCTTGGTATGCAAAACCCATTCCCGTGTTCGTACTAGACCAAAGAAAAGATCAGTTTGACCTCTGGTTTGGACAGCTCCCGCCTGGGGCAAATATTCTGCTCATCAACTGGTCTGGAATGGCTTTCCTGGCACCGATTGGTACTAAGTCGGCTTTCGAACGCTGCGAAGCCCTTGATACCCTAGAAGTACAGCGATTTGGCCAAGTTTTATCAAAATTTGACTTTAGCCTTTGTAGTAATTGGCAAGGCCCAGCTGCAGTAGAGTAATTCACCCAAATTCAAGACCTGAGGTGCCCAAGGCATTATCCTTACGCCTATGAGTTCACAACCCCAAGCTACTGCTAAAACCCCGTCTGGGTGGAAATCAATTCTGAAGCGTACGTGGCCCACTATTCGTATTTTGCTTTCTGTCGCACTTCTCTGGAAAGCGACAAGCGGAATTGATTGGCACACCCTACTGGATTCCGAAATCAAAATGGAGCCACTTTGGTTCTTAGCCGCCCTAGCCTGCATGATGACCGCCTTTGTTTGCGGTGGCTATCGCTGGGGATTGTTTATGCAAGCAGTAGGTTTTCCGCGCCGCATTCACTCCTACATTGGACTCTACTTTGCTGGCGGATTAATTAATCAAGGTCTACCAAGCACTCTAGGTGGAGATAGTTACCGCGCTATTACGGCTACTCACCTAACCAATGCAGGAAATTTGAGCGACCCCAAAGAGCTGGATCAAGAGTTGCATCACTCAGTAGATCTTGGGCATGCCACTCCCAAACTGCGCTTAAGTTTTGCAATGGTTTTGGTAGACCGCTTATTAGGGCTTGCTGGGAATAATTTATTAGGTGGTATTGGTTTGGTATTGGGTGGTGTAACGCTTGCTGCCTGGGGTCAAGATCTGGGTTATGCCGTTCTAGGCATCATGATTCTGGTAGGGCTCATTATTTCCGTCATATTGGCATGGGCTCCAAGCCGTCAACTATTACAAAAATTATTGGATCGCCTACAAATGAACAATGCAATGCCGGGTATTCGGCTAGCATTTTCTTGGCCTGCTAATCTTGCGCAAGCCGTATTGGCAATTGGTATTCACTTTCTAACTATCCTTACACTCTTGTTTTGCCTAAAAGCCTATGGAGTGGATGCGCCGATTGAAAGCTTAATGATTGGTTTACCTGCCCTCAGCTTATTGCTGATGCTACCTATCAGCATATCGGGCTGGGGATTACGTGAAGCCACACTCTCATCAGTATTGGCATTGTGGGGAGTAAATCCCTCCCTCACTGTCTTAGCCTCTATTAGCTATGGTGCGCTCACTGTTATATCGGTATTGCCTGGTGCGTACTTTTTATTAAAACGAAAATAATTCTTTCAGAGCGAAACTATGGCTATTAGCGTCAACACTATGCGTGCAATTGATCATTGGGTAGGCGTCCCACTCTGTGCAGTCGCTAGCCCATTGGTGGCACTCATTGATAGCGTGAAAAATCTTTTCACTCGCGGTCCCGAGACCCCAAAGAAACTTCTCTTTATTGAACTCTCCGAAATGGGTAGCGCAATCTTGGTAGACCCTGCAATGCGTAATGCACAAGCCCGTGGTGCGGAACTCTACTTCTTAATTTTTAAGAGCAACCGTGCCAGCCTCACTTTATTGAATACTGTTAAGCCAGAAAATATATTCACTATTGATTCTTCTAGCTTGGGCGGTTTAATCAAAGATACCTTGCGTTTCTTATGGCTTGCGCGTCGTCATCATATTGATACCGTCATTGATTTAGAGCTTTTCTCACGCTTCACGGCATTACTAACCGGTTTGTGCGGCGCCCGTCGTCGTGTGGGTTATCACATCTTTCATGGTGAAGGCTTATGGCGCGGCTTCATGCTGACTCGCAAAGTCCACTACAACCCCCATATCCACATTACTAAAAACTTTCTTTCTTTAATTCATGCGGCTTTTGCCAAAGAGATTGAAGTACCCTTTAGCAAGATTCATATTTCCGATTCTGAAGTGCGTTTAGAGCAAGCCATCATTAATCCGGCAGTACTTGAGAAAGTGCGTGAACGTATTGAGAAGCAAGCAAGTGAAGCAGGGATTGAATATGTGCATGGCAAGCAGCGCTTAATTCTGATTAATCCCAATGCGAGTGACTTATTACCGCAGCGGCGCTGGGCTCAGCAACGCTTTTCTGAATTAATCCAATCGGTCAATACGCAATATCCTCATGACCTGATTTTGATAACAGGATCGCCTGCAGAGCTTGCTTATGTAGAAAAAGTACGTGTAGTCGCCAATGTCAAGAATGCGCTGAATTTTGCAGGCCAAGTCACTTTTGCGGAACTGCCCCCGCTCTACACCCTGTCAGATGTCATGGTGACCAATGACTCCGGTCCAGGTCACTTCTCCGCTGTAACGCCCCTCAGAACAGTAGTGCTGTTTGGACCAGAAACTCCCGCTTTATATGGCTCAATCGGTAATTCAATTGCGATCACCGCCAATCTGGCTTGTTCTCCATGTGTCAGTGCGGCCAACCATCGCAAGACTCCCTGTCAGGACAATGTCTGTATGCAAGCGATTACTGTTGCTCAAGTGTTAGACAAAGTACAAATTCAACTGCAAGACGCTGACAAGGCGAAGGGTCGCTAATCAGAATGGGCAAAAAAGCAATTTCTACTTTTGCCTGGTTTATTCCGCTTGCTCCATTGGCACTTGCCTTCGCGATATATTCAGGTGAACTGCAAACTAGTAGTTTTCTATTCATCAATCGAATTACCTCATTATTACCAGACACCGTTTGGGTATGGCTTACCTTCCTAGGTAATGGCTGGGGAGTATTTGCGATTGCATTTCCACTCATCCTCTTAGCGCCCCGCTTATTGAGCGCCGGGATTTTTGCAGGGGTAATCTCCGCAATTGCCAGCAGTTCTTTAAAGGCCCTCTTTGATTTACCTAGGCCCGCTAGCGTGTTAACTGAAGGTAGTTTTTACCGCATTGGTGAGCCCTTGCTACATAAGGCTTTTCCATCTGGTCACACCTTAACGGCTTTTGCTATTGCTAGTGCCCTGTATTTTTCGACCGATAAAGAAAAGCGCGGACTGATGCTGCTTCTTTTTGTGGCGGCAGCCTTGGTCGGCCTCTCACGAAGTGCTTTTGGAGCGCACTGGTTAACCGATGTGCTCGGAGGCGCTGGATTTGGGCTGTGGTGTGGAATGTTGGGGGCTATTTTGGCCAATGGCATCCCAGAAAAATATCTTGCCATTAAAAGCCTGTGGCTAAGATTTATAGCTCTTGGGGGCGTCTGCGCTGTCTACGCTCATCTGACCCAAATCATGGATCATGAATTAAACCTGCCATTGCAATATATATCCATAGCCATCCTGCTTGTGACGCTTACTGTGTTTATCAAAGCCCAGTTCACCCAATCACTCACTAAGTCGGACTAATGGACCATGTTTAGTTACCGACACGCATTTCATGCGGGCAGTCATGCAGACATTCTGAAGCACTTAATCCTGATTCATTTAGTTGAATATCTCCAAGAGAAGCCGGGTGCTCTGACGATTGTTGATACGCATGCTGGAGCAGGAATTTATAGCCTAAAGGATGGTTTTGCAGCAATTAGTAAAGAAGCTGAGGGCGGAATAGTTCGTCTACTCAAATATATTGAAGCAGGAAATCCTATCCCAGAAAGTATTCAGCACTATCTAGAGATCATTCAATCAGAAAATACCCAAGAAGAACTAGCCCTCTATCCAGGCTCACCTTTTATCTTGGCAAATCTATTGAGGCCACAAGATAGATTGAAGCTGTTTGAACTTCACCCCAAAGAGATTGATATATTGCGTCACAATATTAACCAACTCAAGCAATCCAAACAGATTGATGTTTATGCCGAAGATAGTTTTTCAAGACTGAAGGGCTTGCTTCCGCCCCCTAGCAGGCGCGGCTTAGTATTAATTGATCCTTCTTACGAAGACAAACAAGATTACCGCCATCTTGAAACAGCGATGGAGGAAGCGCTCCAGCGCTTTGCTACCGGCTGCTACGCCATTTGGTATCCCGGGCTTTCTAGAAGAGAGGCGGCTGCCCTACCTGATCGTATGAAAAAGATTGCTACACATCACAAGCGCTCATGGCTTCATACAGAATTGCGGGTGGAAAATGCACCCGGGGAACGTCGCCTGCAAGCGAGTGGCATGTTCATCATCAATCCACCGTGGACTCTTGAAGCAAATTTGCTACAAGCATTGCCGATTCTAATTAAAGCTTTAGGTGTAGATAGTGGTGCTAAATTCGTACTGAAGAGTTTTGAGGCTTAAGCAGTAAACCTCGGATATCACTAGTCGCGAACATCAATCATGATTTCATTACGGCGCATAAAAGGTAGCGTCCAAGGCGGGTTATAACGAGCAAATTTGGGAACACTAGCCGCCTGCAGATTTTTAGTCTTCATCCACTCCTCTAACTCGAGAGTTCTTTCCGCGACCTTATTCTCATTATAAAAACCAGAAAAGCCAATCACTGCGCGCTTCACAGCTGGAATTTGCCGCAGTAGTACTTTGGAATTCAGGGGTTTAGGGAGGCTCTCCATAGAGTATTCTGCAGGCATCACAAAAGATACTGTCCATTTTCCGGCATTGGATTCAATGTTGACCGGGGTAGTCATTGCGATCTTGGCGCCCTTTGCAGGCTGCTCTTCTACGACCACGGGAGTAGTCATCGAAATTTTTTCATTAGGCTGATTTTGCCCAAAAATATAGGCTGCAATGAGCCGGAAACCTTGGCTCGATGCTTCGTCTAAACCCCCCTCAACCTGCACTTCTGCCAAAATCATTGGGGCATAAGACCTTAGCTCAAATGGCGGTGTTTTTTCAAGGACAACATATTTAGGTTCCTCAATAGCCATTGCAGTACCTATCTCTCCAAAAGAAAGCAAACAGAACAGAATTCGGAAGAAAGTAATTTTCAAGCACTACCCTACCAGTTCGCTTTAAGAGTGAATCCCGCTGCACTATAGTCTAAGCTGGCTTGAGCGCCAACCGGTAGCGTAAGCTTATTAGACTGATGACCAAAAGGCAAGTCAGTCAAAATAGGAATGGATTCTGGTAAGCGTTTATGAATTGCTTCAATTGCGCTCTCTAAAGAATATCCTTTGTCATGATCGTAAAGACGATACGCAGAAAAGCTACCCAATAAGATAGCGGACTGATTTGAAAGCACTCCTGCCTCAAACAATTGCATCAACATTCTCTCTACCCGATAAGGATGCTCGTTGACATCCTCCAGAAATAAGATGCCATTCTTAGTCTGTTGCGCTGATGGCAAATAAGGTGTTCCCACTAAACCAGCCAGGATGGTTAAGTTACCGCCCCATAACATTCCTGATAGAGAATTGTTTACTGCCTTCCCTAAAAAAGATTGGGTAGCAGAAACACTACAATTCAGTTTTCGTTCTTTTACTGCAGCTTGAAACTGCTGCCACATAAATTCATCAGGAGGAATCGACTTACCGCTTTCATCCAGCTTTCCAAAATCATAATTCAACATTGGGCCGGATAAACTGATCGCCCCCGTCTTTGCCAATAAGCCTAGCTGGAATACTGTGAAGTCACTGTGACCACAAATTTGTAAACCATTGTTCACGGCCTTTGCAATTGCTGACCAATGAATGTCAGGGAGTAAGCGATGCAAGCCATACCCACCACGCATGGCCATCACCACATTCTGGGGGTCGAGGGTAGCTAACTGATTTAATTCATTTAAACGCTCGTTATCGGATCCAGAAAAACGCTCATGAACACGATGTACGCATTCAGGATTCTCAACAGTAATCCCCTTGCTCTTTAACCATGCGATTCCAGCTAATGGACTTTTATCATCCAGGCTTGCTCCAGACGGAGCCATGAGGTGAATCGATTTCAACGCCGCTCCTTAAAAAAGTCTCGTAGTAATTGACCGCATTCCTCGCCCATCACTCCGCCCTCCACACTGGTTTGATGATTGATTTGTTCAGAAGAGAATACATCTAAAACACTACCTGCAGCACCTGTTTTTGGATCGCTAGCCCCATAAACAATGCGATCAAGCCTAGCATGCAAGATTGCACCGGCACACATCGTGCACGGCTCCAGGGTTACGTACAAAGTGGCACCTGGCAAGCGGTAATTTTCAGCTGCCAAGGCTGCCTGTCTTAATGCCAACATTTCAGCATGCGCACTAGGATCATGATCTGTAATCGGCTTATTAAATGCCCTCGAGATCACTTGACCATCGCGGACCAGCACAGCGCCGACAGGAACTTCACCAGCAAGAGCAGCCAACTGAGCTTGCTCTAAAGCTTGCTGCATAAACTGGCGATCAAGCTCGATTGGATTCATTTAGGAATGATGAACATCAGCCCAGCAATTTGGGGTTTCGTATAAGCGCAGAGAGGAGAGTTCGAGTCGACCACCAAAGGCCTGACTAAATACCGGCTGCAAAATAGTAAAGGCAGCATTCGCAAGATTTTCTACGGTAGGCACATGCTCCATAACTACTGTTTTGTGATTGGGCAAGCTTGCTAAAAACGCAACGAGCCCTTCATCTTCTTTGGCAACCAAAAATGCATGGTCCCAAAGATCAACCACATATTGATTGGTAAGGCGTTTGATATCCCCAAAATCAAGGACCATGCCATCATCAGCCTGACCAGGTTGCTCAATAACCTCACCAGTCAAAGTGACTTCGATAGCATATCGATGCCCGTGAAGATGCCGGCATTGCCCATCGTGATTCGGAATGCGGTGTCCTGAATCAAATTCAAGACGACGGGTAATAGAAATTGCAGTTTGTTTACTTTTCATTCAGCACTTAATTAATGGCCTTGCTAGCCTTAGCCAGATTATCGAACACCTTAGCGTATACCGATGAGTTTATGAGATTGAAGGCTTAACCTCCAAAGTGGGCGTTTCTGGCAAAGGCTTACCGCTAATTCGGTATTGCTGATCAAATTCGGTCCATCCATGGGCTGTAAGAAACGGTTTCGATAATCCATCTTCTCAAAGCGAGCCAATAATTTCTCCAGGGGATCTTGTCCAAGTTGTGGAATAACCAACTTCAATTCATTTGCTTGCAGCACAATCAATTCTGCACCAGCTTTGGGGCTAACACAGACCCAATCAATGCCGGCAGGAACTTTAATTGTGCCATTGGTTTCAATGGCCACTTCAAAACCTTTTTGATGGAGGGCTGCAATCAGATCCTCATCCAATTGTAAAAGTGGTTCGCCGCCAGTGAAAACAACATAACGTTGCTGTGGTCCTGCCGAAGTACTTCTCCAAGAAGTCTCTATTGCCTCAGCCAAATCTTTGGCATTCTCAAACTTGCCGCCGCCAAGACCATCACTACCTACAAAGTCGGTATCGCAGAATTTGCAAACGGCAGTCGCTCGATCCTCTTCACGGCCGCTCCATAAATTACAACCTGCAAAACGGCAAAATATGGCAGCACGCCCAGAGTGAGCACCTTCACCTTGAAGGGTTGGGAAAAGTTCTTTAACGGTATACATAGCAATACACCCATTTTAAGCGCTTTGCTTACTTCCAGGCGACAAGGTCCCACTGCAGATAGTCTTCCCAATAGGCATTCACCCAAAAGACACCACTGGTTAAATATCGGCCATAACTCCTCCGTATAACCCACCGACCAATTTCTGGAGCTAGCCAAACATCCTCTTGACGATCATTCGCTACTCTAAAAAGGTCATTACTTTCAAAATAGGGTGCCTCATTTTGATAATGGATAGTTGAAAACTGTCCTGCAGGGACTGTAATTCCCTCCCATTGAAGAGCGCTGATATTGAGCCCCCAGTAATAACTAGAATCTGGATAACCAGGCACCTGATATCGAGTTCGATAAAAACCAGACCATTTTGGAACTAATTGCTCTGGCCATATTGGCAATGCCTGCTGAAATACCTGAGGAGGATTCCAATGCGGATCCTGAACAACAAAACCCCATGGAGATTGAATTTCATCAGGAAGTGGGCCGGCTTTAACGCCGCTACGCTGAATGCGAACCTCTTTGTCTACAGAAACAATCGTCTCGGTAATCACATCTACCAGATTCTGATTGAAGACATTACGAACGTTATAAACCCACTGTTGTCCTACTTGAGGAGGTCTTACTTTAGGGGGGACTTCAGGCTGTGGCAATACGCTTCCAGATGGATAGGGTTGAGAAGATATACAAGCCCCCAATAATCCGGTTAGGACTAATAAAAGTACTCTACGCAGATAAGTCGTTTTCAAAAGTAAGGTCATCACAGAATCACTTTCTAAAAGGCATTATTGACCGAGAAGGTCAAGCTCCTCTGATGTAAAACCAGCCTGCTCTCTTGCCTGTAGATTAAATGGTCCTCTTAATACGGGAGCACAGTACTGTTTTACTAAATCTTGATATGCCTTTATTGGTGATAGGTTTTCCTTGGTGCATAAGAAATTAAACCACTGATTGCCAATCAATACATGCCCAACCTCATCCCTGAGGATAATCTCTAATATTTCCACGACCCTATCGTCTTTTACCTGCTTAAATCGATCGCGAATGGCTGGGACTGCATCTAATCCACGAGCCTCCATTGTTCTGGGCACCAGTGCCATTCTAGCAATGACTGCATCTGAGGTTCTCTCCACCATCTCCCACAAACTATTGTGAGCAGGAAAATCGCCATAGGCTAAACCAAGGGATTGCAAGTGCGCTTCAATTAAGCTGAAATGATAAGCCTCTTCTTTGGCCACATTTAACCAATCTACATAGTATTGCGCAGGCATATCGGCAAATCGCCAGATGGCATCTAAGGCAAGATTCATGGCGTTAAATTCAATATGGGCCAAGGAATGCAGTAAAGAATGTCTACCTTCGACAGTGTGCATTGCTCTTTTAGGAACCGTTAACGGCGGGACTAATTCTGGTCGCTGGGGTCGGCCGGGAAGCTGCCGACCCTCTGAATTCAAACGCGCAGCAGGATCTAGGCTAAGACGCCCATCACGCTGATCATCAAATAATTGATTGAGCTGCTCGACCTTCGTCTTGGGATCTGCAATTAACAGTATTTCAAGGGCGGCTTGTCGTAAGTCACTCATCTACAGCAATCGACTAGGTTTTTATTCCCACTCAATCGTGGCTGGCGGTTTGCCGCTGATGTCATAAACAACCCGATTGATACCGCGCACTTCATTGATGATGCGGTTCGACACTTTACCCAGTAACTCATGTGGCAAATGCGCCCAGTGTGCTGTCATAAAGTCTTGTGTCTGCACTGCTCGGAGTGCCACAACGTACTCATAAGTTCTGCCGTCTCCCATCACGCCAACAGACTTCACCGGCAAGAACACTGCAAAAGCTTGACTTGTGAGGTCATACCAAGACTTCTGGCTTGTCTCATCAATAGTATTTCGTAATTCTTCGATGAAGATGGCATCAGCACGTTGCAGCAGGCTAGCAAACTCCGCCTTCACCTCACCCAAAATACGAACTCCTAAACCAGGTCCTGGGAATGGATGGCGATAGACCATCTCCCTTGGCAGTCCTAAAGCAACTCCAAGTTCACGCACTTCATCTTTAAACAATTCACGCAAGGGCTCAAGGAGTTTGAGATGCATATCATCGGGCAAACCACCAACATTATGATGACTCTTGATGGTATGCGCACCCTTCTTTCCTTTACCAGCTGACTCAATCACGTCTGGATAGATAGTTCCCTGCGCTAGCCACTTCGCATTCTCAATCTTGCTCGACTCGCTTTGAAAGATCTCTACGAATTCTTTCCCAATAATTTTGCGCTTGGCTTCAGGGTCTGTAACACCTGCAAGCTCAGACATAAATTTCTCTTTAGCATCGACTCGAATCACTTTGACACCGAGATTGCGGGCAAACATCTCCATGACCATATCGCCTTCATTTAAGCGAAGTAGGCCATGGTCAACAAATACACAAGTAAGCTGTTCACCAATGGCGCGATGAATGAGTGCCGCTGCAACACTGGAGTCAACTCCACCAGACAAGCCAAGAATGACTTCATCATCCCCTACTTGTTTACGGATATGCTCAACCGCTTCAGCAATGTAGTCGCCCATTACCCAGTCTGGTTTACAGCCACAGATTTGATGAACAAAGCGCTCTAAGATTGCCTCACCTTGTAATGTATGAGTTACTTCTGGGTGGAACTGAAACGCGTAGAAACGACGCTCTTCATCCGCCATGCCAGCAATAGGACAAGAATCTGTAGAGGCCATTAATTTAAATGATGATGGTAAGGATGTTACCGAATCACCGTGGCTCATCCACACCTTTAGAATGCCGTGGCCTTCGCTAGTAGAAAAATCCTGAATACCCTTGAGAAGATTGGTATGGCCATGAGCACGCACTTCTGAGTAACCAAACTCACGGGCTTTACCCAAGGATTCTGCAGATGCTACTGCGCCACCCAACTGGGTAGCCATGGTTTGCATGCCATAGCAAATACCTAACACTGGAACGCCTAATTCAAAAACAACTTGGGGAGCACGTGGACTACCGTCTTCAGTCACTGAACTTGGACCACCTGAAAGAATGATCCCTTTGCCACCCTGCTCTTGAATAAATTGACGAATGAATTCGGGATCGCAATCATAGGGATGGATCTCAGAATACACTTGGGAATCACGCACACGCCTAGCAATTAATTGAGTTACTTGCGAACCAAAGTCGAGAATCAGTATTTTGTCGTGCACGAAAGAATCCGTCTTCAATTCAGCCTTCATTTCAGCTATTGTTTGCTTATTAATCAATATGGTAGTTCGGTGATTCCTTAGTGATCTTCACATCATGAACGTGTGACTCGCGCACGCCCGCAGAAGTGATTTCCACAAAATTGGCTTTTTCATGTAGCTCTTCAATTGTTTTGCAACCGAGATAACCCATGGAGGAACGAATACCGCCAGTCAGTTGATGCAAGATGGCAAGAACACTACCTTTATAAGGAACCTGGCCCTCAATCCCTTCGGGAACTAGTTTTTCAGCATTCGCAACGATATCGCTTTGGAAATAACGATCAGCAGAACCATCAGCCATCGCGCCCAAAGAACCCATGCCGCGGTAACTCTTATAAGAACGTCCCTGATAGAGGAATACTTCACCAGGAGCCTCTTCAGTACCAGCAAACATGCCGCCCATCATCACAGAACTTGCGCCTGCCGCTAACGCTTTAGCGATATCACCTGAGTAACGCACGCCACCGTCAGCAATCAGTGGAATGCCTGTGCCTTTCAGTGCAGTTGCTACATTGACGATTGCAGTAATCTGCGGGACACCAACCCCCGCCACAATTCGTGTAGTGCAAATAGAGCCTGGACCAATACCAACCTTCACACCATCGGCACCGTGATCAGCTAAAGCTTTAGCAGCATCACCAGTAGCAATATTGCCGCCAATTACTTGGATGTGAGGATAATTTTTCTTGACCCATTTAACGCGATCTAAGACGCCTTGACTATGGCCATGCGCGGTGTCGACCACGATGACATCGACGCCAGCACGAACTAATAACTCAATACGCTCATCGTTATCGGGACCAACACCAACTGCCGCACCCACGCGGAGCTTGCCTTCACTGTCTTTACAAGCATTTGGATGTTCAGTAGCCTTCAGAATATCTTTAACGGTAATGAGACCACGTAACTCAAATCGATCATTGACAACGAGTACACGCTCTAAACGATGTTGACTCATCAAGCGCTTGGCCTCTTCTAATGAGCAACCTTCTTTAACGGTAATCAAACGCTCACGAGGTGTCATCTTCGTTTTTACTTGAGCATCCAGATCTTCTTCGAAACGCAAATCGCGGTTCGTAATAATTCCAACGACTTCTTTTCCAACTAATACGGGGAATCCTGAGAAGCCATGTTCACGAGAAAGTTGAATCACCTGGCGCAGCGTAACATCTGGGGCAATCGTAATTGGATCACGCAGAACACCAGATTCATAACGTTTGACTTTGGCCACTTCACGCGCTTGTTCTACTGGTAATAAGTTCTTATGAATAATGCCAATGCCACCTTCGCTGGCCATGGCAATTGCCAAACGACCTTCGGTGACGGTATCCATCGCTGCGGATACGAGTGGTGTATTGAGAGAAATATCTCGAGTTAACTTACTTGCTAAGCTGGCATCTCGAGGGAGTACCGATGAATAGGCCGGTACGAGGAGCACATCGTCAAAAGTAAGTGCTTTTTGAATGAGTCGCATGCAAAACCCCTAGTCACAAAAACAGATTATAGCCTCCTAGCCTTTCTTTTCGCTGCGGCAGCCTGGAATTTCGCATCTTGGTTCTGGTTGGCCTTTTTACGTCGCACAGTCTTAGGGTCAATGAGCAGGGGAGAATAAAGCTCTAAACGGTCTCCAGAGTAAATAGGACTATCCCAATCCTTACGTATACCAAAAACCCCAAAACAGCCTTTTCTAGCTAAAAGAGGGTCATTTTGGCTAGTTGCGATCCCTGCTTTGATCAAAGCCAAACCTACAGTTGCAGGCTCCTCATCTTGAAAGACCAATTTCAAAGAACTCAGAATCGGTTCCCCTAACCTGGCGTCACACAACAAGAGATCCAGTGTGTGTTTAGCCATAGAGCTGCTCAGCCCGCTTGACAAAGCAATCCACAAAGGTCCCAGCAATATGGCTGAATACGGGGCCAATAATCTTATCGAGAACGACGCTCTTAAACTCCCAATGGAGCTTAAATTCGACTTTGCAAGCATCTTCCCTTAAAGGAATAAAGTTCCATTGCCCTGAAAAATGCTTAAACGGGCCATCCACAAAGACCATATCAATGGTTTCGGGGCGATGATTCACATTTCGGGTGTGGAAATATTGGGTAATGCCCTTGAAATGGATATTAATTTTGGCATCCAGGACAGTCTCGGTCTGCTCAAAAATTTCCACCCCGCCACACCAAGGTAAAAACTCGGGATATCGTGCCACGTCAGTTACTAAACCATACATGCGGTCGGCTGATTGACTAATTAAAACGGTCTTGAAGACGTCTGCCATAATTGATCTTGGAAGCTAAATAAATATGAGTATCGTCGATAACAAAAAAGCCTTCTTCGATTATTTCGTCGAAGAGCGCTTCGAGGCCGGACTAGTGCTGGAAGGCTGGGAAGTCAAAGCCATCCGCGCCGGTCGTGTGCACGTCAAAGAAGCGTATGTTGTCATTCGCAAGGCGGAGCTTTTCCTCATCGGCTGCCACATTACTCCCCTGCTTTCAGCATCTACCCATATTGTTCCAGATAGCACCCGCACTAGAAAACTGCTCTTAAACGCAATAGAGATCCGTAAGCTCATTGGCAAGGTTGAGCAAAAGGGCTATACCCTAGTGCCACTAAATCTCCATTTCTCTAAGGGGAATGTGAAGTGTGAGATTGGCCTGGCAAGAGGTAAAAAACAGCATGACAAACGCGCCGCAACCAAAGAGCGTGAATGGGAAGTTCAAAAAGGGCGCATTGCTAGAGGCGACTTAAACGCCTAGTACTTCTAAAAATAGATGCGGAGATGGCTTAAAAGAAAAAGCCTAGATTCAATCTAGGCTTTTTTAATCTCCTTCATCAGTAATTTAGGCTTTTAAACTCTTACCCAACATTTCCCAAGTCTCTACTACGCTATCTGGGTTCAGTGAGATTGAAGTAATGCCTTTCTCAACTAACCAACGCGCAAAGTCTGGATGATCTGATGGACCTTGACCGCAAATACCCACATATTTGTTTTGTTTGAGGCAAGCCTCAATAGATCGGGCAATCATAAACTCCACTGCCGGATCTCGCTCATCAAAGTCAATTGCCAGTAATTCCATACCAGAGTCACGATCTAATCCCAACGTTAATTGAGTCATGTCGTTTGATCCGATTGAGAATCCATCGAAGTGCTCAAGGAATTGATCTGCCAAAATGGCATTCGATGGAATCTCACACATCATGATAAGACGTAAACCATTCACACCACGCTTCAGGCCAAACTTCTCCATCATTTCAATTACGCGTTTAGCCTGATTGATAGTACGCACAAAAGGAACCATGATTTCAACATTATCGAGGCCCATATCTTCACGTACACGCTTCATCGCCGCACATTCAAGCGCAAAGGCCTCGCCGAAATCTGCTGATACATAACGTGAAGCACCGCGGAAGCCCAGCATCGGGTTTTCTTCATCGGGTTCGTAACGGGATCCGCCAATGAGTTTTTTGTATTCATTGGATTTGAAATCAGATAAACGCACGATGACAGGTTTTGGATAAAAAGCGGCTGCAATCGTAGCCACGCCCTCAACCAATTTGTCTTCGTAGAACTGGCGTGGACTTGCATAGCCACGAGCAACACTCTCAACCGCACGCTTGAGGTCTGGATCAACATTGGGGTACTCTAATACTGCGCGTGGATGAACACCGATATAGTTATTGATAATAAATTCCAGGCGCGCAAGGCCTACTCCGGCATTTGGAATCTGGCAGAAATCAAATGCCAATTGAGGATTACCAATATTCATGGTGATCTTCACCGGAATCTCTGGCAATACACCACGAGACACTTCAGTTACTTCAGTTTCGATTAGCCCATCATAGATGTGACCTTCATCTCCCTCGGCACAAGAAACTGTCACCATCATGCCGTCTTGCAAGTGTTCAGTAGCATCACCGCAACCCACTACTGCAGGCACACCCAACTCGCGGGCAATAATTGCTGCGTGGCAAGTACGTCCACCACGGTTAGTCACAATGGCAGAAGCACGCTTCATTACTGGTTCCCAGTTTGGGTCGGTCATATCTGCCACCAATACATCACCTGGTTGGACACGATCCATCTCGCTTGGGTCACGAATAATTCTGACGGGGCCAGCACCAATTTTTTGACCAATCGCACGGCCATGAGCCAATACCTTAGAACTACCTTTGAGCTTGTAACGCATCTCTACTTGGCCGGCCGCTTGGCTCTTTACTGTTTCAGGACGAGCCTGGAGAATATAGATGCGACCATCTTGGCCATCTTTACCCCACTCGATATCCATTGGACGACCGTAGTGTTTTTCGATAATGACAGCATATTTTGCCAATTCAGTAATATCTGCATCTTCCAGCGAAAAGCGATTACGCTTTTCAGGAATAACGTCAACAGTCTGCACTTTTTCAGCAGAGCCTTTTGGCGCAAATTGCATCTGAATCAATTTAGAACCCAAAGAGCGACGAATAATCGCTTTTTTGTCTTGCGCTAATGTGGTCTTAAACACATAGAACTCATCCGGGTTTACTGCGCCCTGCACCACCGTCTCACCCAAGCCATAGCTAGAGGTAATAAATACGACATCCTCAAAGCCTGATTCCGTATCCAAAGTAAACATGACGCCGGCCGCCCCCAAATCTGAGCGCACCATTCGTTGAATACCAGCCGATAAGGCTACTTCAGCATGGGCAAAGCCCTTGTGAACGCGATAAGAGATAGCCCGGTCGTTATAAAGAGAAGCAAAGACTTCACGAATCTTCTTGAGCACATCATCGATGCCCTCAACATTTAAGAAAGTCTCTTGCTGACCAGCAAATGAAGCATCTGGCAGATCTTCAGCGGTTGCAGATGAACGCACCGCAAAAGAACCTTTGCCGGAATCATCCAACACTGCAAATGCTCTTCGAATTTCTTCTTCAAGCTTAGCTTGAAATGGTGCGGTTTCAATCCACTGACGAATCTCAGCACCAGCCTGCGCTAATGCACGCACATCATCAATGTTCAAACCTTCCAAACGCTGTTGAATACGCTCAGTGAGATTGTTGTGATTCAAAAAGTCACGAAATGCCAGTGCAGTAGTGGCAAAACCAGTTGGTACACGAACTCCCGTGGAAGCCAACTGAGAAATCATTTCTCCTAGAGAGGCATTTTTACCACCGACGGATTCGACATCAGTCATGCGGAGTTGCTCAAAAGGTAAAACATAGGCATCTGCCAAACTACTATTTTGTTGCTGTTGGTTGGACATAAAATACTCTCAAAAGATAAGGAAACTGGTCAAGCGGCCACTCAAAATGGGGCATACTTCTATAACTTCTTATTGTAGTGCTGACCCTGACTTTTAGGCCAAATCCATGTCTACCGAAACCCGTATTGTTTTCATTGTTTCTGACGGAACCGGCATCACTGCCGATAACTTCAGCCAATCGATTTTGGCTCAATTTGAGGCCAGTTTTAAGCGCATTCGCATCCCTTTTGTAGATAGTGTCGATAAGGCCCACGAAGCGGTCAGCAACATTAACCAGGCCCACCAGAAATATGGGGTACAGCCCATTGTTTTCACTACTTTAGTCAATCCTGAGCTCAATGCCATCGTGACTAAGGCGAATGGCTTAATCTTGGATATGTTCCAAACCTTTGTGGCGCCCCTTGAGACTGCCCTAGGCATGAAATCTACCCATGCTATGAACCGCCTACACCACAATGCAGATACCGAGGCTTATAAAAATCGGATTGAGGCAATCAATTTCTCTTTAGCTCATGATGATGGCCAGTCCAATCAAAACTTAGCTGAAGCAGATGTCATTTTAGTTGGCATCTCCCGAGTAGGAAAGACGCCAACCAGTCTGTACTTAGCAATGCAGTACGGATTGAAGGCAGCAAATTACCCCTTGATTCCAGAAGATTTTGAGAGGGGTCAATTACCGAAGGACCTCGTGCCATTTCGCCAAAAGATATTTGGTCTAATGATCGACGCCGAGCGCCTTTCAGAAATCCGTAATGAACGTCGGCCTGGCAGCAATTACGCCAAACTAGATAACTGTCGCTATGAGATCAATGAGGCAACGGCGATGATGAAAAAACAATCGATTCCTTGGATACTGACTACTAGCAAATCCATTGAAGAAATCGCCACTACTGTATTGCAAGCAATCAAATCAGATAGAACTATTTTGGGTTAGTTTTAGAACGTCGCTAAGTTCGCCTAACCCGCATCGTCTCAAAAAGACAAACTGCTGCTGCTGTTGAAACATTGAGTGATTCAACTCGTGGGTCAATTGGAATAGAGACTCCCTTTGCCTGAGCCGTGAGGTCTTCAGAAATTCCCTGACCCTCACTGCCCATCACCCAGGCGACTGGATGCTGTAAGATCTTTTTCAAGTCAAAAAGATTCTGCTCTGCATCCGCAGTGGCCGCTAGTAATGGTGCGGTAACTGCACTTAATACTTGTTGATTGGACCAGCCTTCATATAAATCGAGCAAACGGTGAGCCCCCATGCCAGCGCGCAATACTTTAGTGGACCACAAATGGGCACATCCGGATAAAGCGATTACCTGTGTAAAACCTGCTGCAGCAGCTGTACGCAAAATAGACCCGACATTACCAGCATCTTGTATGCGGTCTAAGACCACTAGATCCCCCGCCAAAGTTCCAATAGATTGAGATGGGGCTAAACAGGTCTTTGGAAGATCTAAAAGACCGGCAATGTGGGGTGCATTCACCAATTCACTCAGCAAATCCCAGAGGGCGCCATCCAATTGAAAAACCTTAGTATCAGGGCAAATCTCTAAATGGGAATAGACTGCTTCTGCTATTTCCGAATTCTTTAAACCCACCTCTGAAGTAACTAGCATTTTTAAGGCAGAATCTCCTACCCAAGTTTGCACTAAATGGATTCCTTCTAACAAGGCTTGTCCACTTGTCATCCGAGCTTTTTGCCCTCTTGATCCCGTCGCTTGCAATAGCCGAATCTCTTTAAAAAGCGGGTTGTCCTTGGAGGTAATCAGATCAAAATTCATTGGCATCTAACTTGTTATGTTTTCCAGTACTTTTCTGACTGGAGAAAAGCTTCTGCGATGCTCGTCACACGCACCAAACTCTTTTAGTGCTGCAAAATGTGCTTCAGTTGGATAACCCATATGCTGAGCAAAGCCATATTGCGGATGACGCGCATGCAAGAGTTGCATCTGACGGTCGCGAGTGACCTTAGCCAAAATCGATGCAGCGGAAATCGCCGGCTCTTTAGTATCGCCCTTAATAATCGCCTCGGCGGCAATGGGTAGCTCAGGGCAGCGGTTGCCATCAATCAATGCTTTATCTGGCCATGCACCTAAACGACTAGCTAAATCTTCAATCGCACGACGCATAGCCAACATGGTTGCTTGCAAAATATTGATATCGTCGATCTCTGCAGGACTCGCTTCTCCAACACCCCAGGCCTTAGCCTTCACCATAATCTGCTCATACAAATACTCGCGACGAGCAGCAGATAATTTCTTAGAATCCTTTAATCCTTCAATGGGGTTTTCTGGATCCAGCACGACTGCACCAGCAACCACAGAACCCACTAGCGGGCCACGTCCTGCCTCATCGACTCCACAGATCCAAATGAGACTCATGCGCCTGCTCTCTTCTGGCGGCTATTAGTAATTGTTTGCACAACGGCTTGCGCCACTAACAAACCTGTCGGTCGACGCAGCGTTTCATGCATCTGCGCAAAGCGGGTCTTAAGATCATTCACCTTAGCGGGATGATTTAACCACTCTTGTACAGCATTGGCTAAATTCTCAGGGCTAGCATCATCCTGCAATAATTCAGGTACTACAAACTCGCCACAGAGAATGTTCGGTAAACCGACATAGGGCAAGTACCCCTGACGTTTCATGATTTGTGCTGTTAGCCAGGGTACCTTATACGAAATCACCATCGGTTTTTTCCATAAAGCGGCTTGCAAGGTTGCGGTACCGCTAGCAATTAACACAACATCGGACGCCTCTAATACTTCATCAGCCATGCCATCCAATAAGTGAATCTGAATATCAGGATTACTCTTCTTCACATTCAGTAAGAGTTGCTCTAGTGGCGCCCTTAATCGTGGTGTTGCCACCGGAATAATGAAATTGAGTTTTTGACCCTTAAGTCGATCAGCCAATAATTGCATGGTGTCAAAAAAGACGGGGGCAATCAGTTCAATTTCAGAACTACGACTTCCTGGTAACACGGCAATCACTAGGCCATCTAATACATTGCTTGGGACACTCAGCGTTTGGGCAATCTGCTGACGGGCTTGATTTACATTTGGCTCAAGCGGTATATCACTTGCTAATGGATGGCCCACATAGGTTGAGGTAATGCCGGCGCGATCATAAATTTCCGTTTCGAAAGGAAAAATACACAGCATACGATCGACTGCTTTAGCAATTTTCTGAATTCGTCCTCGGCGCCACGCCCATATAGATGGCGAAACTAAATGTAAAGTCGGAATACCCGCCTTATGTAATTGAAGTTCAACCCCTAAATTAAAATCGGGTGCATCAATTCCCAAATACACGTCTGGGCGACCCTCACCCAAAAGATTGGCAATGAGCTCCTTGCGCAGTTTCAGAATTGCCGGGAGTTGCTTAATGGCTTCAACATAACCTCGCACACTGAGCGTTTCCATCGGCCAATCTGAACGCATACCTTCTGCTTGCATACGCGGACCACCAATGCCGTAAACCTCTAATCCGACCATATCTGGAATTTGGTTCAAGGCGCTCAAAACAGGTGCCGCTAGCAAATCACCAGATGGTTCGCCCGCTACACACGCTAACTTAGGCAAGGTAGACTCGTTACCGAACAATGCCGCGCGTCGAGGCAGCGATAAAGTCGTGGAACTGCGTGAGCTTTTCAACGGTAGCAGCATCAGCTGCGCTAGCCGCAATCATCTTTTGGATTTCTACTTTGGCATCCTCAAAACTGAGGCCATCTTTGTAAAGTACTTTATAAGCCTGGCGTAATGCGGTAATGGATTCGCTGGAGAAGCCGCGACGCTTAAGGCCTTCGACATTAATACCATGGGGGGAAGCTTTTTCACCGGCTGCCATCACGAATGGCGGAATATCTTGCACTAAAGCAGAAGCACCTCCAAGCATGGCATGTTGTCCAATGCGCACAAACTGATGAACGCCAGACATGCCGCCCAAGATTGCCCAATCTTCCACATGAACATGCCCTGCAATTTGTGCATTGCTAGCAAAAATAGTATTGTTACCCACCTGACAATCATGTGCGATGTGCACGTAAGCCATGATCCAATTGTCATTACCAAGACGGGTAACGCCGCCATCTTGCACTGTCCCTGTGTGAATCGTAGTGAACTCTCGAATCGTATTGCGGTCACCAATCACTAGTTGAGTAGGCTCCCCACGATATTTCATATCCTGTGGGACTCCGCCAATTGCTGCAAAGTGCGCAAAATGATTGTCTATGCCGATCGTTGTATGGCCTTCAATAACGGTATGTGAGCCTACCTTAGTACCGGCTCCGATTTTGACATTCGGTCCGATGACGGAATAAGGACCAATCTCAACATCACTAGCCAGCTCAGCCTTGCTATCAATCACAGCAGATGCATGAATCCGAGTCATTACGCGCCTTTCGTACGCACAGCACAGGTAATGTCAGCTTCGGCTGCAAGCTCTCCATCGACCGTTGCTTTTACATGAAATTTATAAATACCCGCCTTTTCACGTTGGAAGGTGGCGACCATCACTAATTGATCTCCAGGCAACACGGGCTTTTTAAAACGAGCCCCATCAATGCCTGCAAAATAGTAAACCGCATCATCTGCTTTTTCTTCTGTAAACGTCAACAATGCAGCAGTTTGTGCTAAGGCCTCAATAATGAGTACCCCCGGCATCACTGGGAAATCTGGAAAGTGACCCTGAAAGAACGGCTCATTAATTGTGACATTTTTAATTGCAGTAATACTTTGACGTGGAGTAAATTCTAATACGCGATCAACTAACAGAAATGGGTAGCGATGCGGTAATAACTTCATGATCTGATTGATATCAATTGCTATTGCTTTACTCATAAGATGACCCAAATGGAAGTTTTAATGAAATTCGTTCGTAAGGAGTCTTAAGACTCTGGATTTTTGCTTTTATCTAACAAACGCAAGCGTTGACGTATTTTATCTAGACCACGCAAAATAGCGGCATTTTTCTCCCAGGCGCTATGGGGCATTGATGGATATACGCCCGTGAAATGCTGTCCTGGCACAGTAATTGAGCGAATGATGGAGGTATTGCCAGATACGGTAGTTCTATCAGCAATCGTAAGATGGCCTGCGAAATTCGCGGCGCCCCCAATAATGCAGAAATTACCAATCTTTGTACTACCAGATATTGCGGCACAGCCAGCGATGACGCAGCCATTACCAATACTGACATTATGCGCAATTTGTACTTGATTATCGATTTTGCTTCCTGCGCCAATCACGGTATCACTCATGGCTCCACGATCAATTGTCGTAGAGGCGCCAATTTCAACATCATCACCGATTACCACTCGTCCCGTTTGAGGGATCTTGACCCACTCGCCACCAGTAGCAGAAAAATCAGGGGCGAAACCAAATCCATCTGCACCAATGACAGCGCCGCTATGAATAATGCAACGCTCACCAATTTGAGTGGCAGAATAAATAGAAACCGATGGATAAATCAGCGTATCACTCTTAATGACACTGTCTCTAGCAATGCTAGCATTGCCAAGAATCGCCACCCTCTCACCGAGTTTTACACCAGCAGCAATTTGTACAAACGGTCCAATATGACAGGATGGCGGAATAACTGCGCTTGGATCTATTGCAGCACTTGGATGAATTCCAGGGGAATAAATTGGTGCGCTGGCTTTGGCAAAATACTGCGCCATCCTTGCAAAGCTGGCGTAAGGGTTTCTAGAAACAAAGTAGACCCGCTTAGGGTTAGCTCCTGGATTAGCCTGCAAAAACTCTAAGTCGCTGTTACTAACAATTAATGCGCCTGCAGCACTTTCACTCGCCTGTTGGCGATACAGCGGATTAGAAAGAAAAGAGATTTGATTGGACTGAGCCTGCTCTAAAGGGGCAAGTCCAATAAAAGTGAGGGAGGCTTCCCCCACCAAGCTTGCTTGAAACTGTTCGGCCAGCTCGATGGCGGTTGGCATAAAACTTACTTCTGACTATTTAAAGCCTTGATGACATCATCAGTGATATCAGCCTTGGGGCTAACAAACGCTGCCTCCTGCATAATGACGTCCAATTTTCTTTGCTCAGCAATTTGGCGCAAGACCAGATTTGCTTTTTCAGCGATCTTGGCACGCTCTTCAAATGTGCGTTGATTGAGATCTTCTGTAAATTCACGTTGCTTGCGCTGTAACTCGCGATCTTGATCAGCTAACTCCCGTTGACGACGTACACGCTCAGCTTCATTCATTACAGCTGAATCACGATCTAGCTTTTCTGCTGCAGTTTTAATTTTTTCCGCGCTGTCACGCAAGTCATTCTGGCGCTTCGTGAACTCATTTTGCAAGCGAGTCTGCATGGCCTTGGCTAAATTGGATTCATTAAATACTTTTTCCGAATTCACAACAGCAACTCGGGTGCCCGCATCTTGCGCATAAGTCAATGACATTGCGAATGCAGATGGAATAGCTATTAAGCCAATTTGTAAGCACTTAGAGAATTTATTAAACTTCATAAAACTTTCCTCAAACAGTTAAAACGCTGTACCCACTTGGAACTGTAAACGCTGAACGTTAGCGGTAGGATAAGGCTTATAAGGAATACCGTAGCTAAACTTGAGCGGCCCCAAGGGTGATATCCATGATATACCCAATCCATAAGAGTAATTCAATACCAGGTTGATATTTTCCCCAAAAGCATTACCACCATCGACAAAGGTAAATAAACGCAGGGTCTTATCAGTTCCTGAGCCAGGAACAGGGAAGGTATATTCCCCATTTACGACTATCTTTGACTGCCCACCAGTAGGTTGGTTTTGATAGGTGGTGGTGTTGTAATACTGTGGCCCAAGAGAACCTGGTGAGTAACCACGAACAGATCCGATACCACCAACATAGTAGTTCTTGGTAATTGGAAATGGATTATTTCCATAGGCCTGGCTGTAACCCACTTCACTATTAAAAGACAGAATTTGCCCCTTTGAAATCGAGTGATATTTTTGATATTGCCCATAAATACGATAAAAAGTCATGTTCCCCGCTGGAGTCCCTACCTCAGCAGATAGTTGTTCCAAAGATCCCGTTGAAGGAATCATGGCGCTATCGCGCCCATCCCGTGCCCAGCCAACTGTGAAAGGTATGTTGTAGGTAGTTAATGTTCCAGGGTAGCCAGGCGCAGCAATCCCATAATTTTGAGCATAGCTTAAGTATGGTTGTGGTGTATTAGAGGTGGTATTAATTTGATAGGCTTCAACACCAGTGCCAAAGAACACACGATCCACTTCAGTATAGGGTACCCCAAGCTTAATATTTGAACCAACGGATTTGATTTGGTAATTAGGATCGCCCGTGTAATACAAAGGCTTGGAGGAGCGATAGAACAAATCCGTGTAGCGACTGATACCATCCTCCGTGAAGTAAGGATCGTAATTCGAAAGTGTCAAATTCTGGTTAATCTTACCCATCGCAAAATTCAAACCAATTGCCGTACCAGTACCAAATGCATTGTCTTGATTAATACCAGCGGAGAGGATTAATTTCTCAGTTGTAGAAAAACCAGCCCCTAAAGTTACAGCGCCTGTTGGTTTTTCCTTTACCGCAACATTCACGTCAACCTGATCTGGGGAGCCCGGAACATCCTCGGTAGAAATATCGGTTTCTGTAAAGTAACCTAATCGACCTAAACGTTTTTTGGACAAGTCAACCTTATCACTATCAAACCAGGAGCTTTCGAACTGCCGCATTTCCCGACGAATAACGACGTCGCGCGTTTTTGCATTTCCAGAAATATTTACCTGTCTCACATAAACCCTGCGACCTGGATCAACAACTAAAGTGAGGTCAACCTCTGAGAGCTCACGACGGACATCTGGCTGTGGATTAACGCTTGCAAAGGCATAACCATAAGAGCCCAATATCTCTGCAATTGCTTTGGTGCTCTCAGTCAAGCGCGCAGACGAAAAGGTATCCCCGGACTTTAAAGTCACTAACTGTATGAGTTCAGCTTCTTTGCCCAAGGTATCACCCGCCAAGCTAATATTTTTAATAGTAAATTTCTTACCCTCACTGACACTAATCGTGAGGTAAACACCTTTTTTATCTGGTGTAATCGAGACTTGAGTAGACTCAATAATAAATTCAAGGTACCCACGATTAAGATAGTAAGAACGGATAGTCTCAAGGTCAGCAGTCAGTTTTTGCTTAGAGTACAAATTATCTTTGGTGTACCAAGATAACCAACCACCCGTTTTTAATTGCATCTCACTCTTTAAGGTGCTCTCACTAAATGCTTCGTTACCAATAAAGCTAATCTCCTGAATTTTGGCAACAGGGCCTTCATCAACGTTGAAATAAACAGCAACTTGATTACGTTCTAATGGGGTAACGGTTGCAACGATCTCTGCAGCGTATAAACCTTTTCCTATGTAGGCTCGTTTTAACTCTTGTTCCGCTTTATCAATTAACGCTTTATCATAAAAACGGGCCTCTCCAACGCCAACTGCCTTAAGGGACTTACGAATATTTTCTTGATCAAACTCTTTCATTCCCGTAAATTCAATACGGGAAATGGTTGGACGCTCTTCAATGATCACAATTAAGACATTGCCCTGCGCTTGTATTTGTACATCCCTGAAAAAGCCAGTGCTATACAAGGCTTTAATCGCCTCCGCCCCCTTCTCTTCAGTAAAGGTATCGCCTACCTGAACCGGTAGATAACTAAATACTGTTCCTGGCTCAACCCGTTGTAATCCTTCAACACGTATATCCTTCACAACAAAGGATTCGGCTGCGCCTACGTTCAAGCTAATACAGGCAGTAAGTACCATCAAAAGCTGCGCAATGAGACGAGGGGAGGTGTGAAATAAGGAAGTCAGAAAATTCAAGGCGAAAAATAGCGTTGTAAATCGTTAAACAAGGCTAGTAGGGACAGGGAAATCAACAAGAGAAAGCCCACTTTTTGGAACTGTTCCTGCATTGAAATCGATATCCGCTTACCAGCAACCAACTCCCATGCATCATACAGTAGCTGACCCCCATCTAGCATGGGAAGAGGGAGTAAATTCAGTAGACCAATACTAATACTCATAAGTGCTAAAAATGCTAAAAATGGCTGCCATCCAACCTGGGCTGTCTTGCCTGCCATATCCGCAATACTTAAGGGGCCTCCCAACTGCTTGAAGGAAGTACTTCCAGTAAATATTCCTACCATTAGCCTGGTAGACACTTTGGTGATTAACCAGACCCTTTGGGCAGCGAAAGCCGCGGCATCCAAGGGGCCCAACTTCAACTCCGTCCACTCAGCAAAAGGGGTCGGCATTGGCCTAATACCCAAGGCCAACATTGGGTCTTTTTCGGGACTCCATTGGGGTAAATCAGCTTCTAAAAAGCGTTTAATGGCGATGCCACCCGTGGGTGTCTGGACCTCCAAAGCAAATCCCCGCTCCCCTGTGAGCGCATCTAGCAAAATCCAGCGCAAGGCATTCCAACTAGGAACAGGCTCAAATTCACCAGAAAGGGGCACAGCTTTACTCGAAGACAAGGATTGCCAGCCAATCACGCGATCACCTTCAACCACCCCCAATTTGGCAGCCACAGAATGTTCAGATGGGGCCTGCAGGATTGCTGGTAGTTGTGGAGCGCCAGAAATATAAATAAGAGCAAACAAAAAGATTGCTAAAACGAAATTGGCGAAGGGTCCCGCTGCAACAATCACAGAGCGTTGCCAAAGGGGTTTTCTATCAAAAGCCTCAGACGCTTCTGCTGATGAAATTGATTGCTGCCGATCGCGACCATCCAATAATTTGACGTAACCCCCAAGCGGAATTGAAGCGAGAACCCATTCCGTTTTATTAGCGGCTACATAAGTAAAAAGGGGCTTACCAAATCCCACCGCAAATCGAAGCACGCGTACGCCGCAGCAGCGTGCAGCGACAAAATGCCCAAACTCATGAAAGCTGACCAATACTCCTAAGGTCAAAAGAAACGCGGCGAGGGTAATAAGTGCCTGCAAAGAAAATCCTTAATCAATTTTGCTTATTGAGTTTTGCTTATTGAGTTTTACTTCATTAATATTATTTACTGACGCATCTCATCAATAAGATCACGAGCAATTGCTCTTGCTTGCGCATCCACTTCTAAAATTAACTCCAGTGAACTTGCATGAGTTACGCTGATAGCGCTCAAAGTTTTTTCTACGATGGCTGGGATTTGCAAAAAAGGGATTCTTTCTTCCAAAAAGGCAGCTACGGCAATTTCATTTGCTGCATTCAGGATGGCTGGCGCTGTACCACCAGTCTTTGCAGCAGCAAACGCCAATGATAGACAAGGGAAACGGGCCAAGTCTGGCTCAGTAAAACTAAGGGTAGCTAATTGGGTCAAATTTAGGGGTGCTACACCAGCAGCAATTCGTTCTGGCCAGGCAAGTCCATAAGCAATGGGAGTGCGCATATCCGGTTGGCCCAGTTGCGCAATGACGGAACCATCACGATAACGCACCATGGAATGCACCACGCTTTGCGGATGAATAAGTACTCTAATTTTTTCTAGTGGCAAACCAAATAACCAAAACGCCTCTATCACCTCAAGGCCTTTATTCATCATCGTCGCCGAATCAACCGAGATCTTTCTACCCATTACCCAATTCGGGTGAGCACAAGCTTGATTTGGAGTGACATCTCTCAGTTGCTCTAAAGAACTATCTCTAAATGGACCACCAGAAGCAGTTAACCAAAGCTCTTCAACACCCTGGCTAGGATGTGGCGTATTTGTAAAATCTTTTGGAAGGCATTGGTAAATGGCATTGTGCTCACTATCAATAGGTATAAGCTCCCCCCCACCGATTTTCATGGCTTGCATAAAGAGATTGCCAGACATCACTAGCGCCTCTTTATTTGCTAAGAGCACCCTTTTACCTGAGTGTGCTGCGGCTAATGTAGGAACTAACCCGGCCGCACCCACTATTGCCGCCATTACCGTATCACAACCGGATTCAGTTACAGCAGTGACTAGCGCTTGTGGCCCATATAACACTTGTGTAAGGATTTTTTGCTCAAGTAATAAGGCGCTTAAACGAGCAGCATCAGCAGCATCAGTCACTACTGCAATGGCCGGTTTAAATTCAACGCACTGCTCAGCTAATCGATCGACTTGCTTTCCAGCAGTAAGGGCGGCAACATTAAAGCGATTAGGATGAGCACGAATCACCTCGAGCGTATTTACCCCGATGGATCCCGTAGATCCCAAGATGGCAACTTGCCTGATTGACATCACACTAATCCAGCGAGTAGAGCAGCAATCGGCATGGTTGGAATCAACGCATCCACGCGATCTAATACGCCACCATGTCCTGGTAATAGATGGCTACTGTCTTTCACTCCGGCCAAACGTTTTAACTGTGACTCAAAGAGATCCCCAAAGATACTGAAAGCCACTAAAACAGTCACCATGAAAAACATCGGAACCCAACCGAAACGAATGGCCCACGCACCAAATAAAGTAGACTCAAAAGGTAGGTAAATAACACAGAGTAAAGCGTAGCCATAGCAAAGTAAGAGGCCGCCAATTGCACCCTCAACTGATTTTCCTGGACTAATTTGTATGGCCAACTTGCGCTTACCAAACGCCTTCCCAACAAAATAGGCGCCAATATCAGCCACCCATACCAATGCCATGCTACTCAACAAGAACACCAAACCCAGCTCCCGTAAAAATACCAAAGCAAACCAAGTAGCCGGTAATAAGATCAGACCTAAGACTACATAAAAAGGACGAAGCTTTTGTAATGAAAGATTCATCCCCTTTGCCAAAACAAAAGGTGCCACAAAGAACCAGAAGATGACTGCCAAGAGTAGCAATGCAAACTGCCATGCAGCGTTTTGCATCCCCAGTAAAAATAAAATGATCATCAAGCAAAATAAGGCATAAAGCCATGCAGCACGACCCGCTTCAGCCGCAATCAGGCGACTCCATTCCCAAGCGGCAGCTAGCAAAGCAAACATAAAGAAAGCGCCAATATAAACCGGTGGTAATAAGAAAAGGATGGGCAAAAGTACCGCCAAAAGAACTAGGGCAGTAATGACTCGGGTTTTTAGCATGGAGAATTGTTTTTAATTAGCAGACTGCATCGCTCATTACTTGCGAGGCAAGCTGAGCACTAGTTCGCCCAAAACGGCGCTCGCGCTGACTAAACCAGTCAAACGCTTTTCTTAATTCAAGCTCGTCAAAATCAGGCCATAAAACATCAGTGAAATACAACTCGGTATAAGCAAGCTGCCACAACAAGAAATTACTCACGCGTTGCTCACCACCGGTGCGAATGAACAAATCAGGCTCAGGAGCATATGCCATGGAAAGATGAGGCTGTAAGAGCTCTTCACTCAGCTCTTCAGGCTTTAAATTAGGGTTCACTTCTAAACAACGGCGCATTGCTTGCAAAATATCCCAGCGTCCACCATAGTTTGCTGCGATCGTAAAGGTTAAGGCTTTGCACCCAGCAGTTTTTTCTTCAGAAAATTGAACCATCTCTTGAATCGCAGAATCAAAGCGGCTCAAGTCGCCGATCAAGCGCAAAGAAATATCATTCTCTGCAAGACGTGAAACCTCACCCTTGAGTGACTTCAGAAACAACTTCATTAAGAAGCCCACCTCTTCCGGTGGACGACGCCAATTTTCTGAGCTGAAGGCAAATACCGTCAAATACTCCACACCAATACGGCGGCATTCTTGCACGATCTTGCGTACAGCACCCAAGCCTTCAGAATGCCCGGCTACGCGGGGCATCAAGCGCTTACTAGCCCAACGCCCATTGCCATCCATGATGATGGCCACATGGCGAGGAATGGCGCTTACCTCTGGGATATCAATGGTTGAACTCAGGTGCTGGGTCATAAGAGCTAATAATTCAATCGGGTACTTAAACCGTCATGATCTCTTTTTCTTTTTCGGAGACAAGCTTATCAATGTCAATCACGGCCTTATCGGTCATCTTCTGGATTTCATCGGTTGCACGACGTTCTTCATCCTCAGAAATTTCTTTATCTTTAGTTAAGCGCTTGAGATGCTCATTCGCATCGCGACGTAAATTACGCACAGCAATTTTGGTCTCTTCGCCTTCATTCTTGACAACTTTGGTTAAATCGCGACGACGCTCTTCAGTCAATGCCGGCATGGGCACCCGAATGACAGTGCCTTGTGAGGCAGGGTTCAAACCCAAATCCGAATCCCGAATTGCCTTTTCAATTGCAGCCACCATCGTCTTTTCAAATGGTTGAACGTTGATGGTGCGAGCATCAGCCAAACCCAAACTAGCCACCTGACTTAATGGGGTTGGGTTACCGTAGTAATCGACTTGAATGTGCTCCAAAATTCCTGGGTTAGCACGTCCAGAGCGAATCTTGGCTAAATTGGTTTTCAATGCATCAAGAGACTTTTGCATCTTTTGATCGGTATTGGTTTTAATTTCTGCTGCAGACATTTGGCCTCCTATTAAACGTGTACCAAGGTACCTTCAGGTTCACCTTGAACCACGCGCATCAAGGCGCCTGGTTTGAGAATCGAAAATACTTTGATTGGTAATTTACGGTCGCGACACAATGCAAAAGCAGTTGCATCCATGACTTGTAAGTTCTTAATAATTGCTTCATCAAAAGTAATGGTCTTATATAGAGTAGCTGTTGGATCTTTCACAGGGTCCGCACTGTAGATGCCATCGACCTTGGTTGCCTTCAGCATGACATCAACACCCATCTCAGCACCCCGAAGAGCGGCTGCAGTATCGGTGGTAAAGAATGGATTGCCAGTACCCGCTGCAAAAATCACCACTTTGCCCTCACCCATTGCCCGAATTGCACGCGGGCGAATATAAGGTTCAACCACTTGATCCATTCGAAGCGCAGATTGAACTCGAGCTTCAACCCCTTTTTGACGTAAAGCATCTTGTAGTGCGAGGGAATTCATCATGGTTGCCAACATACCCATGTAATCGGCTGTTGCACGATCCATACCGGCAGCACCACCAGCAACACCGCGGAAAATGTTTCCGCCACCGATCACAATAGCAAGCTCTACACCGCTATTGACCACTTGCGCAATCTCAGCAACCATAGCGTCGATTGTGACTGGATTGATGCCAAAAGCATCGTCACCCATCAGGGCTTCACCAGATAATTTGAGGAGGACGCGTTTGTAGCCTGGCATATTTTTATTTTCCGTAATTTGCCAAGTAATTTGCTTACTTAGCTTATTGATCTTTAAGCACTTTTTAATATCTCTGCCAAATTATAAAGGGCTTAGGAAAGATCAAAGAAAAGGGCATAGAAACTGAGGTTCCTATGCCCTTTTGGGTATTACCGATCATCTGGGGCAAGCCCCAAAACAGCTATTTACGCAGTTGCTTTAGAGGCAGCAGCTACCTGGGCAGCCACTTCAGCAGCGAAGTCGTCTTGACGCTTCTCAATGCCCTCACCCACAACAAACATGGTGAAACCTTGGATTGTTGTATTCGCGGCCTTAAGCATTTGCTCAACGGTTTGCTTATCGTTCTTCACGAAAGTTTGATTCAATAAAGAAACCTCTTTGAGGTACTTCTGAATCGAACCTTCAACCATCTTTTCAACGATTTCTGGTGGTTTACCAGATTCAGCTGCCTTTTGAACCGCAACACTACGCTCAACAGCAATGGATTCAGCAGGAACATCGGCCATAGACAAAGCCACTGGCTTCATTGCAGCAATATGCATTGCTACATCTTTAGCTGCAAGCTCATCGCCATCAAACTCGACCAGCACACCAATACGAGTTCCATGGAGATAAGACACTAATTTGCCGCCACTAGTGAAACGCTTGAAACGACGTGGCATGATGTTTTCGCCGATCTTACCGATCAACGCACTGCGAACTTCATCAACCGTTTGACCATTCATTGGCAATCCAAGCAAGGCAGCTATGTCTGCTGGATTCTGATCAGCAATTAACTTTACGCACGCGTTTGTAAATGCCAAGAAATCATTATTCTTAGAAACAAAATCAGTTTCGCAGTTCACTTCAAGCAAAGCACCAGTCGTACCATCGATATAAGAAACTACAATGCCTTCAGCCGTTACACGGGAAGCTGCTTTACCTGCTTTGCTACCCAGCTTTACACGCAGAATTTCTTCTGCACGAGCCATATCACCTTCAGCCTCAGTCAAAGCCTTTTTGCACTCCATCATGGGAGCATCCGTCTTGGCGCGTAACTCGCCAACCATTGCAGCGGTAATAGCGGCCATTATTCAGCTTTCCCTTCTTCAACAAACTCTTCTTCGCCTTCTTTAACCGCTGTCAAGATTTCTTGAACAGAGTTAGCCTTGCCTTCAAGGATTGCATCAGCAATACCGCGGGCATACAGGGTTACGGCTTTGCTAGAGTCATCGTTACCAGGAATGATGTAATCAATACCTTCTGGTGAGTGGTTGGTGTCCACAACAGCAATTACTGGAATACCAAGCTTATTGGCTTCTGTAATAGCAATCTTGTGATAGCCAACGTCCACTACGAAAATAGCATCAGGAACGCCGTTCAAATCTTGAATACCGCCAAGTGCTTTTTGCAATTTGTCGAGATCCCGATCGTTGGTCAAAGCTTCTTTCTTAGAAAGCTTTTCCCAATCGCCAGCCTCTTTAGCAACTGCCATATCTTTCAAACGCTTAAGGGAACCTTTTACAGTTTTGAAATTGGTGAGCGTACCGCCCAACCAACGGCTGTCGATGTAAGGCATACCAGCACGAGCAGCTTCTTCAGCAATAATCTCGCGTGATTGACGCTTGGTACCAACAAATAAAATCGTGCCACGGTTAGAAGCAACCTGCTTTGCAAATTTCAGGGCGTCCTGAAACATCGGCAAGGTTTTTTCCAAATTGATAATGTGAATTTTATTGCGATGGCCGAAAATATAGGGGGCCATTCTTGGGGACCAGAAACGGGTTTGGTGACCAAAATGGCAACCGGCTTCCAGCATTTGACGCATAGTTACTGACATAACTTCTCCTAAGGGTTGGTTCTAAAGTTGAGTCCTAGCTGCGCTAAAAAGCGCCACCCTGGAAGGCTCAACTCGCGATTTCAAGTCAAAAAAGACCTGAGAGCAAAATTATAGCTTAAATATCAATGCTATAGCTACTCTTCCCATACTCAAAACAAGGTGAGAACAGCATGAAACCGTCGTAAGGGACTCTCAAAATAGGAGGATTGCCTAATTTTTAGGCAATCAGGGTGAGCCAAAAATTGCCAAGTCGTTGATAATCCAGGCATGAATAGTGTATTTACTGCAGAAAAAGACATCCTAGGGATGCGTGAGGCTGGACGTTTAGCTAGCGAAGTCCTCGATCACGTGGCTCCTCACGTTAAAGCTGGGGTGACTACCGGTGAGCTGGACAACATTTGCCATAGCTATATGCGCGATGTCCAAAAAACGATACCTGCGCCACTCAATTATCAGCCCCCAGGCTATCCACCCTTTCCAGCATCAATTTGCACCTCTGTCAATGATGTGATTTGTCACGGCATTCCCGGGGACAAAGTTCTCAAAAGTGGTGACGTCGTCAATTTAGATATCACAGTCATTACACCGGATGGCTACTATGGTGATACTAGCCGGATGTTTATGGTGGGTGAAGTCTCTGTGATGGCAAAACGCCTCACCCAAATTACTTTTGAATGTATGTGGCTTGGTATTGCCCAAGTAAAACCCGGTGCCTCACTAGGAGACATCGGCCACGTGATTCAAACTCATGCAGAAAAAGCGGGTTACTCCGTGGTTCGTGAGTACTGCGGTCACGGCATTGGTCAAGTATTTCACCAAGACCCCCAAATTCTTCACTATGGCAAACCTGGCACTGGTGAAAAGCTCGTTACCGGCATGACATTCACCATCGAACCCATGATTAATGCTGGCCGTCGTGAGATTCGTACCATGCCCGATCAATGGACAGTTAAAACAAAAGATCGCAGTCTATCGGCGCAATGGGAACACACCTTACTTGTTACCCAGACCGGGGTCGAAGTGCTCACCTGGTCAGAAGGCAGTAATCCTCCTCCGGATTGCGTTAAGGGTCTATCTTTTAGACCAAGCTTGGCTAGCGCCTAAGTCAATGAGCATCATGCAGCAAGCGGTAAAGGGTATTACGGATACGGTAAGTCTGAGGGCCGCCAGAGAAATTGCCTATGCAGAATTTAGGGAAACACAAGTTGTTGGCAAACTGATAAAACAACTAAGCAAATTCAGCGATGAGCTCTTAATACACTTATGGAATAGTTGCGAGCTCAGTAATGAAGCTGCTCTTGTTGCCGTTGGGGGGTTTGGAAGAGGCGCCTTGTTTCCCTACTCTGATATTGATATTTTAATCTTGCTGCCAGCAGATGAGCAGTTAGCTAGCTCTCTATCAAAGAAGGTTGAGCAGTTCGTTGCAAGCTGTTGGGATACCGGCTTGGAGATTGGCTCTTCAGTCAGAACCGTTGCAGAATGTATTTCTGAATCAGAGCAAGATATCACCGTACGAACTTCCTTACTCGAGTCACGCCTACTGTGCGGCAAGAAACCACTCTTTAAGGAATTTGCTAAAGCATTTGAAGAAGCTTTAGACCCCAAAGCTTTCTTTCAAGCCAAACAAGCAGAACAAATCCAGCGTCACTATAAATACCAAGACACTCCCTATTCATTGGAACCCAATTGCAAAGAAAGCCCGGGGGGCTTGCGTGATTTACAGGTCATCTCTTGGGTTAGTAAGGCAGCGCTACTGGGCAATACTTTTAAGGATTTATACCAGTCCGGCTTAGTAACCCAGCGTGAGCTCACGGAACTGAACCGTAATCAGCGTTTTCTAGAAACGCTGCGAGCCAACCTGCATTTACTAGCTGGACGTAGGCAAGATGTCCTCGCATTTGACTGGCAAGCTGCCTTAGCAGCCTCAATGGGTATTCAGGAAGAATCATCGCGTCAAGCCAGTGAGGCGATTATGCGTCGTTACTATTGGGCTGCCAAAGCCGTTACCCAATTAAATGATGTCCTCTTGCAGAATATTGAGGCCTTACTCTTTCCTCAAGAATCCAAGACCACTCACCCCATACTAGGCGAAGGCAATGAGTATTTCATTGAAAGACAGGGCGTTCTAGATATCACAGATCCACAGTTATATCAAAAGCATCCCGAGCAAATTTTGCGAACTTTTTTGGTCTTTGCTCAAACATCCAATGTGAAGAGTCTCTCTGCTACTATTTTTCGGGCTCTATACAACGCTCGTCAAAAGATGGATAGCAAGTGGCGCACTAACCCAATCAATCGCGCACTCTTTATGGAGATCCTGAAACAACCTGAAGGTGTCAGTCGTGCTTTTCAGTTAATGAATCGTAGCAGTGTATTAGGTCGTTATCTGCCCGCTTTTCGGAGGATTGTGGGGCAGATGCAGCATGATTTATTTCATATTTATACCGTTGATCAGCATATCCTGATGGTGCTGCGCAATGTGCGTCGCTTCATGGTGATTGAACACACCCATGAATTCCCTTTTTGTAGCAGCTTAATTGCTCGCTTTAAAAAACCTTGGTTACTGGTGATTGCAGCCCTCTTTCACGATATTGCTAAAGGGCGTGGTGGCGATCACTCACAGCTTGGTAAAGCAGATGCCCGAAAGTTTGCTAAAGACCATGGCTTAGATAAAAAAGATACTGAGCTATTAGTGTGGCTGGTTGCAGAACATCTCAATATGAGTCAGGTTGCTCAGAAGCAGGACATTACTGACCCTGATGTGGTGAGTGCATTTGCTAAAAAGATGGGTGATGAACGACATCTGACTGCACTTTACTTATTAACTGTAGCGGATGTGCGCGGTACCAGCCATAAAGTGTGGAATGCCTGGAAAGGCAAACTATTAGAAGACCTTTATCGTGCAACCTTAAGAGTCTTAGGTGGCGCTAAACCGGACGCATCATCAGATCTAGCGCAGCATCAAGAAGAATCTCGCACAAAATTACGCCTCTACGGTATTACTGATGAGTCTTATGATGACTTGTGGAAGCAATTAGATGTTGCCTTCTTCCTCAGGCAAGATTCATCTGATATAGCTTGGCTCACCCGCCATCTTTATAACAAAGTGAATAATGACCAGCCCATTGTTCGAGCACGCCTGTCGCCAATTGGAGAGGGTTTGCAAGTGGCCGTCTATGTAAAAGACCAAGAAGACCTTTTTGCACGTATTTGCGCTTATTTTGAAAGACATGGTTTCTCAATTTGGGATGCGCGTATTCACACAACGCGTCATGGCTACGCTTTAGATACCTTCCAAATTTCTGGTAGCAACTTAGTAGATGAAGGCGGTAGTTATCGCGACATCATTCAACTAGTAGAGTTTGAATTAACAGCTGCATTAATGAATACGGAGCCTTTGCCAAATCCAAGTATGGGTCGTCTTTCCAGACAATCACGCACTTTCCCAATACAGCCAAGGGTGCATATGGTTCCTGATGACCGTGGCAGATATTACACACTCGCACTTTCTGCAAGTGACCGCACTGGCTTGCTCTATACCATCTCTAGGGTATTGGCAAAGCATCAGGTCTCTATTCATACTGCCAGAATTAATACGCTAGGCGAAAGAGTGGAAGATATTTTATTGCTAGACGCTGCCAATCTGGGTAAGAACCCAAAGCTACAGATACAACTTGAAACAGAATTACTCGAGGCTTTAGGCGCGTAAGCTACAGACGTTTTGCAAAGATTACTCTGGCAGTTCAATTCCACAATAAGCATAGCCGCCATCTACACGCAAGATCGTGCCCGTCATATAACTAGATGCCTGAGAGGCTAAGAGTAGTAGAGGTCCAGCAAGCTCTGCTGGTTCAGCAGCTCGGCGCATTGGAATCGATGCCCGCCATTTTTCACCCTCTTCCCCTGCCAAGATATTCTTCACCATATTGGTATTCATCCACCCTGGCGCCAAGCAATTGACTCGAATATTGTGCTGAATCAATTCCATAGCAAGGTTACGTGTTAAATGTTCAACCGCTGCCTTTGATGTTGCATAAGGAATCCGCTTGAGTTGCGACCTCAGACCCAGTGATGAAGAGATATTGATAATTCTGCCAGCAAGCTGATTGGCAATCATATATTTCGAGATATGCGTAGCCATCATCCAACTAGCCTTCACATTCACATCCAAAACACTATCCCAATCATTTTCTGAAACATGCAACCAGGCAGCATCGGGACCTAAAACTCCAGCGCTATTCACCAATACATTCATTTTTCCGTATTTCTGATGCACCTGATCAATCAGACTCAGGATGTCCTGTTCTTTTGTTACGTCACACTTTTGTACGAATAGCTTCAGCCCCGAAGGATCAAGCTCTTGAGCTACTCTGTTTAAGCGAATCTCATCTGTATCAGCCAGAACCACATACGCACCAGCCTCCATGAGGATTTTGACTAACTGACTACCTAAGCCACCAGCCGCTCCAGTTACTACAGCAACCTGCTTTTCTAAAGAAAATTGATCAATCCATTTCATAGTGGTCTGAGACGTTAAGCCTGAGTACTCAGCCAATCGTGCAGCGATTGATTAAATTTATCTGCCTGCTCCATCAGGAAAAAATGGCTGGCGTTATCAAAAATAATTGATTTAGAGTTAGTAATACCATCACTCAAAATCTTCGTTGCCGTGAGGGAGCAGATAGGATCATTCTGCCCAGCCATGATTAAGGTAGGCTGAGTAATGAATCTAAGCTGACTACTCGTATCATGATTTTGACATGCCTCATTTTGACGGCTATAGCATGCTGGTAGACGAGTCTCACCACCAATCAAAGCCTCAATTTTTTTAACTTGCTCTTGCCGATGGTTAAAGAAATCAGCAGAGACAAAGTTCTGCACAGAATGGCGGGCATGGTCGGACCAATTCATGCGCCATTCGAGTGCCTCGCGCATATTCAGCAACACTCGGCGCCCCAAAGGATCCAAGATTGCAAACGAAGCACACAACACCAGGGACTTCACCCGTTTTGGCGCCATCAATGCCATATGCTGAGCTACCGCACCACCCATCGATCTGCCAACGACATGTGCAGATTCTATCTTTAAGAAATCCATCAAACCCAGAGTGTCTTTGGCTAAGTCCTGAGTGCTAATTGCTTCGTCTACTTGCGTGCTTTTACCTGCACCGCGATTATCAAATGCAATGACTCGATAGTGATCTTTTAAAAGTTGGATCTGACTAGTCCAGGCGCTATAGTCGCCAGCTAAACCATGAATCAAGACAACTGGGGTACCTGATCCAACATCCAAGTAATTGATGTCGTAAATTCCTATCTTGGCAGTTTTCAATTGCTCTTGCATTCCCATACTCCTTTATTCCACCCCGAGATGACTTTGGAGCTCCTGCTGCTTCTCACAAAAGAGAGTCTTGGTTCCAGCAAACACAACTTTACCGCCATTCAGCAGAACCACATCATCGGCCACACTCAGTGCCAGATTTAAATTTTGCTCAACCAATACAATCGAGATGAATGGTTTAAGTGAAGTAATAATATTACCCACCTCTTTTACGATCTGGGGGGCTAAACCTTCCGAAGGCTCATCCATTAGTAGAACTTTAGGGTTGGTCATCAAGGCCCGACCAATAGCCAGCATCTGCTGTTCGCCGCCTGATAAGCTACCCGCCACTTGATCTTGCCGCTCCTGCAGTCTCGGAAAGAACTGAAAGACATCTTTCAGAGTCCATTGACGAGAGCTCCCCAAACGAGGGGCTTGATAAGCGACTTCAAGATTTTCTTTAACACTCAAACTTGGGAAGATTCTTCTTCCTTGGGGAATAATGCCAATTCCAGCCTGACAGATTTTTTCAGGAGAAAGCTGCTGTAATTGCACTCCATCCAGCTCTATGGCGCCCTCACGGTCAGGTAAAAATCCAATAATTGAACTAATACAAGTTGTCTTACCGGCGCCATTTCTTCCGAGGAGCGCCAGCACAGTATCTTTTCTTAATGCAAACGAGACGTCATACAGAATATGGCTATCGCCATAGAAAGCATTGAGATTCTTAATCGTCAGAATGGGTTTATTGCCCAAGATAAATCTCCTTGGTACGTGGATCATTTACCACTTCTTGACGTGTACCCGTTGTAATCACCTCACCATAGTGCAAGAGCGTAATACGATCAGCAAATGCTAAAGCGACTTCCATATCATGCTCAATCATCAAAATCGTAATCTTGCGATCAATCCCTTTTAATAACTCAGTAATGGTTTCACGCTCTTCGGTTGATAAGCCAGCCAATGGCTCATCCAATAATAGGATTTGAGGGTTTTGCGCCAGTGCCATGGCAATTTCTAGGCGACGCTTTTCACCATAGGAAGTTTGCTCTAGCGGTAAATGTGCTTTAGCAGCCAAACCCACTATCTCAAGAACACCCAAAGCCTCTTGATCAAGTGCTGCAGTAGATAGGAATGAGCCCCAACACTGCCATCGGAGCGACATTTTTCCAAGCAGCGCTAATTTCACATTCGAAAGTAGATTATCTTTTCCAAATAGCGTCAATATTTGATACGTTCTAGCCAAGCCCAATTGTGCACGTCGTGCGGTAGAAAGCTTAGTCACGTTCTTACCAGAAAGAGTAATGCTCCCAGAATCCGAAGTTAAATCGCCAGATATTAGATTGAAGAGTGTGGTCTTACCTGCGCCATTGGGGCCAATTAATAAATGCCGCTCCCCCGGATTAACAGAAAGGTTCACTCCTTTGGCCACTTGTAAACCGCCAAATGACTTCGTTAAGTTAGTAACTTGAAGAATTGGGTTCATCTTTTATTTGCTTGCAGACAAAGCATTTTTAATCCGCTCAAACCCAGCCACAATTCCACCTGGTATGAACATCACTATAAAAATAAAGACCAAACCAAGCAAAGTGACCCAGTGATCAACGTACTGGCTGGCCACATTTTTGAGAAGCATTACCAAGGCAGCGCCAATCACAGGGCCTAGTAAGGTTCCAGCGCCGCCAGCAATCACCATCAAGAGCATTTCTGCAGAGTTCGCTAATGAGAGGCTGTGTGGACTGATGAACTGGTGATAGTAGACATACATAATGCCGCCAATCGAAGCAAAGAATCCGCAAGCTGTAAATGTAATCCAGCGTATCAGCCAGACATTAAATCCTAAGGCACTCATACGACGTGGTTGATCTTTTGTACCGCGAATGGTTGCACCAAACGGCGAGCGTATAAAAATGGCAATAGCAATCCACACCAATACAAATACCACTAAAGAGCAATAGTAAAAATGATTTGCTTCGCCAAGATCTAATCCAAATGGACTTGGGCGAGTGAGGCCAGAAATTCCATTATCGCCGCCAGTGACGCTTGCCCAGCGATAAGCTAAGCCCCACAAAATTTGTCCGAAGGCTAGCGTAATCATGAGGAAACTAATTCCACTAGCCCTTAAGGCAATCAGCCCAAAAATACCTGCAATTACTGTAGTACCAACAATTGCTATTGCAGCAGAGCTAGCGTGTGACCATCCCAACTTCACCATTAACCAGCTACTGATATAGGCGGCTAACCCCAGATATCCGGCATGACCTAAGGAAGTTAAGCCCGCATACCCAACCAATAAATTCAAACTCATTGCAAAGATAGCTGCAATCAGAATTTGACTGGCGAGATTGGTGTAATACGTACCACCAGTAAGTACTGGGAGCATGAGCAATAGGACAAGGGTGATGACAGAAGCAATCCGGTTCAAGCGCTAATCTTTCCAAACAAACCGCGAGGCCTAATAGCCAAAATGATTAACATCGGCAAAAATAAAATGATGTAAGCCAAGTCTGGAAAAAGCGCTTGGCCAAAACTATAAATAAAGCCAATTAAAAAACTGCCAATAAAGGCGCCCAATAAACTACCCAGACCCCCAAGGATGACAACCACCAGAGCAATTGGCAGCATATCTGCATCTAAGCCCGGATAAACCGAGAGAATAGGCGCGGCGGCAATGCCTCCAACTCCAGCAAGGGCTGCACCCAAACAAAACACAATTGAAAATAATTTAGTAGCGGGAACACCAATACCCTGTGCCATTTGTCTGTCATCAACGCTGGCACGAATCATCACGCCCAGCTTAGTTTTATCTAGTAGTACCCATAAACCGATAGCAATAAAAATACTAAATACCACCAGAGCAATTCGGTAGAGAGGAAAGGTAAGACCGAAGATCTGTACGCCACCGGCCAAGAAGCTAGGGGCACTGACTGGGCGAGGATCCCCACCCCAGAACCACAAACTACAGTCTGCGATCACAAAGGCAACTCCTAGAGTAGCCAGTACTTGCGACAAACTATTGCCCGCGAGACGGCGCAAAATAATGCGTTCGACGATACAACCGAGAATCCCAATAGCCACTGCTGCAGCCAAGATCGCCAGAAAGAAAGAGTGCCCTGCGTCAATTACGCTCAACCCCACATACGCGCCCAACATGAAATAGGCGCCGTGAGAAAGATTGGCAATACGCATTAATCCGAAGATAAGAGAAAAGCCTGCGGCTAAGGTGAAAAGTACTCCCCCTAGGGCAAGGCTATTCAGACTCTGTATTAACCAAAAAGACATGCTTCCCTGACTTAGTTTTCTAGATTATTCGCCGGAGGGTAGTCTCTAGAGTAAACAGGGTTAGATAAGAAATCTTTGGTTTTATATGTCCAAAATTGACTAACGGCCGGATAAGTTTTAATCACCACGTTACTCATCTTGCCATCTTTTTTCTCAACCTTACGGATATAGATATCCATAATCGGGTTTCCTAGCGCGTCTAAGGTCACTTTGCCTCTTGGATCATTAGGTAACTGTACGGCACGTAAAGCAGCCATAAATGCAGCCTTATCTTCAATATTGCCCTTAACGTCTTTAAGCGCTTGCTCAAGCATCAGAGCTGCACCGTAAGCACCCATGGAGTAATAGCCAGGATCCTTCTTATATGCAGCATTAAAGTCTTTTACAAATTTTGCATTAGCTGCATTATTCAAATTGGCTGAATACCAACCGGTTGAAATCACTCCAAGAGCATCATCACCCATAAACGGCAAGATACCTTCATCAACTGTTGTCATAGCGCCAAGCAAAGGAATTTTTCCTTTAAGGCCGTATTCACTATATTGCTTTACAAACTTCACACCATTACCGCCAGCAAATGCAGCAAACACGGCATCCACGTTAGGCTTGATTTGACCAATGTAGGTGCCGTAATCGGCCACATTCAAAGGCGTCCAGAGTTTCTGAACCACCTTACCACCGTTCTCTTCAAAAGTTCTTTGGAAGCCAGCGGCAATTTCATGACCAAACGCAAAGTCATCAGCAATAATAGCAATGCGCTTGTACTTCAAATCCTTGGCAGCATACTCACCAAGTGCATGACTTGGTTGGGCAGAACTACCAACACCTCGAACAAACCAAGGATTGGGCTTACGTTGGGTTAAATCTTCTGCACCAGCCGATGGAGAAATAACAGGGACACCTACTTTTTTAATATAGTCATCAACTGCAATTGCTTCAAATGCAGCGAGTGGTCCAATAATGACTTGGACCTTATCTTTTTCAACCAGCTCTTGAGTTTTCGTTTTAGTAATCGCTGGTTGCCCTGAAGTGTCCGCCACAAAGAGCTCTACTTTTCTGCCAGCAATCGTATTGTTGCGCTCTTTCATAAACAGATTGATGGCTTCTTCCATCTGCTTTCCACCAGCAGCGAGTGCGCCCGACTTAATGGTTAGAAAACCTACCCGAATAGGCGTGGTATCTGCGGCATAACTAGTTGAGGTCAAAAGCGCCCCCGCCATCACTAGTGCCATAGTCTTCAGATGAATATTCTTCAGCATGATTGTCTCCTCCAGTATTTTTAATAGTCTTTTAAGGCTTAGTTGATATACTACAATAAAATTAAATTAAAGCAATATTTTTATTAAATAATTATATATTGTTATAAATCATATACTTATAAAATTACCTACCTCCATAGAAATCTCTTGTGATATATTACGAACAATATTTGTAGCCAATCTAATATCTTTGAAACTATGGCCTCTACCATCACTGAACCCTTAGAAACAGACGGTCGATTGCTCCGCGAGAGAGTCTATGAGGAGTTACGCCACGATATCCTGACTTGCGAATTAATGCCCGGAGCTGAGATACGGGAAGCTGAGTTGGCAGCCCGCTTTGAAGTCAGCAAGTCGCCTGTTCGTGATGCGCTGATCAGCTTAGAGCGAGAAGGTTTAGTAATTACTACTCCAAGACAAGGCTACAGGGTAGCGCCGGTATCTATCTCTGATATGTTGGATATGTTTCATCTACGAGCTGCTCTCGAGCGAGCCAATATGGAGCGCATCATTCGCCACGCAAGTGATGAGCAACTGGAGGCGCTGGATCAGTTCAAGCACTTTAGCGCCTCACAATGGCCAGATGGCTTTGTGAGCTACAACAAAAGTTTTCATCGCCGCTTAGCAGAACTCGGTGGCAATCCTCGTATGCGCGATCAACTGATTGATCTGATTGATCTTATGGAGCGCGCGGTCCAAATAAGTGTTAGCAATATGAACCATGGCAAACCAGAAGCCCTGGTCGCAGAGCATCGTGAAATCATCGATGTCATTCAATCTAGATCTATTAAAACTGCCCAGCGTTTAGCTGAGCAACATGTTCTTGCCGCTGGCAAGAGGGTAAGTAACGCAGTATCTCGCAGCATGATCGTCAACTAATTCAATTTATTTTAAAAACAAGGATCACAATGTCTACATCTAGCAAGCAAGTACCTATTCGCGGTTTGTTCATTGATGGAAAAGAAGTTCCAGCATCACAATCCGATTTGCTTGATGTCTTAAATCCCGCTACTGGCGAACTTCTTGCGCAGATCTCCCATGCAAGCGATGCTGACGTAGATAAGGCTGTAAAGAGCTCTGCTACAGCCTTTGCTAGTCCTGAATGGAGCGCTATGTCTAACCGGACAAGGGCTAAGCTTATCAATAAACTTGCGGATGTATTTGAAGCTAATCTAGAAGAAATTTATACCTTAGAAACCGCAAATAATGGCCGCTCATTAAATGAGACGCGCGCCCAAGTTTCTCGTTTGCCCGATTTTTTCCGTTACAACGCCGGCTTAGCTATCGCTCGGCGTGATTCAGTAATTCCTGTGGACGGCAACTATCTTAACTACACTATTCGCACTCCAATTGGCGTAGTAGGTAACTCAACGCCATTTAATCACCCACTCATGATTATGGTGAAGAGCTTGGCTCCTACCTTGGCATCTGGTTGCACAACGGTAGTTAAGCCATCTGAATACACCCCACTGACTACTTTACGTCTAGCTCAACTATTTGTTGATGCTGGCTTACCTCCTGGAGTGTTTAACGTCATTACCGGTCTTGGGCCTTCAACTGGTAAAGCGCTTGCAGAACATCCTGGATTAGCTAAGTGGGTTCTCACCGGCGGTACTGAAGCTGGAAGGATTACTGGCGCTCTTGCTGGTAGTAACTTTGCTCACCAAACATTAGAACTCGGCGGCAAAACACCGGTTCTTGTATTTGATGACTTTAATGTAGATCAAGCGGTGAATTACGCTGCATTTGGCGCCTTTATTGGTGCAGGTCAAACCTGTATTTGCGGCAGCCGTCAAATTGTTCAGGCAAGTATCTATGATGAGTTCGTTGAAAAGTTGGCAGCCAAAGCTAAATCTATCCGCATTGGTAACCCGATCGATCCAACAGTTCAACTAGGACCAGTCGTCTCTGCTCGCCAACAACAACGTGTTCTGAAATACATTGATATTGGACTCAATGAAGATAAAGCACGTTTAGTAGCTGGCGGTAAAGTGCCTACAGACCCATCCTTGAAAGATGGTTTCTTCGTTGAACCTACCGTATTTGCTGATGTCACTAGAAAGATGCGCATCTTCCAAGAAGAAGTATTTGGACCATTCGTATCGGTGACTAAATTTACAACCGAAGAGGAGGGTTTGGAGTTAGCAAATGATTCCCCATTCGGACTTGCAGGCGCTATTCGTACCAACGATGTCACTAGAGCGCACCGTGTGGCAGCAAAGCTGAAATGTGGAATCGTGTGGGTAAATGACCATCACCGTTTAGACCCAGCATCTCCTTGGGGTGGTATTAAAGATTCGGGCATTGGTCGTGAGTGCGGCACAGAATCTTTTGATCAACACTTTGAAACCAAAAGTGTGATGGTGCGTTTAGACGATGCACCTTTTGACTGGTACAAAGACACTGCTAGCCAACCTCGTTTGAACTAATACAAAACTCATTCCGAAACGAAAGAACGCAAGGACTAAATAGATATGGCAAGCAAAATAGTAAACATTGGTAATAAAAAATTGAGTCTCGATATTTCTGGCTCAGGAAAACCCATTGTTTTATTCCACTCCCTGTTGGCGGATAGTAGCTCTTTCACCCCCCTCGCAACTGAGCTTATCAAAACCCATGAAGTCATTTCTTTGAACTTGCCTGGTTTTGATGGCTCTGATTTTGTTGGCGGAGATCTCAACATCATTGCAGACCATATTGCACATGGCATTGAATCGCTGAAATTATCAGAAAAGCCAATTTTCTTAGGCAATGGTTATGGCGGTTTTATCGCCTTAATCACCAGCATTCGCCATCCAGCATTAGCTTCACGCTTGGTATTAGCTGATTGTGGAGCTATGTTCTCTGAACCAGGTCGCGCGGCGTTCAAAGGAATGTCGCTAGCAGCTAAAGAAAAGGGATTAGGGGCAATTGCGGATGTAGCAATGCGTCGTTTATTCGCTCCTGAGTTTCAAGAAAAGAATCCCGAATTGATTGCTGATCGCAAACAGCGTTTCTTAACTCTGGATCCCGAGACTTTTCATGGGGCGTGCGCCGCTCTAGCGAGCCTTGATATCCGCGATCAACTATCTAAGGTTACTCAGCCAGTGTTAGTGATGGTCGGTGAAATGGATGAAGCCACCCCGCCTCCAATGTCTGTTGAGTTACATGCAGGCCTTTCCAATGCAAAACTCAATATCTTGCCTGGACTTGCTCACGTTCCCCAATTACAAGCGCCAGCAGTCTTTATGAATGCTATTCGCGACTTCATCGACGGCAAATAATGAGCGTTACTCTCTACGGGTATTGGCGTTCATTAGCGGCTTACCGCGTCAGGGTGGCATTGAACCTTAAAGGCATTGATTATGAGGAGATCTCCATCAATTTAGCTGCAGGCGAGCAGTTTGGTGAAGCGTATGCAGCTCTAAATCCACAACATGTATTACCAATACTTAATCATGATGGTCGCGATATTACCCAGTCTATGGCCATCCTTGAATACATCGAAGATACCTGGTCAATGCCTCAATTACTCCCAGTTACCGCATATGAAAAAGCCCAAGTTAGAGCGCTTGCACTGGTAACTATTGCCGATACGCATCCTTTGATTGTGCCCAGAGTTCGAAACTTTCTCCATAAAGAATGGAATCTAGATGAAAGCGCGCAAACTCAGTGGGCACAACATTGGTTTACCGTTGGCAATGAGGCCATTGAAAGAATCTTAGTTAAAGCAGGAAGAGCTCAGACATATTCATTTGGTAATGAAGTAAGCCTTGCTGATATTGCATTAGCATCCCATGCAATCGGCGCAGGCTTATTTAAAGTGGATATGAACAAGACACCGGTATTTGCTGAGGTTTTTAAGAACTGTATGCTGCTGCCTGCTTTTGCAAATGCGCATCCTTTAAAGCAAGAAGGTGCACCGAGGAATGCTTAAGAGTTAGCTACTCTTGGAATTTCTTTCGCAGCCCGCCATAGGCATAGTGATAACATATCAAAACGTTTATAGGCAAGTCTTGTTGGCATAACTCTCTTACGTCGAGCATCACTTTGGATGATTAATTCAATATAACCTAGGCGACATAAATTTTTAATACGCCCATGAAGGGTTGCCTGTGAACCCAAAAAATGTTGACCTATTAAGTCACCCACGAACACTGAGCGCCCTTCGTTGTCATCGAGCATGATGCTGTTTAACAGCTGATTTTCAGTTGAATCTAAGCCGCGGATATTACTCTTTGGATTAAACGCTTCAACCAGATTGAGAAACCGTAAATACACATTAGGCTTTGTCATCAATTAATACTACTCTTAATGAGTTCGCATATTTGTTTATATATGTTAAATACTCAATTAAACGCTTCCTCGCAGCGTTCTTAGCTCAGCAACCACTATTTCTAGTTAATTTAAGGGTAAATTCCCCTCATTTGCCTAGCTTTCAAAATACGCTCACAACCCACAATAAAGGTTGCAGTACGTAAGGTGACTTGATGTCTTTGCGCTACTTCACCTATACCTTGAAAGGCTTCAATCATTAACTTATCAAGACGTTGATTAATTTCCTCTTCGGTCCAGAAGAAACTTGAAAAATCTTGTACCCACTCGAAGTAGCTAACCGTCACACCACCCGCATTTGCTATCACGTCTGGGACTACAACTACTCCCATGTCCTTCAAAATGTCATCCGCTTCTGGAGTTGTGGGTCCATTGGCACCTTCAACAAGCAATTTAGCCTTGATACCTCCAGCATTACTACTATTGATCTGTGACTCTAGGGCTGCTGGAATCAAAATATCACAAGGTGCTGTCCAAAACTGTTCATTGGGTATTACCTCGCCAGCAAAACCTTTTATCTCATGGACTATCGCGACGTGCTTCAGTAGCGCATTAATATCAATACCATTGGGTTCATAAAGAGTAGCTGAGTGGTCTTGGACTGCCACTAGCTTTGCACCTGCTTCACAAAATAAACGTGCCGCCTCTCCTCCTACATTGCCAAGCCCCTGAACTGCAACTCTTGCTCCTGGTAAATCAAGACCTATCTGCCTATATGCCTCTCGAGCAACAACAAATACACCGCGCCCCGTAGCATCTCTTCTACCTAAACTACCTCCAAGAGAAATCGGCTTACCTGTTACTACTCCAGAAGTGGTGTAGCCCTGATTAACGCAATAGGTATCCATCATCCAAGCCATGATTTGCTCATTGGTGTTCACATCAGGGGCTGGGATATCTTTCTGAGGGCCAATCATCATATTGATTTCACTCGTAAAGCGTCGAGTCATTCGCTCTAATTCGCTTTGCGATAGCTTCTTTGGATCAACCCGAATACCGCCTTTAGCTCCGCCGAATGGGACATTCACGACAGCCGTTTTAATAGACATCCACGCTGATAAAGCCATCACCTCTGAAAGCGTCACATCTGGGTGATAACGAATACCACCTTTACCTGGACCGCGGGATAAATTGTGATGCACCCGATACCCTTCATAGTGGGCAATCGTGCCATTATCTAATTCAATAGGAACGTCCACGATTAAAGATCTTTTAGGGCGCTTTAATGTTTCAACCCAACGCGAAAGGGAGCCCAGATAGGGTGTCACGCGATCAATCTGTTCTAAATAAATACCCCAAGCACCTAAATTATTAGAATCCACATAAGAAGCAATTGGATGACTCATACGTTCTCCGCTAAGGGGTAATTCAATCAGTTTACTTAAACATATTAACTGAGGATGTCTATCAAACCTAAGATGTAGATTTAGTTAACCTAAAATCTTAGTGATACTTTTGTAATATTTGCTTAAGTTATCCAGCTGGAGTTAACGATTTCATCATTCGGCTTTTAGAGTGGTATCTGAATGAATTAGGCCGCTCTAATTCCGCCTATGCAAAGATACTTCATCTCTAAATAGTCATCAATTCCATGACTAGATCCTTCACGACCGAGACCACTCTCTTTAACGCCGCCAAAAGGGGCTACTTCTGTTGAAATGAGGCCTTCATTAATGCCAACGATGCCATACTCTAGCGCTTCGGCAACGCGCCATACACGGCTAATATTTTGGCCATAAAAATAGGCTGCTAAACCAAACTGCGTATCGTTCGCTAGCGCAATTGCTTCAGCCTCTGTTGTAAATTTAAAGATCGGCGCTAATGGGCCAAATGTTTCCTCTTTAAATGCAAGCATGTCTTTTGTGGCACCTGAAATTACGGTAGGCTCGAAGAAAGAGCCCCCCAAAGAATGGCGCTTACCCCCAATAATGACTTTGCCGCCCTTCTTCACAGCATCACTTACCTGCTCTTCTACTTTGGCTAATGCCCTATCGTCAATCAATGGTCCAATTATGGTGCCATCATCAGCGCCATTCCCTACTTTTAGAGAGCTGACTGCTTTAGAGAACTTTTCTACGAAGACGTCGTAAACAGAATCTTGTACCAGGATCCGATTGGCGCATACACAAGTTTGTCCTGCGTTTCTGTATTTAGAAATCATAGCGCCTTTTACAGCCTCATCGATATCCGCATCATCAAACACAATAAATGGAGCATTACCCCCCAACTCCATTGAAGTCTTCTTCACGGTAGTAGCGCATTGAGCTAAAAGCAGTTTGCCAATTTCTGTTGATCCAGTAAAACTCAGTTTTTTGACAATCGGGTTAGAAGATAGTTCGCCCCCAATCTCCGTTGCAGAACCAGTCACACAAGAAAATACACCAGGAGGTACCCCAGCCTCTTCAGCCAACTGGCAAAGGGCCAGAGCGCTAAATGGTGTTTGACTGGCAGGCTTAAGTACCATGGTGCAGCCTGCAGCTAAAGCCGGTCCAACCTTCCGAGTAATCATGGCCGATGGAAAGTTCCAAGGGGTAATAGCAGCGCAAACTCCGATGGGCTGTTTAATCACGATCAGCCTTTTGTCTGCGACATGACCAGGAATAGTTTCACCATAAACGCGCTTTGCTTCCTCACCAAACCATTCAATGAAAGAGGCTCCATAGATAATCTCGCCCCTACTCTCTATTAAAGGCTTGCCTTGCTCTGCTGTCATCAACTGCGCTAAGGCCTCTTGATTTTTTATAATGAGATCAAACCAATTTCGTAAAATTCTTGCTCTTGCTTTAGCAGTTTTCGCTCTCCAAGCCGGTAATGCCTCGCTTGCAAAAAGGATCGCCCTACGTGTTTCAGTGGCCCCCATTTTAGGAACGGTTCCAATTACCTCTCCGGTCGCTGGATTGGTCACAGAAATCGTTGCCCTGTTATCAGCCTCGACCCATTGACCATTGATGTAGGCTTTCTCAAACTGAAAAGGTAAATTACTCATACTCTGTTCTCGATAATTAAATAAATCATTCTGGGTAAGGCTTTTTTAACAAAACCCTCTGCAAGCTATTTTTACACAGCTTAGGCTATTTTTTAATCTGGCTCACGGACTCACTATGTGAGTTTGTGGTGGTAGAGCGCTAAGCAATCTTAGTGGTCTAAGTCGAGACTCTGAACTAAGCTAGCCAGTTTCACCACAGACCCAAAGGCATCTGAATGACTTGCCTCTACATCGAGATTCTCCCAATTGAACTCTAAGGAGAAGTGTGCTGACTCAATGATTAACTCATAGCTAGAAGAAGCCTTATTACTAGGGTCGCCCTTAGACTCCTCAGTCACAGGGACCTTAATGATGCCAATCGCCTCAATCAGCATATCTACCTCAGAAGCCGAAAGCGACCTTGAATGTAAAACGTCGTCTGTTCTCTTAATTGAAATCTTTGGCTCTTCATCAATCACCAGCTCATATTGGTTCAGACCCAGATCAAACCAAACTGTTAATTCAATCGCTATTGGATAGGTTTTCATTTAATCCACCTCGTCAGCATGTGGTTCATCAAAATGTTCTTTATGTGGCCTGAGCTTTGCTTCTAGCTGAGTCCATTTACTTTGCTGCATTCTGTACTGACAATCTTCCGCATGATTTTCTAAAAGTCCAAAAATAATGGTAGTCGGAATCTTGCAGTATTGGCATCGATAAGCATGTTGATGCTCTTCTATTTTTTCCTGTGGATAGTCAATATAGAACGGCTTCATTTAGAAACTCCATTGGCATTCAAGATTCACAAAAACATCTTACTCCTCATTTAATGACACTAGCTCACCCACAATTCCCCCTAAGAGAGAGCCTTGTCAGTGGATAATGCTGGGTATAGATCACTAGATAACAAAGGGATACCCTATGAAACTACTACCCTGTATCGAATTGGAAACCACTCCAAATCCAAGCGCAGCCGTTATTTGGTTACATGGTCTTGGGGCTGATGGCAACGATTTTGTCTCCATCATTCCAGAGTTAAATTTGTCTGGATGTCAGGGAATTCGTTTTATTTTTCCCAGTGCTCCAAGCATGCCCGTTACCGTCAATGGCGGCTACGTTATGCCGGCTTGGTACGACATCATTGGGCGCAATCTGATGGATCAAGAAGATGCCTCTGGAATTCAAAATTCAGCAACTTCAATCATTCAGCTAATAGAGCGTGAAGCTAGTCGTGGCATTGCTTATAAAAATATAGTGATCGCGGGATTCTCGCAAGGCTGTGCGATGGCTTTGTATATCGGCTTACGCTTTCCGCATCCCTTAGCTGGGATCATTGCCTTATCGGGTTACCTCCCTCTAGCCATGACACTTCCTACTGAAAAACACGCTGCAAATTGTGGCATACCCATTTTCATGGGGCATGGAGAATATGACACGGTAGTTGCTCCTGAGCGCGCTCAAGCTTCCCATGCTCTATTGGAAAAAATGGGTTACACAGTGGATTGGAATGAATATCCTATGGAGCACTCGGTCAATCGCGAAGAGCTAGCAGATATTTCTCGCTTCTTGCAAGAAGTACTGCCTTCTGCTACATAAGGCCGTCAGCAATGAGCTTGATGCTGGCCACTAGCAAGAAGAATTGGACAATTCGGTAATACCACTTCATTGGAATTCTTTTTGCTAAATAGAATCCAAGATAAACGCCAACAGGCACACATGGCAGCAAAATCACTGAGGTTGCAAACTGCTTAAAATTTAGTAAATCTAAATAGGCGTATGGAACTAGCTTTCCAAAGTTAATGCAGGTAAAGAAAATACCCAAAGTTGAGGTATAGACCATGGGTAGCAGCTTTTCCCTGAGCATGAATACCGTAATAGGTGGGCCACCGTTATGCGCAACGAAAGAAGTGAAGCCTGACGTTAGGGCCATCATCCGCCCAAACCAGGGATAAGGCTTAGCCGCCTTCAAAGCAAAATGAGAGGTGATGAAACTCTGAATTAAGAATAGCAAAATAAAGATGCCTACAGAAAGCGTTAAAACTTGAGGCGAAATGATAGTAAAGAAGATCATCCCTAATAACATCCCGATAAATGCTGGCGGAATAATTAACTTCAAAATTCGCCAATCGGCATTCCTCATGAAGCGACGTATCCCAACCAGATCAATTGCGATTAAGAGCGGCAATAAAATAGCCAAAGCCTCATTGATGCTAGATTGACTTGCTAGTAATGGGAGAGAAAGCACTCCTAGGCCTGCACCAAAACCACTCTTGGAGATGCCTACGATAATCACGCCCGCAATTGCACAAACAAAGAATGCTAAGGAATGTGCATGGAAAGATTCCAAAACAGGGGTGAATAAGGTTTCGAGCATCAGGTAATACTAACGATTCAAAAGAGGGTTTACTAAAAATGAAAAAAGGGCTTTATAGCCTCTTTTGCCAGAAGAGCAGACTACTCCACTTCCATAGTTATGCTGCTTGGATTTATTTTCCACCAACAGTCATCATGCCAATCAAAATAGAGCCAGTTTCTTTGGTGCCTCGTATCAAGGAATCGGTTCCAATCAGCTCGATATCCAGCAACATATCGCGCAAATTACCAGCGATCGTGACTTCTTCTACAGGATATTGAATTTCACCATTTTCGACCCAATAGCCAAAGGCGCCGCGTGAGTAATCACCTGTCACGTAGTTCACTCCCTGGCCCATTAATTCAGTAACCAATAAACCAGTACCCATCTCTTTTAATAATGCAGGCAAACCACCCTTGGGTGACTTCTTACTCTTCAAAGTGAGGTGATGTGAACCCCCGGCATTACCAGTCGTTTTCATACCCAACTTACGCGCAGAATACGTGGATAAAAAATATCCTTCTAGAATTCCTTTATCCACCACAGTGCGCGCAGAAGTCCTTACGCCTTCTTCATCGAATGGGGCGCTACCGGTCATCGATTTAAGGTGGGGATTTTCAAATAGGCTGATATGTTTTGGTAGCACTTGTTTACCTAGGCTATCCAATAAGAAACTGGAGCGACGATATAAAGCCCCTCCCGAGACAGCCTGTACAAGACCGCCTAGTAAGCCAGTAGCAAGAGGCGCCTCAAAAATCACGGGGCAACGACGGGTGGTTAAAGATCTTGCTTTCAGGCGAGAGAGTGCGCGTTGTGCAGCGTATAAACCAATTGCTGCAGGATCAGCCAACTCTTCAGGAATGCGTGAACTGGAATACCAATCGTCGCGCTGCATATTGGAATGTTTGCCGCCTTCGCTAGCAATTGGTGCACAGGAAATATAGTGTCGCGAAAATGGATAGCCGCCCATAAAGCCATGACTCGTTCCCATCATGAAATGTGCATGATGCGCAGACACCGAAGCACCATCACTATTCTGAATTTGCTTACTGACTGAAAACGCAGCACCCTCTGCAATCCGTGCAATGTCTACTGCATGGGCCGCATCAATATTCCACGGATGAAATAAATCCAGATCTAGCGGATTTTTTTCTAAGAGTTCACGCTCAGCAGGGCCTGCACAAGGATCTTCTGCTGTATGTTGTGCAATGTGATAAGCCGCATCTACCGTGGCCTTTAAAGATTCTTTAGAAAAATCACTGGTGCTGGCATTACCGCGATGCTGCCCTAAAAATACCGTGACCCCCACCTGCTTATCGAGAGATTGTTCAATTGTCTCCACCTCGCCCTTGCGAACAGTCACGGATAGCCCTTGCCCCTCAGAAATTTCTGCAATGGCATCAGAGGCGCCCCGTCTTTTGGCCTCTTTGAGCATGAAATCAACGATTTCTTGAAACTGGGTAGATGTATATGTAAACATGCCCTAATAATAGCTAGAATAGAAACATGAAGCATACCGAAGCCTGGAAGCGTAGCGCTCCAAATGAAGTCAAAATTGGTCTCATCTCAATATCTGATCGAGCCAGCAAGGGCGTATATCAAGATGAAGGTATTCCCACCCTGCAGACCTGGCTGATGAAAGCCATTACCAATCCTTGCGTTTTCCATGAACGCCTGATTGCCGATGAGGCTGAAGCCATCACTGAGGCTATTGTAGAGCTGGTTGATGAATTGGCTTGCGACCTAGTCCTCACGACAGGCGGCACAGGCCCTTCTCGCAGAGATGTCACCCCAGAGGCCACTCGCGAAGCCGGAACCCGTGAAATGCCGGGTTTTGGTGAGCAAATGCGCCAAATTAGCCTCAGCTTCGTTCCCACCGCTATTTTGTCGAGACAAACTGCTGTTTTACGAGAAATTGAGGATCATGCAGCGTTAGTCATCAATTTACCCGGACAACCTAAGGCAATTGCCGAAACCCTCGAAGGCCTAAAAGATGATGAAGGCAAATCTGTTGTTGCCGGCATCTTTGCAGCAGTGCCCTACTGTATTGATTTGATTGGCGGTCCCTATATTGAAACCGATGAATCCATTATTAAAGTATTCAGGCCAAAGAGCGCCCTCAAAAAGTCAGAGTAGCTTTGGATTGAGAAACAGAAAGGTCCGCCATGCGGACCTTTTTTATTGCGGCAAAGGAACAATAAATTTCTCGCGGTAATACTTCAGCTCTTCGATAGACTCTTCAATATCCGCTAAGGCAGTATGTGCCTGATTCTTTGCGAAGCCCTTTACCAACTCAGGATGCCAGCGCTTGCATAATTCTTTTAAGGTCGAGACGTCAATGTTCCGATAATGAAAATAAGCCTCTAACTGAGGCATGTACTTTGCCATAAAACGCCGATCTTGCCCAATCGTATTGCCACACATCGGCGATATTCCGCCCTTAATGTAGTTCTTTAGAAAAGCAATGCATTCCGCTTCGACAGTAGCCTCGTCCATGGTGGAAGCTTTGACCTTATCAATCAGGCCAGAGCGCCCATGAGTGCCTTTATTCCAAGCATCCATGGCGTCCAAAACCGCATCCTCTTGATGAACCACCCATACTGGGGCAGTGGCAATCGTATTAAGGTGGGCATCGGTCACAATAATGGCAATTTCCAAAATCCGCTCGGTTTCGGGGTCTAAACCAGACATTTCCATATCCACCCAGATGAGGTGTTCGTTTGGGGGTGCTGCTTTATCTGCTGCCGTGTTCGTTTGTTCACTCATATCTATAATGATCTCATGACATTCACAATTGTTTTCCTAATCGCTTTCATTGCCAGTTTTGGCCTACGCCACTGGCTGTCCCAACGTCAAATTCGCTATGTTGCCCAGCACCGCGCTCAAGTCCCAGCGGATTTTGCTGAAAAAGTGACCTTAGCAGAACACCAGAAAGCCGCTGACTACACTATCGCTAAATTACGTCTGGGTATTTTAGAAAATGGTGTCAGCGCCATTATTTTAATTAGCTTCACTTTATTGGGTGGCTTACAAATTCTGAATATGGTCCTCCTGCAATTATTGGGCGAAGGGATTGCCCAACAAATCGCCTTACTAGCCTTGATTGTCATCATCTCCGGAATCATCGATATCCCTTTCTCTTGGTATAAACAGTTTCATCTTGAAGAGCGCTTTGGCTTTAACCGTATGAGTAAGAAATTATTTTTTTCCGACATGATGAAAGGTTTAGGTGTTGGTGGGGCGATTGGTATTCCATTGCTTTGGGTGATTCTGACTCTCATGTCTAAGGCAGGTGACTTATGGTGGCTGTGGGCATGGGGTGTACTAACTGTGTTTAGCCTGTTAATGCAGTGGATCTTCCCTACCTTTATTGCACCCTTATTTAATAAGTTCCAAGCCTTAGAGGATGGTCCATTAAAAATCCAAATCGAAGCTCTGTTAAAGCGCTGTGACTTTGCCAGTCAAGGTCTTTTCGTAATGGATGGCAGCAAACGGAGTGCCCATGGCAATGCATTCTTTGCTGGTATGGGTAAAGCAAAACGGATCGTGTTCTTTGATACCTTGATTGAGAAACTCAGCCCCGGTGAAGTTGAGGCAGTCCTCGCTCATGAATTAGGTCACTTCAAATGTAAGCATATTCGCAAACGCCTCCTAGTCTCTTTTGCTTTGAGCTTTGGCATGTTTGCACTCCTAGGCTGGATTAGCACTAAAGTCTGGTTCTATACCGACCTCGGTGTCATGCCGAATCTCAACGGCTATAACGGCGGTCTGGCTCTCGCACTCTTTATGCTGGTCTCCCCTGTGTTTAGCTTTTTCTTTACACCACTAGCAAGCCTAGCATCCCGCAAATATGAATATGAGGCTGATGGATTTGCTGCACAAAAATCTTCAGCTAGTGATTTAATTTCAGCCTTAGTAAAGCTCTATCAAGACAATGCCTCGACGCTTACGCCCGATCCAATCTATACCGCTTTCTACAGCTCGCATCCACCTGCACCACTACGGATCGCCAACCTACAGCGTTTTAGTTAAGCCCTCACTCAGTTTGATGGAACAATTTCATGCGCTACTGACTGCTTCTTATGGAAGGCACTATTTAGCGCAGAGATTAATAAAAGATACACAAGGCAATGAATCCCCTGAAGGTCCATTGCTACAAGTAAGTACGCCAGCCAAACAGCATATTGGCGCGGTTGGTGATCGCATGCTGCTAGAGATGACTTCAAGTGATCAAGCGCGCATTATTCAGATTGAGCCCCGAGAAAATATTCTCTTTCGTTCGGATGCATTTAAAAGCAAGATTATCGCCTCCAACGTCGATCAAATTCTGGTAGTGCTAGCAACCCAACCCGCATTCTCACCGGATCTGTTGGGTAGGGCTGTAGTTGCTGCTGAGGCAAATCAAATTGGCCTTCATATCTTGCTCAATAAGTGCGACCTCAAAGACAAGCTAGAACATGCCAGGCAAATTATTGAGCCCTATGCGCGGATGGGCTACCCCGTGAGCGAGGTGTCTGCCAAGTTTGACCCTGCTTCAATCGAGGCACTGCGCCCTGCACTACAAGGAAAGGTCTCCGTCTTTGTGGGTCAATCTGGCATGGGTAAATCTAGTCTACTCAATGCCTGGGTACCGAATGCAGCCGCACTCACCCAAGAATATTCTGTTCGCCTAGATACTGGTAAGCACACTACTACTGCCTGTCGCTACTTTGAATTACCCGAAGCTTGGGGCAGAGGAGAAAATGGCAAGCTAGGCGCTTTAATCGATTCACCAGGCTTTCAGGAGTTTGGTTTAGCCCACATGTCGGTAAGCGAACTACAACATGCCTTTAGAGAATTTAAAGACCTGCTAGGAAAGTGTCGCTTTCATAATTGCGCACATCAATCGGAACCAGATTGCGCAGTGCGTGATGCTGTAGATAGAAATGAAATAGCGCCAGAAAGACTAGCGCTATTTAGACAACTGCGCTCTGATTCAAAAACAGCAGATACGCAAATTCAGGGAATTAGCCAAGCCAAAGAGCGATGGTCAGCATTAGCAACAAAGCCATCCAAGCGATAACTAAGCGCCACACTAAGCCAACTGCAGAACGCATCGTACGTTCAGTTGGTTCAAGACCTACCTCATACACTGCTGGCTCGCCAGCTTCTGCCATACGCAATGCTTCATCGCTATCTGGCTCACTTAAGGGTTCACCTAAGCGCACACCAAGTGCACCACTACCTGCAGCGAGAATTACTGCCGACAGTGAATCGGGCCACTTTGGTGTGAGGTAACGCCAGGCATATACCGCGCCCTCAAAATTACCCACAATCGCAAAGCCCATCGCGGTAATCCGTGATGGAATCCAATCGAGTACATAGAAAAAGTGGCGGGCAGATTCACTGAGGTTGAAATCACCGCGCTCAGACCAACGCTGCGCAGCAATATCAGCCAAACGGTAAAGTACAACGCCAGCAGGACCCATTGGCATCATGAACCAGAACAACACACCAAATACATGGCGATGTGAACCAATAATGGCGCGCTCAAGTGCTAATGAAATGACGTCTGTCTCTGAGAGATCCGCAGTATCTAACTCAGGGCCATACCATTCACCCAATGCAAGGCGTGCGGCTGGTAAGTCATGTGCTTCAATTGCGTCATGAACTAAAGTAAAGGAGTGACTGAACTGACGGAAGCCAAAAAACAAATAGGCAATCACGATGTTCCAGATGAAACCCAAGATAGGGTAAGTCACCATGCAAGAAACATAAACCAAGAATACCAAGAAGGTTGGCAGAATAAATGCCACCAAGCAGGCCAGCCTAGCACCAATTGGACTTGCACCGTCTTCGGTCTTACCGCCGAATTCACCGGCAACCCAATTTAACCAACGGTTGCACATACGCACAATCCAATGGCTAGAAGTTACTGGGCGATATTGCTCAGCAATGAGGGCAAAGAGAATAGAAAAGAAAGTCATACTTTTAATAAATGATAAAGGTTGCGCAACATTCCCGCAGTAGCACCCCAAATAAAGCGGTTCTCATAAGGCATTGAATAGAAACGACGTCCGCCCTGTTCGCTTTGCCACAACCTCACCTGATGGTTTGCTGGGTCTAGCAAAAAGCTCAAGGGAACTTCAAAAACGTCTGCCACTTCAAATTCATCTAAGACATATTCTGCCTGAGCTTGTACTAATCCTACTACTGGAGTGACGCTATAGCCAGAAACAGTTAAATACTCAGGTAAATGACCAATAATTTCGACTCGATTGCGATCTAAGCCAATCTCCTCTTCGCTCTCACGCAGAGCAGTGTCATTTGTACTCTGGTCTTCAGGGTCCATACGACCCCCAGGGAAACTGATTTGACCCGCATGATCCCTTAAATGATTCGTTCTTTGGGTTAATAAAACCCATAAGCCGTCCTCTTTTAGTAATAAAGGAATCAATACTGCCGCCTTAGTAACCTTACCTACAGCCTGACGCTTAGCAATAATGTCCGCAGCAATCACATGGCGATTCTCATCCGTAATTTCTGGCTGCCAGTTGGGGGGTGACCGAAAGCGTGCCTTTAAAGCTTCAGGGGATTGGAGGTCTTTTGCCACCTTAGGCTGATCGCCACATACTTCGTGAATAGGAATTGCTTGCGCATCAAATCCTAGGGGTGCTGCAACATGGATTGCATCTTCTTCAGGTTTTGGAGTCTTGAGCATAGCCCTATTCTAAGGCAACAAAAAAGGCGACCTAGGCCGCCTTTTTAATTCCATCTAAGCAGCAATTAATCAGCAGCTTTGGCAGCAGCTGGAGCAGCCACTGGCTTAACGCGTGCTTGGAGCTTTTCTTTAATACGTGCTGACTTACCAGAACGATCGCGCAAGTAGTACAACTTGGCACGACGAACATCACCGCGACGCTTCACTTCAATGCTAGCAATTAATGGTGAGTATGTTTGGAAAGTACGCTCAACGCCTTCACCAGAGGAAATCTTACGCACGATAAAGCTGGAATTGAGTCCACGATTACGCTTAGCAATCACAACGCCTTCAAAGGCCTGGGCACGCTTACGTGTACCCTCAACTACGTTAACGCTAACAACTACTGTGTCACCAGGCGCGAAGCTTGGCAAAGTTTTGTTAACAGTTAAGCGAGCAATTTCTTCTTGCTCAATTTTTTCGATCAAATTCATTTTTTAATCCTTAAACATCGTATTAGCGTTTAATCCCGAGATCTAAATCAACGGACCTAATAGAGGATGCAGTTAAAACAATTTCACTAAACCAAAAACCAAACCACTTATTCACAGCTGCGCATTACTAAAAGTATTTACAGCGAGCGAAGAAATTGTTCATCTTCTTGAGTTAGCAACCCAGTGGCTCTAGCCGTTTCAATTAAATCCGGCCTTAACCTGAGCGTCAGCTCTAAAGACTTTTGCCGACGCCAATCCGCTATTTTAGCGTGATGTCCGCCTAAAAGCACGTCCGGCACTGATAAATTTTCATATATTTCGGGGCGGGTATAGTGCGGAAAGTCCAAAAGCCCGTTCATAAAGCTATCCTGAGCGGCAGATTCGCCATCCCCAAGCGCCCCTGGAATGAGCCTCATCATTGCGTCCATCATTGCCATAGCGGGTATTTCGCCCCCAGAAAGCACAAAATCCCCAATCGAAAGCTGTAAATCGACATTTCGATCTACAAAACGTTGATCAATTGCCTCATATCTGCCACAAACAAAGCTTAAATTTCCCACATTAAGAAGATCTGCGGCCATTTTCTGAGAAAACTGCTCGCCCTGAGGGGCTAATAAACACACTGGACCACTTTTAATACCAGCAGCTTGATGGGCAACATGAATACCAGCAACGGTATCTTCCAAAGGTTTGGCCATCATCACCATTCCTGGGCCGCCGCCATAAGCACGATCGTCGACTGTCTTACGAGCATCAGAGCAAAAATCTCTTGGGTTCCACAAATGAACACTGGCTAGAGATTGCTCACATGCGCGCCCAGTAACACCCCACTGCGTTAAAGCAGAGAACATTTCTGGGAATAAGGTCACTACATCGAAGCGCATATTGAAATCTCTCAACTACTTCCTTTACCAGTCACTCTGCCAATCGAGGGTAATGGTTTTATTTAGCAAGTCTACGTTTTGCACCACTTCTTTTACAAATGGCACCAACTGTTTAGTCGTTTTAGTTTCAGCATCACCAATGACGATGACGCCATGCGCACCATGCTCAGTGACATCAATGATTTCACCAAGCGCTTCGCCTTGCAGATTAATCGCCTGGCAGCCAATCAAATCTATCCAGTAATAGGAATCGCTTTCCGCTTTGGGAAAGGCATCGCGTGCCACCAAGATACGCGCTCCTTTTAAGGCGAGTGCTTGATCGCGATCAGATACCCCTTCGAGAGAAAGCACCACATTACCGCTATGGATCTTGGCGCTCTTCACCTTGTATTGCGTGAGAGAGGCCTGTTCATGCGACGCAGAGACACCCGCATCCCTGCGAGGGATCAGCGATAACCAAACTGCTTTGGAAGAAAGGAGAGCTACTGGTTCGGATGCGTGAGGTCTAACCTTCACTTGACCCTGCAAGCCTTGCGCCTCAGAGATGGCGCCAAGCTCAATTAAATCATTTAGGGAAGGCGCGCTCATCTGAAGTACACCTTGTTTTCCCAAAATAGCACTACTGAAAATCCTGCTACTAAAAACCCCATCGACGAGATGAAGTTTTTAGATAAACAAATCTTAGACAGCAGGATTGCTTTTGATCAAACGAACAACAGTTGGAGATACTTGCGCTCCAACACCAGTCCAGTAAGTCAAACGATCTTGAGCAATGCGCATCGCTTGCTCAGATCCAGCTGCCTGTGGATTAAAATAACCAATACGCTCGATAAAGTTCGAGTCGCGACGGTTGCGCTTATCAGTAGCAACGATGCTGTAAAAAGGGCGCTTCTTAGAGCCGCCGCGTGCCAGTCGAATGACGACCATACTTATTCCTTAAAATCTAAAATGAAAACAGGTTGATTACAAGCCAATGAAATTTCTACAAAAAATCTTGGACTCCAGTCCACCAACTAAAAGTTCGGTAAAGCGGAAAACCTCATATTCTAGACGAAAACCCCTACTTCTTCCACCTATTTAAGCGTCTAAGCCGTTAGAATAGAATCCAGCGTTTTATAAAAAATATATATAAAACAATAACTTAGATAATTATGCCCCTCAAAATAGCGATTTTCACCCCCGTAGAACAACAAAACAGAAGCGGTTCAAGCAGGCTATTTCTGATGTTTTCATGCCTAGGGATTGTTTTTTTATGTGGCTGTGCGAATGTAATCCCCCCTTGCGGAGCAAAAACTAGTCCACCCAGTAGCGAGCTACGCAACACCAAATGGGAACTGACCCGCTGGAATTTACCCCCTAATGCTTATGGTGAGGTTCGGGCCCGTCAAATTCCCCAAGGTGAATCCAGTAACCCCATTCAAATCGTATTTGATGCCAGCGGTGAACGGGTAAGCGGATCGACAGGTTGCAATCGCTTCACCGCGAAATTGGAAGAAGATAGTCGCGGTTTTACCCTAAGCAAAATTGCCAGCACCAAAATGGCATGCCCACCACAACGCATGGAACTAGAAAATGATTTTCTCTATGAATTAAATGACTATCGCAGCATTGTGCGCAATGGCGATCAATTGCTCATGGTGGGTACGGATCGTGAAGTACTTAGCTTCACTCAGCGCCCTATTAAATAAGTAATCAAATCAGAAACACAGTTACCGAAAGATTCATGAAAAACTCAAAACTCATTTTTTGCGCACTCGGATTATTTTTTCCAGGAAGCGGTTTGAACTGCTTCTACTTACAGGGCTGGAAATCCTTTTGGGCTTGGGTGCAATTATTTGCCTTAATCGGCGGCATTGCGGGTTGGACCATGCTCAAAAATGCCCACTTTCAATCTGCTCCAGGCTGGGTACTCATTACCTTTGGTTTCATTGCCGTAGAGGCCTCTTGGTTAACAACGATTGCCTTTGGACTTCGCCTTGATGAAAAGTGGGATGCGCAATTTAATCCTAATATTGCAGAAGATCAGCGTACTCGCTCAGGCTGGCCAGTAGTACTGACGGTGATTTTCTCGCTCGTACTTGGGGCTGCTGTAATGATGACTTTTTTAGCTGTATCTTTTGAGCAGTTCTTTATTTCTCAGATCCATGAAGCAAGAAAGCTATCCCAGTAAGTGCGGATAGCTTTTCTTCAGCACTTTAAAGTACTTACCTTAGAACTGCTCTACTTCTAGAGCATTAGTGGATTGACCACTTTCGATAATGGATGTTGCTAAGGCTTGCGCCTGTGGCAACAAGTTCTCAGCAAAGAAACGCGCTGTAGTAATTTTGGCGCTATAAAAACCAGGATCACCATCGAGTAATCGTTCAGCAGCCAAAAGCCCACGAGCCATTTGCCAAGCACCCAGCACCAAACCCGATAAACGTAGATAAGCGAAGCTACCTGCATAAACTGACTTTACATCCGTTTTGGCATTGGCCAAGATATAAGCCACTGACTCTTCAAACGCAGCACGCCCAATAATTAATTGCTTCAGTACTGCCTTTGCATCAGCTGAAGCACTTGCTGCTAAAGCTTTTTCTGTTTCAACTATTTTTGCTGAAAGCACTTTTGCTATCGCACCACCATCCCGTACTGTTTTTCTGCCAACCAAGTCATTCGCCTGGATAGCGGTTGTACCTTCGTAAATCGTCAAGATGCGGGCATCACGATAATGCTGCGCAGCACCCGTCTCCTCAATAAAGCCCATACCACCATGCACCTGAATTCCTAGGCTAGCAACCTCAATCGACATCTCGGTAGAGAAGCCTTTCACAATCGGGACTAAGAACTCATATATCGCTTGATTGGCCTTACGCTCTGCTTCATCTGGTGCAGCATGTTGCGTATCATAAGCAGCAGCAGCGTAATAAGCTAAAGCACGAGAAGCTTCAGTGTAGGCGCGCATCGTCATGAGCATGCGCTTGACATCCGGCTGATGAATGATGGCAACAGGGCCAGGTGAACCAGCGAGATCACGGCTTTGCACACGATCTTTTGCGTAGTGCACCGCCTTTTGATACGCACGCTCAGCAACTGCAATCCCTTGCATGCCAACTGCAAAGCGTGCGGCATTCATCATCACAAACATGTATTCCAGACCGCGATTCTCTTCACCCACGAGGTAGCCGATAGCACCACCATGATCGCCAAACTGCAGGACAGCTGTTGGGCTCGCCTTAATACCCAGCTTATGCTCTATCGATACACAATGAACGTCATTACGCTCACCCAATGAACCATCTGCATTTACTAAAAACTTGGGCACGACAAATAATGAAATGCCTTTCACGCCCTCAGGTGCATCTGGCGTTCTTGCCAACACTAAATGGACAATATTCTGCGCCATATCGTGTTCACCATAGGTAATATAAATCTTGGTACCAAAGATCTTGTAGCTACCATCACCCTCTGGCACAGCTCGTGCACGCACCATAGATAAATCAGAGCCCGCTTGGGGTTCTGTTAAGCACATGGAACCAGTCCAATCCCCAGAAATCATGTTTGGAACAAATTGCTCCTGAAGTTCTGGGCTTGCTGCGGTCAGCAAGGCTTCAATAGCGCCGTCTGTCAGCATGGGGCATAAAGCAAATGACAGACTTGCGGAGTGAGCCATTTCAAAACAGGCTGTAGCAATGAGTTTGGGTAATCCTTGGCCACCAAACTCAGCAGGATGAACTACACCCTGCCAACCAGCAGCTCCAAACTGTTGAAATGCCTCTTTAAATCCTGGGCTTGTAGTGACGACGCCGTCTTTCCATGAGCTGGGATGTTGATCGCCAGGCCAATTGAGTGGCGCTATCACATCCTGATTGAACTTGGCTGACTCTTCAAGGATCGCTGACGCTAAATCGACATCTGCACCAGCCTCGGTATAAGAAGGATAGGCAACCACATCCGCAAGCCCCGCTAACTCATTCATCACAAACAGCATGTCTTTCACTGGGGCTAGGTATGGCATTACAACTCCTCTTGATTCAAATCGGATAATTCAACCACTATAGGCAACAAAATAAATTCTATTTAGCTGAAGATGTTTTAGCCTAGTGCCTTGATTAACTCAGGAACTGCTGTATTTAAATCAGCTACTAAGCCATAATCGGCCACACTAAAAATTGGGGCTTCCGGGTCTTTATTGATCGCTACGATCACCTTAGAGTCCTTCATGCCTGCCAAATGCTGAATCGCACCAGAGATACCAACGGCGATATAGAGCTGTGGAGCCACAATCTTGCCCGTTTGACCAACTTGATAATCATTCGGTACATAACCTGCATCTACTGCTGCACGCGAAGCACCTAATGCAGCACCTAGCTTATCGGCAAGCGGAGCGATGAGCTCTTGATATTTCTCACCAGAACCTAAGCCACGGCCACCAGACACAATGATCTTGGCAGCGGTCAGTTCTGGGCGATCAGACTTAGTCAGCTCACGCCCGACAAAGGATGAGGAGGATGTGCTTTCAACAGCAGTCTGTTTTTCAATCGCAGCAGAACCACCGATTGCTGCTACTGGATCAAAACCTGTAGTGCGGACTGTAATGACTTTGATAGGGTCTATGCTTTGTACTGTTGCAATCGCGTTACCAGCGTAGATAGGACGCTCAAAAGTATCTGGCGACACTACTTTAATAATGTCAGATAACTGAGCTACATCTAACTTAGCAGCCACTCTGGGAAGAACGTTTTTGCCATTTGCAGTAGCTGGAGCCAAGATGTGACTATAGCTACTCGCCAGATTTAGAATCTGCGCCGCTAAAGGCTCGGCTAATTGATCAGCCAAAGCAGGAGTATCGATTTGAATCACTTTGCGTACACCGGCAATTTGGGCAGCTGCTGCTGCAGCGCCATCAGTACTGCTACCTGCCACCAAAATATCCACTTCTGGTGCGCACTGCAAAGCAGCTGCAACGGCATTCAGTGTTGCCACTTTTAAAGATTGATTATCGTGTTCAGCTATAACCAGGGAGACGAGAGCAGCCATTTAAATTACCTTTGCTTCATTTTTCAGTTTTTCTACCAGAGCTGCCACATCAGCAACCATGACACCGGCTGAGCGCTTAGGTGGCTCATCCACTTTGAGTGTTTTCAGACGCGGAGCGATATCCACACCCAGATCTTCTGGCTTCACAATATCGATGACCTTTTTCTTGGCCTTCATGATGTTCGGCAAAGTCACATAACGTGGCTCATTGAGACGCAAGTCAGTAGTAATTACTGCTGGCAGAGTTAATGCAATAGTTTCTAAGCCGCCATCAACTTCGCGTGTCACTGTTGCTTTGCCATCAGCTATCACCACTTTAGAGGCAAAGGTTGCCTGAGGGATATCCAGTAAGCTTGCCAACATCTGACCGGTTTGGTTGCTGTCATCATCAATGGCTTGCTTACCTAAAATAATGATTTGCGCCTGCTCTTTATCAGAGAGGGCTTTCAGAATCTTCGCTACTGCCAGGGGTTGTAATTCAGCATCGGTTTCAACTAGGATGGCACGATCAGCACCAATCGCTAAAGCAGTACGCAGCGTTTCTTGACATTGGGTCGCACCAGCACTTACCACCACCACTTCAGTAGCTATGCCTGCCTCTTTCAAGCGAACCGCTTCTTCAACAGCAATTTCATCAAAAGGGTTCATGCTCATTTTGACGTTCGCCAGGTCTACGCCAGAACCGTCTGACTTGACTCGAATTTTGACGTTGTAATCAACAACGCGCTTAACTGCCACTAAGATCTTCATCTGCAATTCTCAATATGGATTAAAACTGTATCTAAATACAAAAATTAGGTAACTGCTTATTTTATCCGCCTTAGCAAACCCACTCTAAACATCGATAGCAGTCGCTGATCCAGCCTGTTTGCGCAGCTCAAATTTCTGAATTTTGCCAGTTGAGGTCTTAGGAAGCTCACCAAAAACTATTGCTTTTGGCACCTTAAAGCCAGCCAAATGCTGCTTGCAATGCGCAATGATCTCAGCTGGGCTTACCTCCACTCCAGGCTTGATTTCCAAAAAAGCACAGGGCGTCTCACCCCACTTAGGATCGGGCTTAGCAACTACTGCTGCAGCAAGTACTGCCGGGTGGCGATAAAGAACATCCTCCACTTCCACAGAAGAGATATTTTCTCCACCAGAAATAATAATGTCTTTGCTACGATCCTTCATCTTCACGTAGCCATCCGGATTCATTACTGCTAAGTCACCTGAATGAAACCAGCCGCCTGCAAAAGCTTCCTTAGTGGCTTTCTCATTCTTGAGATAGCCCTTCATTGCAATATTGCCTTTGAACATAATCTCACCCATGGTTTCACCATCAGCAGGAACAGGCTCCATTGTTTCTGGGTTCAAAACGGTAATCGCTTGTTGAAGGTGGTAACGTACTCCTTGACGTGCATTCAAACGGGCACGCTCACCAATATCCAGGTCATCCCATTCATCTTGCTTCACACAAATTGCTGCAGGACCATAAGTCTCCGTTAAACCATACACATGGGTTAAATCAAAGCCCAGTTTTTCCATGCCTTCAATAATAGAGGCCGGTGGTGCAGCTCCAGCGATCAAACCCTTCACGCCAGCTGGAACATCTTTCTTTATTTCATCAGGGGCATTTACCAATAGGTTATGAACGATCGGTGCAGCACAATAGTGGGTTACGCCATACTCTTTAATAGCAGAAAAAATATGTTGTGCGTCTACGCGGCGTAAACAAACATTGACTCCGGCACGTGCAGCAATAGTCCATGGGAAACACCAACCGTTGCAATGGAACATCGGCAATGTCCATAGATAGATGGGATGCTTATTCATATCCCAATCAAGCACATTCGAAATCGCATTGATGGCGGCACCACGATGATGGTAGACAACACCTTTAGGATTGCCTGTAGTACCAGAGGTGTAATTTAAGCAAATGGCTTGCCATTCATCTACAGGTACTTGCCAGGCAAAATTCGGATCTCCCTCAGAGAGCAATTTTTCGTAGGTGAGTTTGCCTAACTTCTCACCAGGCACATCAAATTCTGTTTCTTCCACATCGATAACTAAAAAGTTACGGCCACTTTCTTTATGGGCGATTTCAAGTGCTTTCTTCATCACCCCTGAAAATTCTGGATCAACAATCACTACCTTAGCTTCGCCATGATTTAGCATGAAGGCGATGGACTCAGGATCCAAGCGTGTATTAAGGGCATTCAATACTGCGCCCGCCATGGGAATACCAAAATGGGCCTCCACCATTGGTGGAGTATTTGGCAACATCACTGCTACCGTATCACCTAGGCCAATGCCATGCTTTTGCAGAGCACTTGCAAGTCGTCGGCAACGCTCATAGGTTTGCTGCCAAGTTTGACGCAGCTTTCCATGAATGACAGCAGTTTTATTGGGATAGGTCTCAGCTGAACGCTCCAAGAATAACAGCGGGGTAATTGGAGTGTAATTAGCGGCATTACGCTCTAAACCCTGCTCATAAATATTTGCCATCATGCACTTTCAATAACAGTTTTACTTCAACTCGATTAAGCCAAATCATTTAAATGTCGGCTAAAGCTTTTACATGTGCCACAACGCTGCGCCCTAATGCGGAGAGGTTGTAGCCACCCTCTAAGCAGCTCACGATACGACCTTGAGCATAATCTTTTGCGATTTCTTTAAGGCGTTTTGTCATCCACACATAATCGTCTTCCACCAAGCCCATTTGGCCCAAGTCGTCTTCACGATGCGCATCAAATCCAGCAGAGATGATGATGAGCTCTGGCTCAAAGTTTCGCAAAGCTGGTAACCAACGCTCTTCCACAATAGAACGAACAACATCACCCCGAGTAGATGCAGGCAATGGCACATTCACCATATTGTCAGAAGGCTCCAAGCCACTATAGGGATAAAAGGGGTGCTGGAAGAAACTGCACATCATGACGCTTGGGTCATTCAAGAACGCGGCTTCCGTACCATTGCCATGATGCACATCAAAATCGATAATAGCCACACGTTGAATGCCGTATGCCTCCATAGCATAGCGCGCAGCAATAGCGACATTATCAAATACACAAAATCCCATTGAGCGGGTTGGTTCTGCATGGTGTCCTGGTGGTCTTACCGCACAAAATACATTCTCGACCTCACCCTTCATGACCGCATCCACGCCAGCAATTGCAGCACCAGCAGCACGCAGTGACGCCCGATAAGTGTGGGGATTCATAATGGTGTCGCCGTCCAGCATGAAGTAGCCACTTTCAGGCGATCTTTCTCTGACGAAGGCGATGTGATCTGAGCTATGCACAAGCTCAAGCTGATCTTCAGAAGCTAAAGGGGCATCCAAATGATGGAGAAAACGATCCACGCCACTGCGGATCAACTGATCATTGATCGCCTGAATTCGTTCAGGGCACTCTGGATGATGGCTACCCATCTCATGTTTCAGAAAGTCTGGATGAGTTATGTATCCTGTTGTCATTACTCTTTATCCTTAATATCAAAACTATTATTTTTATAATCCAATCAAACGTGTTTATCTCTCAAAAAACCTATGCTCTGCGCATGAACTTTCGTATCTTTTACTTGCCACTAGCCTTGGTGCTTAGCGCTTGCTCTAGCACCCCGCCACAATCCAATATACAAGCTAATAGTTCACAACAGTCCATCGTAAACCAAGCCGACGATGTAGCCACTGAGCTCCGTTTTACTGAAAATCTGAATTCACTGTTAGCCCAAATCTCCCAATCCCAAGAAATCCCCCTGCCGGTCCTAGAATCAGGCTTTGTAGATGCTAAAACGATTCCTTCAATACGCAAATTGGTATTACCCCCATCGGGTGCCTTTAAGAAAAATTGGCTGGTTTACCGCAAGCGCTTCATTGAGCCAGTTCGCCTTAAGGCTGGCAAGGCATTTTGGGATGAAAATCAGGCCTTTTTAAGCCAAGTTGAGCAAGAATCCGGGGTTCCGGCGGAAATTATTGTGGCCATTATTGGTATCGAAACCATCTATGGGCGCCAAACTGGTAATTTTCGAGTGAAAGATGTCTTATTCACCTTAGCCTTTAGTTACCCAGAAACACCGAATAAGCCAGCTCGGGAGCAGCTTTTTAAAGAGCAACTGAAGGAGCTAATCTTGATGTGCTGGACCGAGGCTGGTGGCAAACTGCCTGCTATAAATAGTTCCCAAGGCGTAAATGGCACCCGTTTTAATAGCTGCTTAAACCAGAACAGTTCCTATGCGGGTGCTATTGGCTTGCCCCAATTTATGCCCAGCAGCATACGGAACTATGCGGTAGATGGCGACGGAGACGGAAGAATCGATTTGAGGCAGAGCCCCAAAGATGCGATTGCTAGCGTTGGCAACTTCATGAAAAAACATGGCTGGCAAGCTGGGATGCCAGTCTCCTTTCCCGTTCAGGGAAATGCCATTCCAGCTGCAAAAGAATTGGCAGATGGCGAACCTCAACTCAAGTACACCGTGCAGGATCTGATTGAAAAAGGCATCTTGACTCAGCAGCAAGGTGATATCCAGGCTGGCGGGGTAGAACCCCAAAGCAAAGCATTGATTGTGGACCTACCCTATCCCGATAAAGACGGCTCAGATCAAGTGCAATATTTTGTAGGCTTAAATAACTTTCTAAGCATTGTTCAATACAACCGTAGCTACTTTTATGCACAAAGCGTTGCTGAGTTTGCTGAAGCCCTAGGCTATAAAAATCAAAGTGTAGTACCAGTAGAAAAAATAGAGAGTCCCGCCAAATCAGTCAGTCCTAAGAGCACTAGCGAAAAAGTAAACAGTAAAAAAGCACACTCGAAGAAAAAGAGTAAACCCGCTTAAATTACTTTAGGCCGGAAATACACCAGTGGATAGATAGCGATCGCCACGATCACAGACGATAAATACGATAGTAGCGTTTTCAACCTGACGTGCAATACGCAAGGCCACTACTAGGGCGCCACCCGCTGAGATACCACAAAAAATACCTTCTTCTGCAGCCAAGCGACGCGCCATGTCTTCTGCATCTGCTTGCGTTACATATTCAATATGATCTACCCTATCGCCTTGATAAATCTTCGGCAAATATTCTGGGGCCCATTTACGGATTCCTGGAATTTGAGAGCCTTCTTCGGGCTGCACGCCAATAATCTGAATGGCGGGATTCATCGACTTTAAGTAGGTTGAAACACCCGTAATAGTTCCGGTGGTCCCCATTGAAGAAACAAAATGGGTAATCTGGCCATCGGTATCACGCCAAATCTCAGGGCCGGTAGTTTCAATATGTGCCCGTGGATTATCGGGATTCGCAAATTGATCTAGCAATCTGCCACGCCCCTCTTTTTGGAGCTGCAAAGCATAATCTCTGGCAAACTCCATACCGCCAGATGCCGCTGTCAAGATGAGTTCGGCACCATAGGCGGCCATACTTTGACGTCGCTCAATACTTTGATTTTCTGGCATTACCAAAATCATTTTGTAACCCAGCATAGCTGCCGTCATAGCCAATGCAATGCCGGTATTACCACTCGTTGCTTCAATGAGAGTATCGCCAGGTTTAATTTCACCACGCTCTTGTGCGCGCATGATCATCGACAGCGCAGGTCGGTCTTTCACCGACCCGGCTGGATTATTGCCTTCTAGCTTACCTAAAATCACATTATTGCGAGTCTGATTTTCTAGACCAGGGATACGTTGCAACTGCACCAAGGGCGTATTACCGACGGTTTGTGCAATAGTTAAGTAAGAAGGTTTGCTCATGAGTCCATTTTAGCCACAAGCAGACCTACACGCGGAAGGGTTTAATTTCTGCGATCTGCTCCCGTACGCTCCGACTGATTACGAGGACTAGCCTGAGTACGTGAATTACGTCTGCCAGAGGTCCGACCCTCCTGCTTTGTCCGGCCATTCGGCTCCCGAAAAGAGCTCGGAGCTTCAATGGTTAAGCCGTTATCCACCATTTTTTCTACCGATCTCATGCCAATACCGCGCACCCGTTTTTGTAAATCATTGGCATCTTGAAAATGACCCCCATCTAAACGCTCATTAATGATTGTTTTAGCCTTGGCAGGCCCAATACCCTTAATACTCTCTAATTCTGATTGAGTAGCTGTATTGACATTAATGGGGGAAGCTACCGCACCGCCAATAGAGGCAAATGCTAAAACAGCAGAAATAGTCGCAGCTCTGATTAATTCTTTTGCGGTACCAACATTCAAATAGCGAGTCATAGATTCTCCAATAGTTAATAAAAAATCCACGAACACAAAGTGCGCGTGGATCATTTACAACGAATGGAATTGGATAGTGTTGACTTACTTGCTTGGGATACAAATTAATCAGTAAATTCTGATAAGGCACTCTATTTCTGAGTCAAAATGAATTGGGCAGCACGTTTAACAAGCTCTGGCTCAGTTTGATTAAAGCCATGGTACCCAAATGAATCACAAACATTTCCCTCAGTGATGCCTCCCTCCACTATCTCAAGTTGAGAAATATAGTTTTTAGGTCTTCCAGCAACAATATCTTTAGAGGCTGAAAGAGGGGTACCCCCGCATTGGTCCTGCAGATGATGAATTGCCTCTACGGGCAAACTGACTTCATCATTGATTGATGCGGTTCTCACAGTGCCAGCAATAACGATACCTGACAGTTTTTTTGAATCTTCATTTAACTGGTTTACAAAGTAGGTCGCCGTAGATGTGCCCATGCTATGGCCAAAAATCCAGATAGGTAAGCCAGTTTTTGTTTTATAAAAATCAACTACTTCACCTACTCTCTTGAGATGATCCTCTTCATTTCTACGATCACCTCTTCTTAGATCACCTAAGTCATATGGGGTGTCAACTAGCGTGGCATCAATCTGATATTGGGCCCATTGATCAAGGGATCGAATAAAGGTATGTTGATTGCGGGTTGAGCCATCATCCTTCAGGTGGAGCAATCCACCACCGCCGGGGAATAATAAAACCAGAGCTTTAGGATTTTGTACACCAACAAAAAGTGTCCGTGTAGGAGCATCTTGTAGATGCGGAACATCAAATACCTGCCCTTGAACGCCTAAGGTGACTTGACATAAACACAATGCCAATAAAAATCTAGCCTCCAACGATTCCCTTTAAGCCTGTATAAATTGATACCGCAGTGGTGCCTAATGCTACAACTGTGCCACCATACTCTTGAAGGCTCTTCATAAGCCCATGCACACCTTGAATAGACACCCCACCTGCAGATTGAGTTGATGCTAATTGAATAAGGGCATTCATGACGCCCGCTTGACGACGTCTCTGTTTGCTTGCATAAGCAACTCTACCAAGTAGCATTCCCGTTAAAAAACTAAATGCAATACTTACCGAATACTCTAAAACCTCTTTCCACTCAAATAAATTTTGTGGCCATACAGGTGATTTATCAACCAAACTCGTAATCCAACTCATTCCAATTACAGAAGTGATAGCCAAAAAGACAACTCCCATAAACCAAGGTAACAGTCTATGAGCATGACTCTTAAATAAGAAATATGCAAAAGGAAGTGGCAACACTATAGAAATAATTCGTAAGTAAATCATCTTGGTGTCGTATACCACGGTTATCAACCAATGTGCCAAGAGCAATAAGAGTAAAGGTACTATTAAATATAGAGTGATGTCAAAGATCCAGGTAAAAAAAGATCTTTTTTCAAGTTGATGGTTTTGCTCTTCAAGCAAATTCTCAAGCTCTGCAATTCTGAGCTCATATACTTCAGCACTTGGAATGGCAGCCAATTTATCCTCTAAATCAGCTACCTTAAGCATCATCGGCTTGAATAAATAAATATCACGACTACAAATATTGCAGACGTAAGCATCTACAGACACCTCCGAGAGACAATAGGGACAATTCATTATTTATTAACTACTAAATTTAATACCGAGTTTGTTTCACGACCTTCAGTATCTTTCACGGTCACACGAATGGTATGTGTTCCAGGCGGAACATCTGCTTTAGCAAAATCTATTCCGTTAGCTGATATAGCACTCTTGAGGCGCGGGGTTAAATCTACAAAAGGTGATTTCATATAAACCACCTTGACTGAACCGGGATCAATCTTGGCATCGCCCCGTGGCTCAAAAGTCACCTTAAAATCAAATGGGGTCATCACCGGCGTATCAGCCTCAGGCGAAGTCAACTTAATCGCTGGCCCACGGGAAATACCACGAGTAGCGAGCGTACCGGCCGCTGGCGGTAAGGCCGCTTCTTTTGCACTGATCAGGGAGGCAGCTAAACTCAGTTGGGTAGAAGCGACTAATGATGCAGCAAACAATACATGGGTTAATTTCATAAAAACCTCAAATAATTAAAATTCAGAATGCTTCATAGATAGATCTTAAATCAATCTCCAACAACCACAAAGGGAGCCCAGAACAGGGGGTGTGCATAAGCGTATTTCATATTGGCACCCTCTTTCATACCGCCTTGATCAATTTGATTTAGCATGGCCTGTCTCAAAAGCTCTGCCTTACTAGTACCTTGGGCCTTTTGTTGATTCTTGAATAGATCCGTCATCATCGTTCTAGAGGCTACTGAGTCCACTGGCCAGTTGGATACCAAGAGCGCCTTAGCACCAGCAAAGAAGAAGGCCCTACCCAAGCCAGAGACTGCTTCAGACCCAGCACCCTCCCCGGCTGCCGTATTACAAGCAGAGAGAACTACCCAGTCAGCATCTAACTTTAAGGTCAGTACTTTATCCATTGTGAGAAGGCCATCATCCTTATCTCCAGTCACGTCAGGTGAAGATAGTGCTAGCGCTGGTTGAGTCAAACCATTGAGCTCTCCAGGCACTAGACCATGGGTAGCAAACATCACTACCTTGCGATTTGATAAATCAGTAGTCATTACCTGCTTCACCGAAGCTTGTTTATGCAAGAAGATATCGCTATCACCGGCACCGATCGCTTTACCAATTTCCTCTAGCTCAAGACTGGTATCAGGCAAGCGCGGAAGTAAGGCTAGCTCCGCAGAACTCACCCCAGAAGTCTTAGGTGCGTTCCGCAAAGATAATGGAATGCCTCTAGTGGCAAGTTGAGTCGTCTTTACTTGCTTTTGTGCAGATTTTTCTTGCTCACTACTAAAGTATGGGTCACCAAAGCCAATAAAGTTTTTACGATTGGCATTACCTGCTGGCAAAGAGCGCAAGGCCGTTAATGAAATTACGGATGGTAATTGAGCAACGGCAATATCTCTAGTTAACCATGGAACTGTTTTATAGCCACTAAATGGGGTGCCACCACCTTTTGCAGGTTGAGCAGTTGGTTTAGTTACTAGCAGCGATAAAGGCAGCTGACCAAGCTCAGCGTGAGGAACAGTGAGCATCACTTTTTTACCTACAAATGCACTTTGCACAGGTGCAAGTACCTGTTGATATAGTTGATTTGCTAGCGCTACATCAAAGGGTGGAATCTCATCAATAGTTGCCACACCTGGATCTAAAGCTTTTCGTAACTGCGTCACTTCTTTAGCAACCTGAGTACGGCCAATAGATAATTGAGCAAATTGCACAGGCTTATCTTTGGTAATAGCCCAGACATAACCCACATTATCTCCAAAATACCAGGAGATGAGAACCTCATCCGGCTTCAGCGCTTTTTGGGTGCGCTCTACAGAAGCAGGTTTAGGTTCGACTAATTCCGCATAGTCAGGATACTTACGCTCAATCTCTTTTTTAAGATCCTCACGTTGAGATTTAAAGGCAGCAATATCAGTACGTATCTTAGCTTGAGCCGCAGGGAGTTGTTGCGCTGGCGGGGCAGATAATAAACCTGTTAAAAGCTCTGATAGCGTATTAATTCGTTGCTGCAAATCTTGCTCCTGCCTTGCAAGGCTTGCCAATTGGGGATCTTTAATACTTGCACGGGCTGCACTCGCAGTAAGCGCTCTTTGAACACCGCTCCCCCTTGCAATATCAGCAATCTGAAAGGCTTGTGCTGCGGCTAATTCCGCTTGAGATGGATCGGTCTTAGCCGAATGTGCCAAGGAAGCAAGGTAACTTTCCAGTAAAAAAGTCATACGTTGCTGTTGTTTGATACTAGTGGTGTCATTCTCCGAATCATTTCGAGCTTGATCGATCAAAATAGGTATAGAAGCTTTATATGCAACCTCTGCCTCCGACCATTTACCCTCAGCCTGTAAGCTGGCAGCCTCAAATGCCCGCACCATTGCAATGCGTGGAGAATTTTTATCAGCAGATAAATTAAGCCTATTAAGCATTTCGCTGGACATTGCAAATGCCTGATTAGCTTTCCCAGTCTTAAGCATAGCTAATACCCAATCTAGATCTCCAAACCGGTAACTTTTAGCCATCTCAGGATCAGTTTTAATTGCGGTAGCCATCTCCTCAAAAACTTGATTTGCCTCAACATACTTTCCGTCGGCTACAAGGGCAGAACCTAGCGACTTTTGGACTAAAGCTAAAGTATTGTTAGCTCCAGTTGCACCAGCCGCCTTTACTGTAGCTAGTGCCGCCTTAGAGAGAAGAACAGCTTCTGGATACCGTCCCTGCTCATTAACAATAATAGCGAGGCTTCGGAGACCACGAGCAACCTCAATAGAGTTAGAGCCAAAACTAGATAACGAGAGCGTAATAGACTTCCGGGCATAAAACTCTGCATCAGTTAATTTTCGCTGCTGCAATAAAACATTGGCTAAATTTAATTCTCTATTTGAAATCTGAGTGACATAAACTCGAGGGTTATTAGTGGCATCCGTAGCCGTTCTAGCTTCATCCCCGGCAACATCTATTTTAGCTGAGCTATTTTTAACTTTTTGATATTGAGCTTCCAGCAAATAAAGTGTTTTTCTAAGGGAGCGCTCACTCTCTAACCACAGCCCCTGACCTGAAAAATAAATACCTCGCGCACTTTCATATGAAGCCTCCCAAATGGGGCCGTACTCCATATAACCTCGAGACCTTTTTAAGGAGCTTAACTTGTCCTCCATTATGTCTAAGGATTTTTTGGCAGATTCAAAGTTACCTGAGTTAACATAATATCCAGTTAGCAATCTGCCCATGGTCATTTGAATTCCATCCAAATTAGGCAATGCTGACAATTGATAAGCTTGAGCCTTCTGAATGAGAGTGATCGCCTTTGATACTTGCCCAACAGAATTTTCTAATACACTTAGATTGATTAAGTCATTAATATACAGTCGTGGATTCGTGGATGGGTATTGACTGACTGCTATCTCTAGATTTTTAAGAGCCTCGCTAGTATTTCCAAGATCCTCATACGCTATCGAACGTCTGGTATAAAAATGATTTAAGACTTCATTATCCTGTGATGGCGGCACAGAGGTAGATACTATTTTTTTTGCTCGATCGACAACTGCTTGATCAGGTTTCGTTTGCTCAACCAACCTAAGAATATCCTTTACATCTCTTGGTGGCGCCTTAACATTTTCAAAATCCACCTCATCTTTACCTGACACTGCGAATGATGAATTTGTAAACAAGGTTATGCTGCAACACAGCATAAATAATGGAATTAACGAAAGCTTGCGCATAGAAATCCCCTAGTTTTTATAAGCAATATAGTAGCCTATAAAGATTATGGCAATCATTGGTAAAGACGCTACCAAGTCTTAAAAATTAGCTCCCATGAAAAGGATGCTGATTGATAGCCTAAAAGGGATTGGCCAAGAAACCAGAATTAGCCTCTAACCACTCAATATAACGACCTACGCCCTGCTCAATATTCAGGAAGGGTTCTGTGTAGCCTGCAGCACGCAGTTTGGTGAGATCTGCTTGAGTGAAGCACTGATACTTCCCTTTGAGCGCTTCTGGAAATGGAATGTACTCAATGGCTTTTTCTTTAACCAATTCTTGTAGGGTGGCTGGTTGCGCTTTATCAAGTTTGCGCATTGCATTAGCAACTGCATGTGCCACATCATTAAATGGCTGAGCACGGCCACTACCTAAATTAAAGATGCCGCTGATTTCTGGATGGTCTAAGAAAAAGAGATTTACTTTGACAACATCCTCTATCGAGACAAAGTCACGGCATTGTTCGCCAGCAGCATAGCCACCATATTCACCAAATAATTTGACATGGCCGTTAGCCTTGTACTGGTGATATTGGTGAAAGGCAACCGATGCCATACGCCCTTTATGCGATTCGCGTGGACCATACACATTAAAGTAACGGAAACCAACAACTTGTGCAGTATTGGCTTTTTCAGCAAAGCGCTGACGCATCACTTGATCAAATAGAAACTTAGAGTAGCCGTAAATGTTGAGCGGCTTCTCATGCTCACGACTCTCTACAAATACATCTGAACCACCATAGGTAGCAGCAGAAGATGCATAGAGAAGTTGTACTTTTTGTGCTGTACAGATATCAAGCAAATCCATGGTGTAGCGATAGTTGTTCGCCATCATGAAAATACCATCGGTCTCCATTGTGTCTGAGCATGCACCTTCATGGAACACTGCTTTTACTTTACCGAATTTGCCACTTCTAAAGGCTTCCAGAAATTCTTCTTTATCGAGGTAGTCAATGATGTCTAGGTCGGCAAGATTGCGATACTTATCTGCAGGACGTAAATCATCTACAGCGATAATATTTTTCTCACCACGGGCATTGAGTGCCTGCACAATGTTTGCACCAATAAAACCCGCAGCACCAGTTACGATAATAGTCACTGTAGCTCCTCTGAAGTAACAGTTGCAGTACCCAGTTTACCAACCACAATGCCGCCTGCGCGGTTGGCCAGTGCCATGGCTTTTTCTAATGGCCACTTCGCAGCCAAAGCTACAGCCAATGTCGCAATAACCGTATCACCAGCACCTGATACATCAAACACTTCACGAGCTTGGGCCTTAACATGGCTTACACCCGCTTCGGTATAAAGACTCATCCCCTCTTCTGAGCGGGTCAGTAGGAGGGCTTCTAGATTTAATAATTTTCGAAGGTCTTGGGCCCTCTTAGTAAGGTCTTCTTCACTAGTCCAACTTCCGACTACTTGGCGTAATTCGCTACGGTTGGGGGTTAAGACAGTGGCACCACGATACTTTTCATAATCTTCACCTTTAGGGTCAACGAGGATCACTTTATTCTGCGCTCTTGCTTGCTCAATCATATGAGCTACTTGCCCTAAGGCGCCTTTGCCGTAATCAGACAGAACGACTACGTCAGCATTGCCAACTAATTTCTCAAAACGCTCTAACTTATGGGCTAAGGCTTTTTCACTGGGAGCCTCTTCGAAATCTAAACGGATTAATTGCTGTTGGCGTGCAATGACGCGTAATTTCACAATCGTTGGCGCATCACTATCAATTTCTAATTGACTATCTACGCCGCTAGATTTAAGGAGATCAATAACCCGCTTCCCAGGTTCATCGTCGCCAACAATACCCAAAATAGTTGTATTAGCCCCTAATGCAGCAACGTTACGTGCAACGTTAGCTGCTCCGCCCAGACGCTCATCAATCTTTCCCACCTGAACCACCGGCACTGGTGCCTCTGGAGAAATCCGATGGGTATCACCAAACCAATAGCGATCAAGCATGACATCGCCAACCACTAGTAGGCGTGTTTTAGAAAACTGGTCTCGGCTCGCTTTTTCCATAGGACTATTTTTATATTGATTTAATTATGTCGCCCAATACCGTAGTACTCAATTCCCAATTCTTTCATAGATCCTGGCTCATAGAGGTTACGGCCATCAAAAATGATTGGATGGGTCAATTTTTGCATTACTTGATCAAAGTCTGGGCTACGGAACGCTTTCCACTCGGTCACTATCACCAAGGCATCACATCCATTGAGGGCCGCCATAGGGTCATCGACCATGGATACCTTTTTCAAGCCTTCTGGATTGGCTAAAAAGTCCTGCTCAAGGCAATGCTTTGCTTCGGTCATCGCTACAGGATCATGGGCAACGATACTAGCACCGCGCTTAACTAGTTCCTGAATAATGACTCGGCTCGGGGCTTCCCGCATATCGTCGGTATTGGGTTTAAATGCCAAACCCCACAGCGCAAATTTCTTATTCGATAAGTCTGCACCAAAGCGCTTTTCAATCTTTTCTACCAGAATGTACTTTTGTAGCTCATTTACCGCTTCCACAGCATTCAAGATCTTGAGATCTCTGCCGTGCTCCATTGCAGTTTTAGATAAAGCCGAAACATCCTTCGGAAAGCAAGAGCCACCATAGCCAGTACCTGGATATAAAAAGCCAAAACCAATACGAGAATCTGAACCAATACCTTGACGAACAGCTTCAATATCTGCACCTACCAAATCAGCAAGATTTGCTAGTTCGTTCATAAAGGAGATACGGGTCGCGAGCATTGCATTAGCCGCATATTTTGTGAGCTCCGCACTTTTGACATCCATGTAATAAGTACGCTCATGATGACGATTAAATGGGGCATAGAGTTTGCGCATTTGCTCTTTAGCACGCAGACCCGCTGGCGTACTTTCAGTGCCAATCACAATGCGATCTGGACGCATAAAGTCTTCAACTGCTGCACCCTCCTTTAAGAACTCAGGATTAGAGACCACGGAACATAAGTCAGTTGGTAGATTTCTTTTTTGGAGCTCTTCAGTAATGGCGGCAGATACCCTATCTGCAGTTCCTACCGGTACCGTAGATTTATCGACAATGACTTTAGGGGTAGATGCATGGCGGCCAATATTGCGAGCAGCAGCAACGACATATTGCAAATCAGCTGAACCATCTTCATCTGGTGGAGTACCAACCGCAATAAATTGAATATCGCCATGCGCTACAGAAGCAGCAATATCAGTAGAGAATTGCAAACGACCAGCGGCACGATTGCGCTCGATCATTTCTTTTAAGCCTGGTTCGTAAATAGGAACGCCACCAGAATTGAGGATCTCAATTTTTTTAGGATCCAGGTCTAAACAAAAAACATGATTACCCTGCTCTGCAAGACATGCCCCAGTAACTAAACCTACATAACCGCTACCAATAATAGTGACTTTCAATTTATCTCCAAACTATATTTCTGTCTAAACCATCATTACACGATAGCTTGATGACGATTTAATTAATTTACATTGAGGGACCGCTAGGTGCCACTCCCTCACTTCTTCTGGGAGAGTATGCCTCCCAATTATTACATCCAGGACACTGCCAATAAAACCGACGAGCACGGAAGCCACAATTGCCACAAGTATATCGAGCTAAACTGGTAGTTCGTTGGCGCAAGAGCAGCAAAATAGATTGCAACTCCGAAAGTCTTTCTGGGTTAGCGCTACCCTCTTCCAAAGCCAGTCGTGTTTCTGCCAATTTAGATAAAGCACTTAAGCTAGGGGAGTGTTGCATCACATCAGCCAACATGATATTAGCGGCCTGTGGGCCCCGAATTTTCATGACCTGTTTATGAACGATGTCGAGTAATTCGCCAGATGCCTGGGTTGTCAATAAAGCGTACAGGCGATCTAATCCCTCATCTGATTTATTCACTGCGGCATGAGCTAGCATCCAGCGATCGGCCAAAAGATGCATATACGCTGGATGAGATACGGCAATCAAAGACCAGGCTTCAATTGCTTGAGCTGGGCGATCCATTGCCATCAAATAGTCACCCTGCAAAATTAAAGCGCGGGCGTGATTGGGAACTGCTTGTAAGGCGCGTTGAATCGATTGCTCTGCTTCAATTAAATCCTTGCGACGCAAAGCCTCTTGAGCAAGCTCACAATGAAATTGGGCAATCTCAGTATGGTGGGGCTTGCCTTGTAAGCTCTCGAGCTCACGGGCGGCAATAATGGCTTTTTTCCAGTCACGCTCGACTTGATACATCTCCAACAGACTTTCTTTGGCAGGAACTGCATACTTACCTTCACCTACGCGATTCAAAGAAGCTTCGGCACGATCCAATAATCCCGCACGCAAAAAGTCGCGGCCCAGTTCATAAGCGGCGTGATCACGATCGCGTGGCTTTAAATCATCACGATTCGCTAAATGCTGATGCACCCGAATAGCCCGCTCGGTTTCACCGCGCCGACGGAATAAGTTACCTAATGAAAAATGAAGTTCGATCGTTTCTGGATCTAGTTGCGCAATTTTGACTAGTGTCTCAATGGCTTGATCTGGCTGCTCGTTTAATAAGAGGCTTAAACCTTTGAATGTTGACCGCTGTTGCTGCATGCGCTCACGTTCATCCATCCGGTTTTCAAGGCGCAAATCCCAACGGGATGCCAACCACCCAATGCCAAACATAACGGGGATCAGCAAAAGCCAAGATGTCGATATCTGAATCATCGCTTACAGAGTCTAAATAAAAAAATGGCCCGAATGGACCACTGAGGATGAGCCTGAATACTAGGCACCAGAACCCTCTTTGGGTCCCACCTGCTTCAATGGCTTGTAATCTACGCGCTCACGCAATTCTTTACCGGGTTTAAAGTGTGGCACCCGTTTTTCTGGAATCAAAACCTTATCACCTGACTTTGGATTACGTCCGGTACGCGCAGGACGATGATGAAGTACAAAACTTCCTACGCCACGCAACTCGATACGCTTACCCTCGGCTAATGCCTGAGTCATGGTGTCCAGCAAAGTTTTTACCGCCAACTCCACGTCCCTTGGTAAAAGCTGCGGAAACTGTTCCGCGAGGCTCTCCACTAGTTCGGAGCGGGTGATTGCTTGTTGCTCTTGATCTGTCATGATCTATCAATAAAAACCGCCGCTCTCCAGATGGAAAGCGGCGATATTGATTTAGCCTTGATTGTCCATTTTTGCTTTTAACAAAGCGCCTAAATTGGTAGTGCCAGACTGCGCATCACCTTGGAGCTTGCTCATTGCATCTTGTTGATCAGAACTATCCTTTGCTTTAATTGAAAGATTGATGGCACGTGACTTACGATCGATATTAATGATCATTGCAGTAACGCTATCGCCTTCTTTTAATACATTACGTGCATCTTCAACCCGATCAGTTGAGATTTCAGAAGCGCGCAAGTAAGCTTCAACTTCATCAGCCAAGTGAATCGTTGCACCTTTAGCATCAACACTCTTCACAGTACCGGTTACAAGGCTACCCTTGTCGCTTACGGATGTGTAATTATTGAATGGGTCACCAGACAATTGCTTGATACCAAGAGAGATACGCTCTTTCTCAACGTCAATTGCCAAAACGGTAGCTTCAACCTCATCACCTTTTTTGTATTTCTTAACAGCTTCTTCACCTGGTTCATTCCAAGAGATATCAGAGAGATGAACTAAGCCGTCGATGCCACCAGGCAAACCAATGAACACACCAAAGTCGGTAATCGACTTGATTGCGCCAGAAAGTGTGTCGCCTTTTTGTTGTGAACGTGAAAATTCTTCCCATGGATTTGCTTTGCACTGCTTGATGCCCAAGCTAATACGGCGCTTGTCTTCATCAATATCCAGAACCATGACTTCAACTTCAGTTCCCAATGCAGTCGCTTTACTTGGAGCAACGTTCTTGTTAGTCCAATCCATTTCGGAAACGTGAACCAAACCTTCGATACCCGACTCAATTTCAACGAAAGCGCCGTAGTCAGTCAAGTTGGTTACCTTACCGAATAAACGGGTGTTTGGTGGGTAACGACGTGCGATACCAACCCATGGATCATCACCAAGCTGTTTCACGCCAAGTGAAACACGGTTCTTCTCTTGATCAAACTTCAAAATCTTCGCGGTAACTTCTTGGCCAACAGTCAACATCTCGCTTGGGTGACGTACACGACGCCACGCCAAATCGGTAATGTGCAAGAGACCATCGATACCACCGAGGTCAACGAACGCGCCGTAATCAGTGATGTTCTTAACCAGGCCAGTAACAACTGCACCTTCTTTGAGGTTAGACATCAACTTCGCACGCTCTTCACCTTGGCTAGCTTCAACTACCGCACGACGTGACAACACGACGTTGTTACGCTTACGGTCAAGCTTGATAACCTTGAACTCCATAGTCTTACCTTCGTAAGGACTAGTGTCTTTAATAGGACGGGTATCAACGAGTGATCCAGGCAAGAATGCGCGGATCCCGTTCACCATCACAGTCAAGCCACCTTTAACCTTACCAGTAACAGTACCGGTAACGATCTCAGCTTGCTCGAGTGCTTTTTCCAGGTTCATCCATGATGCCAAGCGTTTCGCTTTATCACGGGAGAGGATGGTGTCACCATAGCCGTTCTCAAGAGCATCAATAGCAACAGAAACGAAATCGCCAGGCGCTACTTCAATCTCGCCAGCGTCGTTATGGAATTCTTCAACAGGAATAAACGCTTCAGACTTTAAGCCGGCGTTAACAACGACGAAGTTATGGTCGATGCGAAGAACTTCAGCCGAAATAACTTGGCCGGTCTTCATATTCGAGCGGGTTAATGATTCTTCAAATAATTCTGCAAATGATTCAGACATGTGTATTCACTTTGTGCCGCCAGAAGGCCCGACGGGTTAGGTTAAAAAAGCCTTAAAGAAACACGCTAATGAAATGATCGCGTTGTGGAGTTTCTTAAGACGCCAAAAGTACTTCTACTACTAACTACTTACTACTTACAAAACTAAAGAATCTCAGATTGATACCAATCTAAAACTGTTTTTACTGCTTGATCTATCGATAAATCTGATGTTTCAAGCACTTTTGCACCATCTGCAATTAAGAGGGGCGCGGTACCTCGACTACTGTCTCTGACATCTCGCTCCTGCAAATCTTGCAATAAGTCAGAAAGTTTAGCAGAAATTCCCTTAGCTATCAATTGCTTATAGCGACGTTCTGCTCTGGCAGCAGCGGTTGCGGTCAAAAAAACCTTCAAAACTGCGTCTGGAAAGATGATGCTGGCCATATCTCGACCATCAGCAACCAGACCCGGAGATTGGCAAAAACTGCGTTGTAGGCATACTAAAGCGGATCGAAGCTCGGGATGCACTGCCAAGGTAGAGGCCCTCAGGCCAATGTTTTCAGTGCGGATCGCCTCTGTGACATCCTCTCCATCCAGTAAAACCTGACTATTTTTGAATGAAATCAGTAATTTAGGAACTAAAAGACCCAATTCATGGCCATTTTTGACATCAATTCCACGTTTCTCACTAGCCAGAGCCACTAAACGATAGAGTGCCCCACTATCCAAGTAATGAAAACCTAATTTTTCTGCCACTAAAGATGCAACCGTACCTTTGCCTGAGGCAGTTGGACCATCAATGGCAATGACGGGAAATGGACTCATGAAGTGGATTGTGAGTTAACTGACTACTTTCGCAAATTCAGCGAAGTAAGTTGGAAAAGTTTTGGCTACGCAATGCGGTTCGTTAATTTTTAAAGCATGTGGACCAAAAGCCGCCAGAGAGAAACACATTGCCATGCGATGGTCATCGTAAGTATCAATACCATCGCTTGGTGATTTCCAATCCCCTTGTGCTGGCGCATTCACCACAATGTAGTCGGCACCCTCTTCAACGGTCGCGCCAACTTTTCTTAATTCACTTGCCATGGCAGCAATACGATCGGTTTCTTTAACGCGCCAGCTCGCAATATTGTTCAAACGAGTAGGGCCTTCTGCAAATAATGCAGCAACTGCAAGTGTCATCGCTGCATCTGGTATCTCAGTGCAATCGATCGTAATGCCATTTAATCTTCCGCTCGCATTTTTGACACCAGCTACTTCAATCCAATCCTCACCCGCAGTAATGTTGGCTCCCATCAAGGCAAGTGCATCAGCGAATGCTACATCGCCTTGAATGCTGTCACTACCAACACCCAGCACGCGCACAGGGCCGCCACCGATAGCACCTAAAGCCAAGAAATAAGAGGCAGAAGATGCATCTCCTTCAACAGATAGCTGGCCAGGACTCTTGTAAACGGCACCTACTGTTTTTGCGGGAATCACAAATGATTGTGAATCTGGACAAGTCACATTAATACCAAAGCGCGCCATGAGTTTTAGGGTGATATCAATGTACGGACGTGAAATCAGTTCACCAAGTACTTCAATTCGAACAGGTTCGCTTGCCACTAAAGGTAAAGCCATGAGTAGTGCGGTTAAAAATTGGCTAGATACATCACCACGTACCTTAACAACATCTTTAATTTGAATATCCGCCGCTGAGATCTTAATGGGGGGATAACCATCTTGCAATTCGTAATCAATCTTGGCACCTACTTGACGCAAGCCATCTACTAAATCTCGTATGGGTCTTTCATGCATGCGTGGCACACCTGATAAACGATAGTTGCCACCTTGCATGGCGAGCGCTGCAGTTAAAGGGCGTATAGCAGTGCCAGCATTACCCATCAACAAATCTGCTTCACGCACTGGAAATTGGCCGCCGCAACCTTCGACTGTGCAAATATGGTTTGCCTGATCAGTGACTGATAAGCCCAATTGACGCAGGGCATTACGCATGATCTGAGTGTCATCAGCATCTAATAAGTTCTTGAGTATCGTAGTGCCAGAAGCAAGTGCTGCCAGTAACAGCGCGCGATTAGAAATACTTTTAGATCCCGGTAAAACAATCGAGCCCTGGGCTCGCTTGAATGGTCCAATCGTAATATCTGGCAAACCACTCATCAAATCACATCCAAATCTTGACGCGCTTTAGATGCCTTATTGAATAATTTCTCTAAACCGGCGCCATCGTTTTCTGCAATCAATTTACGCATGTGATTAACGATTAATAAATACCGGTCTAACTCTTTGAGAATGGCAGTGTGATTTCCCAAGCAAATATCACGCCACATCTCTGGACTAGATGCAGCAATACGGGTGAAGTCTTTAAAGCCAGCCCCCACATGATCTAATTTTTGATCAGCATCTTCTGAATTCACGACACTTGCCATCAATGCATAAGAAAGCAGATGGGGTAGATGGGATACAGCAGCATAAATCGCATCGTGTTGCACACTACCAATCTTTTTCACGGTTGAACCGACTGACTCCCAAAAGCCTATGATCAAGGCCGTATCTTCAGGAGAATTTTCTTGTAAAGGACAAACGATCGTTTGTTTTCCTTGAAATAAATCTGCCTTTGCAGCACTGGCTCCATGTTGAGCACCACCCGCAATTGGATGCGCGGGCACAAACTGACATGCCTTTTTACCTAAGACTTCTTTGGCAGCCAAGATGACATCACCTTTGGTACTACCCGCATCGGTGATCATTGTTTTGGGTTCAAGATATGGCTCTATCACTTCAAAGGCAGTGCGCATTTGAGCTACAGGCGTGCACAGTACGATCACATCAGACTGCTTAGCAGCCTCAACTAAATCCACCACGCCATCAATCGCACCGATCTTTTGCGCTAACTCTAGATTTTCTTTGCTGCGACCGACACCTAAGACTTTAGTTACCACGCCCGCCTGCTTGAGCGCTAAACCTAAAGATGCACCAATCAGGCCAACACCAACGATAGTGACAGTGCCATAATTGCTTGCAGGATTAATGATGGTCATAAGTAATTTTGCTGTTTATTTCGTTATTTATTTCGTTGTTTATTTCGACGTTTATTTTTATTGTTGAACCAAGATTTCTTTTAAAGCAGCAATGAACGCAGCATTTTCTTCTGGCAAACCAATAGAAATGCGCAGCCACTGCGGCAACCCATAATTGCCAACTGGACGAACAATAATGCCGCGCTTGAGCAACTCGAGATTAATCCGCACACCCGCTTGATCATCATCGCCCACTTTGACTAAGACAAAGTTTCCAGCAGATGGTAAATACTGCAGCCCAAATTGTTCAAATGCTTTAGTCAGCTGTTCGTATCCAGCACGATTGAGATCAAAACCTTGCTGCAAAAATACTTTGTCTTGAAACGCCGCAATAGCTGCAGCTTGAGCCAAGCTATTGACATTGAAGGGCTGACGAATGCGATTCAGTAAATCGGTTAGGTGGGGTTGAGCAACGCCATACCCAATCCGCAGTCCAGCCAGGCCATAGGCTTTAGAGAAGCTGCGCGACAGGATCATATTCGGAAAGCGCTTAACCCAAGCAATCGCGTCATAACGCTGTGCAGGGGTGAGGTATTCGTTATAGGCTTCATCCAGCACGACCACCACATGGGGTGGGATTGCTATTAAGAAATCTTCAATCTCTTTTGCACTCAAATAACTACCGGTTGGGTTATTCGGATTGGCTACGAAAACCAATTTGGCTTTATCGCCAGCGGCTTTAACTGCAACCAACATTGCAGGCAAGTCATGGCCATAAGCAGCAGTTGCAGATACTTCTACCGCTTTAGCACCAACAGCTTGAGTAGCAAGTGGATAGACAGCAAAAGCATGTTTAGAGAAGATCACTTCATCGCCTGCTTGTGCCACGGCGCGGGCTGCCAACTCTAAGATGTCATTACTGCCGTTACCCAAAGTAATCCAGTCGCTTGGTACACCCAAAGAGGTAGACAAGACATTCTTTAATTCAAAGCCATTGGAATCTGGATAGCGACCTAGATCACTCGCCGCTTTAAGCATGGCCTCTTGTGCGGACTTCGGCATTCCAAGGGGGTTCTCATTGGAAGCCAGCTTCACAATTTTGCTTTCATCCAAGCCATACTCGCGCGCTACCTCACTAATGGGACGACCCCCAACATAAGGTGCAATGGCATGAATGTGTTTTAAACCAATCTTAGAAGTCATTCCGAGTCTTACTAGGCTGAATGAGGATAAGAACCCAGGTTCTTATAGAAAGCTGCAGTTTCTTTAAGCTCTTCTAAAGCCTGCACTACCTTAGGATCATCTGCATGACCAGCAATATCAATATAGAAGTGATACTCCCAAGTGCCCTTACGTGCAGGACGAGATTCGAAACGATTCATGGATACACCATGTTTTGCTAAAGGTGCAAGCAAGCGATGTACCGCACCAGGCTGATTGTCAACCGACAAGACTAAGGAGGTTTGATCTTTACCAGTTGACTGACATTCATAGTTGCCAACGATCACAAAACGCGTACGGTTATGAGGGTCATCATGAATCTGTACTGCTACGGCTTGCAAGCCATAGGTTTCTTGTGCAGGCTCTCCAGCAATTGCAGCTAAGGTAGGATCACTTGCAGCTAAGCGAGCAGCTTCAGCATTACTGCTAACCGCTTGACGCTGCAACTGTGGTGTGTGCTCACTTAACCATTGCTGGCACTGCGCTAAAGCTTGGGCATGCGCGCAAACCGTTGTTACGCCTTCTAGACTACCGCTCTTAGTAAGGAGGTGGTGATGTATCGGCAACACCACTTCACCACTAATGTGCATTGGTGAATCCAATAACAAATCTAAGGTTCGAGAAATTGCGCCCTCGCTAGAATTCTCAACCGGCACCACACCAAATTGCGCAGCACCCTTCTCTACCGATTTAAAGACTTCATCAATACTGGTGCAGGCTAAGCCGGAGATTGAATGTCCAAAAAAAGTTTGTGCTGCTTGCTCAGAAAAAGTGCCTGCTGGGCCGAGATAAGCAATTGTTTGACGAGCTTCTAAAGCTCTACAGGCAGACATCACCTCGCGCCAGATAGCAGCAATACCATCGGGCAATAAAGGACCCTCATTGATTTCTTGTAAGCGAGCAACAACCTGACGCTCACGCTCAGGACGAAAGACTGGGGAAGAGAAACCGCCTTTGACATGCCCTACTTCTTGCGCCGCTTTAGCGCGCTGCGTCAGCAAATCTAACATTGCTGCGTCCAATGCATCAATTTTTTCTCGCAGGGGGGCTAAGCGCTGTTCTTCAGTACCCATTAAGCCCGCCTTTCAAAATCACGCATAAACTCAACTAAGGCTTTAACGCCTTCCAATGGCATCGCGTTATAAATACTTGCACGCATGCCGCCCGCGGCTTTATGACCCCGTAGCGCAACCAAGCCAGCCGCAGACGATTGAGTCAAAAACTCTGCATTCAGGTTCTCATCTTTTAGGAAGAAAGTCACGTTCATGCGTGAGCGGCAAGCTTTTGTGACGCGATTTTCATACAAACTACTTTGATCTAAGAAGTTATAGAGTAAATCAGCCTTTTCTTGATTACGCTGTTCCATCACCTTCACGCCGCCTTGCTTGAGTAACCACTTAAATCCTAAGCCGGCCATGTAAATCGAGAAAGTGGGGGGTGTATTGATCATGGACTGGGTTCCAGCCTGTATAGACCAGTCCCAAATCGTTGGCGTAATGCCCATGCTGTGGCCAATTAAATCCTTGCGCACAATCACAATCGTCACGCCCGATGGACCGAGATTTTTCTGAGCGCCACCGAACCAAACGCCACACTGATTGATATCCATCTCCTTAGAGAGAATATTGCTAGAAATATCTGCTACCAAGGGTACATCACCAACATCGGGGATATCTGGAAACTCAACACCACCGATAGTTTCATTCGCGCAGTAGAGCACATAGGCAGCATCATTTGATAACTGCCAAGATGATCGCGCGGGAATGGTATTAAACTTTTCAGCAGCAGACGAGGCTACTAAGTTGACTGCGCCATATTTCTGCGCTTCTTTATAGGATTTTTCTGACCAGACTCCAGTAACGATGTAATCCGCCTTAGGACCATTCTTAGCCAGTGGCATGAGATTCATTGGAATCGCTGCGTTCTGCCCTAAGCCACCACCTTGTAAGAGCAGAATTTCATAAGTGTCAGGGATGCTCATCAAGGTGCGTAAATCCTGTATCACCTCTTCATATACTTCCATGAAGTCTTTACTGCGATGACTGATTTCCATCACGCTAGTTCCAAGCCCGCGCCAGTTCAGCATTTCATCGGCGGCCTGCTGCAACACAGCTTCAGGTAAGGTTGCAGGCCCCGCAGCGAAATTAAAGATGCGGCGGTCGAAGCTCATCGTGTTAACTAATCGAGTGATGACGCCTTAAGCGTCACCCGCCGCATCAGAATTAGAATCGGTTGCTGGATCTGCAGATTCATCACCCTCTTCAGCATCATCAGTGCCCTCATCATCAGAATCACTTTCAGCAATACGCTGTAGACCTGACAATCGAGTACCTTCATCTACGTTGATCAAAGTCACGCCTTGAGTAGCGCGGCCCATCTCCCGAATTTCAGAAACGCGCGTGCGCACCAAGATGCCACCTGTGGTGATCAACATAATTTGATCTTCAGGAGAGACCAATGAAGCAGCGACTACTTTACCGTTGCGTTCTGTAGTCTGAATGGCAATCATGCCCTTAGTGCCACGCCCATGACGGGTGTATTCAGCGATTGGAGTGCGTTTACCAAAACCATTTTCAGTCGCAGTGAGAACGCTGCTTGGAACAGCCATACCATTCTCATCGACGACTGCTGCTTCAGCACCTTCTGCAGCCTCAGCTGGAGCTACCAACATCGCAATGACTTGATGACCTACACCCAAGTTCATACCACGTACACCACGTGCCGTACGACCCATTGGGCGAACATCATTCTCATCAAAGCGCACTGCTTTACCAGCGTCGGAGAACAACATCACATCATGTTGGCCGTCAGTAATCGCTGCACCTACCAAGAAATCGCTCTCATTTAAGTCCACCGCAATAATGCCGGCCTTACGTGGGTTAGAGAAGTCTGATAAACGCGTTTTCTTCACTGTTCCAAGGCTAGTTGCCATAAAGACGTAATGATCATCTTGATAGCCCTTAATTGGGAGAATGACCGTAATTTTTTCGCCTTCGATCAACGGGAACATATTGACTATTGGCTTGCCGCGTGAGGTACGACTTCCTTGCGGAACTTCCCATACTTTGAGCCAATACATGCGACCACGATCGGAGAAACACAAAATAATGTCATGCGTATTTGCTACAAAGAGTGTGTCAAACCAATCTTCATTCTTCGTTGCGGCTGCCTGTTTGCCACGTCCACCGCGCTTTTGCGCACGATATTCACTTAATGGCTGGCTCTTCATATAACCCGTATTGGAAAGAGTCACCACCATATCTTGTGGCGTAATCAAGTCTTCCGTAAAGAGTTCAGTTGCATTCATCTCAATGAATGAACGTCGACCAGAATCGCCACCAGCAACGCCAAACTCAGCTTGAACTTCTTTTAACTCAGATTCAATCACAGAGGTCACACGCTCTGGCTTAGCTAATAAGTCCAGCAAGTCAGAAATTTCGGACATCACTTCTTTGTACTCACTCACAATCTTGTCTTGCTCAAGACCAGTCAAGCGCTGTAAACGCATCTGCAAAATTTCTTGCGCTTGACTATCTGATAGGCGATACAAACCGGAAGTTTGCATACCGTATTCAGGTAACAAACCTTCTGGACGGTAGGCATTACGACCGCCAGGCGTATCGGTCTCTGCGCGCGCCAACATCTCGCGCACCATTGAAGAGTCCCACGCTTTACTCATCAACTCTTGCTTTGCAATGACTGGATTCGCTGCTGCTTTAATAGTGGCAATGAATTCATCGATATTCGCTAATGCCACTGCTAAGCCTTCTAATACGTGACCACGATCACGCGCTTTGCGCAATTCAAAAATCGTTCGACGCGTTACTACTTCGCGACGATGCTGCAAGAAGTACTCCAGCATTTGTTTCAAGTTCAACAAGCGTGGCTGGTTGTCTACCAATGCCACCATATTCATGCCGAAGTTATCTTGTAGCTGAGTACTCTTATATAAATTATTGAGAACCACTTCAGGCACTTCGCCACGTTTGAGCTCAATCACAACCCGCATACCGGATTTATCCGACTCATCCCGTAAATCAGAAATACCTTCGACTTTTTTCTCATTCACCAGTTCGGCAATGCGCTCGAGCAAGTTCTTTTTATTCACTTGATACGGCAATTCATCAACGATGATGGCCTGACGAGCGCCTTTATCGATATCTTCGAAGTGAGTCTTCGCTCTCATTACCACACGGCCACGACCTGTGCGATAGCCCTCACGAACCCCTTGAACACCGTAAATAATGCCGGCGGTAGGAAAATCCGGGGCTGGGATGATCTCAATCAGCTCGTCAATCGTACATTCTGGGTTGTGGAGCACATGTAGACAGGCCGTAATCACCTCATCCAGGTTATGCGGGGGAATATTGGTCGCCATGCCTACCGCAATGCCTGAGCTACCGTTAATTAGCAAATTAGGCACTTTTGCGGGAAGAATCAGGGGTTCTTTCTCACTACCATCGTAATTTGGCCCAAAATCAACGGTTTCCTTGTCCAAATCAGCCAAAAGCTCATGGGCGATCTTGCGCAGGCGGATCTCGGTATAGCGCATAGCAGCTGCGTTATCGCCGTCTACAGAGCCAAAATTGCCCTGCCCGTCAACCAGCATATAGCGCAGGGAGAAATCCTGAGCCATACGAACGATCGTGTCATACACCGCAGAATCACCGTGCGGATGGTATTTACCGATTACATCGCCAACTATACGGGCAGATTTTTTGTAAGCTCGGTTCCAATCGTTGTTTAATTCATACATAGCGAATAAGACCCGGCGGTGAACCGGTTTGAGGCCGTCACGCACGTCTGGCAGGGCTCTGCCGACGATGACGCTCATTGCGTAGTCCAAATAGGACCGCCGCATTTCGTCTTCGAGGGATATTGGTAGTGTTTCTTTAGCGGCTTGTTCCATCTAGAAATAATATCATTTTGATGACGGGTGGCCCCTATGCTAAGATTCTGTCAGTTTGTACGAAATTGAGATGTGTCGCTTTGCAGTTTTTTGCATCAAGGTAGGGCGAACTACATTTAAGTTTGACTTTAATTAAAAAAGAGATTTTTGAGGACGAAAAATGAACAAAACCCTGAAAGTGTTGCTCGCTTCTGTTATTACCGTTTCTGCTTCTGCAGCGATGGCTTCTGATAACTGGCAAAACGGCGACGGCGCCCTAAACTGGAAAAACGGCGACGGCACATTGTGCTGGCGTGATAACAACTGGACACCTGCAACAGCCGCTAAGGGTTGTGATGGTGCTTTAGTTCCTGCTGCTGCTCCTGCTGCTGGCGTTAGCCAAAGCAAGATCACTTTGCAAGCTGACACACTTTATGACTTTGACAAAGCTACATTGAAGCCAGAAGGAATGGCTACTTTGGACAAGATCGCTAGAGATTTGAGCAAGATCAAGTTAGAAGTCATTATTGCTGTTGGAAACACGGATAGCATTGGTACTGATGCATACAACATGGCCCTCGGTCAGCGTCGTGCACAGTCCGTTAAAGCTTACTTAGTAAGCAAAGGTGTTGACGGTAGCCGTATCTACACAGAATCAAAAGGCAAGAGCAATCCAGTTGCAAGCAATGCAACTGCTGAAGGCCGCGCTAAGAACCGCCGTACCGACATCGAAGTTGTTGGTACAGCAGCTAAGTAATTCACCTTACTTGTAAAAAAGCCCGCCTCGTGCGGGCTTTTTTATTTCCGCTATATTCGTAGATTCCTTTATCAGCTCTCCTGAAAACCTTGCGACCATGAACGTAGACCAATCTGAAATCGACAAATTTAGCGCCCTAGCCCATCGCTGGTGGGATCCCAATAGTGAATTCAAACCACTACATGCAATCAATCCCTTGCGTCTGAACTGGATCAAAACCTTCGTTAATCTAGAAGGCAAGAAAGTGCTTGATATTGGCTGTGGTGGCGGCATTCTGGCTGAATCAATTGCGCAATCCGGCGCTGATACCACTGGCATTGATTTATCCGAGAAAGCACTCAAAGTTGCTGAGTTACATGCCTTAGAAGTAGGTGCTAGCCTCACTTACCGCGCGATCTCTGCTGAAGCGCTAGCCGATGAACAGCCAGAACAATACGACGTAGTGACTTGTATGGAGATGCTGGAGCACGTTCCTGATCCAGCTTCGGTGGTTAGGGCCTGCGCCAAACTCTGCAAGCCTGGTGGCACACTCTTTTTTAGCACTTTGAATCGCAATCCTAAGTCCTACTTATTTGCCATTATTGGCGCAGAGTACATTCTTAAACTACTCCCAAAAGGCACTCACGAATACGCTAAATTTATTAAACCGTCTGAACTCCTTGCCTTTACTCGCCATGCAGGACTGGAGATGTTGGGTATGAAAGGTTTAAGTTATAACCCCCTCACTCAGGTTTATAGCCTCAGCGCCGATGTAGATGTGAATTACATGATTGCAGTTCGCAAGTAAGTGAAAGCGCAAATCAAAGCATGAGTAATTTAACAAGCCCCTATCACGGGATCTTTTTTGATTTAGATGGCACATTAGTCGATACCGCACCGGATTTAGTAGCGGCAATCAATCAATTGCTTGTAGCGCGTAATTTATCTCCAAAGCCATATGAATTTCTGCGGCCTTATGCGTCCGCAGGAGCGCGTGGCTTACTCGAAGGCGCGTTTGGTATCGGCACCGATCACCCGGATTTCATTCCTTTGCGGGATGAGTTCTACAGTAATTATGAAAAAGCATTGTTTGTAAATAGCAAACTATTTGATGGCATGGATCATCTACTAAATCAAATGGATGAAGCCAAACTCCCTTGGGGAATTATTACCAATAAGAGTGAGCGCTTTACAAACCCCCTGACGGATCTCATGGGACTGCGTCAGAGGGCTATTTCTACAGTATCCGGTGACACGACACCGCACTCAAAGCCACATCCAGAACCCCTTTTGCATGCTGCCAGAGTGGCCAATATCGATCCCACGAAGTCTATCTACGTAGGTGACGACCTTAGAGACATTGTTGCAGGGAAAGCTGCAGGCATGCTAACCGTTGCAGCTAGTTATGGTTACTGTGGCTGCAAAGAGCATCCTGAGGCCTGGGGGGCTGATTTCCTCATTAATAAACCCCTTGATTTGCTGCAAATCATCTTTCCCAATAAGGGATAAGCCAAAAGATATTGGGCAATTTCAGGCTGGACGCTTTAAAATAAGGTTTCTTATGCATGAACTCTGGGGTCGACATGGTTTCGACGTGGATTACAAAGCATCAAGGGCATACCGAGGACCCGTTATCTCGTAAATCAATGGGAATGTAATAACTGCAAACGACGAACGTTTCGCACTAGCCGCTTAAATGCGGTTGCCCCTGAACTGATTCTCTCTTGGGTCAGGTAGCGCAAGCTACATCAGGGTCATTTACAAGAGATAAGATCACTTCATGTCACGGGGAATGATTCGAAAATTTAGTGAATCGTCAATAAGGAACGTGTCAATCCGTGCCTAACTGATTAAATCAAACGATATGACTAAGTATGTAGAACTTGTTGTGGAGGATTTGCGGACGCGGGTTCGATTCCCGCCGACTCCACCATTCACTAGCCATCTCTTTTAATGGCTGCAACTAACCTCTTCATCCAATTGGATTTAGAGGTTTTTTGTTGATACCCTAACCTAATCAGCCTCTATTGCAATGTGGTCCGGCACCAAGTGCTCCCGATAGCGCTGATACATTTGGGTGTAGGCAGCCTCTAGATGTTTAGTAAAAAGCGCTGTATTGAAGAGCGGCTTGGTTAGGCGGTTAGCATGTAAGCGATTTTTTATCAGCTGCAATTTTTGGGGATGAGTAGCCAACTCAATAGCTAAGCTCTCATACTGCTCTTGGGAGTATGTAATTAATTCATTAAGCCCAATCGCATTTAATAAGCTAGCGGCGACTCTTCCTGGGAAAGTATCACCCACACAAGTGACTACTGGTAACTCTGCCCACAAAGCATCGCTTGCAGTTGTATGGGCATTGTAAGGAAGTGTATCTAAGAAAAGATTTGCAACTTGGTGTCTAGCAAGATGTTCAGGAAGAGGCAACCTAGTGGCAAAAATAATTCTGTCTGGTGAAATACCCCGTTTCAAAGCCTCCGATTTGAGATTTCTGACTGCGGGAGCATTATCTTCAATTAACCAAAGGATACTAGCATCCACCGCTTTGAGAATTCTCATCCAACCATCAAAAGTTTCTGGTGTAATTTTGTAACTGTTATTAAAGCAGCAAAAAATAAATCCTGATTCGGGTAAACCCAATTCCTTCCTTGTGAGTTTCTGATCTGCAATGACTCGCTTTGAATCATTCGCTTGATAGGTATTCGGAAGATAGGCCACTTTTTCAACATAAAACTGGCGGCTCGCTGGAGGGATGACAAATGAATCTGCAATGATGTAATCCATATACTCAGCTCCCAGCGTCCCCGGAAAGCCAAGGTAATTCACCTGAATAGGTGCAACGTGATGCGCAAAAATATTTTGCCGAGCTTCTCCAAAGTATCCATTTAAGTTAACCAAAATATCAATTTTCAAATCCTGAATTAACTGGATAACTAATTGGTCTGTCATATGACTGATATTGATGATTTCCTTAAAGGCCTTTTCCATTCTAGGGCGAAGCTTACCGCCATCATTCCAGCCATTATCCAAGGCGTAGACATCGAAACGCTGATGATCGTGAGACTCATAGACACCAGCCATCAAAACAGATGTGGCTTGATCCCTAAACTCTCCACACAAATAAGCAATTCGAATTTTTCGCTCACCTGATTCGATAGCTCTAACAGAGGTCGTTTTAGCTGCAGGAAATCTCGTCTCTACAAAAAGTTTTGCGGCCAATAAAAGATCACTTTCTGACCTAGATATCCCCTGGAAACCAAATGGCTCAACAACCTTTTCATGATTGCGTAAGTCTTGCTGCACTTTTAAACACAATCCTTCTAAATCCTGCCAATCACAGATGAGCATTTTATAATGCAGAATAATTCCCAGTAAAAAAGGTTCGGATGGCCTCATCTGATACGCTGTGATGTAGGCATGCAAAGCTTCTTCATAACGCTTTAATTCACCGAAAATCTTGCCCTTATTGAACCAAGCCTCCATTAAATCCGGCTTGAGTGCTATAGCTCTTTCATAGCAATCAAGAGCGTCCTCACGTTGTCTTAAGTTGTCAAGACTTCTCCCATAGTTAAGCCAAGCATCTTGATTTACGGGGTCTAATTCAACTGCCTTGAGATGATGCTGAATAGCATCTGACTCCCTTTGTAGAGATGAAAAAGCTTTTGCAATATTGAAATGAAGCAGGGGGTTGTCTGGAGTAAATTCCAAACACTGATTCAGAAAAATTAAGGCATCATCTGGACGACCTTGCATTCCATAAACGATTCCCATCAAATGCAAAGCTTCTGGATTATGAGGCTCTAACTGAACAATCCCTTTTAGCAGAAGTTCAGCCTCGCCTAATTTATTTGACTGCAAAGCGTCGAAGACTTTTTGGAGCATTTGAAGACTTAAGTTTATTTTGGATTAATTTTATAGCTATTTAGGCTACTGCCAAACGCCATAAGGAGGTCAGTTCTGCGGAACGGGCTTTGTACAGGGCATTTTCCTTATCAAACACCTTTTGATGTGTAGGTTTAGTATCTAGGCGTCCAAGAACCTTCAACCCTGCATCCTCAATCCAAGCAAGTAACTCCTCTCGAGTTCGTAAACCCAAGTGCTCAGCTAAATCTGAAAGAATGAGCCATCCCTCACCACCAATCAACAGGTGATCTTTCAGATTTTCCAGAAATCCTTTTAACATTTGACTCTCAGGGTCATATATAGCCTGTTCAAGTGAAGAGCTAGGTCTTGCTGGCAGCCATGGTGGATTACAAACAATCAGCGCTGCTTTTTCTTCTGGAAATAGGTTTATTTTCAGAATTTCGATCTGGGAGGATAAACCTAGGCGTGCAATATTTTCTTGAGCGCAGGCAATAGCACGATCGTCAATATCTGTTGCCACAATTTTTTTGATCTCTCGCATCGCCAATACAACTGACAACACACCCGTGCCCGTCCCAATATCAAAGGCAATAGAATTTTTCTGTAGGGAAATCGGCAGAGGTACCTTCAGAAGTAATTCAATATATTCACCACGTATGGGCGAAAATACTCCGTAGTGCGGATGGATACGAATTTCTTCATCATCCCTCGCTAGAACTGGTACTCCCTTCTTACGCCACTCGTGAGCGCTAATAACACCAAGCAACTCCCGCAATGAAATGACATAAGGCTCTATCTGCTCTCCATAAGCCTCAAGGCAGGCTTGGTAAACATCAGGCGCACGTCTTAAGGAGATTGTATGGTCAGCGTTAATCTGTATGAGAATCATCCCAAGGATGCGAGCCCGTTGCGATTGAGCAAGGCGATGAAGATTGAACGTATCTAAAGAACTTTTAGTTTTCTCTTTTACAACTCTATCGGCTCTAGTGGATTTCTTGGAGGGTTTATCCACCCTTCTCACTAAAGCTTGTAAGAGCTGCTTGGCATTCTGAAAGTCGCCCCGATAGAGTATTGCCCTACCTTCACACGCCAATCGATAGGCCGCATCTGCTGTTAATGTGTCATCACCAAGAGTCACTTTTTGATGAGGTCTGATGGCATGTTCTGAATGCCATTTTGCAGAGCAAGTATTTTCGCCCTCATCCCATTGAATCATGTATTTAAGTTGCGTCAATTAGGCCGGAGGATGATCTTCTGGGTGAACATCTAAAGCTATCAAGAAACGTGACACCATGTTGTAAGCAGCAATCACTGTCACCAACTCTACTGTATCGGTGCTACCCAATTCTTTTTGCAAGCGTTTCATTAACTCAGGGTCAACTTTGATATTACGAGTCATCTGAAACGTTAAATCGACGGCATCATTTTCAGTTTGAGTGAATGTATTTCTGGGGAAATTTTCCTGACCAATTAAACGTAGACCTTGAACTTGATTTTCAGTCCCCCCCGCCTTGATAAAAGGAGGCGCATGATGAAAAAACTCATACTCAGCGCCATTGAGTACCGCGACACCACACATGGCCAACTCACGTAGCTTAGGATTCAAAGAAAGGTTGTTACGAATCTCACCAATAAAATGATTCCAGCCTTTTGCAATTGGCACACTATGTAAAAGCATCCGATCCAGATTAATGAACTGGCCGCCACGTCTTTGACGAATAGCAGCAACCAGTTCCGCTGGCTCTGCTAAATCGATTGGCTGATAAGGAATTAAACGTTCAGACATATCCACTCTCTACTGACTGGTTTCTTTAATGTTGTTCTCAATAACAAACTTGCCCCAAATACCAATTTGTTTACCAATAAATTCACGAGCGGTTTCAGGGGTACCACCAACAATTTCAATGCCTTGAGATTTAAACTTCTCAGCAACTACTGGCGTTTTCAATGCTTTATTCAATGCCTTGTTCATTGAATCCACAATCGCAGGTGAGGTTTTACCTGGAGCTAGGACTGCCCACCAAGCAGGCGCATTAAAGCCCGGGAAGCCACTTTCAGATACCGTAGGCACATTTGGTAAGCCTGGCACTCTTTTAGATGTCGTAATGACCAAAGGAATCACGCCACCACTCTCAATATGGGGTTTCACCAAAAATTCTGAGCCGATGGCTAGTTGTACTTGTCCGCCTAAAACATCTTGCATTAAAGGGCCGCCGCCGCGATAAGGAATGTGATTCCAATCAAATCCTGCTTGCTTGGCTAAGCGGGCCATCGCTAAATGTCCCAAGCTACCAATACCAATCGAGCCATAACTAAATGGCTTACCTGCTTTAGACATTTCCACCAATTGCTTAAAGCTCGTAATACCAGAATTCTTACTTGCCACCAGAACCATCGGGGAAGTGCCCACCAAAATGACAGGCGCAATATCCTTAATCGTGTCATAGGGGAGTTTGTCTTTTAGGCTAGGATTCACACCATGGGTATCAAATACCACCGCAAAGGTATACCCATCCGGGTCAGCTCTTGTCATCGCTGAAGTACCAATGACACCAGAAGCACCCCCGATGTTTTCCACAATGACGTTTTGCTTTAATTCAGCTTGCAAGGCGGGTGCCAAAACACGAGCGACTTGATCAACAGATCCACCAGGCGGGAAAACAGCAATCAGGCGGATGGGTTTTTGGCTTGGCCAAGTTCCTACGCCACCAGATTGAGCCATCACAACGCAGCTGGCTCCCATAGCTAATATCGCTATAAATAAGGCTCTTTTGGCCATTTTTACTAAAAACCGCATGGACTGTCTCCTTTAGTTAAGACCTCAAGATTACCACCCCCATGGCCTATTTGCTCGATAATGCTGGGGTAGCCTGAAGAGAAAAAAAATGAATTCGATTTTAAATATTGCCGCCTATTTATTTGTCAGTCTTGATGGACTGCCAGAGTTGCGCGCCAAAATGCTGAGTGAATGCAATAGCCGAGAACTAAAAGGCACGATTTTGCTTACTGGTGAAGGTATCAATCTATTCTTAGCCGGAAAAGAGTCTGAGTTACGGGGCTTTCTCGATTGGCTCCGGGCGGACCCCCGCTTCAAATCCCTTGAAGCAAAAGAAAGTTGGTCAGAAGATCAGCCGTTTAAAAAGATGCTGATCAAACTCAAAAATGAAATTATTCGCATGAATCACCCCGCGATTCGACCTGAAGAAGGCCGTGCGAATTTCATTTCCCCGAAGAAGCTCCAGGAATGGCTTGATCGTGGTTCAGATGACTTGGGTCGCCCTGTGCTGATGGTGGATACCCGTAATGCATTTGAAGTCGATTACGGCACATTCGAAAATGCCCTACATTTCAATATTGAAAAGTTTACTGAATTTCCACAAGCAATTAGTGCCCATAAGGAAGCGTTAATGGACAAAACTCTAGTGAGTTTTTGTACCGGCGGAATCCGTTGTGAGAAATCGGGCCTCTATATGCGGGAAATCGGCTTGCAACACAGCTATCAACTAGAAGGTGGGATTTTGAAATACTTCGAAGAAGTTGGCTCTGCGCATTACAAAGGCACTTGTTTTGTATTTGATGAGCGCGAAGCCCTTGAGCCCAACCTGGATTCGATTCCGCTTGAGAACTCCATCCGGAAAAAACTCAAAGCGGGTTAGACCCAAATCAAGCAGACTTACCCACTAGAGTCATATGCTCCACAAAAGGGGGTTTAACAAAAAAAGGTCCAACGATTGCACGCCAATCAGCAAACGCTGCTGAACCGCGAAAATCAACCGTGTGGTTCTCTAAGCTATCCCAATAAATCAGAAGCAAATAGCGCGATGGGCTTTCGAGGCTATGGTTTACCTTATAGCCACGGAAACCTTTTGCCTTTGAGATTACTGTGTCTACGCCTCTCAAAATAGCCTCCTCAAACTCCTTCTGCTTGGCCGGGTCAATTTCTAGGTTGCAATGTTCCAAAATCATGAGGTTTCCTTAGTCAAAATAGATCTGCTATCAATAGTAAACTTACTTCAAAGCAGCACATTAAAAAAACAATCATCCGGACCAGAGATATGTCTAAAGCTTCCAATCGGCCAAAGCCGATTTTTTTATCCTCCTTTATTGCCTTTGCAACAGCGCTGATTAGCTTAAGTGTTCAGGCTCAGTCTGCGGCCCCTGCTTACCCCATCAAACCCATTAAGCTCATAGCCCCTGTAGCGGCAGGTGGGGGTTTAGACAATATTGCGCGCGCCGTGGCAGAAAAACTCTCACGTTCGCTTGGTCAGACAGTCGTTGTAGAAAATATGGGGGGCGGTGGCGGTGCTATTGCCTCTCAAGCCACAGCCAAAGCACCAGCAGATGGCTACACCTTAATGATTGCTTACGTAGGAACTCATGGGACTAATCCAGCAGTTCGCAAGTTACCTTACGATGCAATCAAAGATTTCACACCCATTGGCATGATTGGCGCAACACCGAACGTACTCATTATTAATCCCGAATTACCCATTAATAATCTCAAAGAGTTTATCGAGTACGCTAAAAAAAATCCTGCTAAATTAAGTTATGGCTCTGCAGGCCCCGGCACACTCACTCACCTAGGCATGGAGCAATTCAAATTGGCTGCCGGTATTTTCATGGTCCATGTGCCCTATCGTGGGGTAGGTCCTGCCTATACTGACCTATTGGCTGGGCAAACCCAAGCCATGTTCCCCACCCTCTTTGCTGCCTTACCCTATATCAACACCAATCGCGTGCGTGGCTTAGCTGTTACTGGGGCCAAACGCAGCTCAGCTGCACCGAACATTCCCACCTTCAAAGAGCTGGGTTACAGCGGCTTTGATGGCCAGCAATGGTACGGCCTAGTTGGCCCAGCTAATCTTCCACCTGCCATTGTTGCAAAATTAAATATGGAGCTCAATAAGGTACTTGCCTTACCGGACTTCTCAGAAAAAATGACCAGTGAAGCGATGACGCTGATGCCAATGACGCCTCCACAATTTACCAACTACATCAAAGAAGATATTGCACGCTGGGCAAAAGTAGCTAAAGACCGCCATATCGAAATTGACTAAATCTATCCTCATCACACCTTTTATCATTCAATATTCATCATAGGAAATCTCATGTCCCACGCGATTGCCGCAGCAGCGGATCTTAATGCACCTCCCGTCACCAAGATATTGGCTGAGTTTGTTACCTCACATCCAAGTCAGGGATGGACAGCTGAGGTAGAACATGAAGCACATCGGACATTTTTAAATTGGCTCGGTTGCGCTATCGGTGCAGCAAATCATGAAAGCGTTGAATCTTCATTAGCTGCTATTCGTGAATTTCAGCCAGCACCTCAAGCCAGTATTTTGGGACGTAAAGATAAAGTGGATATGGGTGGCGCTGCTTTAATTAACGGCATCAGTTCACATACCTTTGACTTTGATGATACTCACCTAAAGACGGTAATCCATCCTGCTGGTCCAGTTGCCTCCGCCATTCTGGCACTAGGAGAACATACCAATGCCAACGGCCGTCAACTCATTGACTCCCTCGTCTTGGGGATTGATGTTGCTTGTCGGGTAGGTAACGCAATGTACCCAGATCACTATCACCGTGGCTGGCATATTACCGGCTCTACCGGAATGCTTGGTTCCGCCGCAGCTTGTTCACGCCTAATGGGCCTTGATCTTCAAAAAACAACTATGGCCTTAGGTATTGCTGCCTCTCAACCAGTTGGTATGCGTGAGCAATTTGGCACGATGACCAAACCATTCCACCCAGGTGGCGCTGCACGTGCGGGGCAACTTTCTGCGCTCTTGGCTAAACACGGATTTACTGCCAGCCCTAAAGCACTCGAAGCGGGTCGTGGTTATATGCAAACTGTCTCAACCAAGTGTGATTGGTCGGAGATTGATCGTGAGCTTGGAAAATCATTTGAAATTTCACTCAACACTTACAAACCTTTTGCTTGCGGAATTGTGATTCATCCAGCGATTGATGCGTGTGCGCAATTGCGCGCCCAAGGAGTGAAAGCAGAAGATGTTGAGCGGATTGAGTTGCGCGTTCATCCTTTAGTGCTCGAACTCACTGGTAAGAAAACACCTAAAGATGGTCTTGAAGGAAAGTTTAGCGTGTATCACGGCTGTGCTGTTGGCCTGATTTTTGGCCAAGCAGGTGAAGGTGAATATGCAGACGATATCGTCAATCGTTCAGATGTGCTTGCCTTGCGAGCAAAAGTAAATGCCACAACCGATACCTCTATCAGCGAAGCCTCGGTTGATGTCAAAGCGATATTGAAAGACGGTAAAGAAGTACATATCTTCGTGAAAAATGCGATCGGCTCTGTTGAGAACCCAATGAGTGACGCAAACTTAGAGCAAAAATTTACTAGCCTTGCAGAACCGATCATCGGCGCAGAAAAAACCCGCCAGCTCATTTCTGTTCTATGGAAATTGGGTCAAGCTTATGATCTCAAGCAAATTCTCAGTCTTTGCACTCCCGACTAAATTGATTAGAAAGTATTCATAACTATGGCTTCATTACCAAACATCGTCATTCTGGGTGATTACGAACGCGCCCTGCGTCGCTTCTCGCATTGGGAAAAACTGGATCAACAAGCCAATCTGACCATTCATCATGAGCCTTTGCGCGATGAAGCACTATATGAAGCAGTGAAGGATGCTGACGCCATTGCCCTCGTGAGGGACCGCTCGCCTTTTAATGAGGCAATGATTGCGCGCCTACCGAAGCTCAAGTTTTTCATGTTTACGGGTGAGCGCAATGGCACTCTTGAAGCATCCGCACTCCTATCCAGAAATATTCCGATTGCCTGCTCACCCGGCGGGCCCTCAAAAGAAACTACTGCCGAACTCACTTGGGCTTTAATTCTAGGAGCCTCAAAGCGTCTAATCGAAGAAAACAAGCTCATTTCTACAGGCGGTTGGCGCGATGGGCTTTCTGTCTTACCGATGCTCTCTGGCGAAAGATTAGGCGTCATGGGTCTTGGCGCAATTGGTAGTCGTGTTGCCCGTGTTGGTGCAGCCTTTGGTATGGAAGTGGTGACGTGGAGTCCGCGGATGACTCCTGAGCGTGCTGCTGCTGAAAACGCGAAATCAGTGAGCCTTGAAGAGTTACTGAAGACTTCAAAAATCGTCACCATGCATTTAGTTGCTGGCCCCGGAACCAAAGGACTTATCAGTGCAGATCAATTGGCTTTGATGCGCCCCGACGCCATTTTAGTCAACACCTCACGTGCCGCCTTGATTAATATGACCGATCTACAAAAAGCACTCTCTGCTGGCAGACCAGGACAGGCAGCTATCGATGTCTTTGATGTCGAACCCCTCCCAGAAACAGATCCCTTGCGTAACACGCCAAATCTTTTGGTGACACCCCATCTTGGATTTATTGCGGAACCAATTTTTGCAGCATTCTCTAAAGGTATTACAGAGGCTCTAGAAGCCTGGTTGGAAAACAAACCTGCACCGCACCCATTTAAACCTTAATAAGCCTCAATAATTTTGAAAACACTCACCCCCAAGCAACTGTTTATCGGGTTTAGCAAGATTGGCATGTCAGGTTTTGGGGGCGTCTTGCCCTGGGCACGCCGCACTATCGTTGAACAAGAAAAATGGCTCACCTCAGAAGAATTCAGTGCGATGCTGGGTATTTGTCAGATTGTTCCTGGACCTAATATTGTGAATCTCGCCGTTTGTGTAGGCAGTCGCTTTGCTGGAGTGTCTGGGGCTCTAGCCGCAGTACTAGGGCTCACTTTAGGTCCGGTAGCTTTAGTGATCCTGCTAGGCATGCTGTATGAGCACTATAGCTACATGCCGATGGTGCAGGGGATGCTACGCGGCATCTCAGCAGTGGGAGTTGGCCTGATTGCGAGCACCGGTTTTAAGATGATGTGTTCCGAATTAAACTATCCCCCGATGCTCATTGTGATTCTCTTTACAGTGCTAGCAGCGAGTTACTTTCAGCTAGGCTTGGGCTGGGTGGTGTTGCTGGCATCACCCTTGGCATTTTTTCTTGCTCGCAAGAAAGCCAATCGATGATCAGCACCTTAGCCAGTCTCTTTGTAAAGCTTTCCGCTTTCTCGCTAGTGGCCTTTGGTGGCATTAATGCCCTCCTGCCAGCCTTATATGATCTCTCTGTAAATCAAGAACATTGGATTAATACACAAACCTTTGCCGACTATTTTGCGATTGCTCAGGCTGCGCCGGGTCCCAACCTCATGACCGTCACACTCATTGGCTGGAATGTGGGCGGCGTTCTTGGGGCGGTAATAGCCACTGTTGCAATCGCATGGCCTTCGTCCATCATGATCTTTTTCTTGCAACGCACTATCCTGAATCTACGGGATAAGAAAAAACAACAAGTGATTCAGTACGCTGCTGGTGCACTCGCGGTTGGATTAGTATTGGCCGCTGCATGGGGTATTGCGGTACAGATTAATCACAGTATTGCGGCACACCTATTGACGATTGGCACAATCGCGATTACCTACTTTACGCGTTGGCACCCTCTTTATCTCATCGTCATTGGTGGAGTATTGGGTGTCTTGGGATTTATTTAAATAGTATTCAGAGGATAAAAATGAGAACGTTAAAAGGCTTATTTATTTGTCTAGTAGGTTTTGGGGTCGTCTTCAGTCCCATGTCTTTTGCGCAGACTAACTACCCCAATAAACCCATTAATTTCATCGTGCCTTATGGAGCTGGTGGCAGCGCTGACTCACGTAGTCGCCAGATTGCTCAAAAAATGAGTGTCCTTCTGAAACAGTCAATTGTGATTGATAATAAACCTGGCGCTGGCGGCAATATTGGCACGGAGTTCGTTGCGCGCGCTGCACCAGATGGTTACACCATTGGTATGGGCAACTTCGCCCCCATGGCAGTCAATAAAACCTTATTCGGCAATTTGCGTTACGACCCTGAAACCGATTTAAGCCCTGTGATGTTGGTGGAAAAGGGCCCGCTCGTTCTCGTAGTCAACCCAAACTCTTCTTATAAAACAATTCAAGATATTGTGAATGCTGCAAAAGCCAAGCCAGGTGTTTTGACTTTTTCATCGGGAGGTATTGGTGGAAGTCATCAGCTATCTGCTGAGTTATTTGAACTCAATGCAGGCATCAGCATGATTCATGTGCCATATAAGAGTGGCTCAGCTGCACTCACAGACCTCATGGCGGGTAACGTTGACCTCATGTTTGACCAAATGTATTCAGCCGTACCGAACATCAAAGCAGACAAACTTCGTCCCATCGCCATTACCAGCAAAAAACGTTCGCCATTACTACCGAATGTTCCTAGCTTTGCAGAACTGGGCTATCCAAAGGTAGAAGTTCTAAATTGGCAAGGTTTGATCGTGCCAAAAGGTACCCCAAAGGCAATCATTGATAAATTAAATGCGGCTGCCAACGAAGCCCTTAAAGATCCTCAGCTACGTGAATTAATGCTCTCGCAGGGCAATGAAATTGGTGGTGGTAGTCCAGCAGAATTTGCAGCATTAATCAAATCAGAAGCGGCTAAATGGAGCGCTGTAGTCAAAATCGCTAACATCAAACCAGAATAAGATTTACTTCAGCGCTTGATAAGTCAGAATACCTAAGAAGGTTAAAACTAAAGAGCCAACAAGGTGCAGCAGTGCTGTACCTAATGCCCAGGTAAATTCTCCACGCTGCATCATCACAACTACCTCAGCAGAAAAACTAGAGAAGGTCGTTAAACCGCCAAGAAAACCCGTAATTACAAAAAGCTTCCACTCAGGCGAGAGATTTGGATTATTTCCGAAGAAGGCAATAGCAATACCAATCAGGTAGCCACCGACTAGATTGGATATCAAAGTACCCAAAGGAATAATTGAAGCGGTTCCTGCCATTAAGAAATTAAAGGCCGTTCTTAATAGGGCGCCGAAACCGGCACCAAAAAAGACTGCGAAAATAGATGGCCACATAATCTTGATTTATTGAATTGAAAAGCCGAGCATGCTAATGGAGCTCATTTCGATACCATCAGTGTAGATTTTGACATGCTCACCCTCTTCTTGTAATGCAAGGGCATATAAAGCCGGCCAATAATGCTCAGCTGTGGGGACAGATAAATGCGCTGAGTCACCATACTTCTCCCAGTCAATCAATGGTTCATGATGATTAGCGCGAATTTGAGATACAAAAAAATCGTTAAAGTCTTTAGCCCAAGGATAAGGTTCTGCGTCTTGCTGCCAATGAATAGTCCGCAAGTTATGCACTACATTACCGCTTGATAGAATCAGGATATTTTCATCACGTAAAGGGCGCAATTGCTTAGCCAACTCATAATGCTGGCGAGCTGACATGGAACCATCTAGACTGAGTTGCACCACTGGAACATCTGCTGCTGGATACATGTACTTCAAAACAGACCATGCGCCATGATCAATGCCCCACTCATTCTCTTCAAGAACAATGGGGACATTTAATAATTCTTGAACACGATCGGCTAGCGCGGGACTTCCAGGCGCTGGATATTCAATCTCAAACAACTCCTGCGGAAAGCCACCAAAGTCGTGAATCGTTTTAGGTTTTGGCATCGCGGTGACCCATACTCCTCGGGTTACCCAATGCGCCGAAATGAGCAATATGGCATCGGGCCGCTTGAACGATTTACTGAGATCAGCCCAAGCCGTGGTGTAACGGTTAGGCTCGATAGCATACATAGGACTGCCATGGCCAGCGAAAACTGCAGGTTGGCGCTGGCTAGTCATTAATGCGAATTAGCCGAATACGAAACCAGTATGAGCTGCTACCAATGCAAACAAAATCGCCAGACTTGTAGCGGCGGCTAGCATCACAACCAAAGTAATGATCTTTTTGTTAATTTCTTCTTTAGATTCGTTATGCCATTCGTTCATGCTAAATCCTCTGTAAATACATTAATTAGTGAGGTAATTATCCACTATCGTCCGCGACCGGCCTTGCGCATCATGCCTTTTCCGCCCCCAAAGCCTGCTTGAGGCCTTCCGGCTGGGCCAGATGGGCCTTTGGGGACTGGTGGACGTGCTGGCGGCTTAGCCACTAATGGTTTAGCCGGGTTCTTTGGGTCGGGTTTCTTATCGTCAGTCACTTTTTTGCTCCTATGGATATCATATTGCCATGATTACTGACTATTCTATCCAAGCTGTCGCAATTAATGCGATTCCCTTAATTTTCGCTATTACGATTCATGAAGCAGCCCATGGTTATGTGGCTCGTCAATTTGGTGACAATACGGCGTATATGCTGGGGCGAGTTACCCTCAATCCGGCTAAGCATATAGACCCCGTTGGCACTATCCTTATTCCCTTGGTGCTCCTAATTACCGGATCTCCATTTCTGGTGGGCTATGCAAAACCAGTACCTGTGAATTTTGGACGCCTCAGAAACCCCAGAATTGACTCAATTTGGGTCGCTCTAGCCGGTCCTGGGTCTAACTTTATTCAAGCGCTGATTTGGGCGGTATTGCTCATCTGCCTAATGGGATTTGGAGTCGAAGAAAAGTTTCTTATCTCCATGTCGCAAGCGGGAATTTCCTGGAATATTGGCTTGCTCGTTTTTAATCTCTTTCCACTACCTCCGCTTGATGGGGGCCGGATTCTTTCCAGCCTGCTTCCAGCCCGACAATCAATTGCGCTTGGCAAACTAGAGCCCTGGGGATTTTTTATCGTTCTGGCGCTAGTCTTCACTGGAATCATCGGCAGTCTGTGGATGGAGCCCTTGATGGCTTTCTTCAAATGGATACTCTATCTTTTCACGATTCCACTACAGATGATCTTCGGGGCCTAGGTAAAACAAAGGACATCTATATGAGGTATGCTGTTTTTGAGTTTCCAATGATTTAGCCCCCCTTACATAACTACTTACTAGAGGTTTGATATGAAATTAAACAAGATAATTTTAGCGGGTACCGCAACAGTTCTAGCTATTGGTGCAGGTGTTGCTTTTGCTCAGTTTCAAAAACCCGAAGATGCCATTAAGTATCGTCAAAGTGTGTTTACAGTGATGGGCAACTCCTTTGGAAAAATTAGTGCCGTTGTAAAAGGTGAGGCCCCTTACAACAAAGATGAGCTTGCAAAGAACGCCGCTATTGTGGCGATGATGTCCACTTTGCCATGGCAGGCATTCGGACCGGGTACTGAAGGCGGCAAAGCACAGTCTGATATCTGGTCAGATAGCGCCAAGTTCAAAGCGGCTTCTGAAAAAATGCAGTTGGCTGCAGTCGATTTAAATAAAGCCGCTCAATCTGGCGACTTGGAAAGTATTAAGAAAGCCTTTGGCGCTACAGGGGCAAGCTGCAAGAATTGCCATGATGACTTTAGGAAGAAGTAATTCTGAAAGTATTGCTAATTTATTTTGTAATCAGGTAGCCGACCACTACCGCGATCACGCTCAACAAAAACAGCGCTATTCCACGTTGTAGAGCCCCATCCTTGGAGGCATGACCCAAGTCCGAAGGCAAGTAATTTGCTTCCTGGCTTGGGTCAATTTCTTTATCACCGTCTAACATGGGCTTCACAAGATTTTCTCCCTTGAATTTCTGGTAATAAACGATGGCAGCAATATGGATTGCAATCAAGCTGTAAATCACCACTTGATTGCCTTCGTGAATACTGGATAGAAGTGATACGGTTGCATTCGATACATATTTGGCGAATGGGCCTTGAAAAGCAATCTCATCATCGACAAATAAACCCGTAGCTACTTGAACACTTAAGGCTATTAATAAAGCAAATACCGAAAGTGCTCCCAAGGGATTGTGTCCTAGATATTGAGGCCCCCTACCTTGAAGATAATTAAGCAAACCCTGGCGCGTTGGAAAGAATGATGTAAAACGTGCATGCTTAGAGCCAATGAAACCCCAGCTGAGCCGAAATAACAGTAAGGTCAAAATGCAATACCCAAAACGGGCATGCCACTCGATTGCATTACCGCCAAGATTGACACTAATCAAACTGCCAACAATGCAGAACACCAATAGCCAATGAAATAGCCGAATAGGTAAATCCCAAACACGTATTATTTTCTTCATGCATTAAGGATAAAGCAAAGTCTTATTGAATTTCCGGCAAGTCTTTTTGAATGATTTTTAAACCCTCCCGCAAAGCCTCTTGATAGCGCTTGCGCTCTGCCTGAATTGTTTCTGCAGTCCAAGGATAAAAACCTTCTCCTGTTTTCATGCCAAATTTTCCGCTGGCTACGCGTTCGCTTAGGCACTTTGCAATAGTGGACGAGTTATTTAAAGAGGGGTAAATGGTAGTTCCACCAGCAGCATGAATCTCCAGTCCCGCATGATCTCTCTGCATTGCTGGGCCAGCTGCAATGTACCGAAAGCCAAAACCAAAACGTACCGCCTTATCAATATCTTCGGGGCTACAAATACCTGCATCTACCATGGAGAAGGCTTCACGCGATAAGGCATGCTGCAATCGGTTTGCCAAAAATCCTGGTAAATCTTTTTTGACCGTTACGGGAACCATGCCACAGGCAGTCATTAATCTTGATAGGCTTTCGCCAACCATCGGCGACGTTTTTTCACCATAGACAACCTCTACACAGGGAACCAAATGGGCTGGCATGAAGAAATGTAAACCAATCATGCGAGCCGCTGTTTTCAATCCAGCTGCAATTTGGCTAATCGGAAAGCTAGTGCTATTGCTTGCTAAGACTGCTTCCGGTTTTGCATACTTTTCCAGCTTGGCAAATAATTCCTGTTTGATATCGAGACGCTCTGGAACGCACTCAATTACCAAGTCGATATCAGACCAATCAACCTCTTCTAATGTGCCAGCGACCGTTAGAAGATGAATACGATGCTCATAACCGAGTTCAGTCATGGTATTCACAAAGTAATCCGGTAATAAGGCTCGGCGCTCAGTAGTCAGTTCAACCACCTGGACGGCACAGCCCCCTCGCGCGCAAACTGCAGCAACATCGGCCCCCATCGTGCCACCGCCGACAATGACTACTTTGGTTTCAGCTGGGGTAAACAACATGACAAATTCTCCTAAAGGGACAGACTTTTATCTAAAAATCCACATACAATGAGACCATTATTCCAATAAAAAACATAGTGAGACATGATCCCCGTCAATTCGGTGCTACAGGTCGGCCATTTCCCTGAAATGATGCAGGCGGAAATAGATCGACGCTTTACCCCTACCCGCCATCTAGATCCCCAAGCTCCAGCGCCAGCCGGAAACTTTGAGGCGATTTTGATTCGCTCCAATACCAAGCTGCCTGAAGCTTTGGTAAAACAAATTCCGAGCATCCACCTAGTAGCTACTTGTGGCGTGGGCTACGACAACCTACCCTTGGCTTACCTAAAGCAGCATGGCATTCAGGCTACTAATACTCCGGGCGTCCTAAATGATGCTGTCTGTGAATTAGCGATAGGGATGATGTTTGGACTTCTGCGGCGCCTCCCTGAATCTCAGGAATACGTCAAAAGTCTCGCATGGTCTCAGGCCCCATTCAAGCTGACCACCACCCTAGCAGGCAAACGTGTGGGGATTGCGGGCATGGGACGCATAGGTCAAGACTTAGCCAAACGACTTGAACCTTTTAAAGTTGCCATCGCGTACTCTGGGCCAAATCCAAAACCCTTACCTTATAAGCACTATTTCAGCGTTAAAGATTTAGCCCAGAATTGTGATGTTCTCTTTCTGGCCTGCCCTGCTACCCCAGATACTGAAAGAATGATTAATGCCGAGGTTCTTGAGGCCCTAGGACCCACTGGATACCTGATTAATATAGCTCGCGGGAGCGTAGTCGACGAGACTGCTCTTTTAGATGCACTGCAGCATAAAAAGATCGCTGGAGCTGCTCTAGATGTATTCGACAATGAACCTCATCCCAATACTGCTTTTTTACATCTTGAAAATGTTTTATTAACCCCTCATATTGGGAGCGCCACCGCAGAAACACGGATAGCCATGACCAATTTAGCGGTAGATAATTTAGAAGCTTTCTTTACACAACAACCACTTCTCTCGGAAGTACATTATTAAAACGGAGTCAGCATGACCATTTCTTTAATTCCATCCACTCTACCTGCAGTGTTATCCCCAGTATTAACACCGTTCAAAGCAGATAGCACTCCAGACGCACAAAAATTGCTCAAGCAATGCAAATGGCTAGAGGCAAATGGTGTTGGTCAGGCAATCTTTGGAACCAACTCCGAAGCAAATTCGATGTCAGCCACACAAAAGATGAATACGCTTACCGCACTGATTGAAGGCGGCTTAAACCCAGAGCATATGATGCCCGGTACTGGCTCAACTTCTGTCGAAAGCACTTATAGAATGACCGCCCATGCTGTGAGCCATAAATGTGCGGGTGTATTGATGTTGCCACCCTTCTACTACAAAGATATTACAGATGATGGTCTGTTTGCCTACTTTTCTGAAGTAATTCAAAGGATTGGAAATCCAGCATTACAAATTTATATTTACAACATCCCTCCTGTTACCAAAATCAATTTAAGTCTCGCACTACTAGAACGCTTAATAAAAGAGTACCCAAAAACTGTAGTTGGTATGAAAGATAGCTCTGGTGATTGGGAATACACAGAATCTGTCATTAAGCTATTGGCTCACTCGGGCTTCCGTGTCTATGCAGGTAGTGAAACATTTCTGATGCGTACCTTACGTGCTGGTGGCGTTGGCTGTATTTCTGCGACTGCAAACGTCAATCCAAAAGCAATTGCTGACGTAGCGACACACTGGAGAGAGTCTGATGCTGATGAACGCCAAGCAGATTTAGATCAAATACGCGGAATTTTTGCTAAATATCAAATGATTGCCGGCATGAAAACCGCAGTGGCGCATTACAGCAATGATCCCGAATGGTTAAGAGTACGCCCACCACTAGTGCAGTTGAGTGCTGACCAACAAGCCATGTTATTGAGTGAGTTAAAAGCAATTAATTTCAGCATGCCAGGTCTGTAATTCAAAATCTTCAAGAGATAAATAGGAGACAAAATGAAACTATTCAAAATCATTACCTTATCACTCGGCTTTTTATGCGCTAGTGCTCATGCACAAAATATCTCAATTGCTACTGGTGGTACTGGTGGCGTTTATTACCCAATGGGTGGTGGTCTTGCAGCAGTACTTTCAAGCAAGGTACCGGGAATGTCAGCAACTGCTGAAGTTACAGGGGGCTCTGTTGATAATTTAAAGCTAATAGGTACTGGCAATCCCTATGTTGGTTTTTCCATGGCAGATGCAGCAAAAGATGCTCAAACTGGTGCTGACAAGTTTAAAGATAAGCCCATTGATGTTCGCACCTTACTCATACTCTACCCAAACCTCATGCATGTCGCTACAGTTGAATCTACAGGCATTAAAACTATGAGTGACCTCAAGGGTAAACGTGTTAGTACTGGAGCACCAGGTAGCGCAACTGAAGTGATGGCATTTCGTCTACTTGAAGCAGCTGGTCTTGACCCTAATAAAGATGTTAAACGCGAACGCTTGAGTGTTGCTGAGTCTGTGAATGCGGTAAAAGACCGCAAGATTGATGCATTTTTTTGGGTCGGCGGTTTACCAACAGCAGCCGTTACAGACTTAGCCAATAGTCCTGGCATGAAAATTGTCATGGTAGATACATCGGCTGAAGTTCCTGCCATGAATAAAAAATATGGAAACTTGTATTTTCCATCGGTGATTACCAAGCAGACCTATAGTGGTATGGCTAAAGATAATAATGTGGCTGCCGTTGCCAACATCCTCGTTGTCAATGCCAATATGCCGAATGATGAGGCGTATAAAATTGTCAAGGCTATTTTTGATAATCAACTTGAGCTAGTTCGTTCACATGCCGAATATAGGAATGTAAAACTAGAAAATCAAAAAGCGAATGCGACGCCAGTTGCCTATCATCCCGGCGCATTGAAATACTTTAAAGAAAAAGGTATCAAAGTCAACTAAGCTTTATCGGGGTGAGTGAATCTCACCCCTTCTGCATTATTGCGCTATAGAAATATAAAAATAGGCTGAGATATGAACCAAAACGTAATCGATAACGAAACCCAAGAAAAGCTGGATGCCTTCATTAAGCAAGAGGAGGGCGATTCCAATGACTACAAAGGGCTTTTGGCTACATTTATTACCTTGGTTGCAGTGGGTATGTCTTTGTTTCATCTCTATGCCGCCTATTCGATTGTTCCAACTCACCAACTGCGGGTCATTCACGTTGCTCTAGTCTTATTTTTAGTGTTCCTAAGTTTTCCGATTGCAGCCCGCTTTAAAAATCGCCTCATGTTTTGGGATGTACTATTTGCTATAGGATCAGTTGCGATCGCTTATTACATTCTGGCTGGTGGCGATGATTTCATGGACAGAAATACTGCGCCAAATTCAACCGACGTCATCATTGGTATTGGACTCATCCTACTCATTTTGGAAAGCGTGAGAAGAACCAATGGCCTGGTATTAGTTTCGGTTACTGTTTTGTTTCTGCTCTATGCCCTTTTTGGTAATTACCTCCCAGCACCATGGACTCATAAAGGATATGACCTCTCTCGTTTGGTTGGCTATATGTATATGACGCTTGAGGGCATTTATGGGACTGCGGTCGATGTATCTGCCACCTTAATTATTCTATTCACGATCTTTGGCGCCTTTTTGCAATTTACTGGCGCAGGTAAGTTCTTTATTGATTTCTCCTTTGCGGCTATGGGCGGTAAATCTTCCGGCGTTGGCAGAACCATTGTGTTGTCTTCCTTCTTGATGGGTGGTCCGTCTGGCTCTGGAGTGGCTACTACTGTTACTGTAGGATCTGTTGCAGCGCCAATGCTAGAGAAGGTGGGTTACGAAAAGAATGCCGCTGGTGGTCTATTAGCTGCCGGGGGCCTAGGTGCCATTATTTCGCCACCAGTTCTAGGCGCAGCCGCATTCTTGATTGCAGACTTCCTCAAGATTTCGTATCTGGATGTATTGCTGATGGCAACTATTCCAACCATCCTGTTTTATCTTGGCTTATTTGTCATGGTAGAAATCGATGTGCGCAAATACGGTATGAAGCACATTCATTTTGAATCCGCAGAAAGTGCATGGGAGCTCACCAAAAAATACTGGTTCCATTTCTTTTCTCTTATTTCAATTGTAGTGTTCATGATGTTTGGTTTCTCACCAGTCATGTCAGTATTTTGGGCAACGGTGGTGTCGGCTTTCTCCAGCATGCTACGCAAAGATACAGCCATCATTCCTTGGGCTTGGTTTAAAGGCAAAGAACCCATCTTCTCTGGCTTATTTAACTCCAACCTCACAAAAGCACTTGCTGCAGGCTCAACAGGGGTTTTGGCAATTGCCGCTACCTGCGCGGGTGCTGGCTTGATTGTTGGCACAGTGACCTTAACAGGGCTCGGTCTTAAATTTAGCTCGATCGTCATTCAGTATGCAGGTGGATCACTCTTACTCACTGCTATCTTTACCGCTTTAATCGTCTGGATCGTTGGCCTCGCAGTGCCTGTCACGGCGTCTTACATTATTTGCGCGGTGATTGCTGCTCCGGCATTAATTAACTTAGGTGTACCAGCTTTTGCTGCCCATATGTTTATCTTCTACTACGCTGTTCTTTCAGAAGTCTCGCCGCCGACTGCCCTCTCTCCATTTGCAGCAGCAGCGATATGTAAGGGCAATCCGTATAAAACGACATTACAAACTTGGAAGTATGTAGCACCGGCGATTCTGGTGCCATTCATGTTCGTATTAGACAAGTCTGGTGTCAGCTTGCTCTTAATGGGATCCAGTAGCGCCTTGGAGCAGGCTGATTGGATGCAGATTGCTTGGATCTCATTTACTGCAGTAGTGGGAATTATCTGTTTAGCTGGTGGTCTACAAGGATGGTTTATTGAGAAAACCAAAACCTTTGAGCGCGTCATCATGGTCGTCTCTGGGGTTGCTTTAGCTTATCCCTCAACAGAAGCTGATCTGCTTGGTTTCATTGGCTTTGGCTTAGTCCTACTCACCCAAACAATGACTCACTTAAAGCTAAATCGCAAACCCATTTAGATTGATTGTTAGCTTAATTCTCATTGATCTAGTAATAAGGCCCGCAATTGCGGGCCTTATCAATTTGAACGCAATCTCTCAAAGATCTAGACAATCTTCGTCCAGGCAGCTTTACCAGCGTACTTCTTCACGGCGGCCTCATCGAATTCAAATCCCAATCCTGGAGTTTGATGCAAGATTAAGTCACCATTCTTAAAGGTAAGCTGCTTATTAATGAGTCTGCGGAAATTAAGCACTTGGTCATCTAAAAAGAATTCTACAAAGCGTGCATTTGGGGTGGCGGCAACTAATGGTGCATGGAGATCATGCATCCAATGAGGACAGACAGTCACCCCTTTTGAATCTGCATAGGCAGCAATCCTGCGCCACTCGGTAATACCACCACATACTGCAGCATCTGCTTGCAAAATAATAGCGCCACCTGCATCGATCAATTCTCTAAAACGCCAGCGCCCTGCTTCCATCTCTCCTGTTGCAACATTGATTTTTGTTGAGCGGGCTAAAGCCGCATGCAAATCAATCGCATCTGGTGAGAATGGCTCTTCAATCCAATAGGGGTTATAAGCCTCGAAGCGACGCACGTACTCTAGCGCAGTAGGCAAATCTCGCCAAGCGTTATTTGCATCGAGGGTCAATAAAATGTCATCACCAATTGCCTTGCGAGCAGCTTTAACGCGAGCCTCTTCTTCAGCTGGCGATAAGCGGCCAACCTTCATCTTCACTGCTTTAAATCCTTGTTTAACGTAAGACTCCATTTCTTTGCCGAGCATGGCAGGGGTCTTACCTTTCAAGTAATAGCCCCCACTTGCGTAGGCAGGTACGCGATCATCCACTACGCAACCGAGATACTGATGCAAGGGCAAGCCAACTGATCGGGCATTCAAATCCCAAAGTGCTGTATCCAATATAGAAATACCACGCATGACTGCGCCAGAACGTCCTTGCAAAATCGAATCGTTATACATCTCCATCCACAAACCCTCGCTACGATGGCTATTCTGACCAATGAGTTTTGGGGCTAGTAATTGTTCTACAGCAAGCTTGGCAATATCACCGCCAGCGCTACCTACATAACAAAAGCCAATGCCCTCATTGCCATCTTTAGCGCGCACTTTAACCAAACAGTAGTGGCGCTCGGTTACGGTTCGAGTAGAAAATGAAGTGACCTTATCTAAAGGAACTACTGCTGTGGCAACCTGCACAGATTCGATAATCGGCATCTAGACTCCTTATTTTAAAAAATTATTGTATCGATAAATTAAATACTAGGCATTAGTCTGAATAAGGAATAATTCAGTGATTAATTCTTCAATGGGTGGACTAGCTATGAGCAAAGTTGTCGTAATAGGGACGGGCACAATGGGGGCAGGCATTGCAGGGGGGTTTCTGGCCCATGGGACAGATATCGTCATCCTGGGGCGTACCCAAGCTAAAGCGGAGGCCTGTTTCGATGCAATCAAAGTCTGTGCCAATTCTACGAATGCGCAATGGTCCAAATTAGGTGGTCAATTGTTGGCGGGCAGTATTGCTGAGTGGAACGACTGGACTGATACGGATTTGATCATTGAAACTGTCTCGGAGCGCTTAGACCTCAAGAAGGCGATCTTTGCACATTTAGATCAACGGGTCCCTCCTCATATTCCTATTGGCAGCAATAGCTCGGGATTTCCAATAAGTGATATAGCTGAAGATCTTGCCACCGCCAATCGAATGTTCAATACCCACTATTTCATGCCAGCCCATATTGTCCCCCTGGTAGAAATTGTCTTAGGTAAGCAATCGAGCCCTGAAATTGCGAATCAGGTTTGTGAGTTTTATAAAGCACATGACAAAAAACCGGTGTTGGTAAAAAAAGATATTCCAGGATTTTTAGCAAACCGTATTCAACATGCCTTAATGCGAGAAGCGCTCTCTCTGGTACAAGCAGGAATTGCTACACCAGAAGATATTGATACGGCAGTGCGTTATAGCTTTGGTTTTCGTTACGCCGCTGTTGGCCCAATGACGCAGAAAGAAATTTCTGGATGGGAAGGAATGGCCCTAGCTGCAGAGCTAATCTATCCCACCTTATCTAATATCTCTACTCCACCTACTTGCGTCACTGACTTAGTAAAAAGTGGCAAAACTGGCATTGCTAAAGGCGCTGGATTTCGAAGTTGGAGTGCAGAAGAGGCGGACATCATTCAAAAGAATTATGAAGAACGCTTAAAAGCGGCATTTGCAGTGCTTAAGGTTGCGCCAGACCAAGGCTAGATTTAATTTGCTGCGCTACAGCATAATTATCGGCATTAGAAGCAACATTATTAGATAATTACGTGGTGAATAAAAAAGTAACTTGTCGCTCGCTCTTTTCGAGAGGGGCTCTCATTCTGATTGGCTGCACTTGTCTTAGCCTGCTCGCAGGGTTAGTTACTACAGCCAATGCCCAAACTAACCCAGTACGCAAAAAAGTGATTGTGCAGACTAGCAAGCCTGGGGGTTTCAAAGATCCTGCGGCCAGTGGAGCATCAAAAACCAATAGCCTAAATCCAGCACTCTTTCAGCGCAAAGATCCTGATGAGCTCGTGCTTGATAGCGCCGGAAACTTGGACTACCGAGTAGTTCAAGGGTGCATGCGTCGTAACTTTAACGAAGATAACTTACCAAAGAGCATTGGCATTAGTAATCCACAACTATCTGAGTTCTTTAAAAACCAAACTAAGACCTTTTTTGACCGCATGCGTGGGGAATGTATTCCATACGCAGCCGCATTTGGAAGTCGTAATCGCTTTGATTCCCTTAGCATCATGAATGGTCCGATTCAAGATAGCAAAACCGAGGTTTGGACTTTTACTCCATCAGCATTTGGTGGTTTTTTGATTCAACAAGACTACCTCAGAAATGAATCTAAAAATCTCACAGAGATTCGTATTCCCTTGCGCGATGTGTTGTATGACCAGCGTAAAGTTGGAGATAGGCTTCCAGTCGAATTGGTTTGGGAGCTCAATTCTTTGATTAAGCAAATTTATCCAGAAGAAAATAACTCGCTTGAGAACTCCAATAGCGTAGTGCGCCTGATCGTGGATTTTGGTGACCGCGAGAGATGGGCCCAAATTTGGGCTGCCGAAATTATTGATCCCACTAATAAAGAGGTATTTGCTAGCGCATTTTGGGTAGATCGCAATGAGATCCCTGGAGGGTTTTTTACCGGTAGCGGGGAGTCTCTCGAGCGCTCGTTTTGGACTAACCCGCTAAGCTATCGCCGTATCTCACGGGGAGTAGGAAACGTACGCGTCTCCTCTAGCAAACGCGTAAGTAATAAGGCTCCAACCGTGCAGGCAACACCGGCTAAACAACGTTATCGCGCCCATATGGGAATTGATTATGCAGCCCCAATTGGTACACCGATCTTTAGCGTTGCCAACGGGAAGGTGGCCCATATTGGTTACAGCGGTGCTTTTGGGAATTTAGTTATCTTGGAACACCCCGGAAACTATCTTACCTACTATGCCCACTTAAGTAATTACAACGTTGAATTAGAAGTAGGTAATGATGTGCGTCGCGGATTAGAGATTGGTTATGTAGGCTCAACTGGAAGATCTACCGGCCCTCATCTACACTTTGAGCTCAGAAAAAATGGCATCTATGTCGATCCTTACGCCCCTAAGACTCAACTCGATTTATGGTCTATGCGCGATAACGAAAGCGGCCAACTTACGAGAGAAATTCTATTACTGGGCAGCCCCATCAAACAAAACTGACCTACTTTCTAATAGATGAGATGGAATAGAAATAAAAAAAGGGGTCCAGATGGACCCCAGTCTTTCAGTCTGAGATGGTATTAACCAAGCACCAATACTGGTAGCTTCGTATGCACAATCACCTCGTGTGTTTCGCTACCCAGTAAAAGCCCGCTAATGCCGGTGCGCTTATGGGAAGCCATGACAATCACATCAGCCTTAGATTTTTTGGCGCCATCTAAAATACCTTCAGATAAATTGGTATTAGATATATGCAAGGTCTTGGTTGTGATGCCTGACCCAAGAGCAGTTGCCGCTTTTTTGAAAACATCTTTAGCGTAGGTTTCGCAGACCTTCTGATGGTCCTTTTGAGTAATTCCATAACCCATTGTGCTATCGGAGTACACCATTGGCGGCAAGGGATCAGAAACATAAACCAAGGTCACTGAAGCGCCATCTGCTTTTGCAAGCTCAGCCACCTTTTTCAAGGACTTTTTACTAATATCTGAACCATCTACTGGCACCAATAAATGCTTGAACATACTGTCTCCCTTTAAATTGAACTAGAAATCTGTACTTTCCATCATAATGCTTATTATTGGTCTATTAAAGCTCAAAAGGATAACTTAATTGCTCAAGTATGCTGGCATCTATCTTTCGTTTCTCGTTACGCTGATCGCAATTGATTTAGTTTGGCTCTTAGGCATCGCTAAAAACCTATATCGCAATGACATGGGTGATCTGATGGCAAGTGAGCCCAAACTTATTGCTGGTCTCGCCTTCTATCTGCTGTATGCCTTGGGCGTGTGTATTTTTGTCATCATTCCCGCCCTCTCAAAGCAATCTCTTTTATATGCACTGCAATATGGCGCCCTCTTTGGCCTATTTTGCTATATGACCTATGACCTGACTAATCTAGCCGTCATCCGAGATTTTCCAACTCGTCTGGCATTGGTAGATATTGCTTGGGGAAGTTTTGTAACCGCACTTACAGCAGGATTTGCTTACTGGGTTGGAAATAGACTGTCCTAGCAATAGATACAGCCCCACCTCCAAAGCCCCAATGTTTTTTCAACCCAAACTCTTCAAGACTTTTGCGGGCTATGACCAAACTCTCTTTGTCAAAGATGTATTGGCAGGAATAACTGTCGGTATTGTGGCGCTCCCTTTAGCAATGGCATTTGCCATCGCTAGCGGACTCAAACCAGAAGCCGGCATCTTTACTGCGATTATTGCTGGCGGACTGATCTCGCTACTGGGGGGCAGCCGCGTACAAATCGGTGGGCCTGCAGGGGCTTTTATTGTGATCGTGTATGGCATTGTTGAGCGCTATGGGGTTTCTAACCTATTACTAGCAACAGCGATGTCAGGAGTATTTTTAATACTCATGGGGGCTTTTCGTCTTGGCACCCTAGTTCGCTTTATACCCATCGCAGTCATTATTGGCTTTACCAATGGCATTGCCTTTTTGATTGGCTTATCGCAAATCAAAGATTTTTTTGGGCTCCAAATTGAGAAAATGCCTGCCCATTTTTTCCAAGCAGTCCAAGCGCTCTATCTCGCCGCCGATACATTCAATCCGATTGCACTGACTGTCGCATGTGGCAGTCTGGGCATCATTATTTTCTGGAGACTCTTTCAAAAGCGTCTAGGATTTTTGCATCACATACCAGGAACCGTGATTGCGATGATTCTGGCAACGGTCTTTACTACTCTTTTGGATTTACCAATAGATACTATCGGCAGTCAATTTGGTGGCATTCCTTCTTCTCTGCCGAGCTTTGAATGGATACCGGTAAGTTGGGGTACTGCACAATATATGGTGGCTCCTGCCCTTACCTTAGCCATACTGGGAGCCATTGAGTCCTTGCTTTGCGCCCGGATTGCCGACGGTCTCATTCATGATCGCCATGATTCCAATCAAGAGTTGATGGCTCAGGGTGTTGCAAATATAGTCACCCCTTTCTTTGGCGGTATGCCGGCAACAGGCACGATTGCACGTACAGTCACCAATGTAGAAAGTGGGGCGAGTACCCCTATTTCTGGGATTGTCCATGCGCTCACCTTATTAGCGATTGTGTTATTTGCGGCGCCTCTCGCTAAAAACATTCCCTTGGCAAGTCTTGCAGCAATCTTGATGTATGTCGCTTGGAATATGGGTGAGTGGCGAAAGTTTATTGATCTCAAACAATTTCGGCTACCGTATCGCATTACTATCTTGAGTGTTTTTCTGTTGACTGTGATTCTAGATCTCACAGTTGCCGTAGAAGTGGGTCTACTCTCAGCCTTTATTACTTTTATTTACCGCATCTCCAGTCTTTCTCGCTGCGAAATTGCAGAAGCAAAAATTTATCCTGCACTAAATAATCTCAAAGGGAAAATTGATGCCTACCGAATTTATGGTGCCATCTTTTTTGGTGCGGTCAAACTCTTAGAAACCATTGAAGAGAACTTACCCTCTCAAACTTTATTGCTCGATCTGAAGAATGTCATTTACATTGATACCTCTGGCATGGAAACCATTTCCGAATTGACCCACCTTTGTAAAGTGCACAATGTCAGGCTAATCATCTGCGGCTTAGATCATCAGCCCTATGAAATGGCAGAGCGGAGCGGCTTCCTCGAAAAATTACCGCAAGATTGCCTCTACCCCGACCTAATCTCCGGAATAGCAGCGGCGACTTCTTCTTAACTCTTTAAGAAATACAGAATCCACCTTTTAGCAATGCATCTGGCAATAACCAAGCGCGATACAAACCAAACCCGCCAGCTGTAAACAATAATGCGGCAGCTAAATAGCGTACCCAGACATAATGCCCAAACTGAGTAAGCGCCGCAGAGAATTTAGAGATCAATAAAAGATTGGGCAAAGTACCTAGGCCGAAGGCGAACATCAAGGCTGCACCAGTTGCCACATCGCCGGATAAAAATGCGAGCGGTAATACGCTATAGACCAAACCGCAAGGCACTAAACCCCAAAGCATGCCGCTAAACCAGCGAGAAGGTCCGCTAGCCATTTGGCCCAAATGCTTAGCCCAATAGCCCGCAATTTTGCTACTTAGCCATTTTCCGCCAAGAACCCCTGTGGATTTACCCTGCCTTAACAAACGCCAGCCCATCAAAATGAGAATCAGCGAGGTGATAGCAAATAAGGGGCGTTGGATAGGAAGCAGATTTTGTTGCCAAACCACGACCCCCATCAAGCCGGCAATGGCTCCCAATAGGACATAAGTGCTAATCCGCCCAAAATGCATTACTACCTGTAGGTAAAAAAGCTCAGATTTAGACCTTAATGGCATCTCTAGGGCCCCTGGACGCTCTATGGCAGCCGCAATGCCACCGCACATCAAGGCGCAGTGCCAGCCGCTAACTAAAGCGCCCAGAAACACCGCCAAGAGCAAGCTCGTAGTTAGCATTGCTTACATAAAAGATAGGTAAAAGTGCTGATATCCATAGCAATAGCATAAACTGCACTCATAGTATTGACTCAATATGAATTACAAACCTACCGACTCCCCTACCAGCAAATGCTCAGTCTGCGTGTTGGGTCAGTTTTGCCTTCCAGTGGGGCTCAGTAGTAGTGAAGTTTTACAAGTAGACACCCTTGTAAAAGAGCGGGTCCATCTCCAAAAAGGAGAAAGCCTTTATCGCCATGGTGATCCTTTAACTTCGGTTTACAGCGTGCGCTTTGGCACACTCAAAACAGAATACTGTCTACAGGACGGTCGTCAACAAGTGATTGGCTTTCATCTACCTGGTGAAATATTAGGACTTGATGGAATTGGAGAAGGTCACTATCAATCCGACGCCATTGCTTTAGAAGAAAGTGAAGTTTGTATTATTCGCTATGATGCCTTTGAAGATTTGGCGCGTCAGATTCCTGTTCTCCAAAATCAATTCCATAAGATTATGAGTCGGGAGCTGACACAAGATCAACGTCATCTCCTCTCTCTTGGCACCATGCGTGCTGAAGAAAGATTGGCAGCATTCTTATTAAGCCTATCGCAACGCTTGGCTGCGCGCGGCTATCTCAATAATGAATTTGATTTACGGATGAGCCGCGTTGAAATTGGTAGTTACTTAGGCATCCAGATTGAAACAGTAAGTCGCATGCTTTCGCGCTTTGCAGAATCAGGCCTGATTCAGATTAAACAACGTCACATTAAATTGATTGATATGGATGGTCTGTATGAGCTAGCTGGTATCCCCAATCCTGACAGACATGGCTGCGCTGTAGAAACACCAATCAAACAGGTTTAAATTAAACCGCGGTCGTTCTCTTTCCCATCAGCCGCTTCAATCCCAGGCAAGATATAGGCGGTTAAGGCGCTAGAAATCGCACAGAAGATCCAAATTACAAAGAAGCCAATGGTGTAAACACCTTCATCTGAAATGTCAGGATGATGCCCAAAGAACAAAAGGTCTTGTGGATGAATCACTGTAAATAGCAAGCCTTCCCCCATGCCTGCCACTAAAAATGATGGCCACAAAATCCAGATCAAGAGGCGGTATTTCATTTTGGAGCCTGTGCATCTTTGAGTTGCTCGACTTTTAAGCCTTGCTTATTTATACCATCGCGTAAAGGCTTGTCAGCATGTAGGTTGATCGCCAAATAAATGGTAATGATGCAGCCGATCATCGCTACCGCTGGACCGCTAATCAATAGCCATGGCCACAACTGTTTCCACCAAGACTTATTAATGTGCTGTTCTGTCATAGGAATCCTCTCCACTGTGTACCATCTTAACGGGGAATAAAGAAACTCGATTTTTCATTACGAGTTCTCGTGATTGAATGGTCCCCATCAAGCTCTTGCGCGCTTACATCAAAATAAATTGGGTAATTTCCAGGATCATTTTGGCCAATAGTAGTGCTCACTTTAATCGGGAGCAACTGGTTACTAGCTGGGCTAACATCAATCATGGTGATTTCTTTACCTTGAGAGTTTAGGATCTTCAAATCATCCAAACCAGTAGCTTTTACTTGTACCTTCATGGAATGCTCAGAGGCATTCATAATCTGAATGCGATAAATATTTTCAATTCGAACACCCTCAACCTCACGCGCCAAGGCACCGCGATCTCGCATAATATCCACGCGTAATGGATTCCGCGTAACTAAAGATATCAAGAAAGCGGATGCTAATACCGTAATAAATGCTGTGTAGATCAAAACCCGAGGACGCAGGATATGGCGCATGGCACTTTGATTCGATTCTTGATCTTCAATCGCACGTTCAGTGGTGTAGCGAATTAAGCCTTTTGGATAATCCACCTTCTCCATCACCTGATCGCAGGCATCTATACAAGCACCACAACCAATACACATATATTGCAGGCCATCACGGATATCAATACCCGTTGGACATACTTGTACACAAATACTGCAATCAACACAATCGCCCAATCCTAGAGAGTTATGATCTGCCGATTTACTTCGGCTACCTCTTGGCTCGCCACGGACTTTGTCATACGTAACTAAGAAAGTATCTTTATCCACCATCACGCTTTGGAAGCGCGCATAGGGACACATGTATTTACAAACCTGTTCACGCATAAATCCTGCGTTACCCCAAGTAGCAAAGCCATAGAAACACAGCCAGAAAGTCTGCCAAGGTCCCAAAGATAAATGGATTAAGGCTGAGCCTAGGGTGGTAATTGGGGTGAAGTAGCCAATAAAGGTAAAGCCCGTCCAGAATGCGATGAGAAGCCAAAGAAAATGCTTGGTGATCTTCAAGCGCCATTTTTTGAAGCCCCAGGGCCACTCTTCCCCGTCCAAACGAATGCGTGCAAAGCGATCACCTTCGACCTTACGTTCAATCCACATAAAGATTTCGGTATATACCGTTTGTGGGCAAGCATACCCGCAAAATAGACGTCCAGCGACTGCAGTAAAGAGAAATAAAGCTAAGGCAGACAGAATTAATAAGAGCGTGAGATAAATCACGTCTTGTGGCCAGAGCACGAGACCAAAGATATAAAACTTGCGCTGAATTAAATCAAATAAAACAGCCTGGCGATCATTCCAATTCACCCATGGCAAGCCGTAAAACAGTAGCTGGGTGGCAAAAATAAGAACGAAGCGCCAGCGGGCAAAGAGGCCAGATACCGAGCGCGGATAAATCTTGCGCCGGACCTCGTATAAAGATTCCTCTATTACTTCAATCGGAACAGGTTTTCCACCCGGCGAATGACTCGGCACTACTTACTTCGCTGCTGCTGGCTGCTGATTATTCGACAAACCCCAAACATAAGCAGTCAACAACTGAATTTTTTCAGGGCTCAACACTTTATCCTGAGCCGGCATCATTGCCATACGACCTTTGGTAATCGTTTCAACAATAGTTGCCTCTGAACCGCCATATAACCAGGTCTTGTCGGTCAAGTTCGGTGCGCCCAAAGCAATATTGCCCTTGCCGTCTGTGCCATGACACGCTACGCAATTGGCTTTAAATACTTCAGCCCCACGCTCCGCCTTAATATCGTCAGCTGGCAAACCCGAAAGGCTGCGAACGTAATTGGCAACATCCACAATTTGCTTACTATCTAATTGTGGGAATGGAGGCATCACGCCACTACGACCATTAGTAATAGTGGTCTTAATATTCTCCGGTGAACCACCGTAAAGCCAGTCACGATCCGTCAAATTCGGAAAGCCTTTAGAGCCCCCTGCATCAGAACCATGGCACTGTGCACAGGAATTCAAGAACAAGCGCTGCCCCATTTCACGCGCTTTTGGATCCGCCGCAACTTGCACAATATCCATCTTTACATACTTAGCATAAACAGGCTTAAGCTCATCGTTTGCAGTGGTCATTGAACTCATCAACGCACCATCAGTGCTGTAACCCAAGATGCCTGGATAAGATCCTAATCCTGGATAAAGCATGAGATAGACCAATCCAAAAATACAAGAGATCAAGAACATCCACATCCACCAGCGTGGCAATGGATTATTTAATTCACGTAAATCCCCATCCCATACGTGACCAGTATCTGTCACTTGACCATCTGGCCCAAGAATGACCTTTGTCTTACGAACAGAAGCTAAAAGCCAGATACACCAAAAAATACCGATCAATGAAACGAGTGCGATGTAAGTACTCCAACCGCTGCTAAAAAAGTCACTCATGATTTGTCCTTACTGAATTCATCGGGAAGATCAAATGGAAGTTCAGCTGATTCCTGATTAGCCTTCTTCCTGCTAGGAGACCAAGCCCACCAGACAATCCCAACAAAAAAGGTGAGTCCAATGACTGTTGAAAATGCAGAGAGATAAGGTGTGATCATTTCCATTTGATTTTTATCGTATTAATTAATTACTTCGCCACAACTTCATCAACGGTGATATACCGACGTGAAATACCTAAGCCTTGGAGATAAGCGACTAATGCATCCATTTCAGTTTTACCCTCTAATTCTTTGGGAGCATTGGCAATATCTTCATCGGTATAAGGCACACCCAAACGACGCATCGCAACCATATGGGACTGGATGGAAGATGCGTCTGCGGCATTCTTCATTAACCAAGGATATCCAGGCATATTGGACTCAGGAACGACATCACGGGGATTATTGAGATGAATCTGGTGCCATGCATCTGAGTAACGGGCACCAACACGCGCCAAGTCTGGGCCAGTGCGTTTGCTACCCCATAAAAATGGATGATCGAAAACAGACTCGCCAGCCAAAGAGTAAGGGCCGTAACGCTCTACTTCTGAACGCAGAGTTCGGATTTGCTGAGAATGGCAACCGACACATCCTTCGCGCTGATAAATATCACGGCCCGCTAAACGCAATGCAGTGTATGGAACAACACCTGGACTAGGCTCAGTGGTGGTATGTTGGAAAAACAAGGGAACAATTTGAACCAAACCGGCAATGGATACCACTACTATCGTTGCAATAATTAGCCAGCCAACGTTCTTCTCAAGTGTTCCATGGGAAAAGAATTTATTTTCACTAGACATTTTCTTCTCCTTAGTGAGCCGCTATAGACGCTTGTGGAATAGCAGCGTCAATGAATTTTTTACCAATAACTGTCTTGTATACGTTGTAAGCCATCAACAACATACCGCCTAAATAGCACAGTCCGCCTAATAAACGAATCACATAGAAAGGATAAGTCGCTTTAACTGACTCAACAAAGCTGTAAGTCAAAGTTCCATCAGGCTCAAATGCCCTCCACATCAAACCTTGCATCACACCCGCAATCCACATTGCAGCGATGTAAATCACGACACCGATGGTTGCGATCCAGAAATGGACTTCGATTAACTTCGTGCTGTACATATCCCGTTGACCAACTAAACGTGGGATCAGGTAGTAGAGAGAACCAATCGTAATCATGGCAACCCAACCCAAGGCACCTGAATGCACGTGACCAATAGTCCAGTCTGTGTAGTGAGACAAGCTGTTCACAGTCTTAATCGACATCATGGAACCTTCGAAGGTTGACATACCGTAGAAGGACAATGCAACGACTAAGAACTTCAAGATAGGATCACGGCGCAATTTATACCAAGCACCAGATAAAGTCATGATGCCGTTGATCATGCCGCCCCATGATGGAGCGAGCAGAATCAATGAGAACACCATACCCAAAGACTGGGTCCAGTCTGGCAAGGAAGTGTGTTGTAAGTGATGTGGGCCTGCCCACATATAGGTAAAGTTTAAAGCCCAGAAGTGGACGATAGATAAGCGATAGGAATAGATTGGACGCTCTGCTTGCTTAGGAATGAAGTAGTACATCATGCCTAGGAAGCTGGTAGTCAAGAAGAAGCCTACAGCGTTATGGCCATACCACCATTGAACCATCGCATCTTGTACACCAGCATAAGCAGAGTAGGATTTCCATAGGCTAGCAGGCATCTCTAAGTTATTAAAGATATGGAGAATGGCGATCGTCAGAATGTATGCGCCGAAGAACCAGTTAGAAACATAAATATGTTTCGTCTTGCGCTTCATGATGGTGCCAAAGAAAACTACAGCATATGCAACCCATACAACAGTAATGAGAAGATCAATTGGCCACTCTAACTCTGCATACTCTTTGGAAGTAGAAATACCCAATGGCAAGGTTACCGCTGCTAATACGATTACCGCTTGCCAACCCCAGAAGGTGAATGCGGCTAATTTGTCGCAAAAAAGTCGTGCCTGACACGTGCGCTGAACAATGTAATAGGATGTTGCAAACAGCGCTGAGCCACCAAACGCAAATATCACCGCGTTGGTATGTAAGGGACGTAAGCGACCGTAGCTCAGCCAAGGAATATTAAAAGTGATTTCTGGCCAGATGAGCTGGGCTGCAAGAATAACTCCCACGAGCATGCCAACAATTCCCCAGAGCACAGTGACGATGGCAAATTGACTGACAACCTTGTAATTGAAGGTATCTTGATTACTCCCCACGGTAAGTCCCATGGTTTCTCCTTTTTTGTGACCAAACGACATAATCCAAATGACTGGATTGATTATCAAAGTAAGGCTTTGAGGGGGATTTGATCTATATCAAAAAGGGAAGGCCAAAATAGGGCTCAACCGGAAGAAGAATTACTACCTCTGATGAACTCAGTAGAAATAGATCTACTTTTGAGGGTGTTCGCTAACTATATGGGGCTTAGGTACGTCGTCATCCATCAAAATTGCCTGGCCTGGGCCCTCTAAGTCGTCAAACTGGCCACTTTTGATGGACCAGCTAAAAATCCAAACGAGGAGGCCCACCAAAACTAGGGAGATAGGGATAAGTAGAAATAAGCTTTCCATCGCTATAGTCTAAGCTTTTCGCAAACGCCATGCATTTAAAGTCACTGCAAGCGAGGATAAAGACATCCCAATACCGGCTACCCATGGATTTACCAAACCTATCATGGCAGCCGGAATCGCCAGTAGGTTATATACCAAAGCCCATAATAAATTTTCTTTAATGATGGTTTGAGTCTTATCTGCCAGAGCCAATGTTCTGGCTAAAGGCTCCAATGACACTGCAGTCAGAATAGCATCCGCACCTGCAGCTGCTAGTGGGGCACCAGCACCAACCGCAATAGAAATATCTGCGCGCGCTAATAAGGGAGCATCGTTCACGCCATCACCAATTGCCCAGACCACACGACCTTGTTTTTGTAAGGCCTGGATATATTCATATTTATCTTCAGGAGTGCAGCCCCCTTGATAACTTTGAATACCAACGTGGTGAGCCCACCAAGCCACCGTTGCGGGATCATCACCAGAAACTACATGTACAGTGATGTTTCTTGATCTTGCGGTCTTTAATAATTGCTCTAAGCCTGGTCGTGGTGTGTCTAAGAAAATAAAGCTCGCGATCAGTCCTTGCTCATCTGCTAAATGGACTTGGCCATATTGCCCCACCTGCGCATCTTGCTGAACGCCAACCCAAGCTGCACTCCCCAAGCGATATACCCCTGAAGATAAGCCTTTCCCCAATTGATTGATGACTGGCTCAAGTAATTCTGGAATAACTAAATTCTCTGACTGTGATGCGCGTAATAAAGAAAGGGCTAATGGATGCCTTTGACCAGCTTCCAACGCCACAGCCAAGGCAAGCGCATCTTCACGGTGATAGCCTGATCGCAAATGGATGATTTCTTGTAACTCTGGTTGACCCATCGTTAAAGTGCCAGTCTTATCCAATACCAGATCCGTAGCCTTCACTAAACCTTCCATCACATGGCCACGCACAATCAGTAAGCCTAATTTGGTTACTGCACCTTGTGCGGCTGCCATCGCTGTTGGCACTGCGAGCGATAAAGCGCAAGGACAACTCGCCACCAATACCGAAACTAACACTGTCCAAGCTCGACTTGGATCAAAGTACCACCAAACTACTGCGGAAATAAATGCACTTAGCAATAAGAATGCAACAAAATAGGCAGCCCACTTCTCTGCTAGGCTCACCATCACTGGTTTTGCAAGTAGTGCTTGATCTAACAAGGAAGCAATTCCGGCAATGCGGGTAGATTGCCCCACTGCGTCAATTCTCATGAACAACGGATTCAGAATGTTATGCGTACCTGCATAAACGCGATCGCCAATTTTTTTCTCAACCGGTTTTGATTCACCGGTTAGCAAAGATTCATCTAAGGCGCTAGCATTTTCAATCACGATGCCATCGGCAGGAACGACTTCTCCAGGAGATACGCGAAGTATTTCACCTGGTTTGCAATTGACGACTGGCACTACTTCAATTTCTTGCGAAGCTGGGTAATTAAAGGCACGCTCACAGGTAGCGGGCAATTGTTTTACGAGCGCCTCTGCCCCGCCCTGCGCATCTTGCCTTGCCAATAACTCCACATACCGTGCTGCCAAGATGAATGCGACGAACATCGTGATGGAATCAAAATAGCTGGGGCCTGAGCCAGTGATTAAATTAATCGTTCCGGCAATAAAAGCCAATGCGAGAGCGAGAGCAATCGGAACATCCATCCCCAACAGATGGGTTTTCTTGAAGGACGCTACGCTACGCCAAGCAGCTTGAAAGATGGGTCCTGCTGAATACACCATTACCGGGACTGTGAGTACCCAGCTTGTCCAGCCTAACAAGCGATCAAACTCTGGCGTAATATCTGCACCCGTATAGGAAGGCCACGCATACATCATGACCTGCATCATGCCGAGCAGCGCTACTCCCAATCTGGTGAGTAACTGCCGTCTTTCTTTCTTGGCTCTATCTAGCGCTAAGGAAGGCTCAAAGGGCCAAGCCTCATAACCAATGCGCTCAATCTCAAAAAGCAATCTTGCTAGGCTCGTACTATCTGGAGAAAACCGCACAATGACTTTTTGTGTCACGTAATTGATTTGCACATCTTTTACGCCAGCGATGCGGCGTAAGTGTTGTTCGCATAGCCACACACAGGCAGCACACCGAATTCTTTCTAAACGCAAAGTGGTTTCTAGATCACCAGAATCTCCATGGGGGCGAGTAAAACGGCCTCGCAGTGAAGGGTCGTCATAAGGCTTTAGCTTGTCTGGGATTTCATTCAGGGCCAAGTAGGCTGCAGGCTTCTCACCAGATTGCACTCGGCGCGTATAAAAGACCTCTAGACCTTCACCATGAATCGTTTGCGCAATCGCCATACAACCAGAGCAGCAAAATGGGCGACTAACGCCATTGAGTTTAGACTCAATCAGTTCATCTGGGGCGATCTCACTGAAGCAATGGTAACAAGATAAAGTGATTTTCTTGTTCATAGCAGAGATCATGTCCTAGCTTTACGCATCCAACCATTACGCCGTTCATACATCACAAACAGCACGCCCCATATGACTATGGCAGCATACGCCCATATCCAGGCAACTTGGGAAGAGCGTGAACCAGAAATATCTAATACAAAACCAAAAATTGCTGGGCCTAATAAACCGCCGCCAAAGCCCATTAAAGAATGCAAGCCCATTGCTGCACCCTTCATATTTTCTTGTGCACTAATCACCAAGCCTGCAGTTAAGGTTGCAGAATCCGCCATGATAAAAATAGCATGCCCAACGGCTAGAGCAACAATCAGCCACCAGGATTGACCAGTAGAGCTAGCTAGCGCGATACCCATGACTGCACTAGTCAGCATTGCTATACATACCCACTTTTGACGCCCTACTCGCAGGGCAATTTCATTTCCTAAAATTGAAGCAGGCACACCAAAGAAATTAATCACGCCAGATAAAGTCGTTGCTGCCAAGAAAAATGTTTCGCCAGTAGTGATCGTACAAAATGCAAAGAAGGCTACGATCCAACTTCGAGAGGCAAATAACTCAAGGGTATGGGCGGTATAACCAAAGATAAATCCAGAGGCTTTTTTATCTTGCAATACCAATTTCCATTTATTTACTGGAAATAGATCATGCAAGCGAATGCGGATTGGCCCCTGCCACTTGTCATGTTGTAGAGGTGCGATGAATAACCAAACAATCAAAAAAGCAGTAAACGGCCCTAAGGCAATCAAACCAAATACATAACGCCAACCCAAGGCCTCCAAGATCCAGCCAGAGCATAAATAAGAGAAGCCCGTACCAATACCGAAGAAGGCGGTATAAAAAGCAATGTGTCGAGTAAGCTCTCCAGACTGAATACGATCCGATAGTATTTTGAGACCAGGCATATAGGTACCCGCTAGCCCTGCTCCGTTGATCGCCATAAAAACTAAGGCAGTCCAAAAGTTATTAGCAAAGACTCCCATCCCTAGAAGGCCGAAAGTCGCCGATAGCCCACCGATCAAATATACCTTGCGAGCGTCTACTCGATCAGTCAAAGCGGTCGCTAAAGGGACAGCTAACATATAGCCAAAGAAAAATGCGCTGGCAATTAAACCAGACTGGAGATTACTTAAATGCCATTCTTCCTGCAGCACTGTCAGCACGACAGCATAGCAAGCAAAGCCCAATAAAGCACAGGTTTGTGCCATGAGCATCAGAGGGGTGTAAGCAGCCGAACGAAAGCGCATAAGGTGTCATTTAAAACGTGAGCCCATTCTACTCGCCCTAAAGCCTCAAGACCCGCTACACTAACAAAAACAAGGCGGAGACAGTATGAAAAATCAACAGATTCCAAGGTACTTTGTACAAGCTTGTGCCGCTCTTCTATTCGGCCTTGGTAGTACATTGACTATGGCCGATAACTACCCATCCAAACCCATCAAAGCGATCGTTCCTTTTGCGCCTGGAAGCACGACAGATCAAATTGGTCGTGCCTTTGCTGTCAAGATGTCTGAGCTCTTAGGTCAACCAGTGGTGATTGAAAATCGGCCCGGCGCCAATGGGCTCATTGGTGCTGATTTTGTTGCTAAAGCTCCAGCAGATGGCTACACCATTTTATTTGGTACCAATAGTACGAATGCTGCTCTCAAAAGTTTAGTAAAAAATCTGCCCTATAACCAAGATACTGCCTTTACTCCGATTGGCTACTTTGGTTCTGCACCGCTCATCATTACCATCAATAATGAGGTGCCGGCAAAATCACTCAATGGATTTGTCTCCTTAGCGAAAGCAAATCCTGGAAAAATGACTTTTGCTTATGCGAGTACATCGCAACGAGTTTCCTCAGAAATGCTAGCCAGTGCTGCAGATATCAAAATGACGGGCGTTTCTTATAAGAGTGGGCCCAATGCCATGACCGATGTGATTGGCGGTCAAGTCAATATGTTTACAGCCGATTTTGGAGTGACCTTACCCCAAGTGCAGGCTGGCAAAATCCGCGGGCTAGCAGTCACTTCATTAAAACGTTCTCCCGCCATTCCAGAATTACCTACTGTTAATGAAGCACTTGGTATCAAGGGATATGAGCTGATTGCTTTCTTTGCCGCATTTGGTCCTGCTGATATGCCAAAAGAGGCGATTCTCAAACTCAATAAAGCAATCAATGACGCAGCAAAATCAAAAGACGTGATTGAGCGCTTTTCTGCAATGGGTTTTGAAACCCAACCCGGTACACCAGAGGCGCTAGGTCAAAAAATTAAATTAGAGACTGCAAAATGGGCAAAGGCTATTAAAGAAGCTGGTATCGAACCAGAATAAGCCGTCTCAATGAGCCATCTTATTGTTGGCTGCGGTTGGGTGAGTCCTGAAAACCACTCGACCGATAAGTGAGCACGAGAGTATCGCGATAACCATAATCACCCAGCGGCTGAATCGGTGTGGATTCATGAATCATACGCTCATCATTCATGAGCAATAAAGACCATGGCTGTGCCAAAGTAAAGCGCAAGCCAGCTGAGCCAGCGGCATTAAAAATTCTGGTCTCGCCGCCTTTCATGCCAACGCGATTCAATAAGAACACTGCCACAAAATCGACACCATCACGATGCGCACCTTCAGGGGTTGGTCGACCTATACCATCGGTTGTATCAATACGGAACTGATGCGCTTCTACAAACCAAGTGGTGACTGGCTTCAAACTATTTAGTAAATGTGCAATACCCATCAATACAGCTTGCCACGCAGGGTCATTCAATAATTTTTCTTGAACGGGTTCAAACCAGCGCTCAATACCACCATGCAATGCGTTGTAATTCACTGATTGCCAATGCGCACGATGCGGTACTAAATGGAGTTGCTCACCCTTAATCTCATAACTCGCATGACGGCGAAAACGGTAACGTCCCCCATCTTTCAAATAAGGGTCGCGAGGCAAGCCTTCCCAAAACGGGGTTAAGCCTTGTAAATCGCCAAGAGAGAGTCCGCTAATCTCGGCAACCGATTCAGCAGAAGCCACTACATAACCATCGGTACGCAAAGCTCCAGCGAGCTCTTTGACCGGAGTGAGTGGAGGTGCTAAAAGGGCATTAGGCATAGCGGTATTTTAGGGCAATACGCTTACTAGCATTAATCTAGCTGAGCGCCCGAAGCCTTCACAATTTTTACCCATTTAGCCAATTCATCCTTGAGAAGAGTGCCGAGCTTAGCGGGTGGGACCGGACTCAGATCTAAACCCTGTGCAATCAGCTTTTCTCGCACATCTGCCCGGCTCATGGTTTTATCCATTGCTACCTGGTTCTTCTTAATGACGTCTGCGCTCACCCCCATAGGAGCAAATGTGGCGACCCAAACCTCTCCCACACAATCAGGGTAGGTTTCAGCAATGGTTGGAATTTCTGGTGCTGCACTAGATCGCTTAGCAGAGCTAATCGCAATGGCTTGTAACTTGCCAGCCTTAATGTAAGTTAATGCCGAAGGCAGGCTAGCGAAAGCGAGAGGAACTTGGCCTCCCAATACATCATTGATCGCAGGAGCTACACCCTTGTAAGGAATATGTTGCATCTCAATTCCAGCGCTGGTATTTAGCATGGCGCCAAGCAAGTGACTGATGGTGCCATTACCAGCGGAAGCATAGGACAGCTCGCCGGGTTTTTTCTTGGCAGCTGCAACAACATCAGCCAAAGTTTTATAAGGTGATCCCGGCGGAGAAACCAAAACATAAGGCGTTGCGCCAATGTAATACAAGGGCACAAAATCATTGATCGGATCAAATCCCGGGTTCTTATACAAAGCGGGATTAATTGCCTGAGCACTATTAATAGTGAGAAGCAAGGTATAACCATCCTTAGGTGCACGCGCCACACTTTGTGTACCAATATTGCCACCCGCTCCAGGTCTATTCTCAACAATAATGGCTGTGCCGATCGACTCCCCAAAAGCAGGTGCGATTAGACGGGCAACAATATCATTTGTTCCGCCAGCAGCTTGTGGCACCACTAAAGCAATCGGTTTATTGGGATAAGGTTGCGCAGCCAATTGAAAAGCAGCTAAGGCGCAAATGACTCCGAGGATATATTGAGTGATTCTCATATTAAGTTCCATCCCTACATTGATTCAACCAATTTAAACACCCATAATTGTCGCGTTTATTTAATGCATTATGCCCCCAGGCTAGCAATCGGCGTAGATTCAAATCCCGCCGAATAAACCAAGATAAGATAAAGCCTTTCTAACCCCAAAAATGACTATGAACACAGCAGACACTAAAGTAGCCCTAGTAACGGGCGCAGGAACTGGCATCGGCAAAGCAGCTGCTAAAGCGCTACTCAAAGGTGGTTACAAGGTCGTTTTAACTGGCCGAAATCTTGACCGACTCAAATTGGCAATTTCTGTCATTGGCGGTACAGATGAAAACTGTCTTGCTGTTGCCTGCGACGTGGGTAAACCAGAGGAAGTAAAAAAACTCTTTGCAGCATTGACTACTAAATTTGCTCGTATCGACGTGCTCTTCAATAATGCTGGCATGGGCGCTCCAGCCATTCCAATGGAAGATCTGACATATGAGCAGTGGATGAATGTAGTAAACGCTAATTTATGTGGTGCATTCTTATGTTCGCAAGAAGCGATTCGCATGATGAAAGCGCAGTCCCCTCAAGGCGGCAGAATAATCAATAACGGCTCGATCTCCGCACATGCACCACGACCCATGTCCGCGCCTTACACGGCAACTAAACATGCCATTAGCGGTTTAACCAAAACCATTGCATTGGATGGTCGCCCATTTAATATTGCATGCGGTCAAATTGATATTGGCAACGCTGCTACTGAGATGACTGAACGGATGGCTGCTGGCATCCTACAAGCAGATCAATCGATTAAGGTAGAGCCTCGTATGGACGTAGACCATGTTGGTGAAGCCGTGCTCCATATGGCGCAACTACCTCTCGAGAGTAATATTCTTTCGATGACCATCATGGCAACCAATATGCCTTTTGTTGGTAGAGGCTAAAAAAGAAACAGCTTACTGGCGAACTTGATCAATCAAGAGTCGAACATTATTCGCGCCGACTTTAACTATTTGCGGATTTGAAATTAAATCCCCTGCTTCAGGTTTTGCCATTCCCGTTTTGGAGATTCTGACTTCAATAGATACCTCCGCTAACTGCGAAAGCGGTGCACTGGGATTCATCGCTAAGGAGTCATTCAGTGAGAAGCTCATCGGGAAATCAGTAATGGTAGTTTTGAGGACTGCTACTGGCATCCGTTCACCAGGTTTACGAGCAATTACCATCACGATATCTCCTGACTTAATCCTCGACTTCAAATCAGAAGATAACTCGATCTTGCCGCTAATACTTTGACCGCTAACTACACTTGGACTGACTGATGGCAGACCCGCTTTAATCCGCGCTTCCGCAATTGAGCCTTCTAATGAGCGGGCCTCATCAGTTCCTGGCGGGATTTGTTTTGCAAGTTTCTCCCAAGTCTGTACCGCAGCCTTGTAATTGCCAGAAGTGTATGAGGCAGTGCCTGATAGCCAGAGCGCCATCAAATTATTTGGGTCTAGCTTTAAGGCTTGATTAATAAGTTCAAGCGGTTTACCGGCAAAGTTGCCATTGGCATTGGCGGCAAGGACATCTGCGTAATCACTTAAGAGCTGTGGATCTGTGTCTATAAAGCTGCCTGCACGTTCATAGGCTTTAGCAGCATCTTCGTTCCGACCTAAGATCCGATACGAACGAGCCAACATGGCCCACCCCTTAAAATTACTTGGGTCTTTTTCCATTTTGGCCGCAAACTCAGCAACCATTTTGTCAACACCTTCGCGTGACAATGGTTGCTCGGCATTGCTTGCAATGACCCCAGGGGCTTCACCCAAATAAAAATACAACCCTGAAGACAGCAACACAATAAATACACAGAGACCAATAATCGTTTTTTTAGTAGACCCCATTACAGAGCGATCATCTTCCTCATTGGTATCTTGGAAAAGTCGTTGACGCATCTCCGCATGAGAAATCTCATAGTCATCTGCCTGAATTAAGCCGGAAGCACGCTCTACCTCTAATTTATCGAGCTCTTCACGATAAATAGCAGCGTTCATTTGACGTCTGGAAGTAGCCTCAACTTTTGCTGGAAAAATAAACGGGCGTAAAAGCAATACCATCACCAAGATTAACAAGAGGACTGCCGGGACTAGAAACATGGTCATGTATTACCCTCTTCCTCAACGCTACTATTCCTTAGTAAGGTGTCAATTTTTTTGTTATCAGCATCAGATAGAGCGGTAGTTGGAATAAGGCTATTTCTCCGACGCAGATACATTAACAAGCCTGCTATGCCAATCAGAAGAATTACAAAAGGCCCAATCCACAACAGCCAAGTGATCGGTTTAACGGGTGGGCGGTACAAGACAAAATCGCCATAGCGCTCAACCATAAATGCCCTAATTTGATCATCACTCTTACCCTCTTTAATAAGAGTTCTAATTTCTCGACGCAGATCATTAGCCAAGTCAGAGCGAGAACCTGCAAGAGATTCATTCTGACAAACTAAACAACGCATTTCTTCAGAAATACTGATTAAGCGTTGCTCCGTTTGTGGATCATCAGCTAAAGGAGCGGCATCTTTTGCAGACACCCCTAAACTCAAAAGACAAAGGATAATTAAGTAAATCTGTTTCATGATTTCTTAAGCTCACTTATCAGGGGAAATATTTTTTGATTCAGAAGATCAATAGTAATAGGCCCAATATGCTTAAAACGAATCACGCCAAGCTGATCGATAACATAGGTCTCTGGTACTCCATAAACACCGTAATTGATGCCAACCCGACCATCGGCATCAAACGCAGAAAGTAAATACGGATTGCCCTGTTTTGCCAACATCGCTAGAGCATCTTCACGCTTATCTTTGTAATCTAATCCTATCAGTGGCGCCACTTGTGACTTAGCCAACTCCACGAGCACCGGATGCTCTTCACGACAAGCGACGCACCAAGAGGCCCAGACATTCAAGATCCAGACTTGGCCTTTCATACTGGCCGGAGAAAAAGACTTATTTATCTCCCCCAACTGCGAAATCTCAAACACGGGGGCTGCCTTACCAATCAATGGTGATGGCACTTCATGAGGATCGCGGTTTAAGCCAATTGCCAAAAAGACAACGAGCACAATAAACAGAAGTAGAGGAATTAAAAATTTGGCTTTCATGTGGCCTGTTTTTTTAACTTAATACGATAACGTTTATCGGAAATAGCGAAAATGCCACCCAATGCCATCAAGAGGCAGCCGCCCCAGATCCAATCTACAAACGGTTTGTAGTACACGCGCACGGCCCACGATGTATCACCCAATTCCTCACCAAGAGAAACATAGATATCCCGAGTTAAGCTGGCATTAATAGCTGCCTCAGTCATCGGCATCGTAGAAGAAAAGTAACTCCGCTTTTCTGGATACATTGTTGCTTCTAGTTGGCCATTTTTTGATAATAAGAACGTCCCACGCATAGCCTCATAATTTGGCCCAGGTACTTTGTTGACACTTTGCAGTTGAATCTGATACCCACCTACAGAAACTGTTTCACCCGCCAACATACGTACATCTTTTTCTTCTTGGTAAGCACCAACCATGGTGACGCCAATCACAAAGACAGCAATACCAAGATGCGCCAATTGCATACCAATAAATGAACGGGTAGGTTTTCCAACTTTAGCCTGACGAACAAGCTGTAAGCAACCAGAAGCAATGACCCAGCAAGCCAGCAAGAAACCCATTCCAGCTAGCCAAGTAAATTCACCCATAACTAATGGAATTGAAATACCAGCAAGCAAGGCCACTAGACCAGCTAACCACAAGCGTTTGATGACAGCAAGTAGATTGGTATTTTTCCAATTCGTCCAAGGGCCAATGCCCATTAACACCAATAAAGGAATCATGATGGGCACAAATACGCTATTGAAATACGGTGGGCCTACAGAAATTTTTCCAAGGTGAAGCGCATCGATTAATAAAGGGTACAAAGTCCCCAGTAATACCGAACCAGCCGAGACTACTAGGAAGACATTGCCCAAAAGAATCAACGTTTCCCTTGAGCTCAAGCTAAATTTTCCGCCCATCGTACTCTTAGGAGCACGCCATGCGTATAAGGCCAATGAAGAGCCAACTACTAATACCAAGAAAACCAAAATAAAAACCCCGCGCCTAGGGTCAGTGGCAAATGCATGAACAGAGGTTAAAACGCCTGAGCGTACTAAGAAAGTTCCCAGCAGGGATAAAGAAAATGCTGTAATGGCTAACAATACGGTCCAGCTCTTAAAGCCGCCACGTTTTTCAGTTACTGCTAGAGAATGCAGTAAAGCCGTTCCAACAAGCCATGGAATAAAGGAGGCATTCTCAACGGGGTCCCAGAACCACCAACCACCCCAACCTAATTCGTAATAGGCCCACCAAGAACCTAGAGCAATACCGAGCGTCAAAAATACCCAGGCCGCAGTGGTCCAGGGGCGTGACCAGCGCGCCCAAGCAGCATCTAATCTGCCGGAAAGTAAAGATGCAATTGCAAAGGCAAATGCCACTGAGAAGCCTACGTAACCCATGTAAAGCATTGGTGGATGGAATACCAAACCAGGGTCTTGTAAAAGCGGGTTTAGCGAACGACCATCTTGCGCTGCAGGCAATAAGCGCGTAAATGGATTGGAGGTTGTTATTACAAAGAGGAGGAGTCCACTGCTGACTAGCCCCAGAACCCCAATCACCCTAGCAACCATAAACTCATCTAATGCTTTAGAGAGTTGTGCCACCAAAATCGTCCAAGTGCTTAATAAGAAAATCCATAATAGAAGCGAACCTTCATGTCCGCCCCAGACTGCACCCAGTCGATAAATGAATGGTAACTGCGAATTAGAATGCTCGGCCACATAAAGTACCGAAAAATCATTGATGTAAAAACTCCACGCTAAGATTCCGAAAGCGATTGCGAGCAAGAAGAAAACTGTTTGGGCAGCGGGTCTGGCTAATACCAGCCATTCACGACGACCCTGATGAGCGCCAATTAGCGGAAGCACTCCCTGAATGCACGCAACACAGAGCGCCAAAATTAATGCGTATTGCCCAAACTCAGGAATCATTTGTTACTTCCATTGTTACTTCCATTTTTTTTTGCTTGATCTAATGCATGCTTTGCCTCAGGAGGCATATAGTTTTCATCATGCTTAGCAAGGACTTCGCTTGCAATAAATTCTCCCTGAGCATCCATACGACCTTGAATCACAGCGCCCTTACCCTCTTTAAATAGATCCGGAAGAATACCTGTATACGCAACTGGAATATCCTTAACAAGATCAGTAATCACAAAATGGACTGTTAGGCCATCACGCCTTAAGGATCCATCCTTTACCATCCCGCCTATGCGAAAAGCCTGACCTTGCGGAGCTTTACCAGCAGCAACCTCACTAGGCGTGACATACAAAGCAATATTGCTATTCAATGCATTCAAAATTAATAGCGCAGCAATCCCAATCGCCGCTAAGGCAGCAATAATAATTAAGGCGCGTTTATGTCTAGGCTTCACTTACCACTTTCTTTATCAAACTGCTCTGCTAACTGCTCTTGCTTGAGCCTACGCACAATTGCCTTAAAGCGAGCACGAATAGTTAAAGGTTCCAAGAGCAAAATCAAAGCACAAACTCCAAAGCTACTCCACACATAAAGTGCGTAGCCTCCCATTGCAAAAAATTCAGCCGGGCTATTCCACATTAGTTTTTTACCTCGCTTAATTGTCGCACCCAATCAGCATGAGATTCACGCTCAAGAATGAGGGTACGAACCCGCATTAAGGCAACTGCAATGGAATACATCCACAAGCACAAAGTCATCAAAAGCATTCCCCAAAGCATGGTTTGAGCCATTGCCGGAGCTTTGGTTAAAGAAACTGACGCCCCTTGATGCAAGGTATTCCACCATTTAACTGAGAAATAAATAATAGGCACGTTAATTACACCGACTAAAGCCAAAATGGCACCTGCTTTATCTGCCCTTCTGGGGTTATCAATCGAAGCCTGTAAAGAAATAAATCCTAAGTACAGGAATAGCAAAATTAACTCTGAAGTTAAGCGCGCATCCCAAACCCACCATGCACCCCACATCGGCTTGCCCCAAAAGGCTCCAGTCCACAAAGACAGAAACGCCATCCAAGCACCTACTGGCGCTAGGGCTTGTGCCATCATTGCCGATAGACGGGTATTAAAGATGAGGCCTAGGCCAGCCCATGCCGCCATCATGAGATAAATAAACATCGACATCCAGGAAGTGGGCACATGGATAAAAATAATGCGATAGCCCTGACCCTGAACTGCATCAACAGGTGCCACAAAAAAACTCACCCATAAACCAGCAGCGCCAAAAACTAAGGAGAGCGCCCAAAAAAGAGGAATTAACTTTCCAGCAAGCGGGTAAAAAGTACTCGGACTTGAAAGTCTGAACCAGTTGATCAAGCGGTTATTCGAAAAGGAGGAATTATTTGTTTGGCTCATTCAATCGCAATCTTTACAGCAGCACTACTTACCCAAGGTACAAATGCTAAGGACAAAATCAATAAGGCCCCTAACAAAGAAAAGTGTCCGGATGTATCTAGACCCACACTATTGGCATACACCGCCCCCGTACCGAAAATCAGCACGGGAATATATAAAGGCAAAATCAATAAACTCAACAATACGCTAGCCCCCCGAACTCCAAGGGTGAGCGCGGCTCCAATAGAGCCCAATAAAGAAAGTACAGGCGTACCTAACAACAGCGTTCCCATTAATACATATAAAGAATTGGCGTCTAAATCAAACTGAATCCCAATAATCGGGGCTAATAACACTAGAGGCAAACCACATACTATCCAATGCGCAACGATCTTGCCGGCCACTAATAACACCATTGGCCGTGGTGATAAGGCTAATTGCTCCAAAGTACCATCTAGATAGTCTGCAGCAAACATACGATGCAAGCCCAATAAAGTCGATAACAAGGCAGCAACCCAAATGACTCCAGGCGCAATTTTTCGTAATAAAGCCGCATCAGACCCAATCCCCAAAGGAAATAAGCTCGTCACAACTACAAAGAAAAAGAGTGCAGTCAATACCTCACTCTTTCGGCGCATCACTAAAAGCAAATCCCTGCGGACAATGGCAAGCATGGCGCTCATAAATCTAAGACCTGTACATTGGGAATATTGATCTCTTGATGGCTGGTTAGAACAACTAGCCCTCCATATTGCAGATGTTCAATAATTAAATTTTGTAGCTCCTCTACAGCCTGGGTATCAAGCGCATTGAAAGGCTCGTCTAATATCCACAAATTAGCTTGGCGGGTAAGCATACGCGCCATGATGACTCTACGCTTTTGTCCAGCCGATAAGCAATGCACCGGTAAATCCTCTCGACCACGAAGACCAAAACGCCAAAGCGCTGATAAGGCTTTATCTTGAGTCAAAGGCACATCATCGAGTGCAGCATACATCTGCAAATTTTCTAGGGCAGTGAGATCATCTTTCAGGGCATCTCGATGACCTGAGAATAAAAGAGCCCGTTGATAGGCCAATGGATTCGATGTAATCAACTCCTTACACCATAAGACTTGACCGGCTTCTGGTTTGGATAGGCCAGTTAAGAGGCGCAATAGACTGGTTTTGCCGACGCCATTCTCGCCACGAACATGCAGACAATTGCCGGAACTAAGCCGCAAATGAAGATCTGCAAATAACTGTCTTTCACCCCGAACACAAGTAAGCCCACGCGCTTCAAGCGCATAGTCTGAGTTTCTGGAGGCCGAGGAAATATTGTCTGTCATGAAGGCTAATGGCTTGAATCAAACCACCTCAGGCATTGTCCAAGAGCCCTTAGGGGCTGTCAAACGTCAAAAAAGGGGTATTTAAGGAATATTCTCTTTTAATTCAATTGCTTAGCTAATTATAAGCGGAGAAGGCAATCGCGCCCTTTTCCAGTGGCACTGTCTAATCCGGCTGAATACCAGCGCTTTTAATAATTTTGCCCCAACGGACTGCTTCTTTCTTTTGGAAGCTACCAAACGCTTCAGGACTCATAGCGTAATACTTGGCTCCTTCTGACTCTAGCTTTTTTTGCACTGAGGGTTGCTGCATGATTTTGCTCACTTCAGCATGCAACTTCTTCACCACAGCTGGCGGTGTTCCAGCTGGCGCAAATAAGCCAATCCAGTTTTTGACATCAAATCCAGGAAGTGTTTCGCTGATGCTCGGCAGATCTGGCATGGATGGATCCCTACCTGCACCTGTCACCGCAAGACCCCTTAACTTATCACTCTTCACATAGGGAAGAATCGTTGGCATCGTGGCAAACATCACCTGAGTTTGCCCACCAATTAAATCCGTAATTGCCAATGCATTCCCTTTGTATGGAATATGGACCATATCGACCTTAGTGGTCATCACAAAGAGCTCACCCGCCAAATGACTTGCAGTTCCAATACCTCCTGAGCCATAAGAAACTTTGCCAGGATTGGCTTTTAAATAGGTAATAAGCTCACTGACATTTTTCACTGGAAGGCTCGGATTCACAGCCAATAAACCCTCTGCATCTAATACAAATACAACCGGCACAAAGTCCTTGAGCGGGTCATAAGGCATGTTCTTTACAAGAAAGGGATTGACTGCATGGGTACCAATACTGCCCATAATGAGCGTGTAACCATCAGCAGGTGATTTAGCAACAAAATCGGCGCCAATATTGCCACCGCCGCCAGTTTTGTTCTCAACAATGACTGGCTGACCAAAAGATTCACTTAGGCCCTGCGCAATGATCCGAGAAAAACCATCTGCAATACCACCAGTGGCAAATGGAGAGATGATCTTGATTTGGTGGTTGGGGTAATTGTTCGTCTGAGCAAATACATCTTGATGACCTAGAAGTCCAAAGCCTAAAATAAACGTTAGTACAAATGGATTCATATTTGATTTCTAAGGTTTTTTATGGAGAGGTGCAGGAGATAAACCCTGTACCTGATATTTTTTGATTAATGCAGCAACTAGACCTGTAGCAATGAAATATTCGACACATTCACTTAAAAATGCAATGGCTTCCAAATGGGATTTTTTGGTGGCAATGGCTTGTTGAATCCCAGTAAATTGACCATCCAGTACACGTGATCCAGGAATATTTTGAGAGACAGTGACAAGGCCCGTTTTTAAACCGGCCAAAGCATCTAATTTCTCTGTCACAAATAATTCATTGCTCGCACGAACGCTATCCGCATGCACTAAAGTGGCATGCTTCAGGTTACGTTGTAGCCAATGATCGTAGGCACTCTTATGGAAGGAGGCAATCCGGATTCCAGGCTGGTCTACTTGGGATACTTCTTGTATAGGTGAATCTGCAGGAACCAAATAGCTTGCCTCAAGCTCAACATAGGCCGGGGTGAATGTCACCTTTTGAGCGCGTGCTGGATCCGACCCCACCAAGGCGATGCCGCATCTCTCGCTAGCAGCAGAATCAACAACCTCTTCCTGCGCGTCACACCCCAGTAGATTTAGCTCTACACCTAAACGCTCAGCAACTGCGCGGCAAATATCTGGTGCGATACCAGTAGGCTCGCCAGTTGGAGAGCGACCAGTAACTAACAAAAAGTTGCCAAGATACACTGCGGCAGAAAGAACGCCATGAGGAGCAAGTTGCTCCCTCACTATGGGCGAAATAGGATTCAAAAAGGATATCTAGTAATAAATGATTTTGGCAACTTAATATTGTGATTTAAGGAATCATCACAATTGCACCAGAAACTTTTCTGCCTTCAGCTGCACGATGTGCCTCTGCAGCTTGCTCTAGTGGGAACTTCGCTCCAATTTGCACCTTGACATAGCCTTTTGCGATAGCATCAAATACCGCGCGGGCATTTTCTTGCAAGAGTGCAGATGTGGCGTTATGCGGAAATACTGAGGGTCTAGTTAAAAATAAACATCCTTTTTTATTCAGGATCTCAGGTTGGATTTCTGGGGCAGGCCCAGAAGCAGCACCAAATAGCGCAACCGTAGCAAATGGCGCAGCGCAGTCTAATGATCCGAGGAAAGTATCTTTGGCAACCGAGTCATAAACTACGTTTGCTTTCTTACCGCCAGTGGCTTTAATCACCTCTTCAACCCAATTGGGTTTTGAATAATCTACTACCGCATCACATCCCGCTTCTTTAGCAGCAACAACTTTTGCTTGCGATCCGACAGTACCAACCACAAATGCACCTAAGGCTTTTGCCCAGCCAGCCAAAATTTGACCAACGCCACCCGCGGCCGCATGAACCAGGACTATATCGCCCGCTTTTACTTTGTAAGTTTTTTGTACCAAGTACTGCGCAGTCATCGCCTTAAAGAAAACAGCAGCAGCTACCTCATCAGAAACATCGCTAGGTAATGGCACTACTTTTTCAGCAGAAACATTGCGGGCGCTCGCATAAGCACCGATACCGGCATTCATATAGACAACGCGATCGCCTACTTTTAGATTGCTGACACCCTCACCCACAGCCTCAACCACACCAGCAGCTTCATGGCCTAAGCCGGTAGGCATCTCTAGGGGATAAACTCCTGAACGCTGGTACACATCAATGAAATTGAATCCCACCGCGGTTTGACGAATTTGGACTTCCCCCTTGCCTGGAGCAGCTAGCTCTTTATCAATTAATTTAATTACATCCGCGCTTCCCAGTTCGGAAAGACTGACTACTCGAGCTTTTGTCACAGTTCACCTATATTTGTTTTAATGGGAAAAATCATCATACCGTAAGGGCGTTTTCTTCTTCTATGACTGCCCATGTGCTGTCGCCCAACTTCTTGACCGCCATAGAGTAAGTCCAGGCATCGGGTACGCCACAACTCCACTCTTGAGGCCCGTTCTGGATTAATACGTTCACTGCATTTCTGCTGTCGTAATACAGATGGTAGATCTTGCCATGAATGGGATTGAAACTAAATTTTGCGCTATGCACCATCTCTGTTGCATCTAGTCTAGCTTGCAGAGCACGCGCTTGCTTCATTAATACTTCGGCCTGCTCCATGATGCGTTCATATTCTTGCTTTGCATTCTGGCGCGCAACATTAACTGCCTTATCTTTTTCCTCAACTACCTTAATAGGGGCAAATACAGGGGCTCCAACTTCCATTGGATATTCAATTCCAGCGTGTCTTGCTGGATCGCTATCTTCTATTCTCATTGATGTCCCTGCATGCCCTTATTTAATTTACTTGATTAGGCCGCACGCAATACGCGGACCTGAATTCCCTGCTGGCTGAGATTTATAGTCATCTGGATCTCTATGAATCACCACTGAACGTCCAACGATTCCGGTTGGCCCAGTATTTACAGCAAAATCATGTAACTTTGCCGTATAAGTGGCATTACCATTGGCGTCTGACTTGATGTTCGGTAAATCTCCGGCATGATTCATGCCACTATTTGGCATACCGTGTGCTTTAGTCTCAGGATTGAAATGTCCACCTGCACTCATCGCATCTGGAGCAGAACAATCGCCTTTTTCATGCACATGGAATCCTTGCTCAGCATTTGGCTTCAAACCAGAAAATTTGCCATTAATCAAAACGTCGCTGCCTTGCCAAACAAAAATAACTTCACCCTTGGTTTGCGAACCAGATCTTGGTTCTAGATTGGCACTGGCTTTTTGACCTGTGCCTTGCTCCATAGATTGACAAGCCACTAATGAAAGCAATCCAAGCGCGGATAGTCCAATCGATATTCTCTTTAAATTTGTATTCACATTGATCTCCTAGGTTGTTGTGGCGGTCTCAGGCGCCTTGAGAGAAAGTGTGACACAAAATACAGACTTATGCTTAGCGCTTATAGAAGCTCAAAGTGACCTCCCCTAGGTCAAACCCGAACTTACTCATCCTGGCTTTATTTATCATCACTTTGGGGGTTACCAGGTACATCCAATCATTGAATTGGACATGGTAAATGGTGCCGTCCACTGGCAGCGCTAGGGTATAGGTCCAATTCAGGGCATTTCCTGCGGAGTCGCCCTGGGCTTCGCCCACGACATCATCTGCGGTGCCAATATATTTTCCAGGGGATTGTTCTGTGAGCTTCCATATGCGCTTTTGCTTGCTACCGTCTGAGTAATCAAAGCGCTCATCTAAGGTACCCACTTTCTTGCCATTCACTACTTCCCAATTGGCTTTAATGAGTACCGTAAAGCGTTTTTTAACCTCACCATTACGGTCAGTAAATATGCCATAGGCATCAATGGTTCCTGAGAAATACTCACTCAAATCCAAATTCGGCTTTTCGTTAGCATATTGTTGAACTTGAGGACCAGAACAAGCCAATAACAAAGCGCCACAAAAAATAGTCGCGATCAATCTAGTTGAAAAATATCTATTCACTTAACAAGCCTCATTAAAAAGGGGTGGCGGGCAACTTTGCCCTAATAATTCAGCCCGGAGTTTTGGGGCGCTCGTTTTAGGATCAAGCCAAATCCCAAAAAAGGCTTTTGAAAAATCTACCCCCGGTATAAGAGCAATTTTCTTGCCTTCATAATAGAAGGTAGTCCCTTGTTTGGGAGCATAAATGGCAGTCAGCGTCTGGCCAGATTCGACATCAGGCAAAAAGCTAGCAAGCTCCTTGCCCCATAGGGCCGCTTGCATATCAGATGTGCCAATTCTCTTCATCTCATCGGCAGTGCGATTGGCAATAGAAACACCAGTAAACGATTTGTGATATCGCATATCTAATGCAAATTCAGAAGAAGATAAATTGCCCGATCGATAAAAGGAAGCATCATAAATATGAAAACCCCACCAAGTTAATTTGCCGCTACCCTGTAGCTTCGCAGAATTCATTGCGGGGTCCATACTGGCAAAGTCACGAGCAAAGCCAATCGTTGTGGTGAGATAAAACATGGCAAGCACTGCCATCGGCATCTTGAGAAAGGTCATTTACTACCCTTAGATGATGTAGCTTTAACTAATCCTAAAGCTGTCGGGCCAAATAGTCTCGAAATCGCATGTCTATTTTTTGCAAAAAACCGATAGGCTACCTGCAATAAAGGTTGTAAGGCTTTTCGAGAAAAGACCCATGCTAGATAAGGTAGCCCAGCGCGACGATAAGCCTCCGGGAAGACGCTAACCCCTTGTATGAGGGTGCCATCGGCAAATTGTCCATACATTGCTGCCAAGGCTTGATCACAGGAAACCCCAATTTTTTCGGGATCAAAGAGCGCAGAATGAATATCTACGAAGGCGAGTTGATCAGCCTGGCTTCTGCGGGACAAAAACAGAATCTCCGCCTGACACAAAGGACAAGTTCCGTCGTAGAACAGAGTTAATTTTTCAAGCTGGCTCATTGCCGTGCAAGTTTAAGCCTTATTGAATAAACTGGCTGATGACAACTCTATTAAAGGTTTTTATGCAAAAAGAAGTGGCTTTAAATGTCTTTGGTGAACCCCTAATCCCCTGTTCCTTTGACCCCCTCACCGGCTTCTTTAGGGACGGCTGCTGCAAAACAAATGAGGAAGATGTCGGTAGTCATCTCGTGTGTGCGGTAGTGACAAAGCAATTTTTGCAATTTAGCCTAGAAAAAGGAAATGACCTCATTACCCCTAGACCTGAATATCAATTTCCGGGGCTAGTTGCTGGCGATCAATGGTGTCTGTGCATTAATCGCTGGGTCGAAGCTGCCAGCGCGAATTGTGCGCCACTGATTAAATTAGAAAGTACTCATATCCACGCTTTAGAAACTGTCGCATTAGATGTTTTGAAGCAATATTCGAGTGAAGTTTGAAAGCATTTTATACAGACCACTTTGTTTTACCTTTACCAGCAGGACATCGCTTCCCGATGGAGAAATATTCTCGCTTGCGGGATTTAGTCAGTGATTTAAATGGGGTAGAACTAATTGAAGCACCCGCTGCAAGCGACACCCAGATTCTTTATGCGCATGATCCCAGCTATCTCATCAAAGTGATCGAAGGAAAACTGTCTTCTCAAGAACAAAAAGAGATCGGCTTTCCCTGGAGCGAAAAAATGGTGGAACGCTCGAGACGCTCCGCAGGCGCAACTGTCGCTGCTGCAAAGATCGCCTTTGAAGAAGGGCTTGCCATAAACCTGGCGGGTGGCACCCATCACGCTTATCGTGACATGGGTAGCGGGTTTTGTGTTTTTAATGACTCTGCGATTGCAGCTAGAGCACTGCAAAAAGAAATTAGCTCAAAACTGCAGCTTGCCATCATCGATTTGGATGTTCACCAGGGTAACGGTACGGCATCTATTCTGCAAAATGATGCTTCGATTTTTACCCTATCGATCCATGGAGAAAATAACTTTCCCTTTAAAAAAGAAGTGAGCGACCTAGACTTGGGGCTTGCAGATGGGTGTGATGATCATGCTTATTTAAGGGCCCTTACCGAGTCCTTAAATACCCTACACGAACGATTTAAGGCTGACTTTGTGATTTATCTTGCTGGCGCCGACCCTCATGAGGGCGATCGATTGGGTAGGCTGAAGCTCAGCAAAGAAGGTATGCGTCTGAGAGATGAAATAGTATTTAAGTACGCACTGGACAGAAAGTTGCCGGTAGCTGTCTCCATGGCGGGCGGCTACGGCAAGGAAATTGGATCCACAGTTGATATCCATTTTCAAACCATTCAAACCGCCCTGGATTTCCAAAAGAAATACTAAGGCTACTTTTTGCTAACCCCTTTAGGATTAGCAAGATTATTGACGTTCTCAACGCTTTTTTCAAAATTCGCAAATGAGTCCACCATCGTAGCGCGGATCAATTCGAAATTTTGGAGCGCATTATTAAATGAAGTCTTGAACACAGAGACATAGGCTTCACTACCGATGGGTGCGTTATTAGTGGCATCATTCACAAAGTGGATGAGGTCCGCCTTAGATTCCTGAATCATCGCCTCAGCAATATCTGCAAGCTCCTTATTACCCGTTTTGAGAACCTCAAGTAACTGATGATGGTAATGCGTTACTTCTTTTGCAGCATCTTGCAATACTTCGGCATGAACGTATTCAAAGGCCGAACGGGGATCTTGGGTTTTCATGAGATCAGAAACCCGCTTCTGAATCAGCGTAGCCAATTCTTGGGTAGCCTGTTGATTAATCTGCGCAATCGCTTGTGCGCTCTCTGCAGCGATACGCCCCGCTACCTTCGTCGCATCTATGGCCCTCTGCTGATTGGGCATAGAACTAACATTAAATGGATTCTTACTCATGTAGACCCTCTCAGATAGTGAAGACACCTTCCAATCTACTCTCGTTTTAGGGGGTTTCTATAGAGGAAAACCAGTAGATTTCAGGGTCAGTCACCAAAATCACTCAGCACAGGAACCGCCTCACTAAGCCCAGTATGAAATTGCACCCAATACTGAAACATTAGCTTCAGGGGGAATTGTCATTAGATATGCGGCAACACAAGCTGCGGCGATCAATAAAAGACCAACTACCAGCCCCCAATTCCGTATATTCGTTCGCAATACTTTCTCCTATTGGTTTACTTCACGTATTTTTCTTTGATCACAGGTGAACACCCCCTGAACATCCTTAAGCGTCTATGATTATGCCTATGAAAACCATTCACTGGACCCAGCACTGGCATCACATTAGCGCTAGCTTTCGACTCCTGATTATCTGTATTGCAGGTACTGCCGCTTTTTTCTTGTTCTCAACCGCCCCCTCACTTCCAGTTCGCCTGACCCTCTCCTGGAGTATTGCAGGTAGCTTATATCTCCTACTGTCTTATTCCATGATGTATTTCTCAAATGAAGAAAACATCTTTAGTCTTTCTCAAAAAGAAGATGATGGCGCACCCATCATCCTACTGATCACCGTACTAGCTTCAGTTGCCAGCTTAGTAGCGATTGTGATCATTCTTTCTAACATTAAATCGCCAACGATGACAGAGCCTATTAGAAGCATCGCCTTGGTTTTGCTCACCTATATTATTTCTTGGTTATTAGTTCACACAGCATTCGCGCTGCACTATGCACAAGCTTATTATCAAGACCTCGAGAAAACAAAAAAACCTGCTTTAATTTTTCCAGAGAAATTAAAACCAACCTATGTAGATTTTCTGTATTTCTCGATGGTGATTGGTATGACCTGCCAAACGGCTGATGTGAATATTGCCAGCTCTAGAATGCGCTATTTAGTGATGGTCCAAGGCATGATTGCATTTATCTTCAACGCAACCTTACTGGCAATGGCAATCAATATTATTTCTGGGGTAGTTGCACTAAATTGATCGCATAGGCCGACCATAGCCATTTTATTGGGGCTTAATACCGGCATTTTTCATCGCTACCTTCCACCTCTCTATATCCGACAGTAGGAATTTGGAAGTGTAAGTAGGATTTGCGGTTTCAGGGCCTGCAACAGAGGCATCCATCTCGCTATAACGGCGAATCAATAAAGGATCCTTAAGGGCATTATTTAATGATTTCGTCAATCGATCAACGGTCGCCTTCGGGGTATCCTTAGGTGCGTATAAAGCGTGCCATACAGTTAATTGAAAGCCAGGAATTCCGGACTGACTAAAGGTAGGAGTAGTAGGCATAGAGCTAATTCTGTCTTTACTAGCCACCGCAAGGGCTTTTAAATTACCAGCACGAATATGTTGCAAAGTACTCGCTGGTTGATCGCAGATCACATCCACTTGACCTGCTAATAAATCATTCAAAGCCGGTCCAGTGCCCTTGTATGACACAGAGGTCCAGGAGGCTGACAGCGTGGACTTCATTAAGGATTCGCACAAATTGGTTGTTGAGCCAATACCGGCGTTGGCGAAGTTGATCTTGCCAGGGTTCGCCCTGACGTAATCGATAAATCCCTGTAACGTCTCTGCGGGAAAGTCTTTTCGTGCAACCAATACCATGGGTACATCTGTCACCATACCGATCGGTATAAAGTCTGTTCCAGGGTCATAGATTAATTTTGCATACAAAGCTGGTGCTGCTGCTTGAGCCATATTATGAAAAAGAATCGTGTAACCATCGGGATTTGCTTTGGCTACCCTAGCAGAACCAATAGTCCCACCCGCTCCCCCAGTATTTTCAACAATCACTGTTTGCCCTAAATCTTTGGACATCACTTGAGCAAGAATTCTTCCCAATACATCAGTTGATCCAGCTGGAGCATAGGGGACCACCATTACTATTTGTTTATCAGGATAGGCAGCGAAGACGAGAGACACTGAATAACATGCGAATGCCAAAAATATTTTTTGAATAAATTTCATGACTTTTCCATGGTTACAAGATTAGAAGAGTTACTGCTTTTGAGATCTCACATAGTCATACATCGCTGTATGGTCCGCGCCTTTACCCAACTTCTGGTCTGCTTCCTTGGCGGTCGCTACACATTGTTGGGCTAAATGGGCATAACAATTCATATCCTGAATAAACTTCAGGGCGATCTGCACATCCTTACTCATTAAAGCCAGCGAGAATCCAGAATTGAAGGCGTCATTCAACATGAAGTTCTCAACCTTATTCTCTGTTGTATTGTTTTTACCTGTAGAGGCGTTGAACACAGAATTGACTACATGGGTATCCAGGCCGAACTCGGCTGCAGCATTGAGAGCTTCACTTGCAGCGATTAAACCCGCTGCAGATACATAATTATTTAATGCTTTCACTGCATGTGCCGCACCAGCATCGCCTACATGAAGAATGCTCTTACCCATATACCCTAGCAATGGGATAACTTCTTCAAAATGTAATTTCTGGCCACCCACAATAATTGAAAGAGATCCATCGATTGCCTTTTTAACTCCCCCAGATACTGGAGCATCAATAAACTTGATTCCCAATTGCGCTAATTTTTTGTTATTTTCTTTAGAAGAAGTTGGGCTCGAAGAGCTCATATCAATAAGATAGCTATTTTTTGGCAACTTTTCAGCAATCCCTGCTTGGCCAGCACTACCCCAAAGCAAGGAATCAATGATGGTGCTATCAGGCAGCATCAGTATGGTTACATCAGCATCCTGAATGGCCTGCTCAGGACTTGAGACAAACTTAAATCCTTTATCGTCTACAAATTTTGCAGCGACATCTTTATTTAGATCAAACCCAGCAAGCTCATATCCCGCTTTGAGTAAGTTCTGCGCCATGGGAACACCCATGAGCCCTAAACCTACAAAGGCGATTTTTGTGTCTGCTGGCTTCATTAGATTCCCATTTCCTTGAACACTTCCTTGGCCACTCGAAAACTATCAATAGCAGCTGGGACGCCACAGTAAATGGCAACTTGCAAAAAGACTTCTCTAATTTCTTCTTTGGTAAGGCCATTATTAATGGCACCTCGTACATGAAGCTTAAGTTCATGTGGGCGATTCAATGCTGCGATCATAGCCAAGTTCAAAAAGCTGCGCGTTTTTCTTTCTAAGCCAGGGCGATTCCAGATTTCATGCCAACAATACTCTGTAACCAACTCTTGCATGGGCATGTTGAAATCATCTGCATTCTTTAATGAATTCTCTACATACTCATCTCCAAGAACTTCTTTACGTGTTTTTAGGCCTTTTTCAAATGACTCGCGATTCATGTCTCTTCCCCATCATTGGTAAATTATTTTTATATATATTTGCTAATGGAGGCTTGCAACCCCGCATCAGACGATAAATACTACCGCTTTTTGGGGTTCGGGGCTGGAACTGAATCTGGACTAAGCGTTAATACCTATGAAAGGTCTGGCCAGATAATCAGAAAGCTGGTTGATTAATCCGTACTAAAGAAGAATTTGAAAATTTTCTGCGCCAATGCCTTGACGCGATTCAGTCTTGAGTCTGGATCTTCTTCAAGTGAACCAGCCTTTTCATTCTTCGATTTTCGATCTGCAAGTACTTGTGAAATTTTCTCAATTAATTGAGGTGACGCCTCAAAGAATGGCGCCAGACTCTCTTTGGTAATTTCTAGTAAAACACCGCTAGATTTAGCGTATACATTAGCTGAACGTGGTTCACCAGTTAACAAAGACATTTCTCCTACACAGTCTCCAGGCCACAAGGTAGCAACAATGAGTTCCTTACCTTCTTTGCCAGGAATACCAACCTCTAGATGACCTTCTGAAATGAAATACATGCTTTGAGCATGCTCTCCCAGCTTGATCACATGGTCTCCGGCCTCAAAGCGGACTAGGTTGACGTTTGCAGACAATTCCTGCATTTGATTATCATCAAGCACCTTCAGAATACTGGATCGGTAAATGTCTAACAAGCGATGCATCGCATCAGTTGCGATGGGAATATATTTATAAATTGCGATATCAGAATTAATATTAATGGCAGCTGCATTAAAAATGTGTAGCATTGCCTCATTTACTAAATGACTGGAACCATAGTGGTTCAGGCTCGGATCACATTCATAGCTGATGCCATAAGTAAATGCTCCGCCAGTGACTGCTTCAAGTTCGCAAGAATAGCCTGCGTAAAAGCGCTCATCTTTATTTACCAAATATTGCATACCGTTATTCATCATGCTTAAGACTCTATTACTATTATTATGAGTCGTTAAGGTAAATGTACAGCGACGTTTAGCGCCCCGCTTACTTGGCTGCTTAGTGATATTGATGTATTTCCAGTTTAAAAACTGGCGAGTTGGAATTCTTAATAAAAAGTGGTACTTGTCCTCAAGCGTGATCATGCGATGATCAATTTGGGTAACCCTATATACGTCTTTTTCGCCCACAATCTCAATATAGTCATTAATACTAGCCAGGTGATCAGTCTGAATCTGCATACTGGCAGTGATATCAGCAATCGGCTCTCGAAATGCATAGGCTGCACCCAGGCCGACCGCACCTGCAGCAGCCAAAATATGGGAAAGGCTATGGTCATATAACAGAATGAAACCGAGTAAACCAATAATTCCATAAGTCGCAATCGTCATTGCCATGACCATAATCGCGGGAACTTGGAATTCCTTTAATTTGCTATTGATAGACGTTACAAAGGTACGAATTGTCATATCAATACTTAGGCCAAACAGCGCAAATTGAATGACTGCCAATAATGTCGCTAAGTTGAAACTTAAGTCAGCCGATAAATCAACTACTGTCCATCCCCAATAACTACCAATCTTTTGATTAAGCCACCAAGCAAAAATAACATTGGATACAAGCAAGATCGCTAATACCGACTTTGGTAGAGCAAAGAATTTGTGGTGGTTCATATTAGACATATTTATATTTTTTCCAAATACCGTACGTTCTATTCATTAGATCTGCTGCTACAAACTATTCATCTAGCATGCAACATAGTATCAGAGCTTAATTACGGTCCAAAGCCGGAAACATCTTTTCGCATCCTGCAATGGAGATTGCCCTAGATTACTTATATAGCCATTATTTTTGCCCTAAAACCAAAGCTAGCGGACATTATTGGTCTACTTTCCCTGGCTCGGCCCCCAAACAGGGGCCTCATTCGACTCAGCTATAAAAACTCAATTCCACTAAAATAGATACACTTTTATACCAATCAAAAATAGGAAAACGGGAATGAGTCTGCTAGATAAGCTGCAATGGCGCTATGCCACCAAAAAGATGGATCCATTAAAAGCAGTTCCACAAGACAAAGTAGAGCAAATTCTTGAAGCAATTCGTCTAACAGCCAGTTCTAGTGGACTACTGCCCTATGAAGTCCTGGTCATTACCAATAAAGAAGTTCGCGCCAAAATTCTACCTATAGCCAATGGCCAATCTCAGATAACGGATTGCTCTCATTTACTTGTTTTTGCCGCCTGGGACACCTACACTGCACAGCGAATTAATGATGCATTTGATATGACCGAAAGTATTCGTAATTTCACAAGTGAATCTGGTACCGCCTATCGTCAAATGCTATTAAAGGTTTATCCAAGCAGAGATGCCGAAGTCAATTTCACCCATGCCGCAAAACAAGCGTATATCGGCCTAGGGACCGCATTGATTGCCGCTGCTTATGAACAGGTCGATAGCACCCCAATGGAAGGTTTTGACCCCGGTGCATTGGATGCGGTGTTAAATCTCAAAGAAAAAGGATTGCGCAGTGTAGTCATGCTTCCTCTTGGCTATCGTAAAACTGATGAAGACTGGTTAGCAAGTCTACAGAAAGTCAGGCGCGCTAAAGATCACTTTATCAGCTGGATCAATTAGCAAGATCTCCACTTCTTCAAAAAGCCAGTAAGCCACCTCAGCAGCTTACTGGTTAATTTATTTCAACAGTTGCGCTGTTAAGTCATTTTGCGGGTAAGGTAATTTATCAATTGGCCAGGTCATCGATTTTCCAGTTTTAAATACCTGATTAAGGTCAAGTTCGATAAAGTTAGTACGGTTTGCATAGTTTGCAATTTTCAGACGATTATTTTTTAAATCCTTCAGGGTTACCCACTGTGTGTAATCAGAAACAACCTGCTTACCGTCTGTCGAACGAGCCACGCCCACTGGAATGTCGACATTATTCAAAAGGTGATCGACTAATTGAATAGCTTCGCTACTATTATTCGGTTTATCTGCAAAATACTTCAGATAAGTTGCCCTGACAAAACGAGATGGTGGAGTGTAATCAGCAGGCAATCCCACTAAGCCACCGCCCTGGCCTAATTCAGTAACGTTACTTCCATTTACAACAACAGAAGGTGTGGCTGTAGCTGTAAGCGATAAATAGTTTCGAACATTATTGAGATGCCAGTCATAAGTTGGCGAATTAGTTAAAACGCCCGCTACATTTTCATAAATGACCATTTGACCCTTGACGAACTCCACAACAATGCTGTCACCACTTCGGTCTGTTAACACATAGTGCAACCAAGGTGGAGTGGGTATACCTTTGACCTCACTTGGGTCATACCAAACCTTATATTTGGGAAGTTCAGCTCGTAACTCTTTCACAGATCCGAACATGCCTAAAACAAAACTACCAAAGTTGACTACCGAAACATATTGTTTATCTTGTGGAGTTACGGTTTGATACTCAGTAAAACCCGGTAAAAAGTTTCCACTGAGGCCAAGGCCCACTTCGTTTTGTCCTTCCAAATACGCGGCAGATCCCTGTAAAACGCCGGGTGCAATTCCTATAAAAGCATATTTGCTAGAAAGTTTTGTGGCGGGCAAACGCAAAGAAGCAGGTGCCGTCATCGCAATCGAAGTCCCTTTGGGGTTAGAAACCAAAGCCCATTTCATATCGAAAGACCATTCCATTGTCCTACCAGCGATAACCCCGCCATCTTTTGCGATCACATTGATAGCGGTACAGGTATTACCCACTAAGGGAGCGAATGCTAAGGTAGCCGAAACTGTAGCAGCCACTATTTTTTTGATTGTTTGTTGTTTCACTGTTTTTCCTTTGAATAGCTCAATTGAAGTTCCGATACCTTAGTTAATAAGATCTGTAAAGATGATTAGAATCGGAATGCTGCTGATAATTGCGGGCCTTGAAAGGTCGTCTTTTGGAGTAGGCCCCTGATCGGCATGCACTACGCCAATAGACGCAAGCAATGCGCAACTAGATAGAAGCACTACCCGTTCGAGTGTTATTTCACTTTTTTCAGTTGGGTACAGCTTGCCCTGTTTTTAGTTGTTAACACACTAGCGCTACAAAACTCCATCTCATCATTTGCAACATAACCTGTACCTACTCCAACATCACTAGAAAAAGTGAGCGTTTTTCCGTCTCTATGAAATACTCCCGATACGAGATTTTTTAATCCATCCTTCCATGTTGTCTCACCCTGGAAGGCTGCGCCATCTTGAGTAGAAATCGTAAACTTCAGAATTGCCGCATCCTTTTTATTGGATAAAACTGAGCGTGACTGTTTATCTTCTGTTCCACCAGCTGAGCTTACAGCGGATACCACCTCCCAGGTTCCAAGAATATTAGGAGCGGTTTGCGCATACGCAGAACTCGCAAACATTACCGTAAGAATAAGTAAGCATTTTTTGATCATCATCTTTTTTCCTTTTTAATCATCTTAAAAATTACTATTCAATACTTCAAAATTCAGTCCTTAAATCTATGTCTTGCCAAACTAATGCTCAGCCTTATTTAAATCGGCAGAGTTATCTTGATCTAAGTTAGCGTGCAAATACTCAATGGTATGAGGCAAATCTAAACTTAGCTGATCCAAGGGTTGTAGTGAGACTTCTCCCTCTTCTATTAAAAAATCGAGCACATGACCGCCATGACTCTTATCTGCACTCAAAAAATGCAAGTGAAATCCTGGAACAGAAATAGAGTGCATAAAATCGGGGGTCCAAAAACCCACTAACTGGCCAGCAATACCTTCATAGTTAAATTCTTTCTGGTCCCCAGCAACCTCGACTAAGGGCCGATAGGCATCCTGCTTGGGTACAGAGCGAAGTCGAATCTTTGTAAAAGTACCTTCTATTCGGATAGCGTATACAAGATTACTCGACAGCATGGACTTGCTGATGGCTTGCTGTAAGTCAGAATAAGTTACCTGCTTGGGCGCCTCAAAGGAATTGACTGGCTTGAACTGAGTAACGCAGGCGTAAGGCGTCCCCAGATTTAAATCTGGGATTAAGACCGAACCATCTGATCTTAATTGGTAAAAGATGCCATCTGCAAGCACCATTTCACCGTCAAGATCGTTGAAGGTTCCTAGGCCAAAATTGCCATGTCTCAGCACTTGTTTAAGAGTCTTATCTTCTCTCAAAATGCCTTGAACTAGAGCATTTACTGGCGAAGAAACGTAGAGAGAATTAGTCATTATTAAAGTATATGGATTAATTAAGCTCAAGCTTTATTTTTGCAGGGCCACTTTACTATCAAAGCATCAAAAACTAGAGAGGCGAAAGCTTCGTTCATTCTTTTAGGCTGGGTAGAGACATAATCTCTCACAGTAAGGACTCGCTCCCGAAGGCTAACATTGTTGGGTACGCAGATTTTTTTATCATAACGCGCATTATCTTCGACCCCTAAGATAATCCCGATACAAAGCCCCTGGCTAAAATTTGTCTCCTGTAATTTACCCTCTATAAACGCACTACACTCTCGATTTAGCTTGGCAGTTGTCAAATCGGGCAGGTCCATGGTCTTAGTGTCCGCAAAGGCTAGGTTTAAATGGGTAGCTAACAAGACAAATAATATTGCTAAAGCTGGCTTGCGTATATTTAAATTCACAGAAAAATCTAGCGACTATTTTTTAAAATAGTACCCCAGTCCTTTATCCAAGCATTGCTAGTTGCGTCAACTTTGGGGACCCGAATTTGTTGGTCATTTGGGAGCCAATACTCACTTGAACTCCGTAGACCCTTTGCGTGACATTCTGTTTTTTGCTCACACAAATCGTCTTTACAACCCGACTGCCATGCATCTCCATAGATCTTTTTTATACTAAAACCAGAGCAAGCCTGTTGAGCTGAACATTGACTAAGACACTCACGAATAGAAGAATTTGTCCAAGTACCATCCGCTAATGCATATTCATTCGGAATTAATTTTCCCGGCAGCCAAACATAGCCACTGTTTACTACCGCAGCCTGGGATTGCGCCATAGCAGTCACCGCATAGAAAGTGAGAGTCAAAAATGTTGCCAGAATTCCGGTTGCTTTATACACAATGCTCTCCAGACGGTGTCATGAGTGGTTTAACCATAAAGCACAAACTAACATACCTTTTGAGGAAGATGTCAGTTCCAAAATACTTTTTAAGCCATCGACAAGATTGACCCAAGAATAAACATTGGAATTAGATTAGTACTTATATACCAGATAAGTGGCTTAAAAAAATCTCCCCCCTTAATAAAGAAAATAATTTTTTTGAATCTCAAAAACTCATCTAAACTGTTTTCGATTAAATGCGCAGATCAAAATAATTTCTAGCAGCACAAACCATTCATCATCGCCTCATTCCAATTTGGACCACCTATGTTGAACTATTTTCTCAATGCGAATACCGGCTTTCAAAGCATCATTCTTAGCCTCCTTTGTTTATCCTTTTCCTTGGTGACCCTCTATTTACTCAGAAAGATATGGCCAATAGAAGATCGCCATAAAATATTAGACGTCCATGGTCATATGTTCGGCGTTATTGGCATTGTTTATGCGGTATTGGTTGGTGCAGTCGCAATAGGCTCTTGGGAGAAATTTGATCATGCCGATATTGTGGTGATTAAAGAAGCTTCGAGCGCTATCAACATTTATAACTCAGCCCCTGGTCTAGGAAATAATGAAGCTAAAGAGGTGCAAGCTTTCATCAAACACTATCTTGAAGATGCTATTCAAAATGAATGGCCAAAGATGAAAAAAAATATTCCTCCAGAAATGAATGAGGCAAATATAACTGCATTAACCAAACGCTTGACCCAAATTGAACCGAAAACTAAATCTCAAGAATTATTTATACCGATTGTGATTCAAGAAGTGAACTATTTGAGAATGATTAGAGAAGAACGTCTCTTTCTGGCAGAATCAGGCCTGAATGGGGCAATCTTACAATTGGTATTCCTAGGGGGGTGTTTAACTCTATTGGCCTGTATATTCTTGGAGTCTGAATCATCGAAATTCAATAGCGCTATTTTTCTCTCGCTTCTATCGATACTCATAGGCCTAGTACTCTCTGCAATCATCGGCTTGGATCATCCCTTTCAGGGTGATATCAGTATTTCGTCTCGCCCTCTTGAGTCTGCACTGAACTATATTAATAGTGAGGGTGAATTAGTAATGCCTACGAAGAACCCTAAATAATCCTGAGTTTTTTAAATGATGCATACAATTACGAGTAATCATATCCAAGGAGATCCCTATGCGAATACTTAAAATTATTCTCGTTTCAGTAGGTCTATTTTCGGCAAGCCTATCTTTAGCCGATACAAAAATCATCGTTACCCACCCCGAAGTGCCGCCCGCGACTTTTCTTGATTTCGGCAAAGCAGGTCAATCTATTGGCGATGTACGGATTTGGCATTTTGATGCAAAAGCAGATAATGGCAGCAAGCTCACAACCGACTGGATCTTAACTACCACTGGGTTGGTTGCAGATAAAGGTATTGAATACCGCATTACTTCTGCTGTATTTTCTTTCGATGATGGCACTAAAGATCAGATAGTCATTCAAGGTGTAGCTAAATACGCCAGTGCAAAGGCTACGTTAGAGGAATCTACCAGCACCCGAAGAGCTATCACAGGTGGAACGGGGAAATTTGCTGGCATTGGTGGATGGGTTGAAACTATCCATCTTGCAGATGGTTCCTGGCAACATACACTCTATATTAAATAGACCTCATTTGAAATACGGCTGGGAGCCTCCTCTTGAGCCGTTAATGCATTAGTGAGCCGCAAAGACTTGAACCCGTGACCAAAGAATGATGACATCTTGTCACCTATTTAATAAGATTTCTTAACCTCATTGAGGGCCTTACCTTGAGGCCCGAAATGCTGATACATGATCAAGACCATTGCTAAAAAGACCGTTGTACCAAAACCAATAATGATGAGAGGCAAACTGAGATTTAGCCATAAGAGTATGGAATAGACGAGGAGCATGAACAATACTGCCAAATTCTCACTAAAGCCTTGAACAGCAATAGATTGGCCGGTTGCCATCAAGGAATAACCCCGATGTTGTAACAAAGCATTCATTGGCACCACAAAATAGCCTGATAACCAGCCTAAGAGTATTAATAAAAAATAGGCGGGGAAATCATTTAGGGTTAATTGGATTGAGTGCATTTGCAAGAGAACGATTGGCGGTAAAAGTTCATCGTTATACATTCCCATTAAACAGACTACTAAGCCCATCAGCGCGCCATAAGGCAATACATTAGCTGAATCCTTCAAAGAAACTTTACAAGCTGCATAAACAGCTCCCGCAGCAACGCCTATTGCAGAAACAGCCTGTAAAGCAGCGCTCTCCGAGAGGTTCATATGCAAAGCATATTCAGCCCATTTCAGCATAATGAATTGAAGGGTTGCTCCAGCCCCCCAAAATAGCGTAGTTACAGTTAGTGAGAGCTTACCAAGGCGATCTCGCCACAAGCTCACAAAACAGGTAGAAAAATCTCGCACTAGATTGCCGCAATGCAAGTTCAATTTTTGATAACAAACTCCCACCTTTAATAGGGGTACGTTGAGTAAGGCAGCTATTGCATAGATGGCCGAGATCAAATAAATAGCCAGCGCTGCAAAACGAGGAATATCGCCTCTTATGAAATCTAGATTGAATTGTTGAAAAGCATGATACAGAAAATCACTAATAAGAAAGCCACCCAATAAGGTGCCAAAAATAATCGAAGCAATAATGAGGCCCTCCATCCAACCATTGGCTGCTACTAACTTATCCGATGGTAGTAGCTCAGTCAAAATTCCATATTTTGCAGGGGCATATAAGGCTGCACCAATGCCAACGATGCCATACCCCAATAATGGATGTAAGCCAAGAAGCATCAGGCCGCACCCGCTAGCTTTAAGCACGTTAGAAATCAACATCACTTGGCCTTTAGGCCTAGAGTCTGCAAAAGCGCCTACAAACGGCGCAAAAAGAACGTAAGGGATGACAAAAGAAATCTTAAGTAAAGGCGAAACCCAATCGGGCTCTTGCATTGAAACCAGGAGCGCAATCGATACGATCAGTAAGGCGTTATCCGCTAATGATGATAAAAACTGTGAGAATGCGATCGTATAGAAAATACGATTCATTGCTTAATAAAAATTTTTCTTAAAGCAGGTGATGAAGCCAATTTATCTTTTAAATGGGAATTGAGTATTAAATCGTGATAGTTATTTTCTAATTTTTTAGTAACTTTATCCCATGAAATTTCTAAGGTAGTTTGCCTTGCATGTGTTCTCAGATTTTGAATATCACAATTCTCTTTCATGAGCTCAAGGCCTTGATTAACGAATGAGTTGGCCTCATTTGGGTCAGCCAAGAAACCATTGACACCATGATCAATAAATTGCCGAGCTGCTGCATAGTCATACGCCAATACAGCCAAGCCACTAGCCATCGCCTCTAGGGTGACATTCCCAAAAGTCTCACTTAGGCTTGAGAATAAAAATAGATCACCACTCGCATAGTGTGTTGCTAGAGCCTCCCCGGTCTGCACACCTGTAAAGATGCTATTGGGGCAGCTCAACTTCAAAGCCCCTTTTTGAGGGCCATCACCCACCCAGACCATTTTTAAATTGGGATTGACTTGCAACATTGCCCTAAAAGTATCTACTGTGACTTGGAGATTTTTCTCTGATGCAAGTCTGCCAACATACAAGACTACTTTTTGGTGATCTTTTACTCCCCATTGATTTCGTAATTCATGGGAACGTTTTGAGGGATTGAATAATTCCGTATCAATTCCTCTTGCCAGCACTCTCAGCCTTTCAAATCCGTGACTCAGTAACTGATTTTTAAGAGCCTGGGTTGGCACCATTGTGAAGTGACTATTGTTATGAAAGTAACGCAGATACCTTTGGATCGGGCTTTTGAGACAACTCAAACCGTAATGGGTTGAGTAGGCATCAAAATTGGTGCGGAAATCAGAGCAAACAGGAATGTTTAATTTTTTAGCTGCCTCTAGAGCCGACCAACCCAAGGGACCTTCAGTAACGATATGGACAAGGCTAGGTCTATCGGTAGACCATTGCTTAATCAACCTATTTTTTTGCGGGATTCCCATCCGCAATGCACTGTATCCCGGAATAGGAATTCCTACTGTCAGTATTTCTTTGAAATGCGATTCATTTTTGGGTTTATCTTTTAAACCCTGACGCGGCCGGATGAGAGTAATGTCATGCCCAAGCTCGGCCAAACCCTGTATGAAGCGCGCTATCGTACTAGCTACCCCATTGACCTCTGGAGGATATGTCTCCGTAACAATAGCAACTTTAACTGAGGCATTCAGATTGATTTCGCTAGTATTTCCCAGGTTATTTAAAGTCATTGCCCATGAGTATTCTTGAAAAAAATAACAGTTTTATGACAATGCGAATATTTTCTTGACATGAAATTGTCACAAAAAAATTGTAAATATTAGGGACGTTCATATTTGTGTAATATAAAAACCTAATATTCAGAGGATTAAAATTGATTCAATTTCTTGAAACCCTAAAAAAACAGCGCTGGGATGATCATCGTTACTATCATCACAGCCGCATCAATCAATCGCTACACTTTGTTAGCGCTCTGAGTTTCTTGACTGCTTACTTTTTACTGTTTACCGACCCTATCGCAGCCTCATTATTGGCTTGGTTGGTTGCCATGACTACGCGTCAAAGTGGCCACTTCTTCTTTGAGCCCAAAGGATATGATGAGGTGAATAAAGCCACTCATGAATACAAAGAAGAAATCAAAGTTGGCTATAACCTCAATAGAAAAGTTGTTCTTTTATCGATTTGGGCGGCAATTCCAGTCTTGGTTTATGTTAACCCCCTGTTCTTGCAAAAATTTGTTGCTTTGAATACCTTCACAGATACCGAAGGTTTTATCCGTCAAACTGGTCTTTTATGGCTTTGGCTGGGTGTTGGTGGCGTGCTTTTCCGCACTTTCCATCTCTTTTTCATTCATGACGTTCAAGCAGCCCTGGCCTGGATGACAAAAATTCTCACAGACCCATTTCACGATGCAAAAATTTATGCGACCGCCCCACTGTATTTATTACGCGGGCAACTCATTGATCCGATGGATCACCTTGAACTCACCGAAGAAAATCTGGGCTCAGTCAACACTTAGTACAGATAGGGCAGAGATGCTATTTTTTGCTAAATAGCATCTCTTTAATAATTTGACGTTTGATCGCTTTATTACTCAGGCTGTTTCCATTCCACCACCAAGCATCTTGTTTCATGGACTGTGCTGCAGCAATGAAGCGTTCTTGAACGGCTAGCATGTCTGAATCGCTGTAGTTCAGACTGAAAATAAATCTTCCCGTACCAATCCAACTAAGCGCTAGTCCTTGCTCCTTTAAGTAATACTGAAACATCCAGTTGTAGCGGCTTGGCTCAGTGAAATTGATGGTCCAGATACTCGACATATTTGCGACCCTGACCGGCAAGTCTAAAGAAATCAGTTGTTCATTCAAACTATTGGCGCGCTGGTTCCAAACTTGGTCTAAATCCACATACATTTTTTTGATTTCGGGGGTTTCTAGTTGTTCTAGAAATACCTGCATTGCCCCCATCACATAGGGATGTGAGTTAAACGTCCCGCGTGCAAAACAGATGTCGGCAGGTTTTTCATCCCTAAAGCGCTTCATTAAATCACTACGTCCGCACACTACGCCTATCGGCAAGCCACCGCCTAAGGTTTTACCGTAGGTCACCATATCGGCCCTTACGCCAAAATATTCTTGGGCACCACCCTGAGCCAAACGGAATCCTACAAATACCTCATCAAAAATCAACACAATGCCATTCTGTGTACAGACTTCTCTGAGCTCTTTGAGCCATTTGGTATATGCGGCACGATCATAATGCGCAGTACGTGAGCTATCCAATAGAGATGAGTCGCTGGGGGCCCCTTTATTGGGATGTATTGCTTGCAATGGATTTACTAATACGCAGGCAATATCTTTCCGCTTGCGCAGTACCCGTAAAGTATCTTGATCCATGTCTTTTAATGTGTAGGTTTCTCTCGGTGGAAGGGGGTTACCTATGCCGGGCTGAACATCTTCCCACCAGCCGTGATACGCCCCGTTAAACCGGACTACATGGCTTCGCTTGGTATGGTAGCGAGCTAGGCGTACTGCCTGCATCACAGCCTCTGTACCAGACATATGGAAGGAAATTTCATCTAACCCTGAAATAACTTCTAAACGCTTCACATTGTCAGCAACGATGGGGTGATAAAACCCTAGAACAGGACCAAGCTCAGATACGCGCCTAGCACCCTCTTCAATCGATCTTTTATAAAAATCGTATCCGAGCACATTGACGCCATAGGATCCAGTTAAGTCATAAAAAGTATTGCCATCCAAATCAGTCAATGTGACCCCTGATGAAGACTGCATAAAGCTACCTGATTTCAAGTGCTCACTGACAATTTGGCTAAATTGAAAGGGCACGCGATACCTGCCTGTAAATTGCAAATCAGAGATGTTTTGTGCTGCCTGATTTGTCAAACTCACTGATTTTGCAAATCGCTCTTGATAGATATGCGCTAGGCGCATGAAGCCAGCTTCTCTTAAGGAGGCGATATTGTCTGGCGCCCCATCGACCTTAAAAAAGGAATCTCGATTAAAGGAATAAAAAGGAATTAAACGGGCTACCCTCTTTGCCATGCGTGAGTGGCCAGCTAATGAAGGGTGCTTGGCCTTAGATAGTTGCAATCTGGTGTAGAGCTTTCTAACTAACCACACTCCCAACCCTGCACCGAATATACTGAATACGATCCAACTATCCATAGATACTCCAATGATTTATTCATTACACTTTTACTTCATTTATTTGACATAATTATGTCAATGAAAAAAACGATCCAAAACATCCTATCCCAAGAGGATCTCAATTTTCTTCTAACTAACCGCATTCCTCGTAATGCGCTCACTCGCTTTATTGGCTGGTTTAGCCAAATTGAGAACCCAGTGATTGCTTTTGTCTCCATTCAGGTTTGGAAGTTCTTTTCTGCGCTGGATTTATCAGAAGCGAAAAATCAGCACTTTAAAAGTATGCATGCGTGTTTTACACGGGAACTCAAGCCTAACGCTAGACTAATTAATCAAGGCTTAAGTTATCTTGTAAGTCCGTGTGACGCTCTAATTGGGGCGTTCGGTCAAGTCAGAAATGGAGAAGTTTTTCAAGCCAAAGGCTTTCCTTATGCCTTAGATGATCTGATACCCAACAAAATCTTAGCCAAAAGCTATGAGGGGTGTGAATACGTAACCTTGCGCCTGACCTCAAGCATGTACCACCGGTTTCATGCGCCAGCTGCCATGCGGATTAGAAAAATCACTTATATCTCTGGCGATACTTGGAATGTAAATCCGATCGCACTCAAACGAGTTGAAAGACTGTTTTGTAAAAATGAGAGGGCTGTGATTGAATGTGAAATTGATCACGCAGACAAAGAGATGCCGAATGCTACCCTGACTCTGGTGCCTGTAGCAGCCATTCTTGTTGCCAGCATTCGCATGCACTGTATCAATCTACTCTTCCATCTACGGTATCAAGGCCCTAATGAAATTGAGTGCAATGTAGCCGTTCATCGTGGTGAAGAGCTAGGCTGGTTTCAACACGGCTCCACTATTATTGTTTTTGCCCCAAAAAATTATCGATTACTACCAAGCTTAAATCTTGGCGACAATATTCGGATGGGTGAGGCTTTATTTGAAAACACTGCATCAACTTAAGCTATTTACAGGCTAAGCTCAGAGTATCTTTGCTGCGCTCCATTCCCTCGGCCATCATTTCAAAACCTCGGCGAATATTATTTCTTAAGAAATACTCGATGATTCCATTTGGAATCAGGGAATTAGGCTCGATGATGCTGGAATATCGCACCAGCGCGCCCTTCTCATTGGCTTGTACTCGCCACGTCCCAGAATAGGATTTGTTGTCGCCTTTAGTCTGAATAAAATTAAGTCCCTGATGTGGGAACTCCGTAAACTCCACTTCTGACCGAAACTGAATCGGGAATAATAAAATTCGCTCCTCGACCATTCTATCTACAGTTACCTTATTACCATTCCTTTTGCGCACTTTTGACTCAACAATTCCAGGGATGGTTTTCGTATCCTCATAATCTGTCAAAAAAGTATATGCCTCGCACTGACTCACGGGAGCGATATAGCTGGCCTGCACCTGAAAACCTGCCCCAGATTTTGCTACAGCTACTTCTAGATCATAGGGAGTTAGCTCAGCAATCGCAAAGCTAGATTCAGAGCCTATCAAGAGGCATAAAAGGAATGCTCGTTTCATAATAGAAGCTCTCAATCGTAATAATGCATCAGGAATCATCAATACTCTTCTTCCACATTTAGATCAAGAAATAGGAGTGATTCCGCATCGGCTAACTCCGCACACTCTACTCCATTCATTTGATCATCGAAAGAGAGTTGCGCAAAACGTTCAGCAGCTAATAAATCATTCTTCTGATAATGATCTAAGGCTAATAACTGATTCCATGCGGCTTTTTGAAAATACTCAGCAGCTCTTCTTCTTAAATGTATCACCTTGTCATTTAAGTGTTGATCTAGCATCTTTGTCTCTCCATCAGTTTGGCATTGAACTTGACTGTGATGCTCCACCTTTTACATGACGTTTATATGAATTTTATCAACCGTCTTGGTCACATTTAAGGCCGATCTATCAAGCCAAAATAGAACAATTTCACTATTTAAAATAAATTAAAATTATTTCAATTCATGATAGAGATGTCATATTCATTCATTGAAAATGAGATCTACTTATGGGAGATGAAGAGCAATTCTACTCCTTACTGGATACTCTCAGTTTGTTCTAACAGCCCATAGGTAACCACCTATTGTCTCAATTGGGGAGAGCTATGATGACCACCTTTACAAGTGAAGATCGTGAGCATGCTGAAAAGGAGCCAATACCCTTTTACGGCTATTGCTACTTAACTGACCCGTCCGCGCATGATACAAATCCACCCTTAAATGCCATACTCAAAAAATTGAAGGTGGAATATCGAATCGATGATAGTAGTGAGGATTTAGAGGAGTAGCGCTCACAAATAGGGGATCTGTGGGCGGCGTGTAGCAGTGCATAGCAAGTAAGCGCGCTTTGAATCACCCCTAGAAGTAGCTATCAAATATAGCAAGGCCCATCAATCAAAGGATGATCTTTGATAAAATCTAGATTGATTTTCATTCCGATACCTATACCATCATATGGTTTTACATAACCCTCAGCATCAAGTTCATAGGCAGCTTTATCCATCATCTCGTCCCTAAAGGGATTTAATGAAGTAACGTCTCCCTCAAAATATCCTGGATTATCTATAGCAGAAAGAAAATGGATTGTTGTTCCCATATTGATTGCGGTAGCAGAAGTGTGGGGATTAATCGTTAACTTATTGGCACTCGCCATTGCTGCAATTCTCATAGCTTCAGTAACGCCACCAGTCTTTGATAAATCAGGCTGAATGAATTGAACATCTCCATCATCCAATAGGGTTGAGAAATCATAGCGGGTATAGTGATTCTCTCCAGCCGCAAATGGGACTCGACCTAAGCTACGAGCCATATGGTATGCCTTGCGATCCTGAGGTGGAAATGGCTCCTCTAGCCAACTCACACCAGCTTCATCAAAGGCGGGCATTACCTTGCGGACATCTGCCAATGTGTAGTTCGTATTGGCATCCACCAATATATCGATATCACTGCCTACCGCATGACGAACTGCCTGCACCCTTTCGATATCTTTCTCAGCGGTATCTCCCACGCGTAGCTTTAATGCTCGGTACCCAGTAGCAATATGCTCTTGTGCCTCTTTTACCAAAGATACTGGTTCTTGCCATCCCAAGGCAATACCACCTGCGTATGCCTTAATCTTTTTGGAGGCACCACCCAACATGCGATATAAAGGTTGTTGCATGATCTGAGAACGTATATCCCAGAGCGCGATATCAATGCCGCTCAAAGCCAATACGGCAGCTGCACCCATTCCATGGCTTGAGATTTGCATTTTGTAAACGCGTGCCCAAATACCATTAATATCCATGGCATCGCTATTGAGAACCAACTCTCGCATAGTCGTATCAATTAACTTTGCAATTGCACCTGGAGCACGTCCATGATGTGCCTCGCCCCAGCCAATATGGCCATCCTCTGTTTCGATGCGTACGAGTACTGAATCGCGCTTCACACATTTACCAATACCCAGTCGAACAGACTTATTCTCAGGAACGGGAAACGAAATAGGAACAGCCTCTAACTTTACGATACGCATTGGATTACTTGTCATGTTTTTCTCAATTAAAGAAATACGTCTGGATTAACAATATTTTCAGGGCGCTCGCCATTAAGAATGGCAAGAATAGTCTTTACGGACCCCTCGCTCATGCCTTTCATACTGCTAGCAGTAATGGATGCAATATGGGGAGTAAGTAATAAATTTGGGCAATCAAAAATCTGCTCAGCTCCAGTCAGAGGTTGCTGATCATGCACATCCATCGCTGCACCAGCAATATCTCCCGCTTTTAAGGCCTTGATAATTGCTTGCGTATCTATTACTGGTCCGCGAGCAATATTTATCAGAATGGCATTTGGCTTCATCATTGAGATTGAAGCTTGGTCAACTATTCCGCGGGTCCTCTCATTCAAAGGGCAGCACACAACTATCACATCTGATTCAGAAAATAGTTCTGTTTTTGTAGCGGCACGAATTCCGCTCGGGAGTGTCTCTGGGCGTCTAGTAAGCGCGATAGTTTTCATTTGTAGGCCACTCGCCGCATTTGCTAATTTGCTACCTATAGCCCCAAACCCAATAATTCCCAAGGTAGTAGCTGCTATCTCGTTTGAGGGATCGGCCAGCGGTCGAGCTTTTGCCCATCCCTGACTTCGCAATTGTGTATCAATTAAAGCTAAGCGGCGCCGGAAGTAAAAAATGACAGCCAAGCAATACTCAACCACAGCATTCGTATTCGAACCTGGTAAGTTAGCAACAGGTATCCCTTTTTGGGTAGCGGTATCGACTGGAATAAAATCCAATCCCACACCATGACGTACGACTGCTTTTAATTGCAGGGCATCAGCAAAAATATCTTGAGGCAACTGACAGCGAACAATCAAACCGTCACAGTCTGAAATCAGTCCTTTTAAGGTCTCAGGCTTTATATCCGGAGCAAGCACCACGTCGCACTCTCTCATCAGTGCTTGCTGGCACTCCGGATGTATAGGATTAGTTAAAAGAACTTTAAATCTTTTACTCAAGAAATGGTACTCCCTTTTTAATTGGGTTATTGAGCACTCCTAACCCTTTTAGCTCTACACGAACAGTTTGCCCTGGTTCAAGCCATGCAGTTGGCTGATGCATCATTGCCAAGCCCGCTGGAGTACCTGTCGCAATAATATCCCCAGGCTCAAGTGGCATTTGCTTAGAAATATAGGAGATTAATTCTGCTATTTTAAAAAGCATTGTGCCTGTTGTGCCATCCTGCAATGGTCTGCCATCCACGTCTAGTGTAATTTGAATGGCATATGGATCCGCGACCTCATCAGTAGTGACTAAAAAAGGGCCAAAGGGGGCAGAAGCAGGCATATTCTTACCGCGGACAAAGTTACCTTTATCTTGCTTAATCATGCCGCTGCCACTGACATCGTTATGCACTGTATAACCCACAACATAGTCCATCGCACCCTCCGGATCTATAAACAATGCGCGTTTTCCAATAATTACCGCTAGCTCCGCTTCATAGCCTACGTTACCAACATCTGGCGGAATTAGGATGGGATCATTTGGTCCTATAACGGTACTTCCAGAACGAATAAAAATAACTGGCTCTGCTGGGTATGGCATAGAACGCTCATCTAATGCATCTGTAAAGTTATATGCAGCGCCCACAATCTTTCCAGGATTGAGAATTGGGGAGCAAATTGTAATGTCATTGATGCTCACTACAGCATCCTGATGATAGTTTCCACCCTCAATTTTGGATGCGATTTTCTGAGTAATGGAGAGTAAGCCTGCTTCTATCATCTTAAGCATGCTGTGACTTTCATTTCCCATGATGTCACTAAAGCTTTGATGAGAGAGATCTAGTACACGCAAAGAGTCACTCAGTAGCACCCCTACTCTAGGCGCCCTCCCACTTGGCATAAATGTTAAGTAACGCATAGCTGCAATCTATGCGACTCGAAATTGATCAAGGATATGACGGTTAATCTCAATACCAAGACCCGGTCCTGTTGGTACGCTTACCTTACCATTACGCTGAATAATAGGATCAACTGATAACAAATCACGGAATGGATTCTCACACTGCTCAAACTCGAATAAGGGTGGATTCCCTTTAAAGCTAGGCGGCTGATCCGGAAGCGCTGCTAAAAAATGTAAAGTTGCAGCGACCCCAATCACCGATCCCCACGCATGCGGAACGCACTCTACACCGTGGGCGCTAGCAAGGGTAGCGATCTTACGACATTCGCTAATACCGCCGGCAGCACAAACGTCCGGCTGCACAATGTCCATCGCCTTACGCACCACAATATCTCTAAATCCCCATCGGGTAAATTCATTCTCACCACCAGCTACAGCCATATCCAGCGCACGAGTCACCTCAACATAGCCATCTAAATCCTCAGGGGAGATCGGCTCCTCAAACCATTCAATATCTAACTTCTCAAGCTCTCGGCCAATCTTGATGGCCTGGGGTACCGTAAAACAATGGTTAGCATCAACCATCAGGCGCATATCATCCCCCACTGCCTTGCGGACTGCCTCAACTCGCCGAATATCTAACTTTAAATCGCCTAAGCCAATTTTCATTTTGATAGCAGTAAAGCCGTTTTCCTTAAATTCAATAGCCTCTTCAACCGCCTCTTCAATTAAGCGATCCATATCAATAAAATATAGGCCTGTGGCATAAGGTGTTACTTCCTCACGATAAGAACCGCCAATCAATTTATGGATTGGCTTTCCACAAGATTTACCAATGATGTCCCATAAGGCAATATCAATTCCGCTGATAGCAGAAATTGCCATACCTTTAGTACCATAGTCCTTGATACGATTATATAAATCTTCCCAGATTACTTCTATGTCAAACGGGTCCCTACCGATAATGCGAGGGCCAAATTGAGTATCAATAAACGCTTTTGATACCGCCGAAGGCCCGTAACACTCTCCCCAGCCCACTATGCCATCACTTGTTTCAATTTCGACAATGCAAGAGCCCCTCGTTTTATAAATCCAACCCCTGGAAGAGGTAAATGGCTTTTCTACAGGAGCAGAGACGACATGGCAATTTACTTTTTTGATTTGACTCATTACTATTCTTTCAACACAGATTATTTATTTTTTCTCAGAAAATACTTTTTTTCCAACAACTGCTAAGGTGTTTGTCACGGCGGTAATTTCAGCACCCAAAGCTTTACCGGTAAGGCTATCAACCCTTGCGCCGCCATCTTCAGATGCGGCCTTAAAACGTGGATCCTGGATAGCCTTGTTAAAAATTGCAATTAATTTTTCTTGAATATCTGGCGGAGTCTTTGCAGGAGCTGCAAGATATGCCATTTGTACTAGTGGTCCATATGGAAAAACGTTATACCCCTTCTCTTTAAAAGTAGGAATATTGGGCATTGATTTAATTCGCTCATTTGCAAATACACCCAAAGGCATCACCATATTGGAATCCATCTGCGCTTTACTCTCAGATGGCTTTAGTACTGCTGCATCAAGCTGCTTGCCAGCTAGATCAATAATCACCTTAGCACCCCCAGTATATGGAACAGTAATAATTTCGGAGTTAACAACATTACCCGTCATCACTGCAAAAATATGATTTAAATTATTACTGCCTGGTGTACCAATGGATATTTTTCCTGGCTTCTTTTTAACCATTGCTTCAAATGCATCAAGATCTTTTGTTGGACTATCCTTCGGCACAAGTAGCAACAATTGATCGGTTGTTACGCGTGCTATCGGAGCAAACTGCTCATTCCTTAGCGGTGTTAAACCCTGCGCAATCATTGCCATAGTAGAGCTAGTACCCATGCCAATGGTGTAGCCGTCTGGTTCTGCATTAGCAACCTTTGCCATACCAATGGTTCCTGTCGCCCCCGCAACGTTATCTACTACTACTATAATTCCTTCATCGGCCAAAATTTTTGAAATTAATCTAGCCGAAATATCATTTGATCCGCCAACATTCCAAGGCACCACCAACTTTATCTCCCTTGTTGGAAAATCAGCGGCTACAGCAGAGCTAAAGGCTACTAAAACCCCCAGGCTGGTAGCCGCCATCGCACTTACTACTGCTTTAAATGTGTTCATATCAACTCCTTTAAGCACGAATTATACTAATGTTATAACAAATAACATTCATTTTAGAGAACAAATATCAACCCTAATTTGAACCACGAATTTAATCTAGCAAATTACAGATATCGTGTCGAGCACTATCAATGTCGGCACGGATTGCTTGAGCAACCCCTATACCATCACCCTTTTTTAAGGCATTCAAGGCAGCCAGATGATGTTTATGTCTTTTTTGCCCGGGCTTGTACTCGGGTAATGCCAGATTTAAAGTTGGTCCACAACGAAGCCAAGCACCTTCAATAGCCTGAAGCAAAATAGATTGGTTAGCCAATTTGTAAATCCCAAAATGAAACTTGTAGTGGGCGTCTAAGTAAGAAGCTAGATTTCCAGTTTCAGCTAAATCTCTCATTTGAGTCAGCAGTTCTGCTATTTCAGTAATTTCTGCTTTATTTGCGTTTTTAGCGGCTGCCTCAGCAGCTAATGGTTCTAGGCTACTGCGTATCGACATCAATTGATCAAACTCATGAGCATTCAAAAGCGGTACCGAGGCACCACCGCCTTGCCCAACACCGCCCCTCTCAAGCACATTTTCAGCGGCCAAACGATTGATGGCATCGCGAACTGGGGTAAGACTAATCCCCAGATCCTGAGCAACTTTTCTCAAAATGATTCGCTCGCCAGGAACAAACTTGCCAGCCAGCAATGCGCTTCGCAAGGAGAAATACGCCTTATCCCAAAGGGTATCCTTATTAATTAGCTTAAGACCGCCCTTCGAATTGCTTGACATTGGTGAGTTTTCGAAAATGAATGTAGAACTTAATATAAAGCAAAAATCTTTGGGGCAATAATCTAAACACATCGTTGCTCCAAAGTACTTTATGGATGATTAAGCATTACTTAAAGCAAAGGTAAAAGTCCTACTCCCTCATTAACGAGCTCTGCTACGCATATCTGCATAAAAGCTTTGGTATCGCAGGGGATACACAATAACCAGCACACGCCTCCAGCCACTATGCCGCCCCTAAACCTTGCTGAACCTAAAATCAGTTGAACACTGGCGGACCTTGGAGACTAGTGCAGCAATATTTTCAGGGGGCGTAAATTGGCTAATACCATGGCCCAGATTAAAAATATGCCCGTCTAGTGGGTCTCCCTCTGCCAATTTGACATTAGATAAATCTTCAAAACATTGCTGAACTCTTTTTTCAATCTCTTTTGGATTGGATAGAAGGATGGATGGATCTAGATTTCCTTGTATCGCTAAATGCTTGCTCGTTGCTTGATTAATTACCTCTCGCGCCCTAGCCAAATTGATGGTCCAGTCTATGCCCAACACATCGGCTCCTGATTTAGCAATATCACTTAACCAAATCCCACCTCCCTTGGTAAACAAGATGATGGGTACTGTTGTGTATTTTGGATGACTACGTATGTCTTTAATAATCTTAGTCATAGGCTGGAGGGAATATTGCAAATAATCCTCTGAAGTTAATAAACCACCCCAGGTATCAAATATCATCACAGCCTGTGCACCCGCATCTATCTGTAAGCGCAAATATTCACTAACTGACTGAATATTGATATCTAGTATTTTTTGCAAAAGATCGGGGCGCTCATACAACATCTTCTTAGCCAAGGAAAAATCGCGAGAGCCTGAGCCTTCAATCATGTAGCAAGCTAAGGTCCAAGGACTCCCAGAAAATCCAATTAAAGGTACTTGCTGCTTTCCATTTGAGGTAAGTGCCTTTGCAATTGAGCTTACCGCATCAAAAACATAACGCAATTGCTCCATATTGGCTATACATAATTGGTTCACCTCACGCTCAGAAGTTAAGGGCTTAGCAAACCGTGGGCCGTCGCCATTCTCAAAAGATAGCTCTAAGCCCATAGCATCGGGAATGGTTAAGATGTCTGAAAATAAAATTGCCGCATCTAAGCCAAAACGATCAATGGGTTGGAGTGTTACTTCGGTAGCAAAATCGGGGCTTTTGGCCAGGTCCAAGAAACTTCCTGCCTTAGATCTGGTATTTCGATACTCAGGCAAATATCTTCCAGCCTGACGCATTAGCCAAACAGGCGTTCTATCTGTTTTGCGACAAAAACAAGCTTTGATGAATAAATCGTTTTCTAGCTGGACTGCCATAGATAAACATTAATGATTTAGCGCAATCGCTCAACATAAAAGCTTGCTTTTTCAAGCGCGTCCTCAGCATCCATGCCAACCATATCTGCCCCAAGATCAGCCACAAGCTCCGGAAATTGATTAAATACGGGACTACCGATGATGACGCCTACCTTAGGATTTTTGGACTTAGCCTTAATGCTCTTAATTAATTCCTTCAGTTGTGGAAATTGCTCTCGAACACTGGCTGATAAACCGACAACATCGAACCATTCGTTTGCAGCCATGGAGATAATGTCTTCCTCGGTGGCAGCCAATTCACCCCATATGCGCCATCCCGCTTTTGCAAAAAATTCAGAGACCATAAAAAGGCCTAAGTTATGTTGGGAGCCAGGCAATGGCACTAACATAATGCTGGAGCCGGCTTTACCCTGATCAGAATACTGTTGAAAAATGGGGCTTAAGTCATACATTAATTGCTTGATCCGCCAAAGCGCTATGGTTACCTCTGTAAAGCTAGATTCATCCTCATCCCACATTGTCCCTAATTTTCTTGCCACTGGAGTGAGCAGAAGCAAATAAATATCTTCTAAAGTAGTTCCAGAGGTATGCATCTCTTTTACGTAGTCAACGGAAATACGAGCATCTTCTTGTAACACTAACTTGGTTAAATCATCCACAGCTTTTTGATCAATGATTTGCTTGACTGGCAACAGCGCAGGAATCGATGACTCTAAGTGTTGCTCAATCATCAAAGGAAGAATATTTCCCTCAATGGTTTTCACGAGAGATTCAAGATACTCACCTTCGGTACAGGCTTTTTCTATTGGATGAGTTTTTTTGTCTTGCTCAAATGTTGATTTTGTGGGCGCATTAGATACTAAGCAGTCCTCCCACATGTCATTCGACGCTTTGGTCGTCTGTTGTTGATCTAAATTGAAATCGTCACGAGTAGATTTCTTTTTGAGCCCAGTAATGCTCACTAGCCTGGATAAATTCATGAACATCACTTGATCAAGACACGGTCTCAAAAGAGTTTTTTGAAAAATACCGTGGCTGCCTAAGAGCCTCTTTATTGGAATATTTACTTTATAAATTGATTTAGATCAAATCACAAAGACTTATTTCTAGGTGCTTTCCCTAGAGCCTTTAGTTTCATCATTTTGAGGCTCTAAACCATATCTTTTCGTTAGCCTCCATACATGGTCGGGGACCATATTCTTTATTTTGTGCGGCGCAGTATTTCGTAAATGAACAATAGATTCGATTGCCTTCATCTCAATTCTCGCTTTTGCGAACTCAAGACCACGAGGTCCAAACCGCGGCATTACCCAGGCAAATATTCCTCTTAAAAAATTTGGCATTCTTTGCAATGGCAACCCGCCGGCTGCTAACTCCACATTCTTCATAAAACCCTTTACAGGACTTAAGCGATTACCGGCAGAAGTTACAGGCTCTAAAACAAGCTCTGCCGCAAGTAAGCTCGCTAAACCCTTTCCTTTTACATTGCGAATAATGACCCACTGCTCGCCTGTGCCTGCCATATACCCAACCGTAATATCAGAAAGTGAATTGACATAGTCAACACACGTCTTGCAGGTTGTAGGGAAAAAATCTGCAGGTAAATTTGATAGGGGCAGCTTTAAAAAAGGTATTTCTTGTTTTTGGCCATTCTCAAAGCGAATCTCAACGTGATAATCCGCTCTAAACTCCAGATAAGAAATCGTTTCCGGCTTTTCGGAAAGTAGGCCTAAGAATTGATGAAAATGTTCGGTAGTCGTGTTATCGGAACAAGGCGAGCCAATAATCAATAATTTCTCAAAGTCCAATTCTTGTTCGAGTGCTCTTGCAGCATAGACCTGACATGGAATACCCACCATGGCTACTTTTTTATACCCCAGATCTTTTGCTTGCTCAAGGTATTGAATAATTGGGGCATAGCCCATCTTCATACCCCTACATTGCGCCATATCCTGAGATCTCGTCACGATCACCGGAACTGGTTTCCAGCGATCATTAGGGTCTGAGCTCATGGTAATCACCGCCTCAACAATCCCCTGCTCCAGTAACACCTCACACAGTCGCGTGATAATTCCGGTCCACTGAGCACCCTTTAATGGCGTCTTTAACCTGGCCCTAAACATTTCTAAATAGGGGCCAAAGAAGATCTCGTCAGAACCATCTTGAACACGCTCTCTACCGTGAGCTAATGTTTCAAATTTAGGGTAATTAGGCTGAATAAACTGACAGGCAGTTGCGCATCGTTTGGGCTGCGTAGTTCGAGATACGCCGCAATCGGTACATAAATCACGAAATGGGGCAATCTCAATTGACTCCACTATTCATCAGGCCTTATAAAAAACGGGCCAAAACTCTTTGTTTAATCTTTTCCTTAGACAGACCATAGCTATCTAAAAGTAAATTAAGCTCACCATGCTCTACATACTCATCTGGCAGTCCCACTAATAAAGATTGAATATGGACATTGTTATCCGATAGCACTTCTAAACAAGCACTACCAGCGCCGCCCTTAATCGCGCTATCTTCAACAAAAACAAGTCCATCATGAGTGCTTGCAATTTCTAGCAATAATTTCTCATCCAAAGGCTTCACAAAGCGCATATCTACCACGGTGGCGTTGATTTCTTGCGCTACGGCAAGAGCGCTGTAGAGTAATGGCCCAAAACAAATAAAAGCAATTCTTTTCTTTAGAGGCGAAGTCACCTCTATTTTGCGTACTACGAGCCCTTTACCAATTGGCAATGTTTCTAAGGGCTTGCCTACTGTCTCTAGTCCTGCTCCAGAACCTCGTGGATAACGGACTGCTGCTGGACCATTGTGTTTAAAGGCGGTAGTTAGCATTGCTCGGCATTCTTGCTCGTTTGAAGGCGTCATGAGTAATAAGTTTGGCAAGCAGCGCAAGAATGCAATATCAAATACTCCCGCATGGGTTGCTCCATCCGCACCCACCATACCTGCTCGATCAATAGCAAATACGATCGGCAAGTTTTGTAAAGTCACATCATGTATCAACTGGTCATAGCCGCGCTGCAAGAAAGTTGAATAGATCGCAACTACTGGTTTAAGCCCTTCGCATGCAATGCCAGCTGCAAAGGTAACGGCGTGTTGCTCCGCTATCCCCACATCGTGATATCGATCCGGAAAGCGTTTTTCAAACTCTACTAATCCCGAGCCCTCGCGCATGGCAGGAGTAATGGCGATCAAGCGCTCATCCACCTCTGCCATATTGCATAACCACTCACCAAATACTTGGGTGTAGGTTTTCTTAGCCACTGACTTTGTCACAATCCCTACTAACGGGTCAAATGGACTTGGACCATGATAGGCAATTGGGTCTTGCTCTGCTAATGAATATCCTTTGCCTTTTTTAGTAATGATATGAAGGAACTGGGGTCCCTCCGTTTGAGCAAGGGTTTTAATGTTTTGTAGGGTCGAAATTAATACTTCTAAATTATGGCCATCAATTGGACCGTAATAGTCAAACCCAAACTCTTCAAAAATAGTTGCAGGACCTACCATTCCCTTAGCATGCCCTTCTAATCTTTTTGCAAATTCGCGAATGGGTGGCGCTACAGAGAGCACTTTATCAATACCCCGTTTAGTGGCCGCGTACATAGAACCAGAAATTAACTTCACTAGATAGCGGTTCAGCGCGCCTACTGCTGGTGAAATTGACATCTCGTTGTCATTCAGAATCACAATAAGCGGTACTTTTTTATTCACGCCAGCATTATTCATCGCTTCAAATGCCATGCCAGCACTCATTGCACCATCACCAATAATGGCTACTACATTACGTTTCTCATTTTTTGTCTTAGCAGCGACCGCCATCCCCAATGCTGCCGAAATACTGGTCGATGAATGAGCCGTTCCAAATGCGTCGTATTCACTTTCACTACGCTTAGGAAACCCTGAAATACCGCCGAATTGCCTTAGACCCGACATCGCATCCCTGCGACCTGTAAGTACTTTATGAGCGTAGCTTTGGTGGCCCACATCCCAAACTAAACGGTCATAAGGCGTATCAAAGACATAATGCAATGCGATGGCGAGCTCTACAGTTCCCAAGTTAGATGAAAGATGTCCTCCAGTGCTTGAAACCGAGCTCAATATAAAGTTTCGCAACTCTCGCGCAATCTGGGGAAGCTTAGATACCTCATGCTCCCTCAAGTCTTGCGGGTTAGATATGGTTTCAAGGAGGTTAGTCATTTTGAGCATAGCCACCTCATTTCGATGAGTAGATTTTAGATATGATTTTTTTATATTCTTCCAAATTGGCATCGGAAGACTGCTTCAAAGCATGTATTGGGGCATGCATAAACTTATTCGCAAGTGCTATTGCCATATGTGAAAGTACAACCATAGGGTCATCACCATTTGCAAGTCTTCTGCTTGCTTTTTCTAGCTCAATCTTTTGATATTGCTCCCCTACATCTTGGATTGACTTAATGATAGGAACAACCGCTCTCTTCCCTAGGGTTTCATAAAACTCCACAACCCCTTTTTCAATAATTTTCTCTGCTTCGCCAATAGATTCAAGGCGGTTTGCTTTTCCAGCATTGACTATTTCACCTAGATCATCAACAGAGTAAAGGTAAGCATTTTTTAAACTCTTAATTTCTGGTTCAAAATCTCTTGGCACGGCTAAGTCGATCAAAACTAAAGGGCGAGACTGACGAGTCTTGAGTGCTGTTTTAACCATTCCCATACCTACAATCGGTAAGGAACTCGCCGTACAAGAAACAATCACGTCGTATTGACTTAAGTGCTGCGGTAAATCTGCTAAAGGAAAGACTTCTGTCTGCAAATTTTGGCTAGCAAATGTCTGAATTAATGCACTACCTCGATCAATTGTTCGATTAGAGATAGCAATCTTTTTGGGGTTCTTGCTGGCAAAATGATTTGCGCAAAGACCAATCATCTCACCGGCACCAATAAATAAAACATTGCAATCACTAATTTTTCCAAAGATGCGCTCAACTAACTTGATAGAGGCGCCCGCCATCGATACTGAATGGGCCCCAATTTTCGTATTACCTCGAACCACTTTGGCTACTGAAAATGTTTTATCAAATAAAGGCTTCAAGTAAGTACCTAATGTACCTACTTGATTAGCATTTTCGATTGCCTTTTTCATTTGCCCTAGGATTTGGGTTTCTCCTAGAACCATAGAATCTAAACCACTACCCACCCTGAAGGCATGCTTGACTGCATCGCTTTCCTTTGCCGAATAGATATAGGGGCGTAATTCGTTTTTATGAACATTGTTTTGAGCGGCCAACCATTCAAAAGCGCGGCTTTCTAAATGATGATCCTCATACTCAACATCATTGGCAGCACAATAGATTTCCATCCGATTACAGGTTGACAGAATAGCCACCTCTGGCTGATTCTCGGCATCTTCTCTTTGTAGATATTTACGTAAATCTATTAAAGAGTCGTGCAAAACCTCAGGCGCAACCGCCACACTCTCCCGAATATCAATAGGAGCTGTATGGTGATTGACACCAAGGTTGAGCAATTTCATACTTGACATATGTCTAGTAAGCACCTGGATTCAAAACAAGCGTATCCCAATTTAGGCACATCGCAATCGTGACCCAAATGAGATATGGCAGCATGAGATACGCAGCAATTCTCCGTATTGGCCACATCACTAAAATAATGGCAAGTACAGAACCCCACAGAAAAAAAGCCTCTACTAACGACCAATCAGGATGTTGCATGCGGAAATAAAACATACTCCAAAGTACATTTAAAAAACCATTTAGCACAAAAAGAAAGGTGATTTTATTTTTCTGCGATGGTGTTGGGTTGCTATTAAAAGAAATCATCCATGCCAATGCAGACAAAATAAAAATAATGGTCCAAATGACTCCAAATGACCAATCTGGTGGTTTCCAAGGAGGCTGAATCAAGGAAAAGTACCAAGGGCCCAGCTTTGTGGCCATACCACCCAAGATGGATGTAGCAACCATCCAAGCTGCAATCATCCAGAGGTACTTATGTTGAAAAAAGAGCTTCATACCTTAGCCAAGCCTAAAAGATGCCCCATATCTTTGATAAAGATTTTGAAGTGTGCGAGAGGCTTTTTACGAACTAACTTTTTATTCATATAAGACTCAAAGGTCAATCTTTGAACGTCTTTGTCTTCGCACATCTTGACAAAGCTCTCACGTCTTTTATCGGTTGAATACCAAAAATATTGCATGATGCCTAAGACTAAAAAGGTCATGCGGTGTTCTTTCATAAAACGCTTACGGGCCAACTGGAGTTTTGCGGGATCCTTGCTCTCGATAAACTCAGCAACGGCTTCACCAGCCAATTGACCGCCGAGCATGGCGTAATATATGCCCTCACCTGAAGCCGGAGCAACAACACCTGCAGCATCGCCAGCCAAAACTACTTGCTGCCCATCATCCCATTTCTTCAAGGGCTTCATCGGTAATGGTGCCCCTTCATGGCGAATGAGTTCCGCTCCCTCTAAGCCGATATCTGCGCGCAGCTTGGCAACTGCATTTCTAAGAGAGAAGCCTTTATCTGCACTTCCCGTGCCAATACTAATAGTGTCGCCATGTGGAAATACCCAACCATAAAAATCTGGGGATACTGGCTTTTGATATAAGACATCACAGCGACTGCTATCAAATGAAAGTGGTTTATCAGATGGAGTTTTAATAATTTCGTGATAAGCAAACACATAATTTGCTTCAGCACATCCTTTTACACCTGCGCTTCTACCAACTTGTGATTTAGCGCCATCAGCACCTACCACTGCTTTTGCCAATACACTCTTCACCGCGCCCTGGTCGCCATCAAGCGCTCCTCGTGTGCGATAGTAAATGCGGACGTTGGCACCTTCTCGCTGAAGGGTTTCAAATAGTCCATCCTCACGAACTGCTCCTGCTGCAACTGCGCGCTTCCTTAGCCATTCATCAAACTGGGCCCGATCAACCATTCCTACAAAACCATTTTCAATAGGGATGTCTACCGTTTTTCCTAGAGGCGAAACCATCCGAGCTGATTTTGCTTTAGCAACCAACAACTCATCTGGAATCTGAAAATCTTTGATTAGACGTGGTGGTATTGCTCCACCACAGGGTTTAATGCGTCCGCGCTTATCTAATAGCAAGACATGCTTGCCCTTTTGAGCAAGCGTTTGAGCTGCAGTAGCACCTGCGGGTCCACCGCCAACGACTACTGCATCATAAATAAATTCTGTTGTCATGTTTTACCTCGCTCCACTAGCGCTACTTTGTTTACTTTCAACCAGAGATGCCATATAAGCAGAAGCAATAAATAGAATTGCTTCAATAAAAAAGACTGAAGAATATGCCCAGGCTGGATTGGTAAAAATAGAGCGTGCAAGATCACTTGCTCCAGCTCCCAAAAGACCACCCAAGCCAAAAGCAATCGCTTGCGCTCCTCCCCATAAACCTATTCGGACCCCCTCTTTGCCCCCTCCACCAACAACCGCTAAGCGCATCATGGATGCGATTGCTGCAATAGAGAAGGCGCCGTTGGCAAGACCCAAAATGAATACATTCTGTTTTAGTGGCCAGTCTCCCTCGACGATTCCAGCAATCACCAAACCAAACATTGCCAACGCTGAGGCCAGGCAGCCATAGATCATCCAAGATCTGAGTGAGCCAAAATAACGCCTTAGTCTGCTAGAACCACAAACTGCCACCAAAAGCATGCCAGTGAGCACTCCAGAGTGTTGAATCCCTGATAGGCTGGTTGTCTCACCTATAGAGTATTTAAAAATCATTCCGGCAAACGGCTCCAAAATTAAATCCTGTGCACTGAACGCAAACATCGACAGAAAAATAAAGATGGTAAATTTTCTAGTGTCTGGATCAGCCAGAATGTCGGTCAATGCTGTTCTAAAAGGAATTTTTTGAGCAGCACCAACACGTTTATTTTCTAGCGCATCGCCCTCAAGCCGATATAAAGCCAACACAGCAATCATGCAGGCAGCAGATGAAATAATTCCTGAAATCAGGATGACCTTCTCTGGCGAATAGGGGTCTAAATACTTTCCTGCAATACCACTAGTCAGAGCAAATCCAAAAATCATCATGAGCCAAACTGTTGTAGCCGCAGCCGCCCTTCTCTCATCACTTACCCCCTTAGCGAGCAGAGCTAGCAATGAAGTCCCGCTGATACTAACGCCAATACCAATCAAGAAGAAAGCGACGATTGCTGCTGCAATACCAAGCATTAAATGAAAGCCCATCAGGGTTGTAGCGATTGCAGCACCAAAGCCCCCTAAGGCCAGCAAACTGATGCCACCGATAATCCATGGCGTTCTTTTGCCGCCAATATCAGACTCAAATCCCATACGAGGCCTGATGACCTGAACAAAGTAATGAATTGCGACCAATAAGCCAGGAAGGCTTGCAGGCAAAGCCAACTCAACAACCATAATGCGATTTAAGGTAGAAGTTGTCATGACAACAATGGCCCCGATAGCTGCTTGCACCAAGCCCAGACGCACAATACTGATCCACCCAAATGTGGATGATTGAAAGAGCGGCTGGGTCAAGGTGATACTCATGACTCCAAGCCCAGGCTATTCACTGCAAAAGCAGCTACCATCATTCCGGAAACCAATAGAGGCACTCCAAAGCCGCTATAAAAAAGTGCTTTCTCAATCGGTCTTTTTAAAAAATCACGCAATAAGATAATTTGTCCAATCATCAACGCACCAATTACTATTGCGTAGTTCTGCTTATCCCACATGAGAAGCAAAAGTAAAACGATCACTTGCGGAAGTAACATAAAGGCGGCAGAAACTTGAGCCGCTCTGATTGCGCCAAGCTGAACAGGCAGTGATCGCACTCCCATTTGTCGATCACCCTCGATTGCCTTGAAATCATTTAAGGTCATGATGCCGTGAGCACTTGCGCTATATAAACCTGCAAGTAAAAGAGATGGCTTACTCGGCACCACTCCACCAGACAACAACGCAGCGCCAGTTACCCAAGCCAAGCCTTCGTAACTTACACCGCAAGCAAGATTACCCAGCCAACCATTATTTTTAAAGCGAATAGGTGGCATGCTATAGAACCATGCCAACACTAAAGCTAGTGCGGTTGCCAGAAATCCAATTGGACCTAAGAAGCTTCCGACCCATAAAGAAATCAATGACCAAATCACGGCGATATAAAGGCCCCATCTCCCAGGAATGCGACCAGAAGGAATGGGTCGATTTGGCTCGTTAATTGCATCGACATGTCTGTCATACCAATCATTCACTGCTTGGCTTGAAGCACACACCAGAGGACCAGTCAGCGCCAAACCGAGAAAAAATATCGGGAGGTTCTCAACAATTTTTTCGCTGCCAGTAATCGATCCACAAGCAAATGCCCACATGGGCGGAAACCATGTAATAGGCTTTAAAAGCGTCAAAATTGCTCTTGGTTCTGGCAGATTCATGTAAATGATTTTGTCATTGACATATTAAAGTGTCAATTAAATTTGACACTTTTTTAGCCTGTTTTTACCAGTGAAAACCCTTATATATCAAGGGAAAGGGGGGATTTAACCCTAAGCTGCCTTCAATAAGCCTTTTGGAAGGGAAAAGCTGATGGTTTCTTCGATTCCCGGCATAGGTACAACTGAACCCCTGTAACGGGAATTGATCGCATCAATGATTTCGCTGGTTAAAGACTCTGGCGCTGAGGCACCAGCTGTAACCCCAATATTCTTCACCGACTTAAACCACTCTGATTTGATCTGACTAGGATCATCCACTAAGAATGCTGGCACCTGCAAGCTGCTCGCCAACTCTTGTAGTCGCTTGGAATTAGAGCTATTTTGACTACCGACCACAATGACGATATCCACGTGAGGAATCATTGCTTTGACGGCATCTTGTCGATTTTGAGTGGCATAACAAATATCCTGCCTCTTGGGAGCATGAATCTGTGGATATTTTTTTATTAATGCAGCAGTAATTTCTTGCGTCTCATCAACCGACAAAGTTGTTTGAGTAACATAAGCAAGTAATTCATCTTTATCAAAAGTAAGCTGATCAACATCTGGTACATGCTCAATTAAATGAATCGATGAATCAACTTGCCCCATAGTACCCTCAACCTCCGGATGCCCGCGATGACCGATCATAATAATTTGAAAGCCCCGCTCTTTCAGGCTGACTACTTCTGCATGAACTTTCGCAACCAAGGGGCAGGTGGCATCAAATACCTGAAATTGGCGTTCATCTGCTTCATAACGAACCGCTTTAGAGACTCCATGTGCACTAAAAATCAGAATAGCACCCTTGGGCACCTTATCTAACTGATTAATAAATACCACTCCACGCGATTCAAAATCTTTCACAACGTAGGCGTTATGAATAATTTCATGTCGAACATAAATTGGCGCACCATATTTCTTTAACGCTTCTTCCACTATAAGAATAGCCCTCTCCACGCCGGCACAAAAGCCTCGTGGTTGAGCTAGATAGATAGTTTTTTTTGAAAGCATGAGGTACTGTTACTTAACGATGATTTTTATAGCCCCATTTCCACAATAACTCACTAGGAAATGGCATCACAAGAAATAAATGCTCCAACAATCCAAGTGCTAATAGCGTACCCAACAATGCTGATGATGTGATTTCATAAGCAGAAGAATCGGAAGCTGCATGCGACCAAATAGGCACTAAAAAGAGCACTGAAACCAAAATTGAGAATGGCATCAAAAGATTCATTGCCTTACGTCTAAAGTAAGTAATGAGATATTTCAAATGCTGTGGCAAGAAGGCTTCATTAAAATTGAGTACACCCAAGAAAACATTAATCTTGGTGCTTTGTCGCATTCCCCAGAGGATGATATACGTCCAAAAACCGGTGTGATTCACGGCATCGATATTCATGAGGAAGATGAGGACGCCCAGAGTGAGCAAGGTCATCTCGTGATAGTTGATCGTCTGAAAGGCATACCAAGCTCGTCTTAGTCCGCCAAGCCCATGCGGGCAATCTGTCCGCCTTGATCCGGTAATATAGCCCAGTAAAAAAGCAAGTTCTTGCCAACCCCAAATAATGATTGCACAGGTAAATGAACAATATGCTCCAGCCACTGTTGCCTGTTGGCTAGAAATTCCCAGCCCCCAAAAGGCAAACAGTAAAACGATCAAGGAGAAAGTGAAAATTGCCTTGAAATACCGCTTAGGCAAGCCATTTATTTTTAGGATAAGGCCCGTGCTGAACCACCATACAAAGATGGTAAAAATGAGAGGGCTTATCCAAAAATACATAATGGCTTACCAAACAGGCGCTAAGCGTATATCAACCGGCAGCTCATTGGGAACTACTGGCAATAAATAAATGTGCACAAAGGTTGCCGCAGCACTAACAGCTAAAGCACCACGCTTGATCGTAGATAAGAGTCCACCTTTTAGCTTAAGCTCCTCAACCTCATCAGAAATCTTTCTCAGCTTTTCAAATCCCTCCCAAATCCTAGGATCATCCAGATTGATGGTGAAGGGGAAAACTTGCTTGGAAATGTCGGAGGTGATTTTCAGTACCTGACGATCATAGTCCGTAGGCGATATTCCAAGAGCCTTATGAAATTCAGGCCTTGAATGGTCTCTTACATACATGGTTGCATAAACCGCGATAAGGAAAAAGCGTATCCATAGACGATTCACACCACTGAGTAATTTTGGATTAGAGCGCATTAATAATGCAAAGGCCTCACCATGACGGAATTCATCGTTACACCATTTCTCAAACCATAAGAAGATCGGGTGAAAACGTAACTCCGGTTTTTTCTGAATGATGCGAAAAATCATGATGTAGCGCGCATAACCAATCTTCTCAGAAAGATAGGTTGCATAAAAAATAAACTTTGGCTTAAAGAAGGTATATTTTTTAGTTCTTGCTAAAAATCCCAAATCAACGCCAATACCAAAATCTTTGAGCCACTGATTAATAAAGCCAGCATGTCTACTTTCATCACGGGCCATATAAGAGAACAGGTTTTTTAGCTCGGGATTATTGATGGATTTCTTAATTTCTGAATACAGTACACAGCCAGAGAATTCAGAAGTAATTGAGCTAATCAAAAAATCAAGGAATTCTTGGTATAGGCCCTCTGGAAGATGTGAGTAATCCTTTGACATATCTTCAGGCCGCTGAAAGTGAGCCTGATTAATATCTTGGTCAAACTCTTGCATCAATCGATCCCATTCAGGCTTTACAGATGAGACATCAAAACGATCCATCTCATCAAAGTCGGTGGTATAAAAGCGCGGACTGAGGATCGTATTTTCAAGAGCGCGATCGGTTGACTCATTTACTGGACGCCCCATTGGCATTGTTGGCGCACTGGTGCTCATACTTTTACTCCTTCATGCAAAATAATAGGGGTAGCCTTTTTCATAGGAGCCGGCCTAGGGTATTTCTTAGCCTTACTAAATCGAGTAGTCGAAAAGCTCACCTCATAAAGCATAGTGACCTCTAGTCTTGCTGTGAGATACACCCATAATCGCGAAAAAATGCCCGCCTTAGAAACCGTAGCAGTTCGATCGTAACTGAGCACTTCGCCAAAATTGATGTCAACGATGGGATCATGAACTAAGACCTGGTCTCCTGGTCCAACTTGCACTCCACTCAAATCAACATGAGCATAAAGAAATTCAGAGGTATTGGACATATCGACATGACAAGGCACTGTTTGTTTTGACATAGTTATCTCGCAATAGTTAAAAATGCAGCAAATTCAGCTGCGTTATCTTTTCCGAATGACTCTAAATCTATTCGATGATTGGTTGCTAAATCAATCAGGGTTAACCTTCCATCCGAGCGACTAACCAATTCAAAGGCATCATCACTAGATATTTGACGCATACGGCGATCACGAGCCATTGCCCTCAAAATACCCCTGATAAAACCAGCCTGCCCCTCAACTTGGGCAATCATTTGTCCGTTATCTGCAGAAATCACGCCTACTGCCCCGCTAGGTAGATCTCTAAAATGCAATGTTTTCTTGGCAACGATGCTGGCATCTGCTTGATGCTCTAGTTTGCCAGATCGAACAAAGCTGCCAACGAGCAGAATGACAACCGCTAGCAGTGAAACAATAATCAATGCAATATAGTTTTGCATCTGAATAGTGTTCATACGCAAGATCATGCTATTTCTGCCTCTGAGTAAGGGCTTTTTGCATCCACCGACATGCGCTCGTTTGCATGTACTGTACGTGCGATGACATTATTTTCTATTGCCCACGCATCCACCAAAATTTGCGCCACTTCTGCACAGTTTTTGATTCCCCTTAAAGTCGGCTGGGGAATAGCCCACTTACCAGGTCTTGCATGTGGCCATAAATGAAATATGGCAATTTTGGTTCCCTTGCTTAACTTCAAATAAATATCACCAGCACCTTCTTTAGTAAATCCACAATCTGCTGACTCAATCATTTTCAAGGGAAAATTAAAAGTCATATTGAGCACAATTCCAATTCGCATCACTACGCGCTTATTGGTAATGGTGTAAACCGCCGTTGAAGAGATCAAATAAGCGATAAGTCCAACTAGGCCAAGGCCTAAGCTAGATAAAGCCAGGATAGTAAGCGCTGAATACAAGATAGCTGTTACAGGTTCGCCATCACTAAAGCCAGTCACTAAACGATAAGCCAATAGCAATCCAAAATAAATGCCCAATAGTTTGATATAAAAGACCTTCGATAGGATAGTTTTTGTGTCAGGTGATCCCTGCCACAAAATACGCTCACCCTTTGGCAATTTCTCAGGCAGGCCAAATTCAGCCTCAAACTCATGCTCTGGACTGTTATGGATATCGAGACTCATGCTAATGGCTCCTGACGCTCAGGTGTTGCGTATAAAGTACCCGCACCAAAGTACGCCATAATCTTTTCTTCTTCTAGCAAGGTCACTTCTTCTGGGTGCTTTGTTTTTGGCACCTGAGAAAATTGATCTGACAAGATAGATTGCACTTGAATATTGTGCTTGCCAATACGAGAAAAGTTCATTGGAAGCAACACTTTATTGCCATTCACATCTACCTCAAGGTAACGAATGATCATTTCCATATGGTCTACCCATACATCCGTCACCCTGCCGCCTTTATTGCCATCCGCACCGATTACCTCCAAACCAATTGGATTAATATCAATTTCTGAGATAGAAATTTTTGGCAGATTTCTTAATGGGCGAATACGTGCATGACCCTCTAAGTCGTAATCGACATGATCGGCACGATTTGCATAGGAGCCTGGGCCAACACCCGCTAATAGCGGATTACCAACTGGCGCTAAAGGCGCTCCGTTCCAAGGATGTATCGGAACTGCAGAAACTTTTTCTGGCTCTGGAGGCGTTTGCAGTGGCGCGTAATAGGTTTTACCAAACTCTGTCACAAATTTTTTCACTCTTGGCATACCCAAGATGCCATCTTCACGACGCACCTGTCCAAAGCGCTCAGTTTCCAATGGAAATCCCTCACGTTTACTTTCCAATGTGAGATAGATCACTAACCCAACAAAGAAAAGTAAGAATAAATAAAACACGACTTGAGCTACGTCGATATATTGTGTAATTGCACCTGTACCCATATTTCTCCCCTTCCTTAAAAACTAGCCTGGAAAATCAGCTAGGCCAAACTTACTCGTTTTTGAAACACCCAAAACAGTCCTTTTGGCTACCAAAGGACCTAATGCAACTAAAGTAATAAACAATAAATAAATTTCAATGTGATAAACAAAGCTATACCCAGTTGCTGGATTCATTAATGCAGAGCCAATCGCTCCACTCGTAGCCAATTGGCCGACGAGATCTCTAATTGCACCACCCAATAACATACCGATTCCAGAACAAGTGGCAGTAACTGCCCCCCAGGCCCCAATGACCATGCCGCTCGTATTTTCTTGGTCCATGCTCATTGCAATTGTTAAGGTGCTGACTGCAAACAAGCCACCGCTAAAGCCAATTAAGAGCGCGCCTAATCTGAATAAATTTGGAGAGCCCATAGGCTCAGAGAAGATGACCATGGTAAAGGCAATTAAACCCAGTAATAAACCTAGCGCAGCGATTCTATGCGCGTTAAACCCACGACCGAGCCATCTTGCTGACAGTGAAAATGCCAATAAAGATCCAAAAGCAATTAAGGCTGTTAGGAAACTGGTCGCAGAAACATCGAGTTGCAAAATCTCGCCACCATAGGGCTCCAAAATAATGTCTTGCATGCTAAAACCAGTAGTACCAAGGCCAAGCATGATTAAAAAACGACGTACATTGGGTTTTTTGATGAATCCATTCCAACTCTGGGTGAATTTAGGTTGAGGAATATCAGGAGAGGTATTTCTAGGTTGCCGAACTTCCTGCTTCCATAAGGCAAAGAGGTTCAGAAACAGAGTCAGGATGGCGACACCCTGTATTACTCTGATTAATTGCATTGGACTAAAGGGATTCAAAAATAGACTGAAGATAATTCCGCTTAACACCATACCCACTAGCAACATGACATACATCATGGCGACAACACGTGGTCTATTTTTTTCATCCGCTAAGTCAGTTGCAAGAGCCAAGCCAGCAGTTTGAGTGGTTTGCATACCAGCGCCTACCAATAAAAATGCCAATGTACTGCCAAGATAGCTAAACCAGATAGGCCAGTGAGTGTCGCCAGATAACAAGATCAATGCGAACGGCATGATGGCAAGACCGCCAAACTGCAACCAAGTCCCCAGCCAGATATAAGGAACTCTTTTCCAGCCCAAGATGGAGCGATGTGTATCAGACTTATGACCAATCAACGCCCTAAACGGGGCAAAGACTAAAGGTAATGCCACCATTAAGGCTACTATCCATGCGTCTATGTTCATCTCCACAATCATCACGCGATTGAGAGTGCCGACGAGCAATGAAGTAGCCATACCAACAGAAACTTGAAACAAAGATAACCTGAGGAGACGTCCTAAAGGTAAATCAGGAGTTGCCACGTCTGCAAAAGGCAAAAAGCGAGGATGAATCCTCGTCCAAGCTTTTGCAATTCGCGCCATGTTCATCATGATTGTTTTTTCAACTCCATGAGTTGAGATTTATAAAAGCCGCTTGACACCAACTGGGTAAATGGGGTTTCCCAATCAACGAACCAAGGTGACTGATGAATCGATTGATGTAGCTTTGCATGACTAATCGGCTCAATAAATGGTGCTCTATCTTTTCTTGGGAACAGACGACCAACCCGAATCATCAATTCCAGGGGTAATGTGCTGGGAGCAAAAGTAAATAGTATTTTTTCAGATACACGAGGAGATAACTTCTCCAACACCACCAACATGTCTTTTGCACAGTAGTGAATCATGGAGTCCATGCCGATGACATAATCGAAATCACCATAAGCCTCATCTAGCATATCGCCAGAATGAAACTGGATATTTTGACGCTCAGTCTCAGGGATTCTGCTTTTAGCAAGTTCTATTAAATTAGGCGAGAGATCCACTGCGGTAACTAAAGCCCCTTTTTTAGCCAATTCAAGCGCTACGGCACCGGTTCCACAACCTGCATCTAGAACTCTTTTACCAGTCAGATTTTCCGGTAATCGACTGATAATACTGTTGCGCATTTGATCGCGCCCTGCTCTCACAGTTGCACGAATACCGCTGACTGGTGCATCTGATGTCAGCTTTGCCCAAGCATCGTTGGCAGTACGATCAAAATAGTTCTGCAGCTTACTGCGTCTATCTAAATATGAAATAGCATCCATGATTAGTCAAATCCCAGTAAGTCAAAGATTTCCCGGTCTTTTAGAGATTCCATCAATAAGGGTTCATCATCTAAAAGCAAGCTTGCTGCCAAGCGCAGATACTCTTCTTTCACCGCCTCAATTTCAGGGGTAGATTCCATTTCAAATATGGTGCATTTCTTTAGACGGCTCTTACGAATAGCATCTAGGTCAGGAAAATGAGCCATCTTCTTTAAACCAACACGATCATTGAATTTGTCGATCTGATCGGTATCTTGACTACGATTGGCAATCACACCGCCTAAGCGAACGTTATAGTTTTTTGCCTTTGCACTAATCGCTTGAACGATACGATTCATCGCAAAGATCGAATCGAAATCATTGGCGGCCACGATCAGTGCGCGGTCAGCATGCTGTAAGGGGGCCGCAAAACCGCCACAAACTACGTCACCTAGTACATCAAAAATAACAATGTCGGTATCTTCCAGTAAATGATGCTCTTTTAAAAGCTTCACTGTTTGACCAACCACGTAACCACCGCAACCTGTTCCAGCTGGAGGGCCGCCTGCTTCGACACACATCACACCGTTAAAGCCCTCATAGACAAAATCTTCTACGCGCAATTCTTCAGAGTGAAAATCTACTGACTCCAGAATATCAATCACGGTGGGAACCAACTTTTTAGTCAGAGTAAAAGTAGAGTCATGCTTTGGATCGCATCCAATCTGAATAACCCGCTTACCCAATAATGAAAAAGCCGCGGAAAGATTAGAAGAAGTGGTACTTTTTCCAATTCCACCCTTTCCATAGATCGCAAAAACTTTTGCATTGCCAATTTTTTCGTTTGGATCCAGATGAACTTGCAAACTGCCCTCGCCATCTAATGGCTTGGTTCTCGTATTAATTGAAGAAATTGGTATGTTTACCGTTTCCATTAAATAGCTACTCCCTCGTATACACCTTCAAGTCGATCTTCAAAATCATTGGCAACGCGACGTAATGTCTCTAATACCGATGGCTCTGGCTTCCAGTAATTTCTTTCTGATGCTTCTAATAAGCGACTTGCTACTTTCGCCGATGATGCAGGGTTCAAACTCATTAAGCGCTCGCGCATTTCTGGGTCTAATATGAATGTTTGGGTGAGGTGTTGATAAACCCAAGGCTCAACTTGACCAGTAGTTGCAGACCAACCTACGGTATTGGTGAGGTGACTTTCTAATTGGCGCACGCCTTCATAACCATGTTTAAGCATGCCCTCGTACCACTTGGGATTGAGCATGCGTGAACGGGTTTCTAATGAGACTTGTTCATTTAAGGTTCTGACTACGGCATCCCCTTTAGTTTGGTCGCCAATATATACCGGGGCTACTTTGCCACCTTTAGCACGGCGTACAGCACGGCTTACACCACCCAAAGTATCAAAGTAAGTATCAATCGTAGTTACACCCAATTCAATGGAATCTAGGTTTTGATAAGTCAACTCGACATCCGCAAGGATGGAATTTAATAATTCACTTTGCACTACTGGCCTACCAGATCTTCCGTAAGCAAAGCTTTTGCGGCGAGTATAGGTTTCTGCTAATTCATTTTCGTCCTGCCACAGGCCGTTATCAATCATCATATTGACATTAGCACCGTAGGCGCTTTCAGCATTTCCAAAAACACGTAATGCCGCAGTCTCCAGATCACACCCATTGCTAGCTTGATATGCCAGCGCATGCTTGCGAATGAAATTGTGCTCAAGAGGCTCATCAGCTACTGCTGCTAGGTATGCAGCTTCGGCCAGAATCTTGATTTGCAATGGCATGAGATCTCTAAAGATTCCTGAAATAGAGACCATCACGTCAATCCGGGGGCGTCCTAATTCTTCTAGCGGTACAAGTTGAGCACCAGCCAATCTACCGAAGCTATCAAAACGTGGAAGAGCGCCCATTAAGGCAAAGATTTGCGCTATTGGGCCACCTTCTGTTTTGAGATTGTCAGTACCCCAGAGAACCATTGCAATAGATTCTGGCAATGGATTTCCATCAGCCTGATATCTTTCTAGTAGTTTGTTCGCTTGATACTGCCCATCCTTCATAGCGAACTTACTAGGAATGCGGAATGGATCAAAGCCATGAACATTTCTGCCGGTAGGGAGTACTTGAGGATTTCTGAGAACATCACCCCCTGGCGCTGGGCGGATATAACGACCTTCCAAAGCCTTCAAAATACCTTGCATTTCACTATCAGATTGCATTTCGCGATGCATATTCATTACTTGATCAAGCTCTTCCCTTAAGCTAGGTGTTAAAGCTAGTGCCTGATCTTTGGCAAAATGCTCAAGACTTTGGCTATGAATCAATGCATTCATCGCGTCTCTAGAGAAATTTTGAATCTCTCCCTCTTGCACTGATGCGTAACTCATCAACATATCCAAACTTTGCTCAGTACTCATTTGGCCGCCTAAGATATGCAGGCCATAAGGAATCAAGGTGTACTCAAGCTCGAGTATTTGTTCACTTAAATGCATTACTGTTTTATTAACGGTATCTGCATCTAGCGTTTTCCAAGCTGGCTCTGCAGATACAAACTCCAATGCAACCGCCTGCGCTTGGAGAGAATCTAAAAGCTCCTGTGCATTTTCGTCCCAGGCCTGAGTAGTCTCTTGACTAACTTCGTGGCTATTTTCTTGAGGTGTCGCTTTACGCCAATGCTCCACAGACTCTTTTAATTCCGATAAGCCTTGATACAAACCTGCCTGAGAAACTGGTGGAGTTAAGTAACTAATGAGTGTTGCACCAGCACGTCTCTTAGCGATTGCTCCCTCTGAGGGATTATTAGATGCATAAATATAGAGATTCGGCAAATCATTGATCAAGCGGTCAGGCCAGCATGATCCCGACATGCCGGATTGCTTACCTGGCATAAACTCAAGGGCGCCGTGTGTACCAAAATGAAGCACTGCTGAGGCAGAAAAATCTTCGCGTAAGTAACGGTAGAAAGCAGAGAATGCGTGAGTTGGTGCAAATCCTTTTTCATGCAGTAAACGCATTGGATCGCCTTCATAACCAAATCCTGGCTGAAGTGCTACAAAGACATTACCAAATTGCTTACCCAACACAAAGAGTGATGATCCATTAGTCAGAAGCTTGCCAGGCGCAGGACCCCACTGGGCCTCAATCTCTTTTAACCAAGGTTCGCGTTTAATGTGATCGCCTGTACTGATCTGAGTATGGACATTCGCATCAGTGCCATATTGCTTTGCATTACCTATGAGGATCTGATCCCTAAATTCATCTACAGAATTTGGCACATCCACTGTGTAACCTTCTGCTTTCAAACTCTTTAGCGTATTGAAGACTGATTCGAAAACACTTAAATGGGCGGCAGTTCCGACTCTTCCAGCATTGGGTGGGAAGTTGAACATCACTAAAGCAACTTTACGATTAGCCTGCTCTGTTTTACGAAGTGCAATCAGTTTGCTGACTCGTGCTGCCAACATCGCAGTACGCTCTACACAAGTATGCATATCGTGACGATTGATGCTAGCTTCAAACACACATGCCTTATGACAACCTGTGCATTGCACATCGGCTTCGCCAGCGCGACCACCAAACACCATTGGAACAATTGCACCATCTAACTCTGGAATAGCGATCATGAGCGTATTCTCAACCGGCAACAAGCCGCGATCTGAACCGCCCCATTCATTCAAAGTTTGAAACTCCAAAGGCTGCGCAGCTAAATAAGGAACATCCAGTGAGGCCAACACTTCTTCAGCTGCTTTGGCATCGTTATAAGCAGGGCCTCCTACCAAAGAAAATCCTGTTAAGGACACCACAGCATCTACGATATTCTTTCCGTCTTGGAAAAAGAATTTCTCAATTGCAGGCCTGGCATCTAGGCCAACTGCAAATATAGGTAATACCTGCAAACCTTGTGCCTCTAAAGCAGCAATTGCTGAATCGTAGTGAAGGGTATTGCCAGCCAAAATATAAGATCTCAACAGCAACAGACCTACCCTACCCTTAGATTTCTTATCGCTCACCAACTTAGGTAGATCACTTAAAGACTCGCTCATGCGACCCTGAAGACGCGGATGGTAGATGCCATTATCTGGATAAATGACCGGCTCTACTAATTTCTCTTTTGTTTTTAATACTTCACGCTCACCGGCAGCGTAACGATTGACCAAATTTTTGACCATATGGTAGAGATTCTCTTCAGAGCCCCCTAACCAATATTGCAGAGTTAAAAAATAAGCTCTGACATCCTGAGCACCCCCAGGAATAAAACGCAGAATCTTAGGTAAACGACGCAACATGCGCATTTGAGCAGCGCCACCAGTTTGAGACTTTTCTTTGTTCCCTCTGAGGCGCTTGAGTAAACCAATCAAACCACTTGCAGGTTTACCCATATCAAATCCACCCATCCGGGTCAGACTCACCACTTCACCAGCTGACATGGCGCATACCATCGCATCACAATGATCTCGTCTTGCTTTAAGAGCCTCAATCACCGGCTTAAAGTGATCTTCCATAAAGAGCATGGTCACAATCAAAATGTCTGCTGATTGGATATCTGCAAGACAGCTCTCTAGTGCCTTGCTATCGACTGTCCAGCTTGAAGCTGCATGAATAGTCAATTCCAAACTAGGCATTTTCCTTTTCAGAGCATGACGAGCTCGCTCAGTCGCGCTGGCCAAGTGCGTATCCATCGTCACAATGGTGACCCTCATTGATGGATGCTTATCTGCCATAGTGAGCCTTAGCATCGTAGAGGGTTTCGATCGTTATTTGGCTGATGCCATGCTCTACTGCAAACTTCTCAGTGTTACGCCGCGCTTTTCCTCTTACAAAGAACGGGATTTTTCCCAATTCTTTTTCAGCAGCAGCATCCCAAAGATTGGCTGGATTAGCACCATTAAAGAGTTCAGCATTAACCTGGGTCGCTTGAGCAACAGCAGCATCGCTTGTTTGAGTTACAGCTAGAGTGTGCTCTTTTGCACTTGAACTTCCATGACCTAGGTGAGATGGCGCTGCTTTAGCACTAAATTCAAAGTCATCACGGAACATCATGATGAGATGCTCCTCTAGACCCATCATCAGTGGATGAATCCAGGTGTCAAACAACACATTAGCACCTTCAAAACCCATTTGAGGTGAGTAGCGTGCAGGGAAATCTTGAACGTGTACTGGCGCTGAAATGACTGCGCAAGGAATACCTAATCTCTTGGCAATATGGCGCTCCATCTGAGTTCCCAAAACTAAGTCTGGACTTAACTCAGCAACCTTTTGCTCAACTTCGAGGTAGTCATCAGTAATCAGTGCCTCTACATCATATAACTTTGCAGCCTCACGGACTTCACGCGCAAATTCACGGCTATAGGTTCCTAGACCAACTACTTTGAAGCCAATTTCTTCTGCTGCTACCTTAGCAACTGCGATGACATGACTTGCATCACCAAAGATAAACACTCTTTTATCAGTCAAATAAGTAGAGTCAACTGATTTTGCATACCAGCGCGCCCGCTCCTCTTGATTCTCTAAAGTAGTCTCAGGATTCAGGTTAGCAAGCTGCGCTACCTCTTCAATAAATACCTTAGTCGCTTTAGTGCCAATCGGAATGATTTTTGTAAATGGCTGACCAAACGTTTTATTCAACCAAGTACAAGTGAGTTGACTGATTTCGGGATAGAGCGACACATTGAAGTCTGCTTCTGGGATCTTGCTGAGGTCAGCTACAGAAGCATTTAAGGGTGCCACCACCCTTACTTCTATACCCATCGATTCAAGTAAGCCACGAATCTCTTGAACATCGTCCCGATTTCGAAAACCTAAAGCGGTTGCCCCCAAAATATTGCAACTGGGATTTTGACCTTCTTGCTTGCTAGCTGCCAGCTTCTCTTGATACTGTTGTGCTGAGATAGATTTATCTACGCTGACTAAACCACGAACAATGTGATAGAAAGTTTCTGAAGCACCCCAATTTTCTTTTTTCTGATACGAAGGTAATTCCAGTGGGATGACTGGAATGGGCAAACTCAATGCTCTTGCCAAACCGCCTGGATCATCTTGAATCAACTCAGCAGTACAGGAGGCACCAACAATCATTGCTTTTGGTTTAAAGCGTTGATACGCATCATTTACCGAATCCTGAAATAACTGTGCTGTGTCGCCACCCAAATCTCTTGCCTGAAATGTGGTGTAAGTCACTGGAGGACGCTTACGTGAACGTCCGATCATCGTAAATAGAAGATCTGCGTAGGTATCACCCTGAGGTGAATGCAGAACATAGTGCAAGTCCGTCATGGAAGTAGCAATACGCATTGCTCCAATATGTGGAGGACCTTCGTATGTCCATAGCGTTAATTGCATCTGCTTCCCCTAGGCCGCTAATCTGATACTGCGATTTAAAGGTCGCGCAAAGAGCTCTGCTAAATCTGCAGCCTGCTCATAGCCGTGCACAGGACTAAATACCAATTCGATTGACCACTTGGTCGTAATGCCTTCTGCTTCTAAGGGGTTTGCCAATCCCAAACCACAAACAACGATGTCTGGCTTATCTGAGCGACATCTATCTAGCTGTTTCTCAACGTCCTGACCTTCCACAATTCGAGAGTTTTCAGGAAGTAATTCCAACTCTGCTTCCAGGTGTTGTTTATGAAGATAGGGCGTACCGATTTCTAGGACTTTCATACCGCACTCCTGGGAAAGAAAACGGGCCAGTGGAATTTCTAATTGAGAATCAGGGAAAAAAGAAATTCTCTTGTTTTCCAACATTGGTAAATAGTGTGCCAAGCCCTTCTGAGCTCGCTCTATTTTGGGCTGCGTTACTTTATCAAAATGCGCAACAGTCACTCCCCATTGATTGGCAGCAGCTTTTAACCAAGCCGTTGTTCCTCCAATTCCAAATGGGAATGGCGCAGAAATTCTTTTAGCACCACGCTCTTCAATAAATCTTGCTGTATCAGCCAAAAATGGCTGCGCAAGTAAGTATTGCGTATTGCTATGAATTTCAATTTTTTGCTGTGAATTTCTTGGTGGAAAAAAAGAAACTCTCTCAATACCAAGATCGGCAAATAATCGCTGGAACTGATCTTCGACTACATCCGGCAAGCAGCCCACAATCAGTAGATTTTTTTCTCCTGCTACTACTGGCTTAGGAATCTCATTTACCAATGATGCAAGGCAGGCATCTTCACCTTGGGTAAAGGTCGTTTCAATACCGCTACCCGAATAACTCAAGATACGGCATTGATTCAGAAATTCTTTGTTTAATCTTTGCGCAGCCCTTGAAAGATCAAGCTTAATGACCTCGGATGGACATGACCCAACCAAAAATAACATTTTGATATCTGGCCGACGGGTGAGCAGGGATTTCACAACGCGGTCCAACTCTTCGTGTGCATCTGCAATTCCAGCAAGATCACGATCGTCAATGATGGCAGTGGCAAAGCGTGGCTCTGCAAAGATCATCACCCCAGCAGCTGATTGGACCAAGTGGGCACAGGTCCGGGAGCCTACTACCAAAAAGAAGGCATCTTGTATCTTTCGATGTAGCCAAATAATTCCGGTTAAGCCACAAAATACTTCTCTTTGGCCGCGCTCTTTATAGATAGGAATATTTTTTCCTACGCTACTGATTTGATCTTTAGGCAAGTCTACGATTGCATTCATGCAGTGACTCCCTCACTCATTTGCAAACGCGCCATGCGTAATTTATATAAGAATTGACCCGCATTAATAAAATAAGATGCGTAGGCAGCCAAGGCTAGGTACATTAATCCACGCTGACTCATTTCTCCTACGAAGAGAAAGTAGAGATAGAGGGTATGAAGTGAAATGACCAACATACTAAATACGTCTTCCCAGAAGAAGCTCTCTGCAAAGAGGTATTTGCCAAATACAACCTTCTCCCAAATGCTGCCCGTTAGCATGATTAAGTAGAGAAATAGGGTTTTAATCACTACTGAAATAGTCGCCAACGCATATCCCTCTCCAGTAATGAGATAGCGCAGCACCAAAGAAAGGCTAATGAGGCATACCAGGAATTGAATTGGAGCCAAAATACCCTGAACCAAGGTCCAAACCGTGGCATCTCGTTTGGCACGCTGTTCTTGGTTGTAAAGTGGCTTACTAATCTTCATTTTTTTGAGGCTGCCCTGTTGGCTATGTGTAAACAAAACTTTACGCCAAAAATCCTCTACAAAAACTAGTATTTTCCCTGATATGAGGGGATATTTATAAGTATTAACCCTAGTTAATACAAATATATTGCTTTAAATTGATCATAAGTGTAATAATTATTTTACATTTAATTGTCATTTAATTGGCAGGCACTATCATAAGGGCTATTTAGTGAATTCATTAGCTAAAAAAGAACTCATCAGAGATGTAGTCAGCACTCAGTTACCAGACTTAATTGGGGTGATTGAACGCAAAGTAGATGTCTTGGCATCTAGGACCTCCTCTAATCAAAATTGGGTTCAACCGCCCCGCCTCAAACAAGATCAATATCGCCATACGCTAGATGAAGAAGAAATCAACAAACTCACCAATCTTTTACTAGATACTGAAGAAGGTTCATTTGAACTCGCAATCACCGTACTCAAAACTCATGGTGCCTCAATTGATTACATTGTCTTAGACCTAATCCCAGCAATCGCTAGAAAGTTAGGTAAACAATGGGAAGACGATAGCCTTAGCTTTGCAGACGTATCCATTGGGGTAAATAAACTAGAAAGGGTTATTCATAAGCTTGATTACCTCTTTCAGGCGAACCAATTAGATCGACAGCAAAACAAAGCCATTTTTATTACTGTATTTCCAGGCTCACAGCACAGTTTAGGCAGTCTCATTTTTGCCAATTTTCTAACATTTACCGGTTGGCAAGTGCATCGTCCAAATCAAGTCAATCTAGACGCTATTGTCTACGGAGTATCTTCAAGAATGCTCCAGGCAATTGCTATTTCGGTTTCAACCCATGAGCAACTTGAACGGCTTCCAAACTTGATTGATTTAATTAGACAAAAATCTCAGAACCCCAAAATCATTGTTCTTATTGGTGGTCCGCTTTATAATAAGGCGCCCGATGCATTCGATCACATTCAGGCAGAAGTTAAGGCTTTTAGTCCTGAGGAATCCGTTCAGAAACTTGAGCAACATCTCAGCCAATTAGAAAAATAATACTTAGATAAGTGAGTAAAAAATAAAACGTGACCAAAATTTATCATTTAGATACTTCTGCATTAAATACCTTAGATGTGAATTTTGTAGCTGAGCTCTTGGCTCTGTCAGTAGATTTAACACTCATCGTTAATGAATCTGGCGTGATTGAAAAAGTAGTTGATGGCTCAAAACCCGTTGCAGCAGATACATCCGCTCTAGTTGGGAAAAAATGGCTTGATACTGTGGCCATTGATAGCCAGCCAAAAGTCAATGCACTACTCAAGACACGTGAAGATCAGGATGAACAAAAATGGCGTCAAGTAAATCAAGAAATTAATGGGACAACTTCACTTCCCATTCAATACAGTACTATCTTTTTTCCCAAACAAAATAAGTTAGTCGCAATTGGCAAAGATCTCAGCAGTATCTCTATGCTGCAACAAAAATTAGTTGAATCCCAGCAAGAAATTGAGCGTGATTATGCGAATCTTCATGCTATTCAAAATCGCTACTTACAACTCTTTAATAGTATTGATCAAGCCTATCTGATTGTGGATAGTCAGACTTTAAAGATTATTGAAGTGAATAAGTCAGCTGGTTTTTTAGTGGGTGATCTGAAAAAAATTCAAGGTAAACTTTTTGTTAATCTATTTCCTGTAAAAGATCATGAGGCTATTCAGAGTTACCTCATGGAGTCTAAATCTGGAATACTGCAGTCCTCTATTCAAACGACGCTAGAAAATCTGAAAGAGAATGTGGAAATTTCGAGTACGATTTTGCGTGAAGGAAATCAAAACGTCTGCTTGGTCTCTATTAAGTCAAAGTCTCAAACTGCGAATCTCGGCACAGTAAATGAGCAAGCTGCACTACTCTCTCAAGCTATGGAAGATTTCCAGGATGGCTTTATTGTCTGTAGTAGCAACGGAATCATCCTCACAAGCAATAATACGTTTGTCTCGATGTCGCAATCGACACAAAAAGAGAGCGTCTTAGGCAAATCATTAGAGATATGGCTTGGAAGAGCCAGTGTTGATCTCAAAATTCTATTGGGTACAGTACGTGAACATGGTTCTATTAAGGACTATGCGAGTACCATCACGGCAGATGATGGCAGTTCGCCTATGGATGTCCGAATTTCTGCTATTGGTTTTAATAGCGCCAAGCTTTCATTGGTTGCTATTGGTATTCATTCAATTTCTAAGGCCTCAACTCAACCGGCAGATAAGCCTGACAATCTTGGCAAGAACGCTAAAGAGCTCACGCAATTGGTGGGCAAGGTGCCCCTCAAACAAATCGTGACTGAGACTACTGACATTATTGAAAAATTATGTATCTTGGCTGCGCTTGATCTGACGATGTCCAATAGAGCATCTGCAGCCGAGCTACTGGGCCTATCAAGACAAGGTCTCTATATTAAAATGAGACGGTTTGGCATTGTGGATAGTAACCCCACAGATGATATTGATGCCTAAGTTGCAATGAATGATCAGACAGCAGTATTAGGTTTAATTGATATTGCTTCACACTCCAGAGCATGGGGGTTCTTAAGATACATCCTTGGCAAGTCTCCTTTTCAACATACTCCAGGTCTGCAGTTTTGCAAAGTACTAGGTTCTGGCTACAACGGCGGGTTTAGTACTAAACCTAGCCTCACCAAACAAGGCTTTTTTTGCGTCTTTAATAGCGCTGACAATGCTGCCCATTTCGCAGAATCTTCTTCTATCGTCAAGGCTTATCAAGATCACGCTCGTGAATTCTTTTTAGCAAGCGTACAGCCCTACTCTAGTCGGGGTTCTTGGTCTGGTTTTTCCATGGAGTGCGCAGATCCAAGCCCGCCAATCAATGCTCCTATTGCATCTTTAACTCGAGCATCTATTCGCCCAAGCAAGGCAAGGCAATTTTGGGCGAAAGCAAAACCTGCGGAAGATGCCATTGTTTTAGCATCGGGGAAAATTCTGACTGCAGGCGTTGGAGAGGCACCCTACTTTCGTCAAGCAACCTTCACCATCTGGGATAACGCTCAATCCCTTGAGCAATATGCTCAGCAAGGCGCTCATCTATCTGCAATTAAGGCCGCATATGGTCAAGCTTACTTCTCTGAATCTATGTTCACTCGATTTAGAGTCTTAAAGGCCCAAGGTACTTGGCAGGGTAAGTATGTCCAAATCCCCTAAGATTCTGATCGTTGGCGCAGGCATTGGGGGACTCACTGCTGCTCTTGAGCTTGCGCATCGTGGACTGGATGTCACTGTATTAGAAAAGAGTCAGTATCCAGGGGGGAAGATTCGTCAAATCAATGTTGAGGGTGCTCTCATTGATTCTGGTCCAACTGTTTTTACAATGCGCTGGATATTTGAAAAGCTGTTTGCCGATTGCGATGAAAACTTTGATGCAGAGTTTGAGCTAGAGGCCTTAGATATTCTTGCGCGCCATAGTTGGGGAGGGGCGCCACTAGACTTGTACGCAGATACTCAGAAAAGTGCCGATGCTATTGGTCAATTTTCTGGCGCCAAACAAGCTCTATTATTTTTAGAGTTTTGTAGAACTGCCAAGAAAGTATATGGCGCACTGAAAGGTCCGTTTATCGAATCTCCTCGCCCGAATATGTTTGGCATGATGTCCGCATTAGGATTGCAAAAGAGCAAAGTGCTTTGGGATATTGGACCATTTACTAGCCTCTGGTCATCTCTTGAAAGCTATTTTCCAGATCCACGCTTACATCAACTATTTGGACGCTACGCTACTTATTGCGGCTCCTCTCCTTACTTAGCCCCGGCCACTTTAATGCTCATTGCCGAAGTAGAAATGGAAGGCGTATGGGCAATTAAAGGGGGGATGGCCAAAATCCCAGAAGTAATTTCACGCTTGGCACAAAAAAAGGGTTGTCAGTTTCAGTATGGGGCTGAAGTGAAAGCCCTTCAATTTGCCGGGAACAAGGTGAGCGGAGTTCTACTCAGCTCCGGCGAAGTGATTGAATGTGATTACCTGATCTTCAATGGGGATATCAATGCTTTACAGAAAGGCTTACTTGGTAAAGAGGCAAATACGGCTATTCCGAAAAACCTGAAACAAACAGATTCTCTTTCTGCCCTTACCTGGTCGATGCGCGTTAAAGCTTCCGGCTTTCCGTTAGTCAGACATAACGTATTTTTTAACCATCCCTATCAAAGTGAATTTACCGATATCTTTGAGAAAAACAAGTTACCAGCCAATCCTACTGTCTATATTTGCGCTCAAGACAGAACCGATTTAGCAAGTGACAATCATGACTATGAAAGACTTTTTTGCCTAGTCAATGCGCCTGCTAATGGTGATAATCAATCCTATGACAATGGGGAAATAGAACGATGCGAACAAAAAGCGTTTTCACTCATGCGCCAGTATGGCCTGCAACTTCAGGATGCACAAATCTCCCGCACCTCACCCCAGGAATTTGCCAAGCTATTTCCGGGACGCGGTGGAGCCCTGTATGGTCAGGCAACTCACGGTTGGATGAGCTCCTTTCAGCGACTCGGTTCTCAGTCACAAATCAGCAATCTTCTACTAACGGGAGGCAGCACTCACCCGGGACCGGGAGTTCCCATGGCGGCCATGTCAGGTCGTCTGGCGGCCGCCACCCTGATGGGACACCTCGGTTTGATCAAGTAGTCGACCCTGGAAATTATCTATGGTGGTACATCGATGGCCTGAGTGATGATGGGCTCTATGGCTTTAGCATCATTGCATTTGTTGGTAGCGTATTTTCACCCTATTATGCTTGGGCTAATAAAAGAAAACCGGCGCCCGCTGATGACTACTGCGCAATCAATGTGGCACTCTATACTCCGACAAAAAAATATTGGACGATGACCGAGCGTGGTCAGAATGCAATTGAGAGAACTGCGCATCAATTTACCGTTGGTCCTAGTCATCTGCGCTGGGAAAATGACGTGCTCACGATTCAAATTGATGAGCGAGTTCCCCTGCTGGGTACCAAAGTTCAGGGGAGTATTAAAGTATTCCCTGAGCAACTCTTTAATCATGTAGTGGCACTCGATGATCATCAGAAACATCGTTGGGGCCCAATAGCGCCATCAGCTAGAGTAGAAGTTGCTTTTTCTGAGCCTAATCTCCAGTGGCATGGTAGCGCCTATTTTGACTCGAATGAAGGTGATGAGGCTATCAGTAAGCCATTTAGCGAATGGGATTGGTCAAGAGCGCACCTGAAAGACGGCAGCACTGCAGTAATCTACGATGTTCGACAAAAGAATGGGAATGAACGCATCATTGCTAGCAAATTTAATCCCGATGGCACTATCGAATCGTTTACACCACCCGAAAGAGTCCGCTTACGTAAAACAGGCTGGCGCATTCAACGTAATATGCGCTCTGAGAAGATGGGTAGCAATGCCAATATTGAGTTACTCAATACTTTTGAGGACACCCCTTTTTATGCTCGCTCGATGCTCAAATCGCAGCTACTTGGTGAAGAGGTCATTTCCATGCATGAAACTCTCAACGTCAAACGCTTGGAGTCCAACATTGTGCAGTTTATGCTGCCTTGGAGAATGCCTAGAAATCCAACCAAAATATTTTAATGTTGCGCTAGAGAATTGAAAGACTGTACTTTTCTGCGTTCAATCTTTTCCATTAAGCCCACCACCCAGATCAATCGATCCTCCACTGAACCAGCATAGTGCGCATAAGGAGCTTCAGGCTCAACAGCATCTATTAAAAATTGAACAGCCGGGATCTTGCTTAAGTTTTTCTTTGATTTAGCATTATAAATTGTCGACTGTAAGGCTTTCAACAACAGCAATATTTTTTTCTTCTTAGAAACCACTGCTCTTTGGCTGATGCTATCCAAGCCTTGTCGCTCGATTTGCCGACTAATTTCAGAATAGATAAGGCTAGCAGCAGCAATAGCGGATCGGCAGTTCCGCGGTAACCCTGCAATTCCATAGGAAGCGCGCTCATACATCTCATCCGCATGAGATATCAGCCTTTGAATCACTCTAGAAATAGCATCGTTGAATATGGGTTTTTCTAACCAGTCATCTGGATCAATACCCTCAGATACAAGCCAGTCTCTTGGTAAATATAAGCGCTGATTTCTGGCATCCTCACCCACATCCCGGGCGATATTGGTTAGCTGCATTGCTAAACCTAGCTCGCATGCACGCTCTAATATATTGCGGTCACGAACACCCATAATCAAAGTCATCATGGCGCCTACTGTGGAAGCCACTCGCGCAGCGTAGTCACATAATTCATCAATCGTTTGATACTGTCGTCCACTACGATCCCATCTAAAGCCTTCTACCAAAGCTTCCAAGATATCGCGTGGAATTAAAAAGCGTTCCACCACAATAGCAAGAGCTCTATCAGCCGGGATATCTACTGGATTTTTAGCATAAATCCGATCTAGGCGATACTCAATTTGCTTGATCACATTTTCAGGTGCATGCAGATCATCCACCATATCATCTAACATACGACAGAATGCATACAAGGCGATCGCTGAATCACGAATTTTTGCGGGCAAGATTCTGGCAGCAGAAAAAAAAGATTTTGACCCGTCTCGCATGAGATTCTCGCAAGTCTCTAGGTCAATCTGAAAACCATATTCTGCAGTAATTGCTCTATCGTTCATGATTTGCATTCATTTTTGCGGGCGCTAGTAGCGAATCTAAAGCTTTGGCTGAAGAGAGTACTCCTGGTATTCCGGCGCCTGGATGAGTGCTGGCACCAACCATATATAAACCTTCAATTTCTTCGCTACGATTATGAGGTCTAAACCAAGCACTCTGCGTTAAGAGGGGCTCAAGTCCAAATGCGGCGCCCTTATAAGACAAGAGTCGATCTTGAAAATCTTGAGGCGTCATCACAAATGATTCCACCAGATTCTCTTCCAAGCCAGGAAGAACTGTTTCACCCAGCATTTTAGCAATCGATTGTCTGTAGGACTCAGCCACTTCGGTCCAATTAGTGCCGCTATCCAAGTGGGGTACGGGTGATAAAACATAAAAGGTATCGCAACCATTTGGGGCAAGACTTGGATCAGTCGCTGTAGGACGATGCAAGTAGAGGCTAAAGTCTTTGGCGAGATAATGGCGTTTGAAAATATCGTCTAATAATTCTTTATAACGCCTACCCAAAAGCATCATATGATGCGGTACTTGTGGATACTGTTTTTTTGTACCGAAGTACCAGACAAAAAGGCTCATGGAATACTTACCATTCTCAATCTTTTTATCAGTCCAAATTTTTCGATATTGTGGATCAATCAGATTTTTATAGGTCCAAGCGGTATCTGCATTCGATACGACTTTATTAGCATATAAAACATCACCATTTTCTAAAGTCACTCCAGTGACTTTATTGTCAACAATGTTAATTTTTTTGACTGTACTGGCATACCGTATAGAAACCCCTAGTCCGTCTAAGAGCTTAACAAGTCCTTTGATAATCGCGCCAGTACCCCCCATGGCGGAATGGACGCCCCATTTTCGCTCTAAGGAATTAATTAGTGCATAAGCCGAGCTGACTGAAAACGGATTTCCGCCAATGAGTAAAGGATGAAAACTCATGACCTCTCTCAATTGAGGGTCCTTAATATATTTGGCTACCAAGCTATATAAATTATTCCACGCACGCATCTTGATCAGATTGGGCATGGCTTTGACTAAGTCCCTAAGACCGTCAAAGGCAACATCGCCTAGATCTTCGAAGGCGAGCTTGTAGCAGTTTTCTGCTTCTTCCAAGAAACGTAAATAGCCCGGTAAATCTTTTGGACTAAATTTAGCCACTTCGGCTTTCATGCGCTCTACATCGCCGGTGTAATTAAATACCCGTCCATCAGCAAAACGGATTTGATAGAAGGGATCCATCGCACGAAGATCCACATCATCTGACATTTTCTTGCCGCAAAGCTCCCATAACTCTTCTAGAAGAAATGGTGCTGTGATGATCGTCGGGCCTGCATCGAATGTAAAACCGTGTCGGCGATGAACATAAGCCCTTCCGCCTGCGCTACCTAGTCTCTCTAGAATCTGCACATCGTAGCCTTTGACAGCCAGTCGAATTGCAGCCGCAAGACCCCCAAATCCAGAGCCGATTACGATCGCTCGCTCTGAATGTTTGCCATAGCTATACGCCTCAACAGTTTCTGGAATCTTAAATTGATCTACTCTCTGATCCATCAGACCACCGCTAATGAAAATCCTCGTTGATCAACTTGACCAACAAGGATAGGGCAATTAGTTCTTGGCAACTTGATTACCCTCTTTTGGCTTGCCATTATTGGGAGCAAGGAAAGGGTAATCTTGCAACATACTCTTACCTAGAAGAGGTTTATTCACACCTTGATGGCAAGTGGCGCAATTGGCCTTAGCTACATCGCCACCTGAGCCCTTGCGGTTATCAGGGAAGGTTGATGTCAAAGGCGTCATAAAGTTAGTATTTACATCCTTCAGCATCTGTATGCCATACCAAGCCTGGACACGCTGTGGCGTACTTTCTTCCCAACTTGAAAATGCACGACTGTTATGACAGAAAGTGCAATTCACCCCCAGAGAATGTGACATATGAGACATCACACCATAGACATTCTCTGTACTTTGTAGCGTAGCCTTATGTCCAGTAGGCAAGGCCGTGTCACCAATGACTCTAGCAGCATTAGCATTAGCTACGAAATAACTGCTAAAAGGTTGTTTTGGCAAGGATGAATAAGCATTGGCTTTCACGGGATCATTTTGACCATTAGTGTTACCCAGCATATTGCCGCCACGCTTATCAACGGTATCAAACCAAATATTTTGCGGAATATTATTACCCCGATGACAGGTATAGCAAGTCACCCCTGTTGTCTTCACGTGATCACTCCAGTTGCTATTAATACTTTGATTCATCTGAATCATTCTTCTGGCTACTGTTTTGGTGTAAAGAGAATCATCGGCAAAATTTTGGACGTTATGGCAGTAAGTGCATCCCTGATTAGGTGCAACCCAGGAAGTCATCGAGACCATGAAGGCACTAAACTGTGCAGCACTGAGATTACCCAAGACTTTGACATTTTTATAAACTGCACTGGCCTTCGGGCCATCTGCTGAGGATGGCATTGGAGGCGGTAATTCATTCAGCTTAGCTAGTTGCCTATCGGTACGCGGATTGCTAATTTGATCCATACCAGTTCCGCGATAGCCGGTCTGTTTTGATTCAACGGGCGGACGCTCACACGCAGTCAAGAACATCATTGCAAAGATGCCTAGGGCAAGCGCAATTTTTTGAGTCCAATTTTTCATTTTGCGCCCCCTTTGGCCACTGGGGATGCCGGTGCTTTTAATGCAGGGTCAGCTACAGTGCCGTAAATCGCTGGGTACGCTGGCGCAATATTATGTTTAACTCCCCATAAATACCAGTTATCCACTACCGTACCGGTTAGCAAAATCCCAATACCACCCGTCAATGGAGTTAACACTGCAAACCACCAAGCCCAACGATGAATGGATTCCATCGTGGCGTTAAAACCCATGGTCCATCTCCAGAACAATGCGGCACGTTCTGATGCAGTTCCTCGATCAACAATCTGCTCAATTTCTCGCTCGCCACCAAAACGACTCACCGCAAGAATGGTGGCACCGTGCATTGCAAATAACAGCACTGAGCCATAAAGAAAAACAATTGAAAGCATATGGAATGGGTTGTAAAACAGATTTCCATAGCGGATTGAAAATGCGGATACCCAATCTAAGTGAGAAAAGATCCCAAAGGGAACCCCCTCACTCCAGCTACCCATTAATACAGGGCGAATCAGGCCTAGCACTAAAAATAACCAAATCGCTGAGGCAAATGCCCAAGGAACATGAGTACCCATACCTAGCGCTTGCGCTCTACGGAATGTACGTAACCACCACAACATGATGGAGATGGTAGTAAATAAGCCAACAATTAACCACCAACCCCCTTCATTCATTGGTGGAAATGTAAGCCCATACTTAGGTGCAGGTGCATCGAGCGATAACCAAAAGAGTTTTCTCACAAACTGCAATGGATTCCAATTCACCTGGGCCAACATATTCATGCCAATGAGGAAAAATGCAGTCATGCCAAAAATTAATGAGGCGACTCCAAGACGTCCAAGATATATAGGCCCTAGTTGCGCATTACCCAGACGCCCCATGAGATGACTAAAACCAATTGTTTTAGTTCTTTCACGCATATCGTATGCATTAATTGGAACGCCATGACTAGCAGGACCAGTTACTTGCGTTTGTGTAAATAGATTTTGATATTCCATCATGCTCTCCGCATTTTCATTTGAGCTAAAACTATCCCCAGATTGGCAGATTCAACCACCATGTCCACCATTCCGGCCAACCTTTAGTCCAAAATGGTCCGCTAATCACAATACAAACAGCACTCCAAAATACTGCTGCTAGGGCCAAAAATAAGCCTAAGCGGTGAATTCCCAGGGTGCCAACAGAGTAGCCAACAATATCCCTAAAGAAGGTATCTTCATGTTCCGGCGTTCTCACCGTATGGCCAGGCTGAGGATTCGTGGAGGACAAAATTAATGCCCCATGAAGTGCAAGCGCCAATGTTGTAGTAAAAAATAATGTGACAGCAATCATGTGTGCAGGGTTGTAATGAAAGTGTAGGTATTGATAACCTGTATTCGAAACCCAATCCAAGTGACTCAAGATGCCATAAGGAAACCCGTAGCCCCATGCACCCATCAAAACTGGCCTGATGACTACTAATGAGAAGTAAGCAAAAATTGCCATACTAAAAGCAACTGGCACATGCAGACCCATACCCAGCTTGCGAGAGATCTCAACCTCCCGCATCGCCCATGATCCAAAAGCGCCTAAGGCGCAAATGGTGATGATTTGCCATAAGCCGCCCTCCATCATTGGCGCCACTCCTAGGCCGTATTTCAGATCTGGCGGTGCGATATTGATTTGCCAGGGATTAAACACTCCTGCCTGTGAGGTACCCCAAAAAATCATTGCAGTTCCTAAGAATGCAAAAAAGAAGGTTGTAACCCCAAAAAAACCGACGTAGAACGGGCCTACCCAGAAATCAAAAAGATCTCCTCCCACTAGAGTCCCACCGCGAACACGGTATTTTTTTTCAAAATTGAGCATGGCCATATAACGCTCCTAACATATTGAGAATATTTCTCAAAACTAATTAATCGTACGTAGACGAATGACTATTTCTAGAAATTCGCCTACGATTTGCACATCTAGTTACTTCTTCGCTGCTGCAATTGCTGCTTTGTACTGCTCTTGACTCATTCCATCCAACCATTTGTACTGAGTAGTGCTCAATAAAATGAGATGAATCATGGCTGCCAAAGCAAAGAGAAAAACGCCCTGTGCAACCATCGCACGTAACGGGTCGTACAACTTCCAAATTCTCCACATAATATTTCTCCTAATTTAAGTAAGACATAAAGCTGTAAACGCCTGACTCAACTGACTTGAAGAATGAACCTCCGTCAGCCTCTGAAAATAACCAACTTTTCTGGGAGGCAGGTAACACAACCAAAATGAGTGCTACTACAAAGATCACTGCATAACTAATTAAAAAAATAAACTTGAAGGACATGCTTTCCTGAAAGTCATTTTTATTGATTAAATCTGTATTGGTCTTCATAAGAATTACTCCTTTTAGCTGAGCTATTTACTATGTACTTACTACTGCATCAAAAGAACCATGGACGCCATGCCCATACAAGTATGTGCGCGACGACTGCGATAGCAACGAACCCTAAAAGACCTTGCACATAAAATGCATGGAATTCCTGAGCCTCTGCATCGGTAAGCCCAGATATAGATCTGTTTTCACTCATGATGACAACTCCTTGAAACTGACCTTACGGTCTTTTCTACATCACCCCTGTAGATTTGAGGACATGACCTGAAAAAGTCATATTGGTTTAACCCTTGATCAGGGCAATTTTTTTGTACAAGCTTCATACAACCTCTCCTGCTGTGATGGAGAAGGATGACTTCTGTACGCAATCTACTGTGACTCTTTCAATATTTTGTTTACGAGCCTCAAGTTCCGCTTCATCTCGCATTCTTTTTGCGGCTGATATTTGGGTAAGTACAGGTTGATTACTAATTAATTTATTCAGAAGTTCTTGCGCTTCTTGCTCCCAAGGCATTGTCTTAATAGAGCTTTGAACTCGGGCAGGTGTGCGATCAACCTTATCCATTTCTGTACCTAGCGGCAGAATATTAAAGAGTGCGTCAAATAGAGAGTTGCACACTTCTTGAATCAAATAGACAGAACCTGCATAGCCCATAAATGGAGTGCCAGTATGCCGACGAATAATTGCCCCAGGAAAAGAGGCGGGGATATAAGAAAAGCGGGCTCCGATCTCACTGCCATACATCCGTTCGTTATAACTACCGAACATGACTAGTGGTGTTTTCTTCTGCACCAATTCTCGTATCTCTACATTATTTGTCTTATTGCCTGGGATTCTAGGAATGGCGAAATTGCAAGGAAGTCCCATCTCCTCTTCCAAGAAATTTCTAATTCCTCGGGTATAAGTTTCATTGGCAACAATGGCAAAACTGGCTGTGCCAAAAAAATCTTGTGTAACTGAGCGCCATAAATCCCAAATGGGCTTGAGCGTGGTATGTTTTTCTTTTTCAATAAAACTTTCCACATCAATCTCGCAGAGCTCTCCGAGCTTTCTCAAAAATGCTGTTGTGGATTGCATCCCGATTGGGGCTTGTAAATAGGGACGCTCTAATGTCTCGCATAGTAAACGCCCATACTCTCGATACATACACACATTGACATCAGCATCAGCTAACTTTGGAATATCAGCAAGGTGTGAACCAAGTGGAAATACCATATTGACTTCTGCGCCAATACCTTCGATTAACCGTCTAATTTCCGCTAAATCGCTATATAAATTAAAGCTGCCATATGAGGGGCCAATAATATTAACTCTGGGTTTTTCACCTGCGACCCGCTTACGCTCTGGAATTTTTTTAAGGCCATACTCAGTCCATAACCAATTCATTGCGCGGTTAGCACACTGCCACTGATCTTCGTCAATAGTTCTAGGTAGGAAGCGCTTAATTCCAGTGCCTTCTGGAGTCACTCCACCACCAATCATTTCGGCAATAGATCCCGTCACTACCACTGCGGGTAAATCTGGATCCAATACCTTATGAGCACGCTTCATTGATTCTTCGGTGCCTTCTCTGCCTAACTGCTCCTCTGCTAAACCAGTAACTACGATAGGTAACTCATGAGGAGGTAAAGCATCTGTGTAATGCAATACTGAAGTGACTGGCAGATTCTCGCAACCAACTGGACCGTCAATTACCACCTGTAAACCCTTCACAGCAGTAAAAACATAGACGGCACCCCAATAGCCGCCAGCGCGATCGTGATCTAGGACTAGCATTAGCCCATCTCCTCAGCTTTTTGTTTTGCTCGCGCTTTTTCCATGCGACGCCTTACATCAGCTTTAAAATCAGGACGATCAACCGGCACCGATTCCCAAACGCCTGTTGCATGATCTTTACCCACACCTTCAAAGAAAGAATTCATGGCATCAAAACGATCTTGATTTGCTAAGGCGGCATTGATCACTTGAGCTAAAGATCCAGCTCCAGCTGCTCCCATTAATGGTCGTGCTGAAATTAAGTTAGTGAAATATAAAGATGGGATAGCTAATTCTTTGGCTTTTTGAACCACTGGCGTTGTACCAATCACTAAATCTGGCTCGAACTCCTTCATTGCTGCGAGATCTTGCTCAAGAGAAGCACGATACTGAACATGCACCCCATGTTGCTCAAGCCAATCTAAGTCGCTACTGCTCCAAATCGTCTTCGGACAAGCAGTGCCAACATAGCGTACATCTGCACCACTCTCCACCAATAAACGCGCCACTAGCAACTCTGAGCCCTCGTATCCGCTTAGAGTAATTCTTCCTTTGATCGGTTTTGCCTTTAGCGCTGCTTGAATCATCGGTAAAAATTTGGCTTTAGCATTACCAATTTTTTCTGCGCTGACGCCGGAGGCTGCTCCAATGTTTTCTAGCCATTGAGCTGTACCCTCGTAACCAATCGGGGCTGAGCCCACAACCGTTCTTCCAGCACTTTCAAATTCACGAATACTCGCTGTATAAAAAGGATGTATTGCAGCAATTACCTTGGAATCCATTGCCTGATAGAGCTCGCGCCATTCTCTCGTAGGCACTACTGGACCTACTGCCAAATCCATTAGCTCAAGCATCATGCCGATACTGATTGGATCAACCGGGAACATCTCACCCAAGAGAGTAATAGTGGGTTTATCAGAGATTCCGTTGCGTGGCGCTGAAACCGGTCCACTCTCAATTTCTGTGCGGGCATAGCGCAACATGGCGCTTGCTAAAACATCTTTTGCTTCAGCATGGGTTGGAACACCAAAGCCAGGAACATCAATCCCAATAATGCGTACACCATTAATTTCTTTTGGCAGCAGCTGCAATGGAACACCGCTAGCTGTCGGTACACATAAATTGATGATCACGATAGCGTCATAAAGCTCTGGGTTTGCTTCTTTGTATACAGCGTCTCGAATATCTTCGAAGAGTTTCCCGGTAACCAATGACTCTGAGTTAAATGGCACATAACCAACGCTGCGACGAGCACCATAAAAATGCGAGGTAAAAGTTAAACCGTAAACGCAACATGCAGAACCAGACAAGATGGTCGCAGTGCGACGCATTCTCAAACCTACTCGCAGTGATCCAAATGCTGGGCACATGCTTTGTGGCTGATCATGTGGTCCCTTAGGATAGTCTTTGGCATACTGCCCCAAAATCTCACTCTTATTGGCTAATTTAGCAGCCGCTAATAAATCTTCAGCTCCAGAATGACAGGAAATCCCAGACGTATTATTAGTCTGGTCTTGTATCGGAATGACTTTAGTAGATTTCACGTTGATCTCGATCTCTAAGCTTTGTCGTAAATCACTTCGAGAGTCGGTTTAATCACTTCATTTTTTCCAACCATGTCAAAAATCGTCGCAGGCTCGAGGACCACATCTCTACCTACTTGATTAGCCGCAAATAAACCTAGCAAATCATCCGGAGTCATGGGTTTTGGACGAACAGGTGGGGCTGCTGCAACATTACTTGCTAATCCCTCAAAGAGAGGACCCCACTGAGAGTCTGGCTTACCAATGATTTCGTAGCTAGCACTCTTTCTGCGAATGTCATCATTTGCAGGGATAACAGATAGAACTGGAATGCCGACATTCTCAGCAAATGCGGTGGCCTCACCGGTGCCATCATCACGATTAATCACCATGCCTGCTACACCAACATTACCGCCTAGCTTACGGAAGTATTCAACTGCTGAACAAACGTTGTTAGCAACGTATAAAGATTGCAGATCGTTACTTGCAACCACGATCACTTTTTGGCACATATCTCTAGCAATAGGCAGACCAAATCCACCACAAACTACATCACCCAAGAAGTCTAGTAAGACGTAATCAAAACCCCAATCATGGAAGCCAAGTTTTTCTAAGGTTTCAAAGCCGTGAATAATTCCGCGACCGCCACAACCCCGCCCGACCTCTGGTCCTCCAAGCTCCATGGCATAAACCCCATCACGCTTGAAGCAAACATCTCCAATCTTGACCTCTTCACCTGCTAATTTCTTTTTGGATGAAGTCTCAATGATGGTTGGACATGCTTTTCCACCAAATAACAATGAAGTGGTATCGCTTTTAGGGTCACAACCGATTAGCAATACTTTTTTGCCCTGTTGGGCCATCATGTATGACAAGTTGGCTAGAGTAAAACTCTTGCCAATCCCACCCTTACCGTAGATCGCAATGATCTGGGTCTCTTTTTTGATTTCTCCTGTATGAACTTTATCTGGTTCAATAGCAGCCTCTTTTTTCAATTGTGCAAATTGAATCGTGATTTCTTTTGGGACATTTGGCGCGTTCATAATGCTTCTCTCCAATCAACAACCATTTTGAGACAGCTAGGATCTTCAAATGCAGTGCGATACACTTCATCGATTGAAGATGGCTTGCGATGATGGGTAATCAAGCCACTAAGGCTTAATTTTCCGTTTGCAATGAGTTGCTTTACATCCATTAAATCCTGAGGGGCCCACTGCGCAGCAATTCGGAATTTGGCTTCCTTCATAAATGCCTTAGGGAAATTAAACTGAATATCTTTGTCGTAAAAACCAGCGAGAGCAATCTCGCCACCAAACTGCAGTTGGCTAATTAATTTATTCAATACGCTGACTTGTCCACTGGCATCACAAATATTTTTATATTTGTTTTCTTGATCATCGCAAGGGTGAAGAACGGTATAGCCTTCTGCGCCACTCATACGGTCTGCATCAATTTCCCAAACTACAGGCTGATGGCCTAATAGCACAGCAATCCTGGCAATCAGTCTTCCCAAGACTCCATGCCCAACGATTAAATCTGGCTGCAATGCTTTTTTACCTTGAGTAACATGGTAGGCAGTAGCAGCAAGCGCTAGCAATACACCCTCTTCACCGATTCCTTCGGGAAGCGAAACTGCTCTATCACTCGGCACCACCACATGAGATGCGGCTCCACCGAACAGACCCTTCACATCTCCAAAACATTTTGCGCCAGGCACAAATACTCTTTGATGAAGATCTAGTTTGGAATTTTTTCCAACTCGAGTGACTCTTCCAACGGATTCATATCCAGGCACTAATGGGTAGCCCATACCTGGAAAATCTGGCATCGTTCCATTCCAAAGTAACTTTTCAGTTCCTGTGCTGATGCCACTCCATTCAATTTGGATAACAACATCTGAATCTTTAGGCTCATCTAACAAAAGACGCTTGAGCCTGAGTTCCCTGGGGCTCTCAAGCAAAACGGCTGTTGAATGGAGTTGACTTAACATATGTATATTTTTCTTTACTTTCTATATGTAAACTAATTTATACACTTATAGAGCTGTAGTCATTAGTAATTACCCTGATTTATTTACTAATTAGTAAAACTTGGGCATTAATTGGCATGCTGCAGGGCAGCACTTCTACACCCTTAAACCCGGCATGCACGGCTAAATGACTGATTTCTTGAATAGTTCTGGGTCTACCCCTGCCCATAGCCAGCAAATAAAACCCAAAATAAGCATGCCCCATCGCAGGATGGTCGGGAGTATCGGCCATAGGCTCTGCCACTAATAGCTTGCCACCAGCAGGCAATGCTTCAAATATTGACTTTAATAAAATGTTGACGCGTTCATCGTCGTGGTCAAAGATCACCCGAATTAGTGTGATGAGATCTGCTCCACTTGGCAGCGGATCCTGGAAAAAATCCCCCCCATGCACTTCAATATCTTGATGGTCTGGAGTCAGGGCAAAACTATCTTTGGCAAGGTTAGCAACACCTGGCAAATCAAATAGTTTTCTTTTGAGTTGCGGCGTATTTAAGAAAACGCGCTTTAAAAAAGTACCTTGTCCTCCACCAACATCCAATAAACATTCATGCTGAGAAAAATCATAAGCATCTACTACTTGGTCTGCCACTAAAGGCAAAGAGGCTGACATCAAGTCAGAATAATTTTTGACGCGCTCTTTATCTTTCAACGCATCTTGATCTTGTTGATCAGGAGAAACGTAGGGCCAAAATTTTTCCATCTGCTTGATTTCAACATCACCCGATAGAAGACGTAATGGATCGCGTAGATCATCATATAAAACAGTATGGTGCTCAATCATGGAAGACAGGGCAGTATTACCAACCATTGGCGCGCCTAATGTCCCTAGGCCATACTTCTTGTTAGAGCGCATCTCCAAAAGATGAATAGAAACTGCTGCATCTAATAATTTTTTTAAAGGAGTAGCGTCAAGACTGCAAAATCTTTTAATCTCATCCAAACTTAAAGGGCCATCCTTTAATAAATTAAATAGATTTAAGCGTACGCATGACAGCAGTATTTGGGTATAAACAAATCCAGCCATGACATCAAATAATTGATTGGCCCTTTTCTTGGCAATATTTTTTAGAAAAGGAATTTTGGCCACTCGATTCTGAAAACGACTATCTGCAATCAACCGATCTTTGAAGATGCAAAGCCTGTCCCAAAGACCATACTCATGTTGACTATGCTCAATCGATAAGGACTGTATTTGTGCCATGACTCTGCTGAAGTTGCTGAGGTTGCTTAAGCTGCTTATGCTGCTTGTCTTTGAGTAGCAATGGCCAACTGTCTCTCGCCACGCTCAAACCAGGACGAAGGCAGTAGTCTCTCAGCTTCAAACGCAACTAACTTTTTGAGATATCCATCTCCCGGGCAGTTTGGAATTGAAGCAATTGCTTTACCTACCAAAAGATCAAAATGCTCTACAGCACCATTAAGGCCAAGCTCTCTTGCTGAACTAGGGCGTTGATGCTCCTCATCTTGACCGGAAGGTTTACCAAGAAACTGGGAATCGCCTAATACATCACGAATATCATCTGCAACTTGATATGCCTCTCCCAACCATTCACCCAAACCTTTCCAAGTCTCTGCATCGGATCCAGCTGCTTGAGCACCGGCTGCTGTCGCTGCAGAAAAGAGTGCACCCGTCTTTGCCCTTTGATAATCACTTAAAGATGCTTGAGGCTCACACTCCCAAGCTTGACCAGCGATAATTCCATATGGAGCGCCAACCCCTTGCGAAACTGTTTTAATAATCGGTGCTAGTCTTTGTGCTGATCGCCTAGATCCACAGGCAATCGTTTGATAGGCCATAACGATCAGCGCATCACCTGCCAACACAGCTAATCGCTCTCCATATTCTTTATGGACTGAAGTTTGACCACGTCGCATATCTGCGTTATCAAAGCAAGGCAAATCATCATGCACTAGAGATGCGCAATGAATCATCTCAATTGCAATGGCGCTTGCCATCGATAATTGTGGGTCATCATTTCCGCAGGCATGAGCTACCGCCAAGGTTAGTTGCGGTCTAATCCGAGCGCCGCCTGGAAAAACTGCATGTCTGATAGCCTTACTTAATAAAGCTGGGCCCTTAGCAGACTCGTTCGACCTCAAAGTGTGTTCAAGTGCTCTTTCCAAATGCTTGATTGGTGACATGACTTTTGCCCCTTAAAAAGAATTCAATTTCTTTGTCTAATTTAAAATACAATTTACTATGTAAAAAAATATAGACACTATTCGAGTCGATGTCAAACCAAAATATAAGGGTTTACCCTGATTAAGCGTATTTTTAAAAGATGATTAATAGCATTCCGCAAGACTGGCCCAATCGATCTTTCAGTCGCAGTATTCAAACGGGAGATTTATCTTGGCATGTTCAAGTTGCCGGCACTTCCCCTATTCATGTGCTCCTTTTACACGGCACTGGTTCTTCTGCGCATACCTGGGGAAATCTATTTGCAGAGTTAGCTAAAAAATACACTGTGATTGCACCAGATCTACCGGGTCATGGGTTTACCAAAAACCGCGGGGGGAAAAATCTTAATTTAGATGCATTAGCCGATAAGCTCTCAGAACTGCGAGAAGCTCTCAATATTGAATATTTTGACCACATCATTGGTCACTCAGCAGGCGCTACCCTTGCTTTAAGTTACACACTGAAAAATAAACAAGCAAAAACAATCGTTGGTCTTAACCCCTCCCTCATCAGCTTGCCGAGTTTTTACAATAAATTTGTTGCCCCATTTTTAAATCCTATAGTGACATCATCATTTTTTACTGCGGTACTGACTGATCTTTTGCCACACACTAGGATGATTGATAACCTCATTGATTCAACCAATACCAAACTCGATTCCGATAAGCGGGCTAGATATAAAACCTTATTTAAAAATGCGGATCATCTCAATGGATCTGTAAGTTTTATGGCAGGGACAGATATACCAAGCCTTCTAGAGCAGTGCAATCAGATCAGATCCTCACTCACCTTTGTTCTGACTGAGGATGATGGTTGGATCCCAGCTCAAGCACTTCGCAAGGTGATTCATCAATATTTCAATCAAGCAAATCTTATTGAAATACAAGGAGGTCATATGTTTCATGAAGCGAATGAAAAACTTGCCCTTGAATTCATTAAGGAAGCATTCAGTAAGGGAGGAGAGAGCCATGTCTCTACTAGTTAGTATCTTGTTATGCTTGGGCGCTCTGGTTGGCCTAGGGCTATTCGCAAATGCCTATTTAAGAGGCCAAAAGGTTTTAAAAAAATTATCACAAAAGAAGATGCATTAAGAATTAGCTAAATGTATAGCTGCTTGCGATATCTTTTTACCTGAACTCGTAAATGGTAATGGAAAATATTGTGCGGCCATAGCGCTAGATAATTCCTGAGCCAAGATCTCAGGCTTAGGAGAGGTATCTACAAATAAGAGTCGGTGATTTTTAATGCGCAACTCTTTAGCGGCGATTAAAGCATCGCTATGAGCACTCTCTCTACCACCAACGCCGTAGAGATTCACATTCGCTTTGCCATCACTCATAATCACAATAATGGGAGTTAATCCTTTACGCTCAAGTGAGATGGCCATCTCATTGGCAGCGCGAAAACCAGCTGCTAGGGGCGTCCCACCGCCACCAGGCAATGTCGCTAAATTTCTTTTTGCTCTCACGAGGGATCGTGTGGGTGGCAAAACAATCTCTGCCTTAGCGCCGCGCATTGAAACCATAGCCACTTCATCGCGCCGAATGTAGCACTGAGCCAACAATTCTTCTAAAGCCCCTTTTGCCTCAGCCAAACGCTGAGTGGCGGATGAGCCAGAGGCATCTACCAAGAAGATGGTGACTGTCCCTCTTCTTCTTAAATACTGCTTGATATGAAGATCTTCGGCCCTAAAGTCAATCCTAGCTCGAGCTCCACTCCGTTGATCAGCATCGAGCGACATCCCCCGAAGTCGTTGCCAGGGTATGGCAGCCCGAATACTTTTTAGAATATCAAGGCGCCTGCCATCATTAGGCCTGCCTTTTCGGGAAGTGAGCGGTCTACCACTGAAGAAGTTTTTCTGAACAGCTCCCGACTTCCCTGAAACGTGCGCGGCAGATTTTCCGGCTCGTACGTTTTGCTTGGATTGACGTAAAAGCTGTGGCGGAATTGAGGCCTTCACTGCCTCAACAATAATATCTTCCAACTCATCATTGGAAGGCTGTTCCTGATTCTGCTGATCATTTGATTGTTCATCATTTTGAGAATCTTCAGGCTGACTATCCTGATTTTGATCATCCCTCTTCTCATCAGAGTCTTGATCGGGTTGATCCATCTCTGGATTGATATTCATCCGCTTGGACGGGGTATATACCAAGCGAGAGGCATCGAGCACTTCATCTTGACCGACCTCAGATAAACCCCTTAATGCAGCTAAAGTTTTTGCTGTCTCTAAAGCAAATTGATTTGCTCTTAAAGAGCTGACGCCAAGACTAAGTCCTGCTTTTGTCATCACCTCTAAATACTCATTACTACATTTGACTGAAGGTAAAAGCTTTTTTGCCTCATCAACATCTTTCGAATGAACTTCAAGAGATTCACGAATATCCGCCAAAGAGAATTGATCTAAGTAAAGCTCAAATGCCAATCTGTCCAAGAGTCGTGGACTAATGGCCTCCTCAGCACTGTCAGACTCATCCAATGCAATCACACCAAAAGGGGCGGCTGCATGAACCGTATTTTTATCGTCAAGTGCTTGAGAGATGAGTGCGATGGCTTGTAAATCCATGCGCTCTACCATTGGGAGCAAGAGAGCATTACCTTCGACTCGCTCTAAAAGGCCCTTACTCATAATCAATGAACCACCCTGCAAACTAGCTTCTATGTCCAATGCGCCCAGTAGTTGCTCTGCCGAGATATTGGCAGGTGCTTTCAGCATTTGCATTCCGCAGGATGTAGTTAACTGCTTTAGATATCCAAGCCAAGCATCTCTTACTGGGCCAAATTGACTTTTGACTGTAACCCCTTTGAGACCTCTGGGATTAATTGCCAAAAGAATGGCCATTAAATTGGCATCAAACCATGCTGTTTGTGCTGATTTCACTTTGCAGAAGTTGCAAAAAACTCTTCCATGGCACGATCAATCCGTGCGCCTGAAGAACTATCATCTAGCGGATTGCGGCGCAATCGATGGCCCAAAGCGAGCGGCGCAATTTTTTTCAAATGATTGAGACTTGCTTTCTTCTTACCCTCAAATGCTGCTAACGCTCTAACACCCCGTAGCAGCGTTAACTCACCCCTCAAGCCGTCGGTTCCCAAATGGGCGCAGAGCTTGGTAGCAAGCTCAAGCAAGTCATCATCTACCTCAACTTTATCTAGAAGCTTTTGAGATTTACTAATTTTTTTCTTGAATTCTTCTTCTGGCTGTTGCCATGCAGCAATGAATCGTTCTGGATTTCTTTCGAACTCATCACGTCTTTTGATAATCTCAACGCGCTCTTTGAAGTCCGATGGGGTTCTCACCTCAGTTGATAAACCAAAGCGGTCTAACATCTGCGGGCGCAATTCGCCTTCCTCTGGATTGCCGCTACCAATTAATACAAAGCGGGCTGGATGGCGAATACTTAGGCCTTCGCGCTCAATAATATTTTCACCAGAAGCAGCAACATCAATCAATAGATCTACTAAATGATCTTCCAGTAAGTTCACCTCATCAATATAGAGATAACCCCGATTTGCCTTTGCCAGCAATCCAGGCTCGAATGATTTAATACCTTGTGTCAATGCCTTTTCAATATCTAAAGCACCGACTACTCTATCCTCTGTGGCACCTAAAGGTAAGTCCACTACAGGCGCCGCAATATTCTCAACTTTTAACTTCACGCCCTGTGCTTTTTTAGCTTCACATTCAGTGCAAAGAATTTTCGAATCTGGATTGCAGTGGTACTGGCATCCAGCAATTGATTTCATGGAAGGCAATAAGCCAGCCAATGAACGAATGGTAGTGGACTTTCCGGTTCCCCGATCCCCAAAGATAAGAACGCCGCCAATCAGGGGGTCAATAGTGCAGAGTGTGATCGCCAGCTTCATTTCTGCTTGCGAAACAATTGCTGTAAAAGGAAAATTAAGGGCCATTGCTATTCCAAAGCAAAATAGTATTGAAGATGAAATTTAGTTTAGTCTAACTAAATGTTAATCTTGCGATTGCTTATTAGGAATATCCTCTAGATTTTGAAAATTTATCGGCATTTATTTAAATGTTATGTCCCAAACCTTCAATTCCACCCCTTCATCGGCTTCAGTAGCTGCCCCCAAGCGCCTGGTGATTGCCTCCCGCGAAAGTCGCCTAGCCATGTGGCAGGCTGAGTACGTCCAAGCTTGCCTTAAAACCCTTTACCCAGACTGTGATGTCCAGATTTTAGGGATGACTACCCGGGGGGACCAGATTTTAGATAAAGCCCTCTCTAAAGTGGGCGGTAAAGGCCTTTTTGTCAAAGAGCTCGAGACTGCGCTTGAAGAGGGCCGCGCTGATTTAGCAGTACATTCTCTTAAAGATGTTCCTATGGTGATGCCTGAAGGTTTTGATCTATCTTGCGTCATGGCCAGAGAAGATGCCAGAGATGCCTTTGTCTCGAACGACTATGCCAGTCTTGAAGATCTCCCTAAAGGGGCGATTGTGGGTACTTCTAGCTTACGGCGCGAGTCAGTATTGCGTGCCAAGTTTCCCCATCTAGAGATTCAACCCCTGCGCGGGAACTTAGATACGCGCATGGGTAAGCTAGATAAAGGTGAGTATCAAGCGATTATTTTGGCAGCGGCTGGCCTCAAGCGTTTAGGTTTAGAAAGTCGTATTCGGGCCTGCTTACCTTATGATCCTTATACCCCTGCTGCAGGGCAAGGAGCCTTAGGTATTGAGACCTTAAGTAAACATCCCAATATCAAACAATGGCTTGAGCCTTTAAGTGATTTGCCAACCTTGTTCGCAGTTTCTGCTGAGCGCATGGTCTCTCGTCAATTAGGCGGTTCCTGTGAGGTGCCGTTAGCTGCCCATGCCGTATGGGATCAGAATCATATGAGTATTCGCTCCTTTGTGGCGAGTACAGATGGCAAAGCCATTTGCCTAGCTAATGGCAGCGCATCAGTGCAGTCGGTTGAAGATGCAGAAGCCTTAGGCCTGGCAATAGCAAAGGACTTATTGGCGCAGGGTGCGGCGGATTTGATTCCGAAACCTGCATAAAGATAGCCAGATTTCATCGTATATGTTAATTTTGATCCCATCCAATAATAGGAGATAAACATGTTCGCAAAAACCATTATTAGCCTAGGCTTTTTATTCATCATGCTGTTTGGTCTACTTTTAGCGATTCGAGATCAGCAATACGTCCTATTTGTCATTGGCATTGGTGGCTACTTTCTAGTCGCAATATCATCAGACTTATGCAAGAGCTACAGAAAATTGATGTGATCTAAAAAATTATTCGATGGCATGAGTAATACCAAAAAGAAAATTTATTTTTGGCGCCTCATCCCTTACTGCCTAGCCAGCATCGCTGGATTTGGCTTGGGCTTTAAGTTTGGTTACGATATTAGCGGAATTGGGCTTGCCCTATTAACCGGCTTTGTTATGGCACTCATTTGTAACTTCATGATCGAATACGTGGTGCTCAAAATATTTGGCCCACGATAACTAGCTCATATTGCAATATGAGCTAGTTCAAGCAAATTTATTTACTTGTATTTGCTAGTAAGTCCTGCTGCCATTTTTGAAAGCGTGATAACGCATACGATTATCCAAGCAGCCAATAAAATTCCGGTTAGATTCATCTCAGTCTCCTCAAATTCAATTTAAACAACTACCTATCAAGTGTTTATTTCTTCTTTGACAACAAAGTTGTCATTGAAAAAATTGTAGCAATCAATAATCCAATTTCCAAGCAATATACAAAAGAATATCCTGTGGCGGGGCCTATCACCCCCTCAGGTAGCCAATTGGCTGATCCAATTGCAACAATCAGATCCCGAATGATCCCACCAAGCCCAATTGCAATCCCAGCTGCGGTAGCCTGCACGGCGCCCCAAGCTCCTAATGCAAGGCCTCGTTGCTTAGATGGCGCCAACTGCATCGTTGCCGTTAAAGTTCCATGGCTAAATAGACCGCCCCCAAAACCAATTAAAAAAGTACCCATTAAGAAAAGTGCTTTTAAAGCCAATGGGGCAGAAAGCGTGATCAATATAAAAGCGGGAATCCCAACTAGAGCTCCAATGCTGGCCATATAGAATGGATCAGTACCTTTGCTAAGCACACGCGATGCCCAACTAAAACCAATTAATCCGCCAACTGCCAGAATTGCGGTAAGCATCGTAGTATCACTCACGCTCATATCCAAAATCTGACCACCATAAGGTTCTAGCAAAACCTCATTCATGCTGAAAGCCATCGTGCCAAACCCTAGCGCAACCAACCTTCTAATGGCATTACCCCCTTGGGCAAAGGTACGCCACGAGTCCAAAAACGAAGGCTCGCCAGCAGATTTTTTTTGAGTCGCACTTCTTGGCTCTTGTTTCCATAGCGAGATCACATTAAGGACGATGGTGATGAGAGCGGAAGCCTGGATTACTTGAATTAACTTTGCAGGGCTAAATTCATTGAGAGCCCAGCCAAATACCAATGCACTGACAATCATCCCTAAGAGTTGCATGACATACATCAAGCCAACCACTTTAGGTTGATCGGCTTCCGGTGCCAAATCTGTTGCCAAAGCCAAACCCACCGTCTGAGTAATATGTATGCCAGCACCAACCAATAAAAAAGCAAGTCCCGAAGCTACCCACCCAATCCAAACTGGCGCTTGATGGGATTGTCCACCGCCAGATAAAACAAGCAATGCAAACGGCATGATGGACAAACCACCAAACTGCACTAAGGTACCCATCCAAATATAGGGCACCCGACGCCAACCTAAAGCAGATTTGTGGTTATCGGAACGAAAACCAATGAGCGCTCGAAAAGGAGCAAAAATGATCGGTAAAGAAATCATCACCGAGACAATGGAAGCTGGTACGTGAAGCTCAACAATCATGACACGATTGAGAGTGCCAACCAGCAAAACCAATGCCATGCCAGCAGAGGCTTGAAACAGAGAGAGTCTCAGCAACCTCGATAAAGGTAAATCATCTGAGGCAGCGTCTGCAAAAGGCAGGTACCTAGGGCCAAGATTTGACCAAGATTGCATGAGCTTTTTCGTCACTCGATTCATCTTATAAATTCTACCCTAGTGAATTCAATATCGAGATGCAGCAATACAAATTGCAATTGTTAGGTTAATAAAACTAAAAAGGCTGGTTTTATCCAGCCTTTAAAGGAACATGAATACTTTACTTCTTGACCGGCGCCGTAGGTGCTGGCGCCACTGCTGCTGTTGCTGTCTTAGCACCTCCTTCTAAGAAAGCACTCACCCAAGTTGTATGAGTCAAAATTGCGTAATGCACACTAAAAGATCCAACTGCTACTGCCCCAATCATGAGCGGGATCCCAACAGTAGGCTTAACCACTGTCCACATTTTTCCGTAAATCATATTGATCTCCCTTTCCTTTATTTAAGCCAAGGCGAATAAATATAAGCAAGCAAATGCGCTAGCGCTGCAATCATCCCAAAAAACTGGGTCCCTTGAATCAGATTACGGTGCAACTCCTCTGATTGTTCTTCATTAAGCCCCGTGAGGCTAATTTTTCCATCTGACATAGTTTTCGTCTCCCTATAGAAAAGACTCACTAAACGTGCAACCCCGCACGCAGGGTAGTGACCAAAATCACTGAATCCTACTACCACCAATGTAATTTATTAAATACACTTTTATATGTCAATATAAATATACATATTTATTCTAAAATTAATTTTATTTCTTTATTTTCAATGGCTTATAGAATTTTTAGATATCTATTAAAAGTAGGATTATTGTAAAAATAGAGCAAAAATAGCACTAACCTTCATATACTTGCCATCTTCTGAATTGTCCTGATACCAAGATAGGTTCGAGTTAATAATGGATGGCGCAGGGAAAAGGCTTCGCCTTGCTAAGTAGCAAATATTAAGACAAATAAAACCATCTCCAATGACCAAAAAAGCAAACCGTAACTCTCACCAGCTGAAATCGATAGCGTCATTTCTACCCTTTCTAAGGCCCTATAGAAAGCAATTACTGGTAGCTGCGATAAGCCTAGTACTTGCCGCTTGCGCAACATTGGTCGTGCCACTCTGTTTTCGCAAGATTATTGATCTAGGGTTTAGCGATATCAGCCATGAACAAATTAACCTCACCTTTATCAATCTTTTTGCAGCCGCGTTTGTTCTTGCATTTGCCAGTGCCCTGCGTTACTACATCGTCTCTTGGCTAGGAGAAAGAGTTACTTGTGATATTCGGAAGGCAGTCTACTCACATATCATCGTACAAAGTCCAGAGTTCTTTGAAACCCAGCAGAGCGGCGAGCTTCTCTCTCGGATTAACAACGATACATCAATAGTTCAGATCTTAATAGGCACAAGCATATCTATGGCAGTGAGAAATATATTTCTCTTGCTAGGCGGAATGACAATGATGTTTATTACCAGCATCAAATTATCTTTGCTTATTCTTGCTACCCTGTTATTAACCGTAATACCCATCATGGTTATGGGCAAAAAGGTTCGGCAGCTCTCTAGAAATTCACAAGATAAGATTGCGCTTGCTTCTGCAATCGCAGGCGAAAAAATCAATGCCATTCTGACTGTTCAGTCTTTTGCAAATGAACAAAAAGAAATTAAAGCATTTAATTCATCTATTGAGACTTCATTCTTGGCCTCAAAAAATAGAAGTGCAGCTCGAGGTAAGCTTACTTTTGTAGCCATACTTCTGGGCTTTACAAGCATCATCGCTGTACTTTGGCTTGGCGCCTATGCTGTTATCAACCAGGAAATGTCTGGTGGCGAATTAACGCAATTCTTCTTATATGCTGTGATTGTTGCAGGATCTATAGCTGCTCTCTCAGAAGTCATTGGGGACGTACAAAGGGCAATCGGTGCTGGCGATCGACTTTTAGAGTTATTGAGCATTCAGTCACAAGTACAAAATCCTAAAGAACCTATTGTTCCATCTTCATCAGCCAATAATGCCATCAGCATTGACATCCAAGGGCTAAGCTTTCACTATCGCTCTATTTCGATAAATGCACTTGTAGATATTTCCTTAGATATCCAGGCTGGAGAAAAGATTGCCATTGTGGGTCCATCGGGCTCAGGTAAAACAACCTTGTTTAAATTACTACAGCGCTTTTATGACCCTCAGTCAGGGAGCATATCGTTTGATGGCATTGATATCAGAAGATATAAATTAGATGATTTAAGAAAACTCATTGGCGTGGTGCCACAGGATATCAGCATCTTTTCTGAAAATGCGTTTGAAAATATTCGCTATGGCGAAGAAAATGCAAGTGATGATGAGGTAATTAGAGCTTCTAAGATTGCTTTTGTAGATGAATTTATTTCTAAGCTACCTGATGGATACAGCACATTCTTAGGTGATCGAGGCGTAAGGCTATCAGGCGGTCAAAGACAACGAATCGCCATAGCAAGAGCTTTACTAAAAAATCCACCATTACTCTTATTAGATGAGGCAACTAGTTCCCTAGATGCGGAGTCAGAAAGGCTAGTACAACAAGCACTTGATGAGGCAATGAAAGGCAGAACAACCCTAGTAATTGCACATAGATTAGCAACAGTAAAAAAAGCTGATAGGATTGTTGTAATGGAGAATGGTCGTATTGTAGAAATTGGTAATCACTCTTCGCTAGTAAACAATGAAGGTCTTTATTCATATTTAGCCAAACTACAATTTACTGATTCCTGAATATCAAGACCAATGACACACTCAAATTGATGTAGCAGCCCTCAAAGACCATTTCTTAGGCTTGCAAGATCGACTCACTACTGCCATGAGTCCGCCGGATGGTAAAGCCTTTTTATTGATGAGTGTAGTAAGCCGAAAGACTAACAGTTACTTTAAGTAACGCTCAAAAAAATACTAACCCGAAGCTTGGTATTTTCATTTCCGATGGGTCCACTAGGACTTGAAACTAGGCCCAAAGGATTATGAGAGCATGTATCCAAATAAAATCGCCTGGATGTTAAGTGCTTACAGTGCCTGTTTATCGGTGTGAAGCATTTTGTGTGACTGGTTTAACAAGCTCACAAAAAACGCTGGCTGGCACTTTGGTTTTCTAAATCAAAAAACGTTGGGTCAATGATGAGACTAAAATTTAGTCAAGCGGACATTAGCCACCATCCCTCAAAGCGATCAAAAGAGGATGTCCTGCAGGAAAATTCACGTCCTCAACGGCGACTGCTATTTCAGGTAATTTTTTAGCTACCTCTTCACTACCCTGAAAAACCATGGTCCACTTACTAAAGCTTCTATGGTCAATAGGCTTTGAGTCTATGAGACGAATATTTTTATGTCTAGTATCTTTTTGAATTTTTTCCCATAATTCTTCGATCTGGGTCCTTGGGCCTTCAATGACTTGACCAAAGCGATTATTTTCAAAAATCAAGACGCCTGTAACCCCCATGCTTGTATTTCTTAAGTAGGAGTGATAAAGCAAGCGCATTAGCCCTAGAAATGACATTTCTTGCGCAGGCTCACTCACATAAGTTAATTCGATCAACTGGGTCATATCGTTCTAATATAAAGAAATATCTCACTTAATATATTTACCAATCATAATCCCTCACTAAGAGTAGTGCCAAAAGATAATCCCCGCCACTTTGGGATCAAGCCCCTGAACAGAGGTCTTTATAAATAGTCAGTACGAAACGTAGTGTTATGTGTAGTTTGTTTAAACTGAGTTAGCACCCTAAACCGCATTCGCTCTTTTAAAAGAATTCTTTATGGCATTACTTCCGAACCCCTTTCGCGCCCTAGTCATTGGCTCCTCTGGAACCATTGGCGCTGCGTTTGTAGAGCTGCTGAAAAATAACCCTTCATGCTCGGAGCTTGTAGAAGTTCATCGCCATTCAGAATTTCCAATGAATTATGAAAACTTAGAGTCCATCAAATCCTGCGCTGCTGCACTTATACCCACTGGGCCATTTCAGCTCATCATTAATACGATTGGGGTTTTACACACTAGCAAATGGATGCCCGAAAAGAGGCTTGATGATCTCAATGCTGAACAACTGGAAGAGCTGATGAAGATCAACGCCATTGGGCCAGCACTAACCATTCGCTACTTCTCTCAATTACTAGATCCCAACAATAGCATCATGCTTACCCTTTCTGCCAAGGTCGGCAGCATCGAAGATAACCGTCTTGGTGGGTGGTTCAGCTACCGAGCCTCTAAGGCTGCGCTAAATATGTTGCTTAAAACAGCAGCTATTGAATGGGCTCGTACAAAACCCAATACCGCCTTGATTGCAATGCATCCCGGTACCGTGAACTCAAGACTTTCTAAACCCTTTCGCGGTGAACAGATTGGCAGGCCTGCAAAAGATGCTGTAACCGACATGTTTCGAGTGATTGAAAATCTGAAGAAAGAAGATTCGGGAAGTTTTATTTCCTATTCAGGCGAAAAATTACCCTGGTAGTAGCTCGCTAATGATTTAGCTCTGAGCCTTGGGCGCCTTTTTCCTACAAGCATCTGAACAATATTTAACTGACTCCCAATTTTTAGCCCAGGACTTTCTCCACGCCATTTCTTTTTTGCAGACAACACAAATTTTGCTGGGTAGATAGCTTTTATTACCCTTAAAGACAACGCTCATCTCAAGTTCTATAAATCATTGAGGTGGTTTAGTACATATTGCGCATGGTCTACGATCAACTGTTGATCTTCATCGCTAATTCTTTTGAGGTTTGCTGTCATTAATTTTGTCCGAGGACTAGATTCGAACTGACTGCGATGTTTGATTAAGAAATTCCAATACAAGGTTGTGACAGGACAGGCACTCTCTCCAAAGCGAACATCTGGCTTATATTTACAAGCGTTGCAATAATTACTCATCCGCTTGATATAGGCCCCGCTGGCAATATAGGGCTTACTCGTAAAGCGCCCGCCATTTGCAAATAAAGCCATACCTGCAGTATTGGGAAGTTCGACCCACTCAATTGCATCAACATAGATTGCCAAATACCAATCACACACTTCAGAGGGCAAGATCTCTGCCAATAACGCAAAGTTTCCGGTAACCATCAAGCGCTGAATATGATGGGCATAGCCATACTGTAGCGTTTGGCCAATCGCATCTTTCATACAGGCCATGTTAGTTTGGCCTGTCCAATACCACTGTGGCAGGGATCTTTGGTGATTGTAATAATTATCTTGAGCCATTTTGGGCATGTCCAAGTAATACATGCCGCGTACAAACTCTCGCCAGCCTAAAATTTGACGAATAAATCCTTCGACCGTAGAAAGATCTAAGGAGTATTTTTTCCACGCCTCTAGAACAGCAGCAATCACCTCTCGTGGATTGAGTAACTTCAGATTAAGCGAACTCGAAAGAATGGAATGCCAACCAAATGGGGTATCAGTCCACATCGCATCCTCGTATACCCCAAAGTTTCTTAAACGGTATTCCACAAAATAATCTAGAGCCTCTAGTGCTTGTGAACGAGTAACTGGCCATTGAAAATGATCCAAGGACCCAGGATGCTTCGGGTAGGTCGCGTTAACGAACGCCAGCACTTCTTTTGTAATATGATCTGGTTCAAATAGTACTGGAGCCTCAATAATTCCAGGACCTTTTTTGGGATAGGGCTTGCGGTTATCTTGATCATAATTCCACTGACCACTCTCAGGGTTGCCCTCAGAATCAACCAAAATATGATGGCGCTTACGCATTAAGCGATAAAAGTACTCTAGCCTTAATTCTTTTTTATCGGCTACCCATTCAGTAAATTCTTGATGCGAGCAGTAAAAGTGATCGTCCTCGCGCATATCCAGCTTGAGTGATAACTCTTTTGCTAATGCTTCTATTTGCTGCTTTAAGCGCCACTCCCCTGGTTCCACACAAATTAAGTGTGTAACTCCCTCTTGAATCATTTTTTCTCTTAAAGTCTCAACGATCGATAGAGGCGAGTCTTGAATGTAAGAGAGGGGGTAATGAAGCTCGGTGAGATTTTGGGCGAAGTGCCGCATAGCAGATAAAAAGAGTGCAATCTTGGCCTTGTGAGACCAGACATATTCGGCCTCTGGAATGGACTCAATCATGATGACCTCATCAGTCTTGAGATTAAAACCTTTGAGGGCTGCCCCTTTTAAATCCAACTGATCCCCCAGAATCAGGACTAAGCTTTTAGGTGGGTTCATTTGTTTTTGTACTGCGTTGGACAATACGCGCGCTCAACTAACTTACTTCGCAGAGCAACATGCTTAGTTGCCCTTCCAGTTACCCGCTTGCGCCATAACTCAAATGAGCCTCGCTTTAGCTCATGACGCATTAACTGAATCACTTGAGGCTCAGATAGGCCAAAGGACTTCTCGATTGCATCAAATGGGGTACGGTCTTCCCAGGCCATCTCAATCAGGCGAGAAATATCAGCTTCAGAAAGTGTTTTTATTGCAATTTTTGGCACCCTGCAAGTTTATGACTTATTTACTAAACTTGTACTCAACACTCATTTTTCAAAGAATCACATGCTTGGAAAAATTCGCCAAAAACTAATTTCACTTGCACCAACCCAACGCCTCAAAGTGGTAAATGCAGTCTGTCCTATCTGCGACCGCCCTATTCCGGAGGCCCAGAAAGATGCTCATCACCTCATCCCCAAATCTAAGGGTGGAAAAACTACGGAGTATTTACATCGAATCTGTCATCGCCAAATCCATGCTCTTTTTACAGAAACCGAACTAGCCTCACAATTCAATACCGCTGCCGCTCTTCAAGAGCATCCTGAAATGCAACGATTCATTCATTGGGTTAAATCAAAGCCCAATCACTTTTATGAAAAATCGCGCAAAAGTGCTCGCCTGAAAGAGGGTTAGCTATTTATTTAAGTAGAACTTAAAAGATAAAACCCTCACCATTTCTGATGAGGGTTTGATTTTCTGCTTACCCACCAGCACTTGGGCCTAGTTCAGATATTCACTATAGATTTGGCTCTTAAATGTTATTTAGCTTTTTCTAGAGTTGAACAGAACGTAAGGTTATATTCTGTGGAAAGGGTGGCACCGCAATATTCCAACTTCCCTGCCTCATAAGTACCGGTCAAGATTCCCTTATCCGTAGAGATAGTGAAGTTCTTGCCGTTTGCCGCAAACGCGCCAGCCAACATTAACTGAGAACCATCAGGTCTCTTAGTGGCACCATTAAACACTCGACCTTTTTGTTCTGTAATATTGATTTCAGAGTGCCAAGGTTGTTGAGATAAAACTGCTGGGGCTTTTTTTAGTTCTGTACCAGTCGTCGAAGAAACGCCAGAAATAGCTTTCCAAGTGCCTACAATATTTGGAGCATCGGCAGCGTAACTAGAACCCACCAAAAAAGCAAAAGATAGAAATGCCAAAGCAAGATTTTTCATATCACTCCTATTTAGGTTAAATGCATAAAAAACTACGTCAAGAACAAACTAATCAACTAGTTAGTCCACCATATAGTCATGCACGACTTCACCTAAGTCAAGAGTGAGATCTACCAAAAAATGTCTGGAGCAATTAAAGGTTCTGGCAATACATTCGCCAATGCCACTGGATCCGTACGGTAGGTAACAATAAAATATTCTCGATCGCGAAATTCATAAGGGCCCTTTGGGTATCAGGGATTGGTAAGCGGCATTGCGAATGCACGTTCCTTAACATTCTTAATATTCATAAATTTCTCTAGAAAAAGAAAAGCTAACTAAGGCCATAAAAATTTCTTACCCAATAAACCATTATTACAAATTCTTTGAGGTCAAGAGTGTTAAAGCTGTCGTTTGAAGTTATCGTGAAAGACAGGTGAAAAGTATTTACCCATTTCATGGCTTGGATAGAAAAAGACTTGGGAATTTCTCCCTAAGTCGTTAATTTCACTGGCAGATTCGCCAAAACTTGAACCTGGGACTAAAGGATTATGAGATTAGAAGCCCTGAATGAAGCTCCAGAAAAAGAAGCTCATCGGGTGGTTCATCTCGGTGGATCAGAAAATTTGAAGCAAGTTTGATATTCAGTGAATTGAGAAATCCATCACTTGTTGTTTATAAGGGCCCGATAACGCTTTTTTTAATATCTTATAAATATCGAGATCAAATTCAGCTTCTCCAGATTCCGCTAACTCGTAAAGCTCATCTTCATTGATAGCGGTGCCAAGATAGCACCATTTATCAATCACAATCATCTCCCCACCCTCTTTAATTGCGATAGGCCCGGCATAGGGCCATACCTGCACCTTAAAAAACTCTAAAGTCGTCTTTAGTTGTAAGTTATGTAAGGCAACTGGGGTGAGATTTAGGCAGGCTCCGCCACATTGCTTTACTTGATAACCAAAACAAGATTTGCCTTCAATTCTCTTCTCTAGGCCAAGTAATGCTTCACAAAGATGGTACTTTTTGGCTATAGCCTTCAGATAGGAGTGGGCCTCCCGTTTGCTATAAAACAAACCATATAAATTATCTTGCAAGCCAGGCACCAATTGATGATGAGTCACTAAGGTAGGTATGAGAACTCCAGACTCATCTTCAACTAAACTCCATCCGCAGAGATCTTTAGAGCGACGCAGCTTGATGTTCATACTGGGCATACGCTCTTTAATTAACTGAGACTCTAAAATGAGGGCACCCAACTCACCACTAGTCTCTATCCAATCAATGTCTCTCACTTGCAGAGATAGTTTCATTTCTTTGCGTTGCGTTAAGGCTCCTTGAAAGTGGCCCATCACCCTACTTCGCAGAGAAATACTTTTACCGATATAGAGCGGGATTTTGTTATCGCCATAAAAGATATAGCAACCAGGTCCTTCAGGAATCGAGTCTATTAATGCCTTGTCTATATTTGGCGGCAGACTAGGATTACCAATCAGTTGATTCATTACCTCACTGAGTTTTTCTTTCCCAAATTTGGATTCGCAGACTCGCCAAAACTGCAGCAATAAGTCGGCATCGCCTAGTGCGCGATGACGGGCGCTAACCTGAAGGTCATGCGCATGAATGATGGTATCTAAATTATGGCGAGGCTGATCAGGAAAGAGCAACCTTGAAAGCTTTACCGTGCACAAAACTTTTGGCCTGAAATCGATGCCGATTCTTTTAAAAGAAGCCTTGATGAACCCGTAATCAAATCGGGCATTGTGAGCAATGAATATTTTTCCTTCAAGCTCTTGCTTTAACTCTCTTGCAATTTGATCAAAAGAGGGTTGGTTCTCCACCATTTGCGGCGATATGCCGGTCAATCTTTGAATATTTTGCGGGATAAACGTTTGCGGGTTAATTAACTGTTCCCATACCTGAATTTGGTTACTAGCGAGTGTTTTGATGCCAATCTCTGTAATGCGATCGCGCTCAAAATGAGAACCGGTAGTTTCAATGTCAACAAAAGCTAAATTAGGGTACGAGACCTCTTTGGTATTCACTTCAAATGACTTTGGAGCTTTAGTTTACTGGTGAGTTTCTATTGAGGTAGTCAGCAAAGCTAAAAATAGAATTTGGCCCGCGAGGAGTGTCTTCAACCTTTTTAAATGCGCTCTTCACCACTTTTTGGATCTCCCCCTTAGGGCTTTTTTCTTGTTTGGTCTTCACCTCAGTCTCAGCAGGAAAATAGGGCCTTGTTTCAGGCGCCGTTTTTACCTCGCTAAAGCGGGGAATGTAATCTTTAATGGCAGAGGCCAAAGTGACATTAGAGATGCAATTCATCATGTAAGCCTCTAGCGACTGATAGAGATCTTTTGCAATATCAGACACCTCTACTTTTCTTTTTTTGATGCTATTCATTGCCAAAACAATATCTTTGATCGAAATCATGCGGGGATCTTTTAAGAGTTGATAACCCCCAGTCCGCCCTTTAATCCCAATCACTAACCCTGATTCTCGGAGAGGTCGCAACAACAGTTCAATGCGACTAATCGATATTTGCAGTCTTTGGGCTATTTCTGGAACAGGCACAAGTTGGCCATTGGTCGAGTGGCTTGCAATATCGACCAATGTATTTAGGGCTGCTTTAACTGCTTTAGTAACTTCCATAGTATTTTTGACGTAAATGTTAGATTTCAACTAGTATGAAACCGATTCAGACTTTGTGCTGCAGCGCATTAATTAACCCTTTTTATTTCATGGTTGAAGCGCCTAAGGATACCCAATCATCCTAGGCAAACCCGCACTTGCGCTAGCAATGCAATTTGCTGCTCATGCCTTACAAACTGGCCGAGCTCAACCCGTAAGTTGGATTGGCTGATATGAAAGGTTTTTGAACCCTCAATCGGTAACTCAATTTTTGCCCATTGGGTGTTAAATTCATAAACGGTTTCTTTGTAGCCAATAAATTTTTTGACCATCAAACGCTTGCCTTCAATCTCAATCGTTTCACAATCTAGTGCATGTCTACTGTAGATTAAAAAGCCAGTCGTTACTGCCAGTAATTCAAGGGTTGTAAAAATCGGGATAACCCACACCCCAGCTAAAAGGAAGCCGATTGCTACGGTCAGCGAGAGGCAGACTAAAACAATATAAAACTGCAGAAGCTGCTTAGGGGTCAGAGCGCAGTTTCTGCGCATTTGCCAACGTTTCATGCTCATGTCGACGGCCCGAGAATAATGGGGTGCTTATTTAATCTGGTTGCGCTCTTGAGCTTTAGCCAACTGGTCAGCACTTCTTTGTTGAAAATCGACCATATTGTGATAACCCATTTGGTAGCAGGGGCAATGCTTACCCAGAATCCAGCGCGCAAGCTTGACACGTAGTTTTTGAATCATTTGAATCTCCTAGTATTTAGCTTCCAATGTAAACGGAAACGCGGTTTGGTGTTGGCTACGAGAAAAAACAGTGGGGGTATTTGGCTCTCATTGGGCATCAGCAAAGATGGGATAAATCCATTACATTGAACAGATGACTAAATCCACCCCTACCGTCCGCCAAATTCCTTTATTTCCCCTAGGCACCGTTCTATTTCCAGATGGCGTGATTGCTCTGAAGATTTTTGAGGCTCGCTATCTCGACATGATTAAGCAATGCTTACGAGAAAAGACCGAATTTGGCGTTGTAAGCATTATTAAAAACCCAGAGGTGATTGAAGAAGATCTGTCCCGCTCCTTTTCCAACATTGGCACATTAGCCCAAATTGAGGACTTTGACCCTATCCAGCCCGCACTGTATATGACCAAGTCATTTGGCACGCAGCGCTTTACCTTATTGAGTAGCAAACAAGAAGCTAGTGGACTTTGGATTGGCGAGGTGACGCTTTTAGAAAATGACCCCTTTACCTTAATTCCGCAAGAGCATCAAAAGGTGGCTCAGCTTTTAGATCAAATCATTACAGTTATTCAAAGTGAAGATCTTTTAGGGGATGCACCTTTTAAGAAACCATTTAAGGTAGATGATTGTGGCTGGGTTTCCAATCGACTAGCCGAGCTCTTGCCAATCTCCTTAGCCCAAAAGAATCACTTGCTGGCGCAAACTAATCCTAGAATCAGACTCGATCTCATTACCGAAATCATTGAAGATGACGATTTAAGAAAACTCATGATGCATTAATGCCATGCTAGATGAGCTCATTCGTAAAACGATTCGAGAAATGGTGGGGGGCAGCGGTCCTCCCGTAGCGTTTTTAGCTCCAAAAGGAGATAGGGGCTTATTTGGTCCGGAGTCCATAGCCTGGAAAGTGCATGCCGACTTCATCTCTATGATGATTGGCGGAATTAGCTCACTAATCCTACAAGCCCTTCATCCACAAGCGCTAGCAGGGGTCTGGGATCACTCTAGTTTTAGGGAGGATCTCAAAGGTAGATTAGGGAGAACAGCATTTTTTATAGCTGCTACTACCTATGGCTCTGAAGAGATGGCTAATAATATTATTAAAAAGGTGAATCAAATCCATACCAAGATTACTGGCTTGGATGAGTTTGGTAAACCTTACTCAGCTACTGATCCCCATTTACTAGCATGGGTACACCTCACTGAGACTCGTAGCTTCATGAGTGCTTATGAAGGCTATCGCAAAGAGCAGTTCAGTCCTCAAGATAAAGACCGATACTTTCTAGAGATGACCTTACTTGGCAATAAGATGGGTGCTGTAGATTTGCCAATCACTTATGCTGGTACGAGTGAGGCTATCAAAAGCTATATCCCAGAGCTTTATTTTGGCGAGCGTGCCCAAAGTATTCTGAATTTACTAGAAAACTTTCCAAGTAATCTCACAGCAAAACCCTTTATTAAGCTCATTAGCCGCGCTGGTATTTTGAACCTTCCCGACTGGGTCTACCCCTTGATTCATAAACCAACCCCAAGCCATCTAGAGCGCTTAGCAGTCAAAATGAGTATTGATTTAATTGCAATGCCTGTACGTGAGGCCCTTAAAGATGGGGTGGCCGCCCACTCATTTCGTAGAGTCTACGGATAATGGATTAAGAAAGTGATCATGATTACGAGTTACTTAATATCTGGCATGGTTGGCATCATACTATTTTTCACAGTCGTTGTAGCACCTACAGTTTTTAAGGTGCTTCCAATCGAATGGTCTAGTAAATACGTGAGAAATTTTTTCCCTAAATATTACGCAAGCTTAGGCTTAATCACTGCTGTCTGCGTTTTTACAGCGCCTGAATTGCTGAGCTAAATCTTGCTTGCAATCTGCGCTGTACTTTTTGGATTCACCCTCTTTTACCTCACAGGGAAAATAAATAACGCTAAAGACAATGGCAACACTAAGCAGTTCCATTGGCTCCATGGGGCTAGCGTTGTTATTAATTTTTTTCAGCTAGCTGTGTTTATCTATCTCCTGGCAAAACTATCATGAATATACGAAATCACTTTACTTTAGTAACGCTGTCACTAGCCGCATTGAGTGTTGCTTCTGCTCAGACCAATTCTAATAAGCAACTAAGTCCGAGCTACTTAGAGAGCTGCATTCAAAATCAAGTCCAGCAACATCAGAAGTTGAAAGCAATTTCTCCAGAGGATTTTCGGCCCTATTGCGAGTGCACATCCAAGCAGTTACTCAATAATTTGAATTCTTCGCAATTGGATGAATTAAATAACAGCAACAAAAGACCTCCATGGCTCAAGCCGGCAGAGGACTCTGCAAGCAAGGCATGCCTTAAACCTGCTCCTACAACTCAGGTTTAGTCTTGTCTGTACTTGGATTCTGAATTGGGGATGGGATAGGTTTCATATTTAAGCTGGGTGCAGCCATCTTTTCACCATCCCATACTTGGCCACACCAGCATTCTCCAGCATCATTAATGATGCAAACACCGGAGCCACAGCAACGCTTATCTGGAGTCTTCATTTTTAAACCTTCATAAACTCTACTAGCAGTCCCGCCCTCTTTAGGCGCTGATACCGATAATCTTACGACTTTTGGTCGTAGTCGCTGGCAAATTGGTGATTGGTATCCCGATGATGCGCTTCATCATTACGGACAGCAATCACAACATCTCTGAGGGTTGCATTGGATTCCAATTTCCAATAGTCAATGGCGATCTTTGGGGCTGGCACATTGGCTATACGTCCCTCATCAATTTCTTTAAGATATTCAGTATAGGAATAAACTGCCTCCTCCTCAAAATAGCCGACTATGCGATGGGCTGTTCTTGGAAAAAATACATAAACGATAAAAAAGAAATTCCAGAAAATAGCCTGTGCAATCAAGACAAGGTAACGCTCAAATATATTGGGCTTAGCAATCTCAATGAAAGTCATTAAATGCATTCTTTCATTCTCAGCCTCTGCTAAAAGCGTACGAATCTTTGGTCCATAGCCGGCCTTCATGGAACGCAGGCTTGTTAAATGAGTCCACATTCCAGCAACCATTCCAGGAACTCCTGCAACCGTTTCAAGAACAACAGCTCGGTGTCCGTAGCGTTTCTTAAAAAAGGTATCAGCAAAAAACCGCATGCCTTTGGTGAAAAAGAGCGCAATTCGATCAGAAAACTCAATGGGTGTGTAGTGGACGGGCTGGTTCATAGAATTAACTTTAAATGATTCTCTGATTTTATGCCCGCAGGGGAATTAGACCCCCTTAATTTACCTATTAGGATAGGGTTCTTGCCCCACTCGCAGTAATGTAATTTTGATTAAGTAGGCTCGCCGTTGAAGATGCATAGAGAATGCCGACACACCGAGGGGCAGAGAAAGAAAAACAACTGAGGAATTTCTCCCTAAGCTGTTGATTTCAATGTTACGCCACTAGGACTTAAGCGTGGAACTAAAGAATGATGAGCGCAGATGTCCAAAATGCCCGCTCTATCACTTAGGGCGCATGACTGCTGGAGAACAATTTCGTAATGCCTAAAGCGCGTTAGTAGATATCTGGATGAGATTGTTGAAAGAATGCATCTCAGCCCCTTAGATGACTTATCTTTATTGATGCTTATGAGCTGAAGTCACTAGCTTTTCTGTATAGGCTATAGCAACTGCTGAAAGTACAAAGGTAATGTGGATGATGGTTTGCCACATGAGCGTTTTTTCATCATAGGATGCCGCATTGATGAAAGTCTTAAGCAAATGGATAGATGAAATACCAATGATGGCGGTGGCCAGCTTTACTTTGAGTACACCCGCATTTACATGAGATAACCACTCGGGCTGATCGGGATGATTCTCTAATTCCAAACGAGAGACAAATGTTTCCCATCCGCCAACAATGACCATCACTAGCAGGTTAGAGATCATCACCACATCGATTAATCCTAAGACCACCAGCATGAGCGCGGTTTCAGTCATACTCTTATCCGCCATCATGCTAACCAGATGGACGAGCTCTAACCAAAATTGCCAAACATATACCCCTTGGGCAACAATCAGACCAATATAGAGGGGTGCCTGCAACCAGCGGGACATAAAAATCCAACGCGGCAAGGGGCGTAATTTTCTATCTAGGAAGGTTTGTTTATCTTCAGTCATGCTCTTATCTTAACGAGATTTACGACATTTTTCTGAGATATAAATACGCATTAACTAAAGGGGATTTATGGCACAGCTAACAATTACCCCCGCCAAGGAATGAGGAATCCGTAATTTCCTTGATTAATGTTCGTAAAGTAGATCAGCATATTGACACCATCTTTAGACCTGCCAAAGACGATACACCCCTCGAAGAGACTATCTCCTTAGACAGCAAGCAGATTTTGAACCCTCACAGCTACCCTGAAATATGACAACTTCATTACAAGTTATTTAATGTCGTTTAAAAATCATTAAAAGCACTGACTCCACATTAAAAGACTCTAGATCTGACACATTTCTTTTGTATGATTGTCATATAAATTGCAAGGAAAATATGACACGTTACTTCGTCTGGCAATTATCCATAGTACTAAGCGTCTATTTTAGCTTCTTACTTATTCTAGATGGTTCCATAGTTAAAATTTGGCTTGCATTTTTTGCCTTTACAGCTTTAGGTCTAGTTGGTTTTATGGACCTGGTACAAAAAAAGCATTCGATCTTACGTAATTACCCAGTCATTGGACATTTAAGATTTTGGCTTGAATTTATTCGCCCCGAAGTGCGTCAGTACTTTCTGGAGTCGGATGGTGAGAAATTACCGTTTTCACGAAATCAACGAGCTTTGGTGTATCAGCGCTCAAAAAATTTATCTGACCAACGTCCTTTCGGAACAATTGAAAATGTCTATTCAAATGGGCATGAGTGGCTTAGCTATTCGAATGCACCATCGCAAATAGCAATCAATCCTAATAACTTGCGAGTGAGTATTGGAAATCAGAATTGTGCGCAACCTTACTCAATCTCTGTTTTTAATATTTCAGCGATGAGTTTTGGGTCCTTGTCGGCCAATGCAATTCTTGCATTAAACAAAGGGGCAAAATTAGGTGGTTTTGCTCAGGATACAGGTGAGGGATCAGTATCCAAATATCACAAAGTTCATGACGGTGATCTGATATGGGAGATCGGATCTGGTTACTTTGGTTGTCGATTTGATGATGGGCGGTTTGACCTCGAGAAGTTCATTCAAGTTGCAGCTGACCCACAAATTAAAATGATTGAAATTAAATTATCTCAGGGTGCAAAACCAGGTCACGGTGGAATTTTGCCGGCAGCCAAGATTACTGCAGAAATTGCCCATACCCGTGGAGTACCTATGGGAGTGGATTGTATTTCGCCTAGTCGGCATACCGCTTTTAATAATCCCATTGAAATGCTCGAATTCATTACTACCTTGAGGGAAAAATCCAATGGCAAGCCAGTTGGCATCAAGTTGTGCGTTGGAAAACCAGACGATTGGTTTGCTATTCTTAAAGCAATGATTGAAACAAGATTAGCTCCAGATTTTATTGTTGTTGATGGTAGCGAGGGGGGAACTGGGGCAGCCCCTGTTGAATTTATTGACCATATTGGGATGCCAATGCGGGATAGCCTGCGCTTAATTCATACGACATTGATTGCAGCAAATCTTCGAGATAGAGTCCAGATTGGCGCTGCAGGAAAAATTATTTCTGCATTTGACATTGTCAGGGTATGCTCAATAGGTGCTGATTGGTGCAATTCTGCCAGGGGTTTTATGTTTGCTATTGGGTGTATTCAATCAAGGACTTGTAATACGGATAAGTGTCCTACTGGCGTAGCAACCCAGAATCCATTAAGACAAAGGGCTCTTGACCCGGAGGATAAAGGTCAACGCGTTTATCACTTTCATCACAATACACTTCATGCACTTTCAGAAATTCTGATGGCGGCAGGCTTGAATCATACCTCAGAGCTAAATCCAGATTACATCATGAAGCGAGATGAAAATAGTATAGTTCAGCCATTCTCAAAGAATCTTATGCACATGGAAGCTGGCTCACTAATGGAGCAATCTCCAGAATTGGCATTTAATGGTGATCATTGCTATTTGGCAAGTGCCTGGAGAAGGGCTAACCCAAGATTTTGGTAGAAATTGCCTACATACTTTTTAGTACACCCAGAGTTACTTAAAGTAACGCTCAAAAAAATACCAACCCGAAGGTTGGTATTTTCATTTCTGGTGGGCTCACCAGGACTTGAACCTGGGACCAAAGGATTATGATAGCAGACATCCAAGATAGACCCTTATAAAAAGGGGGTCTGCGGGTGGTCAGTGTCGGTGTGCAAGCAAATGTGTAAGCAAATTCGTGGAGATATCTCAAAAATTGCATTGGAGTCAAAGCCTTTGGGGCGAGCCTTGATCATTTCATGCGCATTGAGTGGGTGAGTCTTACGTAACGCTTTCCCTACCTCAATACTTGATGAATGCTTTAAGTCAGCGCCATCTATTTTCTTGGTTTTACTCATCGGGTTATTTTTGCACTTCATATAACAATATTCCACCCCATGAGGGCGACAAGACTATAACTGCTCTTTCTTAGGACTCAAAAATACTACTGCCATAAAGATAACCAACACCACGCTCATACCCAAGGGAAACCATCCACCATCCATAAACTTCGTTGCGTTAGATGTAAAGAAGGCTAAGTCGATCAATATGAAGAAAATGGCGACTATCGTCACTAAAAATACGTTCCAGCGTGCAATCTTAATTGCAACATACATTCCGAGAAAATCTGTTAACACCATTGTTCCAGTCACAGCAATACCATAAGCCGTCGCTAATGCATTAGATGATTTAAAAAATAGAACAGCAATCACTACCATGACAAGCAACATGAGATTGATGGTGGGGACATAAATTTGACCGGCATGATGCGTAGAGGTTTGCACTACACGCATCTTGGGCCAAAACCCCAAGTCGATAGCCTGCTTCGTGATTGAGAACGCTCCTGAAATCACTGCTTGAGAGGCGATAATCGTTGCCAATGTTGCAAAAATTACGAAGGCAATATGAAACGAAGCTGGCGCCATCAGATAAAAGAGCTGACTAAGCGACTCTGGTGACTTGAGTAGTAAAGCGCCTTGCCCAAAATAATTTAGTGCTAAAGCAGGCAAAACAAAACCAACCCATGCCAGCTGAATTGGTTTGGAACCGAAGTGGCCCATATCCGCGTACAAGGCTTCCGCCCCCGTAACGCATAAGACCACTGCACCTAGAGCAAAGAATGGGAGAAGGCCGTTATTGGAGACAAATTCTTGCGCGTAAATCGGATTCATTGCAAGTAACACTTGTGGATTTTCTAAGATATTTAAGAAACCTAGCACACCGATTAAGACAAACCATACGACCATTACCGGACCAAATAAAATACCAATCTTTGCCGTGCCAAATCGTTGCCCCAAAAACAATACCACCAGAATAGTCAGGGCAACAGGTATCACGTAAGGTTTTAATGAAGGAGAGATTACCTCCATCCCCTCAACCGCAGACAGAACTGAGATTGCTGGGGTAATCACCCCATCTCCATAAAAGAAAGCTGCGCCCAATAACCCAGCAAAGATTAATAGTCCTTTGATAATAGGTCTTCCATGAGATCGATCGAGCAGTTTTCTGACCAAACAAAGGATTCCACCCTCACCCTTATGATTAGCACGCATCACAATGAGCACATACTTGACAGTAACAATCATCACAAGGCACCAAAAAAATAGTGACAAGACGCCAAGAACGTTAGCTTCAGAGATTGGAACTGCATGCAGGCCTGGACTGAAGGCCTGCTCAAACGCATAAAGCGGACTGGTACCTATATCACCGTAAACGATACCCAATGCAGCTAATACTAAGGAGTAGATTTTTTGATTTGATGGATTTGCCTGCATTTAGGACCAGATTTTAAATAGTCATTTAAATTCGCGGATAAAATTCAAGTTCACAATAATGCATATTTCAGAAAAAGAAAATAGGCCACTGAGTCACCTAGCAGAATAGCTTTGGTGGCGACTATATAGCCTCTCTATGAACCCCCTAAAACCATTAATCTCGATTTCGGCTTGCTAAAAGATGGGCTTCCAAATCTCTTTCGCCAGCGAGGTGCTTTAGGATGCCATAAACAATATAGGGCATGATAATCAACCAGTACATAAAAAATACGGCTAATCCATGCTTAATATCATCCTCAAAAAAATTGAGGATAGATTCTAAGAAGGGCTTATAGTAAAACAAGCCCTCCAAACCTATCGAAAAAAGCCGAAATAACATGACGAGTATGGATACTCCAGTAGTGCGAAAGAGAATTGCCAAATAGACTGAATGTTTTAATATCAACTCCGTTGGCAGAATCAATTCGGCCATTGTTAAGAATCTAGCTAACAGCACAGCCTGAAAAATAGCGAATCCATACCCTCTCACCGCAGAAGGCTCTAAGTGCAACGCTGCCTCGTTATAAAAAGTCAGCGCACAAAACCAGACCGAGAAATATAAAGCTGAAATAAGCCAGTTTTTAAATAAGGCATTTACTTGTTGAAAAAATCGATTCATTTAGATTTTCTTAGATATACTAATTTTAGTAAGTATATTATCTCCAAGGCCGAAAGTAGTCACTGAGCGCTTATAAAACAGGGGCAACAAGTAGTTGATTGCTCCAAGCTAGAGCCAAATATCTTTAGTGGCGATATTAGCTACATACCGACTACACATCAATGAAAAATGACCTAGCGCTCTCACACTAAGTCATTGATATTGCTGGTGGGCCCACCAGGACTTGAACCTGGGACCAAAGGATTATGAGAGCAGACCCTTTCATTTACCATTAGTAATATTTTGACTATTTTCTAGGATATGTAACTAAATATCTACCAACCTCATTACCCATGTCCAAAACTATTATTTTCGATACAGAAGCTACAGGCATGAAAGAACCCCTATTAATAGAAGCTGCTTGGGTTGAGATGGGTTAATGGTAAATAAAAAAGAGGCGTCTGGGTCTCTTTTTTATTTGAACAAATCATTTCAGAATGACATCTTCGCTGACTACCTGATAAGGTTGAACACCCCGATTAAGGCAGCTACGAACAAAGTCTATGCTGGTCCGCAAGGAGTAATAAGAACTAATCAAGCTCCTAGGAACCTGGATTTTGAGAGCCTCATATTCCAGCAAGTCTAATTTCTTCAGATAGACATCTCTGACTTCTGGCAAAAAATTTTCAGTGAGCTCTTCTTCGTACATCCTTAGAGTAGCGTAGAGCGCAGCAATTTTTCGCTGCATCCGCTTATTACGATATCCCGGCAACATCAATAGCATTGGATACGACAAGGCCAAGAATGGCAAAAATACGAAAGCTAAGCGATTAATTAACTCTGCTAACCAAAACGGAAAATAAAGCATCAATAATGGTGAACTATTTTTTTCATAATGCAAAGCCACGGGGCTTTCTGGGAGCGCTAAATTTTTAAAGGAGGGGAATTCGCCTTGCCTGGCAAAGAAACTGGCCTTTCCATTAATTTCGCGTGCCGCTTCTAAAAATAAAAACTGTAGTGCTGGATGCATTTTGTCATCAATCAACAGATTAGTTGTTGAGGCCAACAGCGTGATGTCGGTTGCAGGGAAGTTGCGTCCCAGACTAAATCCACCCTCTGGGACATCCAGGATATGTAAGTATGGCATCGAACGTATTAGTGCCTTAGCCCGTGGAAATCCCGCTAGATGCAGATTTGGATCTGCCAATAATTTCTGTACGACAGGCGCATCATAACTTTCTACGATGATCGCAGCATCTATTTCCCCTTTTTCTAAAGCTTCGGCGGACTGTAAGTTGGAGAGATGAACAAAATTGGGGCCTTCATCGAATCCATTGGCCTTTAGTAAAAGCATGGTCTGAGCATAAGAAGCGCTACCTTTTTCACCCACAGATAATCTGGACTTTAAAAAATATTGGGTGGTCGCCTTCATGTTCTGAAAATCCTGTTGCTTCAGCTCAGGACCACGATAAAAGAACCAAATCGGCAAATAATTAATTGCGCCCAATGACTCTACCCCCGGAGCATCATGCGGATGGAATGTACCTGACTGCACAAAGGCAACTTGCACTGGATCCTTGCGGTCGACTAAATGAGTGATATTTTCCGCGGTACCTTTGGTCGGAAGTAGCTCAAGAACAATGCCTTTTTTCTCAAAAAAGGTAGCGTACTTCTTTCCTAAAATCTCATTCACTCCACCAGGCGGTCCGGTTGCAATCACTACCCGCCTTGGGGGCGGTGGATCGGCATACCACCAGACCCCTATTAACACCAATAATATAATGAGTAATATGAGCCATGCCTCCCGCAAAAACAGTAGGAAGTCATCCCTCTTTTCCAGGGCTGTCTCATAGATACCTAGGCAGGATTCTTTGATGTCTTGTGTGATACTTCCCATGGAGGGCCAATTAGTAAATATGTCAAAACTTAATGATAATAGGCTTACTAAATTTTAATAGTTACGTTATTAAAGTCACATACAAAACAACAGGTTATGCCTGCTGAATTTGTTTGTATAACTTTTGTGTCACTAGCTTGATAACATGGCATTTAGACGACAACTAGAAAACAGCACCAATCTTCGGGTGTCATGCATTCGTAAACTGAATTCGTCGAATTAAGCGAACCCACCCCACTCTATTGCCATTATGACTTTCTTATCAAGCTTTGCTTATTTCTATCTTTCTACGATGCCTTTTTCTTTGCCCTGTTCTCAAAAAAGGTTTCAATTTCTACGAAAAAAATAGGTACCAGTGCCACTGCTAAACAGGTCGAAGCAATCATGCCACTAAAGACTGTGACCCCGAGAGAGACCCGCGATGCGGCTCCTGCTCCAGAAGCAAATATTAAGGGCATGACACCTAGGATAAATGCAATCGATGTCATCGTAATTGCTCTAAAACGCACCTTAGATGCCTCTAATGCAGATTCAACCAAACTCATTCCTTTTTCCTTGCACTCGAGCGCAACCTCCACAATCAAGATGGAGTTTTTACAAGAAAGTGCAATCATTAAGACCAAACCAATCTGCACATAGATGTTGTTGGGTATGCCAGTGAGCGTGAGCGCTAGTACGGGTCCCGATAAAGAAAGAGGAACAGCGGTCAAAACCGACAATGGAGCAACCCAAGTTTCATATTGAGCAGCTAAAACAAGGTAGACCAATAAGATCGACAGTCCAAAGATCAAGATCACGGTATTGCCTACCAAATTTTCTTGATAGGACATCCCCTCCCACTGAAAGGCAATACCATCGGGCAGCGTTTCTGTGGCTAGTTTTTCCAAAGCTTGCATGACCTGCCCTGAGCTATAACCCTCATTTGCAGCACCTAAAACGGCAGCTGACGGGTATAGCTGGAACTGATTTACAAACGGAGGTCCGTTGACTTCTTCAATGTCGATAAAAGATCCTAGGGGGACCATATCGCCGATCTTATTTCTGACATACAAACGACTTATCTGATCCTGAGTCATCCGGTACTTCCCATCAGCCTGCACATATACCTGATAGGTTTGACCGTACTTAAAGAATTGATTGACGTAGGTGGAGCCAACATAGGACTGCAACACATCATAGGCATCCCCAATCGCAACACCTACCGTTTCAGCACGGCCAACATTGAATGTAAGCTTAAGTTGGGGAGCATCATTTTGAAATGGCGTAAAGGCCGTCATGACCTCTGGAAATTTTTGCGCTTCACTAATAAATTGCTTCGTGGCCGCATCCAATTTTGTAAAATTATTACTGCCATCAGTCAACATGAGTCTCATTGAGAAGCCTCCGGAAAGGCCAAGACCTGGAATAGCGGGTGGTAAAAGTACAACAGATTTGAGCTCTTGCACCTGCTTCAAACCTTCATTCATCGCGATATAGATATCGCGTAAGCCCTCACCTTTGCCACGTTCATCCCAAGGCTTCAGAATGACATAGAGTCCCCCCGAATTCGACTGAACAGTACTGTTGTTGATTAGATTCATACCGCCAATGACTACTGACCGGTCAACGCCAGGGATCTTTTCCAGAACTGCAACCACTTTTTTCATCCCCTCTTCGGTTCTTTCCAAGGATGCAGCGTCAGGCAAGGTCACTGAAACGAGTAGATAACCTTGATCCTCGTTTGGAATAAATCCCGAAGGTGTGAGAGAAAGACCAATGAGAGATGTAGCAATGACCGCAGTGCCAAATAAGACTGCCTTTTTACGATTGTCCATCAACTTATGTAGTTGACGCTCATACCAAGTAGCGAGGCGATTAAAGTATTCATCAAACTTTTGATAAAACTTATTTTTGACCTTATTTGGATCAACGGGCTTTAAATACTGCGCAGATTGAGTTGGCTTTAAAGTAATTGCATTAATACCGCTAATTAATGCGGTAGCTGCAATCACCAAAGCAAATTGGCGGTACATTTGGCCAGTGATGCCTGAAATAAAGGAAGCAGGAATAAACACTGCCATCAACACCAAGGTAATTCCAATAATGGGAGCCATTAATTGGGTCATGGCATCAATTGCACCTTGCCTAGGAGCTTCACCATCTTCAATTTTCTTGGAGACCGCCTCAACCACCACAATCGCATCGTCGACCACAATACCAATACACAACACAATCGCAAACAAGGTCATGAGGTTAATCGAAAAACTCAATGCTGCCATAGCGGCAAAGGCACCAATAATCGTGACGGGCACAGTCGTAGCGGGCACTAAGGTAGCCCGCCAGTTTTGCAGGAATATTAAAATCACAATTAAAACTAAGATACCGGCTTCATAAAGGGTTTTATACACTTCACTAATAGATGCCTGTACAAACATGGTGGTGTCAAACGGAATATCCCAAGAAACCCCCTTGGGAAGTGTCTTAGCGATTTTTTCCATCTCCCCTCGAACAGCTTGAGCTACTGCTAAAGCATTAGCACCTGGCATTTGATATATGGCTATTCCGCCCGCGGGACTCTCATCGATTTTAAAGATCTGGGTGTAGTTTTGGCTGCCCATTTCAATTCTGGCAATATCCCGTAAATAGGTAATATCGGATTTACTGCCCGTCTTCACAACGATTCTGCCAAACTGCTCTGGCGTCGTCATGGCACTGGTCACATTCAGTGTTAATTGGAAATCTTGGCCAAGCGGTGTAGGGGGTGATCCTGTCTGACCTGCAGTCAGTAATATGTTTTGTTTATTAATCATGGCGATTACATCGCTTGGCACAAGATTGCGCATCTTCATCTGAGCAGGATCTAGCCATATCCGCATACTGTAATTTCCCACACCAAACACATTGGCTGCTGCTACACCAGGTATGCGAGCTAAGCGCTGTTGTAATTGGAGGTTTGCAAGATTACTTAAAAATAATCCATCATGCTCAGGATTGGTAGAGGTCAGGGTGACAAACTGCAAAATCGCCGTGGACTGTGTTTTAGTGGTGACTCCCTGCTTTTGAACGGCTTGCGGCAGTGCAGGCAGCGCGATTGCTACTCGGTTCTGCACGTTCACTTGAGCGATGTCAGGATCGGTGCCCACTTGAAACGTGACGGTCAGCGTGTAATTACCAGTATCCGTAGAAGACGACTCCATATAGAGCATGCCTTCCACACCATTTACCTGAGTTTCAATATTGCTGGCTACCAATTGCTGTACCAAAGTAGCACTGGCGCCAGGATAGCTCGTGGTGACCTGAATGGTGGGCGGTACGATGTTCGGGTATTGCGAAATCGGCAAGCCAAAAATAGAGACTCCGCCGATCAGCACCATCAGCAGCGCAATCACATTGGCCATTACTGGCCGTTCGATAAAAAATTTAGAGAGCATGATTATTTGAGGATCATTGCTTCAAGCGTTACCGCTTTGGGATTAGTCACTTGGTTGACGCTCAAATTAATGAAGCCATTAATTACCACTTGGCTTGAGGCAGTCAAGCCTTCCGTAACTTCAACATACTTTTCGAAACGCTGTCCAAGCTTAATCGGCTGACGTTGCGCCCGCTTTGCTTCATCTAAGACATAAACATAATCTCCCACTTGATCATTCAAGGTGGCAGTTACAGGAACCAATAAAGCCTGTCTTGGTTTGCCATATTGCGCCATGACACGCGCATACAGGCCAGGTATTAATGTACTGTCCTCATTTTTGAAGATGCCTCGTAACTGCAGGGATCCGGTTTCTGTGGAGATTAAATTGGCCGCATAATCAAGGACTCCTTCATGAGGATAGCCTTTATCATTTTGTAGCCCAGCAAACACTGGCAAGGTATTCACATTAGACTTCTTATCTGCATTTTTATCGATTTCCTCAAACTTCAAGAAATCACGCTCATTGACTGAGAAATAAACGTATATAGGTGAAATCTGTTGGATCGTTGCCAACTTCACCCCTTTTGAAGTGGTGTCTAAATACGTGCCGACGTCTAATAAGTGCCGACCCATTAGTCCATCAAATGGCGCTCTAATTTCGGTATAGCCTAAATTGATCTTTGCGAGCGTTAAGCTCGCCTCGGACTGCTGATACTGGGATAAAGCTTTGTCTACAGCTGCTTGAGAGGTCGCGTTTTCTTTCAGCAACGATTTTTGACGCCCATATTCTATTTTTGCTTCGTCGTAAATAGCCTTTTTAAAATTCACTTCTTGGATATATTGGTCCTGTTCAATCACAAACAACAGATCACCCTTTTTCACCATGGCGCCATCTGCAAACCCAATTTTGGTGAGGTAGCCTTTAACTCGGGCATCTAGGTTGACGGTAAGAAAAGGATCAACCACGCCATCAGAAGTGGCAAAACTGCGGATTTCCTGAGAGAGTGGCAGGGCGGTAGTGACTGGTATTGGTGGTTTTGTCGTAGTTTTACCGCAGGATTTAAGGAAGATCAGAGCAATGATTGCAATCAATACGACGATGGCTATGCCAATAGTCCTTGGTGACAGCTTCTTTTTCAGGAACGGGATATCAACTGTACTTAACTTTGTTAACAGAGCATTCCAACGTGACAATAATGAAGTCCACAAAGGCCGCAGATGGCCCCATAGTTCCGTTAGTAAAAGTTTGGCTTTTAGTAAGAGGTCTTTCATGGCGCAGCACTTCCCTGAGTCGGTGTTGTTGATTTCATTGGCGTTACCCCTTCAGCGGGTAGCGATTGATTTGGCAAAACTAGCTTGCCAGCTTGAACATTAAACGGTTCACCAGTCTTTGTGAGTACCTTACCCCAATCTGTTCGGTCGGTCATCTCGGCAACCATCACATCAGGTAATTTAGGCGGCGTCATTTCCGCAGACCAGCCGCCACCGAGCGACTTAAATGCGCCAACATAGCCAACCAGCTCATTCGATTTGGTTTGCACTAAAGAGTTTTGTATGCTCAATAAGGATTGCTGAGCAATAATCACCGTGTTGTAGTCATTTTGACCTGCTATGTAGCGTCCTAAGGCCATATCAGCGGCACTCTTAGCAGCAATCACGGCGCGGCTGTAATCCTCTACAGCACTTTTCGAGGTTGAAATCGCCACTAGCGAATCCTCAACCTCTTTTTGCGCATTCAAGACCAGATTTTGATACGCCAAAATACTTTGCTGAAACACAGCATCCTGGACACGCACCTGATCTACCAATGCGCCTCGATAAAACAACGGTAAATAAAGTCCTGCGGAAATGCCGGTGGTGTTATTACTCCAGCTAAATAAACTTCCTGGGCTCGTGCCGCCAAAATTTGAGGTTGCATAACCAAAGGTACCGCCTAGGGTAAAAGTGGGATACAGCAAGGCCTTATTGACACCTATCAAAGCAGATTGGGATGCTGCAAAAAATTCTGCTTGCAGGATATCTGGACGACGACGCAATAAATCTCTTGGCATCCCCACACCTAATTCATTGGGTGGCTTGAGTGAGCCCTTGGTATTACCATACTTCTTTTCATAGTAATCGGGTGGCTCACCCAATAAAATGCTCATTGCATTTTGTGTTTTCTTGAGGTTAGCGATCAAAGCGGGGATCTGCGCTTTGGTCTGCTCATATTGCGCCTGAGCCTGACTGAGATCCAACATTGATGTTGCACCATATTTAAAACGAGCGCCTGCAATCCGTAAACTTTCCTTTTGCAGGGCAAGATTCGCATTGGCGACTGCAATTAACTCCTCATTGTTGCGAATATTAATATAGGTATTCGCGACATCCGCAGTTAAAGACACATCCGCTGAATAAAAAGCAGCCACACTAGATAAATACGAATTTAAAGAGCTTTCAATACCTCGCCTAGCCTTACCCCAAAAATCCAACTCCCAATTGAGTTGCACTACGACGTTATTAAAGGTTAAATTACTTGGGCTATTGGTAATTTCTTGCAAATTACTATTACGGGTACTGGCAGTAGAACCACTCAATGCAACTGTTGGTAAGATAGCTGCATCACTCACACCGAGTTGCGCTTGTAGCTGATAGATTCTTAAAGCAGTTTGTTGCAGCGAGAGGTTTTGAGCAGCAGCCTCTTTAAGCAAGGCGTTGAGTGTTGGGTCATTAAAACTCTTCCACCACTCCACTGGATCCAGAATTTTATTCGAGTTTTCACCCAATGATTCCGTAAATTCGGTTTGCGTTGTGGTCTGATATCGGTCCACTGCCTTCGACGCTGGCCTTGTAAAATCAGGGCCCACCATAAAACAACCCGCCAGCAAACCAGTGCTGGCGAGAAGGGTTACTGAGAGCCTTAAATTTCTAGGCAACGGCATATAGCGGATCAACCATTAAATACAAAATGACAATTTAGTTTAGTTGGGTATTCATTAAATAAAAGCGCAACACACCTTACTGCATAAACCACCCATGACTGACAAGAATCGATTGACCAGTGATGGCATTGGTCTCGAATCCAGCGAGGAATACTACTGTGTTTGCTACATCGTCAACAGTAGTAAATTCTCCATCAACGGTTTCTTTTAGCATCACATTTTTTACTACATCCGCTTCACTAATGCCCAGCTCTTTTGCTTGCTCAGGTATCTGTTTTTCAACCAAAGGTGTCATCACAAACCCAGGGCAAACCACATTGGCACGCACCTTTCTTGGGCCGCCTTCTTTAGCAACCGTTTTACACAAACCAAGCAAGCCATGTTTCGCAGTCACATAGGCCGCTTTTAGTTTGGATGCCTCATGCGAGTGAGCTGAGCCCATATAAATGATTGACCCGCCTCTGCCACTGTCATACATATGCTTGATTGCAGCCTTGGTGGTGAGAAATGCGCCGTCCAAATGAATTGCCATCATTTTTTTCCACTCAGCAAAGGGATAATCCTCGATGGGGTGAACAATTTGAATGCCGGCATTGGATACGAGCACATCAATACTGCCTAGCTTTTTTACCGTTTCATCGATGCCTGCATTCACCATCTCTTCATTAGTCACATCCATGGCGATAGCAATTGCCTTACCACCACCCTGGTTAATCTCATCTGCAACTTTTTGAGCATCTGTTAAATTGAGATCGGCAATCACAACGGCCGCGCCCGCTGCTGATAACTTGATGGCACATTCCTTACCAATACCGCTGGCAGATCCAGTAATCAGGGCAACTTTATTTTTTAAAGACATTCTTATCTCCGGGAAAAATGAAAAGGGATTGGATTAAGCTAGGTAATCAAAAGCAACTTCACCCAAACCCAGGGTGAGATCACACATGAGGTGTTTTGCAGCAACAACTTCAAGCACTGGTAAATCGGCTATGGGCGCTAATGCATGGTGAAATAATTCTAATCTTGCAGGGCCAGTCCAGGCACCATGAACCGTGACATTTTGACTAAAATAGCGCACTAACTCACAAATTCTAGGTGTGCCGTCTACGTGGGGAATAATTTTGAGCAAGTAACCAGGGGTTTCGGAAAGCTTTTTTTGCTCTTGAGCAATATCCAAGGTTTGAAATTTAAAACCCATGGTTCCTGTGGCGACTCTGATGGGGCCGTAATCCAAAGTACCCACCAACGTATCCGACTCGATTCTTAATTTAGGAAATGCCAGCTTCTTCGGAAATCCCCATAACTCTCTTCCCCCAGCAATAGGTGCCAAGTCATCCAAAAACATCATATGGGTATAACTAGCAGGTTTACCGTCAGCATCAATGACATTGATTACTTGACCACTTTCGGTGTAATCGCCAAAACCAGAAGAATCGGGCATTTTAATAAATTCAAAACTGACCAACGGATCGTTCACTGTCAAAGGCTCAGGAACGATTGCTCTTAAGGCGTCTAGGTCCGTTCTATAAGTGATGATGAAGAATTCCCGATTGACAAAGTGGTAAGGACCCCTTGGGTAGGCGGGACTGACAAAAGGCATCGAATAGGCATTTTTGCGAATGTCTGCAATCTTCATTTCTTTTTCCTGTTTAAAGTATTGTCGGTTTTTTGGGCTCTGTGAAAATCATATTCCTTATAGTTTTCTCCATCGGGAGGTAACTCGAGACACTGTGGATTTGAAAGCGTTTCGAGAATATCTTTAAGCCCTGCCTCCCAATGCATTTGCATCGTCTCAAAACTAAATTGGTAATCCTTGAAGTGACCTTCGCTAGGTTTATCTTGATAAATCAACTGGATATAATTAACTTTTCTTGAATACGCTTCACGTTGTAATTCGGAGAACCACGGGTCCTGGTTCTTAACAGAGTCGGGTACATGCTCCAAAGTATCTGATAAGAATTTGCGCAATTTTTGCTTTTCTTTAATACTATTGGTACCACTACGTGTTCTGCTGGAGTATTGAATATCTTTCTGTCGCTCCATCACCTCAAAAATATTCGTCGGAAGCTCGCCCGCGGCACTCCATAAATCAATCTGAAAAACGAGAGAATCTTCTAAAGATAGGTTGTTAAGGGTGTAAATATGTTCAAGGGGTGTATTGGACACACATCCACCATCCCAATAAAATTCGCCATCGATTTCAACCGCGGGAAATCCGGGTGGAAGTGATCCCGAAGCCAGAAAATGCTTAGGCCCTAACTTCATCTCGGTATTATCAAAATAAACAAAATTTCCAGTTCGTACATTTGTCGCACCCACTGAAACTCGCATAGATTTGTGGTCATTAATTCTGTCAAAATCACAAAATTTTTCAAGAGTTACAATCATGGGGGAGGTGTCGTAAAAGCTAACGTCAGCTGGACTGCCTAAACCAGGTGCAAAAGGTTTAGGTACAAAAAAGTTTTGTTGACCGCCCATAATTGCATTGGATGCTGCAGCTGACCCAAACATTTTTTCAATATAAGTGTTATCGAGCATATGCATACCGATTGGGCTAGCTGCATACATCTTGTCAGCAAACATCAAAAACTGGGCTAGTGGAGATGGATTGCGGCAAATGGTTTCCCAAAACCCTTTTAATTTTTCTACACGATCTTTTGGGGCATTTCCAGCTATGACGGCGCAATTGAGTGACCCAATTGAAACCCCAGCTAGTGCATTGGGATGAATACCTTTTTTATTCAAACCTTCAAGTACCCCAGCTTGATACGACCCTAATGCGCCCCCTCCCTGCAGAACAAGACCAATTCGAGGATATGGGAGATTGAGATCTTTCATGTGGATTTAAATTCCTTATCAGACCTCCCGCCATAAACATAACCTAGGGGGCTTTCTTTAGGAAGGAGTCTTGGGTTTAGCTAAGATGCGAAAAATTAGAATGATAATTTATAATTATTACTTATGTCAAAAAGATGACAGCGGTTCATGAAGGATCGCCTTTGTAGTGGCCGTTTCAATTAGGCCTTAGGGGTATCCTGCACTAAGTTAGTGCAAAGAAAATTCAATCAATTTACAATAATGAAATAACCATGTTATAAATTTGGGTATAGTTTTTACATAGTTTTAACTAGAAATTAAGATCAAATTATTTTAAATATCGTAAGGGTCAGTTCAATGATCGGCACTTTATCTACTTTTGTCAGCAGATTCAAAAGTCCTTTTTTTTGTGCAGTGGTTGCATTCTCCTCTGTTAATGCCCTTGCTAATGATGCTGTAAAAGACGGCGCCTATTTAGCTATCGCAGGAGATTGCGTTTCTTGCCATACCGCACCAGGTGGTAAACCCTTTGCTGGTGGCCTCAAAATGTCCAACCAATTTGGCTACATGCTGACACCAAATATTACGCCAGACATGGAAACCGGTATCGGCGCCTACACCAAAGATGATTTTTTTCGCGTCTTGCATAACGGAGTAAACAAAAAGGGTCAGGATCTTTATCCTTTTATGCCATTTGAAGCCTATACCAAAGTCACCAGAGCAGATTCAGACAAAATTTATGATTACTTGAGATCCCTACCAGCAGTTTCTAATAAGGTTGTAGTCAATAATCTGGACTTCCCATTCAATATTCGCACCAGCATGATTGTGTGGCGTGAATTATTTTTTAGAGCAGGTGTTTATAAACTGGATCCTGCTCAATCTGCTGTATGGAATCGCGGGGCTTATTTAGTCGAAGGCCTAGGTCATTGCAGCTCTTGCCACTCCCCTCGTAACTTAATGGGAGCCATTAAAAACTCGAAGGCTTACACAGGCTCTGTGATTGATGGCTGGTACGCCCTGAACATCACCTCAAATCCATTGACAGGTCTCGGTAAGTGGTCAGCGGAAGATATTGCAAGCTACTTAAAAACAGGTTCTTTCAAGGATAAAACCAGCGTATTAGGTCCAATGACGGAAGTAGTTCACAACAGCACTAGCAAAATGACGGATGCTGATTTATTAGCGATGGGCACTTACCTCAAAACTATCCCCGCTAGCTCCAAGCTCTCTGAGGATCGTAAAAAAGTGGATGCAACGCATCTTCAGGGCGCCAAGCTATATATCGATAATTGCAGCGGCTGTCATCAGTCCTCCGGTAGAGGGATCACGAATGTTATTCCGCCGCTCGCCGGAAACCCGGTAGTCATGGCTGAAAAACCAGACAACATTATTAAGGTCATGATTGATGGTATCAAGCAACGCGATGGTTACATTGCGATGCCGTCTTATGCAGCCAACTTAAACAATGAAGAGATTTTGGAGATTTCAAATTACATAAGAGCAAGCTGGGGCAATGGTGCTGATCCTAATGTGACGAAGTCTTTAGTGGAAAGTATTAGAAAGAATTCGGCCCCCTGATGGGGCATGGTGTTACCAGTATGTTGTTAATTTCATAATTATTTGGAGATTTCATTCAATAGAACCTTATTGGTTCTATCAGTTTCAGCACTAAGCCTGTTAGCCGCCTGTGTCATACGGCAAAAATACAACAATTTGGATCAATCTTACCAATGCGATGAAGTGCAAATTCGCCAACTGCATGGTGAGCTGCGCATTACTGCTTGAGCTGCGTACTGTGCTTGCTCATAAAAAAACCCCCTTGGTTAGACTTGATGTCCAACTTATGGGGGTCAGTTCATTTGGGTAGTTTTATTGATCAGATATTTCAGCTTACTTAATTAAATCCAAGAACTGCACATTGTTGTTGATATTCCCAAAAGAAGCTGAGTCATATGAGAAATTGCCATTTGTGGTGAACAAGAACATATAGGTTTTCATAGGGCCATCGCCACCTGATTTCTCTTTTGCATTGACATCGCAAACCACCATCCAACCAAACTTTGGAGTCTCAAAAGCTAGCGCCCTAGCCCAAGCTTTACGTGGAGGTGAGCATTCTTTTTTTGCCATATCGGGGTTATTCATAGCAGACTTAAGGTAAGTATTAACCTCTTTATCCACTGCTGCTTGATTGGGTTGAGGTGGAAATTTGGCTTGTGCAATTTCCTGTTGAGTCACGGGGGCAGCGCAAGCGGCCAATGCCAATGCTGCAATGAGACTTAGTAATTTGGTTTTCATGAGGCTTCCTTTTTCTCTAAATAAGTTGATTGGGCACTAATTTAGCAAATCTTAAACGAAGATAGTTAAAAAATCTCTTGGTGAGTCCACTAGGACTTGAGCCATATATCTATTGGGGTCTAGCGGTTATATTTTCTACCCACCGACTACACATTAAAGAAAAATGACTTAGGAATTTCTCCCTAAGTCGTTGATTTCATTGGTGGGCCCACCAGGACTTGAACCTGGGACCAAAGGATTATGAGAGCAGAAGCCGTGAGTAGACCCATATAAACAGGGGGTCTGCGGGTTGTCAGTCTCGGTGTTCAAGCAAATGTGTAAGCAAATTCATGGATTTAAAGAAAGTGGTCTCTCGGTCTTTGGTTTTCAAAACCAAAGGATTTTTGGAACAATCATCTAACACTTCGTTGCTCCAAAGTACTTTGGGTGAGTAAGCGTTACTTTAAGTAACGCTTACTTTTCTGGACGGCAGCTAACGACCTTGATTTCAACCCGTCGATGTAACAGTTAGGGCAAAACGTTTTGCTGGTGTTTTTGTTTCATCATTATTCCTTAAGCAATTTGTTATGAAGATATATGAATACATTACTTTCAATAAATCCAGTGATTCGCTTACTAACGGCGCATCAATTGCGTAATTTCTCCGCCAACCCTTGCAAAAGCTTTACTTTGCGCAGCAACAAGAGCATCAAGCCCGGGACCGCTTGTCGCTTCACTAACTAAAGAGCGACCCATGATGGTTTGGGATTTAGGTGCTGTATCTGAATTAGGGTTGGCATTTTTTACTAGCGCTTTATTTTTATCGCTGGCTGGTTTAATGGTCCACAATACATCGACCACTACACCAGAATCAAGGCTACTCTCTATGTTTTGCACATCAAGCAAGATTTGATAATCAAAATTAGTCGAGGTACTATCTGAAAAACTCCACACATTAGGAGTGCCTAAGTCACGCGCTAGACTTGCACTAACTACCCGTGCAATATCACCTTTCAAGGATCCAGCCCAACGCTGATACTCATAAATCTGTACCTCATTACCGCTACTTTGCACGACCAATTGCGGGCGGTCCATTCTTTCGGGAACACTCACTGGACCAACCATCAGACGAATTTTGCCATCCGCCTCCGACATCGTTGGGATAGGAGCTGAACTCATTTTGTAATAGGATGTTTTTGGTGAACTGCAACCCACCAATATCAGAGCTAATAGTAAAGAAGTAAGGAGCGATCTCATTTCTTAGTTTCCTCTGCAGGTTTACCAAATATCAGGGATTGCGGCTGTTGATCCAACATGTCTGTTAACGTTTTTATTGAAGTTGCCGCTTTGGTTAACTCTCGCATGGAATCACGCATATCCGTTACCAAAGGGGAATTGCTATCGGTAAGCGCATTGACATTCTTTAGTGTTTTATCAAGCTCGGGAATAGTTTGTTCGTCCAGTTTTTTAACAATACGATCGGTATTTTTGAGTACATTGCCGATGGTCCTTTCCGCGTTCTCAAGATCGCCAGCGATAACTGGTAACTCGGGTGGGTACTTGGATGGATTAAAGGTGTAGGATGGTGCATCTGGGAAAAGATCTAAGGCAATATATTGTTGGCCAGATAAAATACTAAGAGTGCGCATTTGAGCGCGAAAGCCCCTCTTAATCAGCTCCTTCAATCGAGCTATCTCATTCTCTGGGGGGGGTAATAAAACGCCTGTTTTTATATCACGTACTTTAAGACGATCGGGAAATACAAAGATTTCAACAGGTTGAATTACCTCAAAGGTCTTTGGATCCATAGCAGTTTCAATGCTAACGACCTCACCAATAGTGACCCCCCTAAACTCTACCGGGGCACCCACCGATAATCCGCGCACCGATTGTTTGAAGTTCAGCACAAAGCGCTGAGAGCGGGTATCGGGTTGCTTCATCGCAGCCGTCCGTGACGGCGCAATCATAAATACCGTATCTGTTTTGGCGCGTTCAGAACCGAAGGAGACAGCCTTCTCAATTTGAGTTTGAGCGCTTGGAGAGGGATTGATATCAGTACGATTCGGTTTGGAATCCGAATGATACGGTGACTCAAAAGCAATGCCGCCCACGAGCACCGCCACTAATGATTCTGTCTGTACGTGAATACCCGTTGCATCGAGATTCACATCAATACCACTGGCATTCCAAAAGCGTGTGTCGTTGGTCACATATTGATCATAGGGTGCATTAATAAATACACGAATCGAAATATTCTTACCATCCTTATCCAGATCATAAGCAACCACTTGACCCACAGCGAGACTACGAAAATAGACTGGTGTACCAATACCATGAGACCCTAAAGTGGGAGCTCTTAATATGAACTGCCTACCAGGAATATCGCCTGTTAAGATCGGAGGAACTTCTAGTGCTGTAAAATCGTCGTTTTTATCGTCTGATTTCCCCAAATCAGCGGCAATAAAAGGCCCATCTAATAAAGTGCTCAAGCCTGAGACTCCAGCAGCAGTAATACGCGGACGCACAATCCAAAAACGCGTATCTTTTTTGGCAAAATCTGCCGCATCTTTATTCAGCGCAATCGTTGCAATCACTTGCTGGTGATCTTTAGACAAAATGACTGTCTTCACTAAACCAATGTTGACATCCTTAAATTTAACAAGGGTTTTACCTGCAACTAAGCCATCGCCCGAATTAAATGACACAGTAATGGTCGGCCCACGATCTGCTATCGACTTATACAGCAAGCCCAACCCAACCAAAATAGCAATAATGGGAATAATCCAAATGATTTGCAGTGTCCAAGATTGCTTAGCTTGCGCAACTGCAGAGGGTAAATCTGAGGGTCTAGGCCCTGGTGATAAATCAGACATGTCATTTCTCAGCTAAATGGTCATTATTCTTTTGACGATCCGCAGCATCCCAAATGAGCCGAGGATCAAAACTCTTTGCAGCAAAAATAGTTAACACCACTACAGTAGCAAAAGCGATGGCGCCAGCGCCTGCTCGAATGGACATGAGGCTACCAAATTGTACGAGAGCAGTCAGCATGGTCGCAACATAAACATCAATCATGGACCAGCGCCCAATGGCCTCGACTGCCCGATAGAGTTTTGCCCGTAGCTTAGGCTTCCAGGTTGACCGGATTTGCACAGAAATCAACAAAAAACTTAAGCTAAATAGCTTTGCAAACGGAATAATAATACTGGCGGTGAATAAGATCATAGCCAATACTTCAGAGTCTGAGGTCCATAAATAAATAACCCCACCAAAAATCGTATCTTTTTCAGTACCAAAGAGTGAGCCCGTTGCCATTACCGGCATTAAATTGGCAGGAATAATTAATACATAGGCAGCAATTACGAGGGCCCAAGTACGGCTAATACTATTAGTCTTTCGAGCATGCATAGTGGCCGCACAGCGAAAACACTTTAACTGTGTCGAGGTCGACGGAATGCGCTGCACAAAACCACAGTCATCACAGCCGATAATCCCTTTTGAGGCTGCAGTCAACATAAATTCACCTGCAGCTCTTGTAGTTCATCTACCTGCTTCCAAAAACTCCGGGCATCAAAATTTGCTGACGCAGCAGTGACCATAAACATGAGTAAAACAAAAGAAAATAAACCAATATCTGGTTTCACTGTGGCCAAGGCGTTGAGCTTAGAAATCGTTACCAAAAGGCCCAACATAAACACCTCAATCATCGCCCAAGGCTTGACAAGATGTACCAATCTAAAAGCAAAAGGAAGTCCAGGCGGGAGACGCCCAAAATGTAATGGCAAGAGCAAATAGATCAATGCCATAATTTCCAGCGCGGGCATTAAAAAGGTAGTTGCAAACACGAGTACTGCAATACTAGGAATGCCATCCTTAACCAGCCGATCCGCTGCATCGAGTAAGGTAGTTGAATTGGTTAGACCCTGCGAATCAATACTGACAATCGGAAAAGAGTTCGAGATCAAAAATAATGCGGCTGCAGTCAGCGAAAATATCAAACTGCGCCTCAGACCATCTGCTTGAAGACGATATAAAACATTGCCGCAACGACTACAAAATGCCTTGCCACCAGACTCTAAGGGAGCCTCCAACTGCGGTAAATCGCATTGTTCACAGACGATAAGTCCATCTAATGCCATACAGCGCACCCAATCCAAAAAAGCGGTTTTATACAAAAGTGGCTTTTGAATGCTAAAAAACCATCACATATTAAATATACCCAAAAACTATAAGGGATTATCACCTATTTTTTAGTGCAGTTTATCCCCTAGCAATATGACTGAGGACCATCCAATTGTCGTAAAACCCCTAATACATGAACCATCAAACTATTTACCTATTGGCTAAATAAAAACCACCCGAAGGTGGTTTTAGTGATTCTTGGTGGCCCCGGGGGATAACTAGGGCTCAAGATGTTTAACTTCATCACTTATCGAGCTTTACGGTAACACCACTGGCGCTAAGGTTAAGCTGAAGGCCTTGAGAAGTACTGACTAGGCGCATGATGACGCCATTTTCATTTCTAAGGACGGTACCACCAACGCCACCGCCCAATGTGATGCTACTCTCTAATTTGGTAAAAGTGCCAGAAAACTTAGATATATCGCTTAAGTCATATACCTCACCACTTGCGGATAATTTAGATGCCCCCACATTGGCACCAAGACTCATTCCACTAATCTTAAATGGGTACTGCTTCCCTTGATAGGTAAGTACACCACCACCAGTACTGCCGCCAATAATCAAAGCAAATTGGGTCTCATTAATACTTAGTGTGCCAGATGGCTTTTTAGGGGCATCTGCCGCACTAGCGCCAAAACTAAAAATGACTAATCCCAAAATTAGCAAGGAAAGGATCCTACGAATACTTGTCATATAACTTCTCCGGTTGTTGTAGTCCATAAAATAATTATGGAATTAGCAATATTGCTGATTAAAGCTTACACTTATTTCGAGATCAAAACAAATGAAAGAGCCACCCAGAGGTGGTTTTAGTATTTTTCGGCGCCCCGGGGCGGAATCGAACCGCCGATTAAAGGACTCTAGTCTATCGGCTTCTATTGGCCGAAAGTAGTCACTGAGCGCTTATAAAACAGGGGCAACAAGTAGTTGATTGCTCCAAGCTAGAGCCAAATATCTTTAGTGGCGATATTAGCTACATACCGACTACACATCAATGAAAAATGACCTAGCGCTCTCACACTAAGTCATTGATATTGCTGGTGGGCCCACCAGGACTTGAACCTGGGACCAAAGGATTATGAGTCCTCTGCTCTAACCAACTGAGCTATGGGCCCTAATCTTTCATTGTAATTGAAGGATCTACCGTAATCATGCCCCATAAGACCCCATGCAAGTCATTCCATTGTGTTTAGATATACATTATTATATGTATATCTTAGGGGAGCAGATCATGATCGTATCTAAATGGGGGAATAGTTTAGCCATCCGCCTACCCACCCAGGTGGTTGACTATTTAAAACTCAAAGAAGGTGATGACATTGAGGTTCACGTTGCCGATAAAAAACATTTTCAAATAAAGAAGAAACCTTCTCTGCAAGATAGGATTGATGGTCTGAGAAAATTTCGCGGTCGCATACCCGCTGATTTTCACTTTGATAGATCCGAATTAAATGAACGCTAAGAAAATATTTTTTGACACTAATACATTGCTGTATTTACTTTCATCAGATTCAAAAAAAGCAGATTGGGTTAGCTCAAATCTACAGCAATCTAATGTAATTAGCGTTCAAGTTCTCAGTGAATTTACATCCGCAAGCCTTAGAAAAATTAAAATATCTAACATTGAGCTGGATGAGTTTCTAAGCCTATTCATATCCATATTCAATATCAGGCCGCTCAATGTAGAGACATTTGAAACTGGGCTAGCTGTATCCAGAAGATATGGATACCACCATTACGACTCAATGATTATTGCAGCCGCCCTACAGGCGGGCTGTGAGACGCTGTATTCAGAGGATATGCACCATCGACAAATGATCGATAAGAGACTACAAATCGTGAACCCTTTTATCTAAAGAGCTCACGACCCCTAAGTAGCCTTGAATCAATCCTCTTCGAGGAAGGTCTTGAGTTTGTCGCTACGGCTTGGGTGACGCATTTTTCTGAGGGCCTTAGCTTCAATCTGACGGATACGCTCACGGGTGACGTCAAACTGTTTACCCACTTCTTCAAGAGTATGGTCTGTGCTCATTTCAACACCAAAACGCATACGCAATACTTTTGCTTCACGTGGCGTCAATGAATCCAGCACATCTTTCACCACATCACGCATAGACTCGTGTAATGCCGCTTCAGCTGGTGCCAAGGTGTTACCGTCCTCAATGAAATCTCCTAAATGAGAATCTTCATCATCACCAATTGGCGTCTCCATAGAGATTGGCTCTTTAGCAATCTTCATGATCTTACGAATCTTGTCTTCCGGAATCTCCATCTTCAGCGCCAAAGTTGCAGCATCTGGCTCATGACCAGTTTCTTGCAAGATCTGACGGCTAATACGGTTCATCTTATTGATCGTCTCAATCATATGAACTGGGATACGAATCGTACGCGCCTGGTCAGCAATTGAACGGGTAATCGCCTGACGAATCCACCAAGTTGCATAGGTAGAGAACTTGTAACCACGACGGTATTCAAACTTATCTACCGCCTTCATCAAACCAATATTGCCTTCTTGAATCAAATCTAAGAACTGCAGACCACGGTTAGTGTATTTCTTGGCAATAGAGATTACCAAACGCAAGTTCGCTACGGTCATTTCACGTTTAGCTTCACGAGCGCGCTTCTCACCGGCAATCATCTGCTTGTTTACTTCTTTTAATTCTGGAAGTGGAATCACTACGCGAGTCTGGATATCAATTAACTTCTGTTGTAGTTCTTGAATCGCAGGTACGTTACGCTGTAAGAGTGCGGTATAGGGCTTGTTTTCTTTGAGTAATTTGTCAGTCCAAGTAAGATTCATAGACATCTTAGGGAAGTCTTTTAATACTTCTCCGCGGTTTACACCTACTTTGTCCACTAACAGACTAACCATGCCACGCTCAAGTTTCCATACTTGATCAACCTGGGAGCGCATGGTGTCACATAACTTTTCAACACTCTTGGCTGTTAAACGGAAACCAAGTAACTCACCACGAATTAAGTCTTGCGCCTTAATGTAAGCAGGACAGTTATAACCGTCTTTATCAAAGGCACGGCGCATTTTGTCAGCTTGTGTGCGAACAATTGCAAACTTCTCTAATGAGATTTGCTTTAGCTCTTCAAGCTGTTTAGCATTGGCCGTTGCGGCGGCACCACCACCTTCATCTTCACCCTCTTCTTCGCTTACTTCAGCGTCTGGGTCAACTTCTGGCTCTTCTGGCCCAAGCTTAATATCTTCAGCATTAGGATCTACTAGCCCATCTACAAACTGGTCTATCTCCATCTCACCGCTAGCAATCTTGTCAACGTTGCTTAAAATTTCTGCAATCGTTACTGGGCAAGCAGCCAAAGCCATCACCATATCCTTAAGGCCGGCTTCGATCTTCTTCGCAATCACAATCTCGCCTTCGCGAGTTAACAAATCGACTGTACCCATCTCACGCATATACATGCGAACTGGATCCGTTGTACGACCAAACTCTGAATCCACTGTTGATAAAGCTGCTTCAGCCTTTTCTTCAGCCTCTTCTTCAGAAGCTGCAGCTTCGGTGTTATCAGACAGAATTAATGTTTCTGCATCTGGGGCCTGCTCATAAACGGTAATACCAATGTCGTTTAATAAGCTAATCAAAGTTTCTAATGCATCAGCATCGGATAACTCATCTGACATCACGTCATTCATTTCACCATGGGTTAAGTAACCCTTGGACATACCCATCTTGATCAAAGTCTTCAAGCGGGCGCGACGGAGCTCTTGCTGCTCTTCTGTACCTAATTGCTGTGCAGCGAATTCTTTTAAGAGTGCTTTCTCTTTAGCCTTACGCTCACGCGCTTTTTGACGATCCGTTAAAACTGGCTCAGCATTGTCTGCTGGCGTTTCTACTTTAGCTTTGCGGCCACGTTTTTTTTCTTCCTCAACAGGCTCAACTGCAGTTTCAACAGCTTTCGCTTTTTTACCTTTCAGCTCATCAGCCTTCGGTACGGCTAGCGCCTTAGCCTTTTTAGCAGGTTCAGTTTTTACGGGCTTCGCAGGCACTGCTTTAACGGAAACTTTTACTGGTTTAACTGGAGTCTTCGCTTTCAGAGCTGGCTTAGCCGCCACTTTTTTAGCAGCTGGCTTAGCCGCCACTTTTTTAGCAGCTGGCTTGACAACAACCTTCGCTTTCAGAGCTGGCTTAGCAACCGGTTTCACTGGTTTGGCAGCAACTTTTTTAGCTACCGGCTTAGCGGCTACTTTTTTAGCTGCTGGTTTAGCAGCAGGTTTTGCTTTAGGTGCTGGCTTTGCAGCAGCTCTAGCGGGAGCCTTCACTGTCTTGCTTGGCGCTTTTGCCTTGGCTGCTGGCTTAGCTGTTTTTGCGGCTGGTTTAGCTGGTTTTTTTGTCTTGGTATTAGGCATTTGTTGGCACTTACTCACATTACTGTTATTGATATCGACTGATGAAGTACAGCCCCGTAGTCCGCTTACCCCAAATTACTTCAAAATAAAGCGCAAGTGGCTGAATTAAATCGGTTTTTTCCTGGGAAGAGAGGATTATAGTCGATTGCGACTTTTTTAGCCCCCTATTACCTTTAAATATGAGGCAATTTCAGAGGATTACTAGTGGCGTTTAGGAAAATTCTTATGAGAATTTCAGTTTTTCGCCCAATTCGCGATAACGGGCACGATCCTGCTCAGTAGCAGTGCTGGATGCCATTTTTTGAGTGATTTCTGTCATTTCTTGCTTTAGATGCGCAAGTTCAAGCTTTTTAAAGGCGCCATCAAGGTCAGCAGTCGCGCCATCCAAATCCAAATCCGAGTCCATTACCCGTTTTCGGAGCATCTCATAAAGTGGGGCAAGTTCGCTACGGGCAAGTTGATCCTGGAACATAGCAAAAGCACCGGCACCGACAGTCTCAGCTTTGCCACTTTCTCCTGGAATCATCTCCACTAAATCACATTGAGCTAAGAGATCCTTCATTAAGGCCAATGCTTTTTCTGATCTTTGCTCAGCAGCTTTTAATGCCAAAGAGCGCTTATTTGCATCAAGCACTTTTCCCAAATGCGGAAACTGAATCAATACGCGCAACATCTGCTCGGCTAAATCGGTTGGTGCTTTAGGCGGCTCTATATTTTGGGTAGCGACCCGCTTGGCAGATCCTTTAGATGCTTGCCATGGAGCGCCTTGTCGATTGCCATTATTGGAAAAAGTATTTGCATTGTTTTGTGATCTGACCTGATAGGAAGTTTGCTGTACTGGCGTAGGTACTATAGTCAAACCACAAAATGCTTCAAGCTCGGCTGGCGTTGTATTAGTACGAATCGCTAGCTCTCTCAAAATCTGTGTACGTAAGGCAATTGGCGGCATCGATAACAACAGGGGCTTAGCAGCATGATGTGTATGTGCTCTACCCTCTGGAGTAGTTAGTTCATGCTCTTCACTCACAATTTTGAAGAAGAAGCTAGAAATCGACATTGCCTCTTTAATCACTTTTTCAAATGCAGTGGCACCGTAAGCACGGACATAACTATCAGGGTCATGCTCTGTAGGCAAGAATAAGAAACGGATTTCTTTATCGTCAGACATCAAAGGTAGGCAAGCTTCAAGCGCACGCTGGGCAGCACGCTGACCAGCAGAGTCACCATCAAATGAAAATACGACTTTGTCGGTTTGACGCAGTAGCATACGCACGTGATTTGCAGTACAAGCTGTACCTAATGTCGCTACAGCATTAGGGAAACCCAATTGCGCTAATGCAACCACATCCATATAACCTTCACATACCAAAACATATTCTTGCGCACGAATCGCTTGTCTAGCTTCAAATAATCCGTACAGCGTATTGCCTTTAGAAAACAATGGCGTCTCTGGAGAATTTAAATACTTTGGTTCCCCTTGATCCAAGATGCGTCCACCAAAGCCAATGGTTTGGCCTTTGGGATTACGAATCGGAAACATCACGCGATCGCGAAAGCGATCGTAACGTTTGACTGGTTGACCGCCTTCAGCTTGCTCACCCTGAATCAGTAAACCGCCCTCTAGTAAAGTCTTGGCAACTTCATCGTTAGCATAACTCCCAAATACTGCCTCTAAACCTTGCCAACCATCTGGTGCATAACCTAAGGCATAGCGTTTAGCGATTTCTCCGGTGAGGCCACGACCCTTCAGATACTCGACTGCGCGCGTACTGGCTTTAAGCTGCTGGCGATACCAATCCACTGCTGAGCTCATCACTTCACTCAAAGCCATCGCCTGCTGCTGTCTAGCGACATCATTTGCGGTGCGCTCCTCCCGAGGAACATCCAGACCTGCTGAGCGCGCTAGATCTTCAATTGCATCAACATAACCTAACCCCGAGTACTCCATTAAGAAGCTAATGGCAGAACCATGGGCACCACAACCAAAGCAGTGATAGAACTGCTTTGTCGGTGACACTGAGAATGAGGGTGACTTTTCGGAATGGAATGGGCACAAGCCTTGATAGTTTGCGCCTGCTTTTTTTAACTTTACGTGCTGCCCAACCACATCAACGATGTCAACCCGATTTAGAAGATCGGCGATGAAGGATTGGGGAATAAGTGCCATCGGGCTTTCAGTATGAAACTGTTTTACGTAATTGGCTCACTTCGAGCTTACTTCGAGAGTGCTGCTTTTACCAAGCCTGAAACTTTGCCCATATCGGCCTTACCTGCCAATTGGCCTTTGAGAATACCAATCACTTTACCCATATCTTGAGGACCTGCAGCAGCAGTAGCGCTGACAGCTGCGGCTATTGCAGCCTCTACTTCCGCATCAGACATTTGCGCTGGTAAATAGGTTTGCAAAATCACCATCTCAGCAGCTTCAATCGCGACTAAATCATCACGTGCTGCTTTTTCAAACTGAGAAATTGAATCTTTACGCTGCTTAATCATCTTTTCAATGGTGGCAATGACAGCGGCATCATCAAGCACGATGCGGTCATCTACTTCACGCTGCTTAATGGCTGCCAACAAAAGACGAATAGTCCCAAGGCGTGCTACTGCTTTTGCACGCATAGCATTTTTCATATCTTCGGTGATTTGATCTTTTAGACTCATTGCTTAGTTCCTGTTGTATTAAGTATCTAACTATTTCTGGCGATTAAAAAGCAAAAACCCGCTGCGTTTCACCGTCAGCGGGCTGCAAAGCTTCTCGGTGAAGAGAGCTTTTAAATTCTATTAGTAAAGCTTCTTAGGCAACATTTGGCTGCGAATACGCTTGTAATGGCGTTTTGCAGCTGCGGCCTTCTTGCGCTTACGTTCAGCCGTTGGCTTCTCGTAAAACTCGCGGGCACGCAAGTCGGTTAGAAGACCATTTTTTTCAATGGTGCGCTTGAAACGGCGCAATGCCACTTCAAATGGTTCGTTTTCGCGGAGGCGGACTGTAGTCATACTTGTTTAACTCGTATATGCTCGAAAAATATCGAAAAATTAACTGAATGGCGATTCTAGCACGACCAAACAAAAAAATGATTGTTTTAGGCATAGAAACTTCTTGTGATGAAACCGGGGTGGCTTTATACAACACCACCGCTTGGGAAGAGGGCAAACCTGCGTTCCAGGGCATTCTGGGGCAAGGCTTGCACTCGCAGATTGCTATGCACCGGGATTATGGGGGTGTAGTCCCAGAGCTTGCCTCCCGCGACCATATCCGCCGCGTACTACCCCTTTTAGACGAATCTTTAGCCCAGTCTGAACTCAAGTTATCTGATATTGATGCGGTGGCCTTCACCCAAGGCCCCGGTCTAGCAGGGGCTCTCCTAGTGGGTAGCGCCTTTGCCAAATCTCTGGCTCAAGGACTCAATTTGCCTTCGATTGGGGTTCATCACCTTGAGGGGCACTTACTTTCGCCCCTATTGGGTCAAACTGTCCCGCAATTTCCGTTTATCGCCTTACTCGTCTCGGGTGGCCATACCCAGCTTATGAAAGTATCGGGCATCGGTCAATACCAACTTCTGGGCGAAACCTTGGACGATGCAGCCGGCGAAGCTTTTGATAAAACTGCCAAATTATTGGGCTTAGATTACCCAGGTGGCGCAGCCATCTCTCGATTGGCAGAACAAGGACGCAGTGGTATTTTTGATTTACCTAAGCCCATGCTTCACTCGGGAGACTTGGACTTTTCTTTCTCTGGATTAAAGACTGCTGTTCTCAATCAAGTGAAAAAATTTGCAGAAAAAAATATCACTGAAGCGCAGGAAATCAAGCAGTTTCATGCAGATCTAGCCAGAAGCTTTGTTGATTCTCTGGTAGCGGTACTTGTCAGCAAATCCGAAAAAGCACTCAAGCAAACTGGCTGTAAACACTTAGTTCTTGCTGGTGGTGTTGGGGCTAATCTGCAATTACGTAGCGCACTCAATGAGAAGGCAAAACGAAATGGATTTGAGGTGCACTATCCGCCACTCGAGTTATGTACCGATAACGGCGTCATGATTGCATTTGCTGGCGCACTCCGTTTACTCGCTGAAAATAATGGCTCAAGCAAATCGGGCGCATTTGATATCAAACCCCGTTGGGATTTAGCAAGCAATAATCTAAAGTAGTTTTTTAAAAGAAGTATGAATGACTTCGTTTATTTTTGTTGGCTAATACGAGCAAACGCACTGTGATTGTGAATAGACTCAAAGTTCTCAGCCTCAACCACAAAAGAATGAATACGCTCATCAGCCTTAAGGCGCCCAGCCACATCGCGTACTAGGTCTTCAACAAATTTCGGATTACTGTAAGAGCGCTCGGTTACCCACTTTTCATCTGGGCGCTTTAATAATCCCCACAACTCACTGGAAGCTTCACTCTCAGCGATATCAACGAGGTCTTCAACAGTCATCTTTGTTTGTGTGTCAAGCACTACATCCATAGTGACATGGGAGCGTTGGTTATGTGCGCCAAATTCTGAAATCTCTTTTGAGCATGGACACAGACTCATCACAGGTACTTGGGCACGTAATCCCAATTCCACATCTAATGTACCTGTAGCATTTTGTTTAGCTGTTGCCATCCAGGTTACTTCGTAATCCATCAAGCTTTCAACACCAGATACGGGTGCTGCTTTTTTAACGAAGTGCGTATAGGTAAATTGCACATGCCCCTCTTTAGCATCAAGCAAAGGCAGCATATGGCGCAACATTTTCACAACCGAGGTGCTATCAACCGCCTCTTCTTGTTTTTGAAGTAGGGCCATGAAACGGGACATATGCGTGCCCTTCACATGCGCTGGCAATGCCACGTCCATCTCAAACTGACCTACAGTAGGAAAGTTGCCGGTCTTACTACGAATTGTTAATGGATGACGCACACCACGAATACCAACCTGCTCGATTGGCAGGGCGCGCACATCCAAAGTGGATTGCACGTCAGGCATTGCGCTGGCTTTCAGAAAAGCGGGATTCATGTCATTCATGGCTCTATTTTCAAGCAAAACGGGCTTATTTGCCCGCCGCCACAAAATTTATTGTCAATAAGGTCGGAAAACGCTGTTTGATGGAGTTGGCCATGCCCTCTACATCCAGGCCACACTTGGTCATCAGCAAACTGTAGTCCCCATGCTCAATGAACTGATCCGGAAGACCTAACTGCAGGAGGGGTTTGTTCATTCCCAAGCTAGAGAGTGCTTCTAAGCAGGCACTTCCAGCCCCTCCTTGGATAACGCCATCTTCGACCGTCACAAAATAATCATGATCGGCTGCCAAAGATTGAATCAGATCAATATCAAGCGGTTTTACAAAACGCATATTCGCCACAGTGGCATCAATGCTTTGCGCTACTTCTAATGCCGGGTAGAGCAAAGTACCGAAAGCCAAGATAGCGACGCGCTGTCCAGATGGCGCATTGGATTTACGACGAATCTCACCTTTGCCAAACGGCAATGTGCGTAATTCTTTTGAAGGAGTAGCCCCAACACCCGAGCCGCGTGGATAACGTACTGCACTTGGATGCGCTTGATGGAATGCGGTAGTGAGCAGATCGCGACACTCCGCTTCATCGGCTGGCGTCATCACTAACATATTTGGAATGCAACGTAAAAAAGGAATGTCGTAAGCGCCTGCGTGAGTTGCACCATCAGCACCGACTAATCCAGCGCGATCCAATGCAAACAAAACTGGCAAGTCTTGTAAGGCCACATCATGAATTAATTGGTCGTATGCACGCTGTAAGAATGTCGAATAGATAGCCACTACTGGCTTCATGCCCTCGCATGCCATGCCGGCGGCAAATGTCACTGCATGTTGTTCGGCAATACCAACATCGTAATAGCGCTTAGGGAAACTCCGCTCAAACTCCACCAAGCCAGAACCTTCGCGCATTGCTGGCGTAATACCAACCAATAGAGGCTCAACGTGCGCCATATCGCATAACCACTCACCGAACACTTGAGTGAACGTTTTCTTTGTGACTAAAGATTTTTTAATCCCTTCCTCAGGATTAAATTTACTTGGGCCGTGGTATAGCACTGGGTCAACCTCGGCTAACTCATAGCCCTGGCCTTTTTTGGTCACCACATGTAAAAACTGGGGGCCACGCCCCTCAAGGGCCAAACGGCGTACGTTCTGCAACATCGGGACCAAAGCATCTAAATCGTGCCCATCAATCGGGCCGAAGTAATTAAAACCAAATTCCTGAAAAATGGTTGATGGCGAAACCATACCCTTGGCATGATCTTCCAGCCGTTTTGCAAACTCCCTTAACGGTGGGGCAATTGAGAGAACACTATCAATTCCTTTTTTAGTCGCTGAGTAAATATTGCCACTCAGCAATCTTGCGAGGTGTCGATTGAGCGCACCCACAGCAGGCGAAATCGACATATCGTTATCGTTCAATATCACCACTAGCGGTAAATCGTCATAGACGCCAGCATTATTCATTGCTTCGAATGCCATACCACCAGTCATTGCGCTATCACCAATTACCGCAACTGCAACGTGTCGCTCGCCCTTTGTCTGAAATGCGCGTGCCATACCCATCGCAGCAGAAATACTAGTGGAAGAGTGACCTGTACCAAAGGCATCAAACTCACTTTCCGCGCGCTGCGGAAATCCGGATAGCCCTTTGAACTGACGCAAGGTATTCATACGCTCACGACGACCTGTCAAAATTTTATGTGGGTAGCTTTGGTGACCAACGTCCCAAACAATTCGATCATGGGGGGTATCAAATACATAATGCAAGGCGATGGATAGCTCTACCGTTCCTAGATTAGAAGACAGGTGGCCCCCTGTTTTAGATACCGAATCTAAAACAAATTGACGTAACTCATCAGCAAGCGCAGGCAACTCTTCGCGAGAAAGTTTTCTTAAATCTTCAGGGAAGTTGATGGAATCTAAAGTCATTAAATCGATTAATCCGTACTTATTTAGCTCTCTTATTTACTTCTATTGACAACCAATCGCGCTAAATCTTTCAAGGCTTGCGCCTGACTACCAAAACTATCCAGACTTGCAATCGCTGCTTCTTGTAGCTCTTTAGCCTGCTTCTGAGCATAGTCTAAACCCATCAAGGTCACATAGGTAGGCTTATTGGCCGCAGCGTCCTTGCCTGCAGTTTTTCCCAGGGTTTGGCTATCCGCTGTCGCATCTAGCACATCATCGACGATTTGAAAGGCCAAGCCAAGCGAGGTGGAATAATTCTGAAGATGGCTCATTTGGGAGGGATTCAGATGGGCCGCAATACCACCTAAAGCAACTGCACAGGAGAGCAAAGCGCCCGTTTTCAGCGCATGCATTTGCTTTAAACCTGCTAGATCTAATTTTTTCCCGACGCTCTCTAGGTCGATTGCTTGACCACCAGCCATCCCGCGAGAGCCAGAGGCCGCGGCTAAAGCACTGATCATGAGCAAGCGTACATCAACTTCACACTCGGCATTCGCGAGGATTTCAAAGGCGCGGGTTTGCAAAGCATCGCCAACAAGAAGCGCGGTAGCCTCATCAAATGCTTTATGCACAGTAGGACGACCTCGACGTAAATCATCATCATCCATACAAGGCAAATCGTCATGTACTAATGAGTAGGCATGAATACATTCCATTGCCACTGCTGCTGCATCCAAAGCGGCATCTTTAGCATCACCCAGTTCGCCAGCCGCATACACTAACAATGGACGAATTCGTTTGCCACCACCTTGGGCGGCATAACGCATGGCCTCATGCAAACGTACCGGCGTGGTTTGCGCAGAATCAAGCAAACGACCTAAGGCTGACTCAGTTCGTACAGAGTGCGAAGCAAGCCATTCTTGAAATTGAAAAACCGTAGCCATTAAGCCTCGAAAACCCGCACTTGTTGCTCAACTTGGGCAAGTACCCCCTGACAATGCTTTAACAAAGCCGCGCCTCGTTGATAAGCCAAAAGGGTCTCTTCTAGAGAAAATTTACCCGACTCCATATCAGAAATCAGCTTTTCCAACTCTTTCACTGCCTGTTCATAGCGTAATTCTGGGTCAATTTGGACCTCAAGACCGGGCTTTAGACTTTCTGACTTCTTGGCTGGCATAAGTTGTTTCCTTTGGATTTCCCACATGGATAGCCCTACATATTAAAGCGAGATGGCGCTCTGATGGGTATAATTCCCCCCTTCCTTTCCAATATCGATCCGTCGATGGTTGGATTGGTTATTCCGCTTAGCTTCGGCTGACGTTTTCGGGGGTGGGGAGAATGACTAATCTGGCTACCGCGCAGAATCTTGCGCCGTCCAACCTACAACTGCCGGTTTCGGCATATTTTGACGCTGACTTGTATCAGCGGGAAATTGAACTGCTTTTCAAGCAGGGGCCAGGCTATGTTGGCCACGAGCTCATGGTGCCAGAAATGGGCTCCTACCAAACCTTAAGCGCTGAAAATGAAGGTCGCATTCTGGTTCGTAATGCATCTGGTGTAGAACTCCTTTCCAATGTTTGCCGTCATCGCCAAGCACTCATGCTCAATGGCAAAGGTAAGACTGAAAATATTGTTTGCCCACTCCATCGCTGGACCTATGATTTAGGTGGCAATTTACTAGGTGCACCGCACTTTGAAGACAAGCCTTGCCTGCATTTAGGTAAATCGCCTTTGCAAAATTGGCAAGGGCTGTTATTTGAGGGTCCACGCGATGTGCGAACTGACCTAGCAAAATTAGGTGTTGCTGAGGATCTGCAATTTGATGGTTACCTACTTGACCATGTTGAAGTCCACGATTGCAATTACAACTGGAAAACCTTTATTGAGGTTTACCTCGAGGATTACCATGTTGTTCCATTTCATCCAGGTCTAGGTAAATTTGTTTCCTGTGAAGATTTACGCTGGGAGTTTGGTGACTGGCACAGCGTACAAACGGTAGGTATTCATAAGGACTTGCAAACTCCAGGATCCCCGGTCTACCGCAACTGGCACGAAGCTGTCATGCGCCAATACAAAGGCAAGACTCCGCGCCACGGTGCTATCTGGCTGACCTACTACCCCAATGTCATGGTGGAATGGTACCCAGGCGTGCTGTGCGTTTCTACTTTGCACCCAATGGGCCCCAACAAGACCCGCAATGTAGTGGAGTTTTACTATCCAGAAGAAATTGCTTTATTTGAGCGCGAGTTTGTAGAGGCTGAACGTGCAGCTTATATGGAAACCTGTATCGAAGATGATGAGATTGGCGAGCGTATGGATCAAGGGCGTGCAGCCCTTTTTGCGCGTGGCATTAACGAAGTGGGCCCTTATCAAAGCCCAATGGAAGATGGGATGCAACATTTTCATGAATGGTACCGTCGCGTAATGCAATTTCCAGGCGCATAATTAAGGCGCAAATCCCAACGCTCTCGCTCTAGAAAAATACAGGAAGCCATATGACTCCTCTGATCTCAGCAAACCAATTAGAAGAAATCATTAACAGCGGCGAAAATGTTTTACTGTGTGATTGTCGCTTTGATTTAGTCGATGCAGAGGCTGGCAGAAAAGCTTATGAAGAGAGCCACATCCCTGGTGCGATTCATGTCGATCTCGATCATGATTTATCGGGCAATAAAAATGGCAGCAATGGTAGACACCCTCTACCCTCACCCGAATCCTGGGCAAAAACCAAAACCCGTTTAGGTATTAGTCCAAATACTTTGGTCGTCGCTTACGATAAACAAGGTTCAGTCTATGCAAGCCGCCTGTGGTGGATGCTGAAAGCTACAGGGCACGCCAATGTGCGGGTTCTTGATGGCGGTCTCGATTCTTGGAATGGCCCAATGGGGACGATTCCCCGCAAACCAAACCCAACAACTCAGGCTATTGAGCCAATGCCCTACGTTGGGCTTGTTTTAGTCGATGAAGTGATGAGCAATCTGCAATCTCAAAAAAACATCGTGCTCGATGCAAGAGCAAATGATCGTTTTCATGGTGAGAATGAAACCTTGGATCCTATCGGTGGTCACATTCCTGGAGCCATCAATCACTTCTTTAAAAATAATCTCTCTGCAACAGCATTTAAAACATCAGAGCAATTATTTAATAACTTCGTCAATCTACTGGGCGCCAACAAACCGTCCCAAGTCATTCACCAATGTGGCTCAGGAGTAACTGCATGCCACAACCTTTTGGCAATGGAGGTTGCTGGACTAAAAGGTTCGCGTCTTTATGCGGGAAGCTGGAGCGAATGGTGCGCTGACCCTGAGCGTCCTATCGAGCTTTAATGCGTGAACTTTAAAGCGCAATCTTTATAGCAGTCCTTAATGCAGCAATGACAGCAGGATTACAAATCCTACGCCGCAAGCAATCAAAAGCGTTTGACGCAAGGACTCTATCCAATGAGGGCGACGGTGCATTTGCGGAATTAAATCACTTACTGCTATATAAATAAAACTGCTGGATGCAATCACAAGTAAATAGGGCATAGCAGCGTGGGCCTTCTCTAAGAAGAAGTAAGCCAACACCCCGCCAACCACAGCGGATAGGCCACAAATCAAGTTGTACAGTAAGGCACGTGCACGTGAAAATCCTGCATTGAGCAATACAATGAAATCACCAATCTCTTGTGGAATCTCATGAGCGATGATGGCGATTGCGGTAAAGATACCCACTTGATAATCTGCCATAAATGCAGCAGCAATCAAGATGCCATCCACAAAATTATGAATGCCATCCCCCACCAAGATCATCCAACCGCTACGTCCCGCATTCTCCGCATCGTGCCCATCATGATGCTGGTGGCCATCGCCCTCATGGTGATGATCATGACGCAGGAGAGCAATTTTCTCCAGGAGGAAGAAACCCAATAAACCCGCAAGTAAAGTGGCAAACAATAACTGTGGGCTTGCACCCTGCATACTGAATGCTTCCGGCAAAGAGTGGAGCAAGGCTGTTGCCAACAAAATACCTACTGACAGACTCACCATGTTATTGACCATCTTGGCAAGCAGAGCCACCGAGAAGGTAGCGGCCACTAATACGCTAGCAGTACCTGCAAGTGCAGTAACCAAAAGAATCGTTTGCAGAACACTCATGGGGTAATTAGGCTACTCCATTTTTCTTGAACCAAGCGACGCACTTCTCCCAGCCGTCTTTTGCAGGACCTTCGCGATAGCTGCCACGATAGTCTGCGTGGAAAGCATGTGGAGCATCTGGATACACTTCAATGAGGGATGCTTTAGCAGCAGGGTTCTTAGGGGCGGCTTTTGCTAGCTCTGCGCGCATGTGATCTACACTTTCTAAGGAGATGCCAGAGTCTGCACCACCATATAAACCCAGTACAGGGGCTTTTAAGTCAGCAGCAATATCAACTGGATGAAGAGGATTGCCTTCAGTCTTCTCACCGATGAGCCTGCCGTACCATGCTACGCCAGCCCGAACTTGTGGCAAAGTAGCAGCGAGCCAAGTAATACGTCCACCCCAACAGAATCCAGTCACACCAACTCTTTTTAGATCGCCACCATTTTTACCGGCCCATACCAAAGCTGCCTGAAAGTCATTTAAGACTTGTGCATCAGGGGTTTTGGAAACAATATTCTTCTGAATCTCTGCCACTGTTCCATAAGCATTAGGATCGCCAGCACGAATGAATTTCTCGGGCGCAATTGCAAGATAACCCAGTTTGGCAAAACGTCTTGTGATATCAGCAATGTGCTCATGTACACCAAAGATTTCGCTAAAGACGATAATGATTGGCAAAGATCCTTTGGAATTTTCAGGACGCGATACATAAGCAGGCATCTGAAAGCTGCCTACTGGAATCATCTGTTCTCCGGCTTTAATTCCCGTGAAATCCGTTTGAATTGCCGCGGCCATGACTGGCTCGGAAGCTGCTACAAATCCAACCCCAATTACAGTGGCACCGATCGCCGAAGTCTTCATAAAACCGCGTCTACTATTTTGTATTTTCTCAGTCATTCTTGTCTCCTCGTCTTGATTTTTAATGTGCTTCTTCCCAATTATCGCCAATCCCAATACTCACCACTAAAGGTACCTTTAGCTCGGCAACATTACACATTAAACCTGGTAACTTGGCCTGTAAAAGCTCGATTTCATCTAAAGGTACATCCAACACCAATTCATCATGAACTTGAAGCAGGAGTTTAGTTTTCAACTGCTCCTTTTCAAGCCAGTCCTCCACCGCAATCATGGCCAACTTAATTAAATCTGCAGCAGTCCCCTGCATTGGGGCATTGATAGCTGCCCGCTCTGCTCCCTGACGGCGTGGACCATTAGAGCCCTGAATCTCGGGCAACCAAAGTCGACGACCAAATACCGTTTCTACATAGCCATTCTCTCTAGCCTCTAAGCGGGTACGTTCCATATACTGTGCAACCCCTGGGTAACGATCAAAATATTTTGCAATGTAGTTCTGAGCAGCAGCGCGTTCAATTCCTAAGTTCCCTGCTAAGCCAAAAGCGCTCATCCCATAAATCAATCCGAAGTTAATGACTTTGGCATAACGACGCTGCTCTGAGTTAACCTCGTCTAAGGCAATGCCAAAAATTTCGGCGGCAGTAGCTTGGTGCACATCCTTGCCTTCCCTAAACGCCGTTAGTAAGTTTTCATCTTCAGCAATATGCGCCATGATGCGCAATTCAATTTGTGAGTAGTCTGCCGAGAGCAACTTACATCCATCTGCAGGAATAAAAGCTTCGCGGATGCGACGACCCTCTTCAGTACGTACTGGAATATTTTGCAAATTGGGATCGCTAGAAGCTAAACGGCCAGTCACTGCGGTTGCCTGTGAAAAGTTGGTATGTACTCGACCCGTCTTAGGATCTGCCATCCGCGGCAGTTTTTCGATATAAGTAGACATCAGCTTAGCCAAACTACGATAGTCCAAAATGCGCGCCGGTAATGGGTAATCTTCAGCCAACTTTTGCAGCACTTCCTCATCAGTAGAGGGGGCGCCTGATGGTGTTTTCTTAATGACTGGGAGCTCAAGTTGGCCAAACAAGATTTCAGCAATCTGTTTTGGTGACTGAATATTGAACGGCTGTCCTGCCAGCTGATGAATCTCCCCTTCTAATTCCAGCAGGCGTTTGCCGACCTGCTGGCCTTGCTTAGCCAATAAAGCAGAATCAATGCGGATGCCGTTGCGCTCCATGATGCCAAGTACCCGCATTGCTGGCATCTCAATCTGTTCATAGATATACAGTAGTCCTGGGCTAGCTTGAATCTGCGGCCAAAGCTCTAAATGCAGGCGCAAAGTGATGTCGGCATCCTCTGCAGCATAGTCAGTAGCAATTTTGAGATCTACCTGATCAAAGCCAATTTGATGTACTCCTTTGCCACAGACTTCTTCGTAGCGAATGGTTTTCATACCCAGATGGCGCTCAGCTAAGCTATCCATATTGTGTGGCAGATGTGATTCCAACACATACGATTCCAGCAAGGTATCGTATGCAATACCATTCAAAGTAATGTCGTAATTTGCAAAAATATGGGCATCGTACTTTAAGTTTTGTCCGACCTTCAAATGGCTTGCACTTTGCAGCCAGGGCTTGAGACGCGCAAGCACAAGCTCACGACTGAGTTGTATTTCACCATTGCGATGAGCAACCGGAATATAACAAGCCTCACCTGGTTTAACGGATAAAGAGATGCCAACCAATTCAGCAGCCAATGCATCCAAACTAGTTGTTTCGGTATCGACAGCAGTCAGTTCTGCAGACTCTATTTTCTTTAGCCATCTATCCAGGGCCGCTTCATCTACTACACATTCATAATTTTTTCCAAAAGCGTCTTGTATATCTCTTGTATCTTGCGATAAATCTTTTGTCGGTGAAGTGGCAATTACGGTTGACCTTTTAGGGATCTCAATAGCCTCTACTGAAGCCTCTCTAAGGATTGGACTCCCAGCCAAATCAAGCTCTTGGAGTGCCTCAGAAGCCATACCCGATGGGCTTTCTAGCTTTCTCTCCACATCACGCAGCCAGGTCTTAAAAGCGTAACGCTCAAATAACTCTCGCAATAAAGGGGCATCTTCTGACTTCGCATGTAAATCATCTAAGCCGGGTAAATGGGGGGATAAATCACAATCTGTTTTGACGGTAATCAGTTGTCGTGCTTGCGGTAGCCAAGTTAATGAGGCGCGCAGATTTTCTCCGACCACGCCCTTCACTTGATCTGCATGCGCCATCAAGTTATCTAAATCACCAAACTCTGCTAACCATTTATTCGCCGTCTTTGGTCCAGCCTTAGGAACGCCGGGAACATTGTCAACGGTATCGCCAATGATTGACAGGTAATCAACGATGCGATTCGGTGGCACTCCAAATTTTTCAATCACGCCCTCGATATCGAGCATTTCATTCGTCATCGTGTTAATTAAAGTCACAGACGGATTTACTAGCTGAGCCAAATCTTTATCCCCAGTAGAGATAATCGTTTCCCATCCCGCTTCGGTCGCTTGGCAAGCCAATGTACCAATGACATCATCTGCCTCAACCCCAGAGACCATCAATATGGGCCAGCCCAAAGCCCTCACCATGGCATGAATAGGCTCGATTTGATTTACTAAATCCTCGGGCATTGGCGAGCGATGGGCCTTGTACTCGGAGTACATTTCGTCCCGAAAGGTCTTCCCTTTGGCGTCAAAAACACAGGCAATATGGTCAGCCTTGAGCTCAGATCTAGCACGGCGCATCATATTGACCATGCCATAGATAGCCCCAGTGGGCTCTCCAGCCCCATTTCTGAGGTCTGGCATAGCGTGAAAGGCACGATAGAGGTAGCTAGAACCGTCTACCAACAAGAGTCTATGTTTAGTCATAACGCAATCGTACAATCTAGTTGTCAATTGCCTACAGGACTGGTTAAGGAACCAGCCGAGAGTAGGCTTAAAAAGGTGAAAATGATGCATTCTCTAACGAACTTAATTAGCCACCTCCCAAGTCAAAATCTGGCTCTCATGAGCTTTTTTGTGGTTTTTGGACTCTTTGGAGTGGGATCAGCACAAGCTCAGAATAACAGCCAAGCCTTGAGTCCCTCTGAACTAAATCGAATCAATAATCAGCCGCTTGCTCCAACAGTGAGTCCATCTGGCGCGCTCAACTCCCCTCAAAATCGCACGCCGAACTATCAGTATAGGGATGGGAATGGTACAGAGGTAACAGAGTACAAAGACGCAAATAGTCCAACCCAAGTACAGGTTAAAACCAAATACACTTCCTACGAAATGTCTCCGCCAGACTCTGTTAAACCAGGCGCTCAAGCGGGAGAGGGTGAACTTCTGAGTGTGCCCAGCATCAGCATTCCTTTTTAATAAAAAATACTGACGCTGTTCTATGGCTGTTTTTACTCCGATCGAGCTTGGTGATATTGCCAATTGGATTTCCCAAGATTTCAATCTTGGTGAGGCCATTGATATTCGTGGCATTCATGGCGGTATAGAAAACTCGAATTTTTTCTTAGATACTAGTAAGGATGGGCAAAAACAGGAATATGTTTTAACCCTCTTCGAGAGACTGTCTGCACAGCAGTTACCTTACTACCTTGAGTTAATGCGCCACTTAGCAAATAAAGGGATCCCAGTCCCCAAACCCATTGAGAATAAACAGGGTGAAATTCTATTTACCCTCAAAGGTAAACCTGCCGCGATCGTGACGAAGTTACCCGGCTTATCGCGTTTACAACCTGAGGCTCAGCATTGCACCTTAGTGGGTGAGATGCTAGCCAAAATGCATTTAGCGGGAAAAGATTTTTCACAAAATCAAGAGAACTTACGTAGTCTCGCTTGGTGGCAAAAAACAATTCCCTTGGTGTTGCCGTATTTAAATGCATTGCAAAAAGAATTGCTCACTCATGAGCTAACTACTCAAGAAGCATTCTTTAGCTCAGCCAATTACGATGCCCTACCCCAGGGCTCCAGTCATTGCGATCTCTTTCGCGACAACGTCCTCTTCGATCCAAAGGAAGGGCTTAGTTCCGCTAATGATCAATTAGGCGGTTTCTTTGATTTTTATTTTGCCGGTACTGATAAGTGGCTATTCGATTTAGCGGTTACTGCAAATGATTGGTGTCTTGCTGACAATCAACAGGATTTAGATCCCGCTCGCTTGGAAGCACTCATGAAGGCGTACCAATCAGTCCGCTTACTCACTAGAGAAGAGCAAGTAAGCTGGCCTTTGATGTTGCGAGCAGCAGCCCTGCGCTTTTGGGTTTCCAGATTATGGGATTTTTATTTACCACGCGATGCCCAAATGCTAACCCCTCATGACCCAACCCACTTTGAACATATTCTTTTAAGTCGTCGCTCCCTATGAAACTGAACTCAATTGCCCCACAAGAAGGCTATGTCTGGATAAGACAAGGTGTTTGGCTATTTAAACAAAACCCCTTGGGCTTCTTGATGCTGGTTTTTATGTATGTATTTGTTGCGCAGTTAGCCATCATTATTCCGGTCATTGGTGTATTTGCTGTTCTTCTCTTCACGCCAACTCTTGCGGTGGGCTTCATGACTGCTTGTCGGCAAGCTATCCAAAAAGAGCGTATCAAACCGACGGTATATTTGATCGGACTGCAATCAGGTCAACTCATTCGTAAACGCATCATGCAATTGGGCCTCATTTATGCCGCCCTCATTTTGCTATTGAGCTTTATCTTAAGTCTATTGGTAGATTTTGAATTACTACTTCCCTTAATGACTAGCGATAAACCGATTACGCCTGAAGCACTACGCCAGATCTATTTAGTGCTTTTCTTCGGCGCAATACTGTATATACCCGTTGCCATGCTTATGTGGTTCTCACCAGTACTCATAGCATGGGCAGATATGTCGGTTCCACAAGCAATTTTTTCTAGCTATTTGGCTTGTTGGAATAACAAAGCAGCCTTCTTCTTATATCTTGCCATTTGGAGTGCTATCTTAATTGCCATACCGCTAACGATAGGTATGCTCTTTGATGCTATGGACTTGGGGCAAGTAGCCTCATTCATTGTTGCGCCTCTTTCGATGGCAGGCTTAACAGTGATGCACTGCTCTTTCTATGCAAGCTGGAAAGCCTGTTTCACAGAAGATGAAGTAGTTTTACCTACTTAATCAGCACGGACTCAGTCAATCGCAGCAAGCTTAGCAATACTCAGTTGTAACCACTTCACGCCATGGCGCTTAAAGCTCACCTGCGCCCGTGCATCAGCATCTACGCCTTCTAAACCGGTAACGCGGCCTTCACCAAACTTTGTATGAAATACGTTTTGGCCAATTGTGAATGGGTAATCCCCTCGCGGTGGTGAGGCCAATCTTTTGACTTCAGTGGAGGCTGAACCAATCCGTTTGGTGGGTTTTTGCCGATCACTACCAGAGTCAAAGAAGTCATTCGACTCATACTCGCGCTGACGGGTATAGCCATCTTGCCAAGTAGACCCTGATCTCGCATTGCCACCCCAACGAGCATCTTTTGCTTTTGGAGTGAGCCACTTCAATGAATCAGCAGGTAATTCTTCCAAAAATCGTGATGGCATGTTGTAGCGAACTTGTCCATGCAACATACGCGATTGGGTATGCGATAAATAGAGGCGCTCTTTGGCTCGTGTAATGGCCACATACATCAAGCGACGCTCTTCCTCTAAACCATTTTGCTCGTTGATACTGTTCTCATGAGGAAACAGACCTTCTTCAAGCCCAGTAATAAATACGGAAGTAAATTCCAAACCTTTTGCAGAATGCACTGTCATTAACTGCACGGCATCTTGCCCAGCTTGAGCCTGGTTATCGCCTGCCTCTAGAGAAGCATGGGATAAGAATGCGGCCAATGGGGAAACTTCTACCACGCCAGGCGCATTTTCTCCGGGAAGCATTGCTGCTGCCGCATCTTGGCCGTAACCCTCTTCTGCAATAAATGCAGTGGCAGCATTAATCAATTCTTGTAAGTTCTCGACACGATCTTGTCCTTCGCGCTCCGAGAGGTAATGCTGAATCAAGCCACTATGTTGAATAATGAATTCAACTGTTTCTGGCAAAGTGTTATGCCGAGTAGCTTCACGCATGTGATCAATTAAACGCACAAACCCGCTTAAGGCGGCGCCTGCTTTACCTTCTAATGATGAAGCTGCTGTATATAAGGAGGATTGCTGAGATCTTGCAGCATCTTGTAATGCTTCAATAGATCTCGCCCCAATACCACGGGTAGGAAAATTCACTACACGTGAGAATGAGGTGTCATCGTTAGGATTTTCAAGTAAGCGCATGTATGCAAGCGCATGTTTAATTTCGGCGCGCTCAAAGAACCGTAAGCCGCCATATACGCGATAAGGAATACCGGCAGAGAACAAGGCGTGCTCAATAATGCGCGACTGGGCATTGCTTCTATAAAGCAATGCCACTTCTGTACGCTTGATCCCACTAGTTACAAGGGCTTTAATTTCATCTACTAGCCAAGCAGCTTCAGCATGGTCACTCGGCGCATCAAAAATGCGCACGGGTTCACCATGGCCTGCATCGGTGCGCAAGTTTTTACCTAAGCGCTCAGAGTTATTGGCAATCAAATGATTTGCCGTGTCCAAAATATGGCCGTGCGAACGGTAGTTCTGCTCGAGCTTGACCATCAAGGGGTGATATTGCTTCTCATACAAACGCATATTCTCAACATCAGCACCACGAAAAGCATAAATACTTTGATCGTCATCACCCACAGCAAATACTGAGCTACTGCCAGCACCACTGACATTAATACGACTAGCGTCATGACCAGATAATAATTTCAACCACGCATACTGCAAAGCATTGGTATCTTGAAACTCATCAATCAAGATATGGCGGAAGCGTTCTTGATAATGTGTCCGAATTGGCTCACTGTGTTTCAACAACTCATAGCTGCGTAATAGCAATTCAGCAAAATCCACCACACCTTCACGCTGACACTGCTCATCATAAGCTTGGTAGAGCTGAGCCATCTTGGCTTGGAAGTCATCGCCTACTGCAAGCTCTTTAGCACGCTGCCCTCTTTCTTTAGCGTGAGCAATAAAGTACTGCAGTTGCTTCGGAGGATATTTTTCATCATCTACCTTTAAGCCCTTTAAAAGGCGCTTAATGGCAGAAAGCTGATCCTGGGTATCCAATATCTGGAAAGTAGACGGCAAACCAGCCTCTTTGTGGTGGGCACGCAATAAACGGTTACAAAGACCATGAAAGGTGCCAATCCACATACCTCGAGTATTAATAGGCAACATGGCGCTTAAACGCACCATCATCTCTTTAGCGGCCTTATTGGTGAAGGTTACCGCCAGGACGCCAATAGGAGACACCTGACCGGTCTGGATCAACCAGGCTATACGGGTGGTGAGCACGCGGGTTTTACCGCTACCAGCCCCTGCCAAGATCATGGCTGACTGGGCCTGACCATGGTCATTCACGGGCGGGAGGGTTACTGCCTCGCGTTGTTCTGGATTTAAGTTGGCGAGCAAGTCTGAGTACATCGCCCCAATTATAATTTGCCTCTTATGCCAAATGCCTCAAATACCCCTAATTCACCAGCAGCCAGCTCAGCAGATGAACTCGCCAAATCCTATGAACCCGCCCCCATCGAAGCCTACTGGGGCCCGGAGTGGGAACGCAGAGGTATTGCCGATGCCACTATGGATGAGAGCAAAGATAATTTTTCGATTCAGTTACCACCTCCCAACGTTACTGGCACCCTACATATGGGGCACGCTTTTAATCAAACCATCATGGATGGCTTGGTACGTCATGCACGCATGGCTGGGAAAAATACTTTATGGGTTCCCGGTACAGACCATGCCGGAATCGCCACACAAATTGTGGTCGAGCGCCAACTCGATGCGCAAAAAGTTTCTCGCCATGATTTAGGTCGTGAGAAATTTTTAGAAAAAGTGTGGGAATGGAAAGAAACTTCAGGGTCATCTATTACTCGTCAGATTCGTCGCCTTGGCGCTTCGATTGATTGGGGCAAAGAATATTTCACCATGGACAGCAAGATGTCCCAAGCGGTTGTTGAGGTATTTGTTCGTCTGCATGAACAAGGTCTGATTTATCGCGGCAAACGTTTAGTGAATTGGGATCCAGTTTTAGGTACCGCAGTTTCCGACCTCGAAGTAGTGAGTGAAGAAGAAGATGGTTTCATGTGGCACATCCGCTATCCACTGAGTAATGGCTCTGGACACCTGACCGTTGCCACAACGCGCCCAGAAACTTTACTTGGCGACGTTGCAGTGATGATTAACCCAGAAGATGAGCGCTTCAAACACCTCATCGGCAAGTCTGTCAATCTACCCTTATGTGATCGTCAAATTCCGATCATTGCAGATGACTACGTGGATGTGAACTTTGGAACTGGTGTTGTCAAAGTAACTCCCGCACATGACTTTAATGACTATGCGGTTGGTCAACGCCATCAACTTCCCTTGATCAATATTCTGACCTTAGATGCCAAGATCAATGAGAATGCCCCTGCCCCTTATCGAGGCATGGAACGCTTTGCAGCTCGTAAACAAGTCGTTGCTGATTTAGAAGCGGCTGGCTTACTAGATAAAGTGCAGCCCCATAAATTGATGGTGCCACGGGGTGACCGCACACAAACCATTATTGAGCCGATGCTCACCGACCAATGGTTCGTGGCAATGTCCAAGCCAAGCCCTGATAACCAATATCAACCTGGCTCATCCATCGCTGGCGCAGCTTTAGATGCAGTCACTAAAGGCGATATTAAACTCGTACCAGAAAACTGGATTAATACTTACACCCAGTGGCTAGAAAATATCCAAGACTGGTGTATATCACGCCAGCTCTGGTGGGGTCATCAAATCCCGGCTTGGTATGCTGATAACGGCCAGATCTTTGTGGCACGCTCTGAAGAAGAAGCTAAAACTAAGGCGGTAGCTGCAGGCTATACCGGCTCGCTCAAGCGTGACCCAGACGTACTAGACACCTGGTTTAGTTCTGCGCTCGTGCCATTTAGCTCATTAGGTTGGCCAGAACAAACGCCTGCCTTAAATCACTTCTTACCTTCATCAGTATTAGTAACCGGCTTTGACATCATCTTCTTCTGGGTGGCGCGCATGGTCATGATGACTTGCCACTTCACCGGTAAGGTGCCGTTTCATACTGTTTATGTGCACGGTTTGGTGCGTGATGCTGAAGGTCAAAAGATGAGCAAGTCCAAGGGCAACACTTTGGATCCGATTGATTTGATCGACGGCATCCAGATTGAAGACTTGGTAAGTAAGCGTACTACCGGCTTAATGAACCCAAAACAAGCAGAAAGTATTAGCAAGAAAACCAAAAAAGAATTTCCAGAAGGTATTCCGGCATTTGGCACAGATGCTTTGCGCTTTACCTTTGCATCCCTTGCATCTCTAGGTCGCAATATCAACTTTGACCAGAAGCGTTGTGAAGGCTATCGCAACTTCTGCAACAAACTGTGGAATGCCACTCGTTTTGTGCTCATGAACTGCCCTGGCAGCGATGAAGATAATGGCTTAGCCCCTTGTGATAATCAATGTGGACCTGATGCTTACTTAGATTTTTCACCAGCTGATAAATGGATTGTTTCGCAGTTACAAAGAACGGAAGCCGAAGTTGAAAAGGGCTTTCAGAACTATCGCTTTGACAATATTGCAAGCAGCATCTATCAATTTGTTTGGGATGAATACTGCGACTGGTATTTAGAGCTTGCCAAAGTACAGTTACAGACCGGAACCCCAGCCCAGCAACGTGCAACCCGCCGTACTCTCTTACGAGTACTGGAAACCATCTTGCGGATGGCGCATCCATTAATTCCATTTATCACTGAGACACTCTGGCAGACTGTTGGGCCAAAGTCTGGCAAAGACTTAGCTCAGCAAGCAAAGCAAACGATTGCACTTCAGCCTTATCCCGTTGCTCAACCTGAAAAGATTGATGAACAAAGTGAAGCGTGGGTGACTCAAATTAAAGCAATTGTGGATGCCTGCAGAAATCTTCGCGGCGAGATGCAAGTCCCTCCCGGTCAAAAAGTTCCTCTATGGATTAGTGGGCCTGAGGCTTTCTTAGAAAAAGCAAAGCCTTATTTACTCGCATTAGCAAAATTGTCTGAAGTCAAAATCTATGGCAATGAGTCTAGCCTCGAGAAAGATGCCCCTGGAGCACCAATGGCTCTCGTGGGCAGTATGAAAATACTATTAAAAATTGAGGTTGATGTAGTAGCAGAGAGGGTAAGACTCAGTAAAGAAATTGAGCGTATTGCAAATGAAATAATCAAAGCACGCATTAAACTAGATAATGAAAGCTTTATCGCACGTGCCCCGACTGAGGTCGTAGCCCAAGAACAAGAAAGGCTTGCCGGGTTTGAACAAAACCATGAGAAGCTTGTTGCACAATTGAAGCGATTGCAGTAATAAATAATAAAAGGACTAAAGTCGAAATGTCTATGAATACCAAAGCAGTCACTAAAGCAGTCTTTCCTGTTGCAGGTTTAGGTACCCGCTTTTTACCTGCCACGAAAGCAAGCCCAAAAGAAATGCTCAATGTCGTGGATAAACCCCTCATTCAGTATGCGGTAGAAGAGGCTATTGCAGCCGGTATTACAGAAATGATTTTTGTTACTGGTCGCAGCAAGCGCTCGATTGAAGACCACTTTGATAAATCCTACGAGTTAGAAGCTGAGCTTGAGGCTAAAAATAAGACTGATCTGCTTCAGATCGTACGCAACGTAAAACCTAGTCATGTGGATTGCGTTTATGTTCGCCAACCCGAGGCTTTGGGTTTAGGTCATGCGGTACTGTGTGCTGAAAAACTCGTACGCGATGAGCCCTTCGCTATTATCTTGGCTGACGACTTATTGGATGGTCAACCACCCGTCCTCAAGCAAATGCTCAAAGTATTTGAAGAGCAAAATGGCTCAGTTCTAGCAGTAGAAAAAATTGATCCCGCCAAAAGTAGCTATTACGGCATTGTTGCTGGGACTGAAGTTACCCCAGGTATTTACAGGCTGGATGGCATTATTGAAAAACCCCAACCTAAAGATGCGCCGTCTAACTTAGCAGTTGTTGGGCGCTATGTCTTATCTTCTGACATCTTCAAACATATTCGCAATCTCAAGCCAGGCGCTGGCGGAGAAATCCAACTCACTGATGCGATTGCTGCCTTACTCAAAGAAGAGCCTGTGTTTGCTTATGAGTACGATGGTGTGCGTTATGACTGCGGTAGCAAGCTTGGCTACCTCAAAGCCTCTGTCGAATTTGCATTACGTCATCCAGAAGTAAGTGCTGATTTTGCCGACTATCTTAAGAGTCGGGTTTTTCTCAAATAAAGAAGATTGAGTTAATCGAGAGCTCATCTTCTTTTCAAAAAGAAGACCAAGACATCGCCTTCAGTAGTGCTCGCTAGTAACTCATTGCCCGTTTGCTTAGCAAACGCAGGAAAGTCATGGGCAGCCCCTGCATCGGTTGCCTTCACCTTCAAGACCTCCCCAGATTGCATGGTTGCTAAGGCTTTCTTGGTTCGCAAAATAGGTAAGGGGCAATTCATACCAATGGCATCAACTTCTGCATTAAAAGCCATATTGATCTCATCAATCATTTGCTAGCCACCCAATCTTTAACGCCATTCAATGCGGCATCTAACTTACTGGGGTCGTTTCCGCCAGCCATTGCCATTTCTGGTTTGCCTCCGCCTTTCCCTCCTACTTGCAAGGCGACAAAGTTCACGAGATCTCCTGCTTTCACTTTTCCAATCGAATCCGCCGTGACGCCAGCAATCAGACTTACCTTATCACCTTGGACTGAAGCTAGTACGATAGCCGCTGTTTTGAGTTTTGCTTTGAGTGCGTCCATAGTTTCACGTAAGACTCCGGCATCGGCACCGTCTAAGCGGGCTGCCAATACTGTGATACCGTTTACCTCAATGGCTTGGCCAGCCAGTTCATCGCCTTGGCTAGCGGCCAATTTGGAGTTCGCTTTTTCTAATTCGCGTTCTGCTTGACGCAGACTATCTTGCAGCTGAGCAACTCGATTTACCAAATCACCTGGATGTGTTTTAAGGAGCGCTGCAGCTTCATTGATTTTGTCCTCTAAGCCCTGTAAGAAATGCAGGGCATTGCTGCCAGTCACGGCTTCAATACGACGAATACCGGCAGCAACACCGCCTTCAGAAACAATCTTCAAGCTGCCAATATCGCCAGTGCGAGATACGTGTGTTCCACCACATAACTCTTTAGAACTGCCTATTTCTAGGACGCGGACTTCAGCGCCATACTTTTCACCAAAGAGCATCATGGCGCCAGTCTTCTGGGCATCCTCTAAGGACATTACCTTGCCTGAAGTGGCTGTGTTCTGCAGAATCTCTTGATTAACAATGTCTTCTATTTTGCGAATTTGTTCTGCAGTAATCGGTGCATGATGAGTAAAGTCAAAGCGCGTTTTCGTTGCATCCACTAGCGAACCCTTTTGCTGCACATGATCACCCAAAACCTCACGTAAGGCTTTATGCAAAATATGGGTAGCACTGTGATTGCGCATCGTGTCGGATCTTTGTTGGGTATCCACCAACGCATTTAGAACATCTCCTACTGTGAGCTCACCCTCAAGCAACTCACCCTGATGCCCAAAGACATCGGCTTGAATCTTGAAGGTATCCTCTACCGCGAAACGGACAGATTCATTACGAAGCTCACCTTTATCACCAACTTGGCCGCCTGATTCAGCATAGAAAGGCGTGTGATCTAGAACGATGACTACTGAGTCTCCTGCTTTGACAGACTGGACAGCTGAGCCATCTACGTATAGACCTGTTACCTTGGCGCCCTCATGTTTGAGAGTGTCATAACCATGGAACTGGGTAGGTTTACCTTTGTAATCTAAGCCTTGGGCCACTTTGAATTTGCCTGCTGCTCTAGCTTGATCACGCTGCTTTTGCATTGCCACTTCAAATCCGGCAGCATCCACAGTAACCCCACGCTCACGACAGACGTCAGCAGTGAGATCCAGCGGGAAACCAAAAGTGTCGTGTAGACGGAATACAGTTTCGCCATCAACCACTTTGGTGCCGCCCGCTAAAGCGGCATCCAAAATTTCCATCCCATTTGCAATCGTTTGGAAGAAGCGCTCTTCTTCCTGCCTCAGTACTTCACTGACTTTATCTTGAGCAATGCGTAACTCTGGATAGGCATCACCCATCTCTTTTACGAGTGCAGGTACCAATTGATAAAAGAATGGCTTACGTGCGCCCAATTTATAACCATGTCGAATCGCACGACGCGCAATCCGGCGTAATACGTAACCACGGCCAGCATTACCTGGAATAACACCGTCCACAACGATAAAGCTACATGCACGAATATGGTCAGCGATCACTTTTAGTGAAGGGCTTTGTGCGTCACACTGATCGCCACCAGCAGCATCTACTGCATCCTTGGCAGCTTTAAGAAGATTGACGAAGAGGTCGATCTCATAATTGGAATGCACGTGCTGTAAGACAGCAGCAATCCGCTCAAGGCCCATACCCGTATCCACGCTAGGCTTAGGCAGTGGGTGCATCACACCTGCTTCATCGCGATTGAACTGCATGAACACGTTATTCCAAATTTCAATAAAACGATCCCCATCTTCATCGGGGCTGCCAGGAGGACCGCCAGGAATATGCTCGCCGTGGTCATAGAAAATTTCTGTGCAAGGACCGCAAGGGCCGGTGTCGCCCATCATCCAGAAATTATCTGAAGCATAGCGTGAGCCCTTGTTATCCCCAATGCGAATAATGCGTTCAGCCGGGATGCCGATTTGATCTTTCCAAATGGCATACGCTTCATCATCTTCAGCATAGACCGTGACTAAGAGTTTTTCTTTAGGTAGCTGAAATACCCCCGTCAATAAATCCCAAGCGAATTGAATCGCATCTTTCTTAAAGTAATCCCCAAAGGAGAAATTACCCAACATCTCAAAAAAGGTATGGTGACGTGCGGTATAGCCGACGTTATCCAAGTCATTGTGTTTGCCACCAGCCCGGATACACTTTTGTGCAGTAGTCGCACGGTTATAAGGACGCTTATCAAAGCCTAAAAACACATCCTTAAACTGGTTCATCCCTGCATTGGTGAATAGCAGTGTTGGATCATCCCCGGGCACTACTGGGCTCGACGGAACAATTTGGTGGCCCTTTTGGGCAAAGAAATCCAGGTAGGCCTGGCGAATTTGGGAAACTTTCATAGAAATAATTATCGCATTGGCACCTGTCTAGGGCAAACCCTAGACAATAGACCCCTTAGGTGCCTTACAATCCCACAACATCAATAAATAGATCGGCACTTAAGTCGATACATAAGGAGCGTATCTTGAAAATTCGCAATCAACGGGATTTTGGGGCTGGGATCATGTATATGGTCATCGGCATCTTCTTTACCTTTGTCGCAACCGGTTACCAAATGGGTACTGCTGCCAAAATGGGTCCGGGCTACTTTCCCTTCTATCTAGGGCTCTTAATGACCCTCTTGGGCTTACTGGTACTAGTAAAATCCTTTAGCGCTAAAGCAGCGATTGAAAAGATCCCAAAATTCAACTGGCGAATCATTGCGCAAATCACTGGCGCCGTAGTGCTTTATGGACTACTACTTCCAAGGCTTGGTTTCCTGGTGGCCGTCATTGTTCTAGTCTTTGTATCTGCAAGCGCAAGTAAAGAATTCACCTGGAAAGGCACCGCGATTAATGCTGCCTTTTTAGTCGCATTTACGTATTCCGTGTTTGTGCTGGGCTTAAAACTCCAGTTCCCACTCTTGCCTGCATTCCTACAACAATAACGAACCGGGACTCTGAAAAATGGATTTATTTGCTAACTTAGCTCTCGGTTTCGAAACCGCGTTCACCCTACAAAATCTTCTTTACTGTCTGATCGGCTGCGTCTTAGGAACTCTGATTGGCGTTTTGCCTGGCTTAGGCCCTATCGCGACGATTGCGATGCTGTTGCCAGCTACCTATGCACTGCCTCCAATCGCTGCCTTGATTATGTTGGCCGGTATTTATTACGGCTCACAATACGGCGGCTCCACCACTGCAATTCTCCTGAATATTCCGGGGGAGACGTCGTCGGTAGTCACCGCAATCGATGGCTACCAAATGGCCCGTAATGGTCGAGCGGGTGTAGCTTTGTTCACTGCTGGTATGGGCTCCTTCTTTGCAGGTTGCGTAGCCACTTTAGTGTTAGCTGCCTTTGCTGCGCCACTTTCACAACTCGCATTTAAGTTCGGTCCCGCTGAATACTTCTCCTTAATGGTCTTAGGTTTAATTGGTGCGGTTGTGTTGGCATCCGGTTCTTTGATCAAAGCGATTGGCATGATCATCTTAGGCCTCTTGATGGGCATTATTGGTACTGACGTGAACTCAGGGGTATCGCGCTATGCCTTTGACATTCCAGAATTGAGCGACGGTATTGGCTTCGTTGCCGTAGCGATGGGTGTATTTGGTTTTGCTGAAATCATGGGTAACTTGGAGAAAACTGGTGAGGATGAGGGCTTCTTAAACAAGATGACCACCATGATTCCAACCAAGCAAGATATAAAGCGGATGATCCCCTCGATTCTGCGTGGCACCACTATTGGTTCTATCTTAGGTATTCTGCCTGGTGGCGGAGCTGCCTTGGCTGCGTTCGGTGCTTACTCTGTTGAGAAAAAATCTTCCAAATACAGTCATGAATTCGGTAAAGGTGCTATTGAAGGTGTTGCTGGGCCAGAGTCAGCCAACAACGCTGCCGCGCAAACCTCATTTATCCCATTGCTGACTTTAGGGATTCCACCAAACGCCGTGATGGCTTTGATGGTTGGTGCGATGACGATTCATAACATTCAACCAGGTCCACAGGTAATGACCAGCAACCCAGCATTGTTCTGGGGTCTGATTGCTTCCATGTGGATTGGTAACGTAATGTTGATTCTCTTGAACTTGCCCCTCATTGGTATCTGGGTCAAACTTCTGAAGATTCCTTACCGCTTCCTCTACCCAGCGATCTTGGTGTTCTGCTGTATCGGCGTGTACACCGTGAACAACACGGTATTTGACGTCTACGTGACTGCTGGCTTTGGCTTGATCGGTTACCTATTCTTCAAACTGGGTTGCGAACCTCCGCCATTGCTCTTGGGCTTTGTGCTCGGACCAATGATGGAAGAGAACTTCCGTCGCGCTCTTTTACTGTCTCGGGGTGATTTCACAACCTTCTTGACCCGCCCACTCTCCTTGGGATTGCTGATTGCAGCGGCTCTCTTGGTAGTGATCGTAGCCTTACCAGCGGTGAAGAAGACTCGCGAAGAGGCATTCGTAGAGGATTAATTCCTGCTGCCTTGATAGAAATGAGCCCGCAGCAGTTTGCGGGCTTTTTCTTTATGGGTCAGGGGTTTTCTCTACAATGTATTTATGTCCCAAGATAGCAAACCCTCCAAAGCCAATACTGCTAACGGCGCTGTAGCCGAACCATCCAACTTCTTACGTCAGATCATTGATCATGACTTAGCAAGCGGTGCATTTAATCAACGCACTAATTTAGCTGGAGCAGCGATTCCCTCCATCATTACGCGTTTTCCTCCAGAGCCGAATGGCTATCTCCATATTGGGCATGCCAAAAGTATTTGTCTGAACTTTGGCCTGGCAAATGATTACAACGCTCAAGCTGGTGGTGCACGCTGCAATATGCGTCTCGATGACACCAACCCCGTTAAAGAGGATATCGAATACGCAGATAGTATTTTGGAGGCAGTTCGGTGGCTAGGGTTTGATTGGGGCACTCATCTGTACCACGCTAGCGATTACTTTGATCAGCTCTATGCGTTTGCTGAAATTCTGATTCAGAATGGCAAAGCCTATGTTGATAGCCAAAGCGCTGATGACATTCATGCTAATCGTGGCAACTTCGGTCAAGCCGGGAAAAACAGTCCTTATCGTGAACGCAGTCCAGAAGAAAATCTCACCCTCTTTCGCGAAATGCGCGCTGGCAAATTCAAAGATGGTGAACATGTTCTGCGACTCAAGATTGATATGGCGCATCCGAATATCGTAATGCGGGATCCGGTGGTCTACCGTATTCGCCATACTGATCATCATCGCACCGGCAGTAAATGGTGTATCTATCCCTTATATGACTTTACCCACTGTATCTCTGATGCGCTGGAGAATGTCTCTCACTCTATTTGCACACTGGAGTTTGAGAACAATCGCCCCCTCTATGACTGGATAGTGAATGCATTAAAAGAGCTAGGCGTCTTTAAAGACCCAGTGCCACATCAATATGAATTCGCCCGCCTCAACCTAAGCTATACCATCACCAGCAAACGGAAGTTATTACAACTCGTTGAAGAAAAGCATGTTGATGCTTGGGATGATCCGCGTATGCCAACAATTGTCGGTATCCGGCGTCGTGGCTATACCCCAGAAAGTATTCGTTTGTTCTGTGAACGGATTGGCGTTTCTAAAGCTGATAGTTGGATTGATATGAGTACCCTTGATCAAGCGCTGCGCGATGATCTTGAAGTGCGGGCGCCCCGCGCCACTGCAGTTCTTAAGCCCCTTAAGCTCGTGATTCAAAACTATGATGCTGCCGCAAAAGAAGCTTGCTCTGCACCGCGTCACCCGCAACATCCTGAATGGGGTAATCGCGAGTTTAACTTCACACGCGAGCTCTGGATTGAAGAAGACGACTTCATGCCAGATCCAATCAAGGGATTCTTTAGGTTATTCCCACCTATCGGTGAACAAGCTGGTAGTCGTGTACGCCTTCGTCATGGCTTTGTGATTGAATGTACTGGCTTTGAGACTGATGCCAATGGCAAAGTGATCCAAGTCAACGCAAACTATTTCCCAGATAGTAAAAGTGGTACACCGGGATCAAATAACTACAAGGTGAAGGGTAATATTCACTGGATCAGCGCTGCAGAAGCCATTCCTACTGAGGTTCGCTTGTACGACCATCTCTTCACTGATCCTCATCCAGATAGTGGGGAGAAGAATTTCTTAGATGCTATTAATCACAACTCCAAGCAAACTATTACCGCCTATCTTGAGCCTTGCATGAAAGATGTTCAAGCAGAAGAGCACTTTCAGTTTGAACGCCATGGCTACTTTGTTGCCGACATAAAGGATTCAAAACCGGGTCAGCCAGTATTCAATCGTACCGTTGGCCTTAAGGATTCTTGGAAATAGTTTTCAAGAAATGCGCTACGCTGGGATAGCGTAGCGGCGTCTTCAACTCATGAAGTCGGGTGTTCGTAACCCGTCTGGACTCCCGCATAAATGACCACAGCATCGGACTAACCCTGTTTTTAAGTTCGCTGGCTGGCATTCGAGGTGGGCGATCCATACCAAATGCATCAGCTACTTCATCGAAGTAATCCCCCATTTTGGTTTCACCACCATCGCAAGTGTTGATGATTCTCTGGGGTTTGCCGTGATACACCGCTGCACACACTAGTCTTGCCAAATCATCACTATGAATATGATTGGAATACGCATCCTCTTCCGGAAGTAAAGCAGGTGTTTGAGACTGAATCCGCTCAAGCGGCAAACGGTCAGAGGCATATATTCCAGGCACGCGCAAAATTGTTAAAGCAACACCATGGGCTGGAGCCCATAAACGCAATATACGCTCTGCATCCACTCTTCTTTTGGCCCGCTCACTTTCAGGGCTTACTGGGGTAGCCTCACTCACTTTTTCACCCCGATGGTTGCCGTATACACCTGTGGTGCTGATGTAGATCAGGCGGCGGACGGTATTAGAGCCTTGGGATAAAATTCGGATTAGGTTGCGGGTTCGGCAATCACGATTACCGTGGTTTTGGGGTGGCGCTAAATGAATGACGGTTTGAGCTAAACCGGAAAGGCGCCATAAGGTTTCTGGCTTATCCAGATTCCCCAAAATTGGAGTCGCGCCAACCTCCCTCAACTCCTGAAGACGACTTGGTGAAGAAGTTAATGCAAATACTCGATGACTGCGGGAAAGCTGCTTTACTATCCGAAGACCAATGTCACCGCAGCCAATAATCAGGATTGAAGGTTTACCAAAAGATTGCATAAGTGACATCGTAACGATTTATTGAAAGGAATGAGAGTGTCTTATCAGGTCACGCTCAAAACGAGCGGCAAAGAATTTACCGTAAACCAGGATGAAACCCTTCTGGAAGCCGCCCTACGCCAACGCATTAACTTACCTTATGGCTGTAAAAACGGTGCCTGCGGATCCTGCAAAGGCAAAGTCATAGAAGGTCAGCTAAGGCATGGCCAACACAGCGAGAGCGCTCTCAGCAAAGCTGACGAGACTTCTGGCGGCACCTTATTTTGCTGTGCCCATCCTCTGTCCGATCTCATCATTGAGGCTCGGGAAGTTCAGGGCGCTGGCGATATTGCCATTCGTAAAGTGCCTTGTCGTGTCAATTCAATTAGCAATCCTAGCAAGGATGTTGCCATCCTCAAGCTTCAGCTTCCCGCAGCCGAGCGCTTTCAGTTCTTGGCTGGGCAGTATTTAGAATTTCTACTCAAAGATGGTCAGCGGCGTGCCTACTCGATTGCCAATGCTCCGGATCAAGAAGGTCCGCTTGAGCTGCATATTCGCCATTTACCTGGTGGCCTCTTTACAGATTTTGTCTTTGGAGCAAATTCCCCTGCATTAAAAGAAAAAGATATTCTGCGTTTCGAGGGCCCCTTGGGTAGCTTCTTCCTTAGAGAGGATTCTAAAAAGCCCCTCATCTTTGTTGCCGCTGGTACTGGCCTTGCCCCAATTAAATCGATCATTGAACAAATGCAAGCCAAGAAGATTAATCGACCAATTGAACTCTACTGGGGTGGACGTCGTCCAAGCGATCTCTATCTCCATGATTTGTGCAAAACCTGGGAAAAAGAGATCCCCAATTTCAAGTACATCCCGGTAATTTCGGATGGTTTAGCAGAGGACAACTGGCGCGGTCGCACGGGCTTTGTTCATCAAGCTGCCATGGCAGACCACCCCAATATGAAGGACTTTCAGGTCTACGCCTGTGGAGCTCCGGTAATGGTAAATGCGGCCCGAGAGGACTTTTCATCGAAGTGTCATCTGCCCGAGGAAGAATTCTTCGCAGATTCTTTTACCAGCGCGGCTGATTTAGCCACCAACTAATCCTCCCATAACGTTAGATAATAGAAACTTCATTAGCCTTTTTACCTAGAGCCCGTATGAATAAGCCAGCCCAAATCCTCGATACACATTCAGTGATGTTTATCACCCAAAGACCAGAAATCATCATGGTTGAAGGTAATGGCTCATGGTTAACCGATAACAACGGCAAGCGCTATTTAGATTTTTTACAAGGATGGGCGGTCAATTGCTTGGGTCATTGCAATCCAGGAATGATTGAGGCACTCAATGCGCAAGCAAAGAAGCTTATCAATTCAAGTCCCGCCTTCTATAACGAGCCGATGATTGGCCTTTCTAATCTTCTAACTGCAAATAGCTGTTTCGACAAAGTATTTTTTGCTAATAGTGGCGCCGAAGCAAATGAGGGTGCCCTTAAGTTGGCGCGTAAATGGGGTCAGCTTAACAAGTCAGGCGCATTTGAGATCATTACTTTTGATCACAGCTTTCATGGGCGCACATTAGCAACGATGAGCGCATCTGGAAAACCGGGTTGGGATACGATGTTTGCACCTCAAGTTGGCGGCTTTCCAAAGGCAGATTTAAATGATTTGGATTCCGTCAAAAAATTGGTGACTAATAAAACTGTTGCAGTCATGTTAGAGCCCGTTCAAGGCGAAGGTGGCGTCATTCCCACTACCCTAGAATTTATGCGTGAGCTACGGAAGTTCACCAGGGAAAATAATATTCTCTTAATTGCAGATGAAGTTCAGGCTGGTTGTGGACGCACCGGTACCCTTTTTGCTTATCAGCATTACGGGATTGAGCCTGACATCATGACTTTAGGTAAAGGGATCGGTGGTGGCGTGCCTCTTGCTGCTTTGCTAGCCACGAATGCTGCAGCTTGCTTTGTTCCTGGAGATCAGGGTGGCACCTATAACGGCAACCCTCTCATGACAGCGGTGGGTATGAGCGTTATTGAACAATTACTGGCACCAGGATTTTTAGAAAGTGTGAAAGCTAAGGGTGAATTACTCAAATCAGAATTACTCAAACTTTGCATTGAATTTAATCTAGAAGGTGAGCGTGGTGAAGGTTTATTACGCGCCTTGATGCTTGGTAGAGACATTGGTGGAAAACTCGTTGAACTCGCTCGCGAGCGCCGTCCTGAAGGCTTATTAATTAACTCGCCAAAAGCGGACTTATTGCGCTTTATGCCTGCCTTGAATATCAGTGATGATGAAATACTTCAGATGTGCAATATGCTACGCGAGTTACTTCAACAGGTAGATTAAGTCTATTTGCTTTTGACTTGCTCGACTACTTGCCTGAATAAAATCAATACTGCAGTCAATACTTCAGTCAATTAAATTTTTAGGCAGGGAAAAGATAACGTCCTCCACGACGCCATCCAAAGCACGCACTTGTCGTGGCCCAAACTCCTGAATACGCGCAACAATCGATTGCGCCAAACTTTCAGGTGCAGATGCACCAGCAGTTAAACCGACTCGCTTCTTACCTACAAACCATTCCGCTTTTAATTGCTCTGGGGCATCCACCATGTAAGAGGGTACGCCCAACTTTTCTGATAATTCACGCAATCGATTGGAGTTTGAGCTTGCCGCACTCCCGACCACAATAACCACCTCTACTTGGGGTGCCATAAATTTCACAGCATCTTGTCGATTTTGGGTGGCATAGCAAATGTCCTGCTTACGTGGCTGAACAATTTTGGGAAATTTTCTGGTGAGTACCTCAACGATTTCTTTCGTCTCATCAACTGATAAGGTAGTTTGGGTAACGAATGCCATCTTTTCGTCGCTTGAAAAAGTTAAAGCATCTATATCGCCCACCCTTTCAATGAGAAAGACTCCCTCTTTTACCTGCCCCATGGTGCCCTCAACTTCTGGGTGACCTGCATGACCAATCATCAACACAGTAAAGCCATCCTTGCACATCTTGACTACCTCAAGGTGCACTTTGGTTACCAAGGGGCAAGTGGCGTCATATACCCGCAAACCCCGCTCCTCAGCATCTTTTCGCACTTCCTGAGAAACACCATGCGCACTAAATACAACGATTCCGCCCTTAGGCACCTCATGCAATTCCTCGACAAATACCGCCCCTTTGTCGCGCAACTCATTCACAACGTAAGCGTTATGCACAATTTCATGGCGCACATAAATGGGAGCACCAAAACGCGTCAGCGCCTCATTCACAATATTAATTGCTCGATCCACGCCTGCACAAAAACCGCGCGGCTGAGCCATCAAAATTTCAGGGGTATCTGGAGTACTCATCTTTTAGAGAATCGCTACGATTTCTGCTTCAAAGCTCACCGGTCTACCAGCCAAAGGATGATTGAAGTCAAACCATGCACCCTCATCATCAATCGATTGCAAGACGCCGGCATATTGGGCGCCGCCTGGCGCATTGAATTCAATCACATCACCCGGATTAAATTCCGTATCCTCTTCGCGCCCTTCTTTCAGCGCCTGCAAAGATACCCATTGCACCAAATCTTCTTTGCGCTCACCAAAACTTTCTTCCGGCGGAAGTAGCGCACTTTTTTTCTCACCAACACTAAGTCCAAGCAACACATTTTCAAAGCAAGGTGCAAATTGTCCAGAACCCATCAGAACCGTCGCAGGACGATCAACAAAAGTATTGATGTAATCCTCCCCGTTGGGCAAAGTGAGCCGATAGTTGAGGGTCAAGAAGGAGTTAGGGAGAACAGTAAGCTTAGCCATAAGCTCATTGTATCTAGGCCCGCATCAATTGGGCATTCCCCCATTACGGGATGGCCAAAAAATGAGCAGCCCCGAGAAAAGCTCCGTATTCAGGGTGCTGCAGCGCTCTCTGATGCGGAACTGCTGGCCATCTTTTTACGGGTTGGAGTAAAGGGAAAGAGTGCTGTCGCCCTTGCTAAAGATCTACTTCATCATTTTGGCAGCCTGCCACGCTTATTAGCCTGTAGTTCAGAAGATTTCACCCGCCTTCATGGCATGGGTATATCTAAATGGTCACAAATTCAGGCGGCATATGAACTAGTAAAGCGTAGCCTCGAGGAAGGTTTGGCTCAAGACTCTATCTTTTCCTCACCAAGCCATGTAAGAGAGTTCCTGCAGGCCAAAATTGGTCGACTGCCACATGAGGTATTCCTCTGCCTTTACTTAGATTCACGCCTGCATCTGATCGAGTGCCAAGAGCTATTTAGAGGTTCTATCACTCATACAGCGGTGTATCCCCGAGAAATCCTCAAAGAGGCCCTAGCCAGAAATGCCAGCGCCCTGATCGTGGCTCATAATCATCCTAGTGGGAACCCCTTACCCAGTGATTCTGATCAAGAACTTACCAAGACCCTCTTAAATGCCCTGCAATTAGTGGATATTCCACTACTCGATCACTGCATTGTTAGTGGCAGTGGATTTTTCTCATTTTCTGACTCAGGTCTCATGAATAATGGTAATTAAAGAGAGTAAATACTAACTTAAGAAGAAAAACGAGTGATTTTAAGCGGTAACTTGGGATCAAGTCCTTTACTGAAACTCATTTAGGACTAGCCCAAAATAGCTCAGGACTGATACAATCTTCTTTTTCGCAATTAATGGAGTTATGTCATGGCAAAAGTTTGCCAAGTCACTGGGAAGAAGCCGATGGTTGGCAACAATGTATCCCATGCAAACAATAAAACGAAGCGTCGCTTTTTGCCTAATCTGCAAAATCGTCGTTTCTGGGTTGAATCTGAAAACCGCTGGATTAGCTTGCGCTTAACCAATGCTGGTTTGCGCGTTATCGACAAGAACGGCATTGATGCTGTGTTGTCTGATCTGCGTGCACGTGGCGAAATTTAAGGAGCGCACAAATGGCTAAAGGCGGCAGAGAAAAAATCAAGTTAGAGTCATCAGCAGGTACTGGTCACTTCTACACCACATCAAAAAACAAGCGTACTAAGCCTGAGAAAATGGAGATCATGAAGTTTGATCCAACTATTCGCAAGCATGTTGCTTACAAAGAGACAAAGCTGAAATAATTTATTTATTCAGTGTAGTTCGAACAAATAAAAAACCCGCTTATATAGCGGGTTTTTTATTGCCCACATTTTTAAACTCTTTAGGCGTAACGACGCAATCTCAAAGAGAATTCACGCAAGCTAGTTAAGCCGCTATCTTCAGCATGCTGACACCAAGCATGCAACTGAGTAAGTAATTGATCTTTAGTGGCGCTAGAGCGTCCCCAAATGGCCTGTAGATCACGACGCATCTCAATCATCTTACGCAACTGAGCATTTCTTGCCATGAGCTCTTCTAACTTGGCTTTCTCTTCTTCGCTCAAACGAGATTCGTCTTTAGATAACCAAGTGCGAGCATCACTCAAATGGGCTGCAAGTACCTGCATGTGTTGCATTTCATGGCTAAAGAAATTACGCAAGGTCTTGCTATAACGCGCCATGATTTCGTAGCGATTAGCAATAATGGCTTCCAAAGTGTTTTGATCTGCAGGACGTAAATCACTCAGTACAGGCTTAGGCGGGGTCTTTTTAACCGTAGCCAAACCAACAGCACTCATCATTTGAATATAAAACCAGCCAATATCAAACTCATACCATTTGTTTGAAAGCTTAGCGCTGGTAGCAAAAGTGTGGTGATTGTTATGCAGCTCCTCGCCACCAATCAAAATTCCCCAGGGAACAATATTGGTTGAAGCATCTTCGCAATCGTAATTACGGTATCCCCAATAGTGACCAATTCCATTAATCACACCAGCGGCAGTAATGGGGATCCACAACATTTGAATTGCCCAAACAGTGAGGCCAATACCTCCAAATAAAAACACATCGATGATGAGCATGATGGCAACACCCTGCCAAGAAAACTTAGAATAAATATTGCGTTCAATCCAATCATCAGGGGTGCCATGACCAAACTTATCTAGAGTTTCTTGGATAGCCGCTTCTGCTTTATAAAGTTCAGCACCGCGAGAAAGCACAGTAGCAATACCCAGAATCTGGGGGCTATGGGGATCATCAATGGTTTCGCATTTAGCGTGATGCTTGCGATGAATAGATGTCCACTCTTTAGTCACCATGCCGGTGCTTAGCCAGAGCCAAAAACGAAAAAAGTGAGAAATCATCGGATGCAAGTCCAAGGCGCGATGCGCTTGGCAGCGATGCAAAAAGATGGTGACTGCAGCGATCGTGATGTGCGTGACGACCAATGTAAAAATCGTTATTTCCCACCAAGACCAATCCAGATAGCCATTGGCTAGCCAGTTGAGGAATAAGTCAAAACCAGAGCTTGAAACGGTATTCAAAAGGAATTCCTAAATGAGTGTTAATTCCTCATTTTAGCGCTTTTTCGGTCTTTTTAGGCTTATCTTCTGTTAACTTTTCTGATTTTGGCTTTTCTGCCTTCTCTAGCTTTTGGCCTTTTTTCTGAAAAACTGCCCCAAAAAACCCGTCTGTGCCGTGAATATGCGGCCATAACTGCCACCAAGGATTATCAGAACTACAGCCTAGGGGCAACTTGTCTTTAGGAAAAAGAGGCTTGAGAACTTCAGCAGCTGGAACGGCCTCAAAATCTGGGTGTTTCGCTAGGAAATCTTCAGCAATTCCCTGATTTTCCTGTGGCAAAAGACTGCAGGTAGCATAAACCAAGCGTCCGCCGGGTTTTAGCAAGCGGGCTGCTGAAGCCAAAATATTCATTTGTTTTTGATTTAGCTCTAAAACCCCTGTTGGGTTTTGACGCCATTTCAGGTCGGGATTACGACGTAAGGTACCCATTCCACTGCAAGGGGCATCTACCAGAACCCGATCAATCTTTCCAGCTAAGCGCTTGATCTTGGCGTCATTCTCACTATCAATCCATACGGGATGCACGTTAGATAGGCCGCTGCGAGCTTGTCGTGGCTTCAAATTCGCTAAACGACGCTCAGAGGTATCAAATGCATATAAGCGTCCTGTAGAACGCATCAATGCCCCAATAGCGAGAGTCTTACCACCCGCACCTGCACAGAAATCCACCACCATCTCGCCACGCTTGGGGGCAAGTAAGTAAGACAGGAGTTGACTACCTTCATCCTGGACTTCAAACATTCCCGCTTTAAATCCAACCGTATTTTGTAACGCAGGCTTACCCATAATGCGCACGCCATCAGGCGCATAAGGAGTGGGTATCGCCTGATAACGCCCACCCAAGGCGTTCATTTGCGCAAGCAAATCTTCTCGATTAGTTTTCATGGTGTTGGCACGCAAATCTAAAAGCGCTGGATGCATTAATGCTTTCGCAAGCTCTTCACGGCTTTCTTCACCAGGATATTTTCCAAAGGCATCCCAAAGCCACTCGGGTAAATTAGTGCGCACCAAAGGATTGAGTGCAGATGGATCTACTGTAGAAAAGCGTTGCAGCCATTCATATTCACCGGGCTTGAGAACGTGCGCCAAGTCTGCGATGGCGCTCTCAGCGCGGTTGGCCGAACCCAGACCACCCTCTGATAGCGCGGACAGCAAACCCAATAGGGCCAAGCGTCTCGCCTGTGAGCCCTCGCCACTAGAGGCAAATTGGGAGAACTCATTTTTACGGCGCAGAATAGCGAAGGCACTCTCAGCAATTAATGCGCGGTCTCGATTTCCAAGCTGAGGTTCTGCACGGAAATAGCGACTCACAACACGGTCTGACGGCTGCTCGAAGCTCAGTAATTCTGGTAGTAAGCGCTCTAAATGCAGTGCGTGTTGAGGTAGTGCCTTAGCATTTGAAAAATTCTTTTGTCCTTCTGGAGCAATGAGATTGCCGCTGGCATTTCGCCTCTCGGGGCGACGTAATGCATCTTTGGTTTTAGTTGCGTAACTTTTATGTGGGGCTAATCTGCTGCCAGATTTACGGGGTGGGCGCTCTGCACTCATAATTTAAAAAATTGCGACTCTGGGGGATGTAGCTTCACTTGATTACCTTCTATTCGCAATCGTCCATCAAGGAACCATTTTACGGCCCGCGGGTAAATTTGATGCTCGGCAGTTAAAACACGGGCCGCCAAGGTGCCAGCATCATCCCCTTCGAGCACTGGAACAGTGGCTTGGCAAATAATGGGTCCTTCATCCACACCCTCATTTACAAAATGCACCGTGGCCCCATGCTCCCTCACCCCAGCCTCCAACACCCGCTCGTGGGTATGCAGCCCCGGAAATGCAGGTAAGAGAGCGGGGTGAATATTCACCAGGCGACCTTCAAAATGACGAATAAAGCCTGGGGTCAAGATTCTCATAAAGCCCGCCAGCACCACCAAATCGGCCCCTAAGGCGTCAATTTGAGCAATCAAAGCGGCATCAAAGGATTCACGTGTTGCATGCTCCTTGTGCTCTATAGTAAAAGTGGGAATACCCTGCGCGCGAGCAAAATCAAGACCCTGAGCCGCTCCGTGATTGGCTATGACCCCTGCAAACATGACTTGCCACTGCTCTTTTTGAGCTGTTTTGACGATAGCCTCGAAATTAGATCCGCGGCCGGAGATTAAGGTGACGATTGAAAGCATGCTCACAATATAATTGATGGCTACCCTGAAAGCGATTTTGTGAACGTATTACGTGGCCCGACCCAGTTTTCTGCAGGACCTGCTTGTGCCCTAACCATCGGGAACTTCGATGGCGTGCACAGGGGTCATCGCGCCCTACTCAAGCAGCTTGTTGAGGGTGCTAAGCAACGGGGCCTTGCCAGTTGCGTCATGACTTTTGAGCCTCACCCAAAAGAATTTTTTTTACCTGATCAAGCGCCCCCTCGAATTCTGAATCTGCGTGACAAACTAGCAGCCCTGTCTGAACTTGGCATTGATCAAGTAGTGGTGGAACATTTCAACTCTGCATTCGCGCGTCTGACTCCTGAAGAATTTGTTTCAGAAATTATCGTCAAGCGCTTAAAAGCTAAATGGATTTTAATTGGTGATGACTTTTGCTATGGCGCAAAACGGGCTGGCAATTTTGCAAGCCTGAAAGCAGCCGGTGAAAAATATGGTTTTGAAGTTGCCAGTATCCAAACGATTTTGGAAGATGGTGAACGTATTTCAAGCTCTGCTTTGAGAGCTGCACTTGCGAATGGCGATATGGTGCAAGCAGAAAAATTATTGGGCCGTCCTTATGGAATTTCTGGACATGTGATTCATGGCCAAAAATTAGGTCGCCAGCTAGGCTTCCCCACTCTGAACCTAGCTGTTGCTAATCACTTACATCATCGCAGACCCGCTACCACTGGTATCTTCACTGCTCAGGTCTTAGGCCTTACAGATGAAGCTTTGCCCGCTGTAGCGAGCCTTGGTGTGAGACCTACCGTAGAAGATGAGGGTCGCGTATTACTCGAAACGCATATCTTTGATTACCAGCAAGATGTTTACGGGAAAATTATTACCGTGGAACTCTTAGAAAAAATTCGTGATGAGGCCAAATATAATGACCTCGACACACTAACAAAAGCGATTGCAGCCGATGCAATGCACGCCAGAAATTATTTCCTGAAAAAAACTCATGTCTGAAAACGAAAACTTATATCCCGTTAATCTACTCGATACCGCATTTCCAATGCGAGGAGATCTAGCCAAGCGTGAACCGCAATGGGTAGCTGAATGGCAAAAAAATAAGCTCTACGAAAAGATTCGTGCTGCTCATGCTAATCAACCTAAATTCATTTTGCATGATGGGCCTCCGTATGCAAATGGTGATATTCATATTGGTCATGCAGTAAACAAGATTCTCAAAGATATGATCGTCAAGTCCCGCTGGTTGATGGGTTTTGATTCTGTGTATATTCCTGGCTGGGATTGCCATGGTATGCCAATTGAAATCCAGATTGAAAAAGAGTTTGGCAAAAACCTACCTACAGCTGAAGTCCAAGCCAAGGCGCGCGCCTATGCTCAAGTACAAATAGCCAAGCAGAAAAAAGATTTTGAGCGTTTGGGCGTTTTGGGCGACTGGAACAACCCTTATCTCACCATGAACTTCCGTAATGAGGCTGATGAAATCCGTGCGCTTGGCAAGATTTGGGAAAAAGGATATGTTTTCCGTGGCTTAAAACCTGTGAACTGGTGTTTTGATTGCGGCTCTGCACTTGCAGAAGCTGAAGTGGAATACCAAGATAAAACTGATCCCACAGTTGACGTTGGCTTCGCTTTTGACGATGCGCAGCGCCCGCAACTTGCAAAAGCATTCAGTCTCTCAGAGCTTCCTAATAAGCCAGGCCAGATTGTGATCTGGACCACGACACCTTGGACCATTCCAGCTAACCAGGCAATGAATGTTCATCCCGACCTGACTTATGCCTTGGTCGATGTTGGTGACAAGTTATTGATTCTGGCAAAGGATCGCGTAGAGATTTGCTTGCAAGATTACGGCCTCGAAGGCAAGATCATCGCGACCTGTCTTGGCACTGAGTTAGCCAACATCTCTTTCTGGCATCCCTTGGCGTCGCTGCATGATGGATATAAACGCCTCGCGCCCATCTACCCGGCTGAGTATGTCACTCTGGATACGGGTACGGGCATCGTTCATGCTGCGCCCGCCTATGGCGAGGAAGACTTTAAGTCATGTAAAACGAATAAGTTAGCCGACAAAGATATTCTGAATCCAGTCATGGGTAATGGGGTGTATGCATCTTGGTTACCCCTCTTTGCTAACGAATATATTTGGAAAGCAAATCCAAACATTGTTGAGGCGATGCGTGAAGCAGGTAGTCTGTTAAGAGATAAAACCTATACCCACTCATACATGCATTGCTGGCGCCATAAGTCACCGATTATTTATCGCGCCACATCCCAATGGTTTGCAAGCATGGATAAAAAGCCTTCTGATGGCAAAACCAGTCTCCGCGAGACTGCCTTGGCTGGCATTGAAAATACAGAGTTCTTTCCGGCCTGGGGTAAGCAACGTTTACATAGCATGATTGCCAATCGTCCTGACTGGACCTTGTCACGTCAACGCCAATGGGGCGTACCAATGGCATTCTTTGTTCATAAAGAAAGTGGTGAACCGCACCCACGCACAGTTGAACTACTGGAAGAAATTGCAAAACGGGTAGATAAGGATGGCATTGAAGCTTGGCAAAAATTAGAGGTCGCTGAATTACTTGGTGATGAGGCTGCTCAATACGAAAAGAACCGCGATACCTTAGACGTCTGGTTTGATTCCGGGACAACCCATTGGCATGTCATCCGTGGCTCTCACCGGGATCAGCTTTTAACTGCTGAGGCTGAAACCCCAAATGGCCGCTTAGCTGATTTGTACTTAGAAGGCTCAGACCAACATCGTGGTTGGTTCCATTCCTCTTTGCTAACCGGTGCCATGCTCGATGGTAAGCCTCCCTACAAAGCGCTCCTGACACATGGCTTTACCGTAGATGGTCAAGGCCGCAAGATGAGTAAGTCCGTAGGTAATGTCATCGCACCACAGCAGGTTGCTGACAAACTGGGTGCTGAAATCATTCGTCTGTGGGTAGCCTCTACCGATTACTCTGGTGAGATGACGATCTCAGATGAGATTCTGAAGCGCGTTACCGAAAGCTATCGTCGTATTCGCAATACCTTGCGCTTCTTGTTAGCTAACCTGTCTGACTTTGATCCAAGCAAACATTCAATGCCTGCGGATCAGTGGTTAGAAATCGACCGTTATGCAGTAGCACTTGCTAATCAACTCCAAAATGATGTCCAAGCCCACTACAAGGTATATGAATTCCAGCCTGCAGTTGCTCGCATGCTGACTTTTTGCTCTGAAGATTTAGGTGGCTTCTATTTAGATATCCTAAAAGACCGCCTCTATACCAGCGCTCCTGACTCAGCTGATCGTCGGGCAGCACAGAACGCGTTATTTCACATCACTCGCAATCTCTTGAAGTGGTTATCGCCTTTTCTATCCTTTACCGCAGAAGAAGCCTGGAGAGATTTTCCGCACGGCACAGGAAGCGAGCCTGCAGAATCAATCTTCATGGAAGAGTTTGGTCAGTTCCCACAAATTTTGCACGCTGATGAATTGCTCGCAAAGTGGAATCGTATTCGAGAGATTCGCTCTGAAGTTACCAAAGCCATTGAGGTCGAGCGTGAAGCCGGAAATGTAGGTTCATCATTACAAGCCGAACTCACTATCAAAGTTGCTGATGTAGACTTCGCCATCCTCCATTCTTTGGAAGACGATTTGCGTTTTGTCACCATCACTTCAAGCGCTAACATTGAGCTCAGCAATGCAGGTTTAGAAGTATTCGTTCGTGGCAGTCAATATAAAAAATGTGGCCGCTGCTGGCATCACACTAAGGATGTCGGTAGTAATGCCGATCATCCTGAATTGTGCGGCCGTTGCATTAGCAATCTTTTCGGCGATGGTGATCATCGTTTGTTTGCTTAAGGCCAATCCTTGATGAACCTCTCACTGCTGCGCTATTTTGTAATTGCCACGCTTGTTCTACTCTTAGATCAACTGAGCAAGTGGTCGGCTTTAAGTAATTTGCAAATGGGCGTTCCCGAACCAGTTCTTCCTTTCTTGAACTGGTTGCTACTCTTTAATCCCGGCGCAGCATTTTCTTTTCTAGCCCAAGGTTCTGGCTGGCAGCGTTGGTTCTTTACTATTCTTGGTCTAGTAGCCTGCGTTTATATCGTTTGGCTACTTCGCAAAAGCCAGAACGATAAACTGCTGTGCCTAGCATTAAGTCTGATTCTAGGAGGTGCTCTCGGTAATGTTTTGGACCGGATAATGTATGGTGCAGTGGTTGACTTTATTGACCTGCACTACGCAAACTGGCATTGGCCCGCATTTAATATTGCCGATAGTGCCATCTGTATTGGTGCCACCCTCATTATTTGGGGCGAATTACGTAAGTCATTTGGCAAATCTGCCCAATCCCATTAAGCTGGCGCCATGCAATCACTTTTAAACAAGAAAATCGTTCTCGGAATCTCTGGTGGCATCGCTGCCTATAAAGCACCCGAGCTTGCACGACAGTTGATACAAGAAGGTGCGTCTGTTCAAGTCGTAATGACCGAAGCGGCACAACAATTTGTGACACCAGTCACAATGCAGGCCCTGACTGGTAATCCGGTTTACACCAGCCAATGGGATAGCAGTATTGCGAGCAATATGGCGCATATTGAACTATCGCGCTCTGCCGATGCCATCCTCATTGCTCCTGCTAGTGCTGATTTGATGGCAAAGCTTTCTTTAGGTTTAGCAGATGATTTATTGAGTACGCTCTGTCTTGCAAGAGACTGTCCACTCCTGCTTTCGCCAGCAATGAATAAACAGATGTGGGAGCATGCCGCTACCCAAAGAAGTGCTCAACGCTTAAATACTGATGGCGTTGCAATTCTGGGCCCTGCTAGTGGCTTTCAGGCTTGTGGTGAGGTGGGTATGGGCAGAATGCTTGAGCCCGTGGAAATTACCGAGCAAGTCATTGCCTTCTTTCAGAAAAAATCATTGGCTGGTAAGAAAGTACTCATCACTGCTGGGCCAACTTTTGAAGCAATTGATCCCGTGCGTGGCATTACTAACCATAGCTCCGGCAAGATGGGCTTTGCTATTGCCCGCGCTGCAGTAGAAGCAGGCGCTGAAGTGTATCTCATTGCAGGTCCATGCGATTTAGAGACCCCACTTGAAGCAACCGGGAAAATTACTCGCATCAATGTGGTCAGCGCCAAAGAAATGCATGCAGCCACTCTAGCCGCAGCTGACTGTGATGTCTTCTTTGCAGTTGCTGCAGTTGCTGACTGGGGTATTGCTAAGCCAGCCAAAGAAAAAATCAAACGCCAGGGAAAAGCAGCACCTAGTATTGAATTTATTGCTAACCCCGATATTCTTCTCGATGTTGCTAAAGCAGTAAAGATGAAGGGCAGTAAACCTTACCCATACTGCGTAGGTTTTGCAGCTGAGTCAACCGATCTCGAGGCACATGCAAGTGATAAACGTCAGCGTAAGGGTATCCCAATGATTGTTGGCAATATTGGCCCTGACACTTTTGCTAGTGACTTTAATCAATTACTAGTGATTGATGAGACTGGCAGCAAGAAAATTCCTCAGGCTGAAAAACTACAGCTTGCACGTCAACTGATAGGGCTGGTTGCCAAGAAAATCTAACCCATCCTATTTTTCGTTTTCTTTTTTTATTTATTCCCCGCTTTAGGAAATCCCATGCAAGTCCTTCAAGTCAAAATTCTCGATGAACGTATGCGCGACCAATTGCCAAGCTATGGCACACCAGGCAGTGCTGGATTAGATTTGCGAGCCTGCATTGATGAGGCTATTGAGATTGCCCCTGGCCAAACCGTGCTTGTACCTACTGGCCTCGCTATTTATGTTGAAGATCCCCGTTATGCAGCATTTATATTGCCGCGCTCAGGCCTAGGTCATAAGCATGGGATTGTTCTGGGCAACTTGGTTGGCCTAATCGATTCAGACTACCAAGGCCAACTCATGGTGAGCACCTGGAATCGGGGCTCTGCTGCATTCAAACTCGAGCCGATGGAGCGTTTAGCTCAATTAGTGGTGATGCCTGTGCAACAAGTAGAACTCAAAGTGGTGGAAGAGTTCACTGAGAGTAGTCGTGGTGCCGGTGGTTTTGGTAGCACTGGCCGAGGCTAACTACCCTATTCAGATTTACTTCTTTACAGATCTTTTACGATTAAATGCCAGGGGTAAGAAACCCAGAAGCAAGCCGCCTACCCCCATCATGATGGTGAATGAATCAAAGATGGGGATACTGTAAATAGCCACAAACACCATAAATCCGCCTGAGAATGCAGGCCAAATGACATACCCTAAGGCAGCGCCCACACTTACCTTCAGTTGATTTCGGTAATGCCATGCACAGGCAAAACCCGTCAAGCTCATGTAGAAGCAGATCTGAAATCCAATTGCCAAAATAGAACTCGTCAGAATCACTTTGACTGAGGGCATAAAGGAAGAAGAAAATAGCAACACTATTCCTAAAAACCAAATCACAAAAGTAGCTACCCATGGCGTCTTCCAGTGCTCATGGACTCTTGCGTAGACTGGATGCAGCATACCATCACGCGCCATTGCAAACATACTGCGACTGAACTGCAAAATCTGAGTTTCTATAGTTCCCACCGTACTAAATATGGTGCAAAAGACTGCCAGATAGCTCCAAGGAGCGGGGAATAATTTATTAGCAATCGCAAACAGTACGTTCGTTCCAGAGTCAGCGATTTCTTGATCCGTTAAGACCATTAAGACTACAACCATCATCAGAACAAAGAAAAGGATCATATTGAGCACCGACCAAAATGCCCCCTTTCCTGCCGCGCCATCGGCATTGTTGCTGCCACCCTTACTCTCCTCGCTGAGATTCATCGTCACATCCCATCCCCAAAAAAAGAAGATGGCCGTAAGCGCTCCTGTTGCAAATAACTGCGGGGAGAAAGAGAGCGGAGAAATCCAAACAATTGAAGGTGGATGAGCTGGCAAATCCCAATAGCTCATTAAGCCAGCCACAATGAGTACACATAAAATTACTGACTCAAAAAGAGTAAGCATCATTTGCATGAAACTTGAGTGCTTGATGCCGCGCCCAACGATCAAAGAAACAACCGTGAGCCACACAGCAGCAATTGCTGTAATGAAGCGAGTATCTTGAGATTGATCGGGGGCAAATAATAATAAGGTGGAGCTAGCCGCAGGAATCGTTGCAGAAACCATAAAAAAGATGGAGGCAATTAATAAACCCCAGCCGGCGAAAAAGCCCCATGTCGGCCCAAAAACATGACCTACCCAAGCATATGCCGCACCAGCATTTGGCTGAATCTTACTCAGATGAATAAAAGCCAAAGTGATACCAAACATGATGAGGCCACAATACAAAATACTGCCAACTGACAATACTCCGACCGAAGCCACAATGGCGGCGCTGGTAACAGCTACGCTGAAGGCAGGTGCTGTCCCAGCAATCCCCATAATGATGGACTCAAATACGCCAAGCGAATTTTTGGCTAACTCGCCAGATGAATTCATTTTGAAAACTAATTAGGGGTTAAAGATTAAAAAGATTGTGGAGAGAAATAAGATGAAGAGAATAGATCCTTGCATGATATTTGACTTCCCAGTTGAAATCGAAACGTGAGCAACCCAAAGGGACGCTAAAAGCATCACAATTTCTCTCGCGTGCAATCCTAACTCGATATGAAGGCCCTGATAAGCCACCCAAAACAGCATTACCGGCACACTCAGAGATAGGGTAGCTAAACCACTGCCTAAGGCAATATTCAGAGAGCGTTGCAAATGGTTGGCCTTTGCTGCATACAATGCAGCCAGCCACTCTGGGGCTAAGACCAGAATAGCTACGGTCGTACCATTCAGCGTTTTTGGGAACCCAAGTCTTGCGTATCCCACATTGATCAGAATCGCCAATTTTTCGATGAGCAGAATCACGACAATCAATGTAAGAATTAACCAGAAAGCTGAATGGATAACCTTTTTCCATTCCAATTTCGTCATCTCTTGATGGATTAATGGGGGATGCACGGCATCAGAGGTAGCACCTCTTGATGCCCCAAAAGGATAAGGGTCGTCAAAGAAATTTCGATAGCGCTTGGTTTGCGCAAAGATAAAGACACCGTAAAGCGCCAGGGCTATGAGCCCAATAAAGATTTCTTGACTCCAAGCTAAGGTAGGACCAATAGTACTTGTTGTGAAATTAGGGAGCACTAAAGTCAGCAATGCCAATGGGATTAGCAAACCTAGGTACATGTGTGCACCATTGGTATTGATACTTTGATCTAGGTGATAGGATCCCCCAATAATCATGGATAAGCCCATCATGCCGCCCAATACGATAAATAAGGTGGCGGCAATCGTATCCCTTACAAAGGTGGGATTTCCATCTCCATGCGTTAAAGCGGTAATCATGACCGCAACCTCAATTAAGGTTGCGCAAATGGTTAGCAGCAAGGTTCCATAGGGCTCACCCAACATCTCAGCCAATACATCAGCAAAGTGAGCAACCCTGAAAATGCAAAGCAGAATAATGATGAACAAAATGCCAGCGACAACTAACTGATATTGCATATCCTCCATAGGAGGTGCAAAGGCATATAAATAGATTACTGCTATTACCGCCATGAAAAATGCCGGTTCGCGTTTTAGGGTGTTCATCGTGATCTCTATTACAAAACTAGCGTTTATGGAGCTACCTAGAATAGTGTAAATCATAAAAAAAGCCACCCGAAGGTGGCCTTTTCTTAAAGACTCAGTTTATTTCCGAATATGGGCGTGGCGTGCCGCATCTTGAGACATGCCGCTACCAGCACCTTCACGAGATTCTTTCTCGGCAGTAATTTCCTTGCGACGCTCTTTACAAGAACCAGCTATTTCTTGTAAAGCCTTGCGTGCGCGTGCAGCGGATGCCTTAATGCCTTTACCTTGAAACTTTTCATTCTCTGCTTTGTAGGTTTCAAAAGACTCCAGCAATTTATCGTGATGTGACATATTTTCCTTTTGTGGTGATACGACTATTAATTCTTAAATTTCTTCTACAGGCGCAACATCTGCCTTGGCGGCTTTACCAGGCAACTTCGGAGCATCAAAGTTCAACTGCACTTTACCGTCGGCATCAATATCCACATCTACATGACCACCCTGCGCCAATTTTCCAAAGAGCAATTCATCTGCCAAGGCTTTGCGAACGGTATCTTGAATAATCCGTTGCATTGGGCGGGCACCCATTAATGGATCAAAGCCATGCTTAGCTAAATGTGCACGTAGTGCTGGGCTAAAGGTTGCGTCGACTTTCTTCTCATGCAATTGCTCTTCTAATTGCATTAAGAACTTATCGACAACCCGCATAATGATGGTTTCATCCAAAGCTTTGAAGGAAACAATCGCATCCAAACGGTTACGGAACTCTGGCGTGAAGAACTTCTTAATATCTGCCATCTCATCGCCAGACTCACGTGCATTCGTAAAGCCAATAGTCGATTTCTGCATCGCCTCTGCACCAGCATTAGTAGTCATGATCATGATGACATTGCGGAAGTCGGTCTTACGTCCATTGTTATCAGTCAATGTGCCATGGTCCATTACCTGCAACAGGATATTGAAAATATCTGGGTGGGCTTTTTCAATCTCATCGAGTAAGAGCACGCAGTGCGGTTTCTTATTTACCGCCTCGGTTAATAAGCCGCCTTGATCAAAGCCTACATAGCCTGGAGGCGCACCGATCAAACGGCTCACTGCATGACGCTCCATGTATTCCGACATATCAAAACGCAAGAGTTCAATGCCTAAAATATAAGCGAGTTGCTTAGCAACCTCAGTTTTACCAACGCCGGTTGGACCCGAGAATAAGAATGATCCAATTGGGCGGTCAATCTTACCGAGACCAGCGCGAGTCATCTTAATAGCGCTAGCTAATGCCTCGATAGCAGGATCTTGACCAAACACTACGCTTCTAATGTCCCGATCCAAAGTTTGCAACTTACTACGATCATCTACAGTAACGGACTGAGGTGGTATACGTGCAATCTTAGCCACGATCTCTTCAATTTCTGGACGGCCAATAGTTTTTTTCTGCTTCGACTTAGGCAGGATGCGCTGTGCAGCACCAGCCTCATCAATCACGTCAATTGCCTTGTCTGGTAAATGGCGATCGTTGATGTAACGAGCAGAGAGTTCAGCAGCTGCCACTAAAGCACCAGCCGCATACTTCACACTATGGTGCTCTTCGAAGCGCGACTTCAAGCCACGCAGAATTTGTACCGTTTGATCTACTGTTGGTTCTACTACATCAACCTTCTGGAAACGACGCGACAATGCCGCATCTTTTTCAAAGATGCCACGGTACTCAGTGAATGTCGTGGCACCAATACACTTCAGCTGACCATTTGATAGGGCTGGCTTCAGAAGATTGCTCGCGTCCAAGGTACCACCCGATGCAGCACCAGCACCAATCAGAGTATGAATTTCATCGATAAACAAAACGCCATGAGTATGGTCCTTTAAAGACTTCAGCACACTCTTTAAGCGTTGCTCAAAGTCACCACGATATTTAGTGCCTGCAAGCAAGGCACCCATATCCAATGAATAGACAGTAGCATCGGCCAGAATATCGGGCACGTCACCCTTAACGATGCGCCAAGCTAGACCCTCTGCAATCGCGGTTTTACCGACCCCGGCCTCACCCACCAAAAGTGGATTATTTTTACGACGCCGGCAAAGGACTTGGATAACCCGCTCTACTTCACTATCCCGACCAATGAGCGGATCAATCTTGCCTTGACGAGCCAGGGTATTCAGATTTTGAGTGTATTGATCAAGGGGGCTTTCTTTTCCAGAGGAGGCAGACTCTTCTGCATCTTGTGAAGCTTCAGCAGGTTTTACATGCTCAGCTTGATCTTTGCGTACACCATGGCTAATAAAGTTCACCACATCTAAACGAGTCACCCCTTGTTGCTGCAAGAAATATACTGCGTGTGAATCTTTTTCACCAAAGATTGCAACCAATACATTGGCACCAGTGACTTCCTTCTTACCGTTGGAAGTCGATTGCACATGCATGATGGCGCGTTGAATGACTCGCTGAAATCCCAGCGTAGGTTGAGTATCAACTTCATCATTCCCCGGCACGACAGGAGTGTTGTCGTTAATGAAATTTTTGAGCTGCGCTCGAAGCTCTGCAATATTTACTGCGCAGGCCTTTAGAACCTCGACTGCCGTTGCATTATCTAGGAGTGAGGCCAATAAATGCTCGACCGTAATGAACTCGTGACGCGATGCCCTTGCGTCAACAAACGCCATATGCAAACTGACTTCTAATTCTTGGGCAATCATACTTCCTCCATAGTGCACTGTAGTGGGTGACCCGCTTCACGGGAGAGTTCGACAACTTGATGCACTTTGGTGGCAGCAACGTCGCGAGTAAATACACCGCAAACGCCTTTGCCAATTAAGTGAACCTGCAACATAATGCGTGTGGCTGTTTCATGATCCTTATTAAAATACTCTTGAATCACCATCACTACAAATTCCATTGGCGTGTAATCGTCATTCAAAAGTAAAACTTTATACATCGAAGGCGCCTTAACTTTCTCGGCCTGCTTTTCGAGAAGAATGGTGTCCTCAGCGTACGGATTCGCTGGTGTACCAGTAGTGGGATTTTTCGGGTAGTCGCTCATTAGAAACATTCTAAACACAGATATCCAAATTTATTAAACTAGGGTCTTGTTGCGAAAAACACGCAAAAATTACCCTCATAAACCCATATTGGGGCATTTTTCAATAAAAAAAGGGGTAATTACTAAGGGTTAAATACATATAACTCCTTGACACCCCTAGAAAAAGGGCAAACAATCGTGCTGTAGGCCTCAAGAGAGGTTCTATTTAGGCGTGTTGTGGAGCGAGACTGATTAAAAAGTATTTACCCTCATCACGGTTGTTTTAAGATTATGTAATGGAGTTCGCATGGCGACCGGAATTGTTAAGTGGTTCAATGATGCAAAAGGTTTTGGCTTTATCAAACCTGATGATGGTGAAGAAGAGTTGTTCGCGCATTTCAGCGCAATTACTATGCCTGGGTTTAAGACCCTCAAGGAAAACCAAAAGGTAACGTTTGATATTACCCAAGGTCCTAAAGGCAAGCAGGCTACCAATATCCAAGCGGCTTAATCGTCCTTAGATCATTATTAGAAACTCAGGACTTGTTCCTGGGTTTTTTTTCGTCCGCAATTTACGTCACTTAAAATACACAGCATGTCTACCTCAACCAAAGTTTTGCGCAATATTTTTGCCTCCGCTCTTTTGATCAGCTCAAGCATTGTTTTAGGGCAAGTCAACACTGGGCTTCCCACTGTTGAATTAAAGACGGGCATCTACCGCATCCAAGCTGAGCTAGCAGATACCCCTAAAGCAAGAGAAGTTGGACTCATGAATCGCACAAGTATGCCAACGAACTCTGGAATGCTTTTTATCTTTGAACAAAAGGCAGGTCACTGCTTTTGGATGAACAATACCAAGATCCCGCTATCAATTGCTTTCATAGCAGATGACGGCAGGATTGTGAACATCGAAGAGATGCAAGCGGAGACAACAAATAATCATTGTCCTAAGGCTGCTGTACGTTATGCGTTAGAGATGAACAAGCAATGGTTCGCAGAGAGAGTGATCGTGCCCGGTACTTTTATCACTGGGCTACCAAAGAGGTAAATAATAAAGTAATAAAAAATGCAGACTGCGGTCTGCATTTTGTTTTACATGCCGCTTTACTTACTCAAAGTGGCATACATAGTGCACTGGTTGCTCAGCACGAATAATAAAGTAACCGCCCTTTTCTACTTCCCAGCTTTGGCCAGCCTTAAATTCTTGTTCGGGAGCCCCATTGATACTTACAAAAGCAATCCCATCAACCACTTCCATTACTTCTTTGGTACTCAAGTCGAAACGTAAAGTACTTGGCAGTACGACACCAACTGACTTACGAACGCCATTAGGCAGGGTAACGGTATGAGAAACACATTTGCCCTCAAAAAATACATTGGCTTTTTTGCCTACTGAAACTTGATCAAATTGCATCTGGGCTCTTTCTATTTCGTTTAGTTCAAAAAACTGACTGTTGATTATTTTTTAGCGCGCTGACGTCTAGCTATTTCAGCGATACGCATACGCAATGCATTGAGCTTGATAAAACCGCCAGCATCCGCCTGGTTATAGGCACCACCATCATCATCGAAGGTGGCAATATTTTGATCAAACAAAGTATTTGCTGAATCCCGTGAGATCACAGATGCAGAGCCTTTATAGAGCTTCAGGCGCACCACACCATTTACCATCTGTTGCGTGTGATCAATTAAGGTTTGCAAAGCGAGGCGCTCTGGAGACCACCATAAACCGTTATAGATCAGGCTAGCGTAACGTGGCATGAGGTCATCTTTCAAATGAGCCACTTCACGATCGAGGGTGATACTCTCGATGCCGCGATGCGCCTTGAGCAGAATTGTGCCCCCAGGTGTTTCATAGCAACCACGACTTTTCATACCAACAAAGCGGTTTTCTACTAAATCAAGGCGCCCGATGCCATGCATGCCACCGATACGGTTTAATTCAGCCAATAACTCATGTGGCTTATAAGCTTTGCCATTAATGGCGACAGGATCGCCTGCCTTAAATTCAATCTCAATAATTTCTGGGGCATCTGGAGCCTGCTCGGGAGATACCGTCCAGCGCCACATCGATTCTTCCGCCTCAGCATTGGGATTCTCTAAGTGACGACCCTCGTAGCTGATATGCAAAAGATTGGCATCCATTGAATAGGGCGAGCCGCCTTGTTTATGCTTCATCTCAACAGGAATACCATGCTTTTCAGCGTAGGCCATCAACTTCTCACGTGAGAGCAGGTCCCACTCACGCCATGGGGCAATTACTTTAATTCCTGGCTCTAAGGCGTAGTACCCAAGCTCAAAACGGACTTGATCATTGCCTTTTCCAGTTGCGCCATGGGAAACGGCATCAGCGCCAGTTAAGCGAGCAATCTCAATTTGACGTTTAGCAATTAAAGGGCGTGCAATAGAGGTGCCCAATAAGTACTCACCTTCGTAAATCGTGTTTGCGCGAAACATGGGGAAAACAAAATCACGTACAAACTCTTCACGTAAATCATCGATAAAAATATTCTCTGGCTTAATGCCAAATTGCAAAGCCTTTGCTCTCGCCGGCTCAAGCTCTTCACCCTGACCCAAGTCAGCAGTAAATGTCACGATCTCACAACCATAGGTATCTTGAAGCCACTTCAAGATCACGCTAGTGTCAAGACCACCGGAATACGCTAAGACTGCTTTTTTAATATCAGACATGACTTTTTATTCAATCAAAAATTAACTAAAAACTGACTAAGGCAAATTACATAATGAATTTCTTAATCCAAACGGCCACAGAGTAAATACTCCATCAGCGCTTTTTGAACATGCAAACGATTTTCTGCCTCTTCCCAAACAATACTTTGCGGCCCATCAATGACGGCAGCAGAGACCTCTTCGCCACGGTGGGCTGGCAAGCAATGCATAAACAAGGCATCTGGTTTTGCAAGCGCCATCAACTCCTCATCAACCATCCAGTCTTTGAAGGCATTCATACGAGAAGTATTTTCATCCTCGAAACCCATACTTGTCCAAACATCCGTGGTGACTAAGTCTGCTCCTTTACAAGCTTCTTCTGGTTCAGCGCAAATCGTTAAATGTTTTGCTGCTGCGCTAGTCAAGCGTGATGGATCTAATGAATATCCTTCAGGTGCAGAGAAGCGTAATTGAAAATCTAAACATTCGGCAGCTTGGATCCAGGTATATGCCATATTGTTAGCGTCACCAACCCAAGCAACTGTTTTACCTTGAATTGGGCCACGCATTTCCACGAAGGTAAAGATATCAGCCAATACCTGACAGGGATGATATTCATTTGTCAGGCCATTAATGACGGGGACGCGAGAGTTAGCAGCAAATCGTTCAATGATCTCTTGACCAAAGGTACGAATCATGATGATGTCAGTCATCCGAGAAATGACTTGCGCAGCGTCCTCTACAGGCTCACCACGACCCAACTGCGTATCACGAGTGTTGAGGTATACGGCATGTCCACCAAGTTGATGAATGCCTGCCTCGAAGGAAAGACGTGTCCGAGTGGAATGCTTTTCAAAGATCATTGCCAAAGTTCGATCATGCAGAGGGTGCCACGTTTCATAACTTTTGAATTTGGCTTTTAACCATGCGGATCTTTTTAACAAATAGTCATATTCTTCTCGAGTGAGGTCAGAAAACTGCAGGTAGTGCTTGACCTGACCGGGCGCTTGAGGCTTTGCCAGAGATGTCATAGTTGAGCTTTCTACTAAAGTTTTGGCTTGCATTTTTTTCTTAAACCATTTGACTGCACGTAAACAGAACCTAAAGTCATCTTACGGCCAACTTGGGCTGTTAAGCTAGAGGACTTAGCAACCATTATTTCTACCACCATCTTTGCGCGAACTTGAACCATAAAAAGCTTTTCATTCAAGGCATTACAACTGCTGGCAAACCTTTTCGACCCAGTGATTGGGCAGAACGTCTTTGCGGGGTGATGGCTTCCTTTCGCCCTCCAGGCGATTCTGGAGACCCTCGCTTCACCTACTCACCCTACGTAACACCAGTCGTGATTGCCACAGTGAAATGCGTTGTTATTGACACTAGACTAGGTGATCTTGACCCAAGAGCGCTGGACTTTGTGACGAACTTTGCCAAAGACAACGGTCTACCGATCGAAGAAGCTTGTGAGTTTGAACCCAAACCCCAAACCCAGTCCTAAAAACAAAAACCCGCCCTGATAAGGAGCGGGCCTAGGTCGAAATTACTTCGACCAGCCTGAAACTTGTACTGTATTACGCTGCCATTGCCTTAATGGCTGCAGACAAACGGGATTTCTGACGAGCTGCAGTATTTTTATGAGCAATCTTCTTATCAGCAATCTTGTCGATTGTTGCTTGAGTTGCTGCGAATACTTGCGCGGCAACCGCTTTATCACCCGTGTCGATTGCTTTACGAACTGCCTTAATGGAAGTGCGCAGCTTGGAACGCAAACTGGAATTGTGATCGTTCTGTTTTACTGCCTGGCGTGCGCGTTTACGCGCTTGTGCTGTATTGGCCATCTTTAAACCTTGCCTCTATAAATTGCAAAATGCGATTAGTTAAATATCCCATGACCTTGCCAGATTCATAAGCAAGCTCACCAAAACCCAAGATTTTACCTTAAAGGGGCAAAAAAGCCCAGTCCACCCATAAATAGGTGAAAATCGACCCATGAATCTGCTTTCTGCTGCCGCCAAGGTTAGCTCCCTAACCATGTTATCCCGTATTACAGGGCTGCTCCGGGAGACCCTCATAGCCCGGAGTTTCGGGGCTTCTGAGTGGACAGATGCCTTTAATGTGGCTTTTAGGCTACCCAACTTACTCCGTCGCCTATTCGCCGAGGGGGCCTTTTCTCAAGCCTTTGTACCCATTTTGGGGGAAATCTCAAAGGATGGGGACCAAAAACAGGCTCAAACCCTGGTAAATGCGGTCGCCACACTCTTATTTTGGGCTTTGCTGCTAACGGTATTGCTGGGGGTGCTTGGCGCCCCCTTGCTCATTCTGGTGATTGCTACAGGCTTTAGTGGTGGCCCTGCCTACGAAGCCAGCGTGGTGATGACACGCATCATGTTCCCATACATTGGCCTCATTTCCATGGTCTCACTATCAGCCGGAATTTTGAACACATTCCAGCGTTTTGCCATTCCCGCATTCACCCCCGTTTTACTCAATCTTGCCCTGATCGGTAGTGCGTTATTTCTAGCCCCCCATTTAGAGCAGCCCATTTATGCCCTCAGCATTGGCGTTCTCTTAGGTGGCGTATTGCAATTAGCAATTCAGATTCCGGCTCTGTCTCGTTTGGGACTTTTGCCACGCATCGGTTTATTACCAGGCACTATCAAATCAGCCCTTACAAACCCTGAAGCCAGACGTGTTTTAAAACTGATGGGGCCGGCTGTATTCGCTGTTTCCGTAGCCCAAATTTCCCTCATCATTAATACCAACATTGCTTCACGCTTGCAGACCGGTAGCGTTTCTTGGCTTTCTTATGCGGATCGATTAATGGAATTTCCAACGGCACTACTGGGTGTAGCTTTGGGGACCGTTCTTTTGCCAAGCTTAAGCAAAGCGAATGCCAGAAATGATTTAGTACACGCCGGAGAATTGCTGATCTGGGGATTGCAATTAACCTTTTTGTTAGCGGCGCCTTGTGCGCTAGCTCTATTCATTTTTGGTGAGCCCCTTGCTGCCGTTTTGTATCACTACGGGAAATTCAATGCGCTGGATGTATTGATGACGCAGCGTGCACTAGCAGCTTATGGAGTTGGTCTCATTGGATTAATCTTGGTCAAAATACTGGCACCCGGGTTTTACTCACGCCAAGATATTCGTACCCCAGTCAAAATTGGCTTGTTTGTGCTTGTCGCTACCCAATTAGCTAACCTGGTTTTCGTTCCCTGGCTGGGTCATGCTGGTCTAGCCTTATCAGTGGGCACAGGGGCCTGCCTTAACGCCGCCCTACTATGGGTTGGTCTTCATAAACGGGGAGCCCTCCCCCATTCTGCTTGGGCAAAATATCTGGGGCAACTTGTATTAGCCTTAATCCCATTTGCTGCGGTGCTTATCTACGCAGCAGGCGCCCACAATTGGATTGCCTTACAAGCTGAACCTTGGACCCGAATCGGTCTATTAGCCCTATGGTTGGGTGTCGCGGCCATTGTTTACTTTGGCGCCCTAGGGTTGGTTGGAATTCGCTGGCAAAAATTCTTGCGTCATGCAAAATAGAACATATGCCAACACAACAACTCGACTATTTCACTTCTTTAGTTGCTGAAGACGAACACCTCCCATTAACTGAGGCAGCAATTGCTGTGGCTCAGCATGCCTATCCTGATTTAGATGTTCAGGGTGTGCTTGATCACCTGGATCAATTAGGTAATAAATTGAAGTCCCGAATTACACCTGACACCTCACCTGTTCAGCGTTTGCAAATTCTGAAACACTTTTTTTATATTGAACTTGGATTTGGCCCCAACCCGAATGACTTTTATGCGCCCGAGAATTCTTACTTACATTACGTGCTTGAGAATCGCAGAGGTATTCCCATTTCGTTAGCCATACTCATGATGGAATTGGGTAATCAAATTGGTTTAAAGATTCGTGGAGTTTCATTTCCGAATCACTTCATGATGCGTATCTCATTGCAGCAGGGAGAGGTGATCATGGATCCATTAACTGGTGAATCACTCTCCAAGAGTCAATTACAAGAAATGCTCGACCCCTACTTGGATGCCAAAGGCTATCGCGGTGAACTCAGCCTACCCTTGAACGTATTTTTGCGAGCCTCCAGCTCGCGTGAGATCTTGTCGCGCTTTCTCAGAAATCTCAAAATGATCTATTCAGAGCATGACCGCTGGGAGCGCTTACTCGGAGTACAGGAGCGCTTAGTTATTCTGCTACCTGACTCAATTGAAGAAATTCGGGATCGCGGTCTGATCTTTGCGCAGTTGGAGTATTTACGTCCAGCCTTAGCCGACATGCACCGCTATCTCAGTGAATCTCCAGAAGCTGAAGATGCTGGCGATATTCGCGAGCATATTGCGACACTCGAGAGCCAAGCTAAATTTCATTAGCGCTCTGTAGGTCAAGGCAAGTAGTTACTTTTTACTGCCTTGAAAAATCTTATAGATAGCCGCCAGCACTACAGGCACTGCAGCAGCGCCAATACCTACTAAAACAATGACGTTCAAGTTTTGGCGAATGATCGGAATGTTGCCAAAGAAATATCCAGCGATCACTAAACCAAACACCCAAAGAACAGCGCCCGTGATGTTAAAAAATTGAAAGCGTGAGAAGTTCATCTCGGATACGCCGGCAACAAAGGGTGCAAAGGTACGAATAATTGGCAAGAAGCGCGCCAGGATAATCGTCTTGCCGCCATGCTTCTCATAAAAAGTATGCGTCTTACGTAAAGCATTCTGATCAATCCAGCGAAACTGACTACTAAACACTCGCTTACCAATCCAACGTCCAATAAAGTAATTCACGGTATTACCCGCCACTGCCGCAATGAGCAAGCCAAAGCACAAAGTCCAAATATTGAAATGCTCAGTTGCGCAATAAGCGCCTGCAATAAATAAGAGGGAATCACCCGGCAAGAAAGGCGCAACCACTAAACCAGTTTCTGCAAATACGATCGCAAACAAAAGACCATAAGCCCAAAGACCATACTGCTGAATCACTACGTCTAAGTGACGATCGATATGCAGCAATAAATCACTGAGTTGTAAAAGGGTATCCATCTGCTTGCACTCCAAATATGGGCTTGTTGCGGATATTAACAGGCTCTTATAATGAGACATGCAAACTGAACCCTACATTCAGGCTATGCATGCCCCGGAGACTATGCCAATACTTTGTATTGTTGGCCCCACCGGTGCAGGCAAAACCCATCTCGCCATGTCGCTTGCTGAACATGCTAAATCGATTGGTCTTACGCTCGAACTTATTAGCATGGACTCAGCTCTGGTCTATCGCGGTTTAGATATTGGTAGCGCGAAACCCACTAAAGCAGAACAAGCAGCCGTCGTTCATCATCTAATTGATATCTTGGAACCTGCTGAGGTTTATTCAGCAGCTCGATTTGCCAAAGATGCAAAACGACTTTGTGAAGAAATCCGCAATAGGGGAAACATCCCCGTAGTGGTTGGTGGAACCATGTTGTATTGGCGCGCTTGGGCGCATGGCCTTTCTGCTTTACCAACTGCTAATCCGGAGATTCGGTCGCGCCTAGACGAAGAAGGTAAAGCGATTGGTTGGCCTGCAATGCATGCCAAACTGGCTCAAGTTGATCCAGAAACTGCTGCACGCCTAAAACCCAATGACTCTCAACGGGTGCAACGAGCGCTTGAAGTATTTGAAATCACTGGTAAACCCATGTCTGCATTACTCGCAGATTCTCCAAGTGAAGACGGTAGAGAAGGTTCGGCTATACCTGCGTGGATTCATTTGGTGTCACTGGAGCCCAGTGATCGCAAACGTTTACATCAAAATTTAGAAAAACGCTTTGATGAAATGCTACTCGCAGGATTTTTAGACGAGGTGAGAGTACTGCGAACCAATTCTGCCTTACATGCTGATCTGCCCGCCATTCGGTCAGTTGGTTACCGCCAAGCTTGGGAATTTCTCAACGGGGAAATCGATGCTGAGCAGATGCGCTACAAAGCATTAGCTGCAACCAGGCAACTTGGAAAGCGCCAACTCACTTGGCTCAGAGCAATCGCTGGTAGAAAAACCTTTGACCCCTTTGATCCCGAGGAATTCAAGGCGGCGCTAGAGTACTGCAAAAGTCAATTAAGTCAGAAATAAACCGAATTTAGATAACGATGGTTTGTGGGGCACCTATTGGTCGCTCCACCACCTCACCAACGACCCAAGCTTTGAGTCCCTGTGCTGTAAGTGACTTGATTGCAGTATCTGCTTGATCTGGGGCAACAATCACCACCATGCCGATACCGCAATTAAATACCCGCACCATCTCTGCATCAGCAACGCCGCCCTTCATTTGCAACCAGCGAAAGAGCTCTGGCATTTGCCAGCTGTCGCGATGCAATATTGCTTGCGTATTTTCTGGAAGGACGCGTGGTACGTTGTCGACTAAGCCACCACCAGTAATATGCGCCATGCCCTTGACATCAATCTCAGCAATTAATTTCAGGAGGGGCTTCACGTAAATCTCTGTTGGTGCCATCACAACATCGCCCAGCGGACGTCCGCCTAAATCATCAGTCGGTTTAGCACCGGCACGTTCAATAATTTTGCGAACTAATGAGTAACCATTGGAATGGGCACCGCTTGAGCCAATTGCCAAAATGGTGTCACCCGGAACAATGCGTGCACCAGAAATAATCTTGGACTTCTCGACAGCGCCAACCGCAAATCCAGCTAAGTCATATTCTCCGGGAGGATACATACCAGGCATTTCTGCGGTTTCTCCACCGATTAATGCACAACCCGCTAATTCACAGCCCTTTGCAATGCCGCCAACTACGGTAGCAGCAGTATCAACAGTGAGCTTGCCGCAGGCAAAGTAATCCAAGAAAAAGAGGGGTTCTGCACCCTGAACCAAAATATCATTCACACTCATGGCGACCAAGTCTTGGCCAATCGTATCGTGGCGGCTCCATTCAAATGCCAATCTCAACTTGGTTCCAACACCATCTGTACCCGCTACCAAAACTGGCTCTCGATAGCGCTTGGGAACTTCAAAAAGGGCTCCAAAACCTCCAATGCCAGCCAAAACACCTTCACGCATGGTTTTCTTGGCTAAGGGCTTAATACGGTCAACTAAGTCATCCCCAGCGTCAATATCGACGCCAGCATCGCGGTAGGAAAGGCCTTTTGAGGAAGAATCAGTAGATGAGGTCATGTGAAAGTCGGAATATTAGTGAAAAGTGCTACTAGGTCAGTAGAATCATTGAATTCTAGAGGATTACTTGTAATGGCTGAAATTTTTACCCCTTTTATGGCCGCTTTCATTCTGGCCTATATCCTGAGGCCCGCTTTTCTATGGCTAGAAAGACGTCGGCTCCCCGCCCCTTTGGCCGCCACATTGACCGCAATTTTTGGTCTGTGCGTCCTCATTGGAATTTTGAGTCTTTTTGTGAGCCTTCTCAAAACGGAGATTCCCCTGATTAAGGAACAGCTTCCTGGGTGGATACAAAATACTCAAGCGTGGCTTGAACCCAAGTTAATTGAATACCATATCAGCTTTAATTGGGCCAGCATCAAAGCTAGCGCATCGCAAAAAATTTCAGACCACATCAGTGAGCATGCAGATGCCTTAGTAAGCTCCACCATTGATACGGTCTTGATGTCTGGTAGCTCTGTAATTACTGGGTTTGCAAATTTCGTCCTCATCATCTTCGTGATGTTTTACTTATTGATCGATTGGGATGAATTCTTTGCCTTGATTAAAAAGGTTGTTCCACCTCGCGCCCAGGAAACAGTTCATCATCTTGCTATGCACGCAGATGGTCTGTTGTCTCAATATCTCCGCGGCATGATCATTGTCATCTCCATCATGACAGTGTTCTATGGGGTAGGTCTGACTCTAGTGGGGATTAAGGGTGCAGTAGCCATTGGTGCCTTCACTGCACTCATGATCGTGCTGCCCTATATTGGAATTGCTCTCGGCCTAACACTAGCCGTATTCTCTGCAATATTACAGTTTGGCCTAGGATCTGAACTCATTGGCGTTTTGATTGTGTTTGGGCTAGGCCAACTTCTCGAAGGGTTTTTCTTAACACCCCGCCTAGTTGGAGAACGTATAGGTTTACATCCAGCAGTTGTGCTCTTTGCATTACTACTCTTTGGCAATCTCTTTGGTTTCTTTGGGGTACTTTTAGCACTCCCTATGAGCGCATTAGTCTTAGTTTTGACCCAGTATCTATGGTCGGTTTATACCCAAAGCACTTGGTATAAGAAATAAATTTAGTTGTAATGAACACCTCATCGCTTCCCAGACAATTCGCTCTAGACCTTAGCCATACACCTAAATCCAGTTTAGAAAACTATTTGCCTGGCAAAGATTTCGCTTTGCTATCCACCTTGCAAGAGATTTGTAAATCGTGGTCACTAGCAAGCAATCACTCTGTCACCAACCCACTCAATGAACGCTGGATTTATTGGTGGGGGCCCGAGGGTTCTGGACGCACGCATTTACTAGAAGCGATGACAAATGCTGCGGAATATGCGGGGCTTGAAAATTTTTCTTTGAACCCAAATGAACCGATTTCTTGGGTACGCATTGAAGAGCAAATGAATACTCTTGCTGAAAGGGATGCCCCCTCAGTAATTACCGTTGATGACGTTGATCGATTGGATGAGCGTCTGGTTGGGGCATTGTTTCGGGTTCTGAACATCGTTCAGGCGAGCAAGAACATCCATGTCTTTATGGCTGGCAAAGCTGCGCCAGCAACTCTAGAGCTACGCGAAGACCTGCGCACTCGTCTAGGATGGGGTTTGGTCTTTCAAACGCAGCTTTTGAATGATGATGAGAAAATACAAGCCTTAGAGCAAGCGGCAAGGGCACGAGGCCTGGTTTTATCTCCAGATGTGTTGCCTTGGTTGTTAAACCGCTTTTATCGTGATATGCCTAATTTGATGGCTTTGATTGATGCTTTAGATGCTTATTCACTAGAAACTAAACGTGCTGTAACCTTGCCACTCGTTCGTGAGCTCTTACAGCCAAAATAATTTACTTCATATTCAATTTGTGACCCAGCTAGCCCTTTTCGATTTAGATCACACCCTCCTCCCTTGCGATAGCGATTATGAGTGGGGTCAATTTCTGGCACGCATCGGCGTAGTCGATGGCGACTTTTACGCTAAGCAAAATGAGCGTTTCTATCAAGACTACAAAGAAGGTAATCTGGATATTCAGGAATTTCTGCGCTTTGCCTTGAAGCCCCTTTCAGAGCATTCACGCGCACAACTTAAGGAATGGCATGACGCGTTCATGAAAGAAGTGATTCATGGCCAATTAAGACAGCAGGCAATTGACCTAGTAAAACGCCATCAAGACGCTGGCGATTTATGTTGCGTCATTACCGCAACGAATAGTTTTGTGACCCGCCCTATTGTGGAAAGTTTTGGTATCAAGCATCTCATCGCAACTGAACCAGCTACTATCGCAAATGACCCGCTAGCTAACTACACTGGCGAAGTCAAGGGCATACCCAATTTTCGCGCGGGCAAAGTTCAGAACCTGCATGATTGGTTAACGGCTCAAAAACTCTCGTTCGATCAGATGCCGCGGAGTTATTTCTATTCTGATTCGATGAATGATCTGCCTTTACTGGAAGAGGTCAGCAATCCTGTCGCAACAAACCCGGATGAGCGCCTGCGCCACGAAGCCATTAAACGCAATTGGCCTATTCTTGAGTTGTTTGCATGATTACTAAATTTATTAAACGCATCTTGCGCCGTGACCCTATGGTCAAACACACGCAAGCTAATAACTCGGGTGCACCAAAACGCATCCCTAAGAAAGCCCATCGCATTGACCCCCATCTGCTCTCCAAGAATGCCGTTAAGGTCACGCATACACTCCAGCAAGCAGGCTATGAAGCCTTCATTGTTGGTGGCGCAGTACGCGATCTTGCGCTGGGAATTGAGCCAAAAGACTTTGATGTTGCGACTAATGCCACACCAGATCAAGTGCAAAGACTCTTTCGCAAGGCGCGCCTGATTGGTCGTCGTTTTCAGATTGTGCATGTCACCTTTTTTGGCAAAGGGCACCCTGAAATTATCGAAGTTTCTACCTTTAGAGCCCTACTAGATAACGCTGGTGACCATGTCGCTGAAAGTGGACGCATTCTGCGCGATAACGTTTGGGGCTCGCAAGATGAAGATGCAGCCCGGCGTGATTTCACAATTAATGCCATGTATTACGACCCTTCTTCGGAAACTGTGCTGGACTATCACGGCGGTATGGCTGATATGCAAAAGAAAACTTTGCGTATGATCGGTGATCCTGCAAAGCGCTATCGCGAAGATCCTATCCGCATGCTCAGAGCAATTCGTTTTGCAGCCAAGACTGGTTTTACTTTGGATGCGCTCACACGCGCACCCATTGCAAAACTGAGCAATCTTTTACAAGACGTTCCTTCTGCCAGACTGTTTGATGAAATACTCAAACTATTAATGTCGGGGTATTCCTGGGCTGCGATCCAAGGACTCAGAGATGCGGGCTTGCACCATGGTTTATTGCCATTACTAGACCATATTCTAGATAGTGGTGAAGACTCTAAAGGGGCAAATGATTTTGTTAAATTGGCATTAGCCAACACGGATCAACGCATTCAGTCTGGAAAAAGCGTTTCTGCTGGCTTCTTATTTGCCACTTTACTTTGGCCAGATCTCTTGAAGAACTGGAAAGCAAATATCGCTAAAGGAATGTCTAATCTTCCTGCGTTAAATGATGCGATGGACGATACGATTGCCACTCAAAGTAGTGGCATGACCATTCAACGCCGCTTTGAAAGTGATATGCGTGAGATTTGGTCAATGCAGCCCCGTTTTGAGAAGCGCGTAGGTCGCTACCCTTATCGCCTCATCGAATCGCCACGCTTTAGGGCCGGTTATGACTTCATGCTGTTGCGTTGTGCCACTGGTGAGCAGAACCCAGCACTAGGTGAATGGTGGACTCTCTTTATTGCGACAGACCCAGCCGGCCAAGACGAGCTAATGGCTAGCGCAAAGAATGAATCTGGTAATAGTGCGAATCCCGTGAAACGGCGTCGTCGCAGAAAACCCAAAGAAGCTACTCCAGCAGAAAATGTGCCAGACTAAGCAGACTTAGAGAAATTTCAGTAAAGTAGTTTTATCTCTAGTTAGGAATCATATGGCACGGGCTTTTATCGGATTTGGTGGCAATCTTGGCGACACGCGTCAACTCATCACTGATGCTATTGTTTGCCTGGCTTTGCGCTCCGAATTACATATCTTAGCCAAGAGCTGCTTTTATCAAAGTGCACCTGTCGAAGCGACCGGCGGAGACTATATCAATGCCGTTATTGAAATTGAAACTGAGCTGAGTCCTTATGGGCTTTTGCATGTTTGCCAAGCAATCGAACAAGAATTTGGCCGGGAGCGCCCCTACTCCAATGCTCCACGCACTTTAGATCTCGATATCCTGTCTTTCGAGGGCGTAATCCAAAACGAGACTGATCTCATCCTTCCCCACCCCAGAATCATTGAGCGCTCTTTTGTACTCCTCCCCCTTCTAGAGATTGCCCCCAACTTCTTCTTGCCAGATTTAGGTGAACTGAAGTCCTACTTACCTCAAGTAGCTCACCAAAGAATAGAAAAACTACCCTGCAGGAACTGCAATTGTGGGGAAAAAGGTGTTTATAGCCAATCGGTGCATTAATTCATTAAACTCTCGCCATGGGTTACTTACAAGGCGATAAGCCAATCTCGATTACCAGACTCCTCGCAATGCATGCTGAGCGAGAAAAAATTGCCATGCTCACTGCATACGACTCGACTATGTCTGCGCTTTTGAATCGCTGCGGGGTTGAGGTCATCCTGATCGGTGACTCATTGAGTAATGTGATTCAAGGTCATTCCTCTACTACTCCAGTTACTGTTGAGCAAATGGTCTATCACACAGAATGCGTGGCCCGTGCAAACACCCATGCTTTTCTGATTACCGATTTGCCCTTTGCTAGTTATGGCGATCCAGTGCAAGCATTAGAGTCAGCTGCCGCAGTAATGCGTGCAGGTGCTGATATGGTGAAACTTGAAGGCGGTGGAGATTGGCAAGTAAATGTCATTCGATATTTAGTTGATCGCGCTGTGCCCGTTTGCGCTCATCTTGGCCTATTACCTCAGTCAGTTCATCTCTTGGGCGGCTACAAGGTGCAGGGTAAATCAAAAGATGCCGCCACCATCATGCTTGAACAAGCGCTGGCTTGCCAAGATGCTGGGGCACAAATGGTTGTACTGGAAGCGATCCCTTCTTCACTCGGCGCAAGAATCACTGCAGAAGTTCATATCCCAACAATTGGTATTGGCGCAGGACCAGATTGTTCTGGCCAGGTATTAGTACTTCAAGATATGCTGGGCATCAGCCCTGGTAAACCACCCAAGTTTGTTAAAAACTTCATGGATGGCCACCACTCAGTCGAAGCAGCTATCCGAGCTTATATCCGCGAAGTGAGATCCGGGAAATTCCCCGGACCTGAGAACGGCTTTGCCGGCTAATCAGCGCTTAACTAAAGAAGCTCTTTACGCCATCAAACCAGCCTTTTTGCTGGGGGCTGTGTTTGTCACCCGCAGTTTTTAGGCTTTCATCAAAATTTTGTAGCATTTTCTTTTGCTCGTCAGTCAACTTCACTGGTGTCTCGACCACAACATGTACAAAGAGATCGCCAACTAAAGTGGAGCGCAATCCCTTGATGCCCTTGTTGCGCAAACGGAAAGTTTTACCCGTTTGGGTACCCTCTGGTATCGGAAACTCCACGCGCCCAGATAAGGTGGGCACTTCAATTTCTCCGCCGATAGTTGCCGCTGCAAATGAGATTGGCATTTGAACATGCAAATCACTGCCATCACGCTCAAACACTTTATGCGGCTGAACACGCACTTCTACGTAGAGATCTCCAGATGGTCCGCCATTAACCCCAGGCTCACCATTACCGACTGATCGCACGCGCATACCATCATCAATACCTGCTGGTATTTTGATTTCCAGCGTTTTTTGTTCTTTATGCTTTCCACTACCGTGACAAGTTTTGCAGGGCTTAGGAATGTACTCACCAGTACCGCGGCACTTCGGGCAAGTCTGTTGCATTGAGAAAAAACCTTGCTGCACCCGCACCTGACCATGACCATCGCAGGTCGAACATTTTTCAGCTTTACTACCAGGTTCAGCGCCTGTACCCTGACAGGGCTTGCAATTGCTCCAACTAGGTACTCGAATCTGGGTTGTATACCCTTCAGCCGCTTGCTCAAGAGAGATGGCCATGTTGTAGCGTAGATCTGCGCCCTTGTAGACTTGAGGACCAGCATGACGAGCACCCCCTTGGCCAAAAATATCACCAAAAATATCGCCAAAGGCATCAGCAAATCCGCCACCACCATTAAAACCACCACCGCCAAATCCGCCGCCCATCGATGGATCAACACCGGCATGGCCATATTGATCATATGCAGCGCGTTTATTGGGGTCAGTTAGAGTTTCATAAGCCTCTTTTACTTCTTTAAATTGCGCTTCGGTTGTTTTGCTATCAGGGTTCCGATCTGGGTGATATTTCATTGCCAATTTACGATAGGCTTTTTTTAGCTCTTCATCACTGGCACCCTTAGCGACACCGAGTACTTCGTAATAGTCACGTTTACTTTTAGGCACGGCCTGTTCCTCTCAACAACCTGAATGACACAAGTCGGCACGAGGCCGACTTGTTATTTAAGTACTTCAAAAATACCTTAATGAATACGTCTTTTCTATATTGAATGACTCGATTACTTCTTGTCATCCACCTCTTTAAAATCAGCATCAACCACATCAGCATCAGGGGCAGCTTGTTGTGCGCCACCAGGAGCTGCTCCAGGAGCAGCGCCACCAGCTTTAGCCTGTTCAGCAGCCATGACTTTTTCGCCTAGCTTCTGGCTTGCTTTGCCCAACGCTTCAGTCTTAGACTCAATCGCTTCTTTATCACTACCTTTGATGGCTTCGTCCAATTCTTTCAAAGCTACTTCGATGGCTTCTTTTTCAGAAACCTCTAAGCTGGCACCGTGCTCTTCCAAGGCTTTCTTGGTTGAGTGAGCCAAAGCATCAGCAGTGTTACGTGCAGTTACTAACTCGAGGGCCTTCTTATCTTCGGCAGCATTGGCTTCAGCATCTTTAACCATGCGTTGAATTTCTTCTTCGGTTAAGCCAGAGTTTGCTTTGATGGTGATTTTGTTTTCTTTACCAGTAGTTTTATCTTTTGCAGTGACATGCAAAATTCCGTTGGCATCGATATCAAAAGTCACTTCGATTTGTGGCAAACCGCGTTGCGCAGGGGCAATACCCTCGAGATTAAATTCGCCAAGTAACTTGTTTGCAACCGCCATCTCACGCTCACCTTGGAAGCACTTAATGGTTACCGCAGGCTGGTTATCTTCAGCTGTGGAGTAAACCTGAGAATGCTTAGTTGGAATAGTCGTGTTCTTAGGAATCATTTTGGTCATGACGCCACCCAAGGTTTCGATACCCAATGACAATGGGGTAACGTCCAAGAGCAATACGTCTTTACGATCGCCAGACAATACGGAACCTTGAATCGCAGCACCAACAGCAACTGCTTCGTCAGGATTTACGTCTTTACGTGGCTCTTTACCAAAAATCTCTTTTACTTTGTCCTGAACTGCCGGCATCCGCGTTTGACCGCCGACCAAAATCACATCGTCGATATCAGCCACATTCACACCAGCATCTTTAATCGCTGTTAAGCAAGGACCAGCGGTACGGTTGATCAACTCCTCTACCAAAGATTCCAACTTGGCGCGGGTTAATTTCAAGTTCAAATGCTTAGGACCGCTGGCATCAGCTGTCACGTAAGGCAAATTGATTTCTGTCTGCTGTGCAGATGACAACTCGATTTTGGCTTTTTCTGCAGCATCTTTCAAACGCTGTAATGCCAATACGTCTTTACTCAAATCTACGCCTTGTTCCTTCTTGAACTCAGCAATGATCCAATCAATGATACGTTGGTCAAAGTCTTCGCCACCCAAGAAAGTGTCACCGTTAGTGGAGAGCACTTCAAATTGCTTCTCGCCATCTACGTTGGCAATCTCAATGATAGATACGTCGAATGTACCGCCACCCAAGTCATATACGGCGATCTTGCGATCAACCTTATCTTGTTTATCCAAGCCGAACGCTAAAGCAGCTGCAGTAGGTTCGTTGATGATGCGCTTCACATCTAAACCAGCGATACGGCCAGCATCTTTAGTGGCTTGACGCTGACTGTCGTTGAAGTAAGCAGGAACGGTAATTACCGCCTCTGTTACTTCTTCACCGAGATAGTCTTCGGCAGTCTTTTTCATTTTGCGTAAGATTTCTGCTGATACTTGCTGTGGTGCCATTTTCTGATCACGCGCTTCAACCCAAGCATCACCATTCTCTGCTTGAACAATTTTGTAAGGCATGAGACCGATGTCCTTTTGTACTTCGGCATCAGTAAATTTACGACCCATCAAGCGCTTCACTGCGTAGATGGTGTTTCTAGGATTGGTTACTGACTGACGTTTTGCTGGCGCGCCAACCAATACCTCGCCATCTTCAACGTAAGCGATGATGGATGGGGTTGTGCGAGCGCCTTCTGCGTTCTCGACAACTTTAGGTGCATTGTTTTCAACGACTGATACACATGAATTAGTGGTTCCTAAGTCGATTCCGATAATCTTTCCCATAATTGCTCCAAAAAATTTAAGTTACTAAGTTGTTTTGATGAATTACCACTGTGTTTATTCCAATACGAAATAAATGGGGTCTAAAAAGAAGAATTCAAGGGCTGGAATAGCAAAAAAGGCAGAAATCTGCCTTTTTATGCAATTTTTGAGGTTTTAGCCCTTATTTAGGCGCGCTAACCGTCACTAAAGCAGGTCTAAGCACCCTGTCAGCAACCGTATAACCCCGCTGCAACACAGAAACTATCGTATTAGGCTCTTGCTCAGATGGTACTGAGGCGATGGCCTGGTGATGGTGCGGATCAAATTTATCCCCAATCGCAGGATTAATTTCGGTCATGCGGCCTTTTTCAAATGCGGATAAAAGCTGCTTTAAGGTAATTTCGAGGCCTTCCTTAAAGGCCTTAGCATCGCCAGCATCAGTGCTTAAAGCGGCATAAAGACTGTCAGTTACTGGCACCAAGTGTTCTGCAAAACTTTCAATGGCAAACTTATGGGCCTTGGCAATATCTTCAACGGCGCGGCGGCGAATATTTTCACCTTCGGCCTTGGCGCGCAAGAAGTTATCCTGCAACTCCCCAATCTGTTGATTGAGCTCTTCTATCTCTTGTTCAGACGTCTTTACAAGAGCAGGCTCAACAGCTGCCTCCGCTTGTGGATCGGCAGCAGAATTTTCTTGCTCTGGGGATGGGTGTTGATTTTCTTGTGTCATGGCGGCTATTTTACTTTTCTATCAGAATGGCTACTACTGTGCAATATGGGGTCGATCAGATTAATTTCAAGCCTTCGTTCTTTCTGCAAGCTCGGCTCTTTCATTGCGCTTAGCCAGAACTTCAGCAGACTCGACTCCCAAAGGCCAGCCCAGCAGATGCTCATAGGCTATACCCCTGAGCGCTTCGATCCATTTTGGATTACTATTTAAGCAAGGAATATAACGATAATCCTTGCCGCCGTGCTCCAAAAATATTTCTCGTGCCTCCATAGCGATCTCTTCCAATGTTTCTAAGCAATCCGCTGGAAATCCTGGGCAAAAAATATCGATTCGCTGACATGCCTCTTTCGCCAACTTTTCAATCGTTGGGGCGGTATAGGGCTTTAACCATTCGGCTTTACCAAAGCGCGACTGGAAAGTGACAAGATATTGACCCGGCTCCAAGCCCAGGGATTCACCCAGTAAGCGCCCGGTTTTCAGACACTCACAGTGATAAGGGTCGCCTTTCATTAAGTTGCGCTTAGGCAAACCATGAAAGGACATCACAAATCGATCGCCGCTCGCAAAATCTGGGTATCCATCTTTGTCCCAGCTGGATAAAACTTGATCACGCAGCGCGGCTATATATGCAGGATTGTCGTGATAGTGCTTAATTAAACGTAACTCAGGTTGATCACGCCAAGTACCCAAAACTCGAAAGACTTCATCAAAACTAGATGCAGTTGTGGTGGCGGAGTATTGGGGGTACAGCGGTAGGAGCAATAAACGTTCCATACCCTGTTCTTTTAGGTCTTCCAAGGCTTTCTGGGTAGAAGGTTGACCATAGCGCATAGCCAAATCTACCAGGACAGTATGACCTTCATTCGTAAATCGCTCACCTAGCTCTTTCGCTTGTAAGCGCGAGTAATGCATTAAAGGCGAGCCTAACTGGGGCATCCAAATCGAGGCATATTTTTTAGCCGAAGCACTACTGCGAATCGGCAAAATAATGCCGTTCAAAATGCACCACCAAATGATGCGGGGAATTTCTACAACACGAGGGTCCGAAAGAAATTCCTTTAGATAAGCTCTGACTGCTTTTGGTGTTGGTGCAGATGGTGTGCCCAAATTTAATAACAGCACCGCTGTCTTGGAAGCTTGTAAGTGTGGGTTCTGTTTCAAAATAGCTTGTCTCTAGTAATTAAATGTTTTATCAATACGCTCAATCGTTCTTAAGAGCTTAGGGCACCCGAGAGTAGTTTTGAGGTAATGTCCACAATCGGAATCACCCGGTCATAAGCCATTCTAGTGGGGCCGATGACTCCCAAAGTACCCACGATCTGGCCATCAACACTATACGGGGCGCTAATGACGGCTAAATCCTCGTAGGGCAATAAATCACTCTCGCCCCCAATAAATATTTGAATACCATCTGCGTGACTAGACACATCTAGCAACTGCATTAAGACCGATTTTTGTTCCAACATATCAAACATTTTGCGAAGCTTATCTAGGTTAGCACTCAAGTCACCAACATTCAGTAAGCGACGCTCCCCTGATAACACCATATCACCGCCGCCCATATCGTAATCAGCAACCCCGCTTTGCAAAGCTAAGGCCATTAATCCAGAGATATCTGCTCGTAAATGATCTAAATCTGATTTGAGGTGCATGCGCACTTGCTCAAAACTTTTTCCAGCAAATTGCGCATTAATAAAGTTACCCGCTTCGATGAGCTGGCTTGGGGTGTAATCTTGAGTCGTGGGCAGAATCCGATTTTGCACGTCACCTTCAGGTGTCACCATAATTAATAAGATCTTGCCTTCACCCAGGCGCAAAAACTCAATGTGCTTAAAAACCTGGGTGCGCTTTGGGGTCATCACTACCCCAGCAAAATGGGTCAAGTTTGACAACATCTGAGCAGCTGAACTCAGCACTCTTTGAGGCGAGTCTGGCAAGAGGCCTTTTTCTACTTCGCGAGCAGCTATCTCCTCAAGGGGGCGAACCGTGACCATGGTGTCTACAAATAAACGATAGCCCCTAGGGGTAGGTATACGGCCTGCGGAGGTATGGGGGCTAGTGACTAGGCCCAGATCTTCCAAATCAGCCATGACATTCCGAATAGTAGCGGCTGAGAGATCTAAACCCGAGAATCTGGATAGGGTGCGTGAGCCAATGGGCTGCCCTTCCTCGATATAGCGCTCGATGAGGGTTTTTAGTAAAGCGCGGGAACGTTCATCCATGGTGGAAGGGATTTTATGCCTATGGTTTAATCGTTATATGTTAAGCCCATCCCCAAATTCCACCAAGAAGGCATTTAGCCGAGTTGCGCTTGTCGGTAAATTTCAGGCGGACGGCATTGATCAATACCTAAAAGACCTAGCCAAACTGGTCGCTAGCCTAGGCTGTGAGGTCTTTATTGAGGCTGATACCGCCGCCCACCTGGGTTTGAGTGATTACCCCACGAAAACTGCACAAGACTTTGCTGGAGCTATTGATCTCGTTGTGGTCTTGGGTGGCGACGGCACCATGCTAGGTATTGCGCGTCAATTGGCGGGCAGCAACGTTCCCCTCGTTGGAATCAATATGGGTCGTCTTGGTTATATGACCGATATTCCGATTCAGTCTGTACAAATCACTCTACCCAAAATTATTGCCGGTGAATATGAAGCCGACACCAGAACATTGCTTGATGCTGTCGTTCTGCGGGATGGCAAAGAAATTAATCGCGCTTTAGCGCTAAATGATGTAGTCGTAAATCGTTCTGGCATTTCTGGGATGGTAGAGCTTGCGGTTCATGTCAATGGCTCCTTTATGTACAACCAACGCTCTGATGGTTTGATTGTGTCTACCCCTACTGGCTCTACTGCGTATGCCCTCTCTGCAGGCGGCCCGATTTTGCATCCACACGTCGCAGGCATATTGCTTGTCCCCATTGCGCCGCACTCGCTCTCCAATCGACCCATTGTCTTGCCGCAAGATAGCGTTACAGTGATTGAGGTAGTCAATGGACTTGAAGTGATCGTCAATTTTGATATGCAATCGCAAACCAATCTGCAAAGTGGCGACACAATTGAAGTACGTCAATCTGATAAAACAATTGCTCTTCTTCACCCTAGCAACCACAGCGACTACAAGACTTTGCGCGAGAAGTTGCATTGGAATGAGTACCCCTCGACATTCTGATGTTGAGTTCTACGCTACGCTAATACATGCTTCAAAACATCTCTCTTCGTGACTTTGTCATTGTTGATCAGCTTGAGCTAGACTTTGCCTCCGGCTTTACCGTCCTCACAGGCGAAACTGGCGCCGGCAAATCCATTCTTCTGGATGCCCTTGGCCTGGTATTGGGTGAACGTGCTGATAGTAGTCAAATTCGAGAGGGAAGTACGCGCGCAGAAATCTCCGCGCTCTTTCGGGTTGATAACGAGCAAATCAATCATTTCAGCGCATGGCTCGATAGTCAGGGCTTCCCTCTAGAGGATGAGGGGCAGAGCCTCTTGCTGAAAAGAACAATAGAAAGCAATGGCCGAAGCCGCGCTTTCATCAATGGCAGCGTTGCTACCTTGGCACAACTGCGCGAAGCTGGCGATCAACTGGTCGATATTCATGGTCAACACGCCCATCAACTCCTGTTAAAAGGCGGCGCTCAAAGAGAGTTACTGGATCGGCATGCAGGCTTACTATCACTTGCAACAGAAGTTTCTCAGGCATTCAAAACACTGAATGATTCTCGACGTCGCTTAGAGCAAGCAGAAAATGCTGGGCAGGATATCGAGCGAGAACGTGAACGCCTCCAATGGCAACTCGAAGAGCTCACTGAGCTGTCTCCTCAAGAGGGGGAATGGTCAAGCATCCAGGGCGAGCACTCACGATTAGCGAATGGAGCAAAGATTATTGATGGCTGCCAAGAAGCAATTGATATCCTCAGTGATGCGGATAACTCGATCGAATCGAGTCTCTCTAAAGTCTGCAGCACTATTGGGGCTTTAGCGGAGCATGACTCAGCCCTGGGGGAAATCAATACCGCCTTAGAAAGCGCCCAAATTCAACTAGATGAGGCTATTCATAGCCTGAATCGCTATCTACAGAAAGTTGATCTCGACCCTGCACGTCTTGGACAGATTGAAGAGCGTATGCAAGCCCTTCACACCTCAGCCAGAAAATACCGCACCGAGGTTAATGAACTGCCCAAGCTTCTTTTAGAAACGGCCGATCGCTTGGATGCGCTCACTGCCTCTCAAAATATGGAAGCCTTGCGTGAAAAAGTAAAGCAAGAAGAGGCTGCCTACCTGAAGCTCGCCAAACAACTCTCGCAAAAACGGGGAGTCGCTGCAGCCGATCTTGGCAAACTGGTGACGGATGCAATGCAGAATCTATCGATGGCAGGCGGACAGCTACAAATTGCTTTAACCCCGCTTAGCGAGGGTGGTTCATTTGGTCTAGAGCAAATTGAATTTTTAGTTGCTGGTCATGCCGGCAGTACACCACGCTCCTTAGCCAAGGTCGCTTCGGGAGGTGAACTGGCACGCATTAGCTTAGCTATTAGCGTGATCACTAGTAAAGCCTCATTCACGCCCACTTTGATATTCGATGAGGTAGATGCAGGAATCGGTGGCGCAGTGGCTGAAACCGTTGGTAAGTTATTACATCAATTAGGGCAATCCCATCAAATTCTCTGCGTAACCCATCTTCCGCAAGTCGCTGCTCAGGGCAATCACCACCTCAAGGTTAGCAAGATCCAAAGTGACGACAAAACCATTTCTCAGGTACAGGCATTAGGAAGACCGGAGCGCGTTGAAGAGGTAGCACGAATGCTTGGTGGTGCCACGATTACTGATACCACCCGTAGACATGCTCGCGAGCTACTCGAGCAAAACTAAACTTCATTCAGTATCAGAAGGTGCTTGGAAGATTTCAAACCAGAGCGCTAGGACAGCCTCTCGCGCCATCATCAGCTCAGGCTCACCCTTGAGATTGATGCGGGTTTTTTCAGCGCCATCTAATCGCAATCGATGCTGACGCGACCTGAACAAGCGATAGGCATTGCCAACAGATAAAGCTACGCCCTCATCAATTAAACCCAGCTCTCCGGCAATTCGAAGTAAAGCAATATTGCCAAGGTTACCAATGAATTTTTGGTGCTGACATGAATAGGCTAGAACTAAAAATTGCACCATGAATTCAATATCCACCATGCCGCCTGAGTCATGTTTTAAATCAAAATCACCGCTTGGATTGGGATGTCCCGCATGCACCTTGCGACGCATCTCCAAAATTTCAGTACGAAGCTGATCGATATTGCGCTTTTGACTCAATACCTCAAAACGAACGGTATCAAACTCCACACCAACCATCGTATTGCCTGCCGAGAAACGCGCCCTAGTGAGGGCCTGATGCTCCCATACCCATGCGGCGTTATCCCCTTCACGCATCTGATATTTTTTAAATGCTTCCACATTGGTAACCAAAAATCCTGCTGAGCCATTCGGGCGAAGACGCGTATCAATCTCGAATAAGCTACCCGTAGATGTAAACGCAGTCAGCCAATTAATCATGCGTTTAGCAAAGAGTGCGAAGGTTTCTTGGGCTGCGTAATCAGATTCTGCTGATTGATATAAAAATACTAAATCCAAATCAGAGGCGTATCCCAATTCTTTACCCCCCAATTTGCCATAAGAAATAATGGCAAATGGAGGTATTGATTCAGCGTCTAAACCCAATTTCTGCGCAACCCCAGGCCATACCCGCTCAAACGTCACTTGCAATATCAGATCTGCCAAAGTGGAAAGATGATCGCTCACTTTCTCCACCGCGAGGGGCTCATCAACACCAATACCCAAGTCCGCTAATAAGGTAATAAAGGTTTCGGTGTGATGGGTAACCCGCAGAATATCCATCGCTTGCTCTGAGCCATCACCATCCGCCATGACATCATCGAGGCGCATGTTCAAGTTTTCTCTCACCTCACACCAATATTCCTCAGGATGCTCAATTAAATTCTTTTCAGTACGCGAATTGAGTAAATGATCCAACAAGTGGGGATGCCGAGTAAGGTATAGGGCACCCCACTGGGAGGCGCTGAGCAAGGCCAGCACATTCATGAGAGCCCTAGGATATTCAGCCAAGATGGATAAGTAGGCGCTTCGTCTTGCAATCGCCTCAAGCAAATCAAAAAACCGCAATAAGGTCAGATCGGCATGCGCGGGCTCATCTTTGCTGGCCTGCAAATTTTCTGCAGCCTTTCGCATCAAGTTGCCAAAAATCAGACGACTCTTTTCGGGTAATTGTTTTTGTTTTGAACTGTCTAACCAAGCCTGCCAACGTAATAGGGCTTGAGGAAAAAATTGGGGATCTGGCTCCCAGTCTGTAGCCAAGGGAGCTAAATCCAAGCGAGTACTGTCATCTAATAAAAACGCTTTTTCAAACAACCGGGCAACATGATTTTGATGGAGGTCGAGATCGGCCATAAATGCGGCACCATTTTGACTTTGATCTTGCTTCCCCATTGCGATAGCCAAACGTTCACGGATAGATTCATCATCGGGCAGGTAATGGGTTTGTTGATCATCCCAAACTTGAATACGATGTTCCAAACGCCTCAGGAAAACATAAGCTGCCTTTAGAGCATCTACCTCTTCTGCGGGAAGAATGTCTTGCTGCTGAATTAAGGTCAGAACATCTAAAGTAGGCCGGGCTCTGAAGCGTGGATCAGTACCCCCACGCATCAGCTGAAACATTTGCGCCAAGAATTCAATTTCCCGAATGCCGCCACGTCCTAACTTAATGTCACGTGAACGCCCCTCATGTCCAGAGGACTTCTTCTCTGCTTCGCGTTGGATCTGCGCATGCAAGTCGCGGATAGAGGCAATCACCCCATAATCTAAATGCCTGCGATATACAAAAGGGCGAATGAGTTGCTCTAATTCTTTTGCGCAATCAGCATGCTCTGCTGAACCGGGCAATGGGGCAATTAAGCGCCCTTTAATCCAAGCATAGCGTTCCCATTCTCTGCCCTGAACCACGAGGTACTCTTCGAGCATATCCATACTACAAACTAATGGGCCGGAATCTCCATTAGGGCGTAAGCGCATATCCACCCGAAATACAAATCCATTCTCATCATGCTCAGCTAGCACATTGATTAAACGCTTACCCATACGAGTAAACCATTCCTGGTTTGAGAGGCTTTTCGGGCCGCCAACCGTCTCGCCTTCACACTCATATAAAAATATCAAATCAATATCGGAAGACAGATTGAGCTCTAGGCCGCCCAACTTTCCCATGCCTACAACCATGAGAGGCATCTCCGTATCTCTGGCCTCACTCCACGGCAAACCAAATCGTTCTTTTAAATCTTTACGTATATAGGCAATCGATGCAGATACTGCCAGTTCGGCAAAATGACTCAGACTATGCGTCACTTCCTCCAGGTCAGCCAAGCCATTGAGATCCCGAAAACCAATCCAGAGCATCAAGCGCTGTCTGGCTAAACGCAGATTCGCCATAAATTGCGCTTCTTCTTGAGTCGACTCCTGGTGACCAACACTACAACTCACTAGCAACTCACGAATCCCCAGCAAATCTACTTTTTTACCCCCCTGGGATCGCAACCAATCAGCCCACTCTGGACGAGCATTGAGCCAGCGCCGCGCATAGGTGGAGTGTTGCTCTAAAAATGCAATTTGTCGTGAAAATTCATCCATTCCCTCATCTTAATCGGTACTCAGAGCCGAATGGGGGAAGCTTGGCGGTCGGCTGAAGGCTGACGGATAATAGAGCTCATGCTGCAAAACCTCATTCCGCCTCGCATAAAGACCCTGCTGACAAAACGTCCTCAAGGTTCCAGCGGACTTTGGCTTAAACGCGCCTTGATTTTGAGCAGCTTCATATTTGTGCTTTTGCTAATTGTCCATCTCGGCGTTCGGTATGTCATTTGGCCTCAAGTTGAGAAATCCAAGGCCTCTGTAGAAAAACTGATCGGCGCTCGAATTGGGGCAGATGTTTCTATGGAGAAGTTAGAGGTAGCGTGGGTAGGCATTCGGCCAAGCTTTGAAATTGACGGTTTACGTTTTAACGGACCAGATAAAACAAAACCGCTATTACAAATTCAGAAAATTAGTGGTGAATTAAGTTGGGTCTCTTTCTATCATCTAGCACCCTACTTTCATGAACTTCATATTCAAGGCGCAGAAATTTATGCTCAGCGTAATAATCAAGGGGTCATTTCTATCGCAGGTATTCCTATACATGGAAACTCGAATAATCACTCCGCAGAGGACTGGCTTTTTTCTCAAAACGACATTGATGTTCAAGATGTCAAGTTAGCTTGGGATGATCAACTAAAGCAGAAGGCAATCGCGTCACTAGAGATTCAGAATCTTTCGCTGAGTAATGGCATTCGTAGGCACATCGCCCTATTGAAGGCCAGCACGCCTTGGTCCACAGGCCCAATTCAACTAGAGGCCGACTTTGTTCATCACCTTGGAGGGCAGCCAGGTAATTGGCGCGATTGGATAGGAACGATTTCCTGGGATGTAAATGATCTCAACTTAAATCAAATTACCAAAGATTTCACAGTGTCATTAAATGCCTTAGAAGGGAAACTCAGCTCTAAGGGGAAATTAAAAATTGATAACGGCAGACCCGATGGCGGTGAAGCCTATATTGCCAGTGACAATCTCATCATTCAGTTAGCAAAAAATGAGGATGCGATTGCCTTAGGTAGGCTAGAGACAAATATCATTCAAGAAACTGAGAATGGTTTGAACTCCATTACCACTAAAACATTTGCGTGGCGAGAGATGAATGCTCCAAAAAATGCGGCTTTAGAAATCTTAAGCCCCATGACTTTCCGCTGGAAACCCCCAGGAGCAGATGGAGAGATTAAAGAATTTGGTTTTTCATCACCCAAGATTTTAGTAGAGGATGTTGTGCTATTTGCAGTCAACTTACCGCTCTCTAAAAAAATACAGCAATGGATTAAAGCCTCTCATGCAGATGGCGAACTGCAGAATCTCGATATCAGCTGGTCAGAAAGCAAATCACCACTATCCGCATTGAATATTCCTGGCGGCTGGTTTAAGTCTAATAAAGTCGATTTTGCAGTTAGCGCTAAGTTGATTAATCTGAGCTTTGTAGGCATCAATAAATCGATGCCCTCTGTCTCAAACTTATCTGGATTTATTTCAGGCAATCAAAGCGAAGGTAAGCTCTCGATTAACTCCACGAATGTTGAGTTCGAGATCAATGACTTATTGGTAGACCCAAAAATTAAGCTTGATCGAGCGAACGGGCAGATTAGCTGGGGTAAGCAAAAAGGGAACTGGGTTATTAACGCCAAGCAACTTGAGTTAAGCAACTCAGAAATTAACACCAGCCTCAATCTCAATTACATTTTAGGCGGGGCAAAAAAACCGGACTACATGGTTCTGGATATGGATTTTGCTAAGGCCAATTTAGCAACTGCATACCGTTACCTACCAGTGGGTATGGATAAGGACACTACAAGCTATCTCAGTAAAGCGTTTGCGGCTGGAACCGTGCAAAAAGGGAAGCTACATGCCAAAGGCGACCCGAATGGAATACCCTTTTCCAATGGAACCGACGGTGAATTCACCCTCAGTCTTCCAATCGAAGGTGCCACATTTAGCCCCACCCCCTTACTTTCAAGCAATCAAGGAGTTTGGTCAGCACTCACTAATGTGAATGGTTTACTTGCAATGCAGAACTCCAGTTTTGTAGTAGATGTGTCAAAAGCGAATTACAAACAAGTTTCATTAAATCAATTTCATGCAGAAATTCCAAATGTCAGCGCAAAGCAACTTGTTTTAACAGTAAATGGAAATGTACAAGGTGATGCGCCGCAAATACTCGAATATATCTTTGCTTCCCCGTTTGCGAAAAAACAAGAAAAGTTAGAAAAGAATTTGCGAATTACGGGGCCCATTAATTTCAGCCTCGGCCTAAAGCTCCCCCTTTCGGGAACAAACGATCCTAACTTAGACATTAAATTAGATCTTGCTGGCAATAGAGCGCAATGGTCAGATTTGCCCCCTCTTGAGAACCTCAGGGGTAAAGTTCGAATTACCGAAATCCATCCTGAATTTGAAGATGTCAGCGCCAACTTCCTAGGTGGTGCCCTCAAAATTACCAGCATACCGTCTTCGGCTGGAAACCAGAGTTTTAGTATTGCAGGCGATGTCTCTGCCAATTTTCTAAAAGACTATTATGCGAAGACGCTAAAGACTGAATCAATCTCGATACTTCAGGCAATGAGTGGTACTGCAAAATATCAGGGCACTCTCAACTTTAATAAGTTGGGTAGCGAAACCAATCTCACATTTGATTTGCGTAACTTGGCAAGCATGGCACCTGCACCAGCTAAAAAACAAATGGGCACCCCATTAAATGGGCAAATCACCTTTAAGACTTTGTCAAATAGCAAGCCTGGGGGGAATCGTCTCTCATGGAGCGGCAAACTAGGTGATGTATGTGAGGTCCAAGGCAACCTTGGTAATGATGATGAGCTACGCTACGCCCTCGGTATAGGTGCGCCAGCAATCATTCCACAACAAGGTTTTAGTCTTAATCTATTAAGCGCTGAGTTCAACCTAGATGAGTGGCAAGATTTTATTGAAGCTCAGAACAAGAAAGCGATTGCATCTAAGGTAGATAACACCAGCGCTGACAATATCCAAATTACTGCACAAGTAAAAAAACTGACTCTATTGGATCGGGTTTGGCAAGACATGAATATTTCTGCCAGCAATAAAAATACTAGCTGGCAAATGCGTCTGAATTCACCGCTGATTGCAGGCCAGATTGAATTCCAAGAGGCGACTCCAATTCATACCAGTGGAATTGTCAGTGGTCATCTAAACCGCCTAAAGGTATCCGATGAACTTTCTATCCCAGCAACTGTAGCTAAACCCTCAACCACCGATGCCAAGAAATTAGGAGCACAACCCGTTGCTAATAAAAGCAAGTTCGCTCCTAGTGCTATTCCAAGCCTGAACTTGGAGATTGATGACTTGAGTTGGACAAAGGCACGGCTTGGAAAAGTCCAAATAAAAACTATTACAAGCAACAACACATTAAAAATTGAATCAATTCAATCAAATAATCCTCAAGGCAACTCTGTCATTTCAGGGCAATGGAATGGCGGCACTAAAAATGAGGCTGAACATAGCAATATTCAGGTTGATCTCAATGTAAAAGATGCCGGGCAAATTATTGCCCATTGGACTACGCAAAAAACTGTCGAGGGCGGTCAAGGAAAAATAACCGTTAATGCAGAGTGGGATGGCTCCCCCTTCAGCCCCAAGTATGAAACCCTATCGGGTAAGGTCAATTTAAATCTTGAAAAAGGGAGGTTGCTTGAAGTCGATACGAGTGGCGCAAAGCTCCTCGATGTTCTTAGCCTACAAAGTTTATTGAAATTCGCGACGCTCGATATTCAAGGTGGTCTTGGGAATATTGTTGCCAAAGGTACCCCATTTAGCGATATTAATGGTAGTTTTGATATCTATAGCGGAGTTGCGCAAACTAGGCAATTTTCTATGAACCTTGATCAGGCCAGAGTGGCGATGAGTGGGCAAATTAACATTCCAAAGCAAACCCAGGATCTGCGTGTCACTATTTTTCCAACCATTGATGCAACAGCAGGTTCATTAGCTGCATTTGCCATTAACCCAATCGTCGGCTTGGGCGCCTTAGTTGGTCAGTACTTAATTACCAATCAAATCAACCGTAATCTGCAATCAGATTACTTAGTACAGGGCTCCTGGGAGAACCCTGAAATTATCCCGCTTGATCAAAAAGGTCAGCCCATCGATACAAAAACATTTAATTCGATACGTAGTAAAGAATTGCTCAAAGAGCAGAGTAGACCTGGGTCAAGTAATTCTCCGAATTCCTCACCAAATACAGCGCCTTTATATAATTCAACCGACCCACGTTAAATTTAATCCATCCTATGATTTCATCAGCAAGTAATACCGAATTGAAAGTCGCCTCCATTCAAATGGTTTCGACTCCAGTGCTAAAAGAAAATATGGAAACTGCAAGCAGGCTGATTAAGGCTGCAGCCGAGGATGGAGCAAATCTAGTAGTACTCCCAGAATATTTTTGCTTGATGGGCCTCAAAGATAGTGACAAAGTTCATGCAAGAGAAGTCTTTAGCAGTGGCCCCATTCAGGAACAGTTAGCCGCCATAGCGCAAGAGAATCGAATGTATTTAGTAGCCGGCACTATTCCGCTGGAGGCCAAGGATCCAAATAAAGTTCTCAATACACTGCTTGCTTACGATCCGGATGGCCAAAGAATTGGCCGCTATGACAAGATTCATTTGTTTGGCTTTCAAACGAGTACAGAGCGCTATCAAGAATTTGAAACGATTGAGGCTGGTAATGAGCCGGGGATTCTGCAGATTTCAGTCGATGGGCAAGATTGGACTTTTGGCCTAAGCATTTGTTATGACCTGCGCTTTCCAGAACTCTATCGCGCCTTAGGACAAGTGGATTGTCATATTATTCCAGCAGCCTTTACCTATACGACTGGCAAAGATCATTGGGAAATTCTACTACGAGCACGCGCAATCGAAAACCAGTGCTATGTCTTAGCATCAGCTCAAGGCGGTAAACACCAAAATCAACGTCGTACTTGGGGGCATAGCATGCTGATTGATCCCTGGGGCAGTATTCTGGCCGATCTTCCCGAAGGAGAGGGCTTCATTTCTGGAGTTCTCAGCAAAGAAAAATTAAACGAGGTACGCTCTAAGTTACCCGCTCTTACCCATCGCAAGCTTTAACGAAAGATCTGCCGAATCACATGAATGCACCTGAAGCGCTCTTCCCAGCAAATTGGACAAAAGCCAAAAAACAGGCTGACCTACTCAAGTTAGCCAAAACGATTTTGCTTGAGCCTGCTGGCCTTTCAGAGCAAGATCTTCATCATACTTTTGGCAATCTGTTTACCCATCACTTAGATGATGCCGACCTCTACTTCCAACACACCCGGAGTGAAAGCTGGAGTCTTGAAGAAGGCATTGTGAAATCCGGGAGCTTTAGCATTGATCAAGGTGTTGGTGTACGTGCGATTTACGGTGATAAAACGGCTTTTGCTTACTCCGATGAAATTAATCTAGAAGCACTCAGTAAGGCTGCAAAAGCCACGCGGGTGATTGGTCCTCAGGGCGGCAAACAAGCGGTTGCCACTAAGTTATTTAACCCAATATCTAATCAGTTGTACTCTGATATCAATCCACTCGACTCATTGCAACCCACAGAAAAAATTGCCTTACTAGAAAGTATTGAGCGTCGTGCAAAAGCACGTGATCCGCGCATTATTCAAGTGATGGCAAGTCTGGCTGGTGAGTTTGATGTGGTCTTAGTGGTGCGAGCCGATGGATTGCTTGCAGCGGACGTTCGTCCTTTGGTACGAGTTTCGGTTCATGTCATTGCAGAACAAAATGGGCGCCGTGAATCCGGCTCATCAGGCGGTGGCGCGCGTCATGACTATCTCTATTTTGATGCCGACATTATTAATCGCTATGTAGATGAAGCCGTTGATGGTGCGCTTGTCAATTTAGAATCGCGCCCTGCACCTGCAGGCCCTATGACCGTAGTGATGGGTCCAGGCTGGCCAGGCGTTCTCCTGCACGAAGCAGTAGGTCATGGTCTAGAGGGCGACTTTAATCGTAAAGGATCCTCTGCATTTGCTGGACGCATTGGACAACGGGTTGCCGCTAAAGGCGTTACCGTAGTGGATGATGGCACCCTATCTGGTCGCCGAGGATCTTTGAATATTGATGATGAAGGTACGCCTACGCAATGCACTACTTTAATTGAGGATGGTATTTTGAAGGGCTACATTCAGGACAGTTTGAACGCCCGACTCATGAAAATGCCTCTAACTGGCAATGGGCGTCGCGAAAGTTTTGCCTCGCTACCAATGCCACGTATGACCAATACCTATATGTTGGCCGGTAAGGATGATCCCCAAGAGATTGTGGCGAGTATTAAGCGAGGCCTGTATGCGGTTAACTTTGGCGGCGGCCAAGTTGACATCACTAGTGGTAAATTTGTTTTTTCTGCCTCTGAAGCGTATTGGGTGGAAAACGGCAAAATCCTTTATCCAGTTAAAGGTGCGACCATTATTGGCAGTGGTCCAGAATCCTTAAAACAGGTCTCGATGATCGGTAACGACCTTAAATTAGATGGTGGCGTAGGGGTTTGCGGCAAGGAAGGACAAAGCGTTCCAGTCGGGGTTGGGCAGCCCACTTTAAGGATTGACAGCTTAACTGTGGGTGGAACTGCCTGATACGGCTTAAAATAGTCGTATGAGCCAACAAAATACTAACCCCGCTAATTGGTACTCCGCTGTTGATAAAACTTCGGACACTGACGATCAACGCATCAACAATATCTCTGTTCTGCCACCGCCAGAGCATTTAATTCGCTTTTTCCCGATTTCTGGAACACCCACCGAAGCGCTAATTAGCAAAACGCGTAAAAAGATTCGTGACATCATTCATGGAAAGGATGATCGCTTACTCGTCATCATTGGGCCATGCTCAATTCATGATCCAAGAGCGGCATTGGAATATTGTCAGCGCCTATTAGCAGAGCGCGAGCGCTTTGCTGGTGAGCTGGAAATTGTCATGCGAGTGTATTTTGAAAAACCACGCACTACTGTTGGCTGGAAGGGTTTGATTAACGACCCTTATCTAGATGAAAGCTATCGCATTGAAGAAGGGCTGCGTCTGGCTCGCCAAGTGCTGATGGAAATCAATCGCCTTGGCATGCCAGCCGGTAGCGAATTCTTAGATGTGATTTCACCACAATATATTGCCGATCTCATCTCTTGGGGTGCAATTGGTGCACGCACAACTGAAAGCCAAGTTCACCGCGAACTTGCTTCGGGCTTATCTGCACCCATCGGTTTCAAAAACGGTACTGATGGCAATATTAAAATTGCTACTGATGCAATTCAAGCAGCTGCCCGTCCACATCACTTTTTATCGATTCATAAAAATGGCCAGGTATCCGTTGTGGAAACCAAAGGTAATAAGGATTGTCACGTTATTTTGCGCGGTGGCAAAGAGCCTAACTATGAAGCTCAGCATGTTCAAGCAGCCTGTGCAGAGCTAGAAGCAGCAAAGCTTCCAGCCGGATTGATGGTTGATTTGTCTCATGCGAATTCAAGTAAAAAGCATGAGCGCCAAATCATCGTTGCTGATGATATCGCTAAACAAATTGAGACTGGATCACGTCAGATCTTTGGAGTAATGATAGAGAGCCATCTTAACGATGGTGCTCAAAAATTTACGCCAGGAAAAGATGACCCTAGTAAGCTGGAATACGGCAAAAGTATTACCGATGCCTGTATTAGCTGGAATGATTCTGTTGGCGTTTTAGAGCGCTTAGCAACTGCAGTAAAAAAACGCAGGAGCAAGAAAAAGTAATACTGTAGATAATTTAAGAAATATTAAAAGAGGCTAATTATTTAGTCTCTTTTTTTTCGTGCTTCCAAAGCACATCCGTGCCACCGGCCGCACGATTCAAAATTCGCGACAGAACAAACAATAAATCCGATAAGCGATTGACGTATTGACGCGGGGAATCATACAAAGGCTCTTCCCAACCTAAACGCACTATAGAACGCTCAGCTCTTCTACAGACAGTGCGGCAAACATGCGCCTGGGCAGCAGCACGCGTTCCACCTGGCAAAATAAACTCGGTTAATGGCGGTAAATCTTTATTGTATTTTTCAAGCCAAACGTCTAACTGAGCAACATGATCTGGGTTTAGGAGTTTGTAATTTGGGATGCAAAGTTCACCCCCTAAATCAAATAAATCATGCTGCACTTGCAAGAAAAGCACTCTTAATTCAGCAGAAATGCTTGTGGGGATCTCTTCAGTCATCAAAACACCGATTTCAGAGTTCAGCTCATCCACGTCACCCATGGCGCAAATTCGTAAATGATCCTTTTCAACGCGACTTCCGTCACCTAAGCCAGTCATGCCAGCATCACCAGTTCTAGTGGCAATTTTCGATAGTCGATTTCCCATAGCCTTAATTATAAGTAAATGGCTAAAATGGTTGCTATGAACATGGTGATCCCGCCCCCCGATATAGCCGCTATTAGTGCGCTTCAAGCCAAACTCGTCTCCGCCTTGCGCCCTATCCTCCCTGAATACGCCCTGCTTTGGGAGCCTGAGGACACGATTCCCTATGAATGTGATGGCTTGGCAGCCTATAAACGGATGCCTTTGGCTGTAGCGCTCCCAGAAACGGAAGAGCAAGTTGCCCAAATCCTGAAAATTTGCTTCGAGATGAAAATTCCAGTGGTTCCACGCGGATCTGGCACTGGCTTATCTGGTGGTGCGATGCCAATATCTCAAGGTTTGGTGCTTTCGCTAGCGAAGCTTAAGAAGATACTGAGTATTGATTCATTTACCCGCACTGCAGTAGTTCAGCCTGGGGTGCGCAATCTAGCCATATCAGAGGCAGTAGCTCATTTAGGTCTGTACTACGCTCCCGACCCATCATCCCAAATTGCCTGCTCCATTGGTGGCAACGTCAATGAAAATTCTGGCGGTGTTCACTGCCTTAAATATGGCCTGACATTGCATAACGTTCTCCGAGTACGCGGCATTCTGATGAATGGTGAAATTGTGGAGTTTGGCAGTCTTGCACCAGACTCTCCAGGATTAGACTTACTTGCAGTCGTGATGGGTAGCGAGGGTATGCTTGCAGTCGTCACCGAAGTCACTGTGAAGCTAGTGGCTAAACCCAAATTAGCTCGCGTCATCATGGCTAGCTTTGACGATATTGAAAAAGGGGGCAACGCCGTTGCAGCCATCATCGCTGCAGGCATTATTCCCGCTGGTTTAGAAATGATGGATAAAGCTACCACGCGAGCTGTAGAAGAATTTGTGCATGCCGGTTACGACTTAGATGCTGTAGCAATTTTGCTTTGTGAATCTGACGGCACTCCCGAAGAAGTTGCTGAAGAAATTGAACGCATGACTAAGGTACTTGAAGAGTCAGGCGCTAGTGGAATTCAAATTTCTAAAGATGAGAGTGAGCGCCTAAAATTTTGGAGTGGTCGCAAGAATGCATTTCCAGCAGCTGGCCGTCTGGCGCCCGATTACTACTGTATGGATGGCACGATTCCCCGTCGGCATATTGCTACTTTGCTGAAGCGTATTGCAGGCATGGAAGAAAAATATGGCTTAGGTTGCTTGAATGTGTTTCATGCGGGTGATGGCAATATGCATCCCCTCATTTTATTTAACGGCGCCGATCAAGATGAATGGCACCGCGCAGAAGAATTCGGTACTGAGATACTGGAAGCCTGCGTAGAGCTAGGCGGGACCATTACTGGCGAACACGGAGTTGGTATCGAAAAGATTAATTCCATGTGCGTCCAGTTTGGCGAAGGGGAACGGGAAGCTTTCTGGGGAGTGAAGAGTGCATTTGATCCAGAAAAACTGTTGAACCCAGATAAAGCGATCCCCACTCTAAATCGTTGCGCCGAATACGGTCGTATGCGTATTAGCGGCGGAAAACTTCCTCACCCAGAGTTGGAACGCTTCTAATGAATGTTAGCAATGCAACAAGTGACGCAACAATTGATGTATTTCGTGAGCAGATTCTCAATGCAGCTAAGAACAACACACAACTCTCCATTGAAGGGGGAGGTACTAAGTCTTGGTATGGCAATCCCAATAGCTTTGCAAAACTAGACACGCGCACATATTCAGGAATTCTGGAATACCAGCCAGAAGAATTGGTAATTACTGCCTGTGCCGGCACACCCCTTAAAGAAATTGAAGCAGCCCTCAAAGAAAAAAATCAGGCCTTGCCGTTTGAGCCACCCCATTTTGGAGAACAGGCAACCTTTGGCGGTGCAATCGCCGCAGGTCTAGCTGGGCCAGGCCGCATTAGCGTTGGCAACTTCCGCGATTTTGTTTTGGGTGCGCGCATTTTGGATGGCAAGGGTCAAGATCTTGCGTTTGGCGGCAAGGTCATGAAGAATGTCGCGGGCTATGATGTTTCGCGTCTGCTACCAGGCTCCATGGGTACATTGTCATTATTGTTGGAAGCCTCAGTAAAAGTTCTACCAAAGCCTGCAGCTACAGCAACACTGCGTTGCCAGATTTCGCAAGAAAAAGCATTGCGTTTTTTAAATGAATGGGCGGGGCAGCCTTTGCCCTTATCCGCGAGTTGTTGGATTGGTAACGTAAGTGGCGAGGGTGAGCTCAGCATCCGCTTGGCCGGTGCTACTGCTGCAGTAAAGTCCGCCCTACCACTCATCAGTTCCTTAGTAATGGCAAGCGAAGTAGATCCCCAAAAAGCAGAGGCATTTTGGAATGATTTGCGAGAACATCAACTTTCAGCGTTTGGCACGCTTGCAGGTGATCAAACCCTCTACCGTTTTGCCTTACCAGCAGCATGTGGAAAAATCGATATCCCCAATGCAGAAGGTGAACTTGTGCTTGAGTGGCACGGCCAGCAACGTTGGATCAAAGCGCCCGGGGATGAAGCGACATTTACAGCCATTAAAAATATTGCCTCCAGTCATGGTGGGCATGCTAGTCGCTTTAAGCAAGGCGCTAAGCTGGATCCCGCTTTTCAACGCTTTACCTTACTCTCCGAACAAGCTCACTCCAAAGCCCTTGAAACAGTTCAAGAGCGCCTGAGATCTGCCTTTGATCCAGCGGGTGTATTTGCTACAAAACGTCTTCCGTAAATATTTATATGCAAACTCAACTCGCCCCTCAATTTGCTAATACACCGGAAGGTCTAGAAGCAGCTCGCATTTTGGGTAAATGTGTCCACTGTGGTTTTTGCACTGCTACCTGTCCAACCTATCAACTTTTGGGCGATGAGTTAGATGGCCCCCGTGGCCGAATTTATCTCATCAAACAAATGGCAGAGGGTCAGACTCCAACTGAAAAAACACGTCTACACTTAGATCGCTGTCTTACTTGCCGCAATTGCGAGAGCTCTTGTCCTAGCGGAGTGCAATATGGCAACTTGGTTGATATTGGTCGTAAATGGGTTGAGGAAAATACTCCGGAGCGCCCTCTTGTGGAAAGGCTTACGCGCTGGGCCCTTAAAGAAGGACTTACCAAGCCTGCTTTGTTCAACTCTGCAATGACATTGGGTCGCTTGATGCGCCCACTCATGCCAAGTGGCATCAAACGCAAGATTCCAGAGATTAAGAATGCAGGTTTAGCACGATCAACTGATCCTTATGCAAGACCTGCAACAACCCACGCTCGCAAAATGCTCATTTTGGAGGGCTGTGTTCAACCTGGTATGCTCCCAAATATTAATTCGGCAACAGCGCGTGTTTTAGATGCCCTGAAGATTCAATTGATTAGCGCACCTAATGCAACTTGCTGTGGTGCTTTGCGTTATCACTTAAATGATCAAGCTGGCGGCTTAGACAACGCCAGACAAAATATTGATGCCTGGTGGCCTCTAGTTGAAAATGGGGTTGAGGCGATTGTGATGACTGCTTCTGGCTGCGGTGTGATGGTTAAGGATTATGGCCATCTCTTTGCCAATGATGCGAGTTATGCAGTCAAAGCCAAAAGAATTTCAGAGCTCACCAAAGATATTTCTGAAATTCTGCCAAGCCTCCAAAATGAATTAATTGAGCTAATCGGTACAGACCAAAAATCAGGTGTGGTGTACCACCCGCCTTGCACTTTGCAACATGGCCAACAAATTCGTGGCAAGGTGGAGGGCCTTTTAAGCAGTCTTGGGGTTGGCGTACGCTTATGTACAGATAGCCACCTCTGCTGTGGCTCTGCTGGTACCTATTCAGTAACCCAGCCTGAGCTATCCGAGCAATTACGTAAGAACAAACTCACTCACTTAAATGCTGCCTGTGAAGAATCTGGCGCTGAGGTAATTGTGTCAGGCAATATTGGCTGTATTGCTCATTTACAACAAGAAGATACTCCCGTACTCCATTGGATTGAAATTGTTGATCAGTTGATGAACAAACAATCCACTAAGACCAAATGAACTCAATCGTGGTTAATCTCATGAAAGTGAGAGAGCGTATTGAGCTCGCAGCTTTGGCTGCAAAGCGCGAACCAGAAGAGATTGAACTATTAGCAGTGAGTAAAACCTTCCCTGCTACGGCAGTGGAAGAAGCAATGCATGCAGGGCAAACTGCTTTCGGCGAGAACTATGTTCAAGAGGGTGTTGAAAAGATTCAACAGCTTGCCAAATTACGCCCCTGGTTGGTATGGCACTTCATTGGCCCACTTCAAAGTAATAAAACGAGAGAAGTCGCTGAGCATTTTGACTGGGTGCACAGCGTTGACCGACTCAAGATTGCAGAACGCTTATCTTCACAGCGAGGAGAGTTCCCAGATTTAGCTGAATTACAGATCTGTGTTCAGGTCAATGTCAGTGAAGAAGCTACTAAAAGCGGTATTTCTCTTGCTGACGCTGAAGAACTCTGTGATGCCATTGCCAAATTACCCAACGTCATCCTGAGGGGGCTTATGGCCATTCCAGCTCCAAGCGCAGATCCAAGCGATCAGCGCCAAGCTTTTGCGCGGGTTCGTGAGTGCTTCAAGCATATCCAAATCACTCGCTTTAGTAATCCTGGCTATCAATTCTTCGACACCTTATCTATGGGAATGTCTGATGATTTAGAGGCTGCGATTGCTGAAGGTAGCACGATGATTCGCGTTGGAACGGCGATTTTTGGGAAGCGCGATAAGATTACTGTATGAGCGCACAAAACCAGGCAAATACGCATATCACATTTATTGGGGGCGGCAATATGGGTCGCGCTTTGATTAGTGGTTTGCTGGCTAGTGGATTTACCTCTAATCAAATCTCCGTACTTGAAGCGAATGCGGCTACCGCATTCAAATTACATGAAGATTTTGGAGTTCAAGGGATCGACTCTTTAGAACATATCGCTTTTGACTTTTCCAAAAATAATGTCGTTGTGATGGCGATTAAGCCGCAAGACTTTAATTTAGCTGCCAAAGATTTAGCTTCTAAGCTCAAGCATGCAACTGCCCCAGGTCCATTGATTCTGAGTATTGCTGCAGGTATTCGTTTGAAGGACATGAGTCGTTGGCTAGATCATGCACGTTGCGTACGCGCTATGCCAAATACCCCCGCATTAATTGGTAAGGGTATTACCGGTTTATTTGCTGAAGCTGCAGTGAAGGCTGATGATCGTCAACTCGCTGAAACGATTTGCAGTGCAGTAGGTCAAAGCATTTGGGTTTCTGAAGAAAAACTGATGGATGTAGTGACTGCCCTATCCGGCAGTGGTCCAGCCTATGTCTTTGCCTTCCTAGAGGCAATGCAATCTGCTGGAGAGAAGCTTGGTCTAGATACTGACAATGCGCGTAAGCTTGCCTATGCGACCTTAGAGGGTGCTGCTCAGCTTGCCCATAACTCCGATGAGCCCGCCAGCGTGCTGCGTGAGCGAGTGACTTCTAAAGGCGGAACCACCGCAGCAGCTCTAGAGGTGATGAAGCAACATGGCTGGAATGAGATTTTGGAAAAAGCCATTGATGCAGCTAGTCAGCGTGGCAAGGCCATGGGTGATGAGCTAGGTAAGGGCTAAGTCAGAGCTAAGCCGAGCACAATCCCCAGAAATAAAAATCCGCCCAACCAGTTGTTGTGACGAAAGGCTCTAAAGCACTCCTCCCTCTTGCGAGTAGAGATAAGCTTCAAGTGATATACAGCACAAGCCAAGGCTGCAAACCAGCCGACTAAAAAATAATTACTCAAGTCAGCCAATTGGGCGACCCAAAGCTGACTAATGAATAAGATGGCGTAACTGATTGCTATCGCCGTCACATCATATTGGCCAAAAGTAATAGCTGAAGTACGTAAACCTAGGCGTAGATCATCCTCTCGATCAACCATGGCATAAGCAGTGTCATAAGCAATAGCCCAAAAAATATTTCCCACAAACAAGATCCATGCTTCAAGGGGAATGGAATCCAAGATAGCGGCATAGGCCATTGGAATACCGAAGCCAAAGGCAATCCCCAAAATAGCCTGTGGCATCGCGAAGAAGCGTTTTGTAAAGGGGTAGATAAAGGCCACCAATAGAGCCAATACAGATAGTTTCTTGGTATAGCCGTTCAAAGGCTGAATCAATAGGAAGGCGATCAAAGCCAACACTGCAGCAACCAATAGTGCTTCTTTGCCAGAAATTTTTCCACTGGTGACTGGGCGCCCTTGCGTTCGCAAAACATGGCGATCAAAATCACGATCGGCATAGTCATTGATTGCACAGCCCGCACTACGCATCAAGAAGGTACCCACCACAAAAATGAATACTATTTTGAAGTCAGGCAAACCACCGCTGGCTAGCCATAATGCCCACAAGGTTGGCCATAAAAGTAAAAGCGTACCAATTGGCTTATCCAAACGAATGAGATAAGCATAATTCACAAAGCGATCAAGCAAGCGCTGGTGCATCAAACCAAGGTCACTCCCGGCAAGTCGCAACTGCGAATGATTTTCGCAAGCTCATGCATGACAACGGTCCGTGGATAACTCTTGCGCCACACCAAACAAACTCGTCTCGTCGGAACTGGACTGTCAAGTGGGATATACCGAATCAAACCATTTTGCGAGGCAGGATCTACCACTGAGGTACGCGGTAACACAGAAATTCCGATCCCACCTGCCACCATTTGCCGAATAGTCTCTAATGAGGAACCTTCAAAGCTATGATGCTCACCCAAGGTTGACCCAGAACCAAGGCGATTCAATTCTGGGCAAACTCCCAGTACATGATCTCTAAAGCAGTGTCCGGCGCCAAGCAATAAAGTGTTCTGTTCTTTGAGTTCTTGATGACCTATCGATTTGCGATCTTCCCAGGGATGACCTTTGGGTACAGCCACTAAAAATGGCTCTTCATATAAATCGATAACATCTAAACCTGCGCTAGCAAAAGGATCAGCTAACACCGCACAATCCAAGCTACCTTGACGCAACATCTCTAATAAGCGTACCGTGAAGTTTTCTTCTAAGAATAAAGGGGCATTAGGCAAGCGCTTTCTTGCCACTCTTACTAAGCTTGGCAAAAGATAAGGTGCGATTGTATAAATCGCTCCTAATCTCAATGGACCAGATAGTGGATCTTGGCCATGCTTCGCAAGATGCTTTAAAGAGTTGGCCTCCTCTAAAACCCGTTGCGCCTGCTCAACAATGAGTGCTCCCAAAGCTGTCATTGCGACTTCAGAGTTTGTCCGCTCAAAGATCTGGGTTGACAGCTCTTCTTCTAGTTTTTTAACTGCCACAGATAAAGTGGGTTGTGATACAAAACAGGCCTCAGCAGCACGACCAAAGTGGCGCTCTCGGGCTACAGCAACAATGTAACGAAGTTCTGTCAGGGTCATAGGTTAATTATCACGCCTTTAGAAAATCTGCGCGTGATCCGAGCCAGCGCTCTAAATGTCGCTCTACCAGATCGGCGTGCTCTGCTAGTAAACGTTCGGCAGCCTGTTGGGCAAGCTCGATTAACCAAGCATCTCGTTGCAAATCAACAAAGCGCAGCATGGCATCACCAGATTGTTTAGCCCCGAGCAACTCACCGGGACCTCGCAAAGAAAGATCTCTTTCTGCAATCACAAAGCCGTCAGAAACCTCACGCAAGGTCTGCAAACGTTCTTTAGCGGCCATTGATAGCGGCTCTGCATACATTAAGATGCAAACTGAGTCTGCAGAGCCACGGCCAACCCGCCCCCGTAACTGATGAATTTGGGCATAGCCAAAGCGCTCAGCATGCTCGATTACCATCAATGCAGCGTTCGGCACATCAACCCCAACCTCAATCACGGTAGTAGCTACCAATAACTGAATTTCGTTTGCCTTAAAAGCAGCCATGACTGCAGCCTTTTCTTCTGCCTTTAAGCGGCCATGAACTAGGCCAACTGTAAATTCAGGCAATGCTTGTGTCAGTTGTTCAAAACTTTCTACAGCCGTCTGTAGTTGTAGCACCTCTGACTCTTCAATTAATGGACATACCCAATAAGCCTGAAGCCCTTTTGCTAACCAACTTTGTAAACCAGAAATAACCTCATCGCGACGACTAGCTTTGACTACTTTTGTTGTGATCGGCTTTCTACCCGGAGGTAATTCATCAATGACGGATACATCGAGATCTGCGTAATAAGTCATAGCTAGCGTACGTGGAATCGGTGTAGCTGACATCATTAATTGATGGCAATAAAATAATTCTGAGCCAAGACGCTGCTGAATTTCCAGGCGCTGCCTGACTCCAAAGCGATGTTGTTCATCAATCACTGCAAGACCTAACTTCGAAAAATGAACGTTTTCTTGAATCAATGCATGGGTGCCAATAATTAATTGGGCGTGACCACTCTCTATCATTTCTTGGGCCAGTCTTTTTTCTTTTGCCTTCAAACCTCCGGATAGCCAAGCAATCCTGACGCCCAATGGCTCAAACCACTCCTTCATTTTTAAATAGTGTTGCTCAGCCAAGATCTCGGTGGGAGCCATCACTGCGGCCTGATATCCGTGATCAAGCACGCGAGCTGCAGCTAGTGCAGCGACTACAGTCTTACCACTGCCAACATCGCCTTGTAAAAGGCGATTCATTGGAAAAGACCTCGATAAATCGGATCCGATTTCTAAGTAGACGCGATCTTGTGCACCGGTCAGTTGAAATGGCAGCGCTTTAAGTAAACCCGCCTCAAGACTGGACTCTTTTTGAGCTAACTTTGCAAAGCTCGGTGCATGTCGCTCCTGTCGGATAGCGTGCGCCCGCTTTAATGAAATTTGTTGAGCGAGTAGTTCCTCGAACTGAACCCGGCGCCACGCAGGATGTGTGCGCTCTAATAAAGCCTGAGTATCGGCATCCGCTGGTGGTTGATGCAAGTAGGCAATTGCAGAATGCAAACTTGGCCAATCATGACTTGGCAGCAATTGGGTCATGAGCTTTTTGGGTAGGAACTCAGCCAAGCTATCTTGCAAACTAGGATCGCGTAAGCCTTGGGTAACTGCCTTGCGTATTGCTGCCTGAGAAACTCCTGCGCTGGCTGGGTAGACCGGGGTAAGGCTAATCGGCAATGGTGCGTCAACTGCAACTGCACGAACGGTGGGGTGAACCATCTCTGCCCCCTGAAATCCCTCCCGGACCTCTCCGCGCACTCGAATTTGCGATCCAACCGCCATTTGCTTTTGCTGACTGGGGTAGAAGTTCAAGAAACGCAGTTGCAGGGTAGCCGTATCGTCTTCGATGGTGACGAGCATTTGTCTTCTGGGTCTAAATAGCACCTGGTTGCGGATCACCGCTCCCTGGGTTTGAGTGGGGCTAAATCTACCCTGATGTAATGCCTCTGCGATGGTAAATAACTCAGTCTCGTCCTCGTATCGAGATGGAAGATGCAAAGCAAGAGCCATTGGGCTGTCTAAACCCATTTTTTTGAGTGTTGTTGGCGCTGGTTTAGTAGTCATCGTTAAAATCCAATACCTGATGGTAATGCTATGCAACTTTCTGACTTCAATTACGAACTCCCGCCCAATCTAATCGCCCAGCATCCCTTGGCGAATAGAACTGATAGCCGCCTCTTAGAGCTGGTGGTTAAAGGGGATAATCGCGCCCAAATCGTTGACCGCCAGTTTAAAGACCTTCTTCAACTGATTCAGCCAGGGGATCTACTCGTCTTCAACGACACTAAAGTGATTCCAGCACGCTTACACGGCAAAAAGGAAACTGGTGGCCTGATTGAAATGCTCATCGAACGGATTAGCGGCGAATGTCAAGCGTGGGTCCAAATCAGAGCATCTAAAGTACCTAAGATGGGTTCAATTGTGCATATTCATAACCAAGCAGGTGAAACTTTTCCTGTCGAGATGCTTGCTTATGACGGACGTTTTTATGAAGTATGTTTTCCGGAGAATGTATTCGCATTACTCGAACGCTTTGGTGAGCTCCCACTTCCACCTTATATCGAGCATCGGCCGGATAGCGAAGATGCACAACGCTATCAAACGGTAGTTGCAAAAAATCCAGGTGCAGTTGCAGCGCCTACTGCAGGACTCCACTTTGATAAAGATATCTTACAAAAGATACATGCTTTAGGAGTACAACAGGCAACTGTCACACTCCATGTTGGAGCAGGTACTTTTACACCAGTACGTGAAGAGGATCTTTCAAAACATACAATGCATCACGAGTGGTTCTCTATTCCAGAAGCAACTTTGCAGGCTGTTCAAGAAACCCATCGCAATGGTGGTAGAGTCATTGCGGTGGGAACTACCAGCCTAAGAGCCTTAGAGAGCCAGGCTATCAGCCAAAAAAGCAGTGGGGAAACCAACCTTTTTATTACCCCCGGTTTTCAATTTAAAACCGTTGATTGTTTGCTGACAAACTTTCATCTGCCAAAATCTACTTTATTAATGTTGGTCAGTGCCTTTGCAGGGGTAGATAATATTCGAGCTGCTTACCAACATGCGATTAATCAGAAATACCGTTTCTTTAGTTATGGGGATGCGATGTTTCTTTGCCTACTTGAGAATACAAAGCAATGACCAAACCAGTTCACTTTAATATTTTGGCGCGTGACCCCCAGAGTCCCGCTCGCCTTGGTCAGCTTGATCTTCCCCATGGCAGCGTACAAACACCAATCTTTATGCCAGTAGGAACTTATGGGACTGTCAAAGCAATGACGCCTCGTGATCTCAATGAAGCTAAAGCGCAAATTATTCTGGGAAACACATTTCACTTATGGCTAAGACCAGGATTGGATGTGATTAAAAAACATGGTGGTCTGCATCGCTTCATGGCTTGGGATAAACCCATCCTGACTGACTCTGGTGGCTTTCAGGTTTTTAGCCTAGGCGCCCTGCGTAAAATTTCCGAAGAGGGCGTGACATTTGCATCGCCTATTAATGGCGACAAACTATTTATGTCGCCAGAAGTATCAATGGAAATTCAGGCGGTATTAAATAGCGATATCGCCATGCAATTTGATGAATGCACCCCCTACGAAATCAAAGGTCAGGCAACCTCTGAAAAAACAGCGCGCGCATCGCTTGAAATGTCCCTGCGCTGGGGTGATCGCTCCATCAAACGCTTTAGGGAGCTCAATACAGGCAACGGTTTATTTGGAATCGTCCAAGGTGGCATGTTTGAGAATTTACGCGAGCTGTCATTGGAGGGGATTAGCCAGCAAGGTTTTGATGGAATTGCGATTGGCGGCCTCTCCGTAGGTGAGCCCAAGCCTGAGTTTGAGCGTATTTTGACTTTCACAGCCCCTAAGTTGCCCGAGCATATGCCTCACTACCTCATGGGGGTAGGTACCCCAGAAGACCTCATTTTGGGAGTCAGTTTAGGGATTGATATGTTTGATTGCGTGATGCCTACCCGTAATGCCCGCAATGGCTGGCTATTTACCCGTTTTGGTGACCTTAAATTGCGTAATTCGGGCTATAAGGACGATGATCGCCCGCTAGATCCAACCTGCACCTGCTACACCTGCCAAAACTTCACCAGATCCTATTTAAACCATCTACAAAAGGCCAATGAGATTCTGGGTTCCCAGCTAAATACAATCCATAACCTCACCTACTACCTCCAATTGATGACTGAGGTCAGGGAAGCCCTCAGTAAAGACTGTTTTAGCGCTTACCGTGAAGAATTTCATCAGAACCGGCAACGTGGTGTAGAGCCCGGGCAGGATTAACAGCCCTACACAGGCCTTGACCTCCCCCAAATCAGCTCCAAAGCCCTACACAGTTTAGAATTGCGGGTTTACGGCTTTACTTCAAAGCCTAAAACTGAAGCAGTTTCCAAATAGTCTTTAACGGAGGTTTTGTATGTGGATTAGTAACGCTTTTGCCCAGGCTCCAGCTGCGGGCGCAGATTCCGGTGGCTTGATGAGCTTCCTTCCTTTAGTGTTGATGTTTGCTGTGCTGTACTTCATCATGATTCGCCCACAAATGAAGCGTCAAAAAGAAACGAAAGCCATGCTTGAATCATTGGGTGTTGGCGATGAAGTGGTGACTGTAGGCGGCATCATGGGCAAAGTGACTGCACTGAAAGATCAAGTGGTTACTGTTGAGATTTCTGTAGGCACTGAAGTACAGATGCAAAAAAGTGCAATCACTACTGTGTTGCCAAAAGGCACTCTGAAATCTGCTTAATCAGCTTGTTTAAAAGTATCTCAATATGAATCGCTACCCTCTCTGGAAATATCTGGTCATCGCCGCTGCACTCTTGATCGGCGGACTATATTCCTTACCTAATTTCTATGGTGAGGCACCAGCGGTTCAAGTCTCGTCCGCCAAACCAACCATCAAGGTTGATTTGGCGACACAGTCTCGAGTTGAAAAGATTTTGACTGAAGCCCAGATTGATAACACTGGGGTGTTCTTTGAGAATGCCGGCAATGTTGGCTCCATCAAGATTCGTTTTAACAATACTGATATTCAACTGCGTGCCCGTGATCTGCTACAGCAGAAATTAAATGTTGATCAAAACGATCCTAACTTCACGGTTGCCTTAAATCTCCTATCCAATACCCCGGATTGGTTACATGCCATCAATGCACTACCGATGCCCTTAGGCCTTGATTTGCGTGGCGGCGTTTACTTCCTCTTGCAAGTAGATATGAAGGGGGCAGTCCAAAAGAAGGTGACCTCTTTGGCAACCGATATTCGCTCACAGCTACGCGAGAAAAATATTCGGCATCAAGGTATAGATCGGAATACAGATAGCATTACCATTAATTTTGGTAGCACCGATGAAGCTGAGGCAGCCCGTACACTGCTGATGATTAGTGAACCTAATCTCATTTGGCAAGTGAAACCTACAGGACTTTCACCCAAATTAGCTGGTGAGTTCAAACCAACTGCATTACAAGAAATTAAAGATACCGCTGTTAAACAAAATATCATCACCTTAAATAAGCGTGTGAATGAGCTGGCAGTTAAAGAGCCGGTTATTCAACAACAGGGTGCTGAACGGATCGTTGTGCAATTACCTGGCGTGCAAGATACTGCACGTGCTAAAGATATTATTGGACGCACAGCAACCTTGGAATCTCGCTTAGCCGATCCATTGGTATCTACAATTGCTCTTGGTGAAATACCTCCTCCCGGAATGGATACCTTTCGCTTTGGCGAAAATCGTTTAGGCGTCTTTAAGAAGTCCGTTATTTTCAGTGGGGATAGCATTACAGATGCCACTGCTGGCTTTGATCAAAATCAACGCCCTGCTGTCAATATTGCTTTAGATGCAAGCAGTGGTCGGGTAATGCAACAAATTACGCGTGAAAATATTGGCAAGCCGATGGGCATGATTCTCTTTGAAAAAGGCAAAGGTGAAGTGCTAACCATCGCTACGATCCAAGGCGAATTTGGTTCTAAGTTCCAAATCACTGGTCAACCAACAACCGCAAGTGCCAATGACCTTGCTTTATTGCTGCGCGCTGGCTCACTCGCAGCTCCTATGGAAATCATTGAGGAACGCACCATTGGACCAAGCTTGGGCGCAGAAAATATTGAAAAAGGCTTCAAGTCCTTATTAATTGGTTTTACAGCAATTGCTATTTTCATGATGGCTTATTACTTGTTGTTCGGAACCTTCTCCGTAGTTGCCTTGGCAGTAAATTTAGTCTTGTTGATCTCTGTCCTGTCGATGCTACAAGCAACACTCACTTTGCCAGGTATCGCAGCGATGGCATTGGCTCTTGGTATGGCGATTGACTCAAACGTCTTGATTAATGAACGTATCCGTGAAGAGCTCCGTAATGGTGCTGCACCTCAAACTGCCATTGCGGTTGGCTTTGATAAGGCTTGGGCAACTATTTTGGACTCCAATGTGACTACCTTAATTGCTGGTCTAGCCTTATTGGCTTTTGGCTCAGGCCCTATCAAAGGATTTGCAGTAGTGCACTGCTTAGGTATTCTGACTTCAATGTTCTCGGCTGTCTTCTTCTCACGCGGTCTTGTCAACCTCTGGTACGGCAGACATAAGAAGATTCAAAAACTTGCTATCGGCCAAGTTTGGCGCCCACAGGAGAAGTAAGCCATGGAATTTTTTCGTATCAAAAAAGATATTCCCTTCATGCGCCATGCATTGGTGCTGAACGCTATTTCCTTAATTACATTCTTAGCAGCGGTATTTTTCCTCTGGCATAACGGTTTACACCTTTCTATTGAATTTACTGGTGGCACAGTAATGGAGGTGAGTTACCCACAAACAGCGCCACTGGAGTCAATTCGCGCTAAGGTTGAAAAACTCGGTTACGCAGATACCCAAATTCAGAACTTTGGCAGCTCCCGCGACATCATGATTCGCTTGCCGCTACAAAAAGATGCTGACGGCAAATTCATTCCCTCAGCAGATCAAAGTGCTGCGGTGATGCAGGCACTCGATCCCAGCACTTCCGGCGTAAAACTGCAACGGGTTGAATTTGTAGGGCCTCAAGTCGGACAAGAGCTGGCCCTGGATGGTTTAAAAGCCTTAATTTTTGTAATCATTGGCATCGTTGTCTATCTTTCCTTCCGCTTTGAGTGGAAATTTGCTGTAGCCGGGATCATTGCGAACTTGCATGACGTGGTGATCATCCTGGGCTTTTTTGCCTTCTTCCAGTGGGAATTTTCTCTCTCTGTGTTAGCAGCGGTTCTGGCGGTGCTAGGTTATTCGGTCAATGAGTCTGTGGTGATCTTTGACCGTATTCGGGAAAATTTCCGTAAATATCGCAAGATGAATACCCGTGAAGTCATTGATAACGCCATTACTAGCACTATCAGCCGTACAGTCATTACCCACGGTAGCACTGAGATGATGGTTCTAGCAATGCTGATATTTGGTGGCCCGACTCTTTTCTATTTTGCCTTAGCTTTAACCATTGGTATTTTGTTTGGTATTTACTCTTCAGTCTTTGTGGCAGCAGCTTTAGCAATGTGGCTTGGTGTAACACGGGAAGATTTGGTCAAGGGCGAAAAGAAGCCGGATGACAATATCCGCAACGATGATCCCAACTTCGGGGCGCAGGTTTAAGTTTTAACCTGAGTTAGGTAAAAGAACGGTTTTGCTGATCAAGGGCAGCTAAGATTTTCTGAGTTGCGCCTTGGTGTTCGGTTGAATAGCGCTTAGCAGCATCACTCATCTTTGCCAGCTCAGCCGTATTTAAGAGTAATACTTTCAAAGACTCCATCAGCGCAAGAGGCTCACCTAGTAATGCATCGCCCTGAATGCGTTTTGCAGCTCCCGCTTGTATCGCATCCAAGGAGGCTTGTTGAAAGTTGTAGGTATGCTCACCAAGTAAGACAGGGCAGCCAGTAGCACATGCCTCGATTAAATTCTGACCGCCAAATGGCAAAATACTTCCGCCCATGACCACTAGGTTAGAGGCACTGTAGTACATCGGCATTTCGCCCATAGAATCACCCAAAACAATATCTAATCCGAGACAATCCTTTGGAGTTCCAGGCCACTCTGTACGACGGCGATATGTCAAGCCAGACGTATTCATCTGCTCAGCAACCTCCGAAAACCGCTCGGGATGGCGAGGTACCAAACAAAGTAATGGGGCAATTGCAAAAGTATTGCTCAGAAGTAATTCTTTCCAGGCCTTGAGGATGATTTCCTCTTCACCATCTCGAGTACTGGCTGCACAAACCATCAACCGACCGTTGCCATGCAATGCTTGTTGCCAAATTTTTCCTTGTTCCACAAGAGCGACATCAAGAGGGACGTCAAACTTGAGGTTTCCAACAATGCTGACGTTCTGCACACCCAGACTCCGATAACGCTCAGCATCAAACTCAGTCTGCGCCAAAATACCTGCGAAAGCTTGAAATAAAGATCGCCCCGCTTTACCAAAACGATTCACGCGGCGTGCGCTTCTTACTGAAAGGCGTGCGTTAACCAGAAATAAAGGTAACCTTTTTTCTGCGCAACGAAAGACTATTGTTGGCCAAGCCTCTGTTTCCATAAAGAGACCAAACTTGGGCTTGAAAGTATTCAGAAAATGCTCTACGGACCAGCATAAGTCATATGGCAAATAGACTTGCCGAATTTGGCCATTGGCAATTTCTTTGGCAAACAATTGCTTACCTGTGCGGCGACCATTCAAGGTCATATGCGTCAGTAAAATGGATTCGCCCATCGCCAGATAGGCTTCAATTAAAGGTTGTGCGGCACGCGTCTCACCGACTGACACCGCGTGAATCCAAATCGACCCCTGCTGAATTGGTTTGTCGTAGCCAAACCCAAGACGCTCAGGGATGTGATGGAGATAAGCGAAAGAATGACGCGCACGCCAAGCTAAACGAACAAAAGCGAATGGCAGCAAGAGATGCCAGAGCAATTGGTAAACAGCAAACCAGATGCAGGGGCGCGCCCCGTATTCTGCATGGGTGGTCACACTCACTTTTTGAGACGTTCGGTCAATTCGACCGCCATGCCTAAATATGTAGAGGGCGTCATTTCGAGCAAGCGTGCTTTTGCATCTTCCGGTATTTTTAAACCCCGAATAAAACTCTGCAAATCAGCCTGATTAATCCCTTTTCCACGTGTGAGTTCTTTTAACTGCTCATAGGGATTCTCAATGCCGTAACGACGCATGACGGTTTGTACTGGTTCTGCCAATACTTCCCAGCAAGCATCCAAATCAGCAGCGATAGCTGCATGATTGACTTCCAGCTTACTAAGACCGCGTAATGCACTGTCGTAGGCTAATACGCTATGACCAAATGCTGGGCCTAAATTACGTAAGACTGTTGAATCAGTCAGGTCACGCTGCCAACGAGAAATCGGTAATTTTTCAGCCAGATGACGCAGTAATGCATTCGCTACACCCAAATTACCTTCAGAGTTTTCAAAGTCAATGGGGTTTACTTTATGCGGCATCGTAGAGGAGCCAATCTCACCCGCTTTGGTACGCTGTTTGAAGTAGCCAATAGAAATATAAGCCCAGAAGTCACGATCCATATCCAAGAGAATGGTATTGGCACGGGCAATGGCATCAAATAATTGCGCCATGCCATCATGCGGTTCAATCTGAATGGTGTAAGGATTGAAGGTTAAGCCAAGACGTTTCTCAACTACGTTCTGAGAAAAATTTTCCCAGTCAAAATCAGGATAGGCTGATAAATGGGCATTGTAGTTACCTACTGCACCGTTCATTTTGCCTAGCAAAGGGGCTGCAGCAATCGAATCAATGGCGCGCTCTAAGCGCTTAGCAATATTGGCGATCTCTTTACCCAAGGTGCTTGGCGAAGCTGGCTGCCCATGTGTGCGAGATAGCAAAGGGACTCGGGCATTCTCAAGGGCCAAATCTGTCAAGACTGAAAGAACTTTTTTCAGTTGAGGAAGTAATACCTCATCACGTGCACCACGTAGCATCAATCCATGCGAAGTGTTATTAATATCCTCAGAAGTACAGGCGAAGTGAATAAACTCACTTGCTTTTAATAAATCGGGGCGGCCTGCGACTTTTTCTTTTAAGAAATACTCAACCGCTTTCACGTCGTGATTGGTGACCGCCTCAATGTCTTTAATGCGTTGCGCATCTTCATCAGAAAAGTTTTCTGGAAGGGAAAGCAAAAAGGTTTCGTCTGCAGCGTTGATTTTGGGTACGTCAGGCAAACCCGCTGCTGCCAAAGCCAAAAGCCAATGAATCTCTACAAATACGCGCTGACGCATAAAGGCCGCCTCTGAAAGCCACGGACGCAGCGCATCGAGTTTGCCGGCGTAGCGTCCATCCAGGGGAGAAAGGGCATTAAGTGCTGAAAGAGGCTGACTCACGGATTTTGCCTTTGCATGGAATATGTCAATGAAACCTCATTTTAATGCGTTCCGGAGTACAGCACGCCCCCTCAAGGATGGCTATACTCCACCCTATGAAACTAATCGGATCCCTCACCAGCCCCTATGTACGTAAAGTACGTATCGTTTTTGCAGAGAAAAAGGTCGATGTAGACCTTGAATTGGAGAATGTTTGGTCTGCAGAGACCAAAATAGCCAATTCCAACCCCTTGGGGAAGGTTCCTTGCCTCATTTTGGACGACGGCGGGGCTATCTATGACTCTCGCGTCATTGCTGAGTACGCAGATGCTTTAAGCCCTGTTAGCAAGCTGATTCCTGCGGATAATCGTGAACGCGCCTCCGTCAAAACTTGGGAGGCCCTGGCTGACGGCGTGATGGATGCAGGTATCTTGGCTCGCTTAGAGCGCACTTGGCGTCCATCGGAGCAACAAAGCTCAGCCTGGGTAGATCGCCAAATGAACAAGATCCAAAATTCTTTGCGCCAAATGTCTGAACAACTCGGTGGCAATGCCTGGTGCCAGGGAAATCAAATGACTTTGGCAGATATTGCAGTCGGTTGCGCAGTGGGTTATTTGTTATTTCGCTTTCCTGATATCCAGTGGCAAATACAGTACCCAAACTTAGATCGTCTGTATCAAAAGTTATTGCAGCGGCCTTCTTTTATTGAAACTGAACCACCGGCTGCATAATTTTCGATTTCGATAATTTATAAACTATCTCTGGGTCTTAGGCGGAAATAATACCGCCACCCAAACAAATATCGCCATCATATAAAACAGCTGACTGTCCTGGTGTTACAGCCCATTGAGCATCGGGGAAACTCAAGCCGAAACTGAATGGCGGATCACTAGAGATCAAGCTACATGCAGAATCTGCTTGGCGATAACGTGTCTTCGCAGAATAGCCTCCAGCAATAGGCGCAGCCCCCGAGACCCAACTTGCATCGATAGCCTCTAGCTGATTGGCCAATAACCATGGGTGTTCATGGCCTTGCGCTACATACAAAGTGTTGTTAGTCATGTCCTTGTGTGCGACATACCAAGCATCACCATTACCATCCTGACTACCGCCCAAACCAATTCCTTTGCGCTGGCCCAGAGTAAAAAAGGCTAGGCCCATATGCTCTCCAACAGTTTTACCTTCCGGAGTTTTGATAGGTCCAGGTACACGCGGTAAATAGCGATTTAAGAATTCTCTAAAAGGACGTTCACCAATAAAACAAATTCCCGTGCTGTCTTTTTTATGCGCATTGTGTAGGCCAATTTTTTCTGCAATCGTTCGTACTTCTGTTTTCGGAATCTCACCTAGAGGAAATAAAACGTTGGCTAATTGCTGCTGAGTTAGGCGATGTAAAAAATAGCTTTGATCTTTGGTGGCGTCTAGGGCTTTTAATAATTGCACTTTGCCGCTCTCATGGCGCACCCTTGCATAGTGGCCTGTAGCAATTGCATCCGCCCCCAAACTCATCGCATGATCCAAGAAGGCTTTGAACTTGATTTCGGCATTACAAAGCACATCGGGGTTGGGAGTTCGCCCAGCAGCATATTCCCGTAAAAACTCCGCAAAAACCCGTTCGCGGTATTCTGCGGCGAAATTGACCGCCTCGACATCAATTCCGATTAAATCCGCTACAGATACGACATCCAACCAATCTTGGCGAGTAGAGCAATACTCATCGTTATCGTCGTCCTCCCAATTCTTCATAAATAGGCCTACAACCTCATAGCCCTGCTCCTTGAGCATCCAGGCGGCAACCGACGAATCTACCCCCCCAGACATGCCAATGACGACTTTGTTAGCCTTTTTTGGGGGGGTTACAGAAGAATTAGACTGGTTCATCAAAAAATGCGAGAATGCTTTACAGAGAAATAAACCCCATTGTAGAAGTCTCAACCAGACTTCGCATGATTTTAGGCAAAACCATAGCCGTTAGACCTGGGGGCTCAGTAAATAGGTAAAACCTACCCTGTTTATCTATAAAATAGACTTTTATAAATTTTGCTTTTGGAGACATGCCATGCGCATAGGAGTGCCGCTGGAAACAAGGCCCGGGGAAACTCGAGTGGCCGCCACCCCGGAAACCGTAAAAAAATTGATTGCTCAAGGTCATACGGTTGTGATTCAAAAAAATGCCGGCGTACAAGCTAGCCAACCTGATTCCGCATATGAGGCCGTTGGCGCCTCTATTGGGAGTGCCGTTGATGCATTTGGCGCTGAGATTGTTCTCAAGGTGCGCGCTCCTGAAGCTGCAGAACTAAAGCACATTCAATCTGGCAGCGTACTCCTCGGGATGCTTGATCCATTTGACAACGACAATATTGCTGCGATGGCTGCACAAGGTGTTACTGCATTCTCACTTGAGGCTGCCCCACGAACCACTCGTGCTCAAAGCATGGATGTCTTGTCATCACAAGCCAACATTGCGGGCTATAAAGCAGTCTTAGTTGCGGCAAATGAATATCAACGCTTCATGCCAATGCTGATGACTGCTGCAGGAACTGTTAAAGCAGCTCGCATACTCATTTTGGGTGCAGGTGTTGCTGGCTTACAAGCAATTGCAACCGCAAAACGTTTGGGTGCCGTCATTGAGGCATCTGACGTTCGCCCTGCTGCTAAAGAACAAATTGAATCCTTGGGCGCTAAGTTTGTTGACGTTCCTTACGAGAATGATGAAGAACGCGAAATTGCTAAGGGCGTTGGTGGATATGCCCGCCCAATGCCTGAAGCGTGGATGAAGCGTCAGGCAGCATTAGTTGCTGAACGCGCACAACAAGCTGACATTGTCATCACTACCGCATTGATTCCAGGACGTAAACCGCCTGTCCTGTTGCATAGCGATACCGTTGCCAATATGAAACCTGGCTCGGTAGTGATCGACTTAGCTGCTGGTAAAGGTGATAACGGATCCGGTAATTGTCCTTTGACTCAAGCTGACAAGATCGTTGATATTAATGGCGTGAAAATTGTGGGCTACACCAATCTTGCGAGCATGGTTGCTGCAGATGCATCCGCTCTCTATGCGCGTAACTTGCTCGACTTCATGAAACTCATCGTAGACAAAGATGCAAAGTTAGTCATCCCCAGTGATGATGACATTGTTACCGCTTGCTTGATGTGCCGTGATGGCCAAGCCGTCCGCAAAAACTAATTAAAAATACGAAGGAACTATCATGGATCTCGTTGCTTTTCAAAGCATTCTCACGGTTCAAAATATCACAGTGTTTGTGTTGGCTATTTTCGTTGGCTATCACGTAGTCTGGAATGTCACCCCAGCACTGCATACCCCGTTGATGGCGGTAACGAACGCTATTTCTGGAATCATTATTGTTGGCGCTCTTCTCCAAACTGAAGTGATCGGCGGTGATGAAATTACCCTCACTAGCATCATTGGTGCAGTTGCCGTATTTCTCGCCTCAATCAATATTTTTGGTGGCTTTATGGTCACCCGTCGCATGCTGGAGATGTTCAAAAAGAAAGCTCCGAAAGCGGATGCGGCTGGAACTAAGTAAACCAGAACAAGACCTATATAGAGACCAATATGATGTCAAACATAACTGCTATTTCTTATCTCATCTCATCGGTGTTGTTCATTCTCGCTTTGCGCGGTCTGTCCTCACCAACCACATCACGTCAAGGCAACACCTTCGGCATGATTGGGATGCTCCTTGCTGTCATCACTACATTCTTTATTCCTGATTTCAAACCTGTTCTCTCATTAATTGCAGTTGCCATTGTTGGTGGCGCAATTATTGGAACGATCGCAGCCAAGCGTGTGCAAATGACGAAGATGCCAGAACTCGTTGCTCTAATGCACTCATTCGTTGGCTTGTCAGCAGTATTAATCGCTGTAGCGGCAGTATTTAATCCAGCGCAAGACCATACTGGTGCACAAAAGATCGAACTGTTCATTGGCGCATTTATTGGTGCGATCACCTTTACTGCTTCAGTCATTGCTTTCGGGAAGTTATCGGGTAAAGTCAGTGGTAAACCAGTAAGCTTTGCTGGTCAGCACTTGCTTAATCTGATCTTAGCGATCGCTATGGTTGGTGCAGGTATTGCCTACTATATGGGTGATAGCCACGCAGCTTTCTTGGCAATGTGTGCAATTGCCTTAGTATTGGGCGTGACTTTGATTATTCCTATCGGTGGTGCTGATATGCCGGTAGTTGTATCAATGCTTAACAGCTATTCCGGTTGGGCTGCTGCGGGTATTGGTTTTACTTTGAATAATCCAGTACTGATCATCGCAGGTGCTTGTGTTGGTTCTTCAGGTGCGATTCTTTCTTACATCATGTGTAAGGCAATGAACCGCTCTATCCTGGCGGTATTGCTTGGTGGGTTTGGTGCTGAAGCTGGTGCTGGTGGCGCCGATGATGGTGCCCCCAAGAATTACAAAACTGGCTCGCCAGAAGATGCTGCCTTCTTAATGGAAAATGCGGATACCGTAATTATTGTTCCTGGATACGGTTTAGCAGTTGCCCGTGCGCAGCACGCCCTCAAAGAACTAACCGAAAAATTAACCCATCATGGTGTGACTGTGAAATATGCAATCCACCCAGTTGCTGGCCGTATGCCTGGTCACATGAACGTTCTACTCGCCGAAGCAGAAGTTCCTTATGATCAAGTATTTGAGATGGAAGATATCAATAGTGACTTTGGTCAGGCAGATGTAGTGTTAGTGCTAGGCGCAAATGACGTGGTGAACCCCGCTGCACGCACACCAGGCAGCCCAATCTTTGGCATGCCTATTCTGGAAGCCTTTAAAGCTAAAACGATTATCGTCAATAAGCGTTCGATGGCTGCCGGTTACGCTGGATTAGATAACGAACTCTTCTACATGGATAAAACCATGATGGTCTTCGGCGATGCGAAGAAGGTCGTAGAGGATATGGTCAAGGCTGTTGAGTAAGGCTTTATTGCTATAGCTAGATAGCTATGTGGTCTGGTTTCAAGTCTGCGTGGTATCTCTCATACATTTGGATGTAAGCAGCCTCAAGATTTTTTGTAAAAAGTGGTGTATCAAACAAGGGTGCAGTTGGGCGATTATTCATTATTTTTTGCTTAATATGAGCTAGTTTTTGAGGGTTCTGCGCCAACTCAATTGCCAAAGCTTCATAATCTTCTTGAGTAGTTGTAATGAGTTCATGCAGACCAATAGCATTTAAAAGACTGGCAGCTACACGACTAGCAAAGGTCTGCCCCATTAGTGTGAGGATGGGAGTGCATGCCTTTAAAGAGTCGATCGCTGTAGTGTGGGCATTGTAGGGATGGGTATCCAAAAATAAGTCTCCAATTGCATATCTTGCTAAATGATCAGACATTAGCTCTACTCTCTTAGCGAAAATAATCCTACTAGAGTCAATGCTCCGCCTCTCAAATTCTGCTGTGATATTAGTCTGGAAGGATTGATTATTTTCAGATACCCATAAAACACTGTTTTCGACACCATGCAAAATTCTAGACCAGCCATCTAAAACCTGAGGATTAAATTTATAGTCATTATTAAAGCAACAGAAAACAAATGCATTTTGTGGCAACCCACACTCTTCTCGTGTAAATAGCCTAGAAGACGCCACTCTCTTGGAATCATCAACCATATAAGTATCAGGTAGGCTCACTACTTTTTCGGTATAAAACTCTTGATGAGACTCTGGAATAAGCGTTTTATCGGCAACAATATAATCGATAAAATCAGCGCCAATTGTCCCGGGATAACCTAACCAATTGACCTGAATAGGAGAGGCCCGATAAGAGAAAATTCCAGTTCTAGAATATTGAGTTGGACCAGCTAAATCAATTGCAATGTCTATCTCCAAGTCTCTAGCTAATTGAGCAATTTCTTGGTCTGACAAATTCTCAACTTCTATAAAACTATCAAACCCCTTTCTTAGGCGAACATTCGTTAAATCTCCAATAGGGGCCTTTTGTAACGAAAAAGCAAATACCTCAAACCTATCTCTAGAATGAATTTCAAAGAGTTCGGAAGTTAAGAAGGAAACTGGATGGCTTTGAAAATCAGGAGAGAAATAAGCAATGCGAATTTTCTCTTTTTTAGTCAGCTTATAAATAGGGCCTAAAGCAGGATTTGATGGATATTTCTCGTAGGCAAAAATTTGAGCAGCCTGTTTATGCAGCAAAGCATCATCATTCATAGCCAATATGAAGGGGCCCGCAACTCGCTCTTTCGCAATTATTTTTTTAGCTATATTTTTGATGTCACTCGCTACATTAGACCAGCTAGCTATTTTCATTTTTGCGTGGAGCAAATATCCATATACCCAATCAATATCAGGCTTAAGAATAAGCGCCTGATCGTAATGTGCAATCGCCTCGTCATAGCGCTTAAGATCATTTAGTGTGGCACCTTTATTAGACCAAGCTTCTGCATAATCAGGTTTTAGGCTCAGGGCCTGATCGTAGTGCGCCATCGCCTCGTCATAGCGCTTAAGATCATTTAGTGTGGCACCTTTATTAGACCAAGCTTCTGCATAATCAGGTTTTAGGCTCAGGGCCTGATCGTAGTGCGCCATCGCCTCGTCGTAACGTTTAAGCTCACACAAAGCCCATCCTTTATTAGTCCATGCCTCCGCATAGTTAGGCTTAAGAATAAGCGCCTGATCATAGTGTGCAATCGCCTCGTCATAGCGCTTGAGTTCATTTAATACATTGCCTTTATTAGACCAAGCTTCTGCATAATCACGTTTTAGGCTCAGGGCTTGATCGTAGTGTGCAATCGCCTCGTCATAGCGCTTGAGTTCATTTAATACATTGCCTTTATTAGACCAAGCCTCCTCATATTTTGGGTCTATTTTGATTGCCTTATCATAAGCATCAAGAGCATTGCTGTACTCTTTAATTTCAAGGTAAACATTACCCAAATTACTTAAAGTCAATGAATCCTGGGGAAGAGCTTTAAGGGATGCATTGAGGTAATTCAAAGCCTCTGGATATCGCCCCCTTTGAGCGGAAATTACCCCAAGAAGTCTGAGTGCATAAGGATTGCTGGATTCCAGACTTATTACTTGTTTTAAACACTTCTCAGCTGACTCTAAGTTTGTACCCCTAAGAAATTCAAGTGATTGATTCAAAAGTGAGATTATTTGGGAATTCATAATTAAATATTACCCCAATAGAGTTGATGCAAAAAAATCCAGTCTGCCTTGCAAAACAATGTGAAGGGACTAACCCTAATGTGGAAGACATGGTCAAGGTTGTTGACTAAGGCTTAAAAGTATTACTCAGTAAGGCTTTAAAGTGTTAAAAAAATATGAAAGGCTAACCAAGCGGAAAATGACATGCCTACCTAAAGTCCTAGATATGATTTAAATCGAATTTAACCTTCTCAAAAACACTATCCCAATCACCAATGGCTGGCTGTCTAAATAACTTTACTGATGGATACCAAGGACTGTCAGTTCTATCTAAAAGCCATCGCCAATCAGGCACATGAGATAAAAGAATCCATGTCTCTTTTCCCAAAGCTGCGCTTAAATGAGGAATGCTCGTGCACGTACTAATAACCAAATCTAGATTCTCAATAAGGGCCGCCGTATCAGCAAAGCTTTCTAATTCCTCTCCGAAGAACCTAATACTTCCATAGGCTTTAAAAAATTCTTTATCACATTCTTTTATTTCTTTTTGCAGGCAGATGTATTCGAATCCTTCAATAGGAAGCGCCTTCACAAAATCTTTAAGCATTAAGCTTCTTTTAGAGTCCAATTTAAAACTGGACATACTGCTCCAAACCAAACCAATTCGTTTAGCTCTCTTTTCTCCCAATTTGATCTTCCACTCAAAAACCTTATTGTTATTTGAAGTTAAATAATGAGGATAGGAGGGAATTCTGGAAATAGTAGTATTTAGCGCCAAAGGAAGGGTCAACAATGGGCATTGATAATCAAAGAACGGTAACTTTTCACCCTTAATGACTAATTGTGAAACGCCTTCTACATTTTCCATCAAACTTGCAAGCGCCTCAGGAACTTCCAAAATGACATTAGCACCTAAATCAGAAACTAATTTTGTATATCTACAAAACTGGATGAAATCACCAAATCCTTGCTCCCCATAGAGCAAAATTGTCTTACCCTGAAGTGACTCAACACCAAGCCACTTAGGCTTTTCAAATGTGCGCCTCCCCCCAATTTCATCAACAATCTTGGAATCCCACCTGCTCTCATAAATTGGTAAACCATTTTCAAAATTACCTTGCAAAAGCAGGCACAAACTTTTATTCCAATATGCGTCCTGATAGTTGGGCCTTAAGCTTAGCGCTTTATCGTGATGAGCAATAGCCTCATCAAGAAGTTTAAGCTCATGTAGGATATTCCCTTTATTGGACCATCCCTCGGCATAATCGGGGTTTAAGCTTAGCGCTTTATCGTGATGAGCAATAGCCTCTTCAAAACGTTTTAGTTCATACAAGACATTGCCCTTATTGGACCAAGCTTCCTCATATTTAGGGTCTATTTTTATCGCCTTATCGTAGGCATCTAGAGCATTGTTGTACTCTTTAAGATCAAGAAAAACATTGCCTAGATTGCTCAAGGCTAATGAATTCTTTGGCAAGACTTTGAGAGAGCTATTTAAGAACTGAAGAGCATCTGAATATTGCCTCCGCTGGGCAGCAATTACTCCAAGAAGTCTCAGAACATGGGGATTGTTAGATTGCAGTCGTAGCGCCTGCTTTAAATATAGCTCTGCCGACTCTAAGTTTAAATTTCTGAGTGATTCAAGCGATTTGTTTAGAAGAAAACCTAATTGTGGATTCATAATTCAATAATATCAGCGGCTTTAGAAAAATATTTCGTCGTTTTTTATCTCCGTTGATAACTATTTGCTAGATTATCCTGCAAGACATAAGCAATGCCATTTGCTACCAATGATAAATCCCGTTCTAAGACTCTACTTTTATAAGACCAACCCGCAGGCATCTTTAGTTGCTGATCTAGGGTAGCTAAATCTTTGATAGATAAAGTGGGATTTACAATTTGTGAATAAGACTGCATCACGTAAACCTCACCGGCAGGAGAGGATAACTCATATACGGTAGCACCAGCTTTATAAATAAAGTTCGTCGTACGAGTGATTTCATTTGGACTATATTGTTTGCTACCAATCAGTTGCTTAAATAGTCCTACTTTTACTACTGCTCGCAAATTCATTTCAATACCGCCAAATGATTCTTTTACCTTATTCACTGAGCTACCTGCCGCTTGAATCTCATCCATTGTCCAGTATCTTGGACCATTAAGTAATACGAATGAAGCATCATTGGCTTTGGCAATAGCATCCTTTGAAAGCGCCTTCCATTGCTCCTCTGGACAGAGATTAAGGCCTTGAGTATTAAATACTTTTACCTCCAGCTTAAGCCAACTTCGTTTGCCGTACAGTACTTCGCAATAGCGCTGATTCCGGAGATTAGAAACCGACATCTCAAATTCAGGTATTTTTTGCTGAATGGTTTGGGCGGTCGAATTCTCGGCTATTAGGGTCACTCCTAGAGAGAGTAGGAGTAACTTAAGGGTCATTACTGCTTTTTTTCTCTGCGCCATAGCGATACCTGTTCTTTAGGGGAATGAATGTAGTCCACTGTACCAAATAAAAAACGCCCAGTCTTTTGAACTGGGCGCTCTTATTTCTACAGCAAGTTAGCTGGAGGGTGCGGCCTATTACATCATGCCGCCCATACCACCCATACCGCCCATACCGCCCATATCAGGCATACCGCCACCAGAAGACTCATCCTTTGGTGCTTCACAGATAGCGCAATCGGTAGTTAATAACAGCGCTGCAACAGAAGCTGCATTTACCAAAGCTGTTTTAGTTACCTTAGTTGGGTCGATCACACCTTGAGCTACGAGGTCGCCGTATTCACCAGTTGCTGCGTTGTAGCCGTTATTACCCTTGCTAGCCAATACCGCATTTACTACAACACTTGCTTCATCACCAGCATTAGAAACGATGATACGAAGTGGCTCTTCCATGGCGCGTAATACGATGCTGATACCAGCGTCTTGATCAGCGTTATCGCCTTTCAAGCCCTTGATACCTTGCATAGCACGAATTAATGCAACGCCACCGCCTGGAACAATACCTTCCTCCACTGCAGCGCGTGTAGCGTGCAATGCATCATCAACGCGGGCTTTCTTTTCTTTCATTTCTACTTCAGTAGCAGCGCCAACACGAATCACTGCAACACCACCTGCCAACTTGGCAACGCGCTCTTGCAATTTTTCTTTGTCGTAGTCGCTAGTCGCTTCTTCGATCTGAACACGAATGTTCTTCACACGAGCTTCAATCGCTTTAGCATCACCAGCACCGTCAATGATGATGGTGTTTTCTTTGCCAATTTCAATGCGCTTAGCTTGACCCAAATGCTCTAGAGTGGTTTTCTCGAGTGTGAGGCCAATCTCTTCAGCAATCACTGTACCGCCAGTCAAAATCGCGATGTCTTCTAACATTGCCTTACGGCGATCACCAAAGCCTGGAGCCTTAACAGCACAAGTTTTGATAATTCCGCGGATGTTATTCACAACTAAAGTTGCCAAGGCTTCGCCTTCAACATCTTCAGCAATAATTAACAATGGGCGACCAGACTTCGCTACTTGCTCGAGCACTGGAAGCAAATCACGAATGTTGCTAACTTTTTTGTCAAACAAAAGAACATATGGGCTTTCCAATACGGCTACTTGTTTTTCAGGTTGGTTAATGAAGTAAGGAGAGAGGTAACCGCGGTCAAACTGCATACCCTCAACTACTTCGAGTTCGTCTTCTAAAGACTTGCCATCTTCAACAGTAATAACACCTTCTTTACCGACTTTTTCCATCGCTTCTGCAATACGTTGACCAATACTATGGTCGCTATTTGCAGAGATAGAGCCGACTTGAGCGATTTCTTTGGTAGTCGTGCAGGGCTTGCTGATTTTTTTGAGTTCTTCGAGAGCGGCTGTAACTGCTTTATCGATACCGCGCTTCAAATCCATTGGGTTATGACCTGACACTACGTATTTCATGCCTTCACGAACAATCGATTGCGCCAAAACAGTAGCGGTAGTGGTGCCATCACCAGCGATGTCAGCAGTTTTGGAAGCTACTTCCTTAACCATCTGAGCACCCATATTTTGCAGTCTATCTTTGAGTTCGATTTCTTTTGCTACGGATACACCATCTTTAGTGATGGTTGGGCCGCCGAATGAACGCTCCATCACCACATTACGACCCTTAGGTCCTAAAGTTGTTTTTACTGCGTTCGCGAGAATATTTACGCCTTCTACCATCTTGGTACGGGCACTATCTCCAAATACAACGTCTTTTGCTGCCATGATTGAATTCCTTTCTTAAATGCCGAAATTACTTCTGTACAACAGCCATGATGTCTTCTTCGCGCATTACGAGAAGTTCATCGCCATCGACCTTAACTGTTTGACCTGCATATTTGCCAAATAAAACGCGATCGCCTACTTTGACGTCAGGTGCGTTTAATTTGCCACTGTCATCCCGTTTGCCTGGGCCTACTGCCATAACTTCACCTTGATCAGGCTTTTCTGCAGCAGCGTCAGGAATGATGATTCCGGAAGCAGTTGTTGATTCTTGATCTAAACGCTTGATGATTACGCGATCATGTAAGGGACGCAAATTCATCTCTTCTCCTATGTTAGTAAATGTTAACTATTAAAAATCTATATAAAACAGGGGTTTACAATCTCAATACATGAAAATTGCTAGGAAAAGCGTTTTTAGCACTCTCATGTAGGGAGTGCTGATTATATAGGTCTGATTCCTTAGATTTCAAGGGCAAATCCCCATAAATTCTTTAAGGAATAACCCCCCATCTATACTATTTATAGTGTGGTAGGTCGATTCCTACAGATAAATCAGCCTTAAGCCCTTACTACTCCAATCCGTCCTGCATAGACTGGACAGTCACCGATTGGAGAATGCTGATGAGCCCGAAATCCCGGCTGTACACGCTTGTAAAGGCATGGAAGAACAAACCCTTCCAAGAAGTACGAGACGCCTGTGGCGCACCTTGGCTTGGTCTTAGTAGCCAAGCCCTTGAAGATCATCAATCCTGGTCCAAGCGACAAGCGATTAGTCATGAACCCATTTTTAACTGTAAGGGGACAAAACTGACCGGCTCTTTATTTAGACCATTACTGACAAGTACAGATGTGCAATTACTGCGCTTATTTATGGAGGGCTTAGATACGATTGCCTACTGGTATCGCAGTGGTCGCTTTATTCCCGGCATCTTGCCAATCCCAATGCATGCAGTTGCTTCTAGTGGCTATATTGATGCCCTCAGTGATCTCATCCTCAATTCACGTTTGCCGGTAGGGCTTATTGCCCTTGGCATCAATCTACCCCGAGATCCTGAGATCAATGACGCTTACAAAGAGGGCTTGCTGCGCATGCGCCGCCTTGGCGTATTACTTCACCTCATGGATTTTTCAGGAAGCCCAGAGCAATTACGCTGGATTGCCGAAATGCAAATTGAAGGTATTCATATTGATATGCGCCAGTTTCGTGATCAAACGCTGGCGAGAGATGTCCTTTCTCAAATCAGAAACTCACCTTATTCACCCACCCAAATTTATGCAAGCAATGTATTACTTATAAAAGACTTAGAAAATGCTACTGATTGGCAGATTGACCATTGCTATGGCGGCTTAATGATGTCGCCGCTTAGCCGACATCAAATACTTCAAATCAATGATAGCCGCATTGCTAAAGCCATTTTTTCGCTGCACCCTCATCAACACCCAAACCAAAACGGAGACAAGTAATGAGAAAACGCGTGATGTTGGTAGATGACCATCCGGCTATGCTGATGGCTCTCAAAAGTATGTTGCAAGACCAGTTGTTATTCGAAGTAGTAGGGCAAGCTCAGAATGGTGAGGAGTGCCTTCGATCCATGAAAGAAGTGAATCCGAATATGGTGATATTAGATCTTGATATGCCTAAAACAGATGGCTTCGATGTGATTCGGCGCATTGGCTTAATGCATCCTGAAGTTCGAATGCTGGTTTTATCCAGCATGGATGAAGCAGTTTATGGTGGCAGGGTTCGCTCACTCGGGGGCCACGGCTTTGTTAATAAAACAGCTGGTGCTGATGTGATCTTAGCGGCCTGCGTTGCAATCTCTCAAGGGTATAACTTTTTTACTCACGGGAAAAATGGGAATAGCTCATTAAGCGATAACGATAAGTTGGCTTTAATTTCTGATCGTGAGTTACAGGTGATGAAATACCTCGGCAAAGGAAATACCAACCAGCAAATTTCAGACCTGCTGCACATCAGCAATAAGACTGTAGCCACCTATAAGACTAGAGTCTTTGATAAGCTTGGTATTAATAATATTGCTGACTTGATTTTGTTCTGCCGCATGAACAATATTATCGAGAGTTAACACTGGCATGTATCGATTCACCATTCGCTCCGCTCTCTTTGTTTGCCTTTTGGCAGGCGGAGCCAATGGCTTAGCCCAGTCAACTTCACTAAGTTCAGCAGAGCTAAGATGGATCGATGCCCATCCCGTAGTGCGCTTTAGCATTCACGAGAAATATGCCCCTTACCTTCAGAATGAAGTAAACAGCGATTCCGGAATCTTTTATACCTTCTTAAAACGACTAGGGCAATTTACCCAACAAGAATTTCATCCTACATGGAGAAAGACAGAACAAGAAGGTTTGAGGCAATTAGCGAATGGAGAGGTGGATTTCATTATCGATCCACCCTCACTCAATGACGAGCATCTTCAATTTGGATCCTTATCAGAAGCGATATTCTGGGGTCATGATGCCGTGCTCACAACGAGCTCCAAGAGCAATAAATCAATCTCACCAGTCAATATTGCTTACTTTGATCGCGGTTATGAAAATCCCCCGATCACTGCTCATCCGCAAGCCAGTCTTTCAAGTCAATCGGAGAAGCTTATTTTTGATCTCCTACGAAATGATATTGACGCCCTAGTTCTACCCATTCGCTTAGCCAAACAGCTTATCAAACAACTCAGTAATCCAGATCTCCAGGTTGATGGCCTATATCATCGCGAGCCCTTTGAGTATCGCTGGCTGATTTCTCATGAAGATACTGCTTTGCATGGCGTACTGAGTGGTTTTCTTGCGCACTTGGATCCAATGGAATCACGCCAGCTCTTTGCCTTGGATGATCCCAGTCCTCCGTCTCAGAACAATTCGCCTTGGAAGACGCTTCCTTGGTTATCAACTTTAGCTATATTTCTAGCCGGGAGTTTTTTGTTGTGGCGTATGCGAAAAAAACAAAGTCTTCATGAGCAAGAAGCGGAGAATTTAATTTCCTCTAGAGATCTTGCGGAAAGAGCCAATGCAGCAAAGTCGAGCTTTTTAGCGACGATGAGTCATGAAATTCGTACACCAATGAATGCCATCTTAGGAGTACAAGAGTTGCTTCTTACTAGTCGACAATTTCCTGCTAATGAAAAATCACTACTAAAGAGTGCGCATGCATCTGCTGAATCTCTCTTGGGAATCTTAAATCAAGTTCTAGATCTCTCTAAGATTGAGGCGGGTAAGCTCACCCTAAATACCGAGCCTTGTTGCCTTAATACGCTGATTGATGAGGTTGACTCAGCCTTTTCGACGGTGGCTTGCAAACAGAATCTCATCCTCCATACCTCTAAAGATCCGCGCATTGCATCAGTGCTGATGATAGACGGACTACGTCTGCGCCAAATTCTCCAGAATCTAATTAGCAATGCGATTAAATTTACCAACCAAGGGGAAATCTATTTCTCTATTAGTATATTAGCTGATGATCATGCGGGTCAACTGATTGAGTTTCGAGTAATTGATACGGGAATTGGCATGGGCAAGGAAGAGCTCGAAATAGCACTTCAAGCTTTTGAGCAAGTGCCCGGCAAAAGTACCCAACAAAATGGTACCGGTCTTGGCCTTACCATCACAAATCATTTGGTTACCTCTATGGATAGCCAACTCTACTTTGAGAGCGCGCCAGGTTTTGGAAGTAATATTCATTTCTGCGTTGCCTTTCCACGCACCAGCATTGCTGCCTCTAAAGTTACATTTGCCCATGATCAATCGACATCCGCTCACAAACGGGTTTCTTTACAAGCGCATAACGAGAGTCGTGCCATCAAGGCCCTAGTAGTTGAGGACCATCCTGCTAGCCGGCAAATTATTGCCCTGCAACTACAAGCTTTGGGAATTGAAGTATCTGTATGCGATAACGCAAATGCAGCACTTCAGTTGATTGCTACCGATCACTTTGATCTATTAATGACTGATCAATCTATGCCTGGCATGCAAGGTTCTGAGTTAGCAAAACAAGTACGTTCTTTGGGTCACCATAAACTCATTATTGTTGGCATTACTGCAGATATCTATGCTCTAGATTCACGCCATTTATTTTTAGCGGCTGGCATGAATGGGGTTCTCATCAAGCCCCTAAGTATCCTTACCCTTGAAAATGAGCTCTCTCGTTATTTCACGGTCGAAGATGAGAATGGAATAGGGGAGGAATACTCATTCGACGTCTTCGCAAACTTATTACGCCAAAATCCAAAACAGATTATCGTCATACTTGATGAAATTAAACGTGTCCATGATGACTCGCTTGAAATACTGAAGACTGAAGCTGTCGATGAAGCCACATTCATGGGCATACTACATAAGATTAAAGGGGGCGCCCAACTCCTAAGCGCTAAATACTTTATCGAAAGCTGCGAATCATTAGAAAAAGCGGGGGCTATATCAGACCGAGTTTCTCTTTGTATCGACTTGCTAGAGGCACAAAATCGCATCATTGAACGTTACAAGGCCCAGTACGCTATTTCTGAATAAGGTTTGTCTTCTGCTTACGTAGGTTTATCCTATCGGGAATGCGATCCCTTGTTAAACGCTTACCCATCCTCCTTTCAATAATCTTCTGGATTGGAACTTCTCTTCTTGCCCCTATGGTGAGGGCTGAAGGTACTCCCTTAGCACTACCACCCGCAGTTACTGGCAGCTTAGAGCGAAATCAAATCCCCAAAAATGCGGTGAGCATCTCTGTTATGGAAATTGAGCCAGGACGCCCTGGTAAACATCTTGCCAAGAATATTTTGGATTGGCGCGCTAGTGAAGCAATGAACCCTGCTTCAACCATGAAATTACTTACCACTCTTGCCGGCTTGGATATTCTAGGACCGCAATATCGTTGGCGCACCAATATCTATACTGATGGCGTGATCCGCCAAGGAACGCTTAAAGGAAACCTCTATTTACAAGGCACAGGTGACCCTAAACTGATTCCAGAAGAATTGGCTAAGCTAATGAAGGCACTTCAAGGTCTGGGGATTCAAAAAATTGATGGCAATCTCTTTTTTGATCGTAGCGCCTATGCACCCAGCGTTATGGAGCACAACACCATCGACGGCGAATCGCTCAGGGCTTATAACGTTCCGCCCGATCCCCTACTCTATGCTTTTAGAACGCTCTCATTCCAGATAGGTAAATCACGTACAGCAGATTTCATTGATATTAGTTATACGCCAGCCCTTTCACAACTCAAGATTAATAACCAAATGCAATTGGTCGATAGATCTTGTGATAACTGGAAAAGTAATATTCGCTTTAATTTAGACCCTGAAGGTAACCCCAACAATGAGCAACTGCTCATTGCCCAGTTCTCTGGCGCCTTTCCAAGCGCTTGCAAGGGAGTGAATTACAACGTTGTTGTGCTTGATGCAAATACCTTTTTGACGCAAGGCTTTACTGCTGCCTGGGAATTAGCAGGCGGCACCTGGACACAAACACCGGTAGGGAAAAATGGTGTGGTTCCACTTGCTGCACGCTTATTACTTCAGTTTGAAGGCATCAACCTGGCTGATGACGTGCAAGATATTAATAAGTACTCGAACAATGTGATGGCCCGCCAACTTCTACTCACTCTGGCATTAGAAAAAATGGGTAAGCCTGCCACAACAGCGAATGGTGAACTTGTCATTCAGAGTTGGCTAAAACAAAATGGGCTGGAGTTTTCAGGGCTAGTTATTGAAAATGGTTCTGGCTTATCACGCAATGAAGCCATCTCAGCGGGGCAAATGAATCAACTTCTGTTCACTGCTCGTAATCTTCCAGTAGGTGATGTCTTTTATAACAGCCTGCCTATTGCTGGTACCGATGGCACTATGCGGAATCGCTTAATGACTCAACTACGAAAATTTTTACATCTCAAGAAAAAACCAGAGGCTAGAATTAAAACTGGTTCACTGGCAGATGTGCGTGCAATCTCTGGCTATGTGCTGAGTAAATCTGGAAAGCTATATGCAGTAACGTCGTTTATCAATCACCCCAATGCCTGGAAAGGACTAGAGGCGCATGATCAATTACTAGCGTGGCTACTTGAAGATGGACCAGAGCCAAAACACGCGCGCTGAAGTCGATCTCTGACGCCATCCCATTCTTCGCCAGCGGGTGGCTCAGGAAACAGTATTAAGTCCCAGCCCTGTTGGTCTAAGTCTCGTAAAGAACGATATAAACGACTCGCAAAAGTGGTGCTGTTACTAGGAACCTCCACCTCTTCGAAATGCACAGATGGATGACCATCCTCACCCAGAGAGGACTCAGAGTCCCATACTGCAACAGCGACGCGAGACTTGATATCTGGAAACTCACTCAAAGCATCTAGGACTCTACCAGGAGCATACAAACGCAATGGTGTAGTTGGAGCATAGTGCGCGCGCATACTTCCTGATACTCTAGGAAGAACTGGAATGAGATTTTGATCTTTTGCTTCATCTAGCTGATAGACTGTGATACCGGTCTTAGCCAAAATTTCTTTAGGGGTAATTACTCCAGGGCGCAACAAAATAGCGCTATCCCCTGATGAGAGATCAATGATGGTGGACTCGATACCCACTTCACAATCACCCCCATCCAATACCATTAAATCCAACATACCTTCAAATTCATTACGCACATCAGCAGCACTGGTGGGTGAGACTTTGCCAAAACGATTGGCAGATGGTGCTACTACACCACCCTTAAATTTACGCAGCAACTCTTGTGCAACAGGATGGGCAGGCGCCCGAATGGCGACTGTATCTTGACCACCAGTCAGTTCATCTAGAACACTCTTATCCTTTTTAAAAACCAAGGTTAAGGGTCCAGGCCAAAAAGCATTCATCAACTTCAAAGCATCATCAGATAAATCCCTCACCCATGGAGTAAGTAAAGGAAGCCAATCAATTTGTGCTCGATCAAATTTATCAGGGGCTGCCAAATGGACTATTAAAGGATGATTTGAAGGGCGTCCTTTTGCAGAGAAGATTTTCTGGATGGCTTCAGCATTTTTAGCATCCGCCCCTAAGCCATAAACTGTCTCGGTTGGAAAGGCAACCAAACCTCCATCACGCAAGGTTTGCACTGCCTCGTTAATCACTGCAGAGGATTGCAGTGGCGTCTTATCCGAAGACATTTCAGGGCTCAATGCCTAATTCGGTAGCAACGGCAGCACAGTTTTGACGAGCCTCATTTAAGGCCTCACCTAGGCAATTGATGTGACCCATCTTGCGTCCCATACGGGGCTCTGACTTACCGTAGAGATGCAATTTCGCATCCGGATGCGCAAGGACTTTATTCCAAGCGGGCTCTTTAGATTGATCTTCACTACCCTCAAACCAGAGATCCCCTAGTAAATTCAGCATTGATACCGGCGCCAACTGACGAGTATCCCCTAAAGGCAAGCGAGCCATTGCCCTGACCTGTTGTTCAAACTGACTGCTCACACAAGCATCCATCGTGTAGTGACCAGAATTATGCGGACGCGGTGCAATTTCATTAGCTACGATATCGCCATTTTTGAGTACAAAGAATTCAATACAAAGTACACCGACATAATCAATCTTACGAATAAGCGCCTTAGCCGCATCAATAATCTTCTTCTCTTGTGCAGGCTTCAACGACGGGGCAGGTACTGTGGTGGTATGCAAAATACCATCGCGATGAATATTTTGAGCTACCGGATATGCCACGACGGCATCATCATAGCCACGCACCACTAAGGCAGAAACTTCAAAGTCCAGTTCCATGCGTTTTTCTAATACGCAAGGTACTCGACCGAAGTCATTCCAAGCCGCACTCAAGCTTTCGGCATCATAAACAGTAATCTGACCTTTGCCGTCATAACCCATGCGAGCCGTCTTTAAGATGCCTGGGAAAAGGTCTGCGGGTACATGAGTAATATCCGCATCATGCTCAATGACGAAGTTTGGAGCAGGGCCAATATTTGTTTCTGATTTCCAGGTAGCTAAGAACTTTTTCTCAGCAATGCGGTTTTGTGCCAATGAAACACAACTGCTACGCGGCGCAACAAACACGCCCAAAGACTCCAACTCATCTAATGCCTGTGCCGGAACGTTTTCAAATTCCGTGCTCACCGATGCGCAAAGAGATGCCATCTCTTTTAAAGCCTTAGAGTCTGTGTAATCCGCTTGAATGAATTTTTCTGCAATTGAGCCAGCAGGACTATCGGCTCCAGGGTCAAGGACACAAACTTTATAACCCATCGCTTGAGCAGCCTGGGTAAACATCCGCCCCAATTGACCGCCACCTAAAATACCTAAATATGAACCCGGTAAGATGGGTTCCATGTGCTCTACCATGTAATTAGTATCCCGGTAGATTCATAGCGCGCGCAGTATCTGACTGTTTTGAGCGGAACTCATCAAGGCGCTTTGCTAGATCAGCATCGTGCAATGCCAAACTTGCGATTACATGCAAGGCTGCATTCGCTGCGCCAGCCTCACCAATCGCAAACGTTGCAACTGGAATACCTTTTGGCATTTGCACAATGGAATACAGGGAGTCTTCACCACGTAAATATTTACTTGCCACTGGAACACCGTAGATGGGAACGATTGTTTTAGAGGCCAGCATGCCTGGCAAATGCGCAGCTCCACCAGCACCAGCAATAATTGCCTGCAAACCATTGGCCTGGGCTTCTTCTGCGTACTGGAACATATCATCAGGCATCCGATGTGCTGAGAGCACTTTAGCTTCATGAGCAATACCAAATTGCTCTAGCATTTGAGCGGCGTGTTGCATCGTGTCCCAATCTGAATTGGAACCCATCACTATTCCGACTATTGGCTTTTTGCTCATGAACCTCTCCAAATACCTTAAATCCGCTGATATACGATGTAGGGCTCTATTATCCCTGAGATGTTTTAGATAGGCGACTGAGTCAAACGGCTCAGGGCTTCACGATACTTTTCAGCGGTCTTTTCAATGACATCTGCCGGCAATTGGGGTGCGGGAGCGGTTTTAGGCCAAAGCTTGCCATCTACCATGGCAGTCTCTAGCCAATCCCGTACAAATTGCTTGTCATACGAAGGTGGATTTGAGCCTACATAATAGGTCTCAGCAGGCCAAAAACGGGATGAATCAGCCGTCAGAATCTCATCCATCAATACTAACTGGCCGGCATCATCCAAGCCAAACTCAAATTTGGTATCGGCAATGATAATTCCACGAGTGGCAGCGTATTCAGAAGCTTCTTTATACAAACGAATACTGACTTCCCGTATCTGATTGGCTAATTTTTCACCAATCAACTCAACGACTTTTTCAAATGAGATATTTTCATCATGCTCACCCACCTCTGCTTTTGCAGCAGGTGTAAAAATAGGCTCAGGTAATTTTTGTGCATTTTCTAAACCAGAAGGCAATGTAATTCCGCATACCTTGCCAGTTTCTTTGTAATCTTTCCAGCCACTACCCGCTAAATATCCCCGTACAACCGCTTCCACCAAAATGGGCTTCAAACGCTTTGCTACGACTGCACGGCCATTCACCTGACTTACTTCATCTGCAGCAACAACTGTAGCCGGATCGATGCCAGTCAAGTGATTAGGAATTACAGCAGCTAATTTATCAAACCAGAAGTTCGCCATTTGATTCAGGACAATGCCCTTCTCCGGAATAGACTCTCCCATCACCACATCAAATGCAGATAAACGATCAGTGGTAATCATCAATAATTTGTCATTGCCTAGAGCGTAGACATCCCGCACCTTTCCTTTGGACAATAGAGGTAATGACTTAATAGAACTTGCATACAAAGCGGGCATATTTAAATCACTTCACGATCTGGGTGAGTTTGCCGCTCTTATAAAGCTCAGCCATTTTTTCCAATGGAATTGGTTTGATTTTGGATGCTTGACTAGCAGATCCAAAAGCCTGAAAGCGCGCGATACAAACCTTCTTAGCCGCTTCACGGGCTGGCTTTAGGTAATCACGCGGATCAAATTTACTTGGATTTTCAATAAAGTAACGGCGAATGGCGCCTGTCATAGCCAAACGGATATCAGTATCGATGTTGATCTTACGAACCCCATTTTTAATACCTTCTTGAATTTCTTCTACGGGGACGCCGTACGTTTCTTTCATGTCGCCACCAAACTCACGAATCTCAGCCAAGAGTTCCTGAGGAACACTCGAGGAACCGTGCATCACTAAATGGGTGTTCGGAATGCGCGCATGAATTTCTCTAATACGCTCAATCGCCAAAATATCGCCAGTGGGCTTTTTGGTAAACTTATACGCGCCATGACTAGTGCCAATTGCAATTGCTAAAGCATCACACTGAGTTTCTTTAACAAAGTCAGCGGCTTGCTCAACATCTGTCAGCAATTGTTCACGAGTCATTTTCCCATCAGCACCGTGACCATCTTCTTTGTCACCCTGCATCGTCTCTAGTGAGCCCAGCACACCCAACTCTGCTTCAACAGTGACCCCAATCGAATGGGAAAATTTCACTACTTCTTTAGAAACGTCTACGTTGTATTCATAACTAGCTACAGATTTGCCATCAGCTTCTAAAGAACCATCCATCATGACGCTCGTAAAGCCACTCTTAATCGCAGCCATACAGACCGCTGGACTTTGACCATGGTCTTGATGCATCACGACTGGAATGTGTGGATAAGCCTCAACCGCTGCAGAAATTAAATGGCGCAAAAATGCTTCGCCAGCATACTTGCGAGCACCAGCCGATGCTTGCATGATTACTGGTGAGTCTGCCTCATGAGCCGCTTCCATAATCGCCGTAACTTGTTCCAAATTATTGACGTTGAATGCTGGCAGGCCATAGCCATTTTCAGCAGCATGATCCAAGAGTTGTCGCAAAGAAACTAAAGCCATGATGTTCTCTTCATTAATATGGGTTAAATACGTTAATCAATTACTTCACATGAATAATTTTGAGGGTATTGGTGCCCCCAGGCTCACCCATTGGCTCACCTGAAGTCAATACCACGGTATCGCCTTGTTTCACTACGCCTGACTTCTTTAGACAGGCCTCGACTTCTTGTAAAGCAGTATCGCGATCCTGAGAGCAATCAAGGCCAATTGGCGTGACATTGCGATAAGTGCTTAATGCGCGTTGAGTAGCAATCTTGGAAGTAAGGGCAAAGATAGGTACATGAATATTATGGCGGCTCATCCAAATTGCTGTAGAACCAGAATCAGTCAATGCCGCAATAGCATTCGCATTCAAATGATGAGCCGTAAATAAGGCACCTAATGCAATAGTCTGATCAATGCGAGTGAAGGTTTGATCCAAGAAATCAGTATCTAATTTAACGCGATTAGATTTCTCGGCCTCTACACAAATTTCCGCCATTGCTTTAATGGTTTGCACTGGGTACGTACCTGCAGCAGATTCTGCTGAGAGCATGACGGCATCTGTGCCGTCTAGCACCGCATTCGCCACATCGCTTACCTCAGCACGGGTTGGGACTGGAGCATGAATCATTGACTCCATCATTTGGGTAGCGGTAATCGTAAATTTATCGGCTTCAAGTGCCAATGCAATCATGCGCTTTTGTAAAGCTGGAACCGCAGCATTACCAACCTCAATCGCTAGATCCCCGCGCGCCACCATAATGCCATCGCTCTCCGCAATAATGCTCTTCAGTGCTTCTAGTTCAATCGCTTCAGCACGCTCTACTTTAGCGATAGTCCGCACTTTACCAACACCATGTCTAGCGCTAGCAGCGTCAGCCAACTTGCGGGCATAAGTCATATCTGCGCCATCTTTTGGAAAGCTAATGGCTAAGAAATCAACCCCCATAGCGATTGCTGCATCTAAATCGGTGATGTCCTTTTCAGTTAAAGCGGGAGCAGTTAAACCCCCGCCGGCGCGATTAATACCTTTGTTATTCGACAGTGGGCCACCTTGCTCCACTATTGTAAAAATCTCACCGCCCTTCACACTCTCTACGCGCAATACCACTAAGCCATCATTTAATAAAAGACGATCACCTGGTTTGACATCTTTTGGCAATTCTTTGTAATCGAGTCCTACTCGCCCTTGATTGCCTAGCTCACAGTCAACGTCAAGGATAAATTTCTCACCCTCTTTTAAGAGGACTTTGCTATCGATAAACTTACCAACGCGAATTTTTGGACCTTGTAAGTCAGCCATAATGCCAACTTCCTTGCCTTCCTCAGCAGAGATCATGCGCACTAACTTATGACGAGCTTTATGGTGGGCAATAGTGCCATGGGAGAAATTCATTCTCACCACATCAACACCTGCACGAATCATGTCACGTAATACTTCAGGCTTTTCAGATGCGGGCCCTAGGGTTGCAATAATCTTTGTTGCTCTTAACATATTTAACCTTTCGCTCTTTCAGCTAGTACTGCAAAGGCTGGCAAAGTTTTACCTTCAAGGAATTCCAAGAAAGCACCTCCGCCAGTTGAGATGTAATCCACTTGATTTTCTATTCCATACTTAGCAATTGCTGCCAAGGTATCACCACCGCCAGCGATAGAGAATGCAGGCGAGTGGGCAATTGCTGCCGCAAGCATTTTAGTACCGCCGCCAAATTGGTCAATCTCAAATACTCCGAGAGGACCGTTCCAGACAATCGTACCAGCGTGTGCAAGCATGGTTGACAGACGTGCAGCAGTCTTCGGGCCAATATCTAAAATCATGTCATCTTCAGCCACTTGATCTGCTGACACGCGGTTAGCACGAGCTAGCGGAGAAAGTTCATTAGCAACTACTACATCCTCAGGAATAGGCACATGCGCACCACGCTTTTCCATGAGCTCCATAATCTCTTTTGCTTCATTGACCAAGTCTGGCTCAGCCAAAGATTTACCAATGGGCAATCCTTTTGCCAGCATGAATGTATTAGCAATACCCCCACCCACAATCAGCTCATCCACTTTATCTGCTAAAGCTTTAAGAATGGTGAGTTTTGAAGACACCTTTGATCCAGCAACAATGGCTATTAAGGGCCGCTTAGGACTCGCCAGCGCACGGCTTAAAGCGTCTAACTCAGCAGCCATTAACGGACCCGCACAGGCTATCGGGGCAAATTTTGCAACTCCATAAGTAGTTGCCTCAGCACGATGGGCTGTACCAAAAGCATCGTTTACATACACATCACACAGCGCAGCAATTTTCTTTGCTAACGCATCGTCATTCCTTTTTTCACCCACATTCAAGCGGCAATTTTCGAGAAGCACCAGTTCTCCTGGATTCACTTCAAAACCGCCATCAACCCAATTACTAATTAATGGCACCTTGCGGTTAAGTATGGTTGCCATTCGATCGGCTACCGGAGCCAAACTATCTTCGAGCTTAAATTCCCCTTCAGTGGGACGACCTAAATGAGAGGTCACCATTACGGCGGCGCCAGCATCCAAGCATATTTGCACTGCAGGCATCGATGCCCGAATTCGGGTGTCCTCGGTAATGTTTCCCGCTTCATCCTGAGGAACATTCAGGTCGGCGCGAATAAATACCCGCTTTCCCTTTAATTGGCCTGATTGGGCTAATTCACTTAAGCGCTTAACTTTAAACAAGGATTCAGGCATGAGATTTGGCAAATAAAGAGATTTGTGAGGAGATCTCCATTCTAAATCGTCTAGGATTACAACCCTCATGGTCGAAGCTATCCGACTTCGCTACCTGCTCTACAATAAGGGCTAAGAGGTATTTTGGGCCTAAAAGACATGCACCCCTTGTCCGAGCGCCCCGATTAACTGGATTTAACTGATAGAACAAAGGTAGAAAAAATGTCGATGTCCGACCGCGATGGCTTTATTTGGACCGATGGAAAGCTAGTTCCTTGGCGTGAAGCGAATATTCACGTCCTAACCCATAGCCTCCATTATGGAATGGGTGTTTTTGAGGGTATCCGCGCCTATAAAACGCCTCAAGGTACCGCTATTTTTCGCCTCCCAGAGCACGTAAAGCGCCTTTTTAATGGCACCAAGATCTTTCAAATGAATATGCCCTATAGCCCTGAAGTGATTTCCAAGGCCATCATTGATGTAGTCAATAGCAATAAGCTCGAGGCTTGCTATATCCGCCCAATTATCTTTATTGGATCCGAAAAGCTGGGAATTTCCCCTAAGGGCAATACCATTCATACGGCAATTGCTGCCTGGGAATGGGGGGCTTATTTAGGTGAAGATGGTATCAATAAAGGCATTCGGGTTAAAACCTCCTCATTTACACGCCACTTTGTCAATTCATCCCTCGTGCGCGCTAAGGCCTCTGGTTATTACATCAACTCGATTTTGGCCAACCAAGAAGTCACTGCCAATGGCTACGATGAAGCTTTATTACTCGATACCGAGGGTTATGTTTCTGAAGGATCCGGAGAGAATATTTTCATGATAAGTGATGGCATTGTTTATACACCTGACTTAGCTTCTTGCCTAGACGGTATCACGCGTGATTCCATCATTGATATTGTGAAAGATCTTGGTCTTGAGCTGCGCGAAAAACGCATCACGCGCGATGAAATTTATTCTGCTGATGAAGCCTTCTTTACTGGTACAGCTGCTGAAGTCACCCCAATTCGAGAATTAGATGACCGCAGCATTGGTGATGGTAAGCGTGGTCCGATCACTGAAAAAATTCAAAAAACCTATTTTGATGCCGTGTACGGAAGAAGCGATCAATACAAATCGTGGCTCACATACGTTAAATAGTATTTGGCAATTAGGAAGCAGAACATGACTCAAGCTCAAGCAGTAATGGTGGATGGTAAAGATCTGCCATTGCATTGCCCTACCAATCAAACACCTGCCTGGAATTCACATCCACGGGTTTTCTTGGACATCACTAAAACCGGGGAAGCGAAGTGCCCCTACTGCGGTGCTGATTACAAACTTATTCCTGGCACCGAGCCACACGGACACTAAGCCTTATCGGCGCCTTACTCTGAGGCGCTGAGTCGGGATACATCACATGCAAAGTATTCTGATCATCGCCCCAAACTGGATTGGGGATGCAGTGATGACTCAGCCTTTGCTTGCAAACCTCAAAGTGCTCTATCCAAATACAAGGATTGATGTTCTTGCAAGCACTTGGGTAGCCCCTATTTATCGCGCTTGCTCTGAAGTGAATGAAGTCATCGACGCAAAGTTTAAGCACAAACAATTGCAATGGGGTCTTAGAAAGAATCTAGCGAAAAAGCTTGAGGCTAAAAATTATCAAGCCTGTTTTGTATTGCCCAATAGTCTTAAATCTGCACTCATCCCTTGGCTTGCTAACATTCCATTTCGCATTGGCTATCGCGGTGAATTTCGCTTTGGCCTTATTAATTTATCGCTAGATAATCCAAGCAAATTCAATCGCCCGCCAATGGTGGATCACTACCAAGCACTGACTCAGCTTCTTGATGATGAGTCAAAGCCTCTAGCTAATTTAACGCCCAAGCTTAACGTTTCGCTTACTGCAAAAGAATCTGTAGAGCGAAAACTGCATGATGCTCACATTCCTTTTGGATCGCTTTATGTTATCTGCCCAGGCGCTGAGTATGGGCCGAGCAAACGATGGCCAGCAGACCACTTTGCAAAACTTGCCTCCAGCTTGATTACGCAAGATTCAAGCAATCAGATCATCCTACTCGGTAGTAAGGGTGATGATGCGATCGCTCAAGAAATCCTTTCACAAGCAGATGATGCAAAAAATATTCATAACTGGTGTGGGAGCACATCCCTAGACGAAGCGATTGCTCTTATCGGGATAAGCAAAGCTGTCCTCAGTAACGACTCCGGGCTCATGCATATTGCAGCAGCCCTTAAGATCCCTCAAGTAGCTATCTTTGGCTCCAGCGACCCCGCACACACACCCCCACTGTCAGATAAGGCCCAGGTCATTTGGCTTAATCTGCCGTGCAGTCCTTGCCATAAAAGAGAGTGCCCGCTGGGTCACTTGAAGTGCCTTAAAGATATATTGCCAGAACAAGTTTTGGCTACACTCAATACCTTGTAATTACCTCTCAGGGAAAGCTAGCCATGACCAAACTTGCCAGACTCTTTCACAATGCCGATGAAGTTGTGGACGCGTGGCGTGATGCCTTACGTCATCGTAACGTACAAGGGGCATTGGATCTTTGGCTAGATGATGACTCTATTACCTGCGTACTTCCTGAGGGTCATCGCCTAAGTGGTCATGCAGAAATTCGTCTAGGGTTAGAAAGATTATTGTCTAAGCAGCCTTTATTTCTTGAGCCAATCGCCTGTATTAGTCACTCTATCTTAGGCGCATCGATCTACGACACCACAGAAGCAGTTCATCTCAAACCTGACCAAATAGAAGCAGCATTTTTTCTGAATATCACACTAGTTCTACTGCAAGATAGTCAAGGCTGGAGAATTGCTCACCTGCATGCCAGTCGATCAACAGAAGAAACTTTTGATGCCCCATCTACACCACACGGCTTGCATTAAAGATCCCCATGGATGAGCAAGTACTACGATCGCTCATCAAGTGGCCTAATGTGCCGGATTGCTTCGGCTGGCTTGCATTAGATCGGCGCGGCCAATGGCGCATGCGCGATGAATTTACGCAGCAAAATAAGTTACCAGGCCAGGTCATTCAACATCTAGCCTTGAATGACTTTATCTCCAGAAACTATGCATTTGACGAGCTAGGAAGATACTTTTTTCAGAATGGTCCGCAACGGGTCTTTGTCACGCTAGACGCCACGCCATGGATAGTCAGACTACTTCCAAGCGAACAAGGCTTGCGGCTAACTACGCAATGCCAAACCCACCTTGAGCCAAACGCTGCCTTAAGCGATGAAAAAGGCAATATTTACATTGTTGGCCTGATTAATCAAGTAACTGATGAAAGTCACAGCACGGATTTATCGACTGCGAATCATTTCAGTGTTGCCCTCTTACATGACCACGACTTAGATCTCTTTTCTGAGTTAGCAAAATTGCGAGAAGAAGCATGTAGCTTTGGTGGTTCCTGGAGTTGGCATGGGAAATCATTATCGTTAGATCCAGTTCACTCTAACGAACTTAGTACTCGATTTAATTACAGCCCAAGTCCTCGAGCTTAATACTTAACCTGGATTTTTTCCTTGCTCCTTAAGCTCATCTTGATACTGTCTTTGCATCTCACGTAGACGTGCATCAATACTTGAGCCCTGGTAATAGTCAGCCCCAGCAGAACGAGCAATCTTCATCTGTTCAATTGCTGATGGCCAAGCCCCTTCTAGCGCGTACTTTTCGCCTAAAGCATAGTGCCGCATGGGTACATTTTTTGCCTGATCATAGGCCGATGACAATAGGGCCCACCATACAACTTCATTTGGCTGTGCCCTAGTGCGTGCTTTAAGCCAAGTAATCGCATCATTAGTGCGTCCCAGCTTTAAATAGGCATTCACCATCGCAGCCCCTGCAGCATAAGACTGCGGATAGGCACGTAAAGTCGCTTGCGCAATTTGTAATGCCTCTTCATTCTTACCCTTAGCTAGGGCTAACTCCGAAGCAGTGATATCCAAAGATAAACTTTGCCTTTGAATGGGTGATCCAGGAGCGCTGGCCGCCTGAGCTAAATTACGGGACTGCACCAAATAGGTTTCTGCTTGATCGATCTTTCCCTGACGCTGCGCAATGAGCGCTAATCCATAGAAGCCCTCCATTTGCTTGCCTGCCTGCGCTTGCTTGCTATAGCTCTCAAAGGTATTTTTTAGATCGTAAAGACCACTAGAAGTTCCAGCCTGCTCCATCCGAGCTCTTGCCTTGATGAAATAGAACTCTACCGATGTAGGTACATTACGGGATGCTACAGTCCGCGCACGATCTTGCATGTCCGCAATACGATCCGTAGTTAGGGGATGAGACCGAACGTAAGTTGGGACACCTTTATCCATGATTCCAGTGGCTTTTTGGAGGCGCTGAAAAAATCCTGGAGCACCATTAACGTCATATCCTGCAGCATCTAAAATCTGAAATCCAATGCGGTCGGCTTCACGTTCAGCATCCCTCGAATACGACAACTGATTATTGATTGCAGCTGCTTGACCGCCCTGCATTAAACCTGCACCAGCAGAAGGATTACGCGACATGGCTAAGGCACCAAGGACCATGCCTGCAAGAGCAATCATTGTATTGGTAGCCTGCTGATCCATTTGCCGAGCCAGATGACGTTGCAAAACGTGACCAGTCTCATGTCCCATCACGGAAGCAACTTCAGAATCAGTATCAGCCGTAACTATTAATCCCGTATGAAAACCTATAAAACCACCAGGTAATGCAAACGCATTAATACTGCTATCTTTAACCGCAAAAACTTCAAAGTTGTATGCACCACTTCCCTGCTCATTTGCACCCCCAAGCTGTAATTTTTTTGCAGCCTGTAAGAGTCGGCGCTCCATTTGGTTTAAGAAATCATACAAAGGTAAGTCATTTGAATAATCAGGATCAGGCCGAATCTGGCGCATGATCATTTCACCATACTTGCGTTCGTCTAGCCGACCTAAAACATCCCCGCCTGGATCGCCCATATCTGGCAAAACAAGATTCGGCTGACTTTGTAAAATACTTCGAGAGGCGGCATTTGTAGGGCGCGCATCTGGAGATTGCATGGCACGCCCAATATTCTGAATAGCGGCTGAATTACCCTCCACCACCACATCCCCACTGGCAGGAGCTGCATAAGCAGTAGGAATGCCGGAACAAGCCAAACCCAGCATTAGCTGGACAGCCAAAATATGCTTTAAATAGAAGGTTTTTCTAGGTAACTTTATTTCCCACATTCCTATATGGTAAAACTTATCCTATGAACAAACTCACTCATTTTGATAATAGCGGCCAAGCCCATATGGTGAATGTAGGCGATAAACCTTCTACCCACCGGATTGCTATAGCGAATGGCAAGATTTCAATGCTTCCAGAAACCTTCAAAATAGTAGAGGCTGGCAGCCATAAAAAGGGGGATGTTCTGGGTATAGCCAGAATTGCCGGTATTCAGGCGTCCAAAAAAACATCGGACCTAATCCCCTTATGCCATCCATTAGCCCTTACTCACATTAGCCTTGAATTTACACTTGATCAACTAACAAATTGCATCAGCTGCCAAGTTAGAGCCGAAACAACTGGACCTACTGGCGTAGAAATGGAAGCGCTCACCGCAGTCCAAGTTGCCTTACTCACAATCTACGACATGTGCAAAGCTGTAGACCGTGGCATGGTGATGGGGGACATCAAACTACTGGAAAAGAGTGGTGGTAAGAGTGGCACTTGGGTTGCAGAGAAGTAGACCTAACCAGCAAAGCGAGAAAAGAGAAGAATAAATAATTAAGGGCCAATTTAATTTACGAAAGATCGTAAGTACCCTGGAAAACTTACCATGGCCTTCTGCCGAAACGCTTAATAATCTTGTTAACTTCTATATCTGAGATTTCTAAAAGTTCTTTACTCGCTGCTATTTGAGCCATTCCTGACTTAGAATGTACCATCCTCTTAACTAAAGGATATGGCGACTGATGCCTGGCTATGCTGCAATATCCCCCTGAAAGATTTAACACATTTAATAACCAAGGTCTCACTGGATTAATGTATTTACGCACAATTGGAGCAGTCGATTCAGCCATATGAATGCGTTTTATTTTTAATTCTGACAATCTCCCAAGCCATTCATTATCGAGATGAAATCGATATTCCTCATTAAATTCACCAACTTTTTTTAGTACAGATGAATCCATAATCCACCCTGAGGGTGTCGGAAAATCATTAATTCTTAATAGCTCATCATCTTCATCTACCTCTGCTTGTGTAGATGAAACAAATTCACTAAGGGCTAGGGCTTTCATGGCAAAGTTGAGATACTCTGGCATCCATCTGTCATCATCCTCAAGAAAGGCTACGTAGCCATCCTTCATTACTCTTATCGCCCCATTTAACGCTGCTGCTTGAGAGGTGCCATCACTTTCTATGCAAATTACCCCAAGACTTTTTGCAACTAAAGGATCTAAGGCAAAACCCTTATCCACTCCTATTAAAAAAGTAAGTTGAAATTGATTGGCAATGGATTGGTTTCGAACCGAATCTGTCGCTCTACGAAGAAATTCAATTTGCTTTTCTTGTTTTCGTGACGGGATTATTATCGTGAGTTTTTTCATGCGCAATGAACTTAAATAGGGGAAATGTTTAAATCGGATACATAAGAGGAAGATTTATATCAAACTACCTCTAAATGATCGAGCGGTAAGTCATTTAAATAGCACTCATACATTTTAATATATGCCTTCTCTATATTTCTGGTAAAGAGCTCTGTATCAAATAGTGGGGCACTTAAACGGTTGTCGGAAAGTTTTTGTTTAATTATTTCAAGCTTCTGCGGATTGTTTCCCAATTCAACTGCAAGGGACTCATAGTCACCTTGGTTATCTGTAATTAATTCAGATAAATTGATTGTATTAAGCAGGCTTGCTGCAACCCGACTAGCGAAAGATTGTCCTGTTAGTGTCAAGACTGGCAATCCAGCCCATAAGGCATCACTAGCAGTAGTGTGGGCATTATATGGAAAAGTATCGATAAACAAATCAGCGTTGCGATGTCTTGCCAAATGATCGGGAATAGGCATTCGCTTAGCGAATATCAATCTTTCTTCTGATACCCCACGTTTTAATGCTTCTTTCTTAAGATTTTCAGATGCTACTGGATTATCCTCAAGAAGCCATAGAACACTTCCTTCTACTCTATTCAATATTCTCATCCATGCATCAAATGTATGAGGGTGTATTTTATAATTATTGTTGAAACAACAATAGACAAATCCGGTATCCGGCAAACCCAGCTCTTGCCTTGTAAAGACTCTGTCAGAAATTATTCGCTTTCTATCATTGACCTGATAAGTATTTGGTAAATACACTATTTTTTCAGAATAGTATTTCTCAAATTCATTCGAAATTAAGGTTTTATCTGCAATGATGTAATCCATGGAATTATTAGATACCGTTCCTGGATAGCCCAAATAACTTACCTGAATTGGGGCGGCGCGATAAGAAAATATCCCCGGCCTAGAATCCTGCGTATATCCCTTTAAGTCAACAGCAATATCAATATTTAAAGCTCTACTTAACTGGGTAATTTCGCGATCTGACTTTTCTCCAACTTCTATAAATTGATCAAATGCACTCACCAAGCGCTTTCGCATTTCATCATTTTCAGGCGGTCCAAATGAGAGACCAATTAATTCAAACTGGTGCTTATTATGCAACTCAAAGAGGCCTGCCATTAAGTGCCCAGTAGCATGATTATGAAAGTCAGCAGAAAAATAGCCTATCCGAATTTTTTCTTGCTTAGGCCGCTTCGGAATACAGCCTAGTTCACTAATTTTTGTGGTGATAGATTTGAGATAAATCTCTGAGCATTGCTTATGAGAAATAGGATCATCAGTTAATGCCAAAAGAGGGAATGGCTGAATCACTTTCTTGGCTAGATGAATTCTATCTAAAATTTCTTCCAATTCTTTCCCAAAATTCTTCCAAGAACATAATTTCATATTGAGGGATAAAAGGGCCCCATGCACCCAATCAATATCATCTTTAAAGTTGATAGCTTTGTCATACGCAACAATAGCTTCTTCATATCTCCGAAATTCCACTTCTATGTTGGCTTTGTTACACCAAGCCTCTGCATAATCTGGCTTTAGGGTGAGTGCATGATCAAAGTGAGCCATCGCATCATCAAACTGCTTTAGGCCTGATAATGCTAGCGCCTTGTTATGCCAAGCTTCCGGATAATGAGGTCTTAAACTAAGTGCTTGATCATATAGGGCGACTGCCTCCTCATAACGCTTTAACTCACCCAAACTAAGTGCCTTATTATTTAAGGCTTCTGCGTAATCTGGCTTGAGGGTGATTGCGTAGTCGTATAGAGAAATCGCCTCTTCGTAGCGCTTTAGGATGTGAAGGTTGGCTCCCTTACTTAATAAAGCCTCCATGTGGTCCGGATTCAGACTAAGAGCCTGATCAAGGCAGACCATGGCATTCTCATAATCCTTTAATTCTTGAAGATAGACCCCCTTATTTAAAAATGCCTCAGCATAATCCGGCTTGAACCTAATAGCTTGGTTGTAACTATTTAATACTTCCTCAGCTAAACTAAGTGCACGTAATGCATTCCCTTTATTGAACCAAGCTTCTGCATAATCTGGCTTCAAACGTATTGCCTGATCATAGTGAGAGATGGCAAATTTATAATTCTGCAAATGGGATTGCGCTTTCCCATAATTTAACCAAGCCTCTGGATTATTTGGGGCTAGCTCAACAGCTTTTTTGTGGTGCGGAATAGACTCTTCATTTAGTTCACAGTCAACCAAGGCCTTTGCCAAGTTATAGCGAAGTGAGGGTTCAGTAGGATTTAACCTTACTGCACGCCCCAGTAATTCAACAGCCTCTTTATAGTTGTGCTGGGAAGCTTTAATTAATCCGAGAACATGCAAAGCTGGTAAATTTTTTGCATCTAACTGAATCAATCTTTTCAGAATTGAATCGGCTGCATCAAAATTGCCAGATTGAAAGGCTTGAATAGCCTGTTGAAGCATCAGTTGTAGTTGGGGGTTCATCTGCTGATTTTATTACTGTTGGTTAATGATGGTATCTAAAACCTGAGGCCAATAAAACAGGGGCTATAAATCGTATTTCATCCCAAATGAATACTTCAGTCATTATTTATTTGCTAATTCTGCATTCTGAAGGCAATAACTGAGATAACAAATTAGTTTCCGTAGATCTACAAGACCAACCTCCCGCCCAAGTTGCCCCTTCTGGTTTTGATAAATCAATTGGCTTAGGTATATTTGCATCTGGTTCATTTGTTGGAATGAGGTGCAATGTGTTTTTACCCTCAGGGGCAACACTCACTTGATAGTCAATTGCGATAGCGCCTGAAGGGGTTACTTCAATCAATTTGACGCTACGGGTTGGTACAAAGGTAAATGAACCATTTGTAGCATCGTCCATAGGCACAGTGCCCCGACTTGCAAAAGCCTCAGTCACAGCCAACTTTGCGCTAGAAGATAAATTCATACCCTCCACAACGCGACTACGAGCAATATAGTCTTGATATTGCGGAACAGCTACTGCTACCAAAATACCGATGATGGCAACTACCACCATAACCTCAATCAGCGTAAATCCCTCTTCGGTACTTTTGAGTGGCTCTTGCTGCTGATCTTCTTTTCTTGCATTTTGCATATCTTCTGGCTCCTGAGGTGAAATCCCTCATCATCCAGTCTAAACCTCTTCTACTCAAGAATACTGCACGTAAAAAAGCCGGCATTAGTAGCCGGCTTTTACTGATTCACAAGAAAGAAAATTAGGCCTTTGCCTTCTTAGCACCCTTTTTCTTCAAATAAGTGCCTAAGAGGATCACAATCGCAACCCCAATACCTTCAAAGATCATATGCGCATCTTCAAACGCAGCTTGCATCGATTCTTTAATAGCTGGGTCTTCAACCAACATGCCCCCTGCCAATAACCCCAACAAGCCAGCACCAAGCGTAATGATGACTGGGAAACGATCCATCACTTTTAGAAGCATCGTGCTACCAAAAATAATCAAAGGAATGGAAAGACCAAGACCAATAATTAACAGTGCTAAACGAGTTTCTTCAGGGCCCTTTTGTGCGGCAGCGGCAACTGCCAATACGTTATCCAAGCTCATTACCAAATCAGCTACCAGAATCGTACGGATTGCACCCCAGATATTTGAATGGCCATGCATCTCTTCTTCTTCGCCGCTATCAGCTAAAAGTTGAACGCCAATATAAAGCAGCAAGATAGCGCCGATAATTTTAAGATACGGCAAGCTGAGTAATTGGACCGCCGTTATCGTGAGCACAACACGCAAGATGATTGCAGCTGCACTACCCCAAAAAATTGCCTTCTTTTGCTGATGTGGTGGCAGATTGCGCGATGCCAAAGCAATCACTACTGCGTTATCACCCGATAACAAAATATTCGCTACGATGATTGATAGAAGTGCAGCCCAAAATGCTGGCCCTGAAAATGCTGAAAAATCCATAATGTCTCCCGCGGTTTTTATTTTATGTTTTAACTACTGGCACTACAAAAAGAGACGCTGCTTTAGCAGCGCCCCGTTTATTTAAATCAATTACAACATGTCCTTCAATAAAGCGGCCATTTCGGAAGGATTTTTTGTTACCTTAAAGCCACACTCTTCCATAACAGCAAGTTTGGCATCAGCGGTATCGGCACCACCAGAAATCAATGCACCTGCATGACCCATTCGCTTTCCAGGAGGCGCTGTTACACCAGCAATAAAACCAACTACTGGTTTCTTCATATTGTCCTTGCACCAGCGCGCTGCTTCAGCTTCATCAGGACCACCGATTTCACCGATCATGATAACGGCATCCGTTTCCGGATCTTCGTTGAACATGCGCATGATGTCGATGTGCTTCAAACCGTTAATGGGATCGCCACCAATACCTACTGCAGTGGACTGACCTAGACCGATTGCTGTCAATTGACCAACTGCTTCATAGGTCAAAGTACCAGAACGACTAACTACACCAATGCGGCCTTTCTTATGAATATGGCCCGGCATGATGCCGATCTTAATTTCATCTGGAGTAATAATTCCTGGACAGTTTGGCCCAAGCAACAAAGTCTTTTTGCCGCCAGCAGCTTCTTTAGCATGCATTTTGTTACGCAATTCCAGCATGTCACGCACTGGAATACCTTCAGTAATACAGATAACGAAGTCAAGATCAGCATCAACTGCTTCCCAGATGGCAGCAGCTGCGCCTGGAGGTGGAACATAAATTACAGAAGTAGTTGCGCCCGTTTGCTGAGCAGCCTCTTTGACAGTCGCATAAATCGGAATGTTAAAGATAGATTCACCTGCTTTTTTAGGATTAACGCCAGCGACAAAACAATTTTTACCGTTAGCGTATTCCTGACATTTTTCAGTGTGAAACTGACCGGTCTTTCCGGTAATACCTTGTGTGATGACTCTAGTGTTTTTATTGATCAAAATAGACATATTGAAATCCTGGATTATTTGTTTTTGGCAACAGCGGCAACTACCTTAGTAGCAGCTTCAGCCATCGAATCGGCGCTAATAATTGGCAAACCGGAGTCTACAAGAATCTTCTTGCCCAACTCTTCGTTTGTACCCTTCATCCGCACGACCAAAGGCACTGTCAGGTTGACTGCTTTACATGCTGTTACAACGCCATCGGCAATCACATCACAACGCATAATGCCGCCGAAGATGTTGACCAAAATCGCTTCAACACTTTTGTTTTTCAACATGATCTTGAATGCTTCAGTGACTTTTTCTGCTGTAGCACCGCCACCAACATCCAAAAAGTTCGCTGGCTCGCCGCCAAATAACTTAATGGTGTCCATCGTAGCCATTGCCAAGCCAGCACCGTTCACTAAGCAACCAATGTTTCCATCTAAAGAGATATAGGCAAGGTCAAATTTAGAAGCTTCGATCTCTGCTGGGTCCTCTTCGTCAATATCACGATAAGCAACGATTTCAGGATGGCGGAACAACGCGTTTGGATCAAAGTTGAATTTCGCATCCAGCGCTTTAATCTTGCCATTGCCTTCGAGGATCAAAGGGTTGATCTCTACCAAGGATGCGTCGGTATCCCAGTAGGTCTTGTACAAATTTTTAAATACGTCACGAGCCATTGGGATAGATGCTTCAGGAACGCCAATGCCTTTTGCAACGATGTCGCAATCAGCATCTGTTAACCCAATCAATGGATCAACAAATACTTTGATAATTTTTTCTGGATGAGATTCAGCCACTTCCTCAATATCCATGCCACCTTCGCTAGAGGCCATGATCACATTTTTTTGTGTTCCACGATCGGTAACGATACTGAAGTAGTACTCTTTTTTAATATCTGCACCGTCTTCAATTAAGAGGCGGTTTACTTTTTGACCTTCTGGTCCAGTTTGGTGAGTCTTGAGTTGCATTCCTAAGATTTCAGAAGCGTATTTTTTCACTTCCTCCATACTCCTAGCCAATTTCACGCCCCCACCTTTACCACGTCCACCCGCATGAATTTGTGCCTTCACTACCCATACTGGGCCGCCCAATTTTTCAGCAGCTTTCACTGCCTCATCAACACTAAATGCAGGTATGCCATTAGGAACAGGCACATTAAATTGGCGAAGAAGTTCTTTGCCTTGGTACTCGTGAATTTTCATAATTACTCCGAAACGGTATTTTTTAGCAAGCGATGAGGATCAACAAAAGCGATTTCGCCTGAATCCCATACTTACTCTGGAAGTAGCTAAATTAGCCAACTTTGAATAAATGCGAACGGCTTGACCGACTCCATAAGTCTATCATGCTGCAACGCGGCAAATTACCATTCTCGCTCCGTAATTGCCCTAGTCTGGCTTGTGTCCACCGACTACTTTGGCAACAACCTCTGAGCCAAAGCCCTTAGAAGCTAAAAAACGATACTGTCGAGCACGCTCTTTTTGATCGACTGCCTTCTCTCCATACTTTCTTAACCAGAGCTCATAGGCACGTTGATACTCAGTTTCTTTTAATGCAGTTAGCAGGCTTGCGGATGTCAGAGTATCCACACCAGCCCTTTCAAGTTCACCTTGGATTTTTCGCACACCATAGCGCTCGCTGCGCCTTCGAACCAGTGCCTCGGCAAAGCGCTCATCAGAAAGCCATCCTCTGGCTTCAAAATCATCCAAAACTTCTTCGATCTGTATATTTCTATTATCTGGAGTTTGCTCAGACTGCAGCCCTCCCAGCTTTGCCCACCTTGCTTCGGACTCGGTCAGTTTTGCAGCCAGCTCTTTGCGGCTGTATTCACGGAGCGATAAAAGACGCAAAGCCCGAGCTTTGAGACTCGGGCTTTGTTTAGCATCCTCTTTGATGCCATCTTTATTTTTACTACTTAGCTCTGACATCGAACTATTCGACTTCCTCTTCTTCACTCAGGACATCGGTTACGACAGCTGAGCCAGATTTAACACCCAACTTTTCACGTATCTTTTTCTCGATGTCTTTAGCAATCTCTGGGTTCTCTTTTAAGAACTCACGGACATTGTCCTTGCCTTGCCCAATACGATCGCCGTTATAGCTATACCAAGAACCAGATTTTTCAACGATATCGGCTTCTACACCCATATCAATGATTTCACCTTCTCTAGATATGCCTGCGCCATACATGATGTCAAAGATGGCTTCGCGGAATGGCGGGGAAACTTTATTCTTGACAACTTTTACACGGGTTTCATTACCGACAACCTCATCCCCTTTTTTGATGCTGCCAATACGACGGATATCTAAACGCATAGAGGCATAAAACTTCAGCGCATTACCGCCAGTGGTAGTTTCTGGGGAGCCAAACATCACACCAATCTTCATCCGAATTTGGTTAATGAAAATGACCGTGGTATTTGTTCGTTTGATGGCACCCGTTAGCTTACGCAGAGCTTGACTCATCAAGCGTGCTTGCAGTCCTGGTAATGAATCACCCATATCGCCCTCAATCTCTGCCCTAGGAACGAGTGCAGCAACTGAGTCAATCACGATCAAATCTATAGAGCCAGAGCGTACTAAAGCATCGGCAATTTCTAGGGCTTGTTCACCAGTATCTGGCTGGGAGATTAATAAATTATTGACGTCTACACCTAAGCGTGAAGCGTACTGAACATCTAGCGCATGCTCTGCATCAATGAAGGCGCAAGTACCACCAAGCTTTTGCATTTCTGCAATCGCATGCAATGTCAACGTTGTTTTACCGGATGATTCTGGACCGTAAATCTCAATGACACGGCCACGCGCTATACCGCCAACTCCCAAAGCGATATCCAAGCCAAGAGATCCGCTAGAGACCACCTGAACATCTTGATTAATTTCAGCATCGCCCAATCTCATGATCGAGCCCTTGCCAAATTGCTTCTCAATTTGCGCTAAGGCTGCCGTTAAGGCTTTTTGCTTATCTCCGCTCATTCCTTCAAATTCTGAGGAAGCTGATTTTCTTTTGTCATCCAAGGCCATTTTTTATTCCTTTTCGCTATGTACTGGGCTTTTTCCCGAAGTCTATCTACTGTTTAACAACCTGGAAGTTACTGTATATAAAAACAGTACTATTTGCAAGCGACTTTTTAAGGAATTTACGTATTTTTTAATAAGACCCGTTCGATTGGGGTGCGATCCCAGTAGTAAAAGAGGGGTAGAGCGATAGCCCAGACCAATCCCACCAGGATAAATCCCATAAATTGGCCTCCGGATCCCCATGCCCCAGCCCCCATTCGAATACCGGCCTCATAGGATATCGGACCACAAATAACGCCTAAAAAGGCTCCAAGGATGGGCCTGCCACGTAACCAAGATAAAGATTGATTGAGTGTGCTGCCCACTAATAGCCATAGTGCCCACATCCATAGGGGGGATAAATAAGGGGATGGCCACGACTCTCCAAAGTCGACAAACCCCAAATGCATGATGAGGGTATCAGTTACGATTCCATAAATTAGCACCTTAGCCAGCAGGCTAATCTCCTGCCTAGGGTCTGGGGAGCGCCAGATCTGGAAGGCTATATATGCCAGGGTCCCCGAAACCGCCCAAAACACCTGTTGATGCGTTGCGCCGAGGACACAAGCAAACCAGCCCACTTGGAAAAAGAAGAAGTTCCAAAATTTAGCCATGACTTCATTCTATCTGCCTAAGCAAAAGACCACTGCTGGTGGGCAATGGTCTTTAGATTTGGTGGCGAATCAGGGATTTGAACCCCGGACCTGCGGATTATGATTCCGTCGCTCTAACCAGCTGAGCTAATTCGCCGAACTGATGATTATAAGGTCAAATGGCCATGAGAGCCATTCAGCCTGAACCATGAGCACTTGTGATCCATTGGACTATTGATCCTCCTGGGACAGTGGAGTGTTTGAGCTTACACACCAACTTAAGCACTTTCAGCCACAAAATACTATTTTGCTGTCATGCAACATTCACATGTGAAGCGCATACTAATTAAGTATTAACCCTAGTATTTTTAACTAAAGGAGCCTTAAATGACACAATTATTGAGTCTCTTCAATCAAGTTTTTGGTAACCAGACCAAAAGCAATGATTTAGAGCAGTACATCAACAGCCGTAACCCCATTAGCCATGAGCAAGTAGAGCAACTTACTCGTGATTACCTCTACTACACCACCTCTAGGGGGCTATAAATCATGACAAAACTAAAACGTCTGCTTATTAAAGGGGCTTTAGCCTGGAATGAGGCTCGGAAAGCATATGCCAATCGCTATGTAAACCATCGCCTGGGCTCATGAGATTAATTTAGGCCAAAACCAAATGAAGCTAACCGTCTTTCGCTACAAGATCTGGGATCATCAAGATGATGATCATGTCCATATCGCTCCTTACTATGCTGTTCGAGAATATATAGAGCACTTAGAAGGCGCAACAGTGATTGAAGATGATTATTTAGAGGTAGATGAGTCTGATCTTGATACTCTTGGACGGATCGCTGTAAGAGATGATGACTAAGGCACCAAGCGTCTGTTGAAAAGACACCTACGGGCCTCTAAATTCAGGTTTAGCCATCAGCTCATTACACAGCAATATTTCAAGGATTGCATATCCTTGAATAGTGCGGGATTTTTATGTTCCCTTTGAGCCTATAACTCTGTCTTTATGATTATATAAATTAATAATAAAAGTCATAATTCTGACATATCGCTTTAGTAAAAAAGTGAGCTATCCCAAACTGAAAGTGTATATGGCGGAAAATAATCAAAACGGTTGTTTGACTGTTGGCGAAGGCGTCAAACTATCTGGCACATTCAACGTCCCAGATATCGCCTCTATTTCTGGAACTATTGAGGGCGAGCTAACAGCTAGAGAGATTATTGTTGGTGCGACTGGTGTACTCAAAGGAAAAATCTCTGCGGAAGTTGTTGACCTTCGTGGTGAAATCCATGAGAACCTTCATTCCAAGAAATCGCTTTTCATACGCTCAACTGGAAAAATTAGTGGCTCAATTCAATATGCTGAAATTGAAATTGAAAAGGGTGGAGATTTACAGGGTAGCCTAATCAAAATAGATGCTAACGGCAATACTCCTTCACAAGCGTAAAACATGATGTTTAACAAAAAAAGAGATGTAGAAGATGTCCTTGGTAGCGAGCAGTTACCAACTGAACCCGATGTGGCTGAGGATAACTTAATACGGAATTCGGAAACAGTTCACCTAAAACCATCTATCATCAGCGAAGGCTTTGAATTTATCGGTGAAATTCGATCGAAGGGATCCATCACAGTTGACGGAAAACTCAAGGGAACCATTTCAGTGCAATCATTAACCATTGGCAGCACCGGTAGCGTGGATGGCAATGTCACCGCTGACAATATCAACGTCAAAGGCGAACTTTCAGGGCAAATGGAATGCAGGGATCTAGTAATTGGTGGTCGCGCAGTTGTTGAGGGCTCACTCACCTACTCCAACTTAGCAATTCAGCGCGGCGGGATCATCAAGGGTGACCTTAAGCGTAAATAGGGGCTCAACTTAACGCTGCTGCTGTGCCTCGCGTATTACTGTTTTTGCATCAATCACCGGATTCGATAACGCCCCCTGAATGATCAGCCCAATAATTTGTGAACCGTGTTCAATGCCTATAGTTCCATAGGTTACATCGCCCCTAACAACTGCAGTTTCATAAAAATCAGCGCGTTCCTTTGCGTAAATATTTCCCTCTACTTTGCCGGCTACCATAACCCGATATGCCGTAATGTCGCCGATAACCACTGCACCTTCACCAATAGCTACCGTTACTCTGACATCTTGATCGCTCTCAATGTTGCCGACGACTTTTCCATCAATCCGCAAACTATGAGCAATCACCATTCGACCAAAAATTTCCGACGTTTTACCGATCAGCGTCTCAAAATGCTCGCTTGTTGGCTTTAGAGAAATTTTCTTGCGCTTCTCAAACATGCTTTACCTTAAAGAAATCTTAAATTGACTGTCATATTACCGCTAGACCTCTTGTTGTTCAAGTGAGTTCTTTAAATGTGGGTGCTCACATTTAATCAGTATTTAGTAGATTGAAACTATAACCATTTAAATTTATTGGTGATGAAGCTTTATGTCCTCATTTTCATCAAACTTTAGTAAGATCTTCATTCCCTAATTAAATCTGCAAAGATCTAAGGAAATCTTCATGATGTTTAAAAAGACCAAGAAAAAAGCCTTAGGTAAATCGGTTCAAGATTTTGAATCGATTTTGGGGACATCCATTCGGGTTGACGGTAATCTGATCATTTCAAAAAGCGTGCGGATTGATGGCAGCTTACACGGAAACATCCTGCAGGAAGAAGGTTCAGAGGCAACGATTGCCATTGCACCAAGCGCTCGTATCTTTGGGGATATTCGTGCCGAACACATTATTGTGGCAGGGTCGGTTAAGGGCAATATATTTTCGTCTGGAAAAATTGAGTTGCTCGCACACGCTCACATCGAAGGAGACATCACTTACGGCAATATCGGTATCGAGATTGGCGCCAATGTAACGGGTAAGTTGCTACAGATTTCATCAGCGGGAGTAGCTAATGAGGCCGAACTCCTACTATCCCAAGTGAAGCAAAAGATTCCCAGCTAAATTATGCAAATTATTTGGGTATCAGGCCCTGTTGGTCACATCCGCAAGATCAATTTGACTTACCGTCATTTATTGATTGGCTCATGCTCGCTCGTCTTGGCATTAATCCTAGCAGGGGCAAGCCTGCAGTATTTTGGCTTTCGCATGGCAATTGAATATGACCCCCAATTGGCAAAGCAACTCGGCAATTTACATTCACCCGTAGAAATGGAAAATCTCAACGCAATCTATAAACTGAAGCTATTAGAGTTAAATGAGCGCATTGTTGAAAACAACCAAAAACTGACTCAACTTGAAACTCTGAATAAAAAGCTCGAGCAACTTGCTACCCCTGCCGCCCTTAAGAGCTCAAGCCCAAAGCAAAATACTATGGGCGGTCAATTTATTCCCCTAAATTTGATGGATGAGACCAACAATTCTCGACCGCTACAGCTATTTTCAAATCTATCAAAGCTAGCGCATTCGCAAAATAAGTATGTCGATACTGTAATTACTCATAGCTTCAATTATCTGCAATGGCTCGAATCTAAACCCACTGGAATGCCGATTCAGAATGCGTCAAGTATTTCTAGTGAATATGGTCCCCGTATTGACCCCTTTAATCGCAGGGAAAGTTTCCACTCTGGTTTGGATTTTCAATCACCCAGCGGGACGCCTATCAACGCCACTGCTAATGGTCAGGTGCTGCAGGCTAACTGGGATTTAAATTATGGAAAACTTTTGATTATTGACCATGGGGATGGCTACCTTTCGAGATATGCCCACACCCAGGATATTTATGTCAATAAGGGAGATATCGTTAGACGGAATCAGGTGGTTGCTACGGTAGGTACAAGCGGAAGGTCAACTGGGCCTCACTTACATTATGAAATAGTCAAAAATGGTGCGGTCATCAATCCTAAAGAGATGCTAATTGGTTTAATTGATCGCTAGTTGCCATTTGCTCGCGTTTGACATCACAAGCTCTTGTTAGAGTCAAAAGCAATCTCAGCATCACCCTCTTTTTGATACGAAAGAATTGATGCATTACGATACAAATCGAGGGATTTCTCAAGAGCCTCTTTAAGAGACTCCGCATGTATGCGAAGTATCGAAATCCTTGCGCTCTCCTGTTTAATTAAGAGTAATTTTATTTTCCAAAACATCTACTCCCCTTTACTATTGTCAATAGGGCTTTTGCTACGCAAAAATTGAGGGATAAATAGGTCGACCACTTTTCGTCCTAGTCTCTCGTTTTTCAATGGCATTGTTGATGATGCAGAAGCTAAATTTTGAACACCAGAGGCTGCAATGGGGCTCTTAAGCCGTTCTTGCCTATAGCTCGATACTGGATTGCTGACGCCGGAATGAATGCTTTGGTAAGGCATTACTAGCGAGCAATATTTTTCATAAATAAAGCTCCCGAATTCGCAAAAATTCTTTGCAACGCGCTCATCTTGCGCCTCACAAAGAAAACTACCAAAATAATATTGGTCAATATCACTCACTTTTTCTATCGGCGGGCTAATAAAGCAGTTGTCATTTGCAGATACAAAGGGGAAGATGCCTTCCGTGCTTTGGCCGGCGTCAATTCTGCTCGGAGCCATGATGATGATTTGGTGTTTTTTGCCGGCAATGGCAAGACTTTTTTGAAGATATTCAAGTACAAAAATTTCAGAGCTCACCATTTCCACTCGACTGATTGAACTTGGGACAATAACAATATCAAACTCCATCAAAAACTGAGGGGGTAAGGTGTATGTCCAGGTTAAGTCAGCAATTACTAACTCTGCTGCTTTCGAGCATTCCCTTAATGCCGCTTTAGCATCAAGCAAGAGCAGGCCAGAATTATTTTGACTCTGGAGATGAGCCTGATGAATCTCAATACCAAAGTTAGCTGCTTTTTTTAACCAGTTAGATGATGAAGATTGTTTATCAAAATCGATAAATGCCGTTTTGATATTCCGTTTTAAGGCAAAAAAGGCCGCTAGATTTGCAGAAATCGTGCTTTTCCCAACGCCGCCTTTTTGGTTTGTGACTAATATTTTAATGGGCGTCATGGGAAATTAATGCCTTTTGCTATAAACGACTTATCTTGAACAATAAAGATAAAGGGCGAGGATGTAATGTAGGCATGATTTATTTCAATTTGATGACTTTATTGAGCTAAATAGACTACCCCTTGCTACTGAATCTGAAACACGCTGACCCCTTGATCGCGCCCATAACGCAGCTCAATCTCGATTTTCTTGGCTAAAAATAGCTTTTTGAGTACCTCGTCCTTATTTTCAAAGGTAATTGCAGTTTGCTCAGGGTAGTGAGAAAAGGGATCGCTCATCACATCAATGGGGAACCCATCAATTTTGATTTGTTTGATAGTGCGCTTATACAAGCGGTCTTGCTGAATAAAAATCAGCCGCTTCACATACTTATCGAGGACTAATTTCTGACCTTGCCCATTTGTTTTGAAATAGTAGACCAGTTCCTGATTACCGCTACCAGTGACATCGCGCTCCTCATCCCACTTAGCACATGCAGTTTGGCTAATTAGTGTGCAAAAAAGCCCCAACATCATTACTATATATAAACGCATATTTCACTCTCTTCGATTTATGATGTGATCTTAGCAGTCAAGCAGCACTTATCCTAATGTCGTGCATACAGCGAAAAACAATATGATCAAAATCTCACCGACTTTCTCAAAAACACTACTAACAAGTGCCTGTGTTTTGCTAGCCTTATTTTCGCTTGGCTGCTCTAAATCCGACAACAAAACATCGAAGGTTTTGCAAGCTGCTATATCGCCTTCTATTCCACCATTTACATTTGAAGAGAATGGTCAAGTGGTGGGTGTTGATATCGAAATCTTTAAAGGATTTTGTGAATCACGTGGCTATACCTACAATTTAAAAGCCTATGACTTCCAAGGGATGCTTGGTGCAGTTGCGAGCGGACAAGCAGATGTTGCCTTCTCCGGAATTTCCATCACTCCAAAACGCCAAGAGGTCATGGATTTCTCGAACCCTTACGTAGAGAATGGCTGGAATTTAGTCAGTCTCACTAAGCGTGATATCAAAATCACCGATTTATCGCAAATCAAAAAATACTCGATTGGCTTTCCTACAGGCGCAGTCTTCATGGGTTACATCGAGAAAGAATGGGTACCCACAGGCATTTATCCTATTAACAAAGTCAAACTCTATCCATCCATGAGCGAGGCCTTGACGGACCTTAGCAATGGCAACCTAGACCTGGTTTTTGTGGATAGTTCTATGCTACTCACCTATGTCAACAAGATGAAGATGCCTTTAACCAGTAGCTATGAAGTTCCTTACTCTGATAAATTGGGCTTTGCATTTGTCAAAGGCTCGCCCATTAGAGAAGAGTTTAATAAATATCTCGCAGAGTTAGGTTCAGAAAAAATTCTGTCCATGGAAACGAAATGGAGTAAGTAATTTTGATTACTGTTCATTGATGTAAGCTCAGTGAGACTTTTATCTATTTCCAGCGGTAAAGTTGCGCCCTTATTTGGTAATCATCACCCTGATTACAAATCAGTTGCTTCGGCGATTGTCAAAACCCCAGTAAGTGATTTACAAACACCCACACCAATAGAAATCACCAAGCTTGGGGTGAGGGGTGATGAACAGGCCGATCTGAGTGTTCATGGTGGGCTTGAAAAAGCGATCTACGTTTATCCAGCAGAACACTATGCATTTTGGAATACCCTACTCACCCGAGAAACCAAACAAGCAGTTGAGCTCCAATATGGGGCCTTCGGTGAGAACTTCACGATCGAAGGATTACTAGAAACCGAAGTATTTGTCGGTGATGTATTGCGCATTGGTGAGTTGGAATTCTCAGTAGTTAAGCTACGTGAACCCTGCTTTAAGTTCAATGCCCGTATGAAATATAAAGGCGCAGCTAAGGCCATGTTGCAATCTGGCTTTAGCGGTTGGTACTTACGAGTCCTAAAAGCCGGCACACTCGCTGCTGGTGAAAAGATTACCGTTATTCCTGGTGCAAGAGAAGTGTCTATTGCTCAGCAAAATCACCAACTTTTACGCAATCGAAAGCAACAAGATTTGTGGGAATAAAAAACCCGACCATTTCTGATCGGGTTTCTTATTTAATACAGACTAAAGAAGCTTAGTCACGTGCATAGATATCCACGTCTTTTGTTTCTTTAATAAACAGTGTGCCGATTACCAATGTCATCGCAGCGATGATAATTGGGTACCAGAGACCGTAGTAAATGTTACCGTTCTGCGCTACCAAGGCGAAGGAGATCGTTGGCAACAAGCCACCGAACCAACCGTTACCAATATGGTATGGCAAGGACATCGAGGTGTAACGAATACGGGTTGGGAACATCTCAACCAGCATCGCCGCAATTGGACCATAAACCATGGTTACCAAGATCACCAAAATTACCAAGATACCAAGCACTGCAGGATAGTTAATAGCAGCAGGATCCGCTTTTGCAGGGTAACCAGCAGCATTCAATGCTTCACGAATGGCCTTCTTGAACTCTGCATCTTTTGCTTTCGCATCTGCTGGCGCCATACCTTTAGCGGAGTAGCCTTGAATCTCTGTATCGCCAATCTTCACAACCGCAGTACCGCCAGCAGGGCCGGGAATAGTTGTATAGCTTGCAGAGTTACCAGCCATCACCTGCTTAGCAATATCGCAAGAGCTAGTGAACTTCGCCGTACCGGTTGGGTTGAACTGGAAAGTACATTCATTCAGATCAGCAGTAATGCTTGCTGGTGCAGTCGCCATGGCTTTTTCTAACGCAGGGTTAGCAAAGTGGGTTAGGCCATTAAACAAGGAAACCGGTGTGTTCGGGATGTACAAAATGATGGCAAATAACAAGCCACCCATGATGATCACCTTACGACCAATTTTGTCTGACAAGCTACCAAACACGATGAAGAATGGTGTACCGATTACCAATGAAGCGGCAATCAACAAGTTTGCAGTTTTAGGATCTACCTTCAACACCTGGGTCATGTAGAACAACGCGTAGAACTGGCCTGTATACCAAACCACCGCTTGACCTGCAACCAGACCAAACAATGCCAAGATCACAATCTTCAAGTTCTTCCATTGAGCAAATGACTCGGTCAAAGGTGCTTTAGACAATTTGCCTTCATCTTTCATCTTCTTGAAAGCGGGTGACTCGTTCATGGACAAACGAATCCATACAGAAACCGCTAACAATGCGATAGAAGCGATGAAAGGAACACGCCAGCCCCAAACATCAAAGTCTGGACCAGTGAATTCACGGGTAAACAAAATCACCAGCAAGGAGAGGAACAAACCAAGAGTAGCTGTTGTCTGGATCCATGATGTGTAGGCACCACGCTTGCCATGAGGAGCATGTTCTGCAACATAAGTAGCAGCACCGCCGTACTCACCACCCAAAGCCAAACCTTGAAGCATGCGCAAGGCAATCAACAGCACTGGAGCAGTAACGCCGATCGTTGCATAGTTAGGCAAGATGCCCACGATGAAGGTGGAAGCACCCATTAAAACGATGGTGACCAAGAAGGTATATTTACGCCCGATCAAATCGCCTAAGCGACCAAAAACCAAGGCACCAAATGGACGCACGATAAAACCAGCAGCAAATGCTAACAAAGCGAAAATGAAGGCAGAGCCAGCATCCAAGCCTGAGAAGAACTGCTTGGCAATAACGGCAGCCAAAGAACCGTACAGATAAAAGTCGTACCACTCAAAAACCGTACCTAAAGAGGAAGCAAAAATAACTTTGCGCTCTGCAGCGGTCATTGGGGCTGCTTTAATTGATGTTGACATCAGTAGCTCCTAACTATTTTTATTAAATAAAAAACAACTCGCTGATTATGCTTTGAAAAAAATCAAAGAAATCCACTACTTAGGGTAATTCCTCATTAAATTCACTCGGGGTTTTCCCGAGAAGTGGGTATTGATGCAGCGCACTTCAGTCATGATGATATTCAGGATTTGCACCAGTTAGAAGCAGTACGCCCAAGCTAGGTGCATATCCCTAATTACAAGTGCACACTACAGAAAGTAGCTCTTACGCACTGCGCTTTAATGGTTTGAGAAGTTAATAAAAAGGCATTACTAAAAATGCCCCCTAATAAATATTAAACAAGGAGCAAGGCAAATGAAAAGACGTGACTTTTTAGGTAAGACCGCACTTGGAGCTGCTGCAGGCGTACTGGCTGCGCCAGCGATTGCCCAATCAATGCCAGAAGTGAAATGGCGCTGTGCCTCTAGCTTTCCAAAAAGCTTAGACACTATTTATGGTGGTGGCGAGTTCATCTCCAAACGGGTTGCGGCTTTAACGGATGGGAAATTTCAGATCCGCACCTTTGGTGCAGGCGAAATTGTGCCGGCCTTTGGTACTGTTGATGCAGTGCAACAAGGAACGGTAGAGTGCACCCATACTGCCGGATATTATTTTGTTGGTAAAAACAAAACGTTTGCTTTTGATACTACCGTTCCATTTGGTATGAATCAGCGCCAGCAAAATGCTTGGATGTATTGGGGTGGTGGTTTGAAACTCCAACGGGAGTTCTTGCGTGACTACAACATTATTTCATTCCCAGCAGGCAACACCGGAACGCAAATGGGTGGCTGGTTTAAAAAACCAGTGAAGACCGTTGCAGATCTCAAGGGCCTCAAGATGCGTATTGCCGGACTTGGCGGTGAAGTGATGTCTCGCTTGGGCGCTATCCCACAGCAAATTGCTGGCGGTGATATTTACCCTGCTCTTGAAAAAGGGGTGATTGACGCGGCAGAGTGGGTCGGCCCTTACGATGATGAGAAACTCGGCTTCTACAAAGTTGCGCCCTACTACTACTATCCAGGATGGTGGGAAGCCTGCTCCATGTACTCCATGTACGTCAACATTAAAGAATGGGAAAAGCTTCCTAAGCAATATCAAGAAGCATTGATCTCAGCCTGTGCTGAATGCAATATTGACATGATGGCTGAGTACGATTACAAAAACCCAATCGCCCTACAAAGCCTGATTAAGAATGGTGTCAAGTTGCAGTCCTATTCAACAGACATTATGAAAGCAGCGTCAAATGCAGCCTTCGACATGTATGAAGAAGAGGCTGCCAAGAATCCATCATTCAAGAAGATTTACGAACCATGGAAAAAATTCCGTAACGATCAAATGTTGTGGAATAAAGTCGCAGAGCAAACTCTCATGAGCTTCATGTTGACTAACCCGGTCAAATAGAACCTTACTGAGAATCTGATATGCCAAAACAATTTTTAGTTTTTGCAAGTTTTGTTGATCGCTTAAATGACCGTTTTGGTGTATTAGCGAGTTGGATGGTATTGATAGCCGTACTGGTTAGCACAGGAAATGCGCTGATTCGGTACGGCTTTAACGTAAGCTCTAACGGTTGGCTAGAAGCGCAGTGGTATTTGTTTGCCGGTATGGTGATGTTTGGAGCTGCCACTACTTTTCGCCTCAATGAACATGTGCGCGTCGATGTACTGTATGCAATGTATCCCAATCGTGTTCGCCTCTGGCTAGACTTTTGGGGTGGAATTGTTTTCTTTCTTCCAATGACCACCATTATTGGTTATTACTCCTGGGAATTTTTTATTACTTCTGTAATACAAAGTGAAACCTCGAGTAACCCAGGTGGCCTGATTCGCTGGCCAGTACGCGGCATTATTACTTTGGGCTTTTTCTTATTAACACTCCAAGGCATCTCCGAAATCATCAAGCGCTATGCAGCCCTTATTGGCATGATTCAAATCGATCCTAAGTACGAAAGACCCCTACAATGATTAGCCAAGATTTAATGGCCCCCATCATGTTTGGGGGTCTGATTGTATTTTTATTAATAGGCTATCCGGCCGCATTTTCTCTTGGTGCTGTTGGCCTATTCTTTTCCTTCATCGGCATCGAGATGGGTATGTTTCAGCCCACCTTCTTGCAAGCGCTACCTGACCGCGTCTTTGGCATTCTCTCAAATGACTTATTGCTATCCATTCCATTCTTTACATTCATGGGCGCAATTCTGGAGAAGTGCGGGCTAGCAGAAGACATGCTCGAAGGTTTGGGTCAGCTGTTTGGCCCAATCCGTGGCGGCTTAGCCTACGCAGTGATTATTGTTGGTGCGATTCTGGGAGCCATTACTGGCACCGTAGCAGCTTCAGTAATTGCGATGGGCTTGATCTCCCTACCAATCATGCTGCGCTACGGCTATAACCCGCGTGTAGCAACTGGTGTGATTGCCGCGTCAGGAACAATTACTCAACTGATTCCACCATCACTGGTATTAATTGTATTGGCTGACCAGTTAGGTAAGTCTGTTGGCGATATGTATGCGGGAGCCATTGGGCCTTCCATCATTCAGATCGTGCTGTTCTGTTTATTTATTTTCTTCTTATCTATTTTTAGACCTCAAGACGTCCCTGCACTTCCACCAGAAGCCCGTCCAAAAATAGACTGGAAGCTCTTCAAGAAAATTCTATGGGGTATTGTTCCTTCTATTGCCCTCATCTTCTTAGTGCTTGGAACTATCTTGATGGGTCTCGCGACACCAACTGAAGGCGGCGCCATGGGTTCAGTAGGTGCATTAGTTCTCGCCGCCATGAACAAGCGCTTACAAAAGACTTTGGTTTGGGATGCAATGACCTCAACTATGCGCATCAACGCCATGGTGATCTTCATTCTGATTGGCTCAACTGTTTTTGGCTTAGCCTTCCGTGGCGTTGATGGCGACCTTTGGATTGAACAACTCTTAACCGGTCTGCCGGGCGGGCAAATCGGCTTCTTGATTGTGGTGAACTTATTTGTCTTCTTCTTAGCCTTCTTCTTAGATTACTTTGAGATTGCCTTTATCATCATTCCACTGCTAGCCCCCGTCGCACAAAAATTGGGAATTGATTTGATTTGGTTTGGCGTACTTCTTGGCGCCAATATGCAAACCTCCTTTATGCACCCGCCATTTGGATTTGCTTTGTTCTACTTGCGAGGGGTTGCGCCAAAATCCGTCAAAAGCTCGGATATTTACTATGGAGCCTTGCCCTGGGTCGGTCTACAACTGATTTTGGTGGCAATTATCATCTTCATTCCAGAAACGGTTACCTACTTTGTTGATCAACCTGCTGCTGTCTTTGACACCAATGGACCCTCTATTGATCCGCTGGCTGGTGTTGAGCAAAATGAGATCGCTGTAGACTCTAGCTCAGAGATCGAGCGTCAATTACGAGAAAATAAATAAAACAAAAAAGTAAGCCAAAAAAAATAGAGGGGTTTTGCAATGCAAGCAAAGTGGGGTATTCGGGGGATGGCGGTTGCGCCGCATTCCCTTGCATCTGAATCGGCTTTAGCAGTTCTGAGGGAAGGTGGTAACGCCTTAGAGGCAATGGTGGCTGCAGCAGCAACTATTGCTGTCGTTTACCCCCACATGAACTCCATCGGTGGCGACTCTTTTTGGGTTATTCATGCTCCAAATAAAGCGATGGGTGGTATTGATGCTTGCGGAGCAGCGGCTGGTCTCGCTACCAAGAAATGGTATGCGGAGCGCGGTATTACTAAGGCAATTCCGTTTCGTGGGGCGGTTGCGGCAAATACTGTCGCAGGCACCATCTCTGGCTGGGGTGCTGCACACACGCTTTCTCAGCAAGGTCTGGGTGGCAAGATTCCCTTATCTCGCCTCTTGGCAGATGCGATCTACTATGCAGAAACAGGTATTCCAGTAACGTACAGCCAATCGAGTTTGACCGCAAAGAAACGCGAAGAGCTGAGCCCTATTCCGGGATTTTCTAAGACCTTCTTGGTCAATGGCAAAGCCCCCGCAGTTGGGAGCATCTTCAAACAAGGTCGTCTTGCAAGAACCTTGCGGCAAATTGCCACAAAAGGAACCGAAGATTATTACCGTGGCGATCTTGCTGATTTATTGGCAAATGAACTTACCGATATTGGGAGTCCATTACGTTTAGGCGATCTACATCGTCACCATGCAAAACTGATCAATCCTCTTGAACTCAAACATAGTCAAGGTAATGTATACAACATGGTGCCGCCTACCCAAGGGGTGGTGTCATTAATGATCATTGGCATCTTAGATCAACTGAACTTAAAGCGCTTTAAGGTCGACAGCGCAGAGTATGTTCATCACTGCGTAGAAGCTACTAAGCAAGCATTTAAGATTCGCGATCAGTTTGTGACTGATCCTGCTTACATGACAAAAAATGCGCAATCCTTTTTGTCTCCTGCGTTTTTGAAAAAATTGGCCAAGAATATCGATCCCAATAAAGCTTTACCTTGGGGTCAAGGCAAAGGTCCAGCAGATACAATTTGGATGGGTGTGATTGATGGTGACGGCAACTGTGTCTCTTTTATTCAAAGTATTTATCACGAATTTGGTGCTGGCATTGTTCTACCTACGTCGGGTGTCAATTGGCAAAACCGTGGTTGCAGCTTCTCTCTAGACCCTAAAACACTTAACCACCTTGAGCCCTATCGCAAACCTTTTCACACACTTAACCCTGCAATGGCTTTATTCAAAGATGGGCGCTCTATGGTTTACGGCACCATGGGTGGCGATGGTCAACCTCAAACACAATGTGCTGTCTTTACCCGCACTGCTACGTATGGTCTTGATCCGCAAGATGCAATCAGTCGTCCGCGTTGGTTGCTCGGGCGCACTTGGGGTCAAACCAGCGACAGTTTAAAACTAGAATCGCGCTTTAGCCCTTGGGTTGCAAAAGAATTACATGCTCTAGGCCATGAGATTGAGATGCTCGATGCATTTGATGAAACTGTAGGTCATGCTGGCTGTATCATTCGCGACCCTTCAGGCACCTTGCGTGGTGGCTGGGATCCCCGGAGCGATGGAGCAGTTAGCGCGTTTTAGTTATGAACATGTTGGGTACGCGCAAATCCCAATGAATGGCGGCTGCGCGTAAACCAAAGATCCCCAGCATGCAAACTACAGATCCCTCTATGGCATATTGCGGAAGAAAATTCAGGACCAAGACATATGCACAACATCCCAGCGTTACTGGAATCGCGTAAAGCTCGTGGGACATAATGAGGGTTTTTCTGCCGGCCAATATATCCCGTATTAAACCGCCACCGATAGCAGTAATGACTCCCAAGATCACTGGTGCAACGGGCAAACCAAAATCCATACTCCATGCCTTATTGGCACCTTGAATACCAAATAAGGCGGCTCCAAAACCATCGATGTATAACATCCAACGATATATCTGGGGTTGTGTAAAAAAAGATTCAGCAACGAATGTCAACACACTTGCGCCTAACGCCAGCCAGACATATATTTGATTTTCAGACCAAAAAACGGGGGTCCCCAAAATCATGTCGCGAATAGTTCCTCCGCCAATGGCTGTAATTACCCCAAGAACCAGAACACCAAAAAGGTCTACGCCGCGGTCAGCAATCGCCAGCACCCCAGTAACTGCAAAGGCTATTGTTGCAATCACGCCAATCCAGAAATGAATATTTTCCATGACCTCAGTCTAAAGCAATTGAAAAGCCCTTCTCCCACTTTTGCTTCATCAATATACTGTTCAATATGAGTTCAAAGAAAGTTCTTATATGAAACCCAAGCTCTATAGCTACTGGCGCAGCTCTGCTGCCTTTCGTGTCCGTATTGCGCTTAACCTCAAGGGCATGAGCTATGAAGTCATCCCCGTTCATTTAAGCAAAAATGGCGGTGAACAACTGGCCGATGCGTATTCCAAACAGAATCCGAATCAACTAGTACCTTTATTTGACGATGGTAAAAATACTATTCACCAGTCCATCGCCATCATCGAATATCTCAATGAGATTCAAACTAAACCACCGCTGCTACCTACATCTGCGATTGATCGTGCTTGGGTACGCGCACTCGCAATGGATATCACTAGTGATATCCATCCCATCAATAATCTACGGGTATTGCGTTACTTAGTAAAGCAACTTGGGATTAGTGGTGAAGTAAAGGATGTCTGGTATCAGCATTGGATTAAGTCTGGTCTAGCGAGTTTAGAAAAGCGCTTAAGTATTGATGTCCGAGTTGGTCGCTTTGTTTATGGCGATCAACCTGGCCTAGTAGATATTTGCTTGGTGCCACAAATCTTTAACGCTCTGAGTAGCAAAGTTGATGTCAGCCCCTACCCTAGCCTCATGAAAATTTTTGATGAGTGCATGAGGTTACCCGCCTTTATCGATGCCTCTTGGGAAAAACAAATCGATGCTGAGGGGCTAAACCCCGTTGCTACTCCACAGAAATAATGAGAGCGTGATCAAAGAACCCATGGTGGTGATTAATACTACCCGTGAGATCACGCTGCCATCGGCTTTGTAATATTGAGCCAACATAAATGGTCCTGTGCCGGTTGGTAAGGCACTTAAGATGACTATTGCATTTAGCCATAAACTGGGTAATTCCAATATGGGGCCGGCGATTACCCAAGCAATCAAGGGCTGAATGATGAGTTTTGCAAAACTAATTCCCCAGGCTTGATGAGAAGCGGCTTCACTTTTTCGCATCAAAAATAAACCGATAGATACCAAGGCGCAGGGTGTTGCGGCAGCAGCTAGGAATGCAATCACTTGAGAGAGTGGATCGTACAACTGCAAACCCGTGGTAGCCCAAACAAGCCCAGCAATCGGGGCCACTAATAAGGGATTACTACAAAGCGACTTAATGACACTCAAGACAATCTCATGCGATTTCTTATGCGACAAAATGGCAATTTCAATCAGGATGGTTGCTAAAGCAAACATTACAAAGACGAGGAATGTTGAAATAATGGCTGGTGCTAAACCATCTTGACCCAGTGCAAGAGCGCACAAAGGGATGCCCATATAACCAGTGTTCGAATAAGAAGCACTTAAACCATTAAAACTGGCTGCTGCTAAATCTCTATCTCGATACCAACTTATAAAAAGGACTAAGACAAATACCAACAAACAGCCAATTAAAAAAGCTGCAATAAAACCTGGCTGCCAAAGTGTTTCCCAGCCACTATTGGCCGCAAAGTTAAAAAGTTGTGCTGGTAGCGCTAGCCAAACTACAAAGCGATTCAGCTCTATAGAAGCACTGACCCCCAGCTTGCCCGTTCTTCCACACGCATACCCAATGAGTATGAGAAGAAATACCGGCAGGACAACATTGAAAACGTAGAGCAAGGCTTATGAAATCTTTTTAAGCATCTTGATATAACGCTGCGCATTTTGGACATATCGCTTGGCAATTTCTTCAAGGCCCGTCATTTGTTCAGCGGTGAGTGTCTTCACCGCCTTGGCCGGTGAGCCGATAATCATAGAGCCATCTGGAAACTCTTTGCCCTCAGTGACGAGCGCTCCCGCACCTACTAAGCAATGCTTACCAATTTTGGCGCCATTCAAAATGATGGCACCAATGCCAATCAAACTACCGTCACCGATATGACAGCCGTGAAGCATTACTTGATGCCCTACCGTGACATGTTTGCCAACAATGAGTTCATAACCTGGATCAGTATGCAAAACGGAAGCGTCTTGAACATTGCTACCTTCACCAATTTGAATCCGGTCGTTATCACCACGAATCACTACCTTCGGCCAAACATTTGCATGCTTGTGCAGCTCCACTTTGCCGATTACTTCAGCGCTCTCAGCAACCCAAGCACCCTCAGCTAAGTGCGGGGCATTTCCGTCTAGTTCAAATATAGCCATGACTCATTATAGGTTTGAATCAGGCTATACATAAAGGACTAGGCACCAATCATGAGCTACCAGTTTGGCTCACGATCTGGAGTAGAAGAAATGCGATGCACACTTAAATCGGCACCCTCGTACTCTTCTTCTTGTGACATACGAATACCTAGAAATAGCTTTAAGGCACCATATACAACTATGCCCCCAATCAGAGCAATCCCTACACCTAAGGCGCTTCCTATCAGTTGCCCAGTAAAAGTAATGCCGCCAATTCCGCCGAGCGCCTTGCTTCCAAAGATGCCGGCTGCAAGTCCGCCCCAGAGGCCACATAGGCCATGCAATGGCCATACACCCAGAACATCATCAATCTTCCAGCGGTTTTGCACCAAGGTGAACATGAATACAAATAATCCGCCCGCCACCAAACCAACAATCAAAGCGCCAAGGGGATGCATTAAATCAGAACCCGCACAAACTGCTACTAAACCTGCTAAAGGCCCGTTATAAGTAAAGCCAGGATCGTTGCGGCCAACTACCCATGCAGCCAAGGTGCCACCAACCATCGCCATTAAGGAATTCATTGCAACCAAGCCGCTGATCTTATCGATAGTTTGTGCGCTCATCACGTTAAATCCAAACCAACCTACTGCCAAAATCCAAGCGCCTAAAGCCAGAAACGGAATGCTAGATGGAGGATGCGCAGAGACTTGACCTTCCTTGGTATAGCGGCCACGGCGCGCTCCCAACAAAATAACAGCGGGTAAAGCAATCCACCCACCTACTGCATGTACCACTATAGATCCAGCAAAGTCATGGAACTCTTCACCAGTGAGTCCTTTGATCCATGCTTGAATGCCGTAATGCTGATTCCAGGCAATGCCTTCAAAGAAGGGATACACAAAGCCCACCAATACAAACGTGGCAATCAACTGGGGATTAAATTTAGCCCGCTCTGCAATGCCACCCGAAACAATAGCTGGAATCGCCGCAGCAAAAGTTAATAAGAAGAAAAATTTCACTAACTCATAACCATTCTTTTCGGCCAATATTTCAGCGCCTGAGAAAAAGTTCACGCCATACGCAATGCTGTAACCAATAAAAAAATAGGCAATCGTAGACACAGCAAAGTCCACTAAGATTTTGACCAAGGCATTCACTTGGTTTTTCTTACGCACAGTACCCAGCTCTAGAAATGCAAAACCTGCATGCATTGCAAGCACCATGATGGCGCCCAGCAAAATAAATAAAGCATCACTTCCTGATTTCAAGTTTTCCATGAAATTTACCCTCCTATTTTTTGCCTCATTATGGGGAATAAGCCAACCCAATAAAGTGCAACCTGCACCTAAATAGTGCATTTTGTAGAATATTTATAGTTTATGATTGAATTACACATACCCAAGGGAGAACCCATGAAGAAAGTCCTCGTAGCTTTAGCTGCTCTTGCAGCATTTTCTAGCCTTGCTCAGGCCCAAGAAACTGTCAAAGTACTAAGCACCCAAGAGCTAGCAACTACCTGCAAACTTCCTGCAAGCCCAGAATCCCGTAGCTTTTGCATTGGTTATTCAACTGCAATTTACGATACCTATTTGGTAACGCGCAATCCACAACGTGCGAAGCCTTTTATTTGCATCAAGCAACCCGCTCCTCAGCGTGATGCAGTGATTGCTGATTTTGTTAAATGGACTAGTGAAAATCCACAAACTGCTGATAAACCAGCAGCGGGTACCTTCTTGGGCTTCTTGGCAACAAAATTTCCTTGCGCCAGAAAATAATCAAAACAACTTAGCCAACTCAAAATACATTTAAAGGATTAGCTGATATGAAAAAAATTATCGCGATTACCGTAGCAACTTTAGCTATTGTAGGTTGCTCAAACATGAGCAACACTGAACAGCGCACTCTTTCAGGCGCAGGTATTGGCGCAGCAGCTGGTGCCGTTGGCACTGCAATCTTCCACGGCAATCCGATTTGGGGTGCAGTTGGTGGTGCAGCAGTTGGAGCTGCATCAGGCTACGCATATGATGCCTACAAAAAAGAGCAAGCCTCTCAATACAACTCTGGCTATAACGCTGGCAAAAACAATAAAGCAGCTACTCCACCTAACTAAGCAAACTAGCCAAGCTTCAAGTAGTAATGCAACTCCGCCCAGCTTATATTAATTTACAAGCTGGGTTTTTATTTGGATCTGTCCAGCTAGCGCTTTATGAATCGGGCACTTGTTAGCAATTTCAAGCAGGCGTTCTTTTTCTTCGGCACTGAGATTACCGATGAACTCAATAGCGCGACTGAATTTCTCAACATCATCGACACGCTCAATATCCACCGTCACAATCGCGTTCTCTAGCGCAATCGACTTGCGCGCAGAATACATTTTGAGTGTCATGCTAGTACAGGCTGCCAAAGCAGCACCAAGATACTCATGGGGAGTGGGCCCAGTCCCATTCCCACCATTAGCAGTATATGCATCAGATAAAAAATGCAAATCACCAGTACTGAGTTTTTGCTGTAAAAGACCTTCACCAAACTGGGATAATACTTTTCTCATCATTTCTCCAAGTAGATTGATTCAATCAATCATAAAAATTAGTTAATTGTTATGTGGTTTACTGATCTTCTCTGCAGTAGGTAATCCAGCCTTCTTCCAAGCACTAAACCCGCCTTCCAAATGGCAAATATTCGGCACTCCCATTCTTTGCAAAGTCTCGGTTGCTAAGGCTGAGCGCCAGGCAGATGCACAGTAAAGAATCAAGCGCTTACCCTCGCCAAAAATAGGTTTGTAATAAGGACTATCTGGATCCACCCAAAATTCCAGCATCCCCCGTGGGGCATGTAAGGCGTTAGGGATCATCCCTTCACGCTCTAATTCTCGGATATCCCGGATATCGACAAAAACAACATTGGGATCATCCAAGAGGGGCTCAGCCTTAGGTAATGGAACCGTTTCAATTTCAGCCATTGCATGCGCAATCAACTCTGCATATCCCATCTTTAATTTCATCAAAAAACTCCTAAAGTAACAATGTCTCAAGGTATTGAATCACCTGCTACCATTCTGCTATGAACTTTACCCCTATAGAACTCGGTGCGAGCATTATTTTTGCCATTGCAGTTTTGCATACTTTTTGTACTGCTTATTTTGAGGCACTCGCCAAAAAATATCCTGCCCATGAAGGCCTCTGGCATCTTTTGGGTGAGGTTGAAGTGGTCTTTGGATTTTGGGCAGCGATCTTATTTATCTATATCACCATAGTGGATGATTTGGGGACAGCAAAAACCTTTCTGGACAATCAAAACTTCACAGAACCCTTATTTGTTTTTGCCATCATGATTGTGGCTGGCAGTAAGCCCATTCTTTATATCTCTACAGAACTTTTGCATCTGTTTGCCAAGGGACTACAGTTTGTACTGCGCATTAAAAGTACTCCTGCCCTCTATTTTTTAACTTTAAGCATTACGCCATTATTAGGCTCACTGATTACCGAGCCCGCTGCAATGACTTTGGCTGCCTTTTTATTACGCGATCTGGTTTATCGCCACCAATGCTCTAAAGCCTTGCTCTTTGGAACGCTTGGCGTACTGTTCGTCAACATTTCTATTGGTGGAACCTTAACCAACTTTGCAGCTCCTCCCGTTCTAATGGTGGCCTCCACTTGGGGTTGGAGCTCAGCATTCATGTTTAGCAACTTTGGCATCGAATCCTGTATTGCAATTTTTGTAAACGCATTAGGCGCAACACTGATATTCCAAGGGCAACTCATTAATACTACCGGTAATAACAAGCCAGCCAAAATTCCATTTTTTGTCATTTTGATGCACTTGTTGTTTTTATTTGGAGTAGTGGTATTTGCCCATGACCCCCCTATTTTTATGTGGCTCCTGCTTTTTTTTATTGGATACACAATCGCTTACCCAAAACATCAAAGCCCCCTGATTCTGAAAGAAGCATTGTTGGTAGGTTTCTTCTTGGGTGGATTGGTAGTCTTGGGTGCACTACAAGGATGGTGGTTACAACCCATCCTCTCAAAAATGAGCCCTACCGCAGTCTTTTATGGCAGCCTAGCTTTGACAGCACTTACCGATAATGCTGCCCTGACCTATTTGGGCTCATTAGTTACAGGTACCTCACTAGAGTTCAAGCTCGCTTTAGTGGGAGGCGCGGTTGCTGGCGGAGGGCTTACCGTGATTGCCAATGCTCCCAATCCCGCAGGTATTGCCATCTTGCGTCAATACTTTCCAGGAGGCGCAGTATCGGCACTCTATCTACTCATAGCAGCCTTACCGCCCACACTCGTGACAATTCTGGCTTATCGACTCCTATAGACAGTAAAATCTGAGCTTCGCCCCCAGCTATAAACCTGAGAACGGCATATGAAAAAGCTCTATATCAAAACCTTCGGCTGTCAAATGAACGAGTACGACTCGGGCAAGATGGCCGACCTCCTACATGCTAATGATGGCATGATCATCACAGATAGCCCGGAAGACGCCGATGTCGTCCTTCTCAATACTTGCTCGATTCGTGAAAAAGCCGAAGATAAAGTGTTCTCCGATTTAGGGCGATTACGTGAACTCAAAAAATTGAAGCCAAATCTATTAATTGGTGTTGGTGGCTGTGTTGCCAGTCAAGAAGGTCAACAAATAGTGAGTCGCGCTCCTTATGTAGATGTGGTCTTTGGTCCACAAACATTACACCGCCTATCCGACTTGATTGCCCAAAGACGCAATACGGGCATTCCTCAGGTAGATATTTCTTTCCCAGAAATTGAAAAGTTTGATCACCTGCCTGCATCGCGCCAGACTCGCGGCTCAGCTTATGTTTCCATTATGGAAGGCTGCTCTAAATACTGTAGTTACTGCGTAGTTCCCTATACCCGAGGTGAGGAAGTTTCCAGACCTTTTGATGATGTGCTTACTGAGGTAGCTGGTCTAGCGAGCAAAGGCGTCAAAGAAATTGTGTTGCTAGGTCAAAATGTCAATGCCTATCTTGGCAAGATGGGTGATACAGAGGAAATTGCTGACTTTGCTTTGTTGATTGAATACATTGCCGACATTCCTGGGGTTGAACGCATCCGCTTTACAACAAGCCACCCAAAAGAATTTACCCAGCGCCTCATTGATGTCTATGCCAAAGTTCCTAAACTAGTCAGTCATTTGCATCTCCCTGTGCAGCATGGTTCCGACTCAATACTATCGGCTATGAAACGAGGTTACACCGCATTGGAATATAAAAGCATCATCCGCAAAATGCGTACTGTTCGGCCTAACCTCACCTTATCAAGCGATTTCATTGTGGGCTTTCCCGGAGAGACTGAGGCAGACTTTGAAAAGCTCTTGAAAATGGTTCAAGATTTAGATTTTGATAATAGTTTTTGCTTTATCTTTAGCCCTCGCCCAGGTACTCCTGCAGCCAACCTCAGTGATGACACTCCATATGAAGTTAAGTTGAAGCGACTACACATTTTATTAGATCTTATTGACGGGCAATCGAGTCAGATTAGTCAAAAAATGTTGGGCCATACAGAACGCGTCCTCATTGAAGGCCTCGCTAAAGATGGCATCAAGCTACAAGGTAGGGCCGAAAACAATCGCGTTGTTCATTTCACGGCGCCCGATCAAGATATTGAATCAATGATTGGGCAGATGGTTGATATTAGAATCACTGAGGTTCTTAAATTCACCTTGCGCGGCGAATTGGTAGAAGCCCATGCCATCTAAATTAAGCCCAAACAAACCCCTACTGAAAATTGATCTTCAGTATGCAAGCCCAAGTATTGAGGCTGCTCTGAATGCTGTTGCCTCAGCTACATTGATCAAAAAATGGGTCAAATCTGTAATTCATTGCGGTGGATTACTAACACTTCGTTTTGTTAATGCGGCAGAGGGTAAAAAATTAAATCTGGCTTTTGGAAAAAAAGAGTACGCAACAAACGTTCTGACATTTCCTTATGAATACTCAAAGAATACTTTGGTGGCCGATATTGTTTTTTGCTTGCCAGTCATGCTGAAGGAAGCAAAAGAGCAAGCCAAACCCCTTCAGGACCATTTAGCCCATTTAGTGATTCACGGCTGCCTACATGCGCAAGCTTATGATCACGAAAACAAAAAAGATGCGGAAAGAATGGAAGCCCTAGAAGTCAAAATTTTGAAAAAACTGGGATTTACCAACCCTTATTTAGCTCAATAATGACGCTGCCTAGGCTTCAATTATTAATCTGACTCATTTCTACGCTATTCTTGCCATATGCCTGACCCCAATAAATCCCTTTTAGAGCGCCTGGCTGATTTTTTAACGCCACAGCCATCTAGCCCCAATGAACGTCGCCTAGAATTAATTGCAACCCTGCGTGAAGCCCAATCTGAAGGCTTTATTGACGCAGATGCCCTTTCGATGATTGAGGGTGTATTTCAAGTAGGGCAGCTTTCTGCACGAGATATCTTGGTGCCACGTGCCCAAATTGATTGGATTGATATCAATCAACCTTTGGCAGAAGTCATTAAAAGCGTGATCGAAGCAGCTCACTCCCGCTTTCCAGTATTCGAGGGTAATAAAGATAACGTTATTGGCATCTTATTAGCTAAAGACTTACTGAGACATGCTACCGAGAAAGATTTTCAAGTTCGCGATTGGTTACGTCCAGCGGTATTTATTCCAGAATCAAAGCGCTTAAGTGTTTTACTGCGAGACTTTAAAGATAATCGCAATCACTTAGCCATTGTGGTCGATGAATATAGCGGTGTAGCAGGCATTATTACGATTGAAGATGTGCTCGAGCAAATCGTTGGTGACATTGAAGATGAGCATGATGTTGATGAAGAGGCTGACAACATCCTTTCTTTAGATAATGGCGATATTCGTGTCAAGGGCATTACCGAACTTGAGCAATTCAATGAAACTCTTGGCACTCAATTTGCAGTTGATGATATTGAGACAGTAGCTGGCCTGGTGATTCAACATTTAGGCCGAGTTCCAAAAATTGGCGAGCTGATTAAAATTGATGACATTGAATTTGAAGTGCTGCGCGCGGACCCACGGCAAATTCATATTTTGCTAGCACGTCAAATTCCAAAAACCATTAGCTGAGATTTGCTTTGCTCGATTCGCATTCCAGCAAGAAACTCCTAAGCAACCATGCGCTAGTTTTCTTAATGCTGTTTATATTGGGCATCCTAATTGCCCTTGCAGCTGAACTTCCCTTTGGTGGCTGGGTTCAGATTCCCTTATTAAGTTTGGTCTGGTGGCGCCTTAGTACTCTTGGAACTATCACCCTAAAAAAATATTTCTTATTGGGCCTCGTATTTGGCCTAGGGTACTTTGTAGTAGGCTTATGGTGGCTTTACATTAGCTTGCATGATGTGGGCGGCATGAATCCCTTGCTCTCCTGCATGGCGGTTTTTTTATTGTCTTCCTACGTTGCCCTCTATTTTTCAGTCGCATGCCTCTCTATTCGGCTTTTTAAAACCTCTTACCTATCTGGCTTACTGTTGGCATCAATCTGGGTTGTTAGCGAATACCTCAGAGGGGAATTATTTACAGGCTTTCCATGGATGGGCTTTGCTGAGTCCCAAGTGAACGGCCCATTTGCTTCCATTGCTCCTTATTTAGGGGGCTTAGCTTGCACTTTTCTAGCTGTGTATACCTCTTGGCAAATCCTACAGCTGAAGCAGCATTTTCTGCACTATGCCTCAACTTTATTATTAGTTGCATTCATTACTTTTCTTGCAAGCCTTTGGAGTTTTACAAAGCCAATTGGAGAGCCTCTTACTGTCGAATTAATTCAAGGCAATTTCCCTCAAAGCATGATTTTTCGGCCGGAGGGGGTGTTGAGACAGATTCAGTTTTACAGCACTACCATGACCCAATCCGATGCTGAACTGATTATTGCGCCAGAGACGGCGTTTTCCTGGCCTGAAAATGATTTACCAATTGGGCTCTTAGAAAGCCTGCAGCATTTTTCCAATGACACCAATAGCAACTTACTTTTTGGGGTAATTGGGCGAGACCCAAGCTCTCCTTCGGGAAGAGAATTTTCGAATCGCGCCTTAGGACTATTACCCTCTGCAGACCCTTATCGCTATGATAAAAATCATCTCGTACCCTTTGGAGAATTTATTCCGCCAGGATTCCATTGGTTTGTAAATGCCTTTAGCGTGCCATTGAGTGATTTCGCGAGAGGTGGTGCTGAGCAAGCCAACCTCATGATTCGTCGGAAAAACCAAGATCCGCTATATGCCGCTATCACCATCTGTTACGAAGATGTTTTTGGTGGTGAACTTGCTAGTCGAATTCGCAATAACGCTGAACCTACGAACTTATTAATTAATCTCACCAACCTAGCGTGGTTTGGAAAGTCACAAGCCCCCGCTCAACAGTTGAGACTTTCTCAACTACGCTCTCTAGAGACCGGCCTTCCTGCCTTACGTGCCACCAACACCGGTATCACTGCAGTCTTGGGGCCGAACGGTAAAGTTCTTGCATCGCTTCCCGAATTTACTCAGGCAACTCTGAGCGCTAAAGTACAAGGCTACTCAGGAAAAACACCTTATGTGATTTGGGGTAATTTCCCAATTTTGAGCATTTCTTGCCTCTTACTGATCTGGGGCATCATTCGTCAGCGACGTTTTTAGTCATTTTTGCTTCTTAATGCCTCTAGCCATGTAAAATCAATGGCTTAGCCAGGTTAATCATGCTTACTTTTCAGCAAATCATTCTAAAACTTCAAGAGTACTGGGACCAACAAGGTTGCGCCCTATTGCAGCCCATCGACCTTGAGGTTGGCGCTGGGACTTCCCATACCGCCACCTTCTTGCGAGCCATCGGGCCAGAGCCTTGGAAAGCAGCATATGTTCAGCCATCCCGCAGACCGAAAGATGGTCGTTATGGTGAAAACCCAAACCGCTTACAACACTACTATCAATATCAAGTGGTGCTTAAGCCTGCCCCAGAAAATATTCTTGACCTCTATCTTGGCTCTCTTACTGCATTAGGTCTTGATCTGAAAGAAAACGATGTGCGTTTTGTGGAGGATGATTGGGAGAACCCGACCTTGGGTGCCTGGGGCTTAGGTTGGGAAGTGTGGTTAAACGGCATGGAAGTTACTCAGTTCACGTACTTTCAGCAAGTGGGCGGCTTAGATTGCAAACCAGTACTTGGTGAGATTACTTACGGTATTGAGCGCTTGGCAATGTATATCCAAAATTGCTCAAACGTTTATGACTTAGTTTGGGCTGATGGGATTTCCTATGGCGATGTGTATCACCAGAACGAAGTAGAGCAATCTTGCTACAACTTTGAACACTCCAATACGGATTTACTATTTACAAACTTTGCAAATTACGAGAGTGAAGCTAAACGCCTCATGGAAGTTCCGCTTGCTCTACCGGCCTATGAAATGGTACTGAAAGCAGCGCATACCTTTAATTTACTTGATGCGCGTGGCGCTATCTCGGTAACAGAGCGAGCAGCCTACATTGGTCGCATCCGCAATCTTTCTCGCGCAGTAGCTCAAGCCTATTTTGAATCCCGTGAGAAGCTAGGCTTCCCCATGTGCCAACGTCAAGCCAAAGACTAAGCTTCGATATCGAGAACCTGGCAATTCACTTATGAGCACAACCAATTCATCCTCTCAGACAGCTACTTTATTAATTGAGGTATTTACTGAAGAGCTGCCACCTAAAACACTTCGTCGCCTAGGCGATGCCTTTAGCGAGGGAATCTTTGCGGCACTCAAAAATGCAGGCTTGACTACAGAATCCTCTCAGGCAACTGGCTTTGCCACACCCCGTCGCCTAGCAGTCCAAGTTAGCCATATTCTGGAACAAGCACCAGACTACCCGGTACGCGAAAAACTCTTACCTACCAGTATTGCCTTTGATGCTGAAGGTAAAGCAACAGCGCCTTTACTTAAAAAATTAGCTGCGCTTGGTTTTGCTGATCTTGATATCTCAACACTAGAGAAGTCAGGTGAAGGTAAGAATGAAGCGCTCTATCTCAATGTAGTTGCTAACGGTGCGATATTAGAGCAAACCGCTCAAACTGCACTTGAGCAGACGCTCAATAAATTGCCGATCGCTAAAATGATGCACTACCAAGTGCTCCAAAAAGATGGTCAGTTGGCGGAGGTGCAATTTGCTAGACCAGCCCACCGTATCGTTGCCCTGCATGGCAATCAATCCCTGAACATCAACAGCCTTGGGATTGATGCAGATAATCTCACTGAGGGACACCGCTTCTTAGCACCAGGTAATCTGACCATTAGCCATGCGGACCAATATGAAAGTGATTTAGAAACTAAAGCTAAAGTCATTCCAAGCTTTAACAAGCGCCGCGCTCTAATTGAGGCTGCCCTTCTTAAAGCGGCTGGCGCTGATTTAGTCTTAATGCCAGATAGCTTATTAGATGAAGTCACTGCCCTTGTTGAGTGGCCAGCGATTTATGAATGCCACTTTGATCAAGAATTCTTAGAAGTTCCACAAGAGTGCTTGATTCTGACAATGCAAACCAATCAAAAATACTTTGCATTGACCGACAAGCAAGGTAAGCTGCGCAATCGTTTTCTGATTGTGTCTAATATTGCATCGAATAAACCGGATGCCATCATTTCTGGTAATGAACGCGTCATACGCCCCCGCCTTTCGGATGCGCGCTTCTTCTTTCAACAAGATCAAAAACGTCCATTAGCTTCGCGCGTTACTGATCTGGGTAAAGTGGTTTATCACAATCAACTAGGAAACCAATTAGAGCGAACCAAACGTGTTCAAGCTATTGCGGTTGGTATTGCAAAAAAACTCAATGCCGATGAAAAGCTAGCTAGTCGTGCCGCTGAAATTGCAAAGACGGATTTGTTAACCGATATGGTTGGCGAGTTCCCAGAACTTCAAGGCATCATGGGGCGCTACTATGCAATTCATGATGGCGAGCATGCTGAAGTGGCTGCGGCTTGTAGTGAGCACTATATGCCGCGCTTTGCTGGCGACTCTTTGCCACAAACCCAGAGCGGTACTATTTTGGCTATTGCTGATAAGCTTGAAACCCTTGTTGGTATTTGGGGTGTTGGGCTTGCGCCCACTGGCGATAAAGACCCCTATGCCTTACGACGTCATGCACTTGGCATTTGCCGCTTACTCCTGGAAAAAAATCTTTCTTTGAGCGTGCCAGAGTTAATTTCGTTAGCTCGCGCGCAATTCCCACAAAAAGAGGTTCAGGAAAATGCAATAGCTATAGATATCTATGAGTTCATCATTGACCGCCTGCGAGCCTATTTGCGTGACCAGTCTGTAGCAGGTAAGTCGTTTACTAGCGCTGAAATTGATGCTGTTCTCAGTCAATCTCCGGCGCAGGTTAATGACATCATTGAGCGCTTAACGGCTGTTCGTGAATTTAATGCACTTGCCGAGGCTGCCCAATTGGCTGCTGCAAATAAACGCATTAGCAATATTCTGAAGAAAACCACTACGGCTATTCCATCCTCATGCTCTAAAAAGTTATTGCAAATTCCAGCTGAAGCCACATTGCATCAAGCTTTAGAAGCGATCACCCCCGCATTAACTGCTGCTTATGAAAAGCGCCAATTTGTAGAGCTCTTAAAAGTCCTCGTTGCCTTAAGCGCACCAATTGATCAGTTCTTTGCTGATGTCATGGTGATGGATCCCAATCCAGAGCTTCGGGATAATCGCCTAGCCCTCTTGCAACAACTTCACCAGAAAATGAATCTCGTTGCCGACCTCGGCAAATTAGCATGAGCAACCGCTCTTCCAAGTTAATCATTCTTGATCGCGATGGTGTGATCAACGAAGACCGAGACGACTACGTGAAATCTGTAGATGAGTGGGTTCCTCTTCCCGGTAGCTTAGAGGCGATTGCCCTTTTAAACCAGGCGGGCTATCAAATTGCCATTGCCACTAATCAATCCGGCTTATCTAGAGGCTATTTCACCATCAACGATTTGCATGCAATGCATAACAAAATGGAACAATTACTGAAACCATTGGGCGGTCATATTGATAGCATCTTCTTTTGCCCACATCTTGACTCTCATGGCTGTGACTGTCGTAAACCTGCTCCAGGCCTAATGAAAGAAATTGCCTTACGTTACAAAAAGGCTGACAGCACACAGCCACTTTTAGGCGTGCCTATTGTTGGCGATTCCTTACGTGATCTTCAGGCTGGAATAGTTCTCGGAGCTTCACCCCATTTAGTGCTTACAGGTAAGGGTCAGAAGACCCTAGAAAATGGTGGCTTACCTGAAGGCACTCAAATACACGCTGATCTCATGGCTTTTACAAATAGCTTATTAGCAAGCAAGGTTTAGAAAGTCCATGATCTATATCCGCTCAACCCTGTTTACCCTATTTTTACTGGTCTTCACGCCTATTTGGTCAGTACTGTGCCTGTTGGCGTTTCCTTTTCTAAGTCCTGAAAATCGCTACCGCTTTATTGGCCTATGGAACAAAATAGTCATTTGGCTGCTATGGCATTTGTGCGGAATTCGTTATGAAATTCGCGGCATGGAGCATATGCGAGCGGTTCTTGACCAAGCTGTCATCATCCTAAGCAAGCATCAATCTGCTTATGAAACGATTGCTTATATAGCCTTATTGCCTAAGCAGCTTTGCTTTGTCTTTAAGCGGGAGTTACTGTGGATTCCATTCTTTGGGTGGGCTTTGGCATTGCTCAAAATGATTCATATCAATCGCGCTAATAAGCAAACAGCCGCACTATCAGTAGTTAGTCAAGGCCGCAAACGCCTGAGTGAAGGCAAATGGATTATGTTATTTCCCGAAGGCACCAGAACTCCTAGGGGCTCTACCAAACCTTACCGCAAAGGCGGAGCTCGCCTTGCTAGCGCTACTGGCGCACTAGTGATTCCGATTGCGCATAACGCAGGTAGTGTTTGGCCTAAGAATAGTTTCTTGAAGTATCCCGGCACTGTAATCTTATCGATTGGACCTCCCATTACCTCCACAGGCAAGTCTGGGGAGGATCTTCAGCAAGAAGTAGAGGGTTGGATCGAAGCTGAAATGCGGGTGATCGATCCTAGCGCCTACTAATCTAAAGCAAATTAAGCGGCTAACACCTTAGCCCATTCGATGTAGCGTTCTACTGAAATATCTTGAGCTCTTGCTTTTAATTCGTGCTCAGTGAGTTTTAATCTCTCTGAAAACGCCTGTAAATTAGTCCGCAACATTTTTCTTCTTTGCGAGAAGGCAGCCGCGACTACTTTTTCGAGAGAACTCCACTGGGCATCACTCAAATTAAAATCTCGATGAGGAATCATGCGAACTACCGCAGAGTTCACCTTAGGTTTAGGTTCAAAAGCTTCTGGGGGTACCTCAAGAACAAGCTCCATCTCGTAGCGGGCTTGAAGCATCACTGAAAGCCTACTGAAATCAGAGCTACCTGCTTTTGCGACCATGCGCTCTACCACTTCTGCCTGCAACATAAATACTTGCTCATCGATCGATTTTGCTGCAGCAACCAGATGAAACAATAGTGGTGAAGAGATGTTGTAAGGTAAATTACCCACAACCTTACAGAAACCTTTTCGATCAGATTTATGTTGTGCCCATTCTAAGAAATCAAATTGAAGTGCATCACCCTCAATGACAGTTAAGCCTGCGAGATTTTGCTGCTTCCAATAAGCTACCAAGTCACGATCAATTTCTAAAAGATCAAGTTGGTCCAGGTTTCTTAATAAGGGTCTAGTTAAGGCTCCGAGGCCCGGACCAATCTCCATCACCCGCATATCAGCACTTGGGTTGATGAATGAGACGATAGAGTAAATAATGCCTTCATCTTGCAGAAAATTCTGGCCAAATCGTTTACGTGCTCGATGCATTCTTTAGCTTGATTTTCTTTGGATAATCGCCAGCTGATAAGCTAAACGGATAGCCTCAAGCATGCTACCAAAGTCTGCAATACCTTTACCGGCAATATCTAAAGCCGTGCCATGGTCTATTGATGTTCGAATGATTGGTAGTCCTAGAGTGACGTTGACTCCGCCCCCAAAAGTAACAAACTTGAAAGGGGCCAATCCTTGATCGTGATACATCGCAATAAAGGCATCAACCTGTTCAAGCGCGGCAGAATCAAACATCGTATCTCCGGGATAAGGCCCTGAAACGTTTATTCCCTGATTTTTAGCAAAGTCAATTGCAGGTGCAATCTCTTCTATTTCTTCATGCCCTAAATAGCCAGACTCTCCAGCATGAGGATTTAATCCCGCCACCCGAATCACTGGCTTGGCGATGCCAAACTTTTTTCTTAAGTCCTGAGCAACAATTTGAATAGTCCCTAGTACTTGCTTGTAGGTGATCGCCGCTGATACCTCTTTTAATGGCAAATGGGTAGTTACTAAAGCTACTCGTAAATCTCTAGGCGCTTTAATTCCCAAGAAACCCCGTGGCAGTGGAGCACACAACATCATCACAACCTGTTCTGTATCACAGCGCTGCGCTAAATACTCTGTATGTCCAGTAAAGGGGATGCCAGCAGCATAAATCAAGCTCTTTTGGACTGGGGCCGTGATCATGGCATCAAATCGACCCTGAAGACAAGCATCGGTGGCTTGATTTAAAAGATGTAAAACGTACTGGGCATTAGCAGGATTTAAGATGCCTGGCACGACAGCGTCAGCCAATGGGCTTGATTCAAGCTTAATGCGCTCGTGCCCATTTGGAATTTTGTCTTTAGCGAATGTCAAAAGACTACTATCGCCCAGTAAAGTAATCTCAACATCAGTTTGCTCGCCAACAAAATGCAAGGCAGCGGCTAAGGAGACTTCAGGTCCTACGCCAGCCGGTTCTCCTGTTGTAATTCCTAATTTAACGAAGAGCGCTGGTTGCTTCATCATCCACATTCAGAATTTTTACTGTTGCGGTATCGCGTAATTCACGAATCCAGTCCTGATAGGCTTGCTCAAACTTTCTCTCACGAATTGCTGCACGTGCAAACTCTCGCTGTTTTTCTACAGTCAACTGTGATTCACGACGCTCCATTACCTGGATAAGGTGCCAACCAAATTGAGTTTTCACTGGGTTGCTGACCTCTCCAATCTGAAGCCTGTTCATCGCCTGCTCAAATTCCGGTACTAGGTCGCCAGGACTCATCCAACCCAAAGATCCTCCATTAGCAGCGGCGCCGTCTTCAGAATATTTCTTAGCAAGATCTGCAAAGTCAACTGTCTTTGCTCGTATTTGATCGCGGTAGCCCTGCAAACGTCTTTCTGCGTCTTGATCACTTAAGCCTGAACGACTTTTAAGCAAAATATGACGCGCATTTGTTTGTGTGATGGGAATATTTTGAGGGGTACTTGAAGCAGGCTCTTGCGCTATAGCTTGAGCTGGAGCTCCAGCAGACATGGCCCTTCGATCTAAAACTTTCAGAACGTGATAACCCGCAGGACTTTTTACTACTGCATTTGCAACCTGGCCACCGCCAGTATTTCGAATAGCATCATAAAATAATTTAGGCAAACGATCTGGAGTCCGGTAGCCTAAGTCTTGAAATTTAATTTTAGGATTTTCTTTTGCTGCCATCGCTCCTAATTGCAAGAAGTCTATATCCCCCCTTGCTGCGAGCAATAAGGCATCTGCTTTCTTTTTTGCATCAGCTTGAGCACCTGCACCTGCACCCGCTTCTACTGGTATAAAAATCTGTGCAACGTCAATCTCTTCTGGGCCGCCATTAATAGCCTGAGTTGAGCGCTGTGCACCTGCACCAGAAATTGCACGGGTTCGTTCCATTATAAAATTATCAATTTCTGCATCTGAAATTTTGATCTTTGAATCCACTTCACGCTCACGATAGCGGCTAACAATAATGTCATCTCGCAATAGTTCTTTGTAACGCTCAAATGAAGTACCGGAAGCAATTACTTTGTCTTTAAATTCTGTATAGGTCAATTTATTTCTAGCAGCGGTATCAGCAAGAATTTTTTCTAACTCTTTGTTACCAACACTGGCACCTTCTAACTCTGCATTCTGTAATTGAATTTTCTCAATAATGAGACGCTCTAAAACTAACTTTCTTAAACTACTTGCATCTGGAAGTTTTGCGTTTTGCTTTTGAAGACTCGCAATTCGATCGTCAATTTCTTTACGAGTGACAAAACCGGTGTTGACTACTGCTGCTACACCGTCAATATTTCGAACCTTGCTGTCTGCCACACTAGTTGAACGCGTTAAATCTTGGGCGCAGATAGGACTCGCTATGACTAGCACTCCATTCAGTAGAATAGCAGTCACAATCCGTCTCAAGCAATTCCTATAAAGCATCATTGATAGTTCTCATATATTGAGGGCGGTATAGGCTTTGAAGTTGGCATATATCCAGGAACATTAAGCCTCATGATATCAACAGGGTTGCTGCCTGCGCTAGCAAAGCCCCTAAATTCTATTTGAAAGAGCACTTGAGTAGTAGTTATCAGGGAAGTATTGACCATTTGCGAATAGGCACCACGAAACGTCCAGCAATCTCTATTCCACTCAAGTCCAACCAAGGTATTTAAAGTTTTAACAGTCAAGGCATCATATCCCCAGCGTCCCAATACTGAAACTTCGCGAGTAAGAGGCCATTGTCCAGAAATATTGTATTGATCAGTCGTAGTAGCGCCCGGGGTATAAGGCTGGTTATTTTGTATAGACGCCTGAACCGGTGGCGTCCAAACATTTCTATAGCCAAAATTTAAATTTCTGCCAGGAGTTGGGCGCCAACTTCCGCCCACGGTAGTTTGCACAAAACGATTGAGTTGGGTGTTGTATTGTCCGAACACATCGGCACTAAAGTTTCCAAGCAGGCGAATCGAACCCGAGCCTAAGGTGTCGGAATAGGTAGAAGGGTTAGTAATGTTGCCGTTCAAACCCACTTTTTGACCAGCGAACTGCTGTTTCTGGGCAATCGTTACGTTTGCACGCTCAGCACCCGTATTTGCCTCAATCATGCGGCTCGTTAAACCGAGGGTGGCTGCATTGCTATCAGATATTCGATCATTACCAATAAAGGTATTAGCAGCAAAGATTTGGGAAACACCAAATCCCGCTTCAGCAGTATCAAATATTGGGGTATTGGCCTGATTTTGATAGGGCGTATAAGCATAAAAAACTCTCGGCTCCATTGTTAGCAACATATCCCTTCCAAAGAAGCCTTTTAGCTCAGCAGCATCCCTTTCGAATGACAAACCTGAATCCAAAGTAAAAGTGGGAATTGTGAAACCTTGCGCGGGAGGGGCGCCCGTATTATTGGCAAAGGGGGTTGCGTTATAAGTATTTGACTGGAAACTAATACTTGGAGTGATGTAATAGCCTGGCGTAACCTGTGGAAGGGCTAGAGCACCTTTAATTACCGTTCTATCTGCCTGACTGTAAATACCTGGGGCAGTAGCAGCTGCGTTACCCTGAATGTTGTACGCAAAACGCGTAAAGTCAGTAGAAAATGTAGTTGTTGGTCCGCTCGGCAAGGTGACATACTTGCCACTCGCATCCGCTACTGTTGGAGTAATGCGATTGTTATAGCTAGCGGTAACGTTCGGCAAGATATTGTAAGGAGACTGTACAGTAGTAGTAGGGTCTGGCTGTAGCGTTTGAAATGTTAATGCGCGAGCTGACACATTCCAATTACTTAAGCTGCCCGTAAGTGCTTTACTAGTTCCTACTTCCTGACGAAACTGATTCGTAACCGCACCAGCAATACTTTGCGAAAAGTCGGTTGGGTATAAATTATCAGAAACCCTAGCCATATTGACATATCCTGTCCAAGAGCCAGGCAGAGGCACTCCACCCGGACCGACTCCACCAGTAAAAGCCTGGCGCTGTTGCCAATCATACTTCCAGCGATTGGTACCCGTCTGTTTGTCATAAGGTAAGTATTCACCCATTGCCGCACCAGAGTATTGAGAATCTAGAAATCGATATTGGGCACCCAGCATGCCGCCTCGATGATTCATATACCGAGGCAATAAAAGCAAATCACGATTCGGTGCAATATTGACGTAATAAGGTTGAGTAATGTCCAAACCATTATTTGAGTTATAGCCCACCACCGGCGCAAGAATGCCTGAACGCCTTTGACCGCCAGTAGGCGCAGTGAAATAAGGAACATAAGCTATCGGTACATCAAAGAAACGCATCACACCATGCGTGCCAGCCATTTCTTTTTGTTCGTTATCAATTTCCAGGGTGTCAGCAGTGAAATACCAATCCAAATTTTCTGGAGTGCAGGTGGAGTAAGTCGCTTTATCAAATACAAAAACATCCGCACTCTCAACAGTCAATTTTTTTGCTTTACCGTTACCACCGTTATCGCGCAATTCATAAATTGGTGTCTCCATGGCGCCTTCACGCGCATCTACCTTGAACTGTCCTTTGGGGCCCTTAAAAGTCACATTACCTTTTGACAGCTCTGCATTACCAAGCAAATCTGCGATATCAGTATCTGGGTTGTAAGTTATCTCATCCGCTTTTAATACCGCGCCATTTCGACGAATTTGAGCACGGCTCTTCAAATGCATATCTCGCTCCACTACCCCATCAATGAAATCACTTGATGTAAAGGTGAGGGCTTGGCCATCGGCAATCGGTTTACCAACACGAAGTTGATCATCCAACTTCAAAATCGTAACGTTGCCACGATCTGGTAATAAAACTAAATTGGTAGAAGGCGTTGAAACAGAAGGTAATGGAGCGGGTGCCTGAGCATGAATTGGTAGGGCAAATTGAAGCAATGCCATCCCCATCATTATTCGCAGGGATACAGCTAAAAAAAGAGGGGCGCAAAGGCCGGCGCGACGGCGATAATGACTCATAGATCCAGACCCGCCTTATTATACGAATCGACCATGACTGACCCTCGCCTAAACACCCTCCGCAACTGGCTAAAAGCCCTGCAAGCACGCTGGCAATTAGATCTCGATAGCTTGGAGCCCGCCTCAGCAGATGCCAGCTTTAGGCGGTATTTCCGTATTGCGTCCAAAAACCCCAATTTTGGGACTTTAATAGTAATGGATGCACCCCCTCAATATGAGTCCTTAGATGCCTTCATCAAGGTCGATTTATTGCTAGCAGCAGCAGGCTTAAATGTGCCAAAAATTCTGGAGGAAAACATTCCCGAGGGCTTCCTTTTATTGAGTGATCTAGGCACTAAAACTTACCTTGCTGAACTCAATATTGAAACAGCTGATCCCTTATATCAAGATGCAACACATGCCTTAGTACAAATGCAATTGGCTAGCAAACCAGATGTATTACCAAATTATGATGAAGCCCTTCTTCAACGAGAACTAGATTTATTTCCCGAGTGGTATCTGAATAAGCATCTCAATATTCAATTAACGAATCTACAAAAAGCGCAACTCACGCAATCTTTTGCGCTCATCCTAGAAAATAATTTAGCGCAAGCTAAAGTCTATGTTCACCGTGATTACCATTCTCGCAACCTAATGGTGACAGCAATAAATAATCCGGGAGTAATTGATTTTCAGGATGCTGTTTATGGTCCGATTACTTATGACGCATCATCCTTATGGCGCGATGCCTACATTGCATGGCCCGAAGATAAAGTAATTGATTGGGTCATCAAATTTTGGGAAGAAGGTCGCAAAGTTGGCTTGCCCATGCCTAGTGATTTTGGACAGTTCTATCGTGATTTTGAATGGATGGGTTTACAGCGTCATCTCAAAGTTCTTGGGATTTTTGCAAGACTCTTTCACCGTGATGGCAAAGATGGCTATCTCAAAGATATGCCACTGGTTCTGGACTACGCTATTGCAACTGCCAATCGCTATATCGAATTAAAACCTTTAGCCCGAATTTTGGAATCTACTCGTCCAAGTAAAGCGTAAATTGAGCTCATGAATAAAAGTGAATTGATTCCGTGTTTTTTGCTTGCCGCTGGCAGGGGTGAACGGATGCGCCCTCTCACAGATAACTTACCCAAGCCTTTGCTCACTATTCAAAACAAATCCCTGCTTGCTTGGCATTTAGAGTCCCTTACAAATGCAGGAATTAAAAATGTCGTCATTAATCATGCCTGGCTAGGTCAGAAAATTGAAGCCGCTCTTGGTAACGGTCATCAATTTGGGCTCCAAATCCAATACTCCCCTGAGGGTACTGCCTTAGAAACAGCGGGAGGAATAGCTAAAGCACTACCAATCCTTCTGCCAGATGACTATTTCTTGGTGATCAATGGGGATGTCTTTAGCCCCCAACTTCCCATCAAAGCGCTTCTAGAGAGGGTATCCACTTTGCGTCGTAAGCCCCAGAAGCCTTTGGCACACCTCTTAATGGTTCCAAACCCAGTACAGCACCCAGAAGGAGATTTTTACTTAAAAGACTCGCAAGTATTCGATAAAGCGTCATTGGGAGCTGAAAAGCTGACCTTTTCAGGAATCGGCATTTATCACAAGGATTTATTTAAGGGTATCAAGATCGGGGAGCGAGCGAAGTTAGCGCCCCTCCTGAGATCCGCAATGGAGCAAAATACAGTGTCGGGTGAAAAATATACCGGACCATGGCACGATGTAGGAACTCCGCAACGATTACAAGAGCTCAATGTGGCTTATGAATAAATCCAACATCTATCAAGTTCGCAGAAATGCATTAGCGCAACATCTGTTCACCAAGACTGGTGGAGGGGTTGCCATTATCTCCACTGCGCCAGAGCTTACTCGCAATCGCGATAGCGAATTTCCCTACCGCCATGACAGCGATTTCTTTTATTTAACGGGCTTCGAAGAGCCAGGCGCCACCTTGGTCATGAAAGTGGAAAAAGATGGCAACTATTTCCAGCTGCAATCTCATCTATTTTGTAGACCCAAAGATCCAGAACGGGAAATTTGGGATGGTATTCGTCTTGGACCTGAGGCAGCACCAGAGGCGCTGGGTATTGAATTTGCTCACAGCAATCAAGAGTTGGATCAAAAACTCAGTGACATCCTAGCTGATCAAGATGCCGTCTACGTTAGTCTCTCGGAAAACGCAGAAGCAGATCGCCGCTTACGTCATTGGATGAAGCAAGTTAGAGGGCAGGCGCGCTCTGGCATTAATCCCCCATCAGCGTTTCATGATGTTGAAGCCCTCATTCATGAAATGCGCTTATTCAAAGATGCTCAAGAGATCAATACCATGCGTCGCGCTGCAACTATCTCAGCACGTGCACATGTCCGTGCAATGCAAGCCTGTAAACCTGGCATGCGCGAGTATCAACTCGAAGCAGAGTTACTGCATGAGTTTCGCAATAGCGGCGCGCAAAGCGTTGCATACAACAGTATTGTTGCGGGTGGAGCCAATACTTGCATTCTTCACTATCGTGCAGGCGCCACTGAATTGCGCGCAGGTGAGCTTTGTTTAATTGATGCTGGTTGTGAATTAGATGGCTACGCCTCTGACATCACGCGCACTTTCCCGGTCAATGGAAAATTTTCCGGACCCCAACGTGCACTTTATGACATTACCCAAGCAGCACAAGAGGCAGCTATCGCCATGACAATAGTGGGCAATACATTTATACAACCTCATGAGGCAGCCGTTAAAGTTCTCACGCAAGGCTTGCTAGATGAAAAATTACTCAAACTCTCAGAGTTAGGATCGCTTGAGAATGCTATTGAAACTGGGGCCTATCGTCGGTTCTATATGCATCGTACCTCCCACTGGCTGGGGATGGACGTCCATGACGTAGGCTCTTATCGCGAATCTTCTACAAACCTCGTACAAGATGAAAAACCTTGGCGTATTCTGCGGAGCGGCATGGTTATCACGATTGAACCAGGCCTTTACATACGGCCGGCAGATGATATTGACGAAGCATTTTGGAATATCGGCATTCGGATTGAAGATGATGCCGTTATTAACGACTCTGGATGCGAACTCATTTCTCGTGGAGCTCCCGTAAAGGCTGATGAGATCGAAGCCCTTATGAAAAATACATGAGTTCAACTCAATGCGATATCTTGATTCAGGGGGGTGGGCCAGTAGGCTTGGCCTGTGCTGCCTGGATATTACAAAAGTTTCCGGATGCTTATTTAACACTGCTGGACCGAAACTCAGTAGACGATGCTGATCTTGCTGCGGCAGACAGTAGAGGTATTGCGCTATCGCATGGCAGCAAACTCTTGCTCGATACGATTGATGCTTGGCCTGTCGAATGCGCTGACATTCATCGTGTGCATGTTTCACAAGCGGGACGCTTTGGTCGCGCCCTAATGACGCGCGAAGAATTACACCAAGACGCACTAGGTCATATCATTCGCTATCGGGATATTCACATCACTTTGCGCCAAGCTCTCAGAGCCATTCAAAGTAAAAGTCCCAATTTCATGTGGCAGCATACCGATGCTAAGGATGAACATAATCCCGTCCTTGCGAAATGCATTGTGCATGCTGAAGGTGGTCTATTTAAAAAGCAGGATTGGGTTGAATCCGGTCGCGACTATGGCCAGTCTGCCTTAGTGGGTTTAGTTGAGGTGGAAAACGCCGCCCCTCAACAAGCTTGGGAGCGCTTTACATCCGAAGGTCCGCTAGCAGTTCTTCCAAGCCATTACGGCCCCAATATTTTGAATCTCGTTTGGTGTGGCTCGCCAGAATCTTCACAACACCGCCTGCAACTGAGTGATGCTGATTTTCTTAACTCATTACAAAATGAATTTGGCTCGCGTATTGGGCGTTTTCTAAAGATTCAGGATCGTCGCTTATACGAGCTGGGCTTGAACTACCGTAAGCAAATTACCAAAGACAATGAAGTTTGGATCGGCAATGCTGCACAAGCTTTACACCCCGTAGCCGGTCAAGGATTAAATCTCGGATTACGCGATGCGTTTCTTCTGGCTGAAAAACTAGTAGGAGTTTTTGCAGGCTCAGTAGAAAATCAAGCTGCAGGAAAAATTCAAGAGGCGCTAGAAGCTTATGCCCAAAGTCGTAAGGTAGACAGAACCACCACTATCGGTCTAACCGACTTTATGGCTAGAGTATTTACCTCAAATCTCGTCCCCGTAGTGATGGCTCGCGGACTGGCTTTATCCGCCCTTCAGTGGCTTCCGCCTGTGAAAACAGCCTTAGCTCGCCAGATGATGTTTGGTAGGCGTTAAGAGGCCTAAATTAGCCTCCAAATAAAGGCTTTCTCGGTTTGATCTGAATCAGGTCAGTTGCCTAAAAAATAGGCAGATCAGGTCTCAATTGTGCTAAAGTGTCATGCTTTCCGTCATCCCCCATATTCCAATCCCCATTCGATGAAAATTGGTCCCCACCTCCTTGCAAATAGACTTTTTGTCGCTCCAATGGCAGGGGTAACCGACCGTCCATTTAGGCAGCTTTGTAAAAAATTGGGTGCGGGCTACGCAGTCTCTGAAATGGTGGCTTCCAATGCCTTGCTTTGGAATAGTGAAAAGACGCAACGTCGCGCTAACCATGTGGGGGAGTTCAAACCCATTGCAGTTCAAATTGCAGGCGCTGATCCAGCCATGATGGCTGCCGCTGCAAAAATTAATGTAGATCACGGCGCACAAATTATTGATATCAATATGGGCTGCCCTGCAAAGAAAGTGTGTAATGTTGCAGCGGGGTCAGCCTTGTTGCGCGATGAGCCGCTGGTAAAACAAATTCTTGAGGCTGTAATTAATGCAGTTGGCGTTGGTCCAGACGCAGTACCAGTGACTTTAAAAATTCGGACCGGCTGGGATCGCGAGCACAAGAACGCCATTGAGATTGCACGACTTGCAGAAAAATCTGGCATCTCCATGCTGACCGTTCATGGTCGTACCAGAGCAGATCTCTACCATGGCGAAGCAGAGTATGAAACGATTACTGCTGTGAAGAGCAGTGTGGGTATTCCGGTAGTGGCGAATGGTGATATCCATTCTCCAGAAAAAGCAGCGGCCGTCTTAAAGATCACTGGCGCAGATGCCATCATGATTGGGCGCGCCGCCCAAGGACGACCTTGGATCTTCCGCGAAATCAATCACTACCTTGAAACTGGTGGCAAGCTACCCACCCCAGAGATCAATGAGATTCAGAGCATCATGAATGCGCATCTCTTAGATCACTACGAGTTTTATGGCGAACACATTGGCCTACGAACTGCACGTAAACATATTGGCTGGTACTGCAAAGGCTTGCGTAACTCCCATGCCTTTCGCCAACGTATGAATACCGCAGATGATTGCAAAACGCAATTACAAATGGTGAATGACTATTTCGATGAGATGAAATCTCTCTCTGACCGTTTACTCTTTTTAGAAGCCGCTTAATTTTTAGTTTTTATCAGCAATTCAATTTTATGACCAATAAACACCCTATTACCGAATGTATTGAAACCCAATTACAGGGGTACCTGAATGATCTCAAAGGTACGCCTCCAAGTGATATCTATGACATGGTTTTAGCGGTAGTTGAAAAACCAATGTTAGAGCTAGTAATGCAACATGCTAAGCAGAATCAATCCTTAGCCGCACAATATCTTGGCATCAATCGCAATACTCTGCATAAAAAATTAGTTGAACACCAACTACTAAGCTAAGCTTAATAAAAATAGTTCACTTATTCACTCATCAAAACCTCCGAAAAATATGATCCGCACCGCTCTACTCTCCGTCTCTGATAAAAATGGCATCGTAGCTTTTGCCAAAGCGCTTCATGAGCAAGGCATCAAACTCATTTCTACGGGCGGAACCGCAAAACTCTTAGCTGAAAATAATTTACCCGTAGTAGAAGTTTCTTCTTTGACCAAGTTTCCAGAAATGCTCGATGGTCGCGTAAAGACTCTCCATCCGATGGTCCATGGAGGCTTATTGGCGCGCAGAGACTTTCCTGAGCATATGGCAGCATTAAAAGAGCATGGCATTGATACGATTGACATGTTGGTAATCAATCTTTATCCATTCAATGAAACGGTTGCTAAAGAAGATTGTTCTTTTGAAGATGCAATCGAAAATATCGACATTGGTGGACCAGCGATGTTGCGTGCGGCTGCTAAGAACCACCAAGACGTTACGGTATTAATTTCTCCCGAGGATTACGCTCCCGTATTGGCAGAAATGAAAGCCAATAACAATGTCGTTTCCTATAAAACCAATTTAGCCTTAGCCAAAAAAGTATTTGCGCATACCGCCCAATACGATGGTGCGATTGCGAACTATCTTTCTGCTTTGGGTGATGACTTAGATCATAAGGCACGCTCTGCTTACCCAGAATCCTTGCATCTGGCTTTTGAAAAAGTTCAAGAGATGCGTTACGGTGAGAACCCACATCAATCCGCTGCTTTCTACAAAGATATTTATCCCGTAGCTGGTGCGCTTGCCAATTACCAACAATTGCAAGGTAAAGAACTTTCTTATAACAATATTGCTGATGCTGACTCTGCCTGGGAATGCGTTAAGAGTTTTTCTGGGAATACTGATGGCAATACTGGCGGTAGCGCCGCCTGCGTGATCATCAAGCACGCTAACCCCTGTGGTGTAGCGGTTGGCGCCAATGCGCTTGAGGCTTACCAGAAGGCCTTCAAAACCGACCCGAGCTCAGCCTTTGGCGGAATCATTGCCTTGAATGTGCCTTGTGATGGCGCTGCTGCCCAAGAGATTTCCAAACAGTTTGTAGAAGTATTGATTGCCCCTAGCTTTAGCGATGTAGCAAAGGCCATCTTTGCTACAAAACAAAATGTGCGTCTCCTAGAGATCCCTCTTGGTACTGCATTTAATCGTGATGATTTCAAACGCGTTGGTGGTGGCTTATTAGTGCAGACTCCAGATGCAAAGAATGTTTTGCAAAGTGAGATGCGCGTTGTTAGCCAAAGGCTACCAACTCCAAGTGAAATGAATGACATGCTGTTTGCATGGCGGGTTGCCAAGTTTGTGAAATCCAATGCAATTGTCTATTGCGCGAATGGTATGACCCTTGGCATTGGTGCTGGCCAAATGAGCCGCGTGGACTCTGCACGGATGGCAAGTATTAAAGCTGAGAACGCTGGTTTAAGTCTTAAGGGCTCAGCAGTAGCAAGTGATGCTTTCTTCCCATTTCGTGATGGCTTAGATGTGGTTGTCAATGGTGGTGCAAGTTGTGCAATCCAACCCGGTGGCAGCATGCGTGATGATGAAATAATTGCCGCTGCAAACGAACATGGTATTGCTATGATCTTTACTGGCACCCGCCACTTCCGTCATTAAGTCGTCAGAAACAAACATGCCAAGGCGCTGGATAGGAATCGACCCGGGATTGCGCACCACTGGTTTTGGTGTCATCGATGTAGATGGCCAAAAACTGACTTACGTTGCTTCTGGGACGATTGAAAGTGGTGATCCAGCCAAAGGCTTGCCTGAGCGTTTAGGCGCACTCTATGCCGGTGTGAAAGAAGTTCTAGAAACCTATCACCCTCAATCAGCGGCGATCGAAGAAGTCTTCTTAAACGTCAACCCCCGTTCCACATTGATGCTAGGCCAAGCCAGAGGATCAGTGATAGCCGCCCTTGTCTCTGAAAATCTACCGGTTGCTGAATACAGCGCCCTGAGAGTCAAGCAATCTATTGTAGGTACTGGTAGAGCGACTAAGCCCCAAGTCCAAGAAATGGTGAAGCGCTTGCTTCGCTTAACTCGCGCCCCCGGTACTGATGCTTCGGATGCCTTAGGTGTCGCTATTTGTGCTGCCCATCACGCTCAAATACCAATAGCGATTACCAATGCACTCGCTCCAAAGCGCAGTCCTAAAAAATAAACAGCACATTACAGGTTAAGATCTTCATATGATTGGTCGTATTCAAGGAATCCTCGTTTCTATTCATCCACCCCGCCTCTTGGTTGATTGCCAAGGTATTGGCTATGAAGTGGATGTACCCATGAGCACCTTGTATCAACTACCCCAAGCAGGGGAAAAAATAACCCTCCTTACTCACTTCCAAGTGCGAGAAGATGCACAGCAATTATTTGGCTTTGCTACTGAGACTGAACGTGAAGCATTTAGACAACTCATTAAAATTAGCGGTGTTGGTTCCAGAACTGCGTTAGCCGTACTCTCAGGAATGAGCGTGAATGAATTAGTGCAGGCTATTGCCCTACAAGAAGCCGATCGCCTGACTCAAGTACCCGGCATTGGCAAAAAAACTGCTGAACGTCTTTGCTTAGAGCTCAAAGGTAAGCTAGCTCCAGACCTAGGTATTACTGGCGATAAACCGCAAACCATTGAAGCTAGCAGTGAAGTATTACAGGCGCTTTTGGCATTGGGATATTCAGAAAAAGAAGCGCTCTTAGCCCTCAAGCAAATTCCACCTGACACTACGGTTTCTGATGGGATTCGGATGGGCCTGAAATACCTCTCCAAGCCTTAATCGCTAAACACGACTAATCCAAACACCACTACACTTGTAGCATGGCAATTCATACAGACGACCTCAGTTCCATTCCCGAAGATCTACCAGAAGACAATGATCGTATTGTCAGTGGTGCAGCTGGTAATGCTGAAGCCGTCTTCGAAAGAGCACTGCGCCCTAAGCAACTCGACGAGTATGTTGGTCAAACCAAAGCAAGAGCGCAATTAGAGATCTTCATTAGTGCTACGAGAGCGCGCCAAGAAGCTTTGGATCATGTCCTCTTGTTTGGCCCCCCTGGTCTGGGTAAAACAACTCTGGCCCACATCATCGCCAGAGAACTTGGCGTGAACTTGCGCCAAACCAGCGGACCTGTTTTGGATAGACCAGGCGACCTTGCAGCATTGCTAACTAATTTAGAAACCAATGACGTTCTCTTCATTGATGAGATCCATCGCCTCTCTCCCGTAGTTGAGGAGATTCTGTATCCAGCACTAGAAGACTATAGCCTCGATATCATGATTGGTGAAGGGCCTGCAGCACGAAGTGTCAAAATCGACCTCAAGCCCTTTACGCTCATTGGTGCAACAACCCGCGCTGGCATGCTCACCAATCCATTACGTGATCGTTTTGGCATTGTGGCAAGGCTTGAGTTCTACACCACCGAAGAGCTCACCAAAATTATTACTCGTTCTGCCAGTCTATTAAAGGCAAATATTGATCCAGAAGGTTCTGTAGAAATTGCCAAACGTGCACGTGGTACCCCACGTATAGCCAACCGCTTACTACGTCGTGTACGCGACTATGCAGAAGTAAAGGGTACCGGTACCATTACGAAAGCCATGGCTGATGCCGCGCTCAAGATGTTAGATGTCGATCCCAGTGGCTTTGATGTCATGGACAGGAAATTACTAGAAGCCATCTTGCACAAGTTTGATGGAGGTCCAGTGGGAATTGATAACTTGGCCGCGGCCATTGGTGAAGAGCGTGACACCATTGAAGATGTTCTAGAGCCCTATCTTATCCAGCAGGGCTATCTACAAAGAACTTCGCGGGGTCGAGTGGCTACTCGTCAGGCCTATGAGCATTTCGGCTTAACACCACCAAGTAACAACCCCAACCTCGATTTATGATTGCGGTTTAATCAGTTAGCAATCAGATCAGCATAGGCAATACATTGCCATTGGCTATCGATTTTTTTCCAGACACTTAAGCGCGGGGAATACTCTGGAGATAACTCTTTACCATCGCGATATTCTAGAGCCGCAATCCAGAAGCTCACTATCAAATTATCCTGAGCCTGCGTGACCTTAAAATCCTTAAACTGAACAGGCCCAAGATGCATCTCCTTCATGAGGCACATGGCACTTTCTTTATCGCATGAACCCTGGGAGCTAATAAACTGACAACTGGGAGAAAGCATTTTCTCCAGGGCTTCCCAGTTTTTATCTTGAATCAACTTAACTGATAGTCGTTCTAGATCTTCTGCCTCTTTTTCAATACTTTTCTGATTATTCATATCTATCGTAGTTTAACTAAGCGTTACTTTTGCAAACTTACGCTTACCAACTTGAACCACATAGGTACCAGCCTCAATCTTGACTTGTTTATCTGCAATCGTTGCTCCATCAATCTTCACGCCATTCTGGTCGATATTGCGTATTGCTTCAGATGTCGATGGGGTCAGGCCTGCAGCCTTTAGAAGATTAGCAATTGCCATTGGTGCACCAGTCAGACTTACTTCAGGAATGTCATCAGGAATCCCACCCTTAGCCCGATAATTAAAGTCTTCCAGGGCTTTTTCTGCCGCAGCTTGTGAATGAAAACGTGCAACGATTTCTTGTGCGAGCAGCACTTTGCAATCTTTTGGATTTCGTCCAGCAGCAACTTCTTGCTTCATCAAATCAATTTCGGACATTGGGCGGAATGACAATAAGGTGAAGTAATCCCACATCAAATCATCTGAGATACTCAAAAGCTTACCGAACATCTCGCCAGGTGCTTCACTGATGCCAATGTAATTGCCTTTGGACTTACTCATCTTCTCAACGCCATCCAAACCAACGAGGAGAGGCATAGTCAAAATACATTGAGGCTCTTGGCCATATTCCCGCTGGAGTTCACGACCAACTAATAGATTAAATTTCTGATCAGTACCACCAAGCTCTAAATCACTCTTGAGTGCAACAGAGTCATAACCTTGCATGAGTGGGTACAGAAATTCATGAATGGAGATGGGTACGCCATTGCGATAGCGCTTCGTAAAATCATCACGCTCCAACATACGTGCAACAGTGTGCTTGGCCGCCAACTGAATCATCCCACGTGCACCTAAGGGATCACACCACTCACTGTTGTAGCGTACTTCTGTTTTAGACGGATCAAGCACCATACTCGCTTGACGATAGTAAGTTTCTGCATTGACAGCGATTTCTTCTGCAGTCAATGGCGGTCGAGTTGCGTTTCGACCAGATGGATCACCAATCATGCTGGTAAAGTCACCGATCAAGAAAATCACGGTATGACCTAAATCTTGCAACTGGCGCAGTTTATTCAAAACTACGGTATGACCCAGATGAATATCGGGTGCAGTGGGATCTAGACCTAATTTAATCCGCAAAGGCGTCTTGGTCGCTAGGCTTCGAGCCAGCTTCTGAACCCAGTCTGCCTCAACCAATAGCTCATCACAGCCACGTTTAGTGACTTCGAGCGCCGCAAAGACTTCGGGGGTTAAAGGATATTTTGGTTCTGGATTAGCCATCATGCTGATTCGGATAACTGTTTCAGTTAAATTAGTATTTAAATTGCTAAAGCATAATTGTCGCATCACTGAGAGCCCCATGAATAAACCCCATTCCCTCTACATTGGACTGATGTCTGGCACTAGTCTGGATGGGATTGATGCCGTTCTAGCCAAGATTGGTCCAAATGGCGAAGCTAGCGCAGAAATGGCGGTAAGCACCGCTTTTGCTCCCGATCTGCGTCAAGCCCTATTTGACCTTCAAAGCCCAGGGTCGAATGAACTCCACCGAGAGAAGCAAGCCGGAAATGCCTTAGCACTTGCTTATGCAGATGCAGTTAGCCAACTGTTAAAAAAGGCCGCTTTACAAGCCTCAGATATTTCCGCGATCGGTGCTCACGGCCAGACGATTCGTCACCAACCCTATCTTGGTGACCTGGCTTATACCCATCAAACACTCAATGCTGCCCTCTTGGCAGAAAAAACGGGTATCGATGTCATTGCTGATTTTAGAAGTCGTGACCTCGCTGCTGGTGGACATGGCGCACCCTTAGTGCCCGCCTTTCATGCACAACAATTTGCCTCCTCTGAAAATACAGCCATTCTGAATATTGGCGGGATTGCCAACCTGACATTACTGCCAAAGGGTGGTGAAGTTACTGGATTTGATTGTGGCCCTGGAAATATGTTGATGGATCTGTGGGTACAAGAACATCAAGGCAATGCATTTGATGAGAATGGTTCCTGGGCACTGCAAGGAAAAGTGAATGAAGTATTACTAGCAAAAATGTTATCCGATCCCTTCTTCGTAAAAGCCCCACCAAAGAGCACAGGGCGCGACGACTTTCATCAGCATTGGCTACAGGAAAAATTAGGTAAAGACAATCATCACGCTGAAGACGTGCAGGCCACCTTATTGCATTTAACTGCGCATTCAGCATTGGCGGCTTTAGCACGTCATGCCCCGCAAACCCAGAAGCTGATTGTCTGTGGGGGAGGCGCCAGAAATAATGCCCTCATAAATTTACTCAAAGTGAAAGCCCAGTCTTTCTTCAAAGAGCCCTTGGAAGTGACTACTAGTGAGTCTTTTGAAATTGACCCCCAATTGGTTGAAGGCCTCGCCTTTGCATGGCTTGCTTGGGCCCACAAAGAAAAACGGCCGGCGAATTTGCCAGCCGTTACGGGAGCGAAGGGTCCTAGAATTCTAGGTGCTTGCTATCCAGCTTAAATGCGCAGCTTAAATTCTCTTTTTAATTAAGCAGAGAAAGAAGATCCGCAGCCACAGGTAGACTGGGCATTTGGATTCTTAATGACAAACTGTGAACCATTAATGTCTTCTTTGTAATCAATCTCAGCACCAACTAAATATTGGAAGCTCATTGAATCTACTAAAAGCGTAACGCCATTCTTTTCAAAGAGAGTGTCGTCGTCATTCACAGCATCATCAAATGTGAAGCCATATTGAAAACCTGAGCAACCACCGCCCTGAACGAATACGCGCAGCTTCAACTCTGGATTGCCCTCTTCCGCAATCAAGTCGGCTACTTTTGCAGCGGCGCTATCCGTGAATACCAATGGGGTAGGTGGCTCGGCTAGATTTTGTGCGGGTTGGGCAGTTTCTTGGGTAGCTAATTGGGTCATGGTTTACTCCTAATTCAAAAGGCAATGCTTATATTCTAGGCTTTTAATGCCCAGTTTGCTGAAGGGTCTTTATGGAGATACCGCAATTTGGGTCAAACCCATTGTTTCAGGCAAACCAAACATGAGGTTCATACACTGCACGCCCTGACCTGAGGCCCCTTTAACCAAATTGTCCTCAACTACCAAAATGACTAAAGTATCACCACCTCCAGGACGATGGATGGCTATCCGCATGCCATTACTTCCGCGCACAGAACGTGTTTCTGGGTGACTACCAGCAGGCATCACATCGACAAAAGGCTCATCTTTATAAAAGTTTTCATAGAGCTTTTGAAAGTCAACATTCAGGCCAGCTTCAATTAAGCGCACATATAAGGTCGAATGAATCCCTCTGACCATCGGCGTTAAATGGGGTACAAACGTTAAACCAATCTGATCATGGCCCGCAATCGCTTTTAGACCTTGAACAATTTCAGGGAGGTGGCGATGGCCTTTAACGCCATATGCTTTGAAATTATCGCTAGATTCAGAATGCAAAGTGCCAATCTCTGCTTTACGTCCAGCACCAGAGGTTCCCGACTTTGAATCCGAGATGATGTGATTACCATCAATCAAATGCTTACCACCAGTTGATTTTGGTGAGAGCAAAGGAGCAAGGCCAAGCTGAACTGAAGTTGGGTAACAACCAGCCAAGCCAATCACACGCGCCTTTTTAATGGCTTCACGATTAATTTCTGCTAAGCCATAAACGGCCTCAGCCAAAATTTCTGGGCAGGTGTGCTCCATGCCATACCACTTCGCAAACTCTTTGACATCTTTAAGACGGAAATCAGCTGCAAGATCGAGGATCTTGACATTATTCGCGAGCAATTCTTTTGCTTGTGCCATTGCCACACCATGCGGTGTTGCAAAGAACACAACATCACATTCGTTTAATTTCGCTTCATCCGGCGTGGTGAATTTCAGATCAACGTGACCACGCAAAGAGGGGAACATCTCGGCCACCGGCATTCCAGCTTCTGTGCGAGAGGTAATTGCAATAATACTAACCTCAGGATGCTGCGCTAATAAACGCAACAATTCCACGCCGGTATATCCAGTTCCACCAACGATACCTACCTTAATCATGTCATTCTCCAAAATACTACGTCGCTTATTCAGTTCTTCTGCAGAGACGAATACTGCATTCTTACAGATATCTACATTGTAGAAACAAAAAGGGCCGCTTGCGCGACCCTTTCAATAAAACATAGCGACTGAAAGAAATTAGCGCTTGCTGAACTGCTTACGACGACGCGCGCCGTGCAGACCAACCTTCTTACGCTCAACTTCCCGAGCATCACGAGTTACCAAGCCTGCTTTAGACAGTGCTGGCTTCAAAGTGTTGTCATAGTCGATCAAGGCACGAGTTACACCGTGACGAACTGCGCCAGCTTGACCAGTTTCACCGCCACCAGAAACGTTTACTTTGATATCAAAGGTCGTTAAATGGGCTGTGAGAGCCAAGGGCTGGCGAGCAATCATGCGTGATGTTTCACGTGCAAAATAAGCATCGATAGGCTTACCGTTAACGATAATTTCACCTTTGCCAGATTTAATAAATACACGTGCAACAGAACTCTTGCGACGACCAGTACCGTAATTCCAATTTCCGTAATTAATAGCCATTTGGTTTCCTTAAATCTCTAACGCTTTTGGCTGTTGAGCCGCATGCGGATGACTGGCGTCGCCGTAGACTTTCAATTTCTTAATCATGGCGTAACCTAGTGGGCCTTTTGGCAACATACCCTTCACAGCCTTCTCTAAAGCACGACCTGGGAAACGGTCTTGCATCTTGTCGAAGTTAGTCGAGCTAATACCACCTGGGTATCCGCTGTGACGGTAATAAATTTTGTTCAAGCCTTTTGTGCCTGTAACACGCAGCTTAGAAGAATTAATGACAACAATAAAGTCGCCAGTATCAACGTGTGGTGTGTATTCGGGTTTGTGCTTGCCGCGTAGACGGTGTGCCACTTCACTGGCGACACGACCGAGGACTTTGTCCGTAGCGTCAATCACGAACCATTCATGCACTACCTCATGGGATTTTGCAGAAAAAGTTTTCATGATTTCTCAAATTGTTATAGTCAAAAAAAATTACTCCAACCAAACTACATCCACCTTGGCCCTGCTTATGTTTGCAAGCTCGCAGATTCTGCAATTTAAATGGTAAAACCATTACCGCTGACTGGTTCGGTAATTCAGTAAAGCCTTGAATTGTATCCTAAAAAAAGCCCAGGAACGAGTCCTGGGCTGGAATCCACCTTTGTTTGGGTGGAGGAGACACTGGGAGGTTAATCAAAGTCTTCTATAAGACTGACTACCAATATGGTTATTCTACACAGAATTCATGGTGCTATGCAATAAAATTGACCTGGATCAAGATATTTATGTTGCCATGCAACAACTCTAATCGATAGAGAAATTGGTAAACTATTGATAATATTGATTAATTTAGTAAGTTAGGGATCACTAATATGGAATGTCGAGTATCTTGGTTGGGTAATGGCGGTATGGCATTTTCTGCAGAAACGGGTAGCGGTCACCTAGTTAATATGGATGGGGCACCTGAAGCTGGTGGCAGAAACCTCGCCCCGCGACCAATGGAACTTCTATTAGCTGGCGCTGGTGGCTGTTCTGCATTTGATGTGGTTTTAATCCTACAAAAAGCCCGCCAAGCCATCAGCGCATGCGATGTCACCTTACAGGCTGAAAGAGCAACGGAAGATCCCAAAGTCTTTACTCAGATCAATTTGCACTTCACAGTCAAGGGAAAAGATCTTGATCAGGCTAAAGTGGATCGAGCAGTGAAGCTTTCTCACGATAAATATTGCTCGGCTACCGCCATGCTCGCCAAAACCGCTGAATTGACTTACAGCATCGAAGTCATTTCGGAATAAGTGCAGAGTCAATCGATAAGCCGGATTCTGTCGCCTAGATTTGCATCTAGGGGCAATCATTCCTCTAGGCCGTCAGTTACCTGCCGGCTCAAGCTCCCTACCCGCAGACTCAGCGGGACGCCTCATCGCCTGCTTACTTGGGATTGCTCCGGATGGAGGTTACCGCGTTTCACCGTAACTAAATACGCTCGTCTCTGTGGCCCTATTCCTCACGTCACCGTGGATGGCCGTTAGCCATCATCCTTCCCTATGGAGTCCGGACTTTCCTCCCCCTCAATAAAGAGGCGGCGATTGCCCAATTGACTCTGCGCCTGCAGTCTAACGCAGTCAGACCAAGTTAGCTTATAAAAACAGGGCTGGTGGAGCTAAACCAGCGTCCAAGCGATAGTCTCGCCAGCACGTAGCGGAACAATCGTGGCATCACCTAAAGGTAATTCAGTAGGAACAGCTTGCGCTTGCTTTCTGAGGGTAATTTTTTTGGTATTCCGTGGCAAAGAATAAAAATCTGGGCCAAACAAACTCGCAAAGCCTTCTAATTTATCCAACTGATTCACGCTCTCAAATGCCTCAGCATATAAACCGAGTGCATTAAAAGCACTGTAGCAACCTGCACAACCACAGGCGGCCTCTTTAGCGCCCTTGGCATGTGGCGCACTATCTGTGCCCAAAAAGAAACGGGGATTACCACTCGTGGCAGCCTCTAATAAGGCTACGCGATGCTCTTCGCGTTTGAGAACCGGCAAACAATAATTGTGTGGACGAATACCACCAGCAAAAATCGCATTGCGATTGAGGAGTAGATGTTGCGGAGTAATTGTGGCGGCAATCGTATTTTTTTCGCCAGTCACTGCATCACGTACATAGTGTGCGGCTTGTTTGGTAGTAATGTGCTCAAACACAATCTTAAGCCCTGGAAAATCCTTACGTAGAGGATCTAGTACTTGATCAATAAAGACGGCCTCACGATCGAAGATATCAATTTCAGTGCTTGTCACTTCACCATGGACTAGCAAGGGCATACCAACGGCTTGCATCGCCTCTAAGGCCTGATAACAACGCTGAATATCACTCACTCCTTCATCGCTATTGGTAGTCGCACCTGCAGGGTACAACTTAAATGCGGCAATACCTTCGGCTTTAGCCTTACGCACTTCATCAGCAGAGGTGTTATCAGTCAGGTACAAAGTCATTAATGGGGTAAAGCTATCGATGCCCAATAATTTCAAATTTGCTTCGATACGCGTGCGGTATGCGTTTGCCAAAGCAACTGTTGTAACAGGAGGCTTTAAGTTTGGCATGATGATCGCACGGGCAAATTGACGTGCAGTGTCAGCCAGTACATCTTTCATCACCTCACCATCCCGAATATGCAAATGCCAATCGTCTGGTTGAATCAGTTGAATTTGTGTTGGGCTATTCGACATATTATTTATTGAGCAGGATGATACGGAAATCATTCACATTGGTTAGTGTAGGACCAGTTTCCACCAAGGCCCCTAATTCTGCAAAGAAACCATAACAATCGTGGGCTGCTAAATAAGATTCTGGAATCAAACCTTTCAGCTCACTGTCTTTGCGGATATCGCCAGAGAACCATGCGCCTGCATTTTGTTCGCTCCCGTCAATTCCATCGGTATCGGCAGCCAAAGCGGCTAAATTAGATATACCTTCAGAGGCAGCAAAGAGTGACAGGAGAAACTCGCTACATCGGCCACCGCGCCCCTTAACTCCTACCGGGATTGTTACCGTACATTCTCCGCCAGAGATGAGCGCCAAGGGCTTACTAATACCTTTTACTAGATGCTTCTTGGCTAAATCGGCCTGCTCGATACCAAGATCTTGCGCTTCGCCTGTAATCGTATCGCCTAAAATAATGGGTTCATAACCCTGAGTGCGAACGTATTCAGCAGCAGCTTCTAAACTTTTATACGCAGTAGCAATGACATGATTGGCCACCTGAGCATTTACTAAATCTATGTCCTTGAGGGTCTCTGGTATTTCTCCAGCTAGACCTTGTTTGAGATGAGTTATTACTGAAGCAGGAATTGATTGCTCAGTAAGACTGTATTTATCAAGAATATTGACTGCATCAAAATAGCTTGAATAGTCGGCAGCACAGGGTCCGCTAGCAATATCTGCCGGTGAGTCCCCGGTCACATCTGAAATCAATAAAGCCTCTACTCTTGCACCTCGAGCAATTGCCACCCTGGCTAAGTTACCACCCAAAATCGCAGATAAGTGTTTGCGTACTACATTCATCTCTTCAATAGGAGCACCGCTGCGTAATAGCGCCTCAGTCGTCTTGCGCATGTCATCAATCGAGATGCCTTCTTGCGGCAAAGTGAGCAAGCTAGATCCACCACCAGAAACAAGCGCAATCAATATATCGCCCGCTTGCAATTGCTTTGCTAAAGACAATATCTCCTGTGCACCATCCATGCCAGCCTGATCAGGTACTGGATGCCCAGCTTCAACAATGCGAATGAATGAGGTTGGTGAACTGTGACCGTAACGAGTCAAAACAATACCCTCAAGATTTACTTGAGGCCAATGTACTTTTGCATAAGTTTCTAGTGCGCTTGCCATTGAAGCACTGGCCTTGCCTGCGCCAACGACTAAACACCTACCTTTTGGCTCCTGCCCGACTGGGAATATCTTCGCCAAATATTGCGGAACGATGAGCTGGGGATCAGCAACTGCGACGGCGGCCGCAAAGGCATTCTTTAGAATATCTTCTATAGGGGTTGGCTTGGTATTTGGCTGCGTCATACAGTTATTCTAATCAAGAGCAGCACGTTCCTGCATTTGCCACATTTCTGCATATTTTCCATTCGCAGTGATCAACTCAAGATGGGTTCCTCGCTCAACGATCTGTCCATGATCCATCACCAGAATTTGATCCGCATGAATAATGGTAGAAAGTCGATGGGCAATGATAAGCGTTGTGCGGTTTTTTGCTAGGTTCAGTAACTCTTCTTGAAAAGCGCGCTCTGTTTTGGAATCCAAAGCAGAGGTTGCCTCATCAAAGATGAGCATCGCTGGTTTTTTTAACAAGGTTCTCGCAATAGCGACGCGCTGTTTCTCACCACCGGATAACTTGAGCCCCCGTTCCCCTACCTGAGTCTCATAACCATCCGGTAAGCGCTTAATGAAGCTATCAATTTGGGCTGCCCTGGCCGCTTCTTGCACTTCTTCAATTGTTGCAGTGGGATCACCATAAGCGATGTTGTAACCAATAGTGTCATTAAATAAGACTGTATCTTGCGGAACTATACCGATGGCTTTACGCAGACTTGCTTGAGTCACATCCTGAATATTTTGCCCATCAATCAGAATTTTTCCGAACTGAACATCATAGAAGCGGAATAATAATCTCGCCAAAGTACTCTTACCAGCTCCGCTTTGCCCTACCACCGCAGTAATCGTGCCCGCTGGAATATTAAAACTCACATCGCGCAAGATTTCTCGCTTACTCTCATAATGAAATGAAACATCCTCAAAGCGAACATCAGGCCCCAGGCCATGATTGTCAATATGTAAAACTTTGGCGTCCGGTGAGTCAGCGATTTCTTTATCGGTATTAAGTAAAGAAAACATACGCTCCATGTCTGTTAGAGACTGCTTGATCTCGCGGTAAATCACACCCAAGAAATTGAGTGGAATGTACAACTGAATCATTAAGGTATTCACGAGTACGAGGTCGCCAAGAGTCATGGTGCCATCTACTACACCGAGCGTAGCGCGCCACAAAATTAAGACCAAGCCAATAGCGATGATTGTTTGCTGGCCAAAGTTAAGAACTGCCAACGATTTTTGGGACTTGATGGCAGCGGCCTGATAGCGCACCAAATTTTTGTCGTAACGACTAGCTTCAAAGGCTTCATTACCAAAATACTTCACAGTTTCAAAATTTAATAGTGAATCAATAGCTTTCTGATTCGCCTTAGAATCCATGTCATTCATGGTCTTGCGAAAATGGGTGCGCCACTCTGTTACTACTACAGTAAACACAATATAAAAAACCAGGGCGCATAAGGTAATTGATGCAAACCAAATATCGTATGAGTAAGCCAGATAGCCCAACACTAAAATGAACTCAACTAGGGTTGGCAAGATGCTATAGAGTGAATACGCAATCAGCGACTGAATACCGCGTGTACCACGCTCAATATCTCGACTAACACCTCCGGTTTGACGAGCCAAGTGAAAGCTCAGCGCTAAAGAATGTAAATGTTCAAAGACTTGGAGGGCTACTTTACGGACAGCATTTTGGGTCACCCTAGCAAAGAGAAACTCACGTAATTCAGCAAACAAGGAGGCGGACATTCGGAGAAGTCCATACGCTAGAATGAGCCCTGCTGGAACTATAAGCAAAACCTGAGGAGAGTCTGTCCTGATGTTTAAATCGTCAATTAAACGCTTTAGCAAAATAGGGATGCCTAAATTCGTAACCTTGGCAGCAACCAAGCACGCTAGAGCAATCGCAACTCTTAATTTATATTCCAGTAGATAGGGAATTAAATCGCGAATGACTTTCCAATCGTTTCCCTGTGAAGGCTTGGAATCTACGCTACCGTGATGGTTTCCCGATGAATGTCTCATCGATCTATCTTATTCCTTATTTGGTTTTACTTAAGTGCGCCGAAAATAATTTCAAAATTGCCTCGCCATTGCTAGGAGAAAAACATTTCTTAGCGGCCTCTTCGAAAGGCAGCCACTGGTAAGCGATATGTTCTCTAGGTGAAAGTTGAATTTGAATATCATCTGGAACTTGTAATGAAAACCAGTGCTCAGTATTTCTAGTTACACCAGGTGCATAACGAAAACGCCACTCTGGGTAAATTTCATACTGAATCTGCTGATGCATGCTCTGCAGAGCGTTAATGGGTAATTGCTCTACAGCGATCCCAGTCTCTTCCAAGACCTCACGGGCAGCAGCTGAGGCTAAGTCTTCATTTCGCGCATCAAGACTACCGGTAACAGACTGCCAGAAATTCGTTCGATCAGCGCGCTCTATTAATAAAACCTCCCTATTCGACTTGTAGATAACAACCAAAACCGAAATAGGGATTTTCAAAATAGAGCTAGTTACTTGTTTAAGCAGCTGGTGTAGCTTGACGTAAACGAATATGCAGTTCACGCAACTGACGCTCATCGACTGGGCTAGGAGCCTGAGTCAATAAGCATTGTGCACGCTGGGTTTTAGGGAAGGCAATCACATCCCGAATAGATTCAGCACCAGTCATCATGGTCACAATACGATCTAAGCCAAATGCGATCCCGCCGTGTGGAGGTGCGCCATACTGCAGAGCATCTAACAAGAAGCCAAACTTCGCCTGTGCTTCTTCAGCATTAATTTTCAAAGCACGGAATACCTGACTCTGCACCGCTTCTTGATGAATACGCACAGAACCACCGCCAATTTCACTGCCGTTTAGAACCATGTCATACGCTTTAGCTAAGCACTTACCAGGATCAGTTTCTAAATACTTCATATGCTCATCTTTAGGGCTGGTAAACGGATGATGGCAAGCAACCCAACGCGCCTCACCTTCGTCGTAATCAAACATTGGAAAATCTACCACCCATAATGGCTTCCAACCTTCGGTAAAGAGGCCGTGAGCCTTACCCCAAGATGAATGACCAATGCGCAGACGTAAATTACCTATTGCATCATTTACGACTTTTTCTTTATCGGCACCAAAGAAAATAATGTCGCCGTCTTTTGCATCCGTCCGCTTCAAGATGCCTTCGATAGCCGCATCGTGCAAATTCTTCACAATGGGAGACTGCAAGCCATTACGGCCTTCAGCAACCGCATTCACCTTAATCCAGGCTAAACCTTTAGCGCCATAGATGCTAACGAACTGGGTGTAATCATCAATCTCACTGCGGCTAATCTCGGCACCGCCTGGAACACACAAGCCCACAACCCGACCACCTTCTTGGTTTGCAGCCCCTGAAAATACTTTGAAATCAACATCCTTCATCAAATCGGTCAATTCAGTGAACTCAAAGTTCACGCGCAAATCAGGTTTATCAGACCCAAAACGTGCCATCCCTTCTGAATAAGACATGGTTGGAAATGGATTTGCCAATTCGACATTCATCGTTTTTTTGAAAATATGCCGAATCATGTTTTCAAACAGTTCTCGAATTTCTATTTCATTTAGGAAGGCAGTTTCACAGTCGATTTGTGTAAATTCAGGTTGGCGATCTGCACGTAAATCTTCATCGCGGAAGCATTTGGTAATTTGATAGTAGCGATCAAAACCAGCAACCATCAATAACTGCTTAAATAGCTGAGGCGACTGTGGCAATGCAAAGAACTGACCATCATGAACACGCGATGGGACTAAATAATCACGCGCACCTTCAGGGGTGCTCTTTGTCAACATGGGAGTCTCAATATCAATGAAACCAGCTTCATCCAAATAGCGACGGCATTCCATTGCCACGTTGTAACGTAGGCGCAAATTCTTTTGCATTTGTGGGCGACGCAAATCCAGCACACGATGCGTTAAGCGAGTAGTCTCAGATAAATTTTCATCATCTAACTGGAACGGTGGTGTGATAGAAGCATTAAGGATCACCAAGCTATGACAAAGAACTTCTACCTTGCCGCTGACTAAATCACTGTTCTCTGTCCCGTCAGGACGAGCACGCACGAGGCCTTTAATCTGAATACAGAATTCATTACGTACTTGCTCAGCCAACCCAAACATCTCCGGGCGATCCGGATCACACACTACCTGAACAAAGCCTTGATGGTCGCGTAAGTCAATGAAGATCACGCCTCCGTGGTCACGGCGGCGGTTAACCCATCCAGCGAGTGTGACCTCTTGACCAATCAGTGAATCGGTTACCTGTCCACAGGTATGACTACGCATCAACATCGACATAACAATTTCCTAAAAATCAAACATGGTGTGGTGACGGTGGTGCCGTCAGGCCACTAGAACTATTTGGTGGTACAGAACCCATTGATACAATATGCTTAAGAGCTTCTTCCACGCTCATCTCCAGCTCAATCGTTTGCGCACGGGGCACGATCATGAAAAAACCAGAGGTAGGATTTGGTGTGGTTGGCAAAAATACATTCACGTAATCTGCGCCTAATTTTGCAGTCACTTCTTTTGCAGGAACGCCAGTTTGAAAAGCAATTACCCAAGAGTCTGCATGTGGATACCGAATTAACAAGGCCTTACTAAAAGCCTGACCGTTACCCGAAAATAAGGTGGATGAAACCTGTTGAACACTGGAATAAATAGAGCGAACAATCGGAATGCGATTAACCAATTTATCCCAAATTTTTAACCACCATTGCCCAGCAAAACTAATTGCTAACAATCCTGTCAGCATGATGACGGCAATCACGATCAATATGCCAACACCTGGGAGGTCGCGGAAATGCTGCACATCTAAGGCAGCGTCATGTGGAAGAACCACAATGATGGCATGCATTACAGACCCAAAGACACCGTCGAGCAAACCTAAGCCCCAGCCAATCACCCAGACGGTGATTGACAGTGGTGCCCAAACCAGGATGCCAGCGATAAAGTATTTTTTCATGTTTTGCCTAACCCGCTATTTTAGCGGTTAAGAAGTCAATCAACGAGAGCCTAATAAAATCCTAGGCTGATTATTAAAATTCCGGCTAAAAACCCACCAGCAAACAGCAAGGCACCCACGAGGACACGATGAGTATGCCTTTCTTGCAGTAAAAGGGCCTTTAAGACCTCTAATTCCCCATTTTGGTCTTTGCTTTGGTGCCGACTTTGAGCCAAGCTATCAGCTATTAAGCGCGGCAAAGTAGGCAGGATTTTGGCCCAAGAAGGCGCTTCCTCCTTTAGCCCATCCAGCAGACCACGCCAGCCCAATTGCTTGCTGATCCATTTTTCCAGGATTGGCTTGGCAGTTTTCCAGAGATCGAGGTCAGGATCCAATTGACGCGCCAAACCTTCGACATTTAGAAGGGTCTTTTGTAACAAGGTTAATTGAGGCTGAATTTCTACCTTGAAGCGACGCGAGGTTTGAAATAAGCGCATCAAAACAATACCCAAAGAAATTTCTTTTAATGGACGGTCAAAGTAAGGCTCACAAACAGAGCGTACCGCACCCTCTAATTCTTCAACCCGCGTATTGGCAGGAACCCATCCAGACTCAATGTGTAACTCTGCCACGCGCCGGTAATCGCGATTGAAGAAAGCTAAGAAGTTCAAAGCCAAATAATTTTTGTCTGATTCGCTTAAGGCACCCACAATTCCAAAATCTAAGGAGATAAAACGTCCAAACGTCTCGGGCTCCAAGCTGATCATGATATTTCCAGGATGCATATCTGCATGGAAAAACCCATATTCAAATACTTGCGTAAAAAATATCTCTACCCCATCGGCTGCTAACTTCTTAAAGTCAACACCTGATGCACGTAACTCAGCAGTACGCCCAATAGAAATACCATACATTCTTTCCATGACAATGACATTGGTATGGCAAAGATCCCAGTACATCTCGGGAATCATCAGTTTCTTAGAATCTACAAAGTATCTCCGTAACTGACTTGCATTCGCAGCCTCACGCATCAGATCTAACTCATCATGCAAATGGGTATCAAACTCTGACACATTTTCGTGTGGCTTTAAACGACGGCCATCTTCAGAGGTCTTTTCAATCACTTTCGCTAAGTCATACATCAGCGCTAAATCGCCCTCAATGACGGGCAAAATACCAGGACGCAAAACTTTTATAGCCACTGCGTGACCCTCCCACTTGGGATGTTTCTCGGTCCCACGCAATACTCCAAAGTGCACTTGAGCAACTGAGGCACTAGCTACTGGAGTGGCATCAAAGCTGGTAAAAACCGCTTCAATAGGCTGACCGAGAGCCTTCTCAATTAGACGGCGTGACTCTTCATTAGAAAATGGTGGGACTTGATCTTGCAACTTTGCTAATTCATTAGCGATGTCTTCAGGCAATAAATCGCGGCGCGTAGAAAGGACTTGTCCAAACTTGACGAAGATAGGTCCAAGCGCTTCTAGGGTTAAGCGAATGCGCTCACCTCTTGGCAAATGATTTCCGGGAGAAACCCAACATAAGACGGTTAAGAAACCACGGCGAATGCCTGGCTTTAATAGATCGCGCAATAAAGGCAATAAACCATAGCGCCAAGCAGTAAAGAAAATAAAACAAAGACGAGCAATTCGACGCACGATTTATTCAGCCTTTTGCTCTAAGATTTGAATACGTTTTTCCATGCGGTCAACAGATTCGCGCAACTCGCTTAATTCAGCCTTACGAACTATAAAATCGCGTTTATTTAAAAGCACTTTTCTTTCTTCGCTGACATACTCGACAACATTGTCCAGTAAATCACTTGCTGCAGATCGACTGGCAGAAATGAATTTCTTACCTTGTCTTACTGCAAAATTCGCAGGGGCATCCCCTACTAATCGTGCCAAATCTTCCTCATATTCCCAACGTAGCTGTCCGGCCAAACGACCTAATAACTGGGCTAAGTCTGCATCACCTGTAATTTTGACAGCTTTAAATGCTTGCTCACGCAAATTTCCACTACTTGCCGCAAAGCCACTCAAAGCCTGCGCTGAAACTTCTAAAGTGAGAGAAGGGTTATCTGCCTCTTTCAAAGCTCCTAACAATCCATCGGACTTGATCTCAAAACTGAGAGTTCCTAAAGGAATCTGTAAAAAAATGGATTTCCCAGCATGCTTGGCTAACTCACTGCGTGCCCAAGGCTCAGACCCTAGAACATGGTTTATCCCTTGGCAAGCGGCGCCAGCAGCGATCGTATGGGAGGAAGACAAATACGTGTTCATGAGTGTAAAAAACCCGCACTAGTGCGGGTTTTCCAATGGAAAGTACCTAAAGCTTAAACTAACTGGGTGATACCCGCTAGTACCCAGCCTCCAGGCCCTTCAACAGGCTTGCTTAGATTCCAGATTTCTGAGAAGTCACTTGCAGCAGCACCGGGCTGCTCGCGAATCATCCCGCTGAACTGAACACTGCAGAAATAGTGCCCATCGGCAGTCTCTATACCCAAGAGTTGCGCATTAATCGTCAGCACATCGGTTTGATTAGCGCTGTCTGTACGTCCCGCTAAATCTTGTTGGATAGTGGCATACATGTCCGGGGTTGTAAATTCACGCAATGATGCAAGATCGCCTTGATCCCAAGATTTTTGCAAAGTGACGAAATACTGCTTTGCGTTTTCTAGGAATGCTTGCTGATCAAAACCAGGAGGTAGCGTGGACTGAAAAGGTTCAGGGTCCTTGCTAACACCGCCGAACGCATTAGCCGCTGGTATAAAAGCAGGCTCATGCCTAGAGACTTGCTCAACATTGCTACGTTGCATACCCGTTGGCACATTTGCATTATTAGTAGCGCCTGACAGTGCTGGCAGTACTTTTCTAATCACGAGCATGATCACAAAACCAGCCAACATCGCAATCAATAAACCCGTGATTAAAGATGAAGCTCCTTCACCTAAACCAAAATGCGACAAGAGATAACCAATCCCCAAACCTGCTGCTAATCCACCAAGGATCCCACCCATGCCACCAAAGCGGCTTGGAGCTGGAGTCTGAGGGGCTGGAGCAGTAGGTTGCGCTTGCTGAGCTGGCTTTTGCACAGGAGCAGCTTGCTTTTGAATTGGTGCACTTGGTGCGCGACCGATACTTTTACCACCGCCTAGACGTGCTGCATCAACATAACCTATGGATGCAAAAATTAATGTAAAACTGATTAGAATCGCTTTAAAAAAATGTTTGTTCATTTTTATTTACCCCTTCTTATAACTGCTTCACTTCTTTAGTTTTTAAGAATTTAAAAACTATACAACTATTAGTATTTAATACCAATATGTAAGGCAACGATACCCCCAGTCATTCTATGGGTTTCTACTTCGTCAAAACCGACCCCCAACATCATTTCTTTGAGGGTTTCTGCATCTGGATGCATCCGGATGGATTCTGCCAAATAACGATAGCTCTCAGAATCTTGGGCAATCTTTTCGCCTAGCCAAGGCAAGACCTTGAAAGAGTAAGTGTCATATACCGGCTGTAAAAAGGCGTCTGGTTTTGAAAACTCTAGAACCAAAACACGACCGCCCGGCTTAATCACACGACACATCTCACCTAAAGCCACATCTTTATGGGTCATATTGCGGAGACCAAAAGCCACCGTGACGACATCAAAATGATTGCTGGGAAAGGGAATTTTCTCAGCATCAAACTGTACGCAGGGTAAGGCCATACCACGATCCAACAAGCGATCCCGACCTACCGCCAGCATAGATGCATTGATGTCGCTTAACCAAACCTGTGCTTCGGAATTACGTCCCCAGTCAGCCGCTTTTGCAAACGCTGCAGCCAGATCACCTGTGCCACCAGCAATATCTAACACTTTTTGACCAGGGCGCACTTGTGCCCTAGCAATCGTCATTTTTTTCCAAAGACGGTGCAGGCCAAATGACATCAAGTCATTCATCACATCATATTTACTCGCCACCGAATGGAATACCTCGGCAACCTTAGCGGCTTTTTCTGCCTCCTCAACACTTTGGTAACCGAAATGGGTTTTACTCATTAGTGACTTCCGCAAGAGTGGTCATGGGAATGACCTTGCTGTCCCATCGGCGCATCTCGATCGAGACCTGCAGCAGCTAATTTATCTAAATGCGCTTTCCATAATTGCTCCTGGTTCTCACATAAATACTGTAAGAAATCCCAAGAATACAAACCCGAATCATGGCCATCGGAAAAACTGGGCTTTAAGGCGTAATGCCCAACGGGCTCTAAATTGGCTATCAACACATCACGCTTACCTGTTTGTAAAGTTTCTTGTCCAGGCCCATGGCCCTGCACCTCAGCAGATGGAGATAACACTCTGAGAAACTCAAATGGCAGACGATAGGTATTGCCATTCTCATAAGAGAGCTCCAATACCTTGGATTGCTGATGTACTACAACATTACTAGGAATCATTAAACCAGGACCCTTTCAATACCACCCTGATTGGCTTTGGCGACGTAATCTTGCATCCAGTTTTCACCGAGTAGTTTGTTAGCCATCTCCACCACGATGTAATCGGCAGTGGTATCACTATCTGCATCGAAGCGAGTTAAACCTTGCAAACAAGATGGGCAGCTGGTTAATACTTTTACTTCACCAGTAAAGTCGCCTTTACGTAAATCATTGGCGCCTTTTTCCATTTCAATTTGCTTGCGGAAGCGTATTTGAGTCGAGATATCTGGGCGGGTTACTGCCAGTGTTCCGGCTTCACCGCAACAACGATCATTTTTAGCAATCGCTTTGCCATCTTCCAATTGAATAAGTTCATTTACTGTCTTCAGGGGATCTTGCAACTTCATTGGAGAGTGACAAGGATCGTGATACATATACTTCACACCCGTTACTCCAGAAAGCTTAACGCCCTTCTCCATAAGATATTCATGAATATCAATAATTCGGCAACCCGGAAAAATTTGGTCAAACTGGTAACCAGCTAATTGGTCATAACAAGTTCCGCAAGACACTACTACCGTCTTGATATCTAAGTAGTTCAGAGTATTGGCAACGCGATGGAATAACACGCGGTTGTCCGTAATCATTTTTTCCGCTTTATCAAAGTCGCCATTGCCGCGTTGCGGGTAACCACAACAGAGATAACCTGGAGGCAAGACTGTTTGCACTCCAACATTCCACAGCATTGCTTGGGTTGCAAGGCCGACTTGCGAGAATAAACGTTCAGAGCCACAACCCGGAAAGTAGAACACTGCCTCTGTATCTGCAGAAGTGGTTTTTGGATCGCGAATAATCGGTACATAGTTCGCATCTTCAATATCTAACAGAGCACGCGCCGTTTTCTTAGGCAAGTTTCCAGGCATTTTCTTATTTACAAAGAAAATCACCTGTTCTTTAACACTAGGTTTTCCAACTGTAGCGGGAGGATGCGCAGTTTGTTGCTTAGCAAACTTTCTCAACACATCATTACCTAAGCGCTGCAATTTATAACCCCAGCCAATCATGGCCTTACGAACTAAATTAATCGTCTCTGGACTTGTTGCATTCAAGAAGAGCATTGATGCTGCTGTACCTGGGTTAAAACGTTGCTGACCCATCTTACGCAAGAGATTGCGCATATTCATTGTCACATCACCAAAGTCGATATTGACGGGACAAGGTGTCAAACATTTATGGCAGACAGTACAGTGTGCCGCTACGTCATCAAACATCTCCCAATGCTTTACTGAAACACCACGTCTAGTTTGCTCTTCATACAAGAAAGCTTCAATTAATAATGAAGTGGCTAAAATTTTGTCCCGCGGACTATAAAGTAGGTTAGCGCGGGGCACATGGGTTGCGCACACAGGTTTACATTTACCGCAACGTAAGCAATCTTTCACACTATCAGCAATCGCACCAATATCACTCTGCTGCATGATGATGGATTCATGGCCCATTAAACCAAAGCTTGGTGTGTAGGCCATACTCAAAACCGCATTCGGCATGAGCTTGCCTTTATTAAACCGACCTTCAGGGTCAACCTGATTTTTATAGCTGCGGAAATCCTTTAACTCGGCTTCAGTCAAATATTCGAGCTTGGTAATGCCGATTCCGTGCTCACCAGAAATCACGCCATCGAGTGAGCGGGCTAATTTCATAATGCGCGCAACCGCACGATGTGCATCTTGCAGCATCTCATAGTCATCCGAGTTCACCGGAATATTGGTATGCACATTACCGTCACCAGCATGCATATGTAAAGCAACAAAGACGCGCTTGCGCAAAATATTTTTATGAATTGCTTCTAATTCAGCAAGAATGGGTTCAAATGCCAGGCCGCCAAAAATGATGCGTAGCTCTGAGCGAACTTCCTCTTTCCATGAAGCGCGCAAGCTTAAATCTTGTAGTTGCGGAAAATACGTATTCATCTGCATTAGCCAGTCAGCCCAACGGGTACGAACTTTAGCAATCAGCTCTAATGCCTGTTGAACACGATCACCTAAGATTTCTGCAGTAGGAATTTCGTACTCTGCATCGCTCTTACCTAATGGCAAGGCACTCTTTTTCAAGAATAATTCCAGGCCGTCTAGGATTTGTAATTTGTTTTTGAGGGATAACTCAATATTGATGCGATCGATGCCGTCAGTGTACTCACCCATACGGGGCAAGGGGATTACAACGTCTTCGTTAATCTTAAAAGCATTGGTATGCCGTGCAATCGCAGCAGTGCGAGCACGATCTAGCCAGAATTTCTTGCGCGCTTCAGGGCTTACCGCTACAAATCCCTCACCGACGCGCAAATTCGCCATCCGTACCACTTCACTGGTCGCCGCTGCTACAGCAGCCTCATCATCGCCCGCGATATCACCAATCAATACCATCTTCGGCAAGCTATTCCGCTTTGATTTAGTGGAGTAGCCCACTGCCTTTAGATAGCGATCATCCAGATGTTCTAGACCCGCCAGAATAGGTCCACCCTGCTTGCTTAAACCATCTACATACGCTTTGATTTCAACGATGCTCGGAATTGCCTCACGTGCCTGGCCAAAGAACTCTAGGCAAACCGTACGCATGAATTTTGGCATGCGATGCAATATCCAGGTTGCGCTAGTAATCAAACCATCGCAACCTTCTTTTTGCACACCCGGCAAGCCAGATAAAAATTTATCCGTAACGTCTTTACCTAAACCCTCTTTCCGAAAACGCTTGCCTTCCACTTCCAATAATTCCGTTTTCAGGATTCGTTGTCCAGGTTCGCTATTGCCATCAGACCAAGTTAATTGAAAACGGACAGTGGCAACGTCATGGATCTTGCCAAGGTTATGCTCAAGGCGAACAACGTCCAGCCAATTTCCTTGCGGATCCACCATGCGCCAACTAGCGAGATTATCGAGAGCAGTTCCCCAGAGAACCGCTTTTTTACCACCAGCATTCATGGCAATATTGCCACCGATGCAACTTGCATCCGCTGATGTAGGATCAACCGCAAAGACAAGACCCGCATGCTCTGCAGCGTCAGATACGCGGCGAGTGACAACACCAGCACCAGTAAAGATGGTAGAGACCTCATGATCAACTCCAGGCAGACGCTTACTCTTTACACCATCAATTTGCTCGAGCTTCTCGGTATTGATAACTGCAGACATTGCGTATAAAGGAATTGCACCACCGGTATAGCCAGTACCACCTCCACGAGGAATAATCGTGAGGCCTAATTCCACACACGTCTTAACCAGCCCAGGAATTTCAGATTCGTAATCCGGTTTCAGAACAACCAATGGAAACTCTACCCGCCAATCTGTTGCATCAGTAACGTGCGCAGCACGAGACACGCCATCAAAACAAATATTGTCACTGGCGGTATGACGCCCTAGTTCCTTACGAGCGCGTTTGCGAATTTGTTCGACTTCCTTAAAGCCATTCGCAAAATTTTCAATCGCGCGATCAGCTGCGCTCAATAAAATTTCTACTTGCTCAGCTGAGTCACCACTATTGCGTTTCTTCACCTCGCCTAAGCGATGCCATAAGGCGTCCACCAACTGCTTGCGGCGATCAGCGTTGTCTAAAAGATCGTCTTGTAAAAATGGATTGCGTTGCACCACCCAAATATCACCCAAGATTTCAAATAACATTCGAGCAGAACGGCCGGTGCGGCGTACGCCCCGTAAATCATTTAGAACGCGCCATGACTCCTCGCCTAACAAGCGAATCACAATCTCTCGGTCAGAAAAGGAGGTGTAGTTGTAGGGAATTTCACGCAAGCGGGGAGATCCCGCCTCAGCGTCTAACAACTGGTTCAAACCTAATGGGGCGTTCATAGCAACATATTTAGTAAATGATCATTTTAATTGAGCGAACCTGATAGTGGCAGGAAATGGGGGAAGTTGTTGCTCAAAGGGATAAACCCTTGCAAATCTAAGGGCTTAGGAGCCATCCGTGGTACGCTCATTGGATGGCAACGAACTATTTAAAGAAAATTTTATCGGCTCGCGTCTATGACGTAGCCAGGGAAACTGAGCTCCAACTCGCCCCAGAACTCACTAAGCGTTTGGGCAATCAGGTCCTACTCAAAAGGGAGGATAACCAGCCGGTTTTCTCCTTCAAACTCCGTGGCGCCTATAACAAGATGGCCCATCTCCCCCCAGAGGCCCTCAAACGGGGTGTTATATCTGCTTCCGCTGGTAATCACGCCCAAGGTGTCGCCCTTTCCGCAGCCAAGATGAAATGCAAGGCAGTGATCGTGATGCCCATCACCACGCCTAGCTTGAAAATTGACGCTGTTAAGGCCAGAGGTGGTTCTTGGGTAGAAATCATTCTTCATGGCGAGTCCTACAGCGACGCCTTTAAGTACTCAGAGGCCTTAGGAGAAAAACGGGGGCTGACTTTTGTACACCCATTTGATGACCCTGATGTTATTGCCGGACAAGGCACGATTGCACAAGAAATATTTCAGCAATGCCAAGAACCCATTGAAGCAGTATTTGTCGCTATTGGTGGTGGCGGACTCATTTCCGGAATCGGTGAATATGTCAAAGCCGTGAGTCCAAAAACGAAAGTGATTGGCGTACAAGCCTCAGACTCGGACGCGATGAATCGCTCACTCAAAGCCAATAAGCGTATTGAGATGAAAGATGTGGGGTTGTTCTCTGATGGCACTGCTGTGAAATTAGTCGGCAAGGAAACTTTTCGCATCTGCAAAAAGGTAGTGAATGAAATCGTCTTAGTAGATACCGATGAGATCTGTGCTGCCATTAACGACGTCTTTACTGATACTCGCAGCATTCTTGAGCCTGCTGGGGCCTTGGCTATAGCCGGTATGAAGAAGTATGTTGAGAAAAAGCGAATCAAGAAAAAAACTTTAGTTGCTGTTGCTTGTGGTGCCAATATGAACTTTAGCCGTCTGCGCTTTGTGGCGGAGCGTGCAGATGTTGGCGAATTCCGTGAAGCCGTATTTGCAGTCACCATCCCCGAAGAACGTGGCTCCTTTAAACGCTTTTGTCAGTTACTTGGCAAACGTAATGTCACTGAATTTAACTATCGCATTGGCGATCAAAGCGAAGCGCATATATTTGTGGGTATCAGCACCCAAAAAGCGGGCGACAGCGTAGCGATTGCAAAGCACTTCACTAAGGCGAAGTTTGCAACCATTGACCTGACTCATGATGAGTTGGCGAAAACGCATTTACGCCATATGGTTGGTGGGCACTCTGCGCTAGCGAAAGACGAATTACTCTATCGCTTTGAGTTCCCAGAGCGCCCAGGTGCATTGATGAAGTTTTTAACTAGTATGGCGCCTAACTGGAATATCAGCTTGTTTCACTACCGTAATCATGGCGCTGACTACGGTCGTATTCTGGTGGGTATTCAAGTTCCCAAGAATGAGCAGAAGAAATTCCAAAACTTCTTATCTAGTCTAGGCTATCCACATTGGGATGAAAGCAATAATCCCGCTTACCGCCTCTTCCTTAAATAAGAGTTCACTCACAAGATGTCATACTCACTCACCGGAAAGCTCGTCGTTGCGATCTCTTCACGCGCCCTGTTTGACTTTGAAGAAGAAAATCGTATCTTTGAGTCGACCGATGACAGTGCCTATATGAAATTGCAACTCGAACGTCTTGGTGAGGCTGCACAAACAGGCGTGGCATTTCCGCTAGTAAAAAAACTATTGGCTTTTAATGAAGAAGGTGAACAACGTGTAGAGGTAGTGATTCTCTCGCGGAATGACCCGGTCAGTGGCTTAAGGGTATTCCGCTCCGCTGAGCATCATGGTTTACACCTCGAGCGCGGTGTTTTCACAAGAGGGCGCCCTCCTTATCACTATCTTCGCTCACTGCATGCCAACCTATTCTTGTCAGCCAATGAAGATGATGTGAGAGCAACGATTGATGCAGGTTTTCCTGCAGCACGTGTCTACCCAGAATCCAGCAAAACTGCAGAATCGCACCCTAATGAAATCCGTATTGCCTTTGACGGAGACGCTGTACTCTTCTCTGACGAAGCTGAACAGGTCTTCCAGAACAAAGGACTTGAGGCTTTTGTTGATCATGAGAGTAAGAAGGTGGATATTCCATTGCCACCTGGGCCTTTTAAGCCCTTGCTAGAAGCGCTGCACAGACTGCAACGCTCTACTAGCGAGAACGGTATGCGTATTCGCACTGCCTTAGTCACTGCCCGTTCTGCACCCGCGCATGAGCGTGCGATCCGAACTCTCATGGCGTGGGGAATTGATGTGGATGAAGCTATGTTCTTAGGTGGTCTATCCAAGAGCGAATTCCTCCGCGAATTTGAGCCGGATTTTTTCTTTGATGATCAAACCGGTCATTGCCAATCAGCCGCTTCAGTAGCGCCTACTGGCCATGTGGTGTCAGGCGTTTCGAATAGGCCCAAAGATAAATAGAGTAATTCATGGCAACACTTTCACTTGGACAAACTACGCAATACCCAGATCAATACGATCCAAGTTTGCTCTTTCCTATTCCCAGAATAGAGAATCGTAAAAAACTAGACCTGAAAGAAGACCAAGCTCTGCCATTTGTGGGTGTCGATATTTGGAATGCATTTGAGCTGAGCTGGCTGAATAAAAAAGGGAAGCCCCAAATCGCTTTAGCAGAATTTCAGATTCCAGCCGACTCTCCCAACATGATCGAGTCCAAATCATTCAAGCTTTATCTCAATAGCCTCAACAACACGCGCTTTGAGGATGAGAATGAAGTCAAAGAAAGGCTCATCACAGACCTATCCACAGTTGCTGGTAGCAAAATCACCACTCGTATTCATTCAACTGAACTAGTTGCCAAAAAAGGGATGCAAGAAATGGGCGGGGTTTTGATGGATCGTCTGGATATTGAGGTTGATCCGAGTCTGCCAGCCGACCCCTCACTACTTGGCATCAATGAAGACTTTGGTCCGATTGAGCAATGTCTTGTTTCGCATTTACTTAAATCGAATTGCCCCGTAACTGGGCAACCCGACTGGGCTAGTGTACAAATCCGTTATCAAGGTCGCCCCATCTTAGAGGAGGGCTTATTGCGCTACCTCATCGGCTTTAGGCAATTAGGTGAGTTTCATGAACATTGTGTCGAAACCATCTTCTGCGACATCAAACGCCAGTGCAAACCTGACAAGCTATCTGTTTATGCCCGCTATACCCGACGCGGTGGCCTAGACATCAACCCATTCAGAACTGATCACAACTCTCCATGGCCTGAAAATGTTCGCCATGCACGACAATAAAAAATCTATTTTGAATTGAAGTAAATAAAAACCCCTTGTAGGAAATCCTAGAAGGGGGTTTTGCGACTCAACTCACCATCAAATTACCGTTGAATGAATGAGACGTTCTTAGAACGGAATATCGTCATCCATTGCGCCGAGTGATGCGGCATTTGAAGATGCTGGAGCAGACTGCTCAGCCGGCTTTGAGCGTGCATAGCTTTCGCCACCGTCACCGCTTCCGCCTACTGGCTTGCCGCCAAGCATCTGCATTGTGTCAGCAACAATCTCAGTGGAATACTTTTCCTGGCCACTAGCATCAGTCCATTTGCGAGTGCGCAAACGACCTTCAACATACACCTGTGAACCTTTTTTGAGGTACTGACCAGCGATTTCTGCAAGCTTGCCAAAGAATGCAACACGATGCCATTCTGTGGTTTCTTTCATTTCGCCAGTTTGTTTGTCTTTGTAGCGATCTGAAGTTGCTACTGAAATATTCGTAACAGCGTCGCCGCTTGGCATATAACGCGTTTCTGGATCACGTCCTACGTTACCTACGATGATGACCTTATTTACCGAAGCCATGTTGTCTCCCGAAGAAAAATACTACCGTTATTACTGCTAAAAAATAAAGCTAAGGCGATGTCTCTATGGCTACTTCCTTTGATTTTGCTGACCTCACAGGCATTTCACCCATTGACCAAGCAATTATAAGCCAGCCAAATAAGAGCGCCGCACTGATCTGAAAGACCGATATATCGCCAAGGATATCGATTAAATATCCTCCAACCGCGGCCCCAAAAAACAACCCAATTGATTGCGAGGTATTAAAAATACCTAAGGCAGCCCCTTTTGATTGATTAGCGAAACGCGATACCAAAGAGGGCAACAATGCTTCGAGTAAGTTAAATCCGACAAAATAAATCAATAAAGTGGCCGCAATCAAAATGATTGAGTTCGCCTGAGAAAATAAAATCTCAGCAATAAAAAGAAAAATGATTGCCAATAAAAAAACGGGTCTTAAACGCTGATGTTTCTCACCAACAATCAAAATAGGCGCCATTAGGGCAAATGAAAGCAAAACCACTGATAAATAAATCATCCAATGCTCAGCTAGAGGTAAACCAGCGTCTACTAATAGATGTGGCATTACCAGAAACATTGCTACTTGAGTTGCGTGCAGGAAAAAGACGCCAAAATTGAGACGCATGAGCTCTGGAACGAAAAAAACTTCTTTTAAAGAAGCTTGCTGTACTTTGACTACTATCCCATTACTTGGCAAAACATAATAAGTAACAAACATAGCAATCACGCCAAGAATCGCCAGCACAAGAAAAATTCCACTCAGGCTCATCAGTCGATAGATCGGTGCAGCGATTACTAGAGATAATGCAAATGAGAGGGCAATACTGCCGCCTACTAAGGCCATGGCTCGAGTCCGAACCTGCTCTCTGGTCAGGTCAGCGACCCAGGCTGAAATAGCAGCCGATACCGCCCCTGCCCCCATAATCCCACGCCCAATAGTGATCCATAGGAGATCATTCTTGGCAGCACAGATCAGGGCACCAGCTACAAATAAGGAAAGTCCCCATAAAACTACTGGTTTGCGGCCAATGCGATCGGAAAGGCGCCCCAAGGGAATATAGAAGCAAGCCTGAACAATATTGAAAATCCCAAGGGATAGGCCTACCCAAAGAGCGTGCTCTCCACCCGGCAAGCCCCGTGCATGAATGCTAAAGACCGGCAAAAGCAGAAAAAGGCCCAGCATTCGGAGGCCAAAGATGCCTGCTAAGGCCAGAGTAGAGCGAAGTTCAGAAGGATTCATGGGAAAGAGCTATATTAACAAGTTACGCTAAAAAATCATGAATAACGAAATTAAGATCCGCGGTGCACGCACCCACAACCTCAAAAACATCAATCTAGACATTCCTAGAGAGAAACTCGTCGTGCTGACTGGCTTATCCGGTTCAGGTAAGAGCTCATTGGCTTTTGATACGCTCTATGCTGAAGGCCAGCGTCGTTATGTGGAGTCACTCTCTGCTTATGCGCGTCAGTTTTTGCAGCTAATGGAAAAACCTGATGTTGATACGATTGAAGGACTCTCGCCAGCGATTTCGATTGAGCAAAAAGCAACGAGCCATAACCCACGCTCGACAGTGGGTACGGTTACAGAGATCCACGATTACCTACGCTTACTCTTTGCCCGTGCAGGTACACCACATTGTCCCGATCATGATCTTCCTCTAGAAGCGCAAAGCGTTTCTCAAATGGTCGATACCGTGCTATCGATGCCTGAAGATACCAAGTTAATGATTCTTGCTCCCGTTGTCAGTGAGCGTAAAGGCGAATTCGTCGACCTCTTCCAGGACCTGCAAGCACAAGGCTTTGTTCGCTTTCGCGTCCGCTCTGGAGGCGGTACAGCTAATGCTGCTAAAGCAGAAATATTTGAAGTTGACCAACTACCAGTACTAAAGAAAAACGATAAGCATTCAATTGAAGTGGTGGTTGATCGCATTAAAGTGCGCCCTGATATTCAGCAACGTCTTGCCGAATCTTTCGAGACCGCTCTTCGTCTTGCTGACGGCAAAGCCATGATTGTCGATATGGATACTGGCAAAGAAATGATTTTCTCTAGTAAGTTTGCTTGCCCGGTTTGCTCATACTCGCTTCAAGAATTAGAGCCACGTCTCTTTTCATTTAACAACCCGATGGGTGCTTGTCCATCTTGTGATGGTCTTGGACATCAATCTTTCTTTGACCCTAAAAGGATTGTGGCCCACCCTGATTTATCACTAGCCTCTGGTGCCATTAAAGGCTGGGATCGGCGCAATCAGTTCTACTTCAAACTGCTGCAGACCCTGGCTAAGCATGGTGGCTTTGATGTGGAGAAGCCATTTGAGACCCTCTCCAAGAAGCAACAGGATCTGGTCTTGTTGGGCTCTGGTGATGTCACCATTCCGTTTGAATACATTAATGAACGGGGCAAGAATAGTATTCGGGAACATGCCTTTGAAGGGATCGTAGCGAACTTCGAAAGACGTTATCGCGAAACCGATTCGATGACGGTCCGTGAAGAACTTGCACGCTACCAAAATGTACAGACCTGTCCAGAATGTAATGGTAGCCGCCTTCGTAAAGAGGCGCGCTTTGTCAAAGTGGGTGATAAAAAACAATCGCGCGCCATTTATGAAATCAGCGCCTTACCCCTTAAAGAAGCAAAAGAATATTTCGAAGCGCTTGAACTGAAGGGTGCCAAACGAGAAATTGCCGACAAGATTGTGAAAGAAATCAGTGCGCGTTTGCGCTTTTTGAACGATGTAGGTCTAGATTATCTATCCCTTGAACGAAGTGCCGATACCCTTTCTGGCGGAGAAGCCCAGCGGATTCGCCTAGCCTCCCAAATTGGCTCTGGCTTAACGGGCGTGATGTATGTCTTAGATGAGCCCTCGATTGGTCTCCATCAACGTGATAATGACCGACTCATCGGCACGCTAAAACACTTACGTGACTTAGGCAACAGTGTCTTAGTAGTTGAGCACGATGAAGATATGATTCGCGCTTCTGACTGGGTCATTGATATTGGCCCCGGTGCTGGTATTCATGGCGGAGAGATTGTTGCCCAAGGCACTCCAGCGGAAGTAGAAGCAAATCCCAATTCCTTAACTGGCGCCTATCTTTCTGGTCGTGAAGCAATTGCCGTTCCTGAAAAACGCATCCCTGTGAATGATCGCTTTCTAGAAATCATTGGCGCACGCGGAAATAACCTGCAATCAGTGCACGCCAAAATTCCAGTTGGATTACTCACTTGCGTAACGGGGGTTTCAGGCTCAGGTAAATCGACCTTAATCAACGATACTTTGCATCATGCAGTAGCCCATCATCTGTATGGCTCCAATGCAGAGCCAGCAGCGCATGATGCAATCAAGGGTCTGGAGCATTTCGATAAAGTGATTAGCGTTGATCAATCCCCGATTGGTAGAACGCCGCGCTCAAATCCCGCTACCTACACAGGTCTCTTTACCCCAATTCGTGAACTCTTTGCAGGCGTGCCAGCGTCACGTGAGCGTGGCTACGAAGCTGGCCGCTTCTCTTTTAACGTCAAAGGTGGTCGCTGCGACTCTTGTGAAGGTGATGGCGTTCTCAAAGTAGAGATGCACTTCCTACCAGATGTCTACGTACCTTGCGATGTGTGCCACGGAAAACGTTACAACCGGGAAACTTTAGATATTCGTTACAAGGGCAAGAATATTCATGAAGTCCTTTCGATGACGATTGAACAAGCACATGAATTTTTTGAAGCTGTACCAGTTGTTAAACGCAAACTCAAAACCCTGTTAGATGTTGGCCTAGGCTATGTCAAACTAGGACAAAGCGCAACAACCCTATCAGGCGGTGAGGCCCAACGAGTAAAGCTTTCCTTGGAATTATCCAAACGGGATACAGGTAGAACGCTGTATATCCTAGACGAACCAACAACCGGTTTGCATTTCCATGACATTCAACTTTTGTTAACGGTTATCCAAACACTTAAGAAGCAAGGCAACACGATTGTCATCATTGAGCACAACCTAGATGTGATCAAAACTGCTGACTGGATAATTGATTTAGGACCCAAAGGCGGCGCTGGAGGTGGGCTAATTATTGCTACCGGTACGCCTGAAGAAGTTGCCAAGAATGAAGCGAGCTTTACTGGTCATTACTTAGCCCCCTTGCTCACTCGTAAAGCTCCGCCCGTTAAGAAAAAGAAGTCATTGGTAGACTAGGCATATCTCAGAGTAACTTTGCTTCAGCCAAATCGGTTGCCTCTGAATTACCTGAGATCACCAAAATGTCATTCGCCTGCAGGATGAGCTCTGGACTGAGGGCTAACTTGACATAGTCTGAGTTGGCCTCCTTGCGGCGCACAGCTTGCACATTAACCCCGTCATCCTCAAGTTTAAGTTCACTCAAGGCCTTGCCAACTGCTTGGGAGTGCGGCAATAAGGTAATCGTATGCAGACGCCAAGATTCATTCGACCCAAAGTCGTCATCTGCAGAGCCTCGGAAATACCCCCTCAATAAGCTATAACGTGCTTCGCGCGCACTAGTAATGCGTCTGACTACCTTACGCATTGGAACGCCCATCATGAGTAAGACATGAGAAGCAATCATCAGGCTGCCCTCAATGAGCTCAGGCACTACCTCTGTGGCGCCAGCAGCTTGCAGCTTCTTAATATCAGCATCATCTCGTGTTCGCACTAGCACCGTCATACCGGGACGCAATTGTTCCACTTGTCGCAAGACCCGCAGGCTTGCTGCGGTATCAGCGTAAGTAATCACTACTGCTTTCGCTCTGGAGAGTCCAGCGGCCACTAGATAGTTCTCACGACTCGCATCACCATAGACCACGTTATCTCCTGCAGCGGCAGCTTCTTTTACGCGATCAGGATCCAAATCTAAAGCGATATAAGGAATCTTTTCTTGGTCAAGCATGCGCGCCAAGCTTTGACCTGAACGGCCAAAACCACAAATCAATACATGATTTTCATTGCGCACACTTTTTGCGGCAACTCGTGTTAAAGCAAGAGATTGCAATAACCACTCATTGTTTGAGAAACGCATTGCGATGCGATCGCTGTATTCAATTAGGAAGGGAGCGCCGAACATAGAGATCAGCATCGCAGCAAGTATTGCTTGGCTCAAGACTGGATCAATTAAATCTAAGCCATCAATTTGAGTCAGCAATACAAATCCAAACTCTCCGGCCTGAGCTAGACATAAGCCGGTCCTAATCGATATCCCAGGACTAGAGCCAAAGACCCGGGATAACAAAGCAATCAGACCAAACTTGAATATCAATGGCCCTATTAATAAAAGCATAACTAACAGCCACTGCTCGCGGATGACATTCAAATCCAGCAGCATACCAATCGTAATAAAGAAAAGTCCTAGTAAGACATCGCGGAATGGTTTAACGTCTTCTTCAACCTGATGGCGGTATGGCGTTTCTGAAATCAACATGCCAGCCAAGAATGCGCCAAGCGCTAATGACAAACCAAAGTACTCTGTTAGACCCGCCATCCCCAACACGATTAACAAGAGATTTAACATGAATAGCTCTTGTGACCGTAACTTAGCGACCAACTTGAACCAATGGCTCATGAGTGATTGGCCAATAAAGAAAATGAGCACTAAGGCGATCGTGATTTTGATGGAGGCCGTCGTGAGAGCAACAAATAAGTCTGAAGGATTTTTACCCAGAGACGGCAGCAAAATCAACAGGAATACCACGGCCAAATCTTGGAATAACAAAATACCTACGACATTGCGACCATGCTCGGTTTCTAATTCAGCTCGATCTGAAATCAGCTTAGTGACAATGGCAGTGGATGACATCGCTAGGGCTCCGCCTAGAGCAATCGCAGCTTGCCATGAAATCGGATAAATCCAGTTCATCAGAAGACTAGCGGGAACAGCCAAGAGCATGGTCAAGATGACTTGGCTGACACCAAGCCCAAATACGATCTTGCGCATTGACCGCAGCTTATGAAGGTTGAATTCAAGCCCGATCGAAAACATCAGGAAAACCACCCCAAATTCAGCCAAATACTTCACCGTAGCCGAATCATTCGCGAAGGCCAGGGCATGGGGGCCTATGAGTACCCCAATGGCCAAATAGCCCAAAATCGGGGGTAAGCCAAAATAGCGGAAAATAACCACTCCGGCCACACCAGAGGCCAAGAGAATGAGAGTTAACTGAAGGACTGACGGCATATACTTACTTGATGATAGCTAAGACTCGTGAACGTACCCTAAAGCTTGCGCGCGACACCCTCACTATTGAGGCTGCTGCGCTGCAAACCATGCGCGACCGCCTTGAAGGCGCCAATGCAGATGCCCTTGTGCTAGCCGTTGAACTACTCCATGCTTGCAAGGGCAGAATTGTGGTTTCGGGTATCGGCAAATCTGGTCACATTGCTCGCAAAATTGCCGCTACTTTTGCCTCTACAGGCTCCCCTGCCTTTTTTGTCCATCCAGCAGAAGCCAGTCATGGTGATTTAGGTATGGTGACTCGAGAGGATGTGTTTGTCGCTCTTTCGAATTCTGGCGAGACCGATGAACTCTTAACTATTGTCCCCATCGTCAAGCGTACCGGTGCAAAACTCATTGCGCTCACCGGCGCTCCGAACTCCTCTTTAGCAAAGTTAGCAGATGCCCATCTGGATACGAGTGTTGAAAAAGAAGCTTGCCCTCTCAATCTAGCGCCAACATCAAGCACTACTGCTGCCTTGGCAATGGGTGATGCTTTAGCGGTTGCGCTCTTAGATGCCAGAGGTTTCGAAGCAGAGGATTTCATACGCTCACATCCTGGCGGCAGACTTGGTCGCAAACAATTAATGCATGTCAGTGAAGTCATGCGCAGCTTTGAAGATACGCCAAAGATTTCTATAGAGGCTTCTTTACAAGATGCCCTTTTAGAAATGACTTCAAAGCGGATGGGTATGGTCGTGACCTTAGAAAAAGGCAACACAGTGTTTGGCATTCTGACAGATGGTGACTTGCGTCGCTTACTAGAAAAGAGCACTAATCTAGATGCACTTACCCTCAAAAGCGCTACTAGGCCTGGTCCTCGCACGATTCCACCGGAGCTTCTGGCAGAAGAGGCCATCGAGATGATGGAGAAACATCGCATCAATCATTTAGTGGTAACCGATCGCAATGGACAATTATTGGGCGCCCTCAATCTGCACGATTTATTTGCCGCCAAAGTAATTTAATCCAGCCTCTTACTTAGATGAACTTTTATGTCTAGCGCTTTTAATACTCACAACACCAACCCTCTTGCGCAATATCCACAAGCATGGGATCGCGCTGGCAAAGTCAAACTACTCGTGTTAGACGTGGATGGCGTTCTCACCAATGGCCAGGTTTGGATTGGTGCGGATGGCAAAGAATCGCTCAAGGGATTTGATATTCAAGATGGTCTGGGTATTAAATTATTAGAGCAGTGTGGTATTCCAACGGCGATCATCACTGGCCGAAACTCCAAAATGGTTTTGTCTCGCTGTGAAGAGCTTGGAATCAAGCAGGTTCATATGGGCGTAGAAAATAAAGCGTTGGCATTAGATCAAGTGCTTAAAGCGCTTGGACTTAATATGGCGGATTGCGCGGTGATGGGCGATGACTGGCCTGATCTTGCGATGATGAAGAATGCCGGAATGCGAGTCTGTCCTGCTCAAGCACATGAAGCAGTAAAAGAGTTTGCCCATCTAGTCACCACCCACACTGGCGGCAATAGTGCAGTCCGGGAACTCTGTGACCTCATTCTGAAAGCCCAGAACCGCTATGAAGAGTTGCTGAAGAAGGCCAAAAGCTAAGTAATGCAATTAAATTCTCGACAAATCAAACTCGGCATTGGTCGCACCCTATTGCGCCTAATGCCATTGATTTTCATGGGCGCTCTAACCTTAGCTACTTTTTGGTTGGTCCAAAAAAATACTCCAGCAGAAAAATCTGCCCTTGAGCGTGCCAGGCTCCATGAACCTGACTACACCATAAACGATGGCGCGCTTAATGCACTCAATGAGTTCGGCGCTACCAAATATCGAATTCTGGGCAAGAAAGTGATTCATTATGATGATGATGCTTCAATTGACATTGTCACTCCGCAGATGCGCCTCTTTCAAGCCGAGAAAGCGCCAGTGACCGTGAAATCAGATACCGGACATCTTGATGGCGACCTCACGATTTTGGATTTATTCAATAATGCATCGATCTTTCGGCCAGCCCAAGCAGCTAGCGCAACAGAGCCAGCCACCCTACGCATGCTAGCAACTTCAAGTTATTTTAAGGTGCTCATTAATGATGACATTATCGAAACCAATAAGCCCATCACTCTTGAGCAGGGTATGTCGGTCATGAACTCTACTGAAGGCGGTATCTTTGATAATGTTCAACAAAGTATGATGCTATCCGGTCAAGTTAAAGGACGGATTGAACGAGCGCCCCGTGTAACTCAATAAATGCATAAAGTAACTTATCCAAACCTCCGCTTTGCTGTTGTATTGTTCTCATCGCTCCTTACCCAGGCGGGAGATGTTAACGCTGAAAAGGCGGATCAAGATAAGCCCATTATTCTTGAAGCAGAAAAAGTTTCTGTAAATGACGTGCAACAAATTTATGATTTGAACGGGCAAGTGTTACTCATCAAAGGCAGCATTGTGATTACCGGTGAAGATGGCCACATTCAGGTTGACCCCGAAGGCTACGAATCTGTAGACGTTAAGGGCACACCCGATGCAGTCGCCTCCTTTAGGCAACGTCGCGAAGGTTTAGCAGACGAATTCATGCAAGGGCAAGCAAGTCAAGTTGTCTACAACGCTAAAACCGAAATCCTCACATTAACTGGTGATGCGAAGCTCAAGCGCCTTTTAAACATGCAGATGCTAGATCAATTGCGTGGCTGGAAAATTGAATACGACGATGTAAAGCAGTACTATCGAGTTACACCTCCAACAAATGCAAAGCCGGATGATCTGCCCTTGGCTAGAGCAATCCTTTCACCGAGAAGAAAAGCCACATTAGAGAAATGACAACGGATTTAGTGCAACCCAATCAGGCGGCAACACTCACGGCCCACAATTTAAAAAAACGTTACGGCTCTCGTACTGTCGTTCGTGACGTTTCTATCCAAGTAAAATGTGGTGAAGTTGTAGGCCTCCTGGGCCCGAATGGCGCTGGTAAAACCACTTCGTTTTATATGATCGTTGGCCTAGTTCCACTCGATGGCGGAAACATTGTTTTAGATGGCGCAGATATCACTCACTTGCCTATCCATGAGCGTGCGCGTATGGGCTTATCCTATCTTCCCCAAGAAGCCTCTGTCTTTAGAAAGCTCAATGTTGCTGAGAATATTCAGGCAGTTCTTGAGCTCCAAGTACAAGGTGGCAAACCCCTTAGCAAAGCGGATATTGCTGCGCGCCTTGACGAGCTTTTGGGCGAACTGCAAATCAGCCATCTACGCAACAATCCAGCCCTATCATTGTCTGGAGGAGAGCGCCGACGGGTTGAGATTGCGAGGGCCCTGGCTTCTCAGCCGAAATTTATCTTGTTAGATGAGCCATTTGCTGGTGTTGACCCTATTGCCGTTGGGGAAATTCAGCGGATTGTGCGCTTCCTTCGGGATCGCCAAATAGGCGTACTCATTACCGACCACAACGTTCGTGAAACCCTCGGTATTTGCGACCACGCCTACATCATCAGTGAGGGTAGCGTCCTGGCTGAGGGTAAGCCTGACCAGATTATCCAAAACGACGCCGTGCGTAGAGTCTACTTAGGCGAAAACTTCCGAATGTAAGCTAGATCGCTTGCCTGGCAATTTATGCAATAAAAGTGACTTCCCCTCTTGGTTTTCAGCAAATTCGCTGATACGCTGGAGGTTCATGAAGTTTCTTTCAAAAAAATACTGTTCAAATCATTTTAGGGGCTTGCTGCGCACCCCATGCATGAGCCTGCGCAAGCATATATAAGAGGAGATGCTAATGAATTTAAAAATTAATAGCCGCCATCTGGAAGTAACACCAGCCATGCGTACGCACCTTGAGGCTGGGATGGCCAAAATTCGTAAGCACTTTGACCATGTCATTGATGCTTCCGCCTTTCTCGTTGTGGATAACGCCAAAGAAAAGGAACTCCGTCAAAGTGCCGAGATAACCATTCACCTCAAAGGTAAAGAATTATTCGCTGAAGCACACAATGCCGATCTATACCACGCAATGGATGCAGTGGTTGACAAACTCGAGCGCCAAGTTGTAAAGCACAAAGAAAAGCTCCAAGATCACCATCACGATAAGCGATTTGAGTAATCCCGAATGTCAGGACACCTATAATCAATTCACATGAATGCCCTGATAAATCTTTTTACCCCTGACTGCATTGCATTAGACAATCCTGCCAAAAGCAGGGCTGATGCATTTGCAGCCGCTGGCGGCCTATTCTCCAAGCAGTCTGGTCTTGAAGCTAGCGCTATTGTTGACTTTCTAAATGCACGTGAAGATTTAGGATCTACCGCACTTGGTGCAGGTGTTGCCATCCCCCATGGTCGCGTGAAAGGCCTCAAGCAGCCCATTGCTGCCTTACTAAAACTAAAAGACCCAATTGAGTTCGCTGCGCCAGATGGGGAACCAGTTTCCATTCTGATTTTTTTGTTAGTGCCAGAAAAAGCAACTCAACAGCATTTAGAAATCCTATCTTCTATCGCCCAATTACTGTCCGATGCAGATGCCCGTCAATTTTTGTCATCTGCAAATGATCCAATCAAAGTATGCGAGCTATTGCAGCAATGGGGTAAAACAAAATGACGCAGCCATTACTTCTAGAGGGAGTAAACGCTCAGCAAATCTTTGATGACAATGTTTCAGATCTCAAGCTTTCCTGGATCGGCGGCTTAGAAGGTGCCGATCGCACTTTCCCAATTGAAGCTGTGAGGGCTGCTGCGGCTAGCTCTGACTTAGTAGGTCACTTAAACCTGATACATCCAAGTCGCATTCAGATCTTTGGCGTTCAAGAAGTGGATTACCATGCGGCCTTAGATCCCAAACAGCGGCAGGAGCAGATTGCCAACTTAATTTCTAAAACTCCGCCTTGCGTCATTGTGGCTGATGGCAAATCTGCAGACCCCGATCTTCAACTCTTTTGCCAGCGCTCTTCAACACCTTTATTCACTACCAATATCTCTGCGGCAGAGGTCATCGACCATCTGCGCACTTACTTAACCAAAATTGGTGCGCCCCAAATCACGATGCATGGTGTATTCATGGATATTTTAGGTCTAGGTGTTTTGCTAACCGGTGACTCAGGTCTCGGCAAAAGCGAATTGGGTCTTGAGCTCATTTCTCGTGGGCATGGTTTGGTTGCTGATGATGCTGTTGATTTTGCACGTCTTGGCCCGGATTACATTGAAGGTCGTTGCCCTGTCATCTTACGCAACCTACTTGAGGTTCGTGGTCTAGGTCTTCTCGATATTCGCACTATCTTCGGCGAAACCGCTGTACGTCGCAAACTCAAGTTGCGTCTGATCGTGCAACTCGTTCGGAGAACTGATGGCGAGTTCGAAAGACTTCCTTTAGAAGCACAGCATATTAATGTATTAGGCCTCCCTATTCGTACCGTCAAAATTCAGGTGGCTGCTGGTCGTAACTTAGCAGTGTTGGTGGAGGCAGCAGTTCGGAATACTATTTTGCAATTACGTGGAATTGACACGCTGAAAGAATTTATGGAACGTCAGCGCATTCAAATGAATGCTGAAGCCGATTCTTTAAAAACGCAAGGGCGCTTACTCTAAGTCATGCAAATTAATCTGATTACCGGAATCTCTGGCTCGGGTAAATCAGTTGCCCTAAGGGCTTTTGAGGACGCAGGCTATGACTGTGTGGATAACCTGCCTGTTTCACTCTTAGAAAGTCTCATTCACACTCTGGAGAAAGAAAACAGTGAGCGTATAGCCGTGGCGATTGATGCCCGGCGTGGTGAATCGATTGCCGAGCTGCCCTCCATCCTAGAAAATTTACGCAGCCATCATCAGGTGCGCGTGGTTTTCTTAAACGCTGATACCAACACATTGGTGCAGCGCTTTTCAGAAACTCGCCGACGCCATCCGCTTTCCAAAAGCACTACCCAGACTCAATCTACTACTCTAATTGAGGCCATTGATAACGAGCGCGCCCTACTCGAGCCGCTACGTGCCCAAGCACATAGCATTGATACAAGTAATTTGCCTTCCCATGCATTGCGCTCTTGGATTCAGGATCTTCTGAAAGACAAACCGCTCGGGCTTACTGTTGTTTTTGAATCCTTTGGATTTAAAAAAGGGGTGCCCAGCGATGCGGACCTAGTGTTTGATGTTCGCTGCCTACCAAACCCCCATTACGACAAAGTCTTAAGACCTCTCACCGGCAACGATGAGCCAGTAAAAGAATTTCTAGAAAAAATTCCGGAAGTAATCAGCATGGAGAGTGACATTACCCAATTTATTGAAAAATGGTTGCCACAATACATAGCGGATGGTCGTAGCTATTTGACAGTAGCCATTGGCTGTACTGGCGGACAGCATCGCTCTGTCTATTTAGTCAACCGCCTTAGCGAATACTTCCGTGCAAATAAAGAGTTAAATACTCTGCAGCTTAACTTTTTGGACCGCCACCGCGAACTAGACTCAATCCCTGCAATAAAAGTTTAATTGGTTGAGGCAGGCCGTATCGTCCTAATTGATTGAGGGGCACCCACTTAAAATGTGGGCTCGTCAATTCCACAGGCTTTAAGGAATGCACTTCCCAAATTTGCATCCATAGACGGCGATGCGTAAAAATGTGTTTGATCTGTTGGCCTTGCTTTAAACCCCCAAAGGACTCTAGTAAAACAGGGCCCTTCTCGTCAGGTAGCGCCTCTTCCAATAATGTCTTTAAGGCTGTATGGGGCTTTCCAAGTCCGGCAGATCTTGGTTTCCATGGAGATTCTGGTATGGACCATAGGCCGCCCCAGATTGCCGTAGTAGGACGCTTTTGCAAAAGAACCGTATTGTCAAATCGAATCAATAACATGTTGCAATCAAATTCCGGAGATTTTGCCTTCACTACCTTTTGCGGAAGGGCTAGCACTTGGTTACTTAAATTAGCCTGACAATCCCTAGAAAAAGGGCATTTTTTCTCATTAGTGATGCACACCGGCTTTCGCGAAGTACACCAGGTTGCCCCAAAATCCATCAATGCTTGCGTATAGGCCGGCATATCCTGAGAATGCCTTGGTAGCAATTCTGTGGCTAAATCCCACAGGCGATCATTCACAACCTTTTCTTGTATTGCGCCTTCAATAGCAAATAAGCGCGCCAAAATTCTTTTGACATTCGCATCCAGAATGGGTGCCTTTTCCTGAAATGCAAATGCAGCAATGGCACCCGCAGTTGAGCGACCAACTCCTTTGAGTTGCATAAGGAGCAAAGGATCGCTCGGAAACTTTCCAGAAAAATCTTCCATCACTTGCTTAGCACAGGCATGCAAATTTCTAGCTCGAGAGTAGTAGCCTAAGCCAGCCCACTCAGCTAGTATCTCATCGATATCTGCTGCAGCTAATTTTTTCACTGTCGGAAAACGCTTCATGAAACGGGGGTAGCGCTCTAGCACGGTCGCTACTTGGGTTTGTTGCAACATGATTTCAGAAACCCATACGGCATAGGGATCTCGATTATTTTGCCAAGGCAAACCCGAGCGTCCACTGACCTTGTGCCAGGCAATTAGCTTCTTGGAAAAATTGTCCATCAACGTTTTTGACATTGGGGACAAAAATAGCTTGATCGTTGTCCTTGCACTATTTGGATGATCGGCGTCTTGCAAACCTTGCAGGGTAAGCCTTTGCGGTCATATACCTTAGTTTGAACCATGAAGTGACCAGGATCACCTTCACTATTGACAAAGTCTTTCAAACTACTACCACCAGCATCAATCGCTTTTTTCAAAATGATTCTGACTGCATCTGCTAAACGAATACACTGCGGACGGGTTAACTTACCCGCCGCTTTTGCCGGATGAATGCCAGCTCTAAACAAACATTCTGAACAGTAAATATTTCCAACACCAACCACCGCTTGACCAGCCAAGAGAAATTGTTTAACGGCAATACTTCTTTTACGAGAAGCTTGATACAAAATTTGGGCGCCAAGCTCTCCCGCAAACTCGGGTGAAAATGGTTCAACTCCAAGTTTTTGCAAGAGGACATGTTTCTCAAGCGCGCCATTTGTTTTGGGGTGCCATAACACTGCCCCAAATTTGCGAGGGTCATGCAAGCGCAAACTGAACTTGCCAAATTCAAATGTGATTCGGTCGTGTATTTTCAAAGGATCAGAGTGAGGCAAGACCCTGAGCGTTCCCGTCATTCCCAAATGAATCAGCAAGTGGCCAGTGTCTAGCTCAATTAAGAGGTACTTTCCGCGTCTATCGATGGAGTGCACCTGTTGACCTGGAAGGATCTTGGGCAAGCTGCTAGGTACCGGCCAACGTAGACGTCCATCAATCACTTTGACGGCACTTAGCTTTTGCCCCTGAATATGGGGGGCAATTCCTAATCTGGTGACTTCAACCTCTGGAAGTTCTGGCATAAATGCATTGTAGATTCGCAGATTAGAATGTGCTTATGAGCAAATTCACAATAAAGCCCTTTTTTCAGGGCTTACTCCTATTAGCGCTGACCTTAGGGGCGGCTATTTCAAGCCAGGCTCAGACCGCAGCAAATAGCGCGCAAGGTGGTCAGGTGATATTTGAAGTGCTGGCTTCCGAAATTGCCCTGCAACGAGGAGATGCTGGTTTAGCCTACAACACCTATATTGAAATGGCGCGCCAATATAAAGACCCTCGCCTAGCTCAAAGAGCCATGGAAATTGCGATTGCTGGTGGCTCACCTGACTTAGCCCTTCAAGCAGCAAAAACTTGGGATGAACTATCGCCGGCATCCCAAACAAAGCCAAAAGAGGTACTGATCACTCTGCTAGTTTTAAATAATCGCTGGTCGGATGCTGTGAAACCCGCAATTGCATTATTGAGTCAACAAACTCCTGCTCAACAAGAAATGCTGCTTTTGCAATTGCAAGCCTTACTCGCAAGAGCTAAAGATGAAACTGAGGCTTTGCGTGCTTTTTATGAGATTGCTTCGACTGTAAAAATAGCGCCAAAAGATCAAGGGCTCCTCTATACCTATGCCATGTCTGCCGAAAAGGCTGGGCGCTTGGATATTATGGAAAAAACCTTACGCGAGATTTTGCGCAAGAACCCCAATGATGCAAATTCTTTAAATGCATTGGGTTACTCATTAGCGGATCGCAATATCAAATTACCAGAAGCCTTTGCCCTAATTAGTAAAGCACATCAGCTTTCTCCTAAAGATAGCTTTATCTTAGATAGTTTGGGTTGGGTAAATTTTCGCCTTGGGAAAAATGCAATTGCATTAGAGCAACTTCAAGAAGCATTTACGATGAAACCTGAAGCCGATATCGCAGCGCATACTGGTGAAGTAATGTGGGTTATGAACCGCAAATCTGAAGCGGAAGAGATGTGGCGCCAAGGTCAAAAACTTGATGCCAATAACCCCACTTTAAAAGAAACCTTAAAGCGCTTAAAGCCTGACTGGACGACCCCCGAACAGCCTCCGAATAGCTCTTGGGACGGCCGCTTTGCAGTCAAAATCATCGGTATTACCGAAGCTCAAAATCAAGGTGGTTCAGGTGGATTTAGTTTGACGCAAGAAGCACTCAAAGATACTTTAGAGATTCGAAATCCCGTAGGCGGCTCGATTGCAAAAATAATAATCATGCCTGGTGAAGCAAGCCTTGAGCGCGACGGACAAATAGTGACTGCTATCGATGCCGATACCTTAGTACAAAACACTTTAGGCCTACCGCTCCCTGCACGTGGATTATCAAATTGGCTAAGAGGTGAAGTGCGGCCAGGTAGCGAGGCAAGCGTTGAAAGGAATCCTCAAGGTCAAGTCAGCAAAATTAACCAGGATGGTTGGGATTTGGTTTATGGCTGGGGCAAGAACAATCGCTTGGATAAACTCACCATGACTCGCAGCTCCAATATTGGTTCTATTGATATACGCTTGGTATTTGATCATCCAAATGACTAGTAATGGTTTAACGCTGCACTCACCAGCAAAACTTAATCTTTTTCTCCACATCGTTGGACGTCGTCCTAATGGCTACCACTTACTTCAATCCGTTTTTCAATTGATTGATTGGTGTGACACCCTCACCCTCAAGCCGATCTCCGAAAATGAAGTGCGTCGAATCAATCCGCTTCCTGGCGTGCCCGTGGAAAGTGATTTGGTTGTTCGTGCAGCAAGATTATTAAAAGAGTTTTACCAAGTTGAAAGTGGCATTGAGATTGACCTCAAAAAAGAAATTCCCATGGGTGCTGGATTGGGTGGCGGCTCTTCTGATGCAGCTACCACCCTCATTGGCCTAAATCTGATTTGGGACCTCCAATTAAGCACAGAGGCTTTAGCCAAACTGGGTCTTGAGCTTGGCGCTGATGTGCCCTTTTTCATCTTTGGCCAAAACGCTTTTGTTGAGGGAGTTGGCGAGACAATTCAAGAAATTGCCCTGGAAACTCGGGATTTTTTGATCCTCTTTCCTGGTCAGGGGATCGCTACTACACGCATTTTTCATGACCCAGAATTGACCCGAGATCACGCTCCGATTACAATAGATGGCTTTCTTGCGTCGCCATGGTCCTTTCAAACAAATGATTGTCAGGCTGTAGCGATGCGGATTTGTCCTGAAGTGAAGCAAGCTTTGGATTGGATTGGCCAAGCATTACCGGGTTCTAAACCCCGAATGACTGGTTCTGGAAGTAGCGTTTTTGCCGTCTTAGAGCCTAAGACTGACATCGTAAAACTAGAGAATCTTTTACAAAATCTTCCAAAAGGGTGGGTAAGTCGCATTGTTCGAGGGTTAAATAAAAATCCCGCTTACAATTTGACTTCTTCAGATTGACCTGTAGGGGAATCGCCAAGCTGGTTAAGGCACTGGATTTTGATTCCAGCATGCGAAGGTTCGAATCCTTCTTCCCCTGCCAAATACTGTAGAAACGATAAAGAAAACCTTTTGACCCCATAATGCCCTTAAGCCTATGACTTCCTCTACCCACACAGATTTACTGACCCTATTCACAGGTAATGCAAATCCTGTTTTGGCCGAGGCCGTAGCCAAGGAACTCAATCTTCCGATGGGTAAAGCCTTTGTTGGGCGATTCTCAGACGGTGAGATTCAAGTAGAAATTCAAGAAAATGTCCGCGGTAAAAATGTCGTTGTGATTCAATCAACCTGCGCGCCAGCTAACGACAACTTGATGGAATTAATGATCATGATTGATGCCCTGAAGCGCGCATCAGCAGGCCGCATTACCGCCGTGATTCCTTACTTTGGCTATGCGCGCCAAGACCGTCGCCCTCGTTCTGCACGAGTTGCTATCTCGGCCCGTATCGTCGCCAATATGCTCCAGTCTGTTGCTGGTATTGAGCGTGTGTTAACTATGGATCTCCATGCTGACCAAATTCAGGGTTTCTTTGATATTCCTGTAGACAATATTTATTCATCTCCCGTTCTGCTGGCTGACCTACAAGCTCAGAAAACCCAAAAAGACCTCATTATTGTCTCTCCAGACATTGGAGGCGTCGTACGCGCCCGTGCAATGGCAAAACAATTGGGGACTGACCTAGCGATTATTGATAAACGTCGCCCCAAGGCTAATGTTTCTGAAGTAATGCATCTGATCGGTGAAGTAGAAGGCCGCCATTGCGTCATCATGGATGACATCATTGATACTGGTGGAACGCTTTGTAAGGCCGCTGAGGCGCTAAAAGAGCGGGGTGCTAAGGGCGTTACTGCTTACTGTACTCACGCAGTCCTATCTGGTGGTGCGGTGGCTCGTATTGCTGCCTCTGAATTAGATGAGCTAGTCGTCACCGACACGATCCCTTTGACCCCCGAAGCAATGAAAGTCAGCAAAATCCGTCAATTAAGCGTTGCTCCTATTCTGGCCGAAACCCTTTCCCGCATTAGCAAGGGTGACTCCGTGATGTCGATGTTTGCTGAATAAGCCCAAAAACACTGTTTTACCCCGATTTTTGGCAGTTTTGCATCATTTCTAGGCAAAAATGCCTATTCCCACGATATAATCGAAGGCTTTTCTGTTTGGTCGCGAACGGAAATTAACCTTAACTAGGGAATTAAATATGAAAGTAGTAGCCTTTGAAAGAAGCGTACAGGGAACGGGTGCGAGCCGCCGTCTGCGCAATTCCGGTAAGACCCCGGGAATCGTTTACGGTAGTAAAGATCCAGTTGCTGTTATTGAGTTAGATCACAACGCACTGTTTCATGCTCTCCGCAAGGAAGCATTTCACTCATCTATTCTTGACTTGGAAATCGGCGGAAAAACACAACAAGTGTTGTTGCGTGATTACCAAATGCATCCATTTAAGCCACTGGTATTACACATTGACTTCCAGCGCGTTTCCGCGACTGAGAAAGTCCATATGCGTGTTCCATTGCACTTCACCAACGCTGAAACTTCAGCTGCAGTGAAGCTACAAGGTGCTGTTATTAGCCACATCATTACTGAACTCGAAATTTCATGCTTACCAGCAGACTTACCAGAGTTCATTGAAGTGGACCTTAGCAAGGTTGAAGTGGGTCACTCTATTCATGCTAAAGACGTTGCCTTACCAAAAGGCGTTAGCTTGGTATTGCATATTGAACAAGAGAATCCGGTTCTTGCAAACGCCCGTATTCCAACTGTTAAAGCTGCTGAGGCTGAAGAAGCTGCCCCTGCAGCTGCTGTTGCACCAGCTGCTGCAGCTGAACCTGCCAAAGATAAAGCTTAATACACTTAAGCCCCATTCTTTGCATCACGAAGGCCCGCACAAGCGGGCTTTCTTTTTTCTTTTTTGTAGAAAAGCCCTGAAGTCTTTAAACTCCCACCATGACTCAATTAATTGTTGGCCTGGGCAACCCTGGAGAAGAGCACTTAGAAGACCGGCATAACGCTGGCTTTTGGTTTGTTGACGCCCTTGCAAAACAATTAAATGTTCGCTTTGAAACTGAAAAACGTTTTCTTGGAAAAGTAGCCAAAGCAAAATGGGGAGGTGACGATCTCTTTCTACTCAAGCCTACTACTTACATGAATCTCAGCGGTCAAGCTGTAGGCGCCTTATGCCGTTTTCACAAAATCACTCCAGAAAATATTCTGGTAGTTCAAGATGAGCTCGATCTGAAGCCCGGATCTGCCCGTATTAAATTGGGCGGGGGAACTGGCGGTCACAATGGACTTAAGGACATACAAGCCCACTTAGGTACTGCTGACTACTGGCGTCTTCGCTTAGGCATTGGACATCCTAGGGATATCGCGGGTGACGCGAGAGTAATGGATGTTGCTGATTATGTTTTGCGTAGGCCACTGCAGTCTGAGCAAAAACTCATAGAGGCTAGCATTAAAAATGGTTTAGAAATTCTGCCCCTGTTTTTGAAAGGCGCTACCCAAACAGCCATGTTGGAGTTGCACTCGAAGTCTTAAGCCGAGCCAGTCTTTTTGCTGGCTGTTAATAAATGATATTTGGCCATTAACTGATCTTGGGATTCGGTATGGTCAGGATTAAACGGAATGCAATCTACCGGACAGACTTGACGACATTGGGGCGCATCATAGTGCCCCACGCATTCAGTGCACTTATCTGGATTGATTTCATAAATCTCAATCCCCATGTAAATAGCATCATTGGGGCACTCTGGCTCACATACGTCACAGTTGATGCATTCGTCCGTAATCATTAAAGCCATAGCGGTACTTTCTGTCCCTACTCTTTTTTCTGGCTATTACTCGCCATCTTCTTCACTAACCATTTTTCAACCGACGGGAAGACAAACTTACTAACATCGCCACCCATTGAGGCGATCTCACGAACAAACGTTCCAGAGATAAATTGATATTGATCGGAAGGGGTTAGGAATAATGTTTCTACATCAGGTAAAAGATAGCGATTCATACCAGCCATCTGGAACTCATATTCAAAGTCAGAGACTGCACGCAGTCCTCGCACAATGACGCGGGCATTATGCTCACGCGCAAAATCTTTTAATAAGCCGTCAAAGCCTACAACTTTGACATTAGAGTAATGCCCAAGCACTTCTGTAGCAATGTCAATTCGCTCTTCTAGTGAGAAAAAGGGATGTTTACTGCGACTTGAGGCAATACCAACAATCAACTGCTCAAAAATACTTGATGCACGACGCACCAAATCCTCGTGACCACGAGTAAAGGGGTCAAATGTTCCTGGGTATACAGCGACAGTCATAAATCTCCTAAGGCTTTATCAGCTACAGGCAAGAGTTTAGTCCCTTCCAGATCGGAATAGACAGGCTTTTACCTGTCCCGCCTCTAAGTATTTTCCACAATGCCAGTCCGGTATTAGGGCTTCCACCTCCTGACGAGCACGATTTGCAGAAAATTCGACATAAATACCACCGCCCCGAGAGTCATCACAAACTCGACCTGCCTCAATGACAGCTCGATCCAATAACTCTGAATCTTGGAAAGGGGGGTCTATGAAAATTAAATTACTGGATTGATCTGCCTGTTGCTTTAAATATTCCAAACTATCCCTATGTAAGATTTCTACTTGACCTGAAACGGGGGATGATTGCAGCAAGGCAAAATTCTTAGTGAGACTAGCATAGACTTTTTTATCTTTTTCTAACAACACTACCCGAGATGCCCCACGAGAGGCTGCCTCAAAACCGAATGCGCCTGTGCCAGAAAATAAATCCAAGCAATCTAAATCTGTTAAATCCTGACCAAGCCAGTTAAATACAGTTTCCCGAATACGATCTGTTGTGGGACGTAATCCTGGCAAGTCGAGAACTGTTAATAGACGACTTCTCCAAACGCCGCCAATGATACGTACCCTTTTAGGCAGCTCTATTTTTTGACTTGGAGTAGCTTTACTGGCCATCGTTGTTATCAGCTTATTTTTTTGCGCCTAAGACCACAATTTGCATTCGATCCATTGCCAGATATTTTTGGAAAGCATTAGTGACTTGCTCTAAGCTAACTGCCTCAACTTGCTTGGTCCAAACGTCCATCGTATCGAGCGGTAGATCATTCCAAGCTATTGAAGAAACGTTATCAAGCAATTTACGATTGTTATCAATACGCAATGGATAACCATTCATCAAGTTGGATTTAGCAGCGATAAGCTCGGAAGTGGTCGGACCATCTGCAATAAATTTTGCAATCGTTGAACTCATCACCTCAAGCGCTAATACGGCCTGATCATTTTTGGTCTGTAGGCCAGCCTGAAAAATACCAGCATCTTTGCCTGGGACGAAGTAGCTAGAGACACTATAGGCTAGACCTCGTTTCTCACGCACCTCAGCCATTAGACGGGACACAAATCCGCCGCCGCCTAATATGTAATTGCCAACTAAAAGTGGAAAGTAATCCGGATTACTTCGAGTTACTGCCGTCATTCCCATTGCGATATGCGCTTGCTGAGAATCAAAAGGGATTTGAACCTCGCGTTGCATCAATGGCTCTACTACAGAGCGTTGTAGCTCAGGTAATTTTGAAATCGCTGGGCCAGATACAGGAACTTTTTGTAACAGGGTCTGAACGATTTCATTCGCTTGTACTCGATCAACATCACCAACAATGCTCACAATCATGCGATCACCACGATAAAACTGCTTATGAAATTGCTTTAAATCAACAGTATTAACCGTAGCAATGGATTTAGCACTGGGGGAATAAGCCAGAGGGTAATTGCCATAAACTGATTTTTTAAAACGGCGCTCTAAAACATACTCTGGCTTTGTTTCTGCTTCAAGTAAATTGGTAATCATTCTTTGTTTTTCACGCTCAACTATTTTTGGATCGTACGTGGGCGCACTCAACATTGCTGCCACCAACCTCACCGCCCTATCTCGCAAATCTTTTCTACTTAAACTACGAATACGCAAAGTCGCCCGCTCACCACTTACCGATAGTCCAATATTAGCGCCCAGATCAGCAATTTCATCGGCGATCTGAGCCTCGTTTAGGAGCCCTTCACTACCACGGGCGCCATAATTCATCAGGGCTGCAGTCATATCAGCCAGCCCACTTTTGCCAACGGGGTCATAACGATCCCCAGCATCAATACTCACTTCAATATCGACCATTGGTAGGGTTTTAGTTTGGACTAGATATGCCTTAGCCCCGTTGTATGAATCCAATTTTTCAATTGGCAAAATTGCATGGGCGCTATTGAAGACCCCAAAGCTGAGCAAGAAAATCCCAATAGTATTTTTGAGAGCATGCATTATTTGCTCTCCTTATTTGCTGTAGATTGACGGGCCTGCGGATCGAGTATGGCAATGGTTAGGCCTTCATCGATCAAATATTTCTTAGCGACGGACTGAACCTGCTCAGGAGTGATGGTCTGCATTTTCTGCAACATGTAGTCGATGTCTTTCCAGGAAAATCCAGCCATTTCTGTACTACCAATTTCCATTGCTTGGCCAAAAATAGAGTCACGCTTATAAATTTGATCGGAAAGAATGCGCACCTTAATACGCTTTAACTCAGACTCCAAAATCCCTTTTTGCTTTAGTTCTGCCAATGCTTTACGAATACTTACCTGAGCTTGTGCCACGGTTTTCCCTTTGGCCATGGTGGTGCTAATCAAAAATAACTCTGGGCCCCGAGAAATCATGTCGTAACCAACCCCAACATCATTTACTACCTTCTCTTGTTTCACGAGAGTGCGATTAAGGCGGGCATTATCATAGCCATCTAGCACTCCCGTGAGGAGCTCAAGAGCATATGGCTCAACATCATCAAGTTTCCCGGGCTCTAACTTTGGCACCTTCCAGCCCATCGTTAATTGCGCGTTATCTGCAGGAGCTTTTACCTGAATCTGCTTGATGCCTTTTTGTGGTGGCTCAATTTGTGGCTTACGTACTGGTAATTCATGAGCGTCTACAGCACCATAATATTTTTCCACTGTTTTCAGAACTTGTTTTGGATCTACATCGCCACTAATGACGACCGTTGCATTATTTGGTGCATACCAACTGCGATACCAGTCACGTGCATCGGCAGCTTTCATATTCTGTAAATCATTCATCCAACCGACCACTGGGTGACGATAGGGGGAGCTCATATAAGCAGTCGCCATGAATGCTTCATTTAATAAGCTGCTTGGATTGTCTTCGGTACGTAGGCGACGCTCTTCCATGACTACCTGGATTTCTTTTAAGAACTCAGCGTCATCAAAATTCAGATTGGACATCCGATCTGCTTCAAGCTGAATAACGGTGTCTAATTTAGATTTTTCAACTTGCTGAAAATATGCGGTGTAATCACGTGATGTAAAGGCATTCTCGCGCCCACCAACGGCAGCTACTAAGCGAGAAAACTCCCCCGTCTTAACCTTATTGGTACCTTTGAACATCATGTGTTCAAGTACATGGGCGACCCCAGTTTTGCCATTGACCTCATCCATCGAGCCAGCACGATACCAAACCATATGGGCTACTGTAGGGGCGCGATGATCCTCTCTCACGATTAATTTGAGTCCATTACTCAAGCGATATTCGTGAGTATCTGCAGAGTCTGTACCAGCCGCCCATGACAATGGGGCACATGCAAAGAGTAAAAAGGTAATTCGGAGTAAATTAGAACGCATCTGCTAAATCACCATATCCCAAGAATTAAATTGATAAGATGCAAGGTTTAAATTGTATCGATTATGTTCGGCTTAAGTAAAACCCTCGGATCCCTTTTCAAATCCAGCAAAATAGATGAAGCTTGGTTTGAGTCATTAGAAGAATCACTGATTCAAAGTGATGTGGGCCTTCCTACGACCGAACTGTTGATTAGTAAGCTGCGCAAAGCGGCTAAAACTGAAAAAGCCTCTAGCCCAGATGAACTTAAAACCCTATTGATTGATGAAGTCAGCGCTCTATTAAAAGTTTTAGAACCCTTCCCTAACCCCCTTTTTGAATCTCACAAAGCCTATATTCCAGAGGTATGGTTGGTTGTAGGGGTTAATGGAGCAGGCAAGACAACCACCATTGGTAAGCTTTGCAAGCTCTTTCAGTCTCAGGGTAAATCCGTCCTTTTGGCTGCAGGAGATACCTTCAGGGCTGCAGCGCGCAATCAACTACAAGAATGGGGTAGCCGCAATCAAGTTGACGTCATTTCTCAAGAAGGTGGTGATGCAGCCGCTGTTGCGCACGATGCGATCCATGCAGCAATCTCTCGTAAAAGCGATATTCTCATTATTGATACCGCTGGCCGTCTTGCAACCCAAGATCACCTTATGGAAGAACTCAAAAAGATTAAGCGCGTCATTGCTAAGGCCCTTATTGGGGCACCACACCACACCTTGTTAGTACTTGATGGCAATACAGGTCAAAATGGCTTAAGCCAAGTGAAGGCCTTCCATACGGCCTTGGGTCTTACTGGAATTATCGTTACCAAGCTTGATGGAACTGCTAAAGGGGGCGTGATCTGCGCCTTGGCACAAATCCTGCAAGCAGAGCCAAAGCCAGCTGTGTTGGCTCTTGGCAAAGGTGAAGGAATTGATGATTTAGCCCCCTTCACAGCAGGGCAATATTCCTCTGAATTATTTAATTAAATCAATAACTTATAGACCAATTAAGCGATTGGCACTCTCTTGACAAGAGTGCTAAAATAGATTTCTATTAATACTTTATATTTATAAAAAAATGGTTCAAAAGAAATCTGACAATCTGAATATGCAAAGACTGCCTGCTATGCAGACTGTGGCGGCGTCTGCATTTCCAATGTTGCCATCCTTAGGGGTTGGCACTCTTGATTCTTATATTGCTTACGTTAATCGCGTACCCATGCTGAGTGCTGCAGAAGAGTTACATCTTGCGCAGGAATTTCGTCGCTCTGAAAATGTCGATGCCGCTAAAACCTTAGTGCTCTCGCATTTGCGTCTCGTTGTTTCGGTTGCTCGTCAATATCTTGGCTACGGAATCCCGCACGCGGACTTAATTCAAGAAGGCAATATTGGCCTGATGAAAGCCGTTAAGCGCTATGACCCTAATAATGGTGCACGCTTGGTTTCCTATGCCATCCATTGGATCAAAGCAGAAATTCATGAATACATTCTCAAGAATTGGCGCTTGGTCAAAATGGCTACTACCAAAGCTCAGCGTAAGCTGTTCTTTAATTTGCGCAGTAATAAACCAACCTTAAGTGCCCTCACCCCAGGTGAAGTGGAAGCTTTAGCAAAAGCGCTTGATGTTAAAGGTTCTGACGTTAAAGAAATGGAAATGCGCCTCGCTGGCGGTGATATCGCACTCGAAGGCGATGACACAGATGACGATGCTGCATATGCACCAATTCAATGGCTTGCAGATAACAGTCAAGAACCCACAGAGCGTATTGCCGGCAATGAGGCTGACGCATTACAAGGCCCCAAGCTTGATCAAGCCCTGATGGCTTTAGACGAGCGTAGCCGCAATATTGTTCAATCACGTTGGTTGGCTATGGATGCCGATGGTAATGGTACAAAAACCTTGCATGATTTGGCTACCGAATATGGCATCTCTGCAGAGCGCGTCCGCCAAATTGAGACAGCAGCGCTCAAAAAAATGCGCGGGATGTTGCAAGCTGAAGCAGCCTAAGCAAGCTTTCGCCCACAGTAGTATTCCCTTACTTTAAAAGTTCTTTCAAGTCATGCGCCAAGGTCTCAGGACCTTGAGCATGTTTGATGTAAAGGCGTAAACGCCCCTCAGGATCAAACGCATAGCTTCCTGCAGTGTGATCTATGGTGTATGAGCCTGGACTATTTCCTGGCACCTTTTTGTAATAAATCTTGAAATCTTTGGTGACTTTTTCTAGGGCGGCATCATCTGCGGGACGAAGGCCTAAGAAACGGGGATCAAATGCAGGCACATACTGCTTCAGAATAGCGTCTGTATCTCGTGCTGGATCTACTGTCACAAAGAGCACTTGCACTTTATCTGCTTGAGGCCCCAACAGGGTCATGACTTGCTGCATTTCAGTCAAGGTAGTTGGGCAAACATCTGGGCACTGGGTATAGCCGAAGAACATCAGCACTACTTTCCCCTTAAAGTCCGCAAGCGTTCTAACCTTACCATCTGGATCGAGCAAACTAAAGTCTTTACCAAAGGCTGTGCTACCAGTGATGTCAATATTCTTAAACTCGGGCTTTGGACTGCAAGCTGCCAAAATCATCAACAGTGCAACAACACAGCTAGTACGGAATAAATTTAGATTCATCTTAAAGATAGTAGTGATCTATTAACAGTGCCGCAAAGAGCAATGACAAATAGGTAATTGAAAAACGAAAGGTTTTCTTAGCCAAGGCATCGCTATAGGAAATAAATAAAGCAATGGCATAGCCCAAAAATATTAAGCCGAGCACGATGGCTGAGACCAGATACACGATGCCACTCATGCCATATAGATAGGGAAGCATCGTTGCGGCAATCAAGATCAATGTATACAACAAAATATTCAGCAAGGTAAATCGCTCACCGTGTGTTACGGGTAGCATTGGCAAACCAGATTGCACATAATCATCGCGGCGGTATAAAGCCAGGGCCCAAAAATGGGGCGGCGTCCAAACAAAAATAATTAGCACTAAAAGCCAAGCTTCCGCAGACAGGGTATTGGTAACGGCTGCCCAACCAAGCGCTGGAGGCATTGCACCTGATAAGCCGCCAATCACAATGTTCTGGGGGGTTGCTGGTTTTAATAACCAGGTATAAATCACTGCATAACCCACAAAGGTAGCTAAGGTTAACCACATCGTCAGTGGGTTACAGAAATTCCACAACACAATCATCCCCAGTGAACCAATGATGATTGAAAAAACAATAATGTGAAAGGGCGCCACTTCGCCTGTAGCTGAAGGACGCCATGCAGTGCGTTTCATTTTTGCATCAACAGCCTGTTCAATCAAACAATTGACTGCAAACGCCGCGCCCGCTAAGAGCCAAATTCCCACAATGCCACCCAAAAGTACTGGGTAAGGAACCATGCCAGGGGTTGCCAAGAACATTCCAATCACAGCACAAAAAACGGCAAGCTGAGTCACTCTCGGTTTAGTTAAAACCCAGTATTGGCGCCAACGTGGCATTGCTGCTGGCGGAGAGGGTTGGGGTGTGCTCATAACTTTGTCATCTTCTGTTGAATGGATGCGCCCCAAGATGCCCAATAACTCATTCTGACTAAACAGAATACTAGAGCGGCTGAGCCGGCGGTGTGCAGTAAAGCGGCTAATAAAGGCCACTGAAACACGACATTTGATATCCCGGTAACAACTTGCAGTAAGAGTATCGCCAGCAAAAGTTTTGCCAAGCGTCCAAGATCAGATAAGGCTGGCGTTGTTAATTGCAAAGCCTTCAAGCCCAATGCCCCCAAGACAAGCAAAACCACAAGCGCAAATAGACGATGCGCCCAATGAATCGTTTGTAAAGCAACTGGAGAAATAAATTCACCTTGAGCATTCAGGCCCAATTGGCGCCACAGGCTGAAACCCTCAGCCCAATTGGTTTCTGGCCACAGGCTTCCTAAGCAGGTTGGGAAGTCTGGACAAGCCAATACAGCGTAGTTCGTACTTACCCAGGCGCCTAAAAAGATCTGTATCGAAAGAACAATAAAAGCGGTGAGTAGCAAGCCCGCAGGGAGTGGGCGAATGCGTAATGTATGCGAACTCGTGGAACCCCCTTCCCAAGTGTGTTGAGCATATGTAGTAAGGCAGGCCAATAAAATCAAAGCCAACATTAAATGCATGGTCACAATAATCGGCTGCAATTTGAGCGTAACAGTCCAAGCACCAAATGCGCCTTGAATACACACCAATAAGAGGAGACCTAAACTACCAAACAAGGGAGTCTTACCTAAGGACTTCAGTTTGCTAAAAGCCATTCCAACTTGAACTAAAATTAAAGCCCCCACCGTCATAGCTAAGTAGCGGTGAATCATTTCAATCCATGCTTTTATAACTGTGACGGGGCCCGTCGGCAAGGCGCTCTCAGCCTGCTGGATTTCTCCAAGGGCATGAAAGGGATTGGATGTCCCATAGCAACCAGGCCAATCTGGACAACCAAGTCCTGAGTCAGTCAGACGGGTAAATGCCCCAAACACAATCAAGTCAAAAGTCATAAAGACTAGAACCCAATTGAGTTTTTGAAAAAAACTATAACCCGGCCTTGTCCACAGATAAGCCAAGGGCAGACCCGCAAATACGATTGCGATTGCAGCTAACTCTAGAAACAAAACAAAATTGGGCATTACAAATTTTCGCCCTTGTGATTCAGCTTCAAGAGTCTTTCTAAATCTTTCTTCATACTTGAAAACTCTTTAGGAGAATTCGTGACCGGGAAATACATCATCTTGGCTGGACTAGGGTCAATCAATTGAATCTGCTGACCTGCGCCCTCTTTATTAAGCCAGCCTTCAAAGCCAGCTCTGAGTTGAGGATCTGTGGGCAATGAAATCACTTTCATGCCAGCAGACTGCTCGTCATAGACCTTAAGCACTTCTGGATCAACGGGCTTGCCATCCGTATTGACCCAAACCAGCTGAACACGCTTATTCTCTCTACCCATAGCCACTCTTGTCTGACGCATTAAAAATAAAGCCTCAATACACTTTTCATCTTTAATCTGGCACTCACCTGCTGGACGCGCAATCAGCAACGTCCACTTACCCTGCATAGGAATATCTAGCCAGGCAGTGTTCCATTCTTGGGCTGGATACACTAAGATGCCGAAGTTCGTTTTGCCGCCTTCAGGCTTAATGACGTAATAGGCTAAGTAAGAAGCAATGACTGGTGCAGCACAGGCAAGCATAAGCAATAGCATTTGAATGCGGCCACGCCGGGTCCGCGCAATGATTGCAGAAGTATCTGTCTGCGAAGCAGGTATTAATAATTCTTTATCACTCACCCTTGATCCCCATTCACAACACCCCTACGCCAATATTGTCGTAAGCCGCTAATTAACCAAAATAAAAATCCAGAGAAAGCTAAAGCAAACCACTGGAATGCATAAGCATAATGGCGATCGACCCCATTTGTCAGGGGCGCCCACTCACGTAATAAACCATCGTCAATACCCGCTTCAACTTCCCGCAAGATAAAGGGGCTTTGCGACCAGCTATGGATCTTTGCTTCTATCCCTAAATTAAAGTTTTGTTCAATGCGGGGTTTGCCAGTGTCAACTGCAGGCGTGCTATCACCCAATTCATACACCTTACCAGGATGGGGAAATACAATGCCCTCAATATTGACCACACTAGCTGGTGTTTTAACCGGCGGCAAAGCTTCTCGATTTTCAGTATTGCGAGGGGCCCAACCTCGATTGACCCATAACATCTCATCGCGTCCCTCGAGCCTAAAGGGCATCATGAGATAAAAGCCTGACTGCGAAACAGCACTTGCCGCCGGAGGGATCGGTCTTGGCCGGTTATCCAACCAAACGGCTGCCTCTGGGATGAACTGTCCGCGAGCATTCATACGACGTTCTCTCGCATCTTCTAAGCTTACAGGGCCAGCATTGGCATTCAAAATGGGCATTTGTTGGCGGGCCAATAAATTAGCAGCCAAAGCAATTTTGGTTTCAGCCCTATTGAGTTGCCAGACTCCAGCAACACAGCCAATGGCAATGACCAGCAAGGCTGATACAGTAGCAACTATGCGCTTAGTAATGAGGGCAGAAAAGAGATTATTCAAGTTAAGGATTTGAGATGAAGTGGATTATTCCGATTGTCCTACTAATGATTGTTGGAAGCCTAGGCTCAGCACTGTATTACATGATGAAAGATCGGGGCAATAGCTCCAGAATGGTCCGCTCGCTGATGCTGCGCATTGGCCTATCACTTGCGCTATTCCTGGGGATCCTGCTTGCTTACTACTTTGGCCTCATTGAGGCAACTGGTATCAAAGTAGGCAGAAACTAAAGCTAGGTAAAAAAACCCTAACTCAAAACGAATCGGGGCTTACGCCCCGATTTTTTCCTCTGCTTACATCCAGTAGACAGCGATGTATAGGCCTAACCAGACAACGTCGACAAAATGCCAGTACCAAGCAGCGCCTTCAAAAGCGAAGTGGTGTTTAGCAGTAAAGTCGCCACGAATCATCCGGCGCAGAACAATCGCTAACATAGTGCCCCCAAGGAATACGTGGAAACCATGGAAACCAGTCAACATGAAAAAAGTTGAGCCGTAGATACCAGAGGTTAATTTCAAGTTCAACTCATGGTAAGCATGGTAATACTCGTAAGCCTGGAACCCTAAGAAGATAAAGCCTAAACCAACCGTTGCAGCCAAGAAAATGATAGCTTTCTTCATGTGGTTTTCGACTAGAGCATGATGCGAGATGGTGATCGTTACACCTGAACTCAACAATAAGAAAGTGTTCAAGGTAGGAATCGGCCAAGGACCCATGGTAGTGAATTTTTCAACCAAGCCGGCAGGACCATCATTCGGCCAAACAGCCTGGAAATTAGGCCAGATCAACTTACTCTCAACATCACCCATCCAAGGCATCGCAATATTACGCGCATAAAACAAGGCTGAAAAGAATGCAGCAAAGAACATGATTTCAGAAAAGATAAACCAAGCCATTGACCAACGGTAAGAGACATCAACGTTAACGCCATACTTACCGGCATTGGATTCAGAAATCGTGTCTCCAAACCAGTGATAGAGAACGAATAATATCCAGGCTACGCCTACTAGGCTCAGAGGACCGCCCCAAGAGGCGTGGTTAACCCAGCCGGACATACCGAAGCCAAATGCAATTAAGCCAATCGCTGCCATGGCTGGGTGCCTAGATAGCGCAGGGACAAAATAGTATGGGGTTGAATTGGATGACATCTTATTCTCTCTATTCAATCAATAAATAATCAATGGGACACAACTGCTTTCACTATCAACAGCAGAACGGCCATAAAAATCAAGGCCCCAAGAACACCTGCAATGATAATGTGCACAAAACTGAGTGAAGCTACATCTTCCTGTAAACCTGCTTTTTTACGCACACCTAAGAAGCCCCACATCACGGCTTTCATAGACTGCATAAAACTACTTTTCTTTTTCATGAAGCTAGCTTCGATTTAGGGGCAGGCGGTGTACCGCCCAATCCCAACTCGAAGAAGGTATATGACAAAGTAATTGTCTTCACATCATCAGGCAAGCCTGCATCAATTACAAACACTACCGGCATCTTCTTCATTTCATTTGCTGCTAGCGTTTGTTCCTGAAAACAAAAGCACTCTAACTTAGTAAAAAACTCCGTTGCGCTTTTTGGCGCATAACTCGGTATTGCTTGAGCCCGCACTACACGACCGAGATTGTTCGTTACTTCATACACAATTTCGGTCATCTCTCCAGGGTGAACTTCTAAGAAGTTCTTTACTGGTTTAAAAGTAAATGGCCCACGACTATTCGAATCAAACTCAATAGTGACTGTGCGCGCATAGTTCACTTGAGTATTACCGACCTTATTAGGACTAAAGGCTCTGACACCATAATCATTCTTACTAGTCACTACATTAATTCCAGTGACCTCACACAAGGCCTTATACATTGGAACTAGAGCGTAACCAAAACCAAACATCATCACAGCCGCAATTAAGAGCTTTAATAAAATCTGACGATTTAGCGTTTGAGTAGTAACCATCACAATTAGAGGGATTAACCTAACATACCTCGTTTAATCAGAATGCCAATAAAAAAGACTACTACTACACTCAAAAGAATAAAACCCATCCTGCGATTATTCGCAGCAAGGGCCTGTTTCTCTGAAGAATTAAATTCCGGCTTCACGCATTTGCTCTGGACTTGGCGGGGTTTCAAAAGTGTGGTGTGGCGCTGGTGAAGGGATTGTCCACTCCAAACCTTTTGCCCCATCCCAGGGCTTCATCGATGCTTTGACGCCTTGACCACGATAGGCAGGCAGCACAACAAAGAACAAGAAATACACTTGTGATAAACCAAAGCCCAAAGCACCAATTGAAGCAATCGCATTAAAGTCAGCGAATTGGGTTGGATAGTCTGCATAGCGACGTGGCATACCTGCTAGGCCCAAGAAGTGCATTGGGAAGAAGGTCAAGTTAAAGAAAATCATGGAAGTCCAAAAATGGATCTTGCCGCGAGTTTCATTAGCCATATAGCCAGTCCACTTTGGACACCAGTAGTAAAAGCCAGCGAACATCGCAAATAATGAGCCCGCTACCAATACATAGTGGAAGTGAGCAACCACATAATAAGTATCTTGAACGCCGATATCAATTGGCGCCAATGCCAAGATCAAACCCGTAAAGCCACCCATTGTAAATACGAAGATGAAACCAATAGCCCACAACATTGGAGTTTCAAAGGTCATCGACCCTTTCCACATAGTGGCAACCCAGTTAAAAATCTTCACGCCAGTTGGTACCGCAATCAACATCGTTGCGTACATGAAAAATAACTGCCCAGTGACAGGCATACCAGTAGCAAACATATGGTGAGCCCATACGATAAATGACAAGATCGCAATTGATGCGGTTGCATAAACCATGGAGCTATAACCAAACAATGTTTTTCTGGAAAAGGTTGGGATGATCTCACTGACGATTCCAAATGCTGGAAGAATCATGATGTAAACCTCAGGGTGGCCAAAGAACCAGAAAATATGCTGGAACATCACTGGGTCACCGCCACCAACAGCAGAGAAGAATGAGGTACCGAAGTGACGGTCGGTTAACACCATCGTAATTGCGCCGGCCAATACAGGCATCACGGCAATCAATAAATAAGCAGTAATTAACCAAGTCCAGCAGAACATGGGCATCTTCATCAGAGTTAAACCAGGCGCGCGCATATTCAAAATGGTCACGATGATATTGATCGAACCCATGATCGAGGAAGCACCCAATAAATGGAGGGCAAAAATAGCCATATCCATTCCGGGGCCCATCTGCGAACTCAGCGGAGCATAGATTGTCCAACCGCCTGCAGGTGCTCCGCCAGGAACTAGGAATGAGCTCAATAACAAAGTAGCAGCCACCGGCAGAATCCAGAAGCTGAAGTTATTCATACGTGCAAAAGCCATATCTGATGCGCCGATTTGCAAAGGCACCATCCAGTTAGCAAAACCAACGAAGGCTGGCATGATTGCACCGAACACCATCACCAAACCGTGCATGGTAGTTAATTGATTGAAGAATTCTGGGCGCAAGAATTGCAAACCCGGTTGGAATAATTCCAAGCGAATTCCCAAAGCCATCACGCCGCCAGCCAATAAGCTAATAAACGAGAAGATCAAATACATCGTGCCGATGTCTTTGTGATTGGTGGCAAACAACCAACGACGCCAACCGTGTGGCGTGTGATCATCATGCGCATGATCGTGTGCGTGATCGTGATCGTGGGTAGTAGAGACTGTGCTCATGGAATACTCCGGTTTCGTTTTATCTATATTAGTTAATCTGAATTACTTGCCGCCGCGCGCAGTAATAATTTCTTGGGTCTGAATTACCTCACCTGATTTATTACCCCAGGAGTTACGGGTATAAGTAATAACAGCAGCGATATCACCATCAGAAATTACGCCAGCCCATTTCGGCATTGCATTTTTACCGTTAAGCAAAATATTGTATTGACCGTCTTTAGGGCCATTGACCACTTTGCTACCGTCAAGAGCTGGAAATGCACCCGCACCCTTACCATTTGCCTGGTGACAAGCCGCACAATTTGCAGCATACACTTTTGCGCCACGCTCTTTTTGCTCATCCAAGGTATACACCTTTGAAGGATCATCGCCAGCGGCGCCCATTTCTTTTTTCTTCTGTGCAACCCAAGCCGTGTAGTCTTCTTGTGAAACAACGTTCACAACAATCGGCATAAATGCATGCTCTGCACCACACAACTCTGAGCATTGACCACGGAAAGTACCAATCTTGTCGGCCCTAAACCAAGTGTCACGCACAAATCCTGGAATCGCATCTTGCTTAACGCCGAATGCTGGAATTGTCCAAGCATGTATCACGTCGTTAGCAGTAGTAATCAAGCGAATTTTTTTGCCAACTGGCACAACCATTTCATTGTCCACTTCCATCAAATAGGTATTTGATTTTGGTGCCAAATTATTGATGGCTTCACGTGAAGTAGAGAGAGTCGACAAAAAGCTAATTCCTTCGCCCTCCCCCTTAATGTAGTCATAACCCCATTTCCACTGGTAACCAGTGGTCTTAATGGTGATATCTGAATTGGTTGTATCTTTCATTGCCACAACAGTCTTGGTTGCAGGCAACGCCATACCGATGACGATTAAAAGCGGAATCACTGTCCAAATAATCTCAACAGTGGTGCTCTCATGAAACGAAGCAGATTTGTGACCCAATGATTTGCGATGTTTCAAGATGGAGTAGAACATCACCCCAAAAACCCCAATAAAGATCAATGCACAAATGACCAACATCATCCAATGTAGCCAGTGGATTTCTTGCATGATTTTGGTTGCTGGGGCTGTAAAGTTCAGCTGATTTACAGCTGGGCCACCAGGCATATTTTCACTTGCGTGCGCTAAAGCAGTACCAAAGGCTGCTACTAAATAGAGCGAAGCCCTAGTGACTTTTCCAAATAAATTCATCTTATTCTCTGTTTATTGTCGCGGGCAAAGTGCCAAAAAGCGCCACTAAATGCCCAAAATGCGGTATCAAGCCAATTCATCCAGCGCTAATTATAGGGTTAATTGAGCTTAAGAACAAACAGCGATGACCCAGCGTAGTCCAATCTTGATCTAGGTTTAAATGATAGTAAGTACTTACACTTAAGCAGAATCTCACCTAGTCTTGCGTCCAATTTGATTTATGTCAATGTAGGCGACATTGTCCTGTACCTTAGCTAGGTGTTTTCCGATAGCCCAAGCATGCCCATAAACCACCTCTAAGGTCATTTTTTGTGGCAAAACGCCACTTTTCGGCATTTCAACAAGGGGGTCTTGAAGCAATTTCAAAGCCCCTGCATCAATCAGTAAAAGCTGGTCAGAATCGTATTCGAGATGCAGACATTCCATATCCATTACTGGATCTGAAAATCGTTCTCCCAACAAGGCGTCGCCCATATCGTGCATGTCCCAAGGACTCAACAAGTTTTTAAACTGGAGCACTCCTGGTTCAAGGACGCGTAACTCTTTAGCGGTGTCGGGCCCCAAATAACTAAAAGTGAGCAAACCACCCTCCCGCAGAACACGCCAACACTCTTTGAGGAAATGCTGCGGATCGGGTAAGTCCTGCATCATTAAGTCGCTAAAAACCAAACCTACAGAATTATCAGGAAGATCAAATCGGCCTTTTGATTGATAAGTTGCAAAGGCACTTGAATTACTACTAAACAAAGATCGCCAATTACTTATCGCCTTAGAGCGCCACATTGCAAAAGCAGAAATACCTTCCTCAGAAACGCTAAAAATAGTTGCCCTGGGATAGCGCTTTGCAAAGCTTAGTAAATGCTTTCCAGGAAAATCTGGAACAAGCAGAATATCCTTAACATCTAATTTAACAATATCGAGTTTTTGCAACATACGGTCTGCAATTTCATCTTGTAACCATCTGATCTGCTGGGTCATTGGCTCAGTATACTCAGCGTCCCATGCGATTTCTAGAGAAGATTTTTCAATGCATTAGTGAGTATGCGTTGCCAACAGCTTGCATCATTTGCGAACATCATCAAAAAGCTGCTGTATGCAATAACTGCTTGCAATCCCTGTATGAGAACGCGCTATTTAATTATGAATGTTGCCGTCAATGCGGCATCTCACTTGACGCATCAGAAATAGAAGAGCAGCACTGCAAGCAGTGCATAGCAAATTCTCCCTATTTTGATGCAAGCTATTGTCTTGATCGCTACGAAGGTTCCTTACAAGATGCTTTACATCAGCTGAAATATCAAAAACGTCTTGCCTATGCCGATGGACTCGCAAAAGTGTGGAATGCGATTTTTGTGCAGCAATTGCCAGATGAGAAAGCAACTTATCTCCTTCCTGTTCCACTGAGCCCTGAAAAGTTAGCCTTACGCGGGTTTAATCAAAGCTGGGAAATCGCTAGAAGGATTGACTCTGGTTCGCAGATTAAAAAAATGCCTTACACATTAAAGCGCCAACACTTTTCAGGGCAACAAGCTGGAAGCAAGCGCACTGACAGAAGCTTATCAATACAAGAGATGTTTTACGTGGAAGAACGGCATCTTGAACTTCTTCAGGGTCATTCCATCATCGTTTTTGATGATGTCATGACTAGTGGAGCGACCCTGAATGAAATTGCTCGCGTTCTGAAGGACAATGGAGTCAAGAGAGTGACAAATTGGGTGCTACTCAGAACCTCAAAGCCTTTATAAAGAAATTAAATCAAGAACAGAGTATGTTTAATATTGTCTTATTCGAACCAGAAATTCCGCCCAATACTGGAAATATCATCCGCTTATGCGCAAACACAGGGGCGAAATTACATTTAATTGAGCCTTTGGGATTTCCAATGGAAGACGCCAAACTAAAAAGGGCTGGTCTTGACTATCACGAATTCGCTAGCGTAAAAGTACACACTAGTTGGGCACAGTTTTTAAAAGATGAGCAACCCGATCCAAAGCATCTTTTTGCTTTAACAACTAAAGGAAGTGGAAAATTTCATGAGAGCAAATATGCTCCAAATGATTACTTTGTTTTTGGCTCAGAAACCAAAGGCATTACTGATGAGGTACGTAATTCAATTCCACCAAAAAATCAAATGCGTTTAGTAATGCAAGATAGTAGTCGTAGTCTGAATCTATCCAATACAGTAGCGATTGTGGTGTATGAAGCCTGGCGCCAAAATGGGCTTATTGGCGGTAATTAAAAATAAGCGAAAGAAAATTAAGCTTCTATTTTTGGGTCGCGGCTCATCAGTTTTTTAAGGGCATCTTGCGCGGTAAGCTTGTTAGATAAGACTTCACCCATCATCACGGTAATCGGCATCTCCACCCCCAGGCGCTTTGCTAAATCAGCAACCGCTGCGGCGCAAAGAACGCCCTCTGCAACATGGCCTAAACCAGCCAAAATCTCATTCAATGACTTTCCAGCGGCTAGCTCAAGCCCAACGCGGCGATTACGAGACAGATCACCGGTAGCAGTCAAGATCAAATCTCCAACACCAGTCAAACCCATGCAAGTTTCAGATCTACCGCCAGCAGCCTTAACCAAACGCATCATTTCAGCCAAACCTCTGGTCAGAACAGCTGCACGTGCATTCAAACCTAAATCTAGGCCATCACCAATGCCTGCGGCAATTGCTAAAACATTCTTAATGGCTCCACCTAGCTCAACACCAATTAAGTCATCGCTTGAGTAGACGCGCATATTTCCATGATGAAATGCGGCTTGCACAATTTCGCATAACTGGCTTGAGGTGCTAGCAACAGTTAATGCGCAGGGCATTCCGGCCCCTACCTCACGCGCAAAACTAGGGCCCGATAAAGCGCCGTAAGCATGCTGGATACCATGACTATGCAAGGCATGTTCACGCGCAACCACTTGATGGGGCAACAAAGCCGTCGTAGGTTCCAAACCCTTGCATAACCAAATAATATTTAGAGGGTGTTCGGCAAGCTTTAACACTTGAGTGGTTGTTTCTGCAAGACCTGACATTGGGGTTGCAATCACTAAGAGATCATTACTAGAGAGTCTGTTGATCGCCTTAGAAAAATGACTTTCTAATGTGAGATTTTTGGGTAATCGAATGTCAGGAAGATAGAGTTTATTTTGGCCAGACTTCTCGATCTCTAGTAATTGCTCGGCACTTCGAGACCACAAACAAACATCACCTTCTTGCAGAAAGCGAGCCGCCTGAGCGGCCATCGCTGTTCCCCAAGCGCCAGCACCAAGCAGGGTCACTTTCATGATCTGTAGGCCCGCTCCTGAAGCTTAATGCGGCAGGATGATCTTGCTTTCATCTGTAGGGCTAGCTTCCATGGCAGATGCCTGTTGAGCCTGTATTAAGCGCTGCTCATACATGCCGTGGAAGTTGATTTCATTCAAATGGATTGGCTGGAATCCAGCGCGACTAATAATGTCGGCGACATTAGATCGCAAGTAGGGATACAAAATGGTTGGACAGGCGATCCCGAGCATGGGATCGATTTGCTCAGGAGGGATATTACTGAACTCAAAAATACCCGCTTGCTTCGCTTCAACCAAAAAGAGTACCTTAGCTTCAACTTTCGCAGTCACCGTCGAACTTAAGGCTACTTCAAATATACCGTCACTCAAGGGAGTAACTGAAATATCCACTTCAACTTCAACTTGAGGCTCAGATGCAACCAACAGTATTTGCGGTGCATTAGGCTGCTCAAGTGAAGCGTCCTTTAAATAAATGCGCTGGATCCGAAATCCGGGTCCTGTTGAGTTATCGACCCCTTCTTGAGGGGCGGTAGACTGTTCAATCATTACTATCTTTCTGTAAATGTTAATACTTCAAGCTAATAAAGGATCGAGATTGCCTGCTCGATCCAAGGCTACTAAATCATCATATCCGCCCACATGTGTCTCGCCAATATAAATCTGCGGAACAGTACGACGACCCGTACGGGACATCATTGCTTCACGCTGAACTGGGTCTCGGTCTATAAGGATTTTTTCTAAGTTGTTGACGCCTTTTTTAAGCAACAGCTTTTCAGCCATCACACAATATGGGCAAACTTGGGTGCTATACATCGTGACTTGGGGCATAAATTCTCTTATTTAACTAATGGGAGGGCTGCATCTTTCCATGCCTGCACTCCACCATCTAAGCTACCAACCTCAACAAAACCCAATTTTTGCACTTCAGCAACTGCCTTACGGGACTGTGCACCTGTTTCACACACTAGTACGACTGGGTTCTTGCGGTCTAGCTTGAGCTTTTCAATCGCTGCAGTCAATGCGGTTGCACTAATCGATTTAGCCCCCGGCAAGCGGCCCGCCTTGAATATCTCTTCTGGACGTAAATCTAAAACATAGGCTTTACGTCGATTTATCCAAATGGTGGCTTCGGTAGGTGATAAGCCTTTCCCGCCAATTAGCGTAGATAATGTAGGAAGGAAAAGCGCTGAGCCGGAAACTAACAGTAAGGCAATAAGCGCTAAATTATCGATTTGAGTGAGAAAGTTCATCCCGGGATTATAGAATGGCTCTATGAAACAACTTGTCCTAATTCGTCATGGCGAATCCACCTGGAACCTAGAAAACCGCTTCACTGGCTGGGCAGACATTGACTTAACCCCTAAAGGCGCTGAACAGGCTCTAACTGCTGGTGAAAACCTCAAAAAAGCAGGCTATGAATTTGATGTGGCGTATACCTCTGTTTTAAGACGGGCCATTCGCACTCTTTGGCATGTTCAGGACGCCATGGATTTAATGTGGCTTCCCGTAGTCCACAGTTGGAGATTAAATGAACGTCATTACGGGGCGCTAACTGGTCTCAATAAAGCAGAAACAGCCGAAAAATATGGGGACGCACAAGTGCATATTTGGCGCCGTTCTTATGATGTACGCCCACCCTTGCTTGAGCACGACGATGAGCGCAATCCAAAAAATGAGCAGCGCTATGCAAAACTCAGCACTTCTGAAATTCCCCTGGGCGAATGCCTTAAAGATAACGTAGAGCGGGTACTGCCACTGTGGAATGAGTCGATTGCACCAGCCCTCAAAGCTGGGAAGCGCGTTTTATTGGTTGCGCACGGTAACAGTATTCGCTCATTAATTAAGTATTTAGATCAAATGTCTGATGAAGCAATTATGGAAGTCAATGTTCCTAACGGAGTACCCCTTGTTTATGAGCTCGATGACAATCTTAAACCGATTCAACACTTTTACTTAGACTAGGGTAAAAAGAAACATGCGCCATTTTTTAAAGAACTTTGCCCTTATCGCGATTGGTCTGATTGCAGGGGTAGCCGCCACCATTCAGCTTTCAGCTACTGCCCAGCAAGGCTCTCAGCAGCTACCGCTAGAAGAACTTCGCACCCTTTCAAACGTCTTTGCCCAAATCAAACGCGAATACGTTGAGCCGATTGAAGATAAACAGCTATTGACTGATGCTGTTAAAGGGATGGTTAGCAGTCTTGATCCACACTCCACGTTTTTGGATAAAAAAGATTTTGCAGAAATGCAAGAGCAAACCTCAGGAAAATTTGCTGGTCTTGGCATTGAGATTACTTCTGAAGATGGCGTTGTCAAAGTTCTCAATCCAATTGAAGATAGTCCTGCTGCAAGAGCAGGATTGCAGGCAGGAGACTTAATTACTCGCTTAGACGATAAGCCTGTACGTGGAATGTCGCTTGATAAAGCAGTGCGTACGATGCGTGGTACACCAGGTACTAAAATTACCCTGACCGTCTATCGCAAGAGTGAAGAGCGTAGCTTTCCAGTAACCATTACTCGCGCTGAAATTAAAGTGCAATCTGTTAAAGCCAAAATTTTAGATAAGGATATTGCCTGGGTTCGCGTAACCAGCTTTCAAGAGCGTACCGTTCCTGATCTTGCCAAGAAGTTAACTGAGCTTGCTAATCAAGATCCTAAACTCAAGGGTATTATTCTGGACCTTCGCAATAATGGTGGTGGCCTTTTACAGGGTGCTGTTGGCGTTGCGGCGGCGTTCTTACCGCCGGATGCTGTAATTGTCTCCACCAAAGGTCAATCTCCAGACTCTAAGCAAGTCTTCAATGCCACACCAGCAATGTACCGCCTGAGCGAACCAGGAGACCCCTTAGCTGGAGTACCCGAGATTTTCAAAAAACTACCAATGGTAGTTTTGGTAAATGCCTACTCCGCATCTGCCTCCGAAATTGTGGCTGGGGCACTGCAGGATTACAAGCGGGCAACTATTATTGGCAAAACTACTTTTGGCAAGGGGTCCGTGCAAACGGTTCGCCCACTCACCAATGACTCTGCATTAAAAATTACTACCGCCTACTACTACACACCCAGCGGAAAATCGATTCAGGCATACGGTGTTAAGCCAGATATTCCTGTAGATCAAAACAAAGATGGCGATCCGGATGACGTATTAATTACCCGTGAAATCGATAGTGAGAAACATCTACGCAATAAACAATCTGCCGAAGACAAGTTGATTAAGGATCGCGAGCAGCGTCGACTTGAAGAGTTACAACGCATTGAAGAGAAAAATGCGAAGAAGACTCCTGAAGAGAAAGAAAAAGATAAGAATAAGAAGCCACCTGAACTTGGTAGTGCAGATGACTTTATGCTTTCTCAAGCTGTGGCCTTTATTAACGGCCAGCCAGTGAAGCGCTCTTCATCCAAGCTTGAGTAATCCATTTTCAGCCAGCACATGAATGATGAGCAGCTACTCCGTTACTCAAGGCACTTGCTCCTTGAAGAAATTGATGTAGCAGGCCAAGAAAAGCTTTTACATTCGCATGTGTTGGTAATTGGGGCCGGTGGACTAGGCAGTGCGGCTGCGCCTTATTTAGCGGCTGCCGGTGTTGGAAATATTACTCTGCTTGATCACGATCAAGTTGAACTCACCAATCTCCAACGCCAAATCATGCACACTGAAAACAGTGTCGGCAAAAGCAAAGTCGGCTCAGGCAAACAGTTTCTAGAGCAACTCAACTCTTACGTTCATATTGAAACTATCCAAGCTAAGGCAACAACATCCTTGCTAGATGAGCTGCTACCGAGTGTTGATGTTGTGTTGGATTGCACTGATAACTTTTCAACGCGCCACTTGATTAATGCCAGTTGTGTAAGGTACAAAATTCCATTAGTTTCTGGTTCGGCTCTCCGCTTTGATGGTCAGCTTAGCGTGTTTGATCCACGTAAGGCTTCATCACCATGTTATGCATGCATCTTTTCTCCTGACGAGCAATTTGAAGAGGTAAGCTGCTCCTCAATGGGGATCTTTTCGCCGCTCGTGGGAATTATTGGCACAATGCAAGCCGCTCAAGCCTTGCAAGTATTAATTGGTTTTGGAGAGCCTTTAGTGGGACGCATGCTACTTTGGAATGCTTGCACTACTCAAATTGATGAATTCAAAATTTCCCGCAATTCGGAGTGTCCGGTTTGTGGCAAAGCCCACTAAGCCAGTAAACGCTCGAGCGCCTTCGCCTGGGCTTCAGGCTCATAAGCCTTAAGCACCCTTGGAAAACGGGCTTTTAACATTCCCACATTCGCCTTCAAAATCTCACGTTTGACTAGTAATAACTGGCTAAAGTGCATCGAGAAATCCGTTAGACCCATCGCAAGCAGAAGCTTAGTTAATGAAGGGTCGCCAGCCATTTCGCCGCAGACTGCTATCGGTACATTAGCGCGTTTTGCTTGATCAATGATACTTGCCAGTAAATGCAAAATGGCTGGATGCAAAGGATCGTATAAATGTGCGACCGCATGATCGGCACGATCAATCGCTAAGGTGTACTGAATTAAATCATTGGTACCAATTGAGAGAAAATCAAAGCGGTTTATGAATAGGGGTAGAACTAAAGCAGCCGCCGGGATTTCAATCATGGCGCCCACCTGGATACTAGGATTAAATGGCTGACCGCGTTGATGGAGTTGTTGCTTCGCTTTTTCTATTAAGCGGAAAGTTTCATCAATTTCTTTTGCGTGAGCCAACATCGGAATCATGATGCGAGCTTGACCAAATGCAGAGGCTCGCAATATTGCTCTTAATTGGGTCAAAAAGATTTCAGGTTCAGTTAAGGACCAACGAATCGCCCGCAAACCCAATGGTGAAGTCCCTGTTTGTGAAACATCCATACTGCTAGAGCCCAAGGCCTTATCGGCACCAACGTCAATTGTTCTAATATTGACAGGCAGGCCATGCAAGAGATCAACTACACGTCGATATTCTTGAAATTGCTGCTCTTCATCGGGCAATGCCTGATTACGATTCATAAATAAAAATTCGGACCGAAACAGGCCTACTCCTACAGCCCCGAGTTTTACCGCTTGTATTGCATCCTCGGGTAATTCGATATTGGCAAACAAATCAATATCAATCCGGTCAAGGGTTTCGGTTTTGGTATGCTTAAGCTGTTGAAGCTTGCGCCCCTCCTTTAAGGCTAGGCCTTGTAACTTACGATACTCCGCAAGTAATTGCGCATCCGGAGCCACCACTACAACGCCACGCTCGCCATCCAAAACCAACCAATCACCATGGCGGATCATCTCACTGGCATGACGAACACCCACTATGGCTGGAATTTCCATACTACGAGCAACAATTGCAGTATGAGAAGTCTTACCGCCTAGATCAGTTACAAATCCAGTGAATGCGGACTCCTTAAATCGCAACATGTCAAGTGGAGCAATATCGTGCGCCACAATAATAGATTCAACACCAAGTTCACTTGGGGACAGTAAATCTGCAGCAGTCAGAGAGTCCTTTTTCTGCGCATTTAAAGCCTTAATCACCCGTTCAGCTACTTGACGGATATCATTAGCGCGCTCTTTGAGATAGATATCCTCAATCTCGGCAAACTGCTCTAATAAATCATTTAACTCTGTGGTTAAGGCCCAAGCGGCATTCATACGCTGAGTACGAATTAGTTTCATCGGCTTCTCTGCTAAGGCAGGATCAGCGAGGATCATGCCATGTACGTCCAAGAATGCAGCCATCTCTTGCGGTGCATCTTTTGGCAAGCCTTGACGCAATTGATTGAGCTCTAAACGAACTTGCTCGAAGGCATCTAAAAGCTTCTGCACTTCAACCTCTTCTTTACCGGACTCAACTAAGTAATGACTAACTTCTAGAGCTGCACGTGAGATCAGTACCGCCTTGCCAATAGCAATGCCTTTTGATACCGAAATTCCGTGCAATGCAAAAGTCATTGCTACTCGCCTTCACCAAAGCGGTTATTAATTAATTCTGTCAGAGCCTGCATTGCCTCATCCGCTTTATCACCCACAGTCTCTATAGTCACTTTGCTGCCAATACCAGCTGCAAGCATCATGACACCCATAATGCTCTTGGCATTGATTTGACGTCCATTGCGCGACAAGAATATTTCACAGGGAAATTCAGCTGCCATTTGAGTTAGCTTGGCCGAAGCGCGGGCATGTAGGCCTAATTTATTAATGATTTCAATTTCAGCAACTGGCATTACGTACTCACCTCGAATTTATTCTTGATTAACCTTTGTGCCCAAACGCAAAATTCCATGCTGGCCACCGGCTAGCGCCTTATGTGCCAATTCTTCCAACTCTTCCCCGCGATGAGATATGCAGCGCATCAACATTGGCAAGTTCAGGCCTGTCAATACAATCACTTGCGATGTAAGCCCATAAGAATGGCCTACAGATTCGATCTTAGAGGCCACATTTGCTGGGGTGGCCCCCATCACGTCGGTCAATATCAAGACACCCTTACCAGTGTTCACAGCAATGGCCGCTTCAAGCACTCGCTCAAAACTATCTTTGATATCTTCATGCGGAGGAATATCAACTGCGCTGATACGCTCTGGCAAATCACCAAAGGTATGCTCAATAAAACTTAGCATTGCGCTCGCAAGAGGGGTGTGTGCAACTATTAATATTCCGGTCATCTTATGACAATGCTTTCTCAAGCGCCTTCAACCAAAACTGCGGGACATCAAAACCACTTTGATCTGTTATTTCAACAAAACAAGTGGGGCTAGTAACATTTATTTCAGTAAGGTAACCGCCGATTAAATCTAGTCCAACCAAGAATAAACCACGCTGATTCAAAATTGGCGCAAGTCTTTCAGCAACTTGTTTTTCAACTGCAGATAAAGGCATAGCAACGCCTTTTCCGCCAGCAGCTAAATTCCCACGAATTTCATTGCCCTGAGGAATCCGCGCTAAGGAGAATGGGACTACCTCACCCCCAATCAACAAGACGCGCTTATCGCCTTGCGCTATCTCCGGCAAGAATCTTTGTATCATCAGGGTTCTAGCGCCATTTTGCCCCAAGGTTTCTACAATACTGGCCAAATTAAGCCCATCTGGCCCCACCCGAAACACGCCCATTCCACCCATGCCATCGAGGGGTTTAATCACAATATCGTGCTGCACCCGATGAAATTCCTCCACCGCACTCAATTCACGAGCCACTAATGTGGGGGGAATTAATTCTGAAAATTCAGTAATTGATAGTTTTTCAGAATGGTCGCGCACTGCAGCGGGTGCGTTCAATACGATTGCACCCTGCCTTACAGCTGCAGATAGCAACCAAGTTGCGTTGAGATACTCAATATCAAATGGAGGGTCGGTACGCATCAATACTGCGGAAAAAGAGTTCAATACGCGAGATTCAATTTCGCCAAGCTCAAACCAAGAAGTAGAGCTTGGCTTAATAACTAGCGTCTGGCAATCAGCAAGGACTACATTCTCTTTCCACAATACATTGCGACTTTGGCAAAACCATAAACGGTGCCCAGCCTCCTGGGCAACTCGCATCATTGCTAGGGTGGAATCCTTTTTAACCTTAAAAGATTCTAGTGGATCGGCAATGAATAAAAGATCCATGTTTTATTTAGGCCGCTTCAGCATCAGGGTCAGTACGTTCAAGCTCTAAGGAGGCGGCCAATAATGCCAGGCGGGCAACTACACCATACAAGTAAAAACGGTTAGGAGCTGCACTACCAGGCTTAGCACTCATATCCGGCATTGAGTTTTGTTCGAAAGCTAAGGGCACGAAGTGCATACCAGGTGCGTTCAGATTTTCGTCAGGACCACGATCGGTATGTACACGATAGAAGCCACCAATCACATAGCGATCAATCATGTAAACCACTGGTTCAGCGACTGCCTCATTTACCTTCTCAAAGGTATATACACCTTCTTGAATCAGAACATCACTCACCTCTAGACCTTCCTTAACTACACTCATTTTGTTACGGTCTTTACGGTTCAAGTCCTTAAGCTGTGAAGGATCGTTAACCACCATCACCCCCATACCGTAGGTGCCGGCATCGGCTTTCACAACGACATAGGGTTTTTCTTTAATGCCATATTCACGATATTTTTTCGCGGTCTTTTTCAAAACTTGCTCAACCGCAGCTTGAAGCTCTTCTTCTCCCTTACGCTCATGAAAATTAACGTTTGAGCAACTGGTAAAGTAAGGATTAATCATCCAAGGGTCGATATCAACCACCTTGGCAAATTTCTTAGCAACCTCTTCATAGGCGGCAAAGTGATTTGACTTCCGACGCACATGCCAACCAGCATGTAAACCTGGCAATAAGTATTGCTCATGAATGTTTTCTAAAATCGGCGGGATTCCAGCAGACAAATCGTTATTCAATAAGATCGAACATGGGTCAAAATCTTTTAAACCTAAGCGTTGCTTTTTCAAGCCCAATCTTGATAGGGGCTCCATCAATAGACGATTACCATCTGGCAGCTCAATCCAAGTAGGCTTTTTAATTTCTTCTGAAAAAGTACCCAAGCGAACATTCAAGCCTGCTTGACGCAAGATGGAAGAAAGACGGGCAACATTTTGTAAATAAAAAGTATTGCGGGTATGGCGTTCCGGAATTAATAAAAGATTCTTCGCTTCTGGGCAGATTTTCTCAATCGCAGCCATGGCAGCTTGAACAGCCAGAGGCAACATTTGCGGGGATAGGTTATTAAAGCCGCCAGGAAATAGATTGGTATCAACTGGAGCTAACTTAAAGCCCGCATTGCGCAAATCAACTGAACAATAGAATGGCGGCGTATGCTCTTGCCACTCCAATCTGAACCAACGCTCAATAGTTGGAGTTGCTTCTAGAACCTTTGACTCTAATTCGAGCAAAGGGCCGCTTAGGGCAGTGATGAGATGTGGAACCATTCCACCATTGTAAGATTATTAAAAGAAAGACGCGGGATCCTAGGATCCCGCGCTTAAAAACTAGGCAGCCAACAAAGGCCGCCTAGTGAGGGGTAAATCGACTAATTAAGACTCGTATGCAGTCTCACCATGTGAGCTGATATCCAGTCCTTCGCGCTCGTCTTCTTCCTTGACACGCAAACCAATCACCATATCGATCAATTTGAATGCGATGAAAGAAACTACGCCGGACCAGATCAGGGTAGTAATGACACCTTGAGCCTGAATCCATAATTGGCTAGCGATGGAGTAGTCAGCAGCAGCTGCATTTGCAACATAGTCCCAAATGCCAGTTCCACCCAATGCCGGATCAGCAAATACACCGGTCAGCAAGGCGCCAGTAATACCGCCAACACCATGCACACCAAACACATCCAAGCTATCATCTGAGCCTAATATCCTCTTAAGACCAGTTACACCCCAGAGGCAAAGAACACCAGCCAATACACCTATGATGAGAGCGCCCATTGGGCCAACAAAACCAGCCGCAGGAGTAATTGCTACCAAGCCAGCTACGCAACCAGAAGCAGCACCCAACATCGATGGCTTTCCTTTGAGAACCCATTCAGCAACTGACCAACCCAATACGGCAGCAGCAGTAGCTAGATAAGTATTCACGAATGCCAATGCAGCGCTACCATTAGCTTCAAGAGCAGAGCCTGCATTGAAACCAAACCAGCCAAACCACAAGAGTGCAGCGCCCGCCATTACATAAACTAAGTTATGCGGCTTCATGGCTTCTTTGCCGTAACCAACTCGCTTGCCGATAACGTAAGAACCAACCAAACCGGCGATCGCAGCATTGATATGTACAACAGTACCGCCAGCAAAGTCGAGAACCCCTTTTTGCCATAACCAACCAGCACGAGCAGTAATTGCCTCGAGGGATGCAGCATCTTTGATGTCGTCAGGACCAGGCCAGAACCAAACCATATGAGCGATTGGCACGTAGCTGAATGTGAACCAAATAATCATGAATACTAAAATTGCAGAGAACTTAGCGCGCTCAGCAAATGAACCGATGATCAAACAGCAAGTGATCGTTGCAAACACTGCTTGGAAAGCCATAAATACATACTCAGGAATGACAACACCTTTACTAAAGGTTGCCGCAACTGAATCTGGAGTCATACCACCCAAGAACAAACGATCGAGTCCACCAACGAATGGCCCACCTTCCGTGAATGCAAAGCTATAGCCATAAATAGCCCAAAGCACTGTAATCAACGAAAAGACCATGAAACATTGCATACAGATGGACAAGATATTTTTGCTACGTGTTAAACCACCGTAAAACAAAGCCAGGCCAGGAAGTGTCATCAACAACACTAAAGCGGTACATACCATCATCCAAGCGGTATCTGCCTTGTTAGGAACTAAAGCAGGAGCGGCAGGAGCGGCCGCGGTTGCAGCAGCTGCCGCAGCAGCAACAGCAGGTTTGGCTTCATCAGCAAAAGCTGGTGATGTCACCATGACGCCAGTTGATCCAATAGCCAAAGCCATCGCACCGCCAGCAAGGAGTTTTTTCATCCAAGTTAACATTTTGAGCCTCTCTTTAAAGTGCTGACGCGCCGGTTTCACCGGTGCGAATACGAATGACATGCTCAATAGGAGAGACAAAAATCTTGCCATCACCAATCTTGCCAGTACGTGCTGATTTTTCAATTGCTTCAATCGCACGCTCCAAGATGCCATCATCAACAGCAGCTTCAATTTTTACTTTAGGTAAAAAATCAACAACATACTCAGCGCCGCGATACAGCTCGGTATGACCTTTTTGACGACCAAAGCCTTTGACTTCAGTGACAGTGATGCCCGAAACTCCGACTTCCGAGAGAGCTTCGCGCACTTCGTCAAGCTTGAAGGGCTTGATGATTGCGGTAATTAATTTCATGTGTTTCTCCGTTTAGATGTGGAAATTAGAAAGCCTTTGTTAAGGAAATCAAACCGGTAGATTTACCCAAGTTCTTGCCTTGTGGATTGGAATAAGCGTAGCCGCCCCCATAAGTTGCCGCATTGGTGCCAACATAAGATATAGCGCCAGATAAACCGCCGCCGAAATCTTTAGTTACACCCAATTTCCAATCGGTATAACTATACAAAGTACTGTTGCTAGTTCCATTAGCAATCTGCGCACCCGCATAAGAAAGAGAGCCGTTATTTAAATTACCCGCAATATACTGATACCCAATGTGGCCATTCAATGACAAGCCCCATACACCAGTGTCGTAGTTCAATGTTAAGTCAGGATAGTAAGAGCCAGATGAGTTGGCGGTTCCAAAGATTTGCGTTAATGCATAAGAAACTTTGGCAAAGCCAGTTAATGGGCCAAAGGTGAAGTTTTGAGCAACATACACTTCACTAGTATTTGGGTTCGTTGCGCCATTAGGCAAGCCTGAGGTCGGATAGTAGTATTGCAAGAACCCAATATCACTCGCAAAGCCTTCGCCAATTAACTCTTTCTTAAAGCCAGCATAGAAGTCCATTTCAATAGGAGCGGATACAGTTTTACCAGCTGAAGGATTCCCTCCGACGCTGCCATTTTGACCATAAGCATCGCTAATCCAGCTAATCGAGCTGTTCCAGTTACCAATGTAGAAACCGCTTTCATGCGCGTAATCAAAACCACCTTGAATAGCTGGCTTGAAATTTGACTGACTAAGACCGCGGTAACGATAGTCGTTAACAACTGTTACGTTTGCAGTGATCGGGCTTACTTCTGGAGCGGCTGGCTCATCAGCAGCATATGCAGATTGCATTGCTACGCCGCTCAATAAAGCTACAGCAGCAGCTGATAGGGCTTTCTTGTGCAAAGATTTCATGTGTTACTCCTTACTTGTTTTAATTAAAAATAAGTTGAATGATTAATGCATGGAGTGATCATGAAGCGCGCACCAGACTGGGAATCAGGATCATTCCCCTAAATAATGCCAATGCACCTATTTAGTGCACTTGATTGCACTAATTGGGGGAAATTCGGCTGAAATTGCGGTTTTCGGGCCCTTTTTGAGACTTTTGGCCACACAACATAAAATATCAATGTGTATCTTTTCTACAACTACCAATAGAACTGTGAATCCCAATCATGCAAAAACCAGGCGAGATCCTCGAACAAATTCAACGTATCGCAAGCGATATGCAAAACAAAGTGGGGGATGCGATCCGAAATTCACCAGCGCAAGAGATTGAAAAAAATGTTCGCGCGATGATGAACCAAGGTTTTCAGAAAATGGACCTAGTAACGCGCGAAGAATTTGATTTACAAACGAAGGTACTTGCTAAAACTAGAGAAAAATTAGAGGCATTAGAGGCCAAAGTGGCTACCTTAGAAAAATCTGAATAAGACTACTTTAGGTGTTGATTTTTATTCTGGATAGAAGTCATTAAAGAAGTTTGTGTATTCTTCTTTAGATAACATTATCTTTGCGTTGTCCGCATTTGCGTTGGCGTGCAATACTGATACTTGATAGACCCATACACCGCCATCACTCATTGGACGAGTAATCCAACGCACTCGCATGAATTGCTGTGCTTTTCCATCCGATTTTAATGTGATGAAGTAGTCTTGCGTTGGTATACGCTGACGACTAGCAGTTTGATAAGTCGCACTCTCTTCCTCTACTATTCCACCGCTTGCTTTGGCTCTCTCCAGGATATTATTTTGCAAGTGCAAGAGCAGCTTTGGTAATGAGGCAATCTGATCGACGGAGAGCTGAATAGAGCTGATGGCATAAATATCATCATCTATTTTTACAGCCTCAAGAGTTTGAAGCAATTCTTGATCTTGATAAGGAATGCGTCGCTCCAGCTTATCTGGTTTACCAGGAAATAAAGCGGTATATCTTTCTTGAGGTGACTGAACAGTGCGCCAGTCTAGTTTTGGACTGCAGGCTACTAGAAGAATTGCAACTGCCAGTAAAGCGCATGCTTTTGCGAAACCTTTAGACAACTCCCGCTCCGAGGGCCTGTTGATCAGCATGGTAGCTCGAGCGCACCATTGCACCCACTGCAGCGTGGGAAAAGCCCATGGCATAAGCCTCTGCTTCAAACATCTTAAAAACATCAGGATGAACATAGCGCCTTACTGGAAGGTGATGACCTGATGGTGCGAGGTACTGACCAATGGTAAGCATATCTATATTGTGCTCACGCATATCCCGCATAACTTCTAATATTTCTTCGTCAGTTTCACCAAGACCAAGCATCAAACCACTCTTCGTTGGAATATGAGTAAAGCGTTCTTTGAAATCTTTCAAGAGTTTTAAAGAGTGCAAATAATCAGCTCCTGGTCTTGCTTCTTTGTACAAACGGGGAACTGTTTCTAGATTATGGTTCATCACATCTGGCAGACCACTAGGCGCGTGCTCGGAAAAAATATTCAATGCTTTATCTAGACGCCCACGAAAATCTGGCACCAATACTTCAATACGCGTATTCGGTGAAAGTGCGCGTGATTGCGAAATACAATCGACATAATGCATGGCACCGCCATCCCGTAAATCATCACGATCTACGCTGGTAATCACTACGTAATTTAATTTCAATGCAGCGATCGTACGAGCTAAGTTGGCAGGTTCTTTTATATCAAGAGGATCCGGTCTACCATGCCCAACATCACAGAATGGGCAACGTCGAGTGCACTTATCGCCCATGATCATGAATGTGGCAGTACCTTTGCCAAAACACTCACCAATATTAGGACAACTGGCTTCTTCGCAAACCGTGACAAGCTCGTTTTCACGCAAGATTTTTTTGATCTCATTAAAACGAGAATTTCCTGATGCTGCTTTAACCCGAATCCAGTCTGGCTTCTTTAAAACTTCCACCAAAGGAATAATCTTGATTGGAATACGCGCAGTCTTCTCGCTCGACTTTTGTTTACGAGATGCGTCGTAATTGAGGTCTTGGCGCGCCTCAAAAGACTTGTCGGTATTGGTTTTAATTATGGTCATGATGACATCAGTTGCTTTTGTAAATGCTCCAAAAGCTTTTGGCTAATAATCCCCATATTGTCCTTGATCCCAAGAGTTTGCATATCAACCGTCTTTAAACCCTCGTACCCACAAGGGTGGATCCGCTCGAAAGCTTCTAAATCAGTAGCTACATTCAGAGCTAGACCATGATAAGAACAGTTTTTAGAGACTTTTAAGCCTAAAGCCGCCACCTTTGCACCAATCCATTCCGCAGGAATTCCGGGCTGCTTAGCCACATAAATCCCTGGTGCGCCAGGACGTCTTTCTGCTTGAATCCCGAAATCGGCCAGAGTATCAATCAGTGCCTGCTCAATGCGTGAGACGAATTCTTTTACAAAAATCCCAAGGCGCTTGAGATCCAGAAGGAGATAAACCACAATCTGGCCCGGGCCGTGATAGGTGATCTCACCACCACGATCAACCTGCACTAGCGGAATTTGGCTGCTTGGTGAATGCAGATTACTCGCATCACCTGCAAGCCCTAAGGTAAAGACGGGTACGTGTTCTAAAACCCAAATCTCATCTGGTGTTGAACTGTGACGCTCTTTGGTAAAAGTTTGCATCGCCTCATACGTTGGTACGTATTCCACTAAACCGAGATGTTTTACCAAAAGGGGCATCGAGCAATTACAGAACGATACTTACTAGGGGATGTGTAGACAAGGTTCTATATAACTCATCTAATTGCTCACGACTAGTAGCGGTGATCGGCAAAGTAATCCCTAAGTAATTTCCGTCCTTAGAAGGTCTTTGTTCAACCTTGCTCTCATCGAACGTTGGATCAAATTGCTTAGCGATGTGAATAATTGCTGGTAAATATTCTGGATTAGCCTTGCCCATTACCTTAATGGGAAATTGCGATGGATACTCGATCAGTGATTTTTCTTCAGCCATAGTTTTTAGAGTCTCTTATTGTTTGCGATGATCTGGCATACCAAGCCATGCACCAGTAATAATATTGCGGATGCAATGTAAGCGGCGATGGAAAAAGTGGTCGGCACCTGGCACTACTTGTACAGTCAATTCTTGTGGGCGCGCCCAATCAAACACATCGATCAAAGGAATGGTTTCATCCACTTCCCCATGAATGAGGATGGTATCTGCAGGAACTGGAGCGAGGGTCCATTTACCAGCAGCACTACCAACCATCACTAAGCGTTCAGCTGGGCGTCCCAATTCAGAAAGTCTTTTAACCAAATGGCTTCCAACAAAACTACCAAAGGAGAAACCTGAAATTACGAGTGGCAAGGTATTCACACCAGAAACCCAAGATTGATTCAGGGTTGCCTCAAATTGAGCCCAGCTAGATGGGGTGCGCATCCAATCCGTCACATGCAATAAATCTTCCAATTCGCCAACGCCATCATCATGCACGCCTGCTGTGCTGCCCACACCACGAAAATTAGGGCGCACGCTGACGTAACCCAGTTGATTAAAAGCGCGGGCCATAGTCTGGGCAACTTTGTTATCCATCGTGCCGCCCATGAGCGGGTGCGGATGGGCGACTAAAGCCAAGCCGCGCACTGAATAGGATGGATCATTTTTTAATTCATCAGGAAGGTCAATGGACATTTCTATTGAGCCAACAATGCCATTAATCTGAATTACTTTGGTACGGCTATTCATGAGAAAACTTTCAGCAATAAAACACTATGCTAATTGCAGACGCTCTACTGGACGCCCTTCAATTAAATGGGATTGAATAATTTCTTCAACATCCTCTTGATCTACCAAGGTATACCAAATACCTTCGGGATAAATCACCATTACTGGGCCATCTGCACAGCGATCTAAACACCCTGCCTTATTAACACGAATCTTGCCCGGGCCAGCAAGACCGAGTTCTTTTACCCTTTTTTTTGCATATTCAAATAATGCAAATGCGTTATGGCGATCGCAACAATCTTCGCCATTACTGCGCTGATTTAAACAAAAAAATAAGTGGTGTGAATAGCTCATATAAAAATTATATTCGTCAATGTTTCGATTTCATTTCTGCGGCATTGTTTTGAATCATCCAAATCAATGCAACAGGTAACCATACCACTGAAACCCATTGCATTAACTCATTAAAGTGTACTAAGCGACCTTGATGCCAATGGCGCAAATTCATAATGAAATACGGGTTATCAGGCAACTGATTGATCACAATAGTGGCAGTAATCAAACAAAATAGCGCTAGCCAAAACTTGGCTTTTTGTCTCAATCTCAGAGCCCATCGCAATGAGATACTTCCCAGCACCATTCCCCATAATGCTCCAGCTGTGAGCCAGATCAAACTAAACTCTCCACCAAACTGGAGTGCAGTGAAGAAAGTCTTCATTAATACAGTGAAACACAGTAGTCCATTTAAGATCCGCCATTGTGGTGCTTTTGCTCTTAAGCCCGATGAGAGTAGCAAGGCCACACCAAGCCAACAAAGTGCAGTAATGAATGTCTCTTGCACCACTTGATTGATAACGAACGTTCCCCAATCAATTGAACCAAAAATAGCATGCCCCCATACACCAGTTCCAAGCCAAGAACTTTGAGGATAGATTTGCGACCAGGGAAATAACAATAAAAGGGTGCAACCTCCCCAATCCAGGCCAAACCACTGATCAAAGCGACGACGAATAGCACTACCAGACAACCATTGCGGGCCCAGCGGAATAGCCAGCAATCCACCCAAGAGACCGCCAAACACATTAGCCCACCAATCCATCGAGCTAGGAATGCGGGTAGGCACCCAAGATTGCAAGGTTTCTACACTAAACGCCAATAAAGCACTCAGTCCAATGGCTATGCTCAGGGCCACAAAATTACGCCAACGGGGATACGTAGCGAAAACTAATAAAAACCCAAATGGGATATAAGCCAGGATATTGACCGATACATCAAATAAAGTAATAAAGCGGGGTAAAGGGGCATCTAACCAGGCTGAGGCAGATATTCCATTATGAAAATCAAAATCAAAGGGATTGAGGCTGACATAAATGATTAATAGCGCATAGCTCAGACTCATAGCCCGAGCAAGCGGCATGGCCTGGAGGGGCCAAACAAACTTGTGGGGGCGCTGCTCTTTTTGATCCATCCCACAATTCTAGGTCAGACCTTTCTACAATGGCGAAATGACTGCAAATAGCATCCTTGAACGCGTTGCCGAAACTAGATCTACCAATGACGATCTTTTGGAGCGCTGGCGCGCTGGACAGCTGATTGACCCAATAGCCCGGCTTGCCCATAAACAAACTGCGGGCAAAGGTAGGGCTGGGCGCACATGGCTCGCCAACCCAGAAGACTCACTCTGCTTTTCCTTGGCCTTTCCATTTAAAAGAAGTCCGGCCGAACTCACTGGGCTTAGTCTATTAGTAGGGTTAGCGACAATCTCCGGCATCGCACAAGCATGTGGACTAGATGAAGAAGCGTTATATCAAAAGGGTATACGCCTAAAGTGGCCCAATGATTTACTCCTAAATGGGGCGAAGCTTGGCGGCATTTTGATAGAAGGTGGTCAAACAAAACCCAGTGATCCAAGCTGGATGATTATTGGTGTTGGACTTAATTTGTGCAATGCTAATGCAATTGAAGCAAGCTTGAGTAATCTCAATAATCTGAAGATTGGATCGCTGGATCAAATACTGCAAGCACCATCCAAAATTCCCGATATGGAATACCTTTGGCTAAAAATCGTTTCTGCTCTGGAGCGCCGTCTCAATGAATTTGATCGCCATGGCTTCATCCTTTTTGAAGAGCAATGGAAGAAGTGGGATGCTTATCAAGATCAAGCGGTATGCATCTCTGATACAGGTAAAGATTCCCTATATGGAGTTGCAAAAGGGATAGACCACACTGGTGCACTACTATTACAACAAGAAAATAAAACCATCACCATTCATGCTGGTGATGTTTCTTTAAGAGTTCAATCATGAGTCTTTACTTATTATTCGACGTTGGTAATACGCGCCTCAAATGGGCTGCCGTTGAATCATCACAACAGCCATCAGATCGACAAAAGAAGTTGTGGGCCTACTCTGGATCTATCAGCAGCAAATCTTTAGCATCTCCTGAACATAGATCGGAGCTTGCTGATTACATCGCTAAAACTTTGCCCATGCCAGATGTCATTGGGTTTAGTTGCGTGGCTGGCGAAGACGCGATTGAAAATCTCAAATCCCTTTTTCCACAATGGGGGGCTATTTCCTGGAAACAGCTCAGCGGCAATACTGAATATGCCGGCGTTCGTACTCTTTATCGAGATCCTAGCAAGCTAGGTGCAGACCGTTGGGCTGCCGTCATTGGCGCGCGCGCCCTATCCAGCACTAACACCTTAATCATTAACGCTGGAACAGCTACCACCATTGATTTACTTGGCTCAAATGGAGTGCACTATGGTGGCTGGATCTTGCCGGGACTCGAGCTAATGCAAACAAGCTTGGAGAGGAACACTGCGCAACTTCCTCTTGCTGTCCGTGGTGATCCTAATCAAGGCTTTGGCTTGTCTACCAACGATGCCATTATTGGCGGGTGCGACGCTGCTCAAGTCGGCGCGATCCAATATGCCATTCAATTGGCCAAAGAAATGAATCATCCAGTCGAAAGAGTGTGGGTCGATGGGGGTAACGCCAAAATTCTGGTTAATGAGATAAATCGATCTCAAACGGCAGGTTTAATCGTCATCGAACCTGTTGAGGGCTTAGTCCTCCGCGGTATTTGGGCCTGGTTACTGCAGAATCTTTAAGAGCGGATCCTACCGAGGAGGCTGGTAGTCGAGCGCTCATAAAGAAATGGAATGGCGATCGCTTTGCCTCCCCAGCTTTTCACTAAATGTGTTTCTGCCAAGGTATCAATTTCATAATCGCCGCCTTTGACATAAATATCCGGCCGAATTTTCTCAATCAAGTTCACTGGCGTTTGCTCAGCAAAGAGCACCACCATATCAACACTCTCAAGGGCGGCTAACAAGGCTTGACGATCAGCCTCTGAATTAATTGGCCTGTCATCGCCTTTACCCAGCATTTTTACTGAAGCATCTGAATTCACGCCCGCTACTAGGCTTCCACCTAGAGCGCGCGCTTGAGCTAAATAGCTGGCATGTCCGCGATGCAAGATATCAAATACCCCATTAGTAAATACCAATGGTCTAGGAAGCTTTGCAATGCGTGCTGCAAGCTGGTCCAGAGGACAAACTTTAGATTCAAAAGAAGGTAGCGGTAAAGAACTCATAGCTCAATATTAATGGCTTTAGGAGTAGTCCAGCGATATTACTCAGAATGTCTTAGACTTGATGCACTCAGGATCCAATAAAAGAAGGCGCTAAATGCACTGCCGTATCCCCCGATTCATCCTCTCTTGGCTTTTTACCCCACTAGCCCTCCTAGCCGATATAAACATTGCCAATGCTGCCACTAGTTGCAGCCCTCTGTTATCGCATACCTTCCCCCGTCTGCAGGATGAGGCCCCACAAAACCTCTGCCAATACCAGGGCAAAGTAATCCTCGTTGTGAATACCGCCAGCTTTTGTGGCTTTACCAGTCAATATGAAGGACTTGAGAAGATTTATGCCAAATACAAAGATCAGGGTTTCGTAGTTTTGGGTTTTCCTTCTAATGATTTTGGCCAACAGGAGCCAGGAAGCAATAAAGAAATAGCTGATTTTTGTAAAAATACCTATGACGTGAAGTTCCCGATGTTTGCAAAGAGCTCGGTCTCAGGCAGCAACCCGAACCCCCTCTTTAAGATGTTGATTACTAAAACCGGTACAACTCCAAAATGGAACTTTTATAAATATCTGATTGACCGCAACGGAAATGTGATTGACTCCTACGGCAGCATGACCAAGCCAAGCAGTAGCAGCCTCACTGGTGCAATCGAAAAGCTCTTGGGAGAAAAGTCCCAGTGATAAAAAAACGTATCGCCATTGTTGGGTCTGGCATATCTGGGCTCGGCTGCGCTTATGCCTTACGAGAGCATCCTGAATTTGACTTAACCATCTATGAGTCTGGCGATCACATTGGCGGCCATAGTAATACAGTTGATTTCAATTGCCCAGTTAACGGCAAGCAAATCACGCATGGGGTTGACACTGGGTTCTTGGTTTTCAATCGCAAAACCTATCCGCGCCTAGTCCGGCTCTTTGAAGAAATTCAAGCTCCCATAGCTCCTTCGGAAATGTCCTTCTCAGTATCAATTGATACATCCGAGAAAAATCAAGGTAACAAAAATATTGAATGGGCCGGAAACGATCTCAACTCATTCTTTGGCCAGAGGTCTAATTTGCTCTCACCATCCTTTTGGCGAATGGCTTACGATATTTTACGCTTCAATCGTCTAGCAACTAAGCTAGCTAAACAGCAAATTGATGCAGGTCATCTTTACAAAGAGCCTAATGAAACGATTGCCAACTTCCTAGACCGTAACCGCCTCAGTCAAAGCTTTAGAGAAAATTATTTTTTACCAATGATCGGCGCGATCTGGTCTTGTTCAGTTGAGCAAATGCTCGAGTTTCCGATTCAAACGATGGTCCGCTTCTGTCACAACCATGGTTTATTGCAGATCCAAAACCGTCCTCAATGGCTTACGATTCAAGGTGGCTCACGAGAATACGTGAAACGCATTTTGGCTGCCTTAGCCACTCATCAAGTAAAGATTGTTCGCGAGGCTGTACAGCGCATTAATGCCCCTCAAGATGGCACATCTCAAGTTGAGCTGCTTACTCAATCCGGTTCAGTATTTTTTGACGAAGTTGTCATGGCCTGTCATAGCGATCAAACACTTGATGTAGTTCACGGAATTAATCAACAAGCCCGAAATATTTTGGCAGCAATTCCTTATCAAAAGAATCGCGCAATTCTTCATACTGATGTCCGATTTTTGCCCAATGAAAAACGCTGTTGGGCAGCCTGGAATTACACCGCCAAGTCAGGCATGAAGTTGTCATCAAAGCAGCATGTCAGCGTCAACTACCTGATTAATCGCTTGCAGCCACTGCCCGATCAGCTTAAAGATATTCCCATTATCGTTAGCCTTAATCCTGCTTCGGAGCCAGATCCTCGGCTGATTCATCAAGAAATCCATTATTCACACCCCGTCTTTGATATGAGTGCCATTCAAGCGCAAAAAGAATTGCCGCTCATACAAGGCGCATCCTCTATCTGGTATTGCGGTGCCTGGACCGGCTTTGGCTTTCATGAGGACGGCTTACGTTCTGGTGAACTGGTAGCAGAAGCCTTAATCGAGCGTATTCGGTCTCCACACAAAATACTTCCTAAGCAAGACGCTCAATAAATGAATTCGCCAAAGATTAACTTTGGGCTTGTGAAGCATCAGCGACTTAGGCCAGCCAAAAATGCCTTTGGTTATGGTGTATTCACCATATCTATCCCAATGCGTGCCAGGAGTCTTAATCCTCAGCTATTAAATCAATACGGCTTAAAAGACAATCGCCTAGGCTTATTTTCTTTCTTTGATAAAGATCATGGCCTTGGGCAAGAAGATAGTCTGAAATGGATTGAGAATATATTGCAAGAAAATGCAATCCCCAATGTAGATGGCGAAATTTGGCTACAAACTTTTCCAAGAGTTTTAGCTTATGTATTTAATCCCATCAGTTTTTGGATGTGCACACGCGCAGATGGTCAAGTACAGGCTGTACTGGCTGAAGTGAATAATACCTTTGGGGAGCGTCACTGCTACTTGCTCTACAAAAGCTCAGGGGATGTTTTATGTTCTGGCGAAACACTCAACAGTAAAAAAGTATTCTATGTATCCCCATTTTGTGAGGTACGTGGCGAGTACCATTTTCGTTTCCTATTTCCTCAAGACAGCAGTAGCGGGACTCATTCAGTTTGCCGAATTGAACTGCATGAAGATGGCTCTCCACTGATCAATACCAGTATCAGCGGAACTAGTTATCCCTTAAGTCAACGCAAGCTCTGGCTGGCGTTTCTACGCTTTCCTTTAATGAGTCTTGGGGTAATATTTCGTATCCACTGGCAAGCCTTGAAATTATGGCTAAAAGGTGTACCCTTTCACTCAAAGCCCAACCCACCAGAATTCGAAGTTAGCAAATGAATCGTCCTGGACAATCCCTTCTATCGAGACTAAATTTCTCAGGGCCACAGAGAAATGCTGCCAAGGCCAACCCTTTTCGTATTAGTACTAATACACTTTTACGACTTTTATCGCAGCTGAGTAGCGGCCACTTAAAAATGACGCTACCCAATGGTGATGTGAAGGAGTTTGGAAATCAAGCCGATGAACTACATGCTGAGATACACATCTTAGATTGGTCAGTCTTTAGACAAGTGATTTCTCACGGAGATATTGGCTTTGCAGAGAGTTATATTCGTGGGGAATGGAATACACCAGATCTAAAAGCCATTCTGGAGCTAGCGATTCGCAATCGGACCATTCTCGAAAAAGCCATCTATGGTAACTGGTACGGATCCATTCTTTACCGTATCAGACATTGGCTGCGCGACAACTCGAAATCGGGTAGCCGCAAGAATATTCATGCCCACTATGATCTTGGAAATGCTTTCTACACCTTATGGCTTGATCCAACGATGAGCTATTCCAGTGCCTGGTTTTCTGGGGGAGATAAGCACTCTCTCGTCGATGCCCAGCGCGCCAAGATTGGACGTATTTTTCAATCTTTGAGAACTAAGCCAGGCGATCACATTCTAGAGATAGGTTGTGGCTGGGGCGGTGTTATGGAGGAAGCCCTAAGAAGTAATATGGCCATTACGGGTCTTACCTTATCTACAGAACAAAAAGTCTTTGCTGAAGATCGATTGCAAAAAATCCAGTTACAAATAGTAGATCCAAAACCATTTGAAGTTCGTTTGCAAGATTATCGTGACTGCGAAGAACAGTATGAAGGCATTGCTTCAGTTGAAATGTTCGAGGCTGTCGGAGAGAAACATTGGCCCGAATATTTTCAGACACTGGCCAAATGTCTAAAAGCCGGCGGTAAAGCCTGCATTCAAACCATTGTGATTGCCGAAGAGTTCTTTGATCGCTACCGTCAAAGTACGGACTTTATTCAGCAATATGTATTCCCTGGTGGAATGCTCCCCTCTCGCACGAGCTTTAAAGAAAGTGCCGCTAAGGCTGGATTACAAATTGAAGCTGAATTTGCTTTTGGGGTTGACTATGCAAAAACGCTTTGTCTATGGCGCGAGAGTTTCAATCAAAAACTTCATGAAGTTCGTCGGCTAGGATTTGATGAAGCTTTTATCCGTCTCTGGAATTTCTATCTCATGTATTGTGCTGCAGGATTTGCAGAGCGCAGCATCGATGTAGTGCAATTTACCCTGAGTCATCAACCCAAACACGCATCTCCTGATGCTCTCAGCGTATGAAGCAAAAGGGTATCGCTCTTTTTTCAGGAAAACGTGTCTGGGTCATTGGCGCCTCTAGTGGTATTGGCGAAGCTTGTGCTAAAGCACTCATCCAATCAGGGGCTAAAGTTGCCCTCTCTAGTCGCAGGGAAGAACGCTTAATCCCAATAGCATCCCAGGGTCAACTCGGTCAAACTTTGGTGCTACCCTTAGATGTCACCGATGATGCACAATTCAAAGCGGGATATGCCTCCATCCTCAATACCTGGGGCGGCGTAGATCTTTTACTTTTTGTCTCTGGTGTTTATATGCCGTTGCGTGCAGATAGTTTTACCATTGAGATCGCAGAACAAACGATTAACGCCAACCTACTAGGACCTATGCGTGCAGTTGCCTTAGTGTTGCCTGAAATGCTCAAGGCGCACAATGGTCACATTGCCATCGTTGGCAGTGTTGCGGGATATAGCGGATTACCTAAAGCCTTAGCTTATGGGCCTAGCAAGGCTGCAATCATCAATTTCTGTGAAACGCTTTACTATGATCTTCTCCCTCAAGGTATCAGTGTTCATATGATTTCTCCAGGGTTTGTTGCCACAGAAGCCACCGCTCAGAATGATTTTGAGATGCCCGCCCTCATTAGTGCTGAAGAGGCTGCCACTGAGATCTTGAGTGGGATCCAAAAGGGAGAATTTGACATTCATTTCCCTAAAAGATTTTCAAGATTCTTAAAATTTCTCAGAATATTGCCTTATCCACTGTACTTTTGGATTGTCCGCCGCTTTGTAAAAATCTAAGCTGCAGTAGCAATTAAATCAAACAAGGTCATTACTGCTTGTATTTCTCTTTTCGAATCTTTTCTTCTAAATAATCCATCACTGCAATTGCTTTGGATTTAGATCCGGCAATTGACGGTGAAGTGACATACTTTCCTTGCATCACTATCGTTGGAACGCCATCGATGCGATAGGCTTCTGTTAATTGCTTAGCAGCACGCGCTTTAGAAACCACCGCAAAAGAACGATACGTAGCCAAGAAGGTATTGCGATCAATGCCTTGGGAAGCAACCCAATCTGCAATCTCTGGCTCAGTCAGTAAGCGCTTGTTCTCTTTATGCATGGCATACATGACCTTGTCATTCATGGCATCCCCTTTGCCCATGGCTTCAAGCGCATAAAATAATTGGCTGTGTGGCAGAAAATCATCACGGAAGGCGACCGGGACCCGCCGGAAAGCAACATCCTTCGGCTGACGTTTAACCCAGCTAGTCAGTTCTGGCTCAAAATCATAGCAATGCGGACAGCCGTACCAAAAGAACTCAATCACCTCTACTTTGCCCTTGGTTTCTACAGGCTGAGCGATGGGCAGAATACGATAATCGAAGCCCTCTTCAATCTTTTGGCCTTGTGCACTAACCATACCGCTCAAACAATAAAGCGTTAGGAGAATGAGGATTCTTTTGCTAAATGAAATCATGATTTGCTGGCTTTAATAAGGGTTGATTTGATGCCCATGCCATTCAACTTATCTCGCACAGGATTGCTGTCTTCAACACTGTTATAGGGGCCCGTACGGACACGCCACAATGTGTTTCCGTCGCTCGTTACTTCGCTGAGTTGTGCCTGAATACCCTGAATTGCTAAGTTTGCTTTTTGAGCATCAGCATCAGCTCGTTTTACAAAGGCGCCTACTTGCAAGAAGTAAATAGAGTCTGATTTAGCAGCAGAATTATCGGCTGGCTTTTTACCGCTCACCAAATCACCAATAGGGTCAGGCGATGCAGCTGCTGGAGTCTTACTTTGCAAAGGCTTATTCAGATCCAATTGCTCAGCAGGTGGTGCGGTTTCTCCCTCTGCAGGGGGAGCAGCAGGCTTAATCGTTAAGGGTAAATTGGGTGCACGTACCCCCGGTCTTTCCTGGGGGGTATTCTTAGAAAGGTAGAAAGCAATCATAAAAGCAATACCAAGACCAGCGCCTAGGCCTAATATAAAGCCCAAGATGGTGCCGCCAAACTGGGCATTGTCTTTATCAGTCTTCATGAAGCCTGTTTGTTGATTCGGTTTTTTCATTGTTTCCTCATCTTACATTTTCACTTCATTTACTGCCACTACATCTTAGCGGGAGCAGATACCCCTAATACTTTTAAACCATTTTGTAAGACTTGGCGAGTGGCCGACAAAAGGGCTAAGCGGGCCAATTTAAGGTTCTGATCATCCACCAAGACTCGGTCAGCGTTATAGAAGGTATGGAAATCACCAGCCAAATCGCGTAAGTAAAAAGCGAGTGCGTGTGGAGCTAATTCAGTAGCAGCATCCGTGAGTACTTCGGGATACTCTGCTAAGCGACGCAATAAATGATCCGAAGCTTTGCTTTGCAATAAAGATAAATCTGCAGCTGCTAAATCAGACGTTTGCCCATCCCATTGTTGCAAGATAGAGCTAATACGTGCATGGGCATACTGAACGTAGAACACGGGATTCTCATCATTTTGCTGCAGGGCCAGATCAATATCAAAGACAAATTCAGTATCAGCTTTACGCGAGATCAAGAAAAAGCGGACTGCATCCCGGCCGCGTTGTAGTGCTAATTCTCTCTCGGCTGGAGTCATCTCCGGAGTAACGCCACCTGACCACTCTACTAAATCGCGTACTGTCACATACGAGCCGGCACGTTTGGAAATCTTGACCTCTTCACCATGTCTCATCACGGTAACCATCTTATGCAATACATACTCTGGATACGTCTTCGGAATATCCCAGCCACGCTTTTGAGCTACGCCCTGCAAGCCAGAACGGACCCGGGCCATGGTGCCATGATGGTCACTACCCTGAACATTAATTACTTTATGAAAGCCACGATTCCACTTGCTGGTGTGATAGGCCACATCAGGCACAAAATAAGTAAAGCTACCATCAGACTTACGCATCACGCGGTCTTTGTCATCGCCGTCATCAGTAGTCTTCAACCACAATGCGCCTTCGGACTCATAAGTCTTACCAATACTTTGCAAATCACCCACAATTTGGGCAACGCTACCATCGGTATATAAAGAAGATTCTAAGTAATAACAATCGAATTGAACGCCAAAGGTTTTTAAGTCAATGTCTTGTTCATTGCGCAAGTAAGCAACCGCAAACTGACGCATTGCTTCGATGTCATCTTGATATTGAGGAGATGCCTTAAAGGCACTAGCAATCTCAGCAATATATTCACCGTTATAAGCTTGCTCAGGCCAGGCCGCATCCCCGGGCTTCAAACTCTTTAAACGCGCTTGAACAGATAAAGCCAGGTTTGCAATTTGCACGCCTGCATCGTTGTAATAAAACTCGCGGTGAACTCGAATGCCTTGAGTTGCCAATAAATTGGCTAACGCATCGCCAAGTGCAGCTTGCCGTCCATGTCCCACATGCAAAGGCCCGGTGGGATTTGCAGAAACAAACTCAATCATGGCGCTAGTTACTGGAGCTGCATCGGGGGCCAGCTCGCCAAAAAGGCTACCTTCCGCAAGAATCTCGGTCACCACGGCTGTTTTGGCAGCATTACTTAAGCGCAAATTAATAAATCCTGGTCCAGCAATTTCAAGAGAGGTAACTAGCTGATCAAAGCCGGACTGTTGTTGCAAACGCTCTACTAAAGCCTGAGCCAAGTCACGAGGATTGAGTTTCCAAGCCTTAGATAACTGAAGCGCAATATTACAGGCGATGTCGCCGTGATCTACAGCCTTTGGGCGCTCTAAACGAGGCACAGGAGCTTCTGCAAAGCCGCGCTCTTGAGCCAGGCTCTGAAGTGCACTGCTAAGCATCTCAATTAAACGATTTTTATTGGTCGACAACATAGAAGAGTGAGTTTATCAGGTGGTAAGCTATTGAAATGATCTATCAATTTCGCTCAAAAGCTGGACCAGACGTCATCATGCTGGCTGATTTGACTAAACGAATCTTTGATATTTTGGGGCGCCCCCTGGAGCCTAGAGGAATTCTGACCATTGAGCAGCTACCCAATCTCATTACCGCTCTAGAGACAGCTATCCTAAAAGATCTAGGAGAGCGCTCAAAAATACAAGCTGAAGGTGAAGCTGGGACTGAAAAACCCAAGTTAGCTGATCGTCTTGGACAAAGAGCCTATCCTCTCTTAGAGCTGATGAAGCAAGCTAAGGCGAAAGGCGAACCAGTAATGTGGGGCGTTTAATCAATCAAACTAGCAAGTTGCCGACGAGCATCTTCAATAGTCTGGCCGCGACGCTGAGCAAAATCTTCTAGTTGATCGGCTGAGATTTTGCCAACATTAAAGTAGCGTGCATCTGGGTGCGCAAGATAGAAGCCGCTGACACTAGAAGCCGGATTCATGGCCATCGATTCCGTTAAGGTCATCCCAATATCTTCAGAACCAATGACTCTGAGTAAATCTTCCTTCACTTCATGTGCAGGACAAGCTGGGTAGCCCGGGGCCGGACGAATTCCGCGGTACTGTTCATCGATCATCTGATCATTTGTCAAAATCTCATCCGTGGCATAACCCCATAAATCAGTGCGCACGCGGTGATGCATTAATTCTGCAAATGCCTCGGCCAAGCGATCTGCTAACGCTTTTAACATGATCGCACTATAGTCATCATGCTTCGCTTGAAACTCAGCGACTTTCTTTTCCACGCCATGACCAGTTGTAACGGCAAAGCAACCAAGATAGTCAGCTACTCCAGAATCTTTTGGAGCAACATAATCCGCCAAACAACGATTAGGCCTGCGCACTCCATCGATAACAGGACGCTCCGATTGCTGACGCAAGTTATGCCACACAAAAAGTGGGTGCTCGCGCGCTTCGTCGCTATAGAAAACAATATCATCACCAATCGTATTAGCTGGATAGAAGGCAACCACCGCATCTGCCTGCAACCATTGCCCCTTGATAAGCTTATCGAGCAATGCCTTCGCATCCTCAAACACCTTACGGGCTTCAACGCCGACCACTTCATCATCCAAAATGGCAGGAAATTTTCCAGCTAAATCCCAGGTCTGAAAGAATGGCGTCCAGTCGATATATTTAGCGATATCACTGAGTGCAAAGTTTTTAAATACCCGGCGCCCAATGAACTTGGGCTTCTCTGGAACATACGATGACCAATCAATGAGCTCACGGTTTTTACGTGCTGCCGCTAAAGAAATAGTTGGCGCTGCCTTCTTGTTGGCATGTTGCTCTCGAATGCGAACATAGTCATCGCGTAAGTCTTGAATAAACTTCTTAGCACTCTCATCCGAAAGCAAGTTTGAGGCAACCGATACTGAGCGAGATGCATCTGGAACATAAACAACTGGGCCATCGTAGTGAGGCGCAATTTTGACTGCAGTATGAACCCGCGAAGTAGTAGCACCACCAATCATTAAAGGGATCTGACGCTCACGGAAATAATCATCTCGCTGCATCTCTTGGGCTACATAAGTCATTTCTTCAAGTGATGGCGTTATTAATCCAGAAAGGCCAACAATGTCAGCATTCTCTTCCTTGGCACGTTTCAGAATCTCGGCACAGGGAACCATTACCCCCATATTGGCCACTTCAAAGTTATTGCATTGCAAGACTACGGTCACAATGTTTTTACCAATATCGTGGACATCGCCCTTTACAGTAGCCATGACAATCTTACCTTTAGCCTTTGCTTCACCACCAGCAGCAACATGTTGACGCTTTTCTTCCTCAATATAAGGAATCAGAATTGCAACTGCCTGCTTCATGACGCGCGCACTCTTGACTACTTGCGGTAAGAACATTTTGCCGGCGCCAAATAAATCGCCCACCACATTCATGCCATCCATCAGCGGGCCTTCAATGACTTCGATGGGTCGCCCGCCTGATCCCATAATTTCAGCGCGCAATTCTTCAGTATCTTCTTCAATAAAAGTAGTGATACCGTGTACTAGTGCATGAGTCAAGCGTTCACGTACTAGTGCTTCACGCCATACCAAGTTCTCTACCTGCTTAGCACCGCCGCCTTTAAATTGATCGGCAATATCTAATAAACGCTCAGTAGGTGTTTTTCCGTCTTTTTCTTTAAAGCGGTTGAGCACCACATCTTCAGCGCGCTCGCGTAATTCAGGATCTAAGTCAGCATATACGCCCAACTGACCGGCATTCACAATGCCCATGTCCATGCCAGCTTGAATCGCATGGTACAGAAATACGGTGTGGATAGCCTCACGTACACGATCATTGCCACGGAAGGAGAAGCTCACATTAGAAACACCCCCGCTGATCTTGGCGCCTGGGAGATTCTCTTTTATCCAGCGGGTAGCATTAATAAAATCTACCGCATAGTTGTCATGTTCCTCAATACCAGTAGCTATCGCAAAGATATTGGGATCAAAAATAATATCTTCGGCTGGAAAACCAATTTCATTAACTAGGATTTCATAACAACGCTGACAAATTTCGGTCTTGCGCTTAAATGTATCTGCCTGCCCCGCCTCATCAAAGGCCATGACTACAGAAGCTGCCCCATAGCGACGAATTAAGCGTGCCTGCCTTTTGAAAGACTCTTCACCTTCTTTTAAGGAAATGGAATTAACAATTGGCTTACCCTGAATACATTTCAATCCCGCCTCAATCACACTCCACTTAGAGGAGTCGATCATGATGGGAATACGTGCAATATCTGGTTCAGAAGCAATCAGGTTTAAGAAGCGTGTCATAGCGGCCTCAGAATCCAACATGGCTTCGTCCATATTGATATCGATCACTTGAGCGCCACTCTCAACTTGTTGACGAGCAACTACTAGTGCTTCATCAAATTGATTATTCAAAATCATGCGTGCAAAAGCTTTAGATCCAGTAACGTTGGTGCGCTCGCCAATGTTGACAAAACCTACTCCTGGCGTGACGTTAAAAGGCTCAAGCCCAGAAAGCTTCATGGCAGGCATTACTTTTTTATCTATTTGGCTCATGCTGAAGCCTCATGCTGTTCACGATAAAAAGCACGTGGTTTGCGTTTAGCAACTGCATCGGCAATGGCACGAATATGATCAGGAGTTGTTCCACAACAACCGCCAACTAAGTTCACCAAACCATCTTTGGCGAAGCCATCTACTAAGCTCGATGTAATTTCAGGAGTTTCATCAAATCCGGTATCACTCATGGGATTAGGCAAGCCAGCATTTGGATAACAAGAAACTGCTGCGTCACAAATACGCGCAAGCTCAGCAATATAAGGACGCATCAAAGCAGCGCCTAGGGCGCAGTTCAAACCAAAGGTGAGTGGCTTAATGTGCCGCAAGCTATTCCAAAATGCCTCTACAGTTTGACCAGAAAGAATACGTCCAGACGCATCCGTGACTGTTCCCGAAATCATGACTGGCAAACGCGCGCCAGTCTCTTCAAAAAATTCGTCTAATGCAAACAATGCAGCTTTCGCATTCAGAGTGTCAAAAATCGTCTCAACTAAAAACAAATCTACGCCACCGGCATACAGTCCCTCAATCTGCTCACGATAAGAAGCGCGCAAGGCATCAAAAGTCACATTGCGTGCACCAGGATCATTGACATCTGGAGAGATGCTTGCCGTCTTTGGTGTAGGTCCAATTGCTCCGGCGGCAAATCGAGGCTTATCCGAAGTGCTATATTTTTCGCATGCAGCACGTGCAAGCTTTGCGGAGACCTCATTCATCTCACGAGCAAGTCCGGCCATTTTGTAATCTTCTTGCGCTACGGAAGTCGCACCAAATGTATTTGTTTCAATAATGTCAGCACCCGCATCCAAATACTGCTCATGAATCTTGCTAATGATTTGCGGTTGGGTCAGAACCAAAAGCTCATTATTGCCTTTGATGTCGCTGGGATGATCTGCAAAACGCGTGTTGCTAGGCAGTCCACGATAGTCAGCTTCGCTTAATTTGTATTGCTGAATCATGGTGCCCATAGCGCCATCCAAAATCAGGATACGCTGCTTCAGAAGCTCGGGTAGTGCCTGACCGCGGGTGTAAGGCTGGGACAAACCATTAGATTGCATTGTTTAACCGGGATTAATCTCTAGAATCCCTTATTCTATTGGAAAAGCCACTTTTCATTTAACCCGGAGCCGGTATGTTTGGAACAATTCCAGAATTCAATCAAAGCCTTGACATGCTTAAAACAATGTGGGGGCAAGGAGCCGTAGGTCAGGCTGGCCAGTTTCCCTTCACTACAGATGCCTCTAAGGCGGCAGGCGGCTTTGGATCTGCCTTTCCAGGTCTAGATGTTGATGAACTAGAAAAGCGCATCAAGGACCTCAAAAGTGTTGAGAATTGGCTAAATCTCAATCTCAATGTTCTCAAATCAACGATTCAGGGTTTGGAAGTACAGCATGCCACGATGATGGCTCTCAAATCCTTTGGTGATGCTGTATCGGCAGCAAGTGCAGCTGCCACTACTCCAAAGGAAGAGTCTGCCAGCAAAACCAGCAGCTCTAAACCACGGAAAACCGCAACAGGCCGTCGTCGCAAAGCTGGCGATGCAACTTTCCTTGACGAAGTAGGTAATTCAGGTGAGCAATAGCCTCCCCCATAGCAAAAGTGAGTTGGTGAATATCTAATTCACGCTTAAACAAAACCGGCACTATCTCCCGAGCATGTGCCGGTTTTCTACATGCGCCGAGCGTATCGGCTAAGCGCTCATCATGATGTGTTTTCAATTGAGCAATGCGTGGCTTCATACCAGTGAATGGTTTGCCATGAGAAGGCAACACGAGCGTATCGTCAGGCAAAGGTAAATAGCGGTCAAGAGATTGCAAATACAAACCCAATGGATCGGCGTCCGGGTCGGCGTCATAAACGCTTACGTTAGTCGAGATGCGAGGTAAAAGCATATCGCCAGAAATTAATACTCCAAGCTCTTTACAAAAGAGTGATGCGTGTTCTGGTGCGTGACCAAAACCCATGATGACTTGCCACTGCTTGCCGCCAATCAATATACTTTCATCGTCCATAATGCGGCGGTATTGCCGCGGTACACCTGGGACCATATTGCTATAGTAATTTGAGCGCGCACGAATCTTTTCCAAATCCTCAGGCGTCGTTAAACCATGCCTCTGAAAATGGTCTGCTGAGCCACCACCGCCAGCACGTGCACCTACTGCAGCGCCACCCTCTTTACAACTAAGCCATTGCGCTGTTAAAAATTCTGACATAGAAATCCATAGAGGCACATTCCATGTTTCACAGAGCCATTGCGCCAAACCAATATGATCTGGATGCATATGGGTCACGATGACCCGTAACACAGGCAAGCCTGCTAGCTGGCTGGCAAAAATCTGCTCCCAGGCTGCTTTGGTTTCATCATTTGAAATCCCGCAATCAACAATAGTCCAACCATCTACGCCATCAATTTCATCGCGTAGCAACCATAGATTGATGTGGTCTAAAGCAAACGGCAAACGCATTCTAAGCCAGCGTAAGCCTGGGGCCACTTCAATCGTGCTGCCCAATTCAGGAAGTGCGTCTCCTAATGGATAATGGATAGCACTTTCAGCGCTTGCCTGATTTTGAGTGGTCATGGTTTGGGTATATTTTTCTTTTGGGTTGCTAACGTTTTTAGGCTTACTTTGACAACAGTTCCATCACCTTGCATCAACTGGTGCGATATGAATCCAGAAAACGGTTACTGCCGTGGATGCTATCGCACACTGACTGAAATTGCAGATTGGTCTGAACTTTCAAATACTGAAAAGCTTGAGGTTTGGTCTCAACTCGAATCACGTAAACCTCAGGCAGCACAGTAAATATCCTTACTATCTATTCACATCAACAATTAAACGGCCACGGACATTTCCTGCCATCAACTCTTGAGCATACTTTAGTGATTCTTCTAAAGTGATTTCATGAGAGATTTCGTCTAGTGTTTTGAGATCCACCAGTTTACTTAACTGCTCGTATGCAGCAATGCGTTTTGTACGGGGAACGGTAACACTGTTCACTCCATACAAAGTCACTCCTCGCAAGATAAATGGCGCCACTGATGAAGGAAAATCCATGCCCTGTGCAAGGCCGCAAGCAGCTACTGCACCGTTACTTTTTGTTTGAGCACAAGCATTAGCTAAAGTATGGCTCCCAACGCTATCCAATACTGCTGCCCAACGCTCTTTTGCCAAAGGCTTTCCTGGCTCAGATAATGTGTTTCGATCAATTACTTCAGCTGCGCCTAATTTTTTCAAATAGTCTGCCTCGGCCATGCGTCCCGTACTTGCCACAACCGTAAAGCCCAATTTACTCAGCAGCGCCACTGCAAAACTTCCCACCCCTCCTGCAGCACCAGTGACTAATACCTCACCATCACTTGGCTTCAGATCATGTTTTTGTAGAGCCATGACACAGAGCATGGCGGTATATCCTGCAGTACCAATTGCCAAAGCTTGCTTGGCAGTAAAGCCCTTAGGGAGGGGAATCAACCACTCTGCCTTCACTCGAGCTTGTTGAGCCAAACCGCCCCAATGGCCTTCGCCAACTCCCCAGCCATTTAAAAGCACCATATCGCCCGCCTTAAAGTCTGGGCTGCTACTTTCTATGACCTCACCTGCAAAGTCGATTCCAGGCACCATCGGAAAACTTCTCACCACCGGACTCTTACCCGTAATGGCTAGTCCATCTTTGTAATTCAGGGTGGAATACAACACCTTTACCCGCACATCGCCCTCTGGGAGACTGGACTCCTCCACCTCACCTAATTCAGCGCGATAGCCCTGGTCATCCTTATTTATTAATATTGCTTTAAACATGTCTCTTCCTTTTAGAGCGGAGTATTTCCCCGCAACAATCGCTTAATAGGTTTATCCTAACGAGCATTACTAATTATGGAGGCTTCCATGAAAAAAATTCTACTCTTAACCGCGATTTCTGGCTCCTTGCTAGCTGGGTGCTATTCCACGCAAATCAATATGTCTATGGGAAATATGCGCCTAATTAGCTCTAGCGCCGATCCTCAGGACGTGATGAACTTTGCCAGCAAGACCTGTAGAGACGACTTTTATGAAGGCGCGAGCTTCATCTCGAAGGCTGGCAAGGAATATCGATTTAAATGCGTAAAAGCGGAAGAAAATGAAATATTGATTCCAATTCCAGGAACCAGCATCCCGCCTGCGACAAAAGCAGAAGCAAAGTAAACCAAAATTGATGGCCCCTTTTACCTCACAAGAGCTTCGCAAAGGATTTTCTTCATTTGCAACTGGGGTTACAGTGATTACCTGTCTCGATGAAGAAGGCATGCATCACGGCATTACGATCAGCTCGTTTAATACTGTCTCTTTAGAGCCCCCACTGATTCTTTGGAGCCTTAAAAAGCATTCGCGTCTCATGCCTTGGGTCGAGGTCGGTAAAAAACATCTGATCCACGTACTTGAACGCTCCCAAGAAAACTTAGCCATGCACTTTGCTACCGTAAAACTAGATCAATTTGTTGGTGTAGAGCATAAGCTGGCAGTCAGTGGCCTCACGCAAATTGAGCATTGTGTTGCCTACTATGAATGTGAAACCATCACGGTGCATATTGGTGGTGACCACAACATCATTGTTGCTAAAGTGATTAACTTAAAAAATGATCCTGAAAAAGAGCCGCTGATTTTTGCTCGCAGCAAGTTTGTTGGTGTAGATTTCACCGAAACACACCCCAACTAATCTGCTTGAAAAGGAAATGCCATGATGCATTTATGGGGTCGTAAAAGTTCTATCAATGTTCAAAAAGTATTATGGTGTCTTGCTGAGCTTGGTCTAAAAGAAAATGTTGATTTTGAGCGTCTCGACGCCGGCCTTCACTTTGGGGTGAATCACACTCCCGAGTTTCTAAAATTAAATCCGAATGGCTTAGTGCCCGCCCTACAAGACGGTGACTTAGTGCTCTGGGAATCCAATACCATCTTGCGTTACCTGATCCAACAATACGATAAAAATAAGCGATTCCCAACAGATAATGTATCTAAGTACGGATCCGAAAAATGGTTAGATTGGCAACTGACTACCTTATGGCCCCCATTGCGTGGCGCCTTTCTTGGATTAACTAGAACGCCAGAAGCGGAGCGTGACTACGATGCAATTTATAAGGGATATCAAGCAACCAATCATTCGCTCAAATTGCTTGATAACATTCTTGAAAAACAGTCTTATTGCTCCGGCAAGCAATTTCATATTGGCGATATTGTGCTGGCTTTAGGCGTTCATCGCTGGGTATTACTGCACCAAACCTTCCCCGAAAAAACTGGGCCACGTGCTGAACTGAAGAATATTGCTCGCTGGTTAAAACAACTGGAGACTGAAACTTGCTTTAATGATTTTGCAGATAAAGAACTCAATATTGTTAAATAAGGTTTCTTACCCTTTCTTTTTACTGTTGTTTAAATTTCTTCGCATGATGATCTGCACCAATAAACAGATACATCGCAGGTACTACGAATAAGGTAAACAAGGTACCTATAGAGAGACCAGTAAAGATCACAATGCCCATGGATTGGCGGCCTGCAGCACCGGCTCCAGAGGCAATCACCAAAGGCAATACACCTAATACCATCGCAGCGGTTGTCATCAAGATCGGTCTTAAGCGAATACTACTTGCCTCAACGATGGCATCCAGTTTGCTTCGGCCCTCAGCTTGTAATTCATTCGCGAATTCCACGATCAAAATTCCGTGCTTACTAATCAACCCCATTAGCGTGACTAAACCCACTTGGGTATACACGTTTAGAGTGGTGAATCCTAAATTAATAAAGATCAGTGCGCCAAACAAAGCAAGCGGTACTGAGACCAAAATCACGATTGGATCGCGGAAGCTTTCAAACTGAGCGGCAAGCACTAGGAACACAATTAGGATGGCAAAGAACATGGTTACCAAGAACCCACCAGACTCCGCCATAAACTGGCGCGATGGGCCGGCATAGTCCATGCTGTAACCATTCGGCGCAACCTCTTTCAAAGTTTGACGCATGAACTCTAACACGCCTTCCTCTGAGATAAATGGGGTTTTAACTCCAGAAATCGTTGCGGAGTTCAATTGTTGAAAGTGATTGATTGATTGGGGAACCACCTTTTGCTTAATAGTTGCAATGGTTCTAGCCTGGATCATCGCACCACTTGGTGTGCGGATGTAGTAATCCAAGATTTGATCCGGATTTAGGCGGTCAACTTGTTTAACCTGAGGAATCACCCTGTACGAGCGTCCGGAAACTGAAAAATAGTTTACGTAACCACCGCCTAAAGCAGCTGATAAAGCAGAACCAACCTGTTGCTGTGTCATACCTAAGGCAGCCACTTTTTCTCGATCGATCACCAGTACATCTTGCGGTTTATCAATCTTTAGATCCGAATCCACAAAGAAGAAATTGCCGCTGCGACGCGCTTTATCTAAAACTGCCTGAGAAACTTCATTTAACTGCTCATAAGACTCTGTCGTATTAATTACCACCTGCACCGGTAAGCCCTGAGCACCAGGCAAGGCAGGGAACTGGAAAGCTGCTACGCGTGCACCAGCAATCGTATTCCACTTCGCCTGCATATCTTCCTGAAACTTGGTGGCGTTACGATTGCGCTCACCCCAATCTTTCAATAAAACACCGCCAAAACTACTGGTAGGGCTAGTGATTTGAAACATCTGCTCGTATTCTGGTTCAGCACTAGATATTTGGTAAATTTGATCTGCATAGGTCTGCATTTGGTTGACGGTACTATTTGGTGGACCAGATGCTTGCATTAAAACAATGCCTTGATCTTCTGTTGGCGCAAGCTCTGCACGAGCAGTAGCATACAAATACGCTACCCCGCCCAATAGGATTGCACCCATGACAATGATGACTTGCCAGGTACTCAATAACTCACGCAAGGTGTTTTGATAGCTGTGATGTACCTTATCAAAAATGAAATCGATCTTTTTTACCAAAGCGGATGTTTCTTGATCTTCCGTAAAGATCCGGGAACACATCATTGGCGATAGCGTTAACGCAATCAAGCCTGAGACAGCTACTGCGCTTGCAAGTGTAAAAGCAAACTCAGTAAATAAGGCTCCGGTTAAGCCCCCCTGAAATCCGATTGGGATATAAACCGCAATCAACACTACAGTCATTGCCAAAATAGGACCGCCCAATTCGCGTGCAGCAATTAAGGATGCCTCTAAGGGAGACTTTCCCTCTTTCATATGACGATCGACGTTTTCTACTACGATGATGGCATCATCTACTACCAGCCCAATAGCCAGCACCAAAGCTAGAAGCGTCAATAAATTAATCGAGTAGCCCAATATCTGCATCAAAAAGAAAGTACCAATTAAGGAAAGCGGCATGGCAATCACCGGGACGGCAACAGCGCGGGCGCTACCCAAGAAAAGGTAGATCACTACGGTCACAATGAGTAAAGCCTCAATTAGTGTTGATATGACCTCATCAATAGAGCTAGTAATAAATTTCGTGGAGTCGTAAACAACTTTGCCAGTCATACCGATGGGCAATTGTTTCTGAATATCGGGCACCACATCCCGAACACGTTGCGCCACATCCAGAAGGTTCGCTTGTGGAGCCACCTTAATCGCAATAAATACCGATTTCTTGCCACTGAAAGCCACATTGGTGTTGTAGTCTTCTGATCCTAAGGTAACGCTAGCAACCTGATCTAGGTAAACAATATTGACGCCATTACTCTTGACAACTAACTTGCGAAACTCTTCCAAGGTATGTAAATCCGTACCGGCGACTAAATCAACAGCCACCATATCGCCTTTAGTGCTCCCCACTGCAGATAGATAGTTATTAGCAGCCATAGCCGCATATACGTCATCAGCACCTACTCCAAGACCAGCCATCTTTTCGCGATCCAACCAGGCGCGTAGAGCAAATTTCCTACCGCCAGTAATTTCAGCGTTCTGCACACCTTGAACCGAATCTAACTTAGGCTTAACCACGCGCAATAAGTAATCAGTAATCGCGTTATTCGCTATTTCATCGCTGTAGAAGCCCATATACATAGCAGCGGTTGATTGACCAATTTGTACCGTCAATACAGGCTGCTGAGCCTGTGGAGGAAGCTGATTTTTGACTGCGCTGATTTGGGTCTGAATCTGCGTTAGAGCCGCATTGGAGTCATAGTTCAGCTTCAAAGTAGCAATGATGGTTGAAAGGCCGCTGACACTAGTTGAGGATAGGTAATCAATTCCTTGTGCTTGAGCAATCGATGCTTCAAGCGGTTGCGTAATAAAGCCAGCGATAGTCTCTGGATCTGCGCCGTAGTAAGCCGTAGTAATCGTCACAATCGCATTTTGTGTTTGCGGATATTGATTGACTGGTAGCGAACCTATTGCCTTTAAACCAAAGAGTAAAACGAGTGCACTCACGACCAGCGATAACACTGGCCTGCGAATGAATATATCAGTCCAATTCATGGGCTAATTATTCCTGCGGCTTAGGGTCAGGCAAGTTTTCAGGCTGGACTTTGTTATTAATAATGAGCGGTGTACCATTCTTTATCTTCAACTGGCCACTAGTCACAACTGTAGCGCCCTCTTCAACCCCCTTCAGAATTGCCACTTGGTCGCCGCGCGTGGCGCCCGTAGTAACAAATACTTGCTGTGCCTCAAGTGCTGGATTGCCCTGTTTATCTTTCTTACCAGTAGGTTTAGCAATAAACACAGTAGAGCCATAAGGGTTATAGGTGACAGCGGTTTGCGGCAGTGTCAATAGCTTCACTTGTTCGCCAAGCTTAATATTTACATTTGCAAACATCCCTGGAAGAATTTTCTTATCCGGGTTAGCAATCTGCGCCTCAATAGAAATATTGCGCGTATTAGTATCGACCTTTGGACTTACAGCCGTGATCTTTCCAGTAAAGCTAGCGTCCTTAAAGGCATCGGTTGTAACCACTACTTCTTGCCCCACCTGAATTTGCTCTGCATTGCTTTGGGGCAAATTGAAATCCACAAAAATTGGATCTAAAGTTTGCAAAGTTAATAGTTTGTCACCTGGATTGACGAATTGGCCAGGGTTAATTGAGACGATGCCAACTCGTCCACTGAAAGGTGCCTTCAGGTTCTTTTTGGCCACCAATGCAATCTGTGCTTCAACTTGAGCTTGTTTCGACTTCGCATCCGCTGCACTGGTATCGAAAACATTCTTACTAATCGCTTGGATTGCTAACTGCTGTCTATCCCGCTCGTTAATCACTTTAGCAAGATCGGCCATGGCCTTTAGGGACTTCAGCTGTGCAACATCCGAAGCATCATTAAGTTTGATTAATAAGTCGCCTTCTTTAACATCCTGCCCAGATTTAATCGGTACCGTCAAGACTAAGCCGCCAATTTCCGTACTCAACTCAACGCCCCTAAAGGCACGGACATTACCGACACTAGTGAGCTTAGGCTGCCATTCGGTTGTAGCAATCACCATCGTTGAAACGGTTGCGGGTGGTAAGCCCATGCCTGAAATGAAATGCTTAATCATAAAAGTCTTGAACTGATTAAAAGCAAAAATCAAACCTAACAACAAGAACACGCCACACAACATGATGGTCATGCGACGGTGCAAGGGTTCCATCGCCATCAGCTTTTCATGTGCTTTGGTAGCACGCCATTTTTGACCCATGCGTGCCCAAAAGGCTTTTGCTTTTTCCCCAAGGGCGAATGCTTTCTCGCGCAGCTTCCATTCCACCGCCTTCAGCTTCACCCATGCCCACAAGGCAAGAACCATAGCAATGAGCTTATTCTTAATTGTTTCCAGAAGTTTCATTTTGATCTTTGTTAGCCATGTCTTTTGGTTTAAAAGCAGGTCCGGTACGATTCCACCAACCGCCACCCAATGCTGCAAATAATGCTGCAGTATCAGAAAAACGGGTTGCTTGTGCCGATACCGATTTTACTTTTGCTTGTTGATATTGGTTTTGGTAATACAGGACTGCTAAATAACTTGCAGTACCCAACTTATATTGCTGCTGAACTAAATCCAATGTTTCATAAGCAAATTGTTCAGCTTCTGAGGCAGCCTTAAGTGCTTGTGCACCAGTCTCAAGCGCGCGTAATGAATCGGCAACCTCTTGAAATGCTTTTAACACCGTCGCTTGATACTGATAAACCGCTTGCTCATAATTGGCAATTGCGCCACGACGCTGGGCTAAGAGTTGACCACCCTGAAACAAGGGCTGAAATATTCCACCTGCAATTGACCACAATGCGGCATTAGGCCCGAATAGATTTGCTGAAGTTAGAGCTGCAGATCCAATTGCCCCAGTGATATTAAATTGCGGCAATAAATTAGCAGTAGCAACCCCAACCAAGGCATTGGTTGATTTAATGAGTGCTTCTGCTGAGCGTACATCGGGTCGCTGACGTACCAAGCTTGATGGCACTGAGAGGGGTAGCTGTGCTGGTAGATGTAAATTACTTAAATCAAATTTTGTGATAGTTGCATTGCTTGGCAACTCACCGGTATACACAGCCAATTGATTACGCGCAAAGGCCAAGTTACGCTCATAAGTAAATAAGTCTACTTTTGATGTTGCTACTAAAGTTAACTGGGATGTCAGATCTACCTTATTTACGGTTCCTATCTTTAATTGCTTCTCAGTTACTTCAGCTAAATTGGTTTGTGCTTTGAGAATTTCTTCAGTAGCCTGCATCTGCGCACGCAAAGCGGCCTCACGAATAGCGCCCGTCACGATATTTGCAGTCAATGAAAGGTATGCGCTCTCTAATTGAAACTGTTGATACTCCGCTTGTGCGCGCGCATTTTCTACTGTTCTGCGTGCACCACCAAAAACATCCAACTTGTAAGTGACGTTGACTGAAGTGTTGTAAAGATTGTAAGTATCAGAGCCATATGGAAGACCATAGATTGCCGATGGCTGTAACTGACGTGAAGCGGTGCCACCCAAGCCCACAGCTGGAAAATACTGCCCTCCAATTTGAGCACTCACATTTTCTTGGGCAGACCGTAAGGCTGCATCTGCAGCTCCTAAATTGGGATTTTGAACTAAGGCTTTTTTAATTAGCGCATCGAGCTCGGGTGACTTATACAGCTCCCACCACTGCGCCTCAATATCTGCACCATCAACAAATTCTTGTTCAGAACCCCCTGGTACACCAGGTGCAGTAGTCAATTTCTTGGATAGAGTGGTCTCGGTATAAGAGGAGGTATTGGGTGCCTCAGGTTGTTTAAAGTCTGGCCCTACTGCACACGCAGACAAAGCACCTGCGCAAGTCAAGGCAAGTAACTGCAAACGTGAGAACGGAGGTAACTTTGAAAGAAACATGAATTGCAACAAATATCCTCTTTTACAAGAGTTATTTGAACACAAAAATACAAACACGACTTCGTAAAGCCCTGATTTATCTACTTAAATTTGTACATACTCTCGGAGTAAAGTCAAATAAAAATGCGTGTTTTATTCGACGGTAACACTCTTCGCTAGATTTCTAGGCTTATCGACATCGGTGCCACGAGCACAAGCTGTGTGATACGCCAATAGCTGTAGAGGCACTACATGCAGAATGGGTGAAAGGTTGCCATAGTGTTCAGGCAATCTGATGACATTGATGCCATCAGCGCTCTCAATATTAGTGCCCTGATCTGCAAATACATACAGCTTACCGCCACGTGCTTTCACTTCCTGCATATTGGATTTGAGCTTTTCCAATAATTCATCTTTCGGAGCAACGGTTACAACAGGCATCTTGTCTGTTACCAAGGCCAGTGGGCCATGCTTTAATTCACCTGCTGGATAAGCTTCTGCATGGATATAAGAAATTTCTTTTAGTTTTAAAGCCCCTTCAAGCGCAATTGGATAATGTAAACCGCGACCCAAGAAGAGTGCGTTCTCGCATTTAGAAAAGGCCTCACTCCAAGCAATGATTTGCGGCTCTAGTGCGAGCACTGCATGGAGTGCTTTTGGTAAGTGGCGTAATTCACGAAGGAGTTCTTTTTCTTTTTCAGCAGAAATTCTGCCAGCGCGTTTAGCAAGTGAAACCGCCAAGAGGTAAAGTGCCAACAACTGGGTAGTAAATGCCTTGGTTGAAGCAACGCCAATCTCGGTACCTGCTTTGGTCAAGAAATGCCAATCCGTTTCGCGAACCATGGCACTACTAGCCACGTTACAAATCGCCAAGGTATAGCAATGCCCCAGTGATTTGGCATGCCGTAATGCCGCCAAAGTATCTGCGGTCTCACCCGACTGAGACACCACCACAATCAATGTCTTTGGGTTTGGCACCGAGGTGCGATAACGATATTCACTAGCAATTTCCACTTGCGTTGGAATGCCCGCAATATCTTCCAACCAATATTTAGCCACGCATGCTGAGTAATAACTCGTACCGCAAGCCAAAATTAATATTTGATCAAAGGCTTTCCAGTCTTCTGGTTTTGCCCCAAAGAGTTCTGGGCCAAAAGAGGCAATATTGGCCAAAGTGTCGCCAATCGCCCGGGGTTGCTCAAAGATCTCTTTTTGCATGTAGTGCTGATATGGTCCGAGATCAACCGAGTCTGCTTGTGCAGGCATCGGCTTGCGATCCCGTTGCACAGAATTTCCAGCTTGATCAATTACTTCTGCACTATCTGCTTTTAATACAGCAATATCGCCCTCTTCCAAATACATCATGGAATGGGCACGGCCAGCTAAAGCTAGTGCATCAGAGGCCAAGAAGTTTTCTTTATCGCCAAGCGCAATAACTAAAGGGGATCCAACGCGCGCACCAACTAAAGTAGTTGGCTGATCTTGGGCAATGACACCAATAGCATAGGCGCCATGCAATTTAGGCAATACCGCCCTAACCGATTGAGCTATATGTTTTTGTCCGCTAGCCACATACTGTTGATGAATCAAATGCGCAATCACTTCTGTATCTGTCTCAGAAGTAAATACATAGCCCGCTGTTATTAATTCTGTACGCAGCGTTTCATAGTTTTCAATAATGCCGTTATGAACTACTGCAATCAGCCCATTTGAAATGTGGGGGTGAGCATTTTGCGTATCTGGCTTACCGTGGGTTGCCCAACGGGTGTGAGCGATACCAATAGTGCCAGTGAAGTCTTTTCCCTGTTCAGCCAATTCAGAGACACGGGCCGTGGTACGCGCTCGTTCAATCGGATGGTTTGCATCATTGCCGTTGATAACAGCAAATCCACAGGAGTCGTAACCGCGGTACTCTAGGCGCCGCAATCCCTCAACCAACACATCCACAATATTTTGATGGGAAGCTGCGCCTACAATGCCGCACATTATTTTTTACCCTTTGCAGTTTTTTTAGGGGCTGCCTTTTTAGATACCGCTGTTTTTTTCGCTACTTTCTTTACAACCGGCTTTTTATCCTGCTTCACTGGACGCTGCCATTTCAGGGAAATTTGCTTTGCCCTTGAAATAGTCAATTGATTTGGTGGCGCATCCTTAGTGAGTGTGGTACCTGCGCCTAATGTAGCGCCACGCCCAACACGCACTGGTGCTACTAATTGGGTATCGGAACCAATAAAGACATCATCTTCAATAATGGTCTGGTGTTTATTAACGCCATCATAGTTACAAGTAATGGTGCCGGCGCCAATGTTTACTCTTGATCCCACAATAGAATCACCTACATAAGCCAAGTGATTTGCTTTGCTATTGGCGGCAATCTTGCTATTTTTCACTTCAACAAAGTTACCGATATGCACATCATTCGATAAATCAGCACCTGGACGTAAGCGAGCATAAGGCCCAATCACTGACTGATTACCTACTTTCGCACCATCTATGTGGCTGAATGCATGGATTGCAACCTCATTACCAATGACGCTATTGCGAATAATGCAATAAGGTCCAATTTTCGTGCCCGCTGCCAGGGAGACACAGCCTTCAAATACACAGCCCACATCAATAAATACATCAGTGCCGCACTCGAGCGTGCCACGCACATCCATACGTGCAGGATCAGCAAGAGAAACACCAGCATCCATCAATTGATTAGCGATAGTGAGTTGATGTACTCGCTCCAGGGTAGCTAATTGACTACGGCTATTAACGCCGATAATTTCAAATTCATCATCCGCTTGAGTAGTGCGAATTGGCACACCATCTTTAACGGCCATCGCAATTACATCCGTTAAATAATATTCACCTTGTGCATTGCTTGCACGTAAGGCTTTCAGCCATTTCTTTAACGCATTGGTTGGTAACACCATGATGCCGGTATTAATCTCTTGAATGGCTTTTTGTGCCAATGATGCATCTTTTTCTTCAACAATCTCTTTTACCGAACCATCCGCGTCACGTACGATGCGGCCATAGCCCGTTGGATCTTTTAAGTTTTGGGTAAGGAGTGCCACAGCAGAATCTTGACCCCGAACACCATCAGCCAATTTAGCCAACTTGCTTAAAGTTTTTTTACTAGTCAGCGGCACATCGCCATAAAGAACTAAAGTGGGCTCTTGTGCATCGAGTTTTGGTAGAGCCTGCAACAGCGCATGGCCGGTCCCTTTTTGCTCAGCCTGAAGTGCGGTAGTGACTTTGCTAAAGCTGACATCTACCTTGCTAGCATTTGCCAAGAATGTTTTCACATCTGCAGCGCCATGCCCCACCACTACAATAGGTCCTGCTTTAGTCTGTTTTTCCTGCAAAGAGAGGGCTGTATTGAGTACATGCTGAAGCAGCGGTTTTCCTGCCAAAGTTTGGAGGACCTTGGGCAGAGCGGATTTCATCCGCTTTCCTTGCCCAGCAGCCAATATGACGATATTCATAAAGTGGGATTATAAGTCCCCTGAATCAGGGTTCCACAAGCCAATTCGTCTAATTCAGCCTCATCAATTGCCTTGTCGCCAGCTGACCGAGCAGCTATTCCCGATAACTCGGTGGAAATCTCTAAATTTTGGAAATCAAAAGCCTCTCCATCCATTAAATGGGAGGGGACGATGTGGTGCATGGAGCGGAACAGGTTTTCTACACGACCGGGATGCTTTTTCTCCCAATCACGCAGCATTTCTTTCATTACTTGACGCTGAAGATTGGGCTGGCTGCCACACAAGTCACAAGGAATGATCGGGAAACTCATATCTGCCGCATAGCGCTCAAGTAATTTCTCAGGCACATAAGCCAAGGGTCGAATCACAATGTGCTTACCATCATCCGAACGTAATTTTGGCGGCATGCCTTTTAACTTGCCTGCGTAAAACATATTGAGCATGAGTGTTTCAAGGATGTCATCACGATGGTGCCCCAAAGCAATCTTGGTTGCACCCAGCTCATCTGCCACCCGGTACAAAATGCCACGGCGCAAACGCGAACATAGTCCACAGGTTGTCTTTCCTTCCGGAATGACCCGCTTAACAATGCTATAGGTATCCTGCTCTTCAATATGAAACTGAATGCCTAAACTGTTTAAATAATTAGGCAATGTCTCGGCCGGAAAGTTGGGCTGCTTCTGGTCTAAATTAACAGCCACAATGTCAAAATGAATTGGAGCACGTTCACGCAACTTCATCAAAATATCCAACATGGCATAGCTATCTTTACCGCCTGATACACAAACCATGATTTTGTCGCCGTCTTCAATCATGCCAAAGTCACCAATGGCTTGGCCTACTAGACGACATAGCTTTTTCTCTAGCTTGTTTTCCTCAAAGACAACTTTACGAATATCACCCATAACAATGCAATTCTTCTTTAATAACTCAGGCTTACTTAATTCGAAACACTTCAACACCTACTGAATAGCAGTCTGGATACACGTCTGGCTTAGAGGTACTTACGCATGCTGCCAATACCTTAGAGTGTGCAAGCATCGCAGCAACAATGTCATCGCAAAAAGTTTCTTGTAGCTGGATATGGCCTTTAGATGCAAGTATCTTAATGGTCTCGCGCATAAAATCATAATCAACTACTTCATCCAATTGATCATGGGTTGGCGTGTTTATTGCCATTGGAATATATAAATCAACGTTTAGAATCACGCGTTGCTCAGCTTTTTTCTCAAAATCATGAACACCAATATTGATATAAATTTCGTAGTCACGCAAAAATAAGCGCCGACAATTAATAAGAGCAGGATGAGAAAGAATGGCATGCATAAATAATTACTTTTCTTCTATTTTTATCGAATGATATAACTTAACTTGTCTTAAACATCACATCGCGTGAAGATGGCAATAAGTGCTGACCGCCATCCACATACAAAGTAGTTCCTGTAATAGCATTTGACTCTGCTAAAAATACAGCAGCTTTAGCAACATCAGCTGGTGTGGAAGATTTTCCAAGTGGCGTCATCTGATGAGCCTTTGTAAATCCCTCATTGGTTTGATCACCTGAAGGCAAAGAGATTCCGGGCGCCAAACCAACCACTCGTAAAACCGGCGCAAAGTCGACTGCCAATATTTCAACTGAAGTAGCAAGCGCAGCTTTTGATAAGGTGTAAGACAAGTAATCTGGATTGAGGTTGATGAGCTTTTGATCAAGCAATTGAATGACCGATGGCAGATACCCATCATCCACTTTGCTTGTTCTATTTTTTTGAAACTCAAACATCAGCTGAGATAGCAACATTGGCGCGGCTAAATTAACCTGCGTATGTGCTTGCAAACTCTTGCTTGAAAGTGGCGTCTTCGAATTAGCGCGGTCGTATTCAAAAATAGAGGCACTATTGACTAGGCAATGTAAATTTGGAAATTCCTGACGCACTGCTAAAAAAAGGTTTTGGGTTGCCTGCTCGTCTGCCAAGTCTGCTTGGAATGCCTGAGACTTCACCCCTAAACCCTGAATTTGCTTCACTGTTTCAAAGGCCTCTTTCTCAGATCGCCCATAATGAACAACTACATCCCACCCCTGGCGTGCAAACTGCAAAGCAATTTCTCGACCCAGACGCTTGGCAGCGCCGGTCACTAAAACTGCTTTCTGTTGCTGGGATAAAGGTAAGTTCAATTAAATTCTCTTAGACTAGCGAGCTATGGATATTACCTTGACCAGCCTTGAAACGGAGCATAGCCAGCTTCTAAAGGACAAAATAGCTGCCCAGATCACCTCTGATGGTGGCTGGATACCCTTTTCACGATATATGGAAATGGTCTTGTATGAGCCCGGAATGGGCTATTACAGTGCGGGAGCCCATAAATTGGGTACTGGTGGAGATTTCACGACGGCTCCTGAGCTGAGTCCGCTCTTTGGTGCAGCTATATGCTCAACCCTCCTGCCAGTCCTGGAAGGGCTCATAGAAAAGGGGCTCCCCGCTCAAATCTTGGAGTTTGGTGCCGGTACTGGCAAATTAGCAACATCCATTCTGACTCGCTTAAAGGATCTGGGCTTTAGCTTAGATCGTTATGACATTATTGAAATATCTCCAGATCTGGCTCAGCGGCAAAAAGAGTCCATTACCAATGTCGTTCGTGATCAAGCTCTATCTACCCAATGCAACTGGCTTAGCGAATTACCATTAGATTTTAAAGGCGTCATCCTTGCGAATGAAGTGATTGATGCTATTCCTTGTGATGCCATTATTTTTCAAAATGGATTTTGGTATTGGTATGGTGTTGCCTTTGAAGAAAATACACTTCTCTGGAAAGCTGGTAAGCCCGTAGGACAAGATCTATTACCCGCAAGCTTGCTAAGCGGGAACTTCTCGGAAGGCTATGTCACTGAATTGCATATACCAGCCAATGCCTGGATGCATCAGCTTGCCCAACATCTAAATACAGGTCTGTTCTTAACTTTTGACTATGGCTTCCCTGAAAGCGAGTACTACCATCCACAGAGATTAGAGGGTACTCTGATGGCCCACCATCGCCATCACGCAATTCAAGATCCCTTTTATTTACCAGGGCTATGCGACTTAACGACTCACGTTGACTGGTCACAAATTGCGCGCAGTGCACTCGCAGAAAATGCAGATAATGTCTTTCTCACAAATCAAGCTGCGTATTTACTCGATGCTGGCATTGGCGATATTGCCTTAGAAATTGGTGATCCTAGCAACCCAGAAACTTTCTTGCCAATATCGAACTCACTACAAAAATTACTCTCTGAGGCAGAGATGGGTGAACTCTTCAAAGCCTTTGCTTTTACAAAGAATTTGAGCGATTTACTACCTGGATTTACGCTGGAGGATCTGCCAGGATTCCGCGGCAGGAACAGGCTCTAAGAATGAAGGGCCGCAGTGATAGCAGCAAGTCTGGCAGATTCAAATGCACTCCCAATACGCTCACCGTTGGAGCGATCTTGAGCGTCAACGCCAGCAATAATTTGTGCAGTATTTAATTCCTGAGCCTGACGAAGGGCCGCAAGCAAAGGTGAGACTTTAAATCCAAGCTTTTCAGCAAGCTCTAGTAATGCCTGCCCACGATCCGGTTTACGCCAAACATCGGCACGATTAAACCAGGCTAGCACATCAACCGCTTGATAGGTATCTGCTAGCGTCTTTTGAGAAAGCAATTTCAACTCACTAAAGATCTCGCTAAAGTCTCGCACCTCAATCGGCATACGTACACCTTCAGCCCAAGAACGAATTTCACTTGAATCTAAATCCATCAATGTGATGGCGCAGCGCTCTTCCAATCGCTTGCCTCCTAAATCAAAATGCGTAATTAATTCTTCACGAAAGAATTCATAGGCAAGATTTGCAGCAAGAGTGGGTGGCAGAATCGTTTTGGCAGCACCTGTATTGAGTAAGACTTGAAACAAATGCATTGGCTTTGTCGCAATCAATCCCCTAGCAAGCTCTTGCCAAATCCTTTCTGCTGAAAGCGCATTTAATTCCCCAGATTGAACAATTGCCTTTAATGCACTCATAGTTTCATCTGCAATACTAAATTCTGGGAAACGTGCCGCAAAGCGAGCGATTCGTAATAAGCGCAGAGGGTCTTCTGCAAAGGCATCAGATACATGACGAAATACTTTGCTCGCTAAATCTTCTTGTCCTTTATAAGGATCAATAATTGGGCCAAACTGTTTTCCATCCGCGCCAAGCTCCTGAGCCATTGCATTAATGGTTAAGTCGCGACGCTCTAAGTCCTGCTCTAAGGTAACAGAAGGATCCGCATAAAAGTGAAAGCCTTTATAGCCTTGACCTGTTTTACGCTCAGTACGTGCCAAGGCATACTCAGCTTGTGTATCGGGATGCAAAAAAACAGGGAAGTCCTTACCCACTGGGCGAAAGCCCTGAGCGAGCATTTCCTCTACGCTTGAACCTACTACTACATAGTCGATATCGTGCACAGGTAAACCCATTAAAGTGTCCCTAATAGCACCACCGACTGCGTAAATCTTCATTACCGCATGCCTTCCAAACTACGACGACTGATTTTGAAAACTTCAGTCAAGGCGTCACTACCATTTACTGGCAATACATTTGGTAGTTGCATTGAAGCAATATTGTCACGCGACATCAAAGTAGGCACGGGCAAGAATTCAAAAGCTAAGGCCTGCAGATGCCCAACAAATGCAGGCACCGGAATGATGGCACAAGAGGTTTTTGCTTTGCGCGCGGCAAACTCAACAATCTCTTTCATAGTGTAGACAGTAGGTCCAACCAAATCATAGGCTTGATGAATTGTTTGCGGCATCTTGATGGCCATTGAAAATGCGGTCGCCACATCATCTACGCTCACCGGCTGAAACTTTGCCTGGTGATTGGCTAAAGGCAATGCAGGAAATAGCTTGGTTAACTTTGCGAACAGATTGATAAATTGATCTTGCGCACCAAAAATCACGGATGGTCGAAAGATAGTCCAATCTAAACCGCTAGCTCTAACTGCTGCTTCGCCATCACCCTTGCTGCGCTGGTACATGGATGGTCCATTTGAATCGGCGCCCAAAGCGCTCATATGCAAATAGCGCTTGAGTCCATTCATCTGCATGGCGGTAATGATATTTTTAGGTAAATCCACATGAGCAGCCTTAAACACTTTGCCATAAGGCATAGCAGGTTTATCGTGTAACACGCCAACCAAATTGATGACTGCCCCATTGGGTTTAATGCGTGTACAAAGCGCCTGTAATTCATCAAAGTCATGAACATCGGCATCTTCAAGGTGTACTTTCGGCAACATTCTTAGCTCACGCCCAGCCGCAAGATGACTGGTTGGTAATAGTACTGAATAACCCTCACCCTGTAATTGTGCAGCCAATACTCGCCCTACAAATCCATTGCCGCCGATAAGGAGGATGTCGTATTTCATGAGAGTTCCAATATAAGGGATGTAATTTAAGGGAGTTCGGTTTGAGTGGCTGCTTTTGGCGTAATGACACCCAGGCGTTGTTTTAAAGATTGCTGCTGACCATTCATTACGGATGAATAGTAGTTTGCATTTGAGAGTACATTTTTCACATAGGTCCGTGTCTCATTAAAGGGAATCGTCTCAGCAAAGATTGCCCCCTCAGTGGGACCAGTCAAGCGCTCACGCCATGCTTTAGAGCGAGATGGACCGGCGTTATAGGCAGCTGAAGCCAATACCCAGGAGCCGTCGAGATCAATCAACACCATATTGAGATAGTTACTACCCAAAGTGAGATTTGTCGTGGTGTCACTTAACTTGTCATTGGTGTAATTCACCATCCCGATTTTCTTAGCAACATACTTAGCTGTATTTGGCATCACCTGCATCAAGCCCGATGCACCCACCGAAGATGATGCATTCATGATGAAGCGGGACTCTTGACGAATTAATCCGTAAGCCCAGGCAAGATTGAGATCAATTTGTCTGGCGATAGGAGATAGCTCTTCACGATATGGCGTAGGGTAACGCAAGCTAAAGTCATGCTCTTGCTTGGTACGATCGGCAGTATTGACTACACGGTCATATAAGTTAATCCGTTTAGCATATTCAGCCGCTGCAAGTAATTGCTTGTCAGTCATATTGCGTAGCTCCCAATTCCACTCGCGATTGCCTTCAAATCGTAAGTTCATGGCATATAAACGCTCACCCCGAATAAAGCCTTTACGACTAGCCATTGCGTCAATTTCTTGATCCGTAACCTTGGTGCGGGTCGGAGCATGATTGGATTTTCCTAACTCTTCACGCGCAAGCTGACCATAAAAATTGTATTGATCGGCAATCAGTTCATAGCTTTCCTTGGCTTTGGCATCTTGGCCCTCAACCTTTAATGCCCTGCCATACCAATAAGTCCATGCTGGATCCTTAGTCCTTACTGCAGGATTCATGCCGTCTATGGCATTTTTTACCAAGACCCAATCCTTGGCACGCAAGCCTGCACGCACTTTCCATTCTTGTGACTCAACCGAAAGTAGCTCGTTATACCCAAGCTCTTGTTGCATACGATAGGCATCATCTGCATTGGGATCTAACTTCTTCGCCAGAAATTGACCAATCACCCCCCAAGCTACAGCTTGATTCTCCTTGCTATAATGTGATGCGCTTTGAGAAAAATCACGATACGTTTTAGCGGGATCGGCTTTAGCCGCTTTCACAATCTCTGCAATCGGATCTTCGCCACCCAAGCGACGTGCCATCGTATCGAAGCCTCTCTCACTGGCAGCACGACCGATGGCTTTTGCCTCACTCGGTGTCATACCACCAGCAGCAAGCAGAGAAGGAACTAATTCCTGACATGCTTGTCCAAAGTAACTCGGATCCAACAACACTGAGCGTGCATCAATTGCTAATTTAGTTGGGTTTTCACCTTGTGATAATTTGGAGAGCAAGGAATAGCATTTCACCTGAGTATCATCATCCAATACGAACTTTGCATACTCGGTATCAAAACGCGCCCAATCTTTGCGCTTCCCTAAAACCAACAGCCAATCATTGCGCATGCGATCTGCCAGCGCTGTGCCTTGATACTGATTTAAAAAGGCTACTACTTGCGTATCGGCGCTGTAATCACTGCGCGGTCCACCGGTACCATCAAATAATTGCGGCTTAATGCGAAAGTAGGCTACATAGTCATCAAATGGATAGTTTGCTAAGTTTGATGACAGTTGCTGAGTACGAAAAACATCGTTCTTTCTGGCGGCTTCACGCAAGTCAATAAACATCCGATCTGCATCGGTAATTTCAGCAGGGGCAGCTTTGCTTTCATAGGATTTCGGTAAGCTTGGCTTTTGGGTCTTTTCAGCATGGGCATAAGGCATCGCCAAGACGATACCCAAGACCAAGATCTTGGCCCATTGAGCATGTTTGCCTGTAAGAGATTCCAACTTCTTTTTCACTGTCTAACCTTATACGGATTTGCCGAGCTACCCACTAGGCTTGAACTTGTTTACTATATCTTCTAATTTTCGCCTGATAATGGTCGATATGCACGGTAATTCACCAAAAAGTCTTCGCCAAGATTTATTAAAGCAACGCAAAAAATTTGCTGCTGGGCAAAATTACACCCAAACCAAAGATCGACTCATGGCTGGTCTAATTCAGTTTTTACAAAGGGATGGCAAATCCTTAAGCACGATTGCCCTTTATTGGCCAATTCAAGATGAGGTAGATTTACGCCCCGCATTAATCTCTTGGGCAAACCAGGTTTCTGGGCGCCGATTAGCGCTGCCATTTGCTCGACCTGATAAACACCTCGACTTTTATGAATGGCAAGACGGTGAGGTTTTAAGCCTAAGCCAACATGGTGTGCCTGAACCAAGTCCAAACAATCCTGCAAGACCCGCTATCACTCCCGACTGCATCCTTATTCCTTGCGTAGGCTGGTCAAGTTCTGATCTGGCTGGAAAGGCCCAATTTTGGCGCTTAGGCTACGGTGGCGGTTACTTTGATCGCACCTTAGCGCAACTCAGAAAAAATAAGCCAAACCTCATTTGCATGGGGATTGGCTTTGATTGGCAACAACTCAATGATGATCAGTGGTCAGCTCAAACTCATGATGAGCCGCTTGATATGTTGCTTACCGAGTCAGGATTACTTCGTTAGATCTAAGTTATCTGCGATTGCTAAAACCGCATCCGCTTGATTCAAAGAATAAAAATGCAGTCCAGGTGCCCCAGCACATAGAAGTTGGTCACACAAATCGGTTACTACCTCTTCGCCAAATGCCCGAATGGAGGCAATATCATCTCCATAAGATTGCAAACGTAAGCGAATCCAACGAGGAATTTCTGCTCCACAGGCATCTGAGAAACGCAATAACTGACTGCTATTGGAAATAGGCATGATGCCGGCAACGATTGGCTCGGTGACACCCAATTTATAGGCTTCATCGACAAAGCGGAAATAAGCGTCACTATTATAAAAATATTGAGTCACAGCAGAGTTCGCACCCGCTTTCATTTTCTGTACAAAAAAACCGACATCACTTGCGGGTGACTTTGCCTGAGGATGTGTTTCTGGATAAGCGGCAACATCGATATGAAACCAATCACCCGTTTCTGCGCGAATAAATTCCACCAACTCATTAGCGTGATGAAACTCACCATATTGGCCCATGCCAGATGGCAAGTCACCACGCAGAGCCACCATGCGCTTAATACCCATGGCTTGATATTGCTTGAGCATTTCACGCACGCTCTCACGCGAACTGCCGACACAAGATAGATGGGGCGCAACTACTGCACCAGCAGCATGAATGTCACTCACCACCTTTAATGTGCCGGACTGGGTAGAACCACCGGCACCAAAAGTCACAGAATAAAACGCGGGCTTTAGTGTTTTACTAAAGCGCTCGCGCACAAGACGCAACTTACTCTCACCTTCAGGTGTTTTTGGAGGAAAGAATTCAATGCTTAATTCCATGTTCTTGGGCCCAGGTCTATTGGTTGAATGAATTAATAACGATAGTGGTCAGCTTTGTATGGGCCTTCCTTCGTTACGCCAATGTAGGAGGCCTGCTGATCAGACAATACCGTCAACTGGGCATTGAGGGTCTTGAGCTGTAAGCGTGCAACCTTCTCATCTAAATGCTTAGGTAAGGTGTAAACACCCACTGGGTATTTATCTGTACCAACCGCATTCCATAATTCAATTTGCGCAATCACTTGATTTGCAAATGAAGAGCTCATCACATAAGAAGGGTGACCTGTACCGCAACCGAGGTTTACCAAGCGCCCTTTGGCCAAAATGATGATGCGCTTCTCTGGTTTGCCATTGCTTGCTGGGAAAATCACATGATCCACTTGTGGTTTGATTTCTTCCCATTTGTACTTTTCAATACCAGCAACATCAATCTCATTATCAAAGTGGCCAATATTACAAACGATGGCTTGATTCTTCATCTTGGCCATATGGTCATGAGTAATCACATGGTAGTTACCAGTTGCCGAAACAAAGATGTCGGCTTTATCAGCAGCGTAATCCATCGTGACAACACGATAACCTTCCATAGCAGCTTGAAGTGCGCAAATTGGATCTACTTCAGTAACCCAAACTTGGGCAGATAAAGCACGTAAAGCCTGTGCAGAGCCCTTACCTACGTCGCCATAGCCACACACTACTGCAACCTTACCGGCTACCATTACATCGGTTGCACGTTTAATTGCGTCAACCAAAGACTCACGGCAACCATAGAGATTGTCAAACTTACTTTTCGTTACTGAATCATTCACGTTGATTGCTGGGAACTTCAATTCACCCTTAGCAAACATTTGATAAAGGCGATGAACACCAGTAGTCGTTTCTTCCGTAACGCCCTTGACTTTTTCTAAGCGTGTTGAATACCAAGTGGGGTCTTGTGCCAATTTTTTCTTGATGGCAGCAAACAAGATGGTTTCTTCTTCGCTCGTTGGGTGATTCAAGCAAGCTTGATCTTTTTCAGCGCGTGCCCCCAAGTGCAATAACAAAGTGGCGTCGCCACCGTCATCCAAAATCATATTGGTGAAGCCACCATCAGCCCATTCAAAAATACGGTGGGTAAAGTCCCAATACTGCTCAAGAGTCTCGCCCTTGATAGCAAATACTGGTGTGCCATTGGCAGCGATTGCAGCAGCAGCATGGTCTTGAGTTGAAAAAATATTGCAAGAAGCCCACTGAACTTCTGCACCAAGCGCCTCAAGGGTCTCGATCAATACAGCAGTTTGAATGGTCATATGCAATGAGCCAGTGATACGAGCACCACGCAATGGCTGTGTTGCTGCGAATTCATCACGAATGGCGATAAGACCAGGCATCTCCGTTTCGGCAATCGCAATTTCTTTACGGCCAAAGTCAGCCAAAGAAATATCAGCAATTGCGCAACGAGTGGCAACAAAGTTATTTAAATCAGTAACGGTATTCATTCATGCTCCAGCTAAATACGATCCAATGCTGGAGTAGAAACTCGCTAGCCATTGAATCATGGGTTAGCGAGCGCAGTTGCAATTAGCAAATTCCGGGGTTACCTAGGAATTCACTCCCTTCAAGCCTGGGGAACTGCTGGGTTCAGCAATCCTTGCAACGCTCCTTGAAGGTATGGCGTAATTGTAATCAATTACGCCATATTTCGCCTCAATACAGCTAAATCTGCTTTTTAATGCCTACAAGCCAGCTGCAGCACGCAATGCAGGTGCCTTATCGCACTGCTCCCAAGTAAATTCTGGCTCTTCACGACCGAAGTGGCCATAAGCAGCAGTCTTACGATAAATTGGGCGCAAGAGATTGAGCATCTTCACAATTCCTTTTGGACGCAAGTCAAAGTGCTCTGATACCAATTGAGCAATCTTTTCGTCAGAAATTTTGCCAGTACCGAACGTACTCACCATGACTGAAGTAGGTTTCGCTACACCGATGGCGTAAGAAATCTGGATCAAACACTTGCTTGCCAATCCAGCGGCAACGATGTTCTTAGCAACATAGCGACCAGCATAGGCAGCAGAGCGGTCAACTTTAGATGGATCCTTGCCTGAGAAAGCGCCGCCACCGTGAGGAGCTGCCCCACCGTAGGTATCCACAATAATTTTGCGACCAGTTAAGCCGCAGTCACCTTGTGGGCCGCCGATTACAAAACGACCGGTCGGATTTACCAAGAAATTAATCGCGCCCTTGACCAAATGCTTAGGCAGTACTGGCTTGATGATCTCTTCGATCACTGCTTCACGTAATTTTTCAAGAGAGATATCTTCATCATGCTGCGTTGATAGCACCACGGTGTCGATTGAGTCAGGCTTGCCATCTACATAACGCAAGGTCACTTGAGACTTGGCATCCGGGCGCAACCAGGTCAAACGGCCATCGCGACGCAATTGGGATTGGCGCTCAACTAAACGGTGCGACAAGTGGATTGGCATGGGCATGAGCTCTGCAGTTTCATCGCAAGCGTAACCAAACATCAGGCCTTGGTCGCCAGCACCTTGATCTAAACCATCGTCATGCGCCTTATCAACGCCTTGAGCAATATCTGGACTTTGCTTGTCATAAGCAACAAGCACTGCACAACCTTTGTAATCAATACCGTAAGCGGTATTGTCGTAACCAATTTCACGCAAGGTATTACGCGCTACTTGAATATAGTCAACATTTGCATTAGTAGTGATTTCACCAGCAAGTACTACTAAGCCGGTATTACATAAAGTTTCAGCCGCAACACGTGCAGTTGGATCTTGGGCCAAGATGGCATCCAAGATGGCATCGGAAATTTGGTCTGCTACTTTATCGGGGTGACCTTCAGAGACAGACTCTGAGGTAAAGAAGTAATCATTTGCCATTGCATATTCCTTTAAAAAATTAACACGATCTATGGGACAACTCGACGTGCCAGGAACCACAACGGCGACGCTTTAGCAGAATTTTTGAATCGCCCTGCAAGTTGTCTTAACTCGGCGATAGATCAATTCTATCCGAAAAAGCTCCGATTCATCAAGGTGGACTTAAATTTGGCCCTAATGGCATCATTGAATATCATTAAGGGGTGCGAAAACTTCTTTTAAAGCTGAGCCTCCATTTAATTGCCGTACTCCCCCTTGCCGTATTGCAGGTAATTGGGTCTGGATTAGGCCTGCTAGCCTATGTTTGCTCAAAGCAGTTTCGCTCCCTTTTTCGCCCCCAGTATGAGGCTGTCGTGAAAAGCCATCATTTGCCAAGCAAGCTTTGGCAGGCTGTTAGGGCCTCCGGCATGCTTTTTTCAGATAGCCTATGGATTTGGCGCAATCCTCAGAAAGCGCTACAACTGGTCGAGGTGCAAAACTGGGATGTAGTGGAATCTGCCATCAATGAGGGTCATGGTTTAGTCATGCTGACTCCGCACCTGGGTGGTTTTGAAATCATTCCTCGTGTCCTGGCGCAGCATTTCCCGGCCACCATTTTGTATAGGCCCTCACGTCAAGAATGGCTCAATGAAGTAGTGGAAACAGGTCGCGCGTATCCCAATATGCATTTCGTACCAACGAATCTGCACGGCGTTCGGCAAATGACCAGAGCCCTTACTCGTGGAGAAGCCATTGGCATTCTTCCCGATCAAGTGCCTAGTGGAGGCGAAGGCGTATGGGTACCCTTCTTCGGTCGTCCTGCCTATACAACACCACTACCAGCTCGTCTTGCAAATCGTAATAACACACCAGTAGTGATGTTTACTGCTAAACGTAAAAGCATTGGCAAGGGCTGGCTAATGCAAGCCACCCGTTTAGCCCCTTTATCTGAAGATGCCACTACTGCAGCCACCGAACTCAATGTGGCTATTGAAAACGCCGTCTTAATTGCTCCCGAACAATTTATCTGGTCATACAACCGTTACAAGCATCCAGCGGGTGCAGAATTACCACCAAGAGATTAGTTTTAAACTTTTGAAATGGCCTGGTTATCCAACCTTTTTAATTTCTTGGCGCTCAATCTCTTGCGCCTTTTTGCTTTTTTGCCTTACACCATTACTGTCTACGTAGGCTATGGTCTTGGTTGGCTCGCAGCGCACATCCCCAATAGTCGTGCCAAAGTCGTTAAAACCAATTTACGACTGTGCTTTCCCAATCTCACTGAAAATGAAATTAATGCGCTGGCGCTAGAGCACTGGAAATTATTTGGGCGAAGCGTTGTGGAGCGAAGCCGAGTTTGGCTTGGGACCAGAGAACAAATTCTTAAGTTTGTTTCCATCAGATCCGAAATTGATCTAAGAGATAAAAAACCGCGCATTTTAGTGAATCCTCATTTCGTTGGTCTCGAAGGCGGCTTTATGGCTCTATCAGCATTAAGCGCCCAGAATCATTGGCCCAATGGTGTTGGCTTATATCAAAGAATGAAGAATCCACTTTTCAACCAAAAAATGGTGGGGTGGCGAAATCGATTTGGCGGTAAATCAATTGAAAGGCAGCATCGCTTACGAGATCTTCTTCGCGAGTTGAAAAGTGGTAACCCAGCCATCATTGCGCCAGACATCGACCTAGGACCACAGGATTCTATCTTCGTACCTTTCTTTGGCATCCAGACAAGCACAGTGGACTCCATATCACGATTGGCAAAACTCACCAATGCAGAAGTCAACCTAATGACTACCACTCTGAATCAAGATCGTCAGAGCTATACCTGCCGCATTAGCAAGCCGCTGCCAAACTTTCCGAGCGACGATCCTGAAAAAGATACTGCACGATTAAATCAATATATTGAAGAGCTTGTTCGTGAGAGACCAGCAGAGTACTATTGGGTGCATAAGCGCTTTAAACATAGGCCACCGGGCGAACCAAGCCTTTACGAATAAACGGAACTATTTTGAGTACCAATACCTCCAATCTAGGACGCAAACTACGCTTCACCAAAATGCATGGTGCCGGCAATGATTTCATTGTGCTTAATGGGATTGATCAAGATCTCAGCACAATTACACGCGAGCAATGGAAAGCCCTTGCGCATCGTCAATTCGGTATTGGAGCGGACCAAATTTTATTAGTTGAAAAAGCGACTCGCCCGGATGCGGATTTTCGCTATCGTATTTTTAATGCAGATGGCGGCGAAGTAGAGCAATGCGGTAATGGCTCGCGTTGCTTTGTCCGATTTGTACTAGATCAAGGCCTGTCTAGCAAAAATCCACTGCGGGTAGAGGTTGCCCATACCATCTTGTCCCTCAAATCTCACCCCGATGGTCAAGTTGAGGTGGACATGGGCGCCCCTATTTTTGAGCACAGCCAAATACCATTTGATGCAAGCGGCTTGAAAAGCATTCAAGATTTTCAAGAGATGCTCTATGCGATCCCTTTAGATCATCCGGCCACTCATGACAGTTTCGTCGGTGTACTTTCCATGGGAAATCCTCATGCAGTACAAGTGGTCGTTGACATTGAGAGCGCGCCTGTTTTAGAAGAAGGCCCTGCAATAGAAGGGTATCCTGCATTTCCAAATAGGGTGAATGCGGGCTATCTACAAGTGATCAATCGCAATGCAATCAAATTGCGGGTTTACGAACGGGGCGCTGGAGAAACGCTATCTTGTGGCACTGGGGCATGCGCAGCCGTTGTTTCCGGAATTCGTAGGGGCTTATTAGATTCACCAGTCACGGTTCATACGCGTGGCGGCGACCTGCAAATTGCTTGGGCAGGCATCGTCAATGACATCGCTCAGTCAGTCATCATGACTGGTCCAGCAGTTACTGTCTTCGAAGGCGAAGTAAGGATCTAAATACCGTACTTATCGCGGTAGGCTTTCACTGCAGGCAGGTAGTTTGTTAACTCGGTATCGCTTGATGCTGTTAAGAAAGCCATTAAGTCAGTCAAGTTTGCAATCGCAATGACTGGCAAACCAAACTCTTGTTCAACCGCCTGCACTGCCGACTGATCGCCAATCTCTATTGCATTACCAGAGCGCTCCATCCGATCCAAAGCGATCAATACTGCGGCAGGTTCAGCGCCTGCTTCACGAATCAGATCTACCGACTCTCGGACTGAGGTGCCTGCGGAGATCACATCATCAATAATCACGACCTTGCCTTTAACGGGCGCCCCAACCAGTGAGCCACCCTCACCATGGTCTTTAGCCTCTTTGCGGTTATAGGCATAAGGTACATTCAAACCGTTATCAGCCAAGGCAATCGCAGTAGCCGCAGCCAAGGTGATGCCCTTATAGGCTGGACCATAGAGCATGTCGAACTGAATCTGTGACTCTTGTAAGGCTTTAGCGTAATAACGACCCAGCGCGCTTAAGCGTGTCCCATCATTAAATCCACCAGCATTAAAGAAATAAGGTGAGAGTCTTCCTGCTTTAGTTTTAAACTCTCCGAAGGATAAAACCTTCGCCTCCAGGGCAAAACGTATAAAGTTATCTTGATTTGAATTATTTGAGCTCATAGGCCTACATGTTACGCATCATTTCCGCGAACCTCAACGGTATCCGTTCTGCAGTTAAAAAAGGCTTTCTGCCATGGGCTATTGCACAAAAAGCGGACTTTATCTGCATGCAAGAGTTGAAGGCGCAGCGCGATGACTTAGAGGATGGCATTCTGAATCCGGGCGGAATGCACGGCTTCTTTCATCACGCCGAGAAAAAAGGCTATAGCGGCTGCGGAATTTATACCCCCCATAAGCCTGATGATGTCTTATATGGTTATGGCAATGCAGAATTTGATGCCGAGGGGCGCTATGTCGAGGCCCGCTTCAAAGGGCTTTCGGTGATTTCAGTTTATATGCCCTCTGGCTCAAGCTCGCCCGAAAGACAGGAAGCAAAATATCGCTATCTCGACAGCTTCCTACCTCACCTCATTAAGTTAAAAAAATCTGGTCGTGAAATCGTACTTTGTGGGGACGTCAATATCGCCCATCAAGAAATCGATCTGAAGAACTGGAAAGGTAACCTTAAAAATTCTGGCTTCTTACCTGAAGAGCGGGCATGGCTTACCAACTTATTTGATCAAGTTGGTTACGTAGATGTGTATCGCAAACTAGAGCCGAAAGCGAGCGAGTCTTGCTATACCTGGTGGAGCAATCGAGGGCAGGCTTATACAAAAAATGTCGGTTGGCGCATTGACTATCACATTAGCACCCCAAGCATTGCAGATGCTGCCAAGAAAACTGCCGTATACAAGGATGAGCGATTCTCGGATCATGCACCGCTAACAGTAGACTACGACTGGAAGCTGTAATTTAAAAACTGGTCTTAATCTTTTTTGATCTGCACGACTTTGAAATGAATTGTTGCCCAAATTAAGAGTAGGACCGGGGCACCAATAATGGCAGTGCCATAGAAGAATGCTGGGTAGCCGAAATTATCGACAAACACTCCTGAAAAACCCGCCAACCATTTTGGTAATAACAGCATCATCGAGCTAAACAAGGCGTACTGAGTTGCCGAGTAACGAATATTGGTAAGCGCCGATAAAAAAGCAATAAAAGCAGCGCTAGCAATGCCTGAACTTAAGTTGTCCGCAGAAATGACCCAAATCAATCCATGTAAATCATGGCCTTGAGTCGCTAACCAAGCAAATAATAGATTACTCACTGCTGACAATATGGCTCCCAAAAACAAAATTCTCAAGACACCAAAACGGAGAGTTAAAACACCCCCAACAAATGCGCCGACTAAAGTCATCACGACACCAAACACCTTACTAACGGCCGCCACCTCATCCTTGGTGTAACCCATGTCGACATAAAAAGGATTTGCCATGATGCCCATCACCACGTCACTAATCCGATAAATGGCGATCAAAGACAAAATCAACACTGCGTGCCAGCGATAACGGGTGAAGAATTCTGCAAATGGCTCAATCAAGGTTTGATGAAGCCAGGCTTTTGCATTCCGCGCCTTTGGTAAATGAATTTGAACCGGTTCTTTACTCAATAAGGTAGTCACCACGCCGATGCCGATGGAAGCGGCCATACAGAGATACGCAAACTGCCATGCGCTCGCATCGTAACCAGCACCAGTCTCGACCCGAGCCGCAAGCCATAAAACACCTGCTCCTGACCAGATTAATGCCAAGCGATAACCTGTTTGGTAGGTGGCCGCTAAAGCTGCCTGATGATCGCTATTTGCCGATTCAATTCGGAATGCATCTAGTGCAATATCTTGGGTTGCCGACCCAAAGGCCACTAGCAAAGCGCACCAGACGACAGAATTCAGGGCGAGCTTGGGGTCTAGGGTAGACATGCCCAATAGACCAATCACAATCAGTGCTTGCGCAAATAGTAGCCAACTACGACGGCGTCCAAATAGTTTAGTGAGTAGCGGGATCTGCAAACGATCCACCAATGGGGCCCAAGCCCACTTAAATGCGTAAATCAATCCCACCCAAGTCAAATACCCAATTGTGCTGCGATCAATACCAGCCTCACGTAACCAGAAACTTAAAGTGCCTAAGATTAATAAAAGGGGTAGGCCAGCAGAAAAACCCAGAAAGAGCATTCGCAGACATGGCCATTCGAGATAAACCCGAAAATCTTTTAGCCACGACTGCACTGCCTTTAGCACGGCACTAGGCACGACGAATACGGAATAGAGCGAGGCTACCAAAAAGATTAGGCATTAAGGTGACCTGTCGACCTTCATGCAAGATGCATTGATCCAGAACCTTCAAGCCCAAAGTTGAGGCCAGCTTTTCAAAATCGGCAACGGTCAGCACCCGCACGTTAGGTGTGTTGTACCACTGATACGGTAGGCTCTTGGAGATCGGCATATGACCAAGTCCTACTGCTAGGCGATGCGACCAGTGGCCAAAGTTTGGGAAAGAAATAATGGATTCTTTTCCAACCCGCACTACCTCACGTAAGATTTTTTCAGTTTGATGAATCGTTTGCAGAGTCTGCGATAGCACTACCGTGTCAAAACTATCGTCTTCAAAAAGGGCTAGACCCCCTTCTAAGTCTTGCTGGATCACGTTCAGCCCTTTTTGCACACAAGAGAGCACGCGCGCATCATCAATCTCAACACCATATGAATGGACTGGTTTTTGCTTCTGCAAGAATTCTAAGAAACTGCCGTCGCCACAACCTAGATCAAGCACTTGGCTATCAGATGAAATCCAATTAGCAATGGCAACAAAGTCTGCGCGCTTCATCATGTGTGGGCCTCACGCATCTGCTTGAAATAAGCTCTCACCAGATTGTGATAGCGCTCATCATCCAATAAGAAAGCATCATGGCCATGCGGAGCATCTATCTCAGCATAACTGACTGCACTCTTATTACTTAGCAAAGATTGCACAATCTCGCGACTACGATTTGGCGGGAAGCGCCAATCAGTGGAGAAACTCACCACCAAAAACTTCGCCTGTACCTCGGCGAGGGTGCGATTTAAGCTGCCTTCATAGCGACGGGAAGGGTCAAAATAGTCTAAGGCACGGGTAATGAGAAGGTAGGTGTTGGCGTCAAAGTAAGTGGAGAACTTTTCGCCTTGATGGCGCAAATAGCTCTCTACCTCAAACTCAACGTCAAAACTAAAGCGATAGTCATCTGATTCACCATTTGGGCGTTGTAATTCACGGCCAAACTTCTCAGCCATATCGTCATCGGATAAATAAGTGATGTGCCCGACCATACGCGCTAAACGTAAACCACGCTTTGGTACGACACCATGCTCGTAATAATTGCCCCCATGAAAATCGGGGTCAGACAAAATGGCATTACGCGCCACTTCATTAAAGGCAATATTTTGGGCGCTAAGTTTTGGCGTTGAGGCAATCACAACACAATGCTCAAGACGCTTAGGAAACTGAATAGCCCATGCCATCGCTTGCATACCGCCTAAGCTACCACCCATGACTGCAGCAAACTTCCGAATGCCCAATTTATCCGCTAGCCGCGCCTGGGTGTTGACCCAATCTTCTACTGTGACGACCGGAAAGTCAGCCCCATAAGGCTTCCCAGTTTGGGGGCTGATACTCATTGGCCCCGTAGAACCAAAACAAGAGCCTAAATTATTCACGCCAATGACAAAGAAATGATCTGTATCAACAGGCTTACCAGGGCCAATCATGTTGTCCCACCAACCGATATCCGCTTCGTCGCTTGGACTCGGGCCGGCTACATGGTGGGAGGCATTGAGGGCATGGCAAATTAGTACAGCATTACTTTTGTCTGCGTTCAGCTTACCGTAAGTTTCAATCACTAAATCGTAGCCAGATAATATAGCGCCACTCTGCAAAGGCAGGGGCTCGGCAAAATGAATAGTGTTTCTAGAGAGGTGTAGCTCGCTCATTCTGAAAGGAGGATGCGCAAACTAATATCAGAGGCTTCTGTTGGCAATTTCTTAAAGCCGCTGCGGGCAAAGCGATGCCAACGACCCAACACAAAACTCATCAACATGGCGGCACGAATACTGACTTCTTCTTGGCCAACTTGTGCCCAGGCACCGCCTTGGGATTGTGCGATCCGCAATGCCTGCTTAAGGGAAGCCTCAACACGATCCAGAACCTGAGTGATGCGCTCTTGCAAGCGATCATCCTCTTGCAATAAAGCATCACCCAATAGAACGCGAGTCATGCCAGGATTCTTTTCTGCAAAGAATAAAAGCATCTGCAAAATACCGCGGGCTTGAGCAAGACCAGACTCTTCTTTTTGATTAATCTGATTAATTAAACCAAAAACAGTTTGCTCAATAAAGGCAATCAAACCTTCAAACATTTGCGCTTTACTCGCGAAGTGTCGATATAAGGCCGCCTCAGAAACTTGAATTTTGGCAGCTAAGGCGGCTGTAGTTACGCGCTCAGCCTTAGGGTTTTGCAACATCTCTGCAAGCACTTGCAGGATTTGTAAACGCCGCTCGCCCGGGCGAGGCCGCTTACGTGTCTTACCAGCGTCAGCGCTGCTGTTGTCGATATCTGCCGGCTTGATAGATTCGCGCATGTGGACTGAATTATCTCGAGCGAATCATCGTGCCGAACGCTTGCTCGGTCAGGATTTCTAATAATAAGGAGTGCTCAATGCGCCCATCAATGATATGCACTGAATTTACGCCACTCTTAGCTGCATCTAATGCAGAAGAGATCTTTGGCAACATACCACCTGAAATAGTACCGTCAGCAAATAAAGCATCAATTTCACGAGCGGTTAAATCGGTGAGCAACTTGCCATTCTTATCCATCACACCAGGAATATTGGTCATCATGACCAACTTCTCTGCATGCAGTATTTCAGCCATCTTGCCAGCGACCAAGTCTGCATTGATATTGAAGGCCTGACCTTCTGCACTAAAGCCAATCGGTGAGATCACTGGAATGAAAGCATCGTCTTGCAGGGCTTTTACTACTGCGGGATTAATCGCTTCAATCTCACCTACAAAACCGAGATCAATTTTCCCGCCTGGGTTTTTCTCATCTGCTACGAACATTTTCTTGGCATGAATGAGTCCGCCATCTTTACCAGTCAAACCTACAGCCTGACCACCAAAGTGGTTAATCAACATCACAATATCCTGCTGCACCTCACCACCAAGAACCCATTCAACCACTTCCATGGTTTCTTCATCAGTAACGCGCATGCCCTGAATAAAGGTTCCAGTCTTACCAATTTTTTTGAGTGCTTCGTCAATCTGTGGGCCGCCGCCGTGAACCACAACCGGATTCATGCCGACTAACTTCAGCAAAATGACATCACGAGCAAAACTTTCTTTGAGACGCTCCTCCACCATGGCGTTTCCACCATACTTAATCACAATTGTCTTGCCGTGATATGCGCGGATGTAAGGTAAAGCTTCAGCAAGAATCTCCGCCTTTAATAAAGGCGGGATATCACTAATAGTAGGTAAATGCTTAGTCATTGCAAGTAAAATTTATTCGCCAAATAATTTTTGGCGGAGTTCTCGACGCTCTTGAGCTTCAAGAGATAAATTGGCTGTAGGCCTTGCAATTAAACGGTTCAGGCCGATAGGCTCACCAGTCTCTTCACACCATCCATAGTCGCCAGACTCAATACGGGTTAAAGCTTGCTCTACTTTTTTGAGCAATTTCCGCTCGCGATCACGAGTACGCAATTCCAATGCATGTTCTTCTTCAATCGTTGCGCGATCAGCAGGATCCGGCACCAAAATATTTTCACGCAGATGCTCTGTTGTCTCGGAGGCATTTTTCAAAATGTCCTCTTTCAAGGTCTGAAGTTTTTGACGGAAAAAATCCAACTGTGCAGCATTCATGTAGTCCTTCTCGGACATTTTGAGCAATTCTGCTTCAGTTATTGGCGCACCTTTTGCAGTCTTAGTGCTCGTAGCTTTACTGCTAGCTTTTGCAGCAGTAGCTGGTTTTGTTGCTGTTTTTACCGTCATCTCATTCTTTCCTAGATTTGAAGCATTATTGCCTCATTCTGCCAAACTTTTGCTACCCTTTTATCAATATTGTTCGATATTCATCAATATTGACCGTGGCGGCGGATTGTACCCGACTCTAACTATGCCAAACATCCCTCCAGCCCAGCCAGCAGTGTGTCTTTAGGTAAATCGATGCCTATAAAGACCATACGGGTTTGTTTGGGCTCTGTACCCCAAGGACCAGCCAAATCGCTGCCCATCATCTGATGAACGCCTTGGAACACCACTTTTCGGTTGCTTCCCTTGACATAGAGCACCCCTTTATAGCGCAACATCTTCTCTCCAAAAACCTCCAAAATGCCCCCGAGGAAGTCTTCCAGCTTTTTATGATCAAAGGGTTTATCACTACGAAAAACGAAGGATTGAATCCGATCTGTATGGCCTGCGTGGCCATGATGAGCGTGGCTATGGTCGTGGCCATGAGTACTATGATCGTGGTCGTGACTATGATCGTGGCCACAGTGTTCGTGATCATGATCATCTTGCTCCAAGAAATGCGGGTCAATATCTAGCTTAGCGTTTAAGTTAAATCCTTTGAGATCTAAAACTGCATCCAAGGGCACGACGCCCTTAGAAATACCCGTTATAGGGGCTCTTGGGTTCATATGCATCAGGCGCTTGCGTAAGGTATCCACTTCAGCTGGCGTAACGAGATCAGTCTTGGTAATAAAGATTTGATCAGCAAACCCTACTTGACGCTGTGCTTCTTCATGCTCATTTAATTGCTGCGGGCCATGCTTGGCATCTACCAGAGTGACAACTGCATCCAACACATAGTGGTCTGCAACGTCATCGTCCATGAAAAAAGTTTGCGCAACCGGCCCTGGATTGGCGACGCCGGTAGTTTCAATAACAACACGTTCAAAACTAATTTTCTTATCTTTGCGCTGCTCCCAAAGCTCATTCAAGGCTTCAACAAGGTCCCCACGGATAGTGCAGCAAATGCATCCATTGCTCATCTGAACGATGTTCTCCTGATTGTCTTGAACCAAGATGTCATTGTCGATGTTCTCTTCGCCAAATTCATTCTCGATCACGGCAATTTTTTTGCCATGCTGCTCAGTGAGAATGTGCTTGAGCAAAGTGGTCTTGCCGCTACCTAAGAAGCCCGTCAAAATGGTTACCGGAATTAACGCCATGAATAATCCAATCAAATTCTCAAATCGTGTTTTCCCAAAGCAGGAAACTCACTATATTACCTAGTTCCTCAGCCCTTACCAGCCTTTGCGCGTGGATGCGCCTTATCGTATGCCTGGGCAAGGTGCTGAAAATCTAAGGAGGTATAAATCTGGGTGCTAGCGATGCTGGCATGACCCAGCATCTCTTGCACGGCACGTAAGTCCTGGGAGGATTGCAGCACATGACTTGCAAAGCTATGGCGCATCATATGGGGGTGAACATGGGTTGGCAATCCAGCCCGCATTGCCAGGGTTCGTAAGCGTGCTTGCACGGTACGCGGTGATAAGCGCTTTCCAGTAGCGGATAAAAAGAGGGCATTCGATTGCTCGACATACGCGCCCGCATCCCGGAGCTGGCGCCATATTTTCAGAGATTGCATAGCAGGCCCCCCAACGGGAACTGACCTTCTTTTGCCGCCTTTGCCTAGTACAGTCACTTCAGCAGCATCCCAATCTAGCCAACCCGCAGACTCTTGCTGACGATCTTTACTTTGCATCACATCAATTCCCAACAGTTCTGATAGACGCAAGCCAGAGGAATAGAGTAAATCAATAATGGCTGCATCCCGAATCGATTCCAAATCCTTTTTCGCCTCCGCCTCTTTGACTGCTTGGTTTACGAGAGCCAGAGCTTGCTCAACCGAGAGGGCTTTAGGTAAGGACTTTAGGCGTTTGGGGGCTTTAACATCATCAACGGGATTGGCCACTAGATTACCGGCCACCTTGCCAGCACGTGCATCTCGCCTAGCATCTTTTTCTGTAAGCCAGTCATACCAACCACGCCATGCTGAAAGTGCCCTGGCAATACTTCTAGAGGATTTCCCTTTTGAATGTAAGCGACCAGCCCAACGACGTACATGGCCATTGCTGACTTTTAATAAATCAATGGAATCTTCCTGAGCAAAAGTTTGTAAATCGCTCAGATCCATGCCATACGCCTTGAGCGTATGCGTTGATAGTTGACGTAAAACATGCAGCTCGTGCAAGTACTCCTGCACGAGGGGATGAAGATCAGTCGCCTTTAATTTCATAAGCCTGGACACGATCCAAAGCTGCAGCGCTTAGTTCGGCTATTTGGCGCAGATAGAAAGCACCCATGTCTGCAGTGAAGCGTGTTTCATCTTTGCTTGCCAATAGCAACACTGCCGGGGATTGATCGGCACCAATGCTCTTACCCAGCGGCAGACCAATAGCCACCATGCTTTGCCAATCAGGATCAATGGTGGTTTGGCTCGCCAGCAAAGCGACACTTGCCGTAGCCAACTCTTTAGCCGATCCACACAGCGGCGTATCTATCCAAGGTCCAAATGCAGAATTCGGGGACAGCAGTTGTGCTGACTCCACCTCAAATACGTCGGCTAAGCCAGAAGTAATTGCCTCTTCAACATCCACTGTATTGTTGGCCTTCATTAAACGCAATAACCAGGCAACCAAACTTTGTTGGGTCTTATCGTTTCGACTACCAAAGTGCAGCATTTCGCTCAAGCGACGATTAAGCTCTTGATTTTGAGTGCGCAAGACTGTCATTTGACGTTCTTGCAAAGAGATCGTGCGATCTTCATGCGGATGCTTAATGCGAATCTCATTAAAGAGGGCTGCATAACGCTCAAAGAAGCCAGGTGTTGCCCGCAACCACTCTGCAACTAACTCTTCTTGTTCTGCTTTCTTTGGATCTATTGCGCTCATCTATCTCTTTCTCAATATCACTCTCAATAAGTACTTTTATTAACTCAGCTTTTTACGCAGTAGCTCATTCACCTGACCAGGATTTGCCTTGCCTTGTGAGGCCTTCATAATTTGCCCAATGAGCGCATTAAAGGCCTTCTCTTTGCCAGCGCGGAACTCTTCAACGGATTTCGGATTTGCTGCAAGCACTTGATCAATGATGGTCTCTAAAGCACCACTATCACTAATCTGTTTAAGTCCTTTAGCGTCAATTACTTGATCTACGGTGCTGATTGCATTGCCAGCTACGGCCTCTTCCCAGAGTATGGCAAAGATATCTTTAGCAATCTTGTTTGAGATCGTGCCATCAGCCACGCGAGTCAGCAATGGGGCTAAGTTCTCCGCTTTTAGTGGCGCGTTTACTACTGCAATACCCGCACGATTTAAGGAGGAAGCAAATTCACCAGCAATTAAATTGGCAGCAGCCTTTGCAAGCGGCTTACCAACAATAGTGGAAAGCTCTTCAAAGACCTTTGCAGTATCACGATCTTGTGTCAATATTTGCGCATCGTAAGCACTCAAACCATACTCGGTCTGCCATTGCTTACGAAGCTGCTCAGGAAGTACCGGCATCTGATTGCGAACTTCAGCTATCCATGCGGCATCGATTACCACTGGCAACAAGTCTGGGTCCGGGAAATAACGATAATCGTTAGCATCCTCTTTACTGCGCATGCTGCGTGTTTCACCACGGTCAGGATCGTATAAACGGGTTTCTTGAACAACAGTGCCGCCATCCTCAATCAATTCAATTTGACGACGCACCTCATATTGAATGGCTTCCTCCAAGAATCGGAATGAATTCAAATTCTTAATCTCGCAACGCGTGCCAAATTCTTTTTGCCCCATCGGGCGAACTGATACGTTGGCATCACAACGGAAGGATCCCTCTTGCATATTGCCATCACAAACACCCAACCAAACCACAAGGGTGTGAAGCGCCTTGGCATAAGCCACTGCTTCTGCAGCGCTCCGCATCACAGGCTCAGTCACAATTTCTAAAAGAGGCGTCCCAGCACGATTGAGGTCAATACCGCTAGAGGCCTCACCATGGGGCCCGATAAAGCCTTCTTCGTGAACCGACTTACCAGCGTCCTCTTCCATGTGGGCGCGGGTCAGCTCAACTATCTTGACCTCATCGCCTACCAAAATCTCAAGATGCCCGCCAACGACTACTGGGATCTCCATCTGACTAATCTGATATCCCTTTGGTAAGTCGGGGTAGAAGTAATTCTTGCGCGCGAAAATGCTTGCCGGTGAAATCTTAGCCCCTACTGCCAACCCAAAACGAATGGCATGCTCAACTGCTTGTCGATTCAGCACTGGCAATACTCCGGGTAAAGCCAAATCTACGGCGCAGGCTTGTGTATTAGGTGCTGCCCCAAAACGTGTGCTTGCACCACTAAAAATCTTCGATTGGGTTTGTAACTGCGCGTGGGTCTCTAGACCGATAACGACTTCCCATTGCATCATGTCACCCCGCTTGCTTGACGCAAATGCCAATCGGTGGCTTGCTGATATTGATGAGCCACTTGCAATAAGCGCGCTTCTGAAAAGTAGTTACCAATCAACTGCATACCAATCGGTAAGTTGTTTGCATTAAATCCACAGGGCGTACTCATCGCTGGCAAGCCAGCTAAATTCGTAGAGAGAGTGTAGATATCTTCTAGATACATTTGCACGGGATCTTTTGATTTCTCGCCTAAGCGCCAAGCTACATCTGGGGCAACGGGGCCCAGAATGACATCACAGTCTTTGAATGCCGTCTGAAAATCAGCCGCAATAATGCGACGAATTTTCTGCGCTTGTAGATAGTAAGCATCGTAGTAGCCATGACACAAAACATAGGTACCTATCATGATGCGCCGTTTGACTTCAGCGCCAAAACCTTCGGTACGCGACTTTTGATACATATCACCCAGATCTTTGTACTCATTGGCACGCAGCCCATAACGCACGCCATCAAAACGACTCAAGTTACTGGAAGCTTCAGCAGGGGCTAATACGTAATACACAGGAATGGACAACTTTGTTTTAGGCAAACTCACCTCAACAAGCTTAGCGCCTAGACTTTCTAAAGTTTTAGCCGCTTCGTTTACTGACTTAGCAACCTCTACTGCCAAACCTGCGGCGAAGAATTCTTTAGGCAAACCAATACGTAAACCTTCTAATGGTTTTGCGGGATTGGCATTGCTCTCCTGCCAGCTTTGATTAAGGTAACGACCGTAGTCTTCACCAGAATCTGCGAGCGAAGTGGAATCTCGGGGGTCGTGCGAAGACATTGCTGAAAGTAACAATGCGCAATCCTCTGCAGATTTACCCATTGGGCCAGCTTGGTCTAAGGAAGAGGCGTAGGCAATCATGCCGTAGCGGGACACACGCCCATAGCTGGGCTTAATTCCGGTTAAGCCACAAAATGCAGCTGGCTGACGAATCGAGCCGCCCGTATCCGTGCCAGTAGCAATGGGGGCTAGTCCAGCAGCAACGGCTGCGGCTGAGCCACCTGACGAACCTCCCGCAACATAGGCTGCATTCCAGGGATTTAAAACGGGGCCATAGGCCGAGTTTTCATTGGAAGAGCCCATCGCAAATTCATCCATATTGGTCTTACCAAGACACACCATGCCAGCACCGTTTGGATTACTTTCGTCTGGAATTCCCAAGTTCGCGACAACCGTCGCATCAAAAGGGCTCTGGTAGCCAGCCAGAATTTTGGAGGCAGCAGTCGACTTCCAACCACGGGTGACAAAGACATCTTTATGGGCTACTGGGATGCCTGTTAATTTGCCAGACTTTCCTGAAGAAATTAATTGATCTGCTTTAGATGCTTGCTCTAAACTTAAGTGAGCATTCACATCTAGGTATGCGTTCCACTGTTTTCCAGCCTCAATTCGATCTAAAAAGTATTGGGTTAACTCCGTGCTGGAAACCTCTTTTGCTGCCAGCGCCTTCGCCATTAACGAGATAGGGGTGTTGTGCCAACTCATTCAATCACCTTGGGTACTAAGAAGTAACCCTCCTGCTCAGCGGGGGCTGATTTCATATTTTCAGCTCGGTGGTTTGATTCGGTAACCTGGTCAGCACGTAATGGTTGAGCCAAATCACGCAAAAATAGGATCGGGTGGGCCAATGGCTCAAGACCAGTTGTGTCAACTGCCTGCATTTCCTCCACTAGGGAAAAAATAGCCTGCAATTGAGGTAAAACTGCCTCGGCTTCTGCCTGGCTTAACTCAAGTTGAGAAAGGTGCGCAATGCGCTGGACATCATCAAGATTCATGAGGCGCTAGAGTATCATTCCTATATATTTTTATTAACAACTTCTATTTTCCCACTACATCATGTTTGGTTTTTTCCGCAGCTACTTTTCTAATGACCTAGCCATCGACCTAGGCACCGCCAACACCTTAATCTATATGCGTGAGCGGGGTATTGTGCTCGACGAACCCTCAGTTGTCGCAATTCGCCAAGAAGGTGGCCCCAATGGCAAAAAGACCATTTTGGCCGTCGGCAAAGAGGCAAAAGCGATGTTGGGTCGTGTTCCGGGAAATATCGAGGCAATTCGCCCAATGAAAGATGGCGTGATCGCTGATTTCACGATTACCGAACAAATGCTCAAGCAATTTATCAAGCTGGTGCATGAGAGCAAATTATTAAAACCGAGTCCACGCATCATCATTTGCGTTCCTTGTGGATCTACCCAAGTAGAACGTCGTGCAATTCGTGAGTCTGCATTAGGCGCTGGTGCATCCCAAGTATTTCTGATTGAAGAACCAATGGCTGCTGCAATTGGTTCTGGCTTACCCGTTTCCGAGGCTGCTGGTTCGATGGTGGTTGACATCGGGGGCGGAACAACTGAAGTTGGTGTGATGTCATTAGGTGGCATGGTTTACAAAGGCTCTGTTCGCGTTGGTGGTGATAAGTTTGATGAAGCCATTACTAATTACATTCGTCGTAACTACGGCATGTTGATTGGTGAGCAAACTGCTGAGTTAATCAAGAAAACGATTGGCTCTGCTTTCCCTGGCGCAGAAGTGCGTGAGATGGAAGTAAAAGGACGCAATCTTTCTGAAGGCATTCCACGTAGCTTTACTGTTACAAGTAATGAAATTCTGGAAGCGCTGACTGATCCCTTGAATCAAATCGTGACTGCAGTAAAAGCAGCTCTCGAGCAGATCCCGCCTGAGTTGGCCTCTGATATTGCTGAGCGCGGGATGATGCTGACTGGCGGCGGAGCCTTATTACGTGACCTTGATCGCCTCTTGCTTGAAGAAACAGGTTTGCCAATTCATATTGCAGAAGATCCATTAACTTGCGTCGCTCGTGGTTGCGGTATTGCCCTTGAGCGCATGGATAAGTTAGGCGGAGTGTTCTCGCACGAGTAAGCGACATACACGTCGATCAGGGAATTGCAATATAGCGCTCCACCACTTTTCAGACAGGGCATTCCGGCCTTACTTAAACTGATTGTCTGTCTGTCAATCAGCATCGCTCTGATGCTGATTGATTTTCGTTTCAAGCCTCTCGATCCCATTCGCAACAACGTCAATTGGGTTTTGCGTCCGCTTGAATATGTCATGATGACACCGCGTAATCTATTTGAAGCAGCATCGGAATATTTCACTACACGCGCTACGCTTGATCAAGAAAACCAAGTGATGAAAGCTCGCCAAGCTGAGCTCTCGCTTCTTGCTAACCAATCCGAATTTTTGATGGTAGAAAATCAAAATTTGCGTGAGTTGATGGCACTACAAAAACAGCTTGCCTTTAAAACCTTACCCGTTGAGATTCTGTTTAATCCACCCAATCCAATCTCACAGCGCATTGTCATCAATCGCGGAAGCAATGATGGCCTCAAACTTGGCAACCCTATTGCCAATGACTCCGGCATCCTTGGGCAGGTAGTAAGGCTATATGAGCGCTCTGCCGAAGTTTCCTTATTAGAGGATCGTGATTTCGCAGTTCCAGTACAAGTTGCCCGCAACGGACTGCGTGCAGCGGTATTTGGGGCTGGGCGCAGCAATCCGCTGGAACTGCGTTATTTACCAGTGGCCAGTGATCTAGAGGTCGGTGATATTTTGCTTACCTCAGGCATTGATGGCGTATACCCCCCTGGATTTGCTGTGGCAGTGATTAGCAAAATTGAGCGCAACGCTGATAAGAACTCGTCGAATGTATTTTGTGTCCCTGTAGCGGCTGTCAACCGCTATCGTCAAGCCTTGGCATTTTTGTATGACCCCCAATTCGATGCTAAAGCGCCCGTCGTGAATACTAAATCGCTTACTGACGCGCCCTTAACAAACACACCAGGTCGTCGCCAAACGCGCTCGCGAGGCATGCAATGATCGATCTTCAGAGTGGCTACATTCTGCGTCCGGTAAATCCGGTCTTCATTTATTTCAGCTTATTTTGTGCGCTGCTATTAAACCTTTTACCAATTGGTAATTACGGATGGGTACCAGACTGGCTGATTCTTTGTATTGTGTTTTGGAATATCCATCAGCATCGCTATGTCAGCGTCATCACTGCCTTTATCCTCGGCTTATTAATAGACGTGCACAACTCGGATCTTTTAGGTCTGCATGCGTTTAGCTATTCATTAGTTGCTTATCTAGCGATCTCTTGGCATAGAAGAATTATCGCGCTCAGCGTCCTGTCACAAGCCCTGCATCTTCTGCCCATCTTCTTACTAGCCTCTTTATTTCCGGTACTAGTACATTGCTTACTAAGCGGAGAGTTCTATTGGTGGGCCTTAACAGGGGCAGTTCAAGCGCTAATTGAGGCAATGCTTTGGCCATTAGCAACGCGCATTTTGTTGTGGCCACAACGTCGTCCAATTGACGTCGATCACAATCGGCCACTCTAAGAAGCTGTATGGTTTCTTATAAAAAACCTGACCTCGACTCATTTCAAGAGCGCATTCATATTGCGACCCTATTTGTCACTTTTTGCTTCTTACTCCTAATAACTCGCTTGGTATGGTTGCAACTTGTCAGTCATGGAAAATATGTTCTTCTCGCTGAAAGCAATCGCATTGCCTTAGTGCCGGCACCCGCCAATCGAGGGCTTCTGATTGATCGAAATGGCATTGTGATTGGCAGAAACTACTCGGCCCTGACTTTAGATGTCAATGCTGAAGAAGTGAAGGGGAACGTTGACCAACTCATCAATGAACTTTCAGAAATCATTGATATTTCCCCCAGAGATCGCCGCAATTTCAAGCGCTCCCTAGAAGACTCCCGAAACATGGGTACTTTTCCCCTTCGTTCGATGCTCAATGAGGCTGAAACTGCTCGTTTTATGGCTAATCGCTATCGCTTTCCTGGAGTTGAAGTCCGTGCCAGAAGCTTTCGTGAATATCCCTATAACGAATTAGCCTCCCACCTCATTGGCTATATTGGGCGTGTCTCCCAAAAAGACAAAGAGAAAATGCAGGTAGAAATTGAAGGGGCAAAAGCGGATGATCCCGATGCATTACAAGCTTCCTTTTTGCCCGGCATTCAGTACGTTGGCAAGATTGGGCTTGAGCAAAGCTATGAGACGGTTTTACGTGGTACACCTGGTTACGACCAAGTAGAAATTACTGCCGGCGGAAAACCGGTGCGCACTCTTTCTAGTTCGCCATCAATACCGGGAAAGAATGTGGTTCTCTCGGTGGATATCAAACTGCAATATTTAGTTGAGCAGCTCTACGGAAATTTCCGCGGGGCATTTGTTGCAATTGAACCAGAAACTGGTGATGTACTTGCCTTTGTGTCTAAGCCAAACTTCAATCCAAATGATTTCGTAGAAGGCATAGATGCAGTCACCTGGAAGGAGCTTAATGACTCCCCACAAAAGCCTTTGTACAACCGTCCACTCAAAGGGATATACCCACCAGGATCAACCTACAAGCCTTTCATGGCACTGGCTGCATTAGAAAATAAGAAACGCACCCCTGTGCAAACCATTTCAGATCCGGGTTACTTTGATTTTGGTAACCACACTTTCCGCGATGATAAAAAAGGTGGTCACGGCATAGTAGATATGCAGAAGTCGATCGTTGAATCCTGCGATACCTACTATTACACGCTAGCTCGCGATATGGGCGTGAACATGATGCATGACTTTATGAAACCATTGGGCTTTGGTCAAATTACTGGCATCGATTTACAGGGTGAATCAAAAGGCGTACTGCCATCTACTGAGTGGAAGAAAAATACCTTTAAAAAACCTGAGCAACAAAAATGGTACGAGGGTGAAACGATTTCTCTAGGCATTGGACAGGGCTATAACGCCTTTACAATTTTGCAACTAGCCCATGCAATGGCAAACGTAGCGAATAACGGTGTTGTGATGAAGCCGCACTTGGTTAAAGCAGTTGAAGACCCGTTCACGCGCAACAGAGTCTTAACTACCCCTAAAGAAAGCTATCGCATTGATCTTAACCAAGACAATATTGAAGTCATTAAAAAGGCGATGGTTGAAGTGAATGTCTCTGGTACATCCGCTACGGCATTCAAGGGAACTGGTTATCAAGTAGGTGGAAAAACGGGTACTGCCCAGGTCTTTAGTTTAAATTCGAAAGAATATAAACATGGCTCCACTGCAGAATTTTTACGTGACCATGCTTTGTATATTGCATTTGCTCCCGCAGATAAACCAACAATTGTGATTGCGATGGTGGTTGAGAATGCGGGCTTTGGTGCGCAGTACGCTGCGCCGATTGCGCGTAAAGCGCTAGACTTTTATATAGAGGGCAAGTGGCCTAAGGAGATTCCTGAATGGACAAGAGCCCCTTAATAAAAATTAAAAGTTTTTTCTTTGGTATTTTTTCTGGGTTAGACCGCCAGCTAGGCCTTATTTTACTTGGCTTAGCAGCTATTGGATTTTTTACATTCCTATCTTCCAGTCAAAATACACCGGTTCAAATTGCCGATGAGTTGCGTAATCTCGCTCTCTGCTTTGTAGTGATGTGGCTTGTTTCGCGCATTCCACCCAAATGGTTGGAGATGGGTGCCGTTTGGATTTATGGTTTTGGGGTTGCCTTATTAATTGCAGTCGCGGTATTTGGATTAATTAAAAAAGGTGCACGTCGTTGGCTCAATATTGGCTTCGTTATTCAACCATCTGAGTTAATGAAGATTGCTATGCCATTAATGCTTGCGTGGTATTTTCACAAACGTGAAGGCATTCAAAAAACTTGGGACTATGCAGTTGCAGCAATTATTTTGGCAATCCCAGTGTTTCTGATTGCGCGCCAACCCGACTTAGGTACTGCACTGCTTGTTTTTGCTGCGGGCCTTTACGTCATCATTCTGGCTGGACTACCCTGGAAATGGATTCTCCCCTTTATTGGCATTGGAGTGATTGGTATATTACTGATCATTATTTTTGGCAGTACGATTTGTGTGCGTGATGTGGTGTGGCCTTTTGTGCACGATTATCAAAAACATCGCATTTGTACTTTGCTAGATCCTAGCAGCGACCCCCTTGGAAAAGGATTCCACACCATTCAATCGATGATTGCGATTGGTTCAGGCGGATTTTTTGGAAAAGGCTGGTTTCAAGGAACGCAAGCGCATTTGGAATTCATTCCAGAAAAACATACCGACTTTGTATTCGCAGTATTTTCTGAAGAATTTGGATTTCTTGGAAATCTCGTATTACTGGCACTTTTCTTTGCTCTGATTAAGCGCGGTTTAGCCATCTCTGCGAGTGCTCCCAATTTATTTACTCGCTTATTGGGCGCTTCCGTTACGTTAATTTTCTTTACCTATGCATTTGTGAACATCGGTATGGTAAGCGGCCTACTTCCCGTTGTAGGGGTACCCCTACCTTTTATTAGTTACGGGGGAACCGCGTTGGTCACACTGGGCTTTGGAGCAGGGATCCTGATGAGCATTCATCGCCATCGCCGCTTGGTACAAAGCTAGCCTTGGATAGGCGTACTTAGCTTCTGAAGTAATAAAAAAACCCGGCAGACCGGGCTTTTTTATTTGCCAAGGCAGAATTACTTCTTACGCTTGTTCACTGAATCTTTAAATGCTTTACCAGCAGAAAACTTAACAGTTTTAGCAGCGGCGATTTTGAGTGGCTCGCCAGTTTTTGGATTACGGCCCATACGTGCAGCGCGCTTACCAGATGCAAAAGTACCGAAGCCGATCAGTTGTACTGAGTCACCTTTGGTAACAGCTTTGATGATTGTGTCGATTGCAGAATTCAATGCGAATTCAGCTTTGGCTTTAGAAATCTCCGCGTCGTCAGCAATCGCTGCGATTAGTTCGGCTTTGTTCAAGTGAAGCTCCTTATAGATATTGATGTCGGCGCACATTGCGCTGACATGATTTTAACCACAAAAAATTACAAAAATAAAGCTGCGTTACAGCAATTTTTTATAAGCCCTACAAATTACTCATCCAAAACAGTAATATCGTAAACAAAATATTCTGTGTCTCCAAAACAGGTAGTTGGTAAACCAATATGTTGTTGATATTTTAGAGCTACTTTTTTGCCTAGATTAGCATTTATTTTTTGCGCCACAGCATCTTCACGCACCGTAAAGAGGAATTTTTCTGACATGGTGCCGGGCATAGAAACCATTGCCAATTCGCCTTCCCAAGTTTTACAGATATAGCCGCGATGTGAGAATTTCTGCACATATCCCGCACGTTCGCCGCTGCCATAACTCCAAGTGAGCATAGCCCAGGTATATACAGAAATACCGACTAACCCAATTAAAACAAGGCTTAAGAGCCATTTTGTAAACCCGTTCATAAGATCTTCCTTGATCAATCTACACATAAACCCTAATCAGGTCCATAAACCTATCAGGCCTAAGTATATGAGCATCTAAAGCTAAGAAATAGTCAATTAATCATCTACAGACAAATTAAAATAAGGGGGTTAACTCACTTAGATAAGCCCCATGCAAATTCGTCACGTCATCTTTTTTATTTTTGTAGCCTCAGCTATTTATGTGTATTTTAGGGGCAGAGTCAGGTTTGGGGTCGTGCGATCCCTCACAGACTATCAAGTCCTGCTAGCCCCTGTGAATACGCTTTTATATTTGTTTTCTAAGGTAAAGGCGAGCGCTTACATTCCCGTGAGCCAATTCCCTGAAATGCAAGTACTGCAAGATAACTGGGAAGCGATTCGTGAAGAGGCGCTTTCTTTAAATGCAGATGGTGCGATTGCTGTAGCTACCGGGTATAACGATATTGGCTTTAATTCCTTTTTCAGGACGGGTTGGAAGCGCTTTCATTTGTATTGGTATGGCAAAGATTTGCCTTCAGCTCAAGCCAGTTGCCCCAGAACAGTTGCATTACTAAAGTCGATCCCCTCAGTTAAGGCAGCCATGTTTGCCTCTTTGCCCCCTGGAGCAACGCTGGTTCGCCACCGCGACCCTTATGCAGGCTCGCTGCGCTATCACATTGGCTTAGTCACACCGAATGACCCCAAATGCTTTATTGAGGTTGATGGCGAGCGTTATCACTGGAAGGATGGAGAGCCTGTGATGTTTGATGAAACCTATATTCATTTTGCTGCCAACGAGACTGATCACCAACGAATTGTCTTATTTTGTGACGTGGAAAGACCCGTTTATACAAAGATAGTGCAAGCATTTAATCGTTGGTTTGGTAGAAACGTGATGAGTGCTGCTGCTTCACAAAACGTCGCAGGTGAAAAGGTTGGTTTTGTAAACGTGCTGTTTAAGTATTTTTACGAGCTCAGGGCGCAAGCCAAAAAACTGAAAGCCAAGCATCGCTCAGCCTATTACCTTGGAAAATGGGTATTGATCTTGGGTATTTTGTGGGCGATCTTTTGGTAATTTAGGGCTTTAAGATCTGAATAATTTGCTCTGGACTGATAGAGCCCCATATTTCAATCCGTTTATGGCGGCTATTTTGGCCAGAGATAAATTGAATTTGTTTTTGCGGTACTTTTAGTTGCTTCGAAAGCCAGGCCAGTAGAAATTCATTGGCCTTATTTTCCAAAGCAGGCGCTTGGAGAGAAATCTTGAGGCATCCATCATGCAAACCCACCACCTTGGTTTGCTTTGCGCCAGGCTGGCAGTGCAAATTCAGCGTAATTCCGTTAGGGGTTTGTTTTAACCAAATAGGCATCATGAAAGTACTTTAAACTTAAATTATGAGCAAACCGAATTCTCAAGCCCTCGAACAGCTATTTGTGAATAATCGCGCATGGGCAGAAGACATGATTGCCCGGGATAGTGACTTCTTCAAAAGGCTCGTTTCCCAACAAGCCCCAGAATACCTTTGGATAGGCTGTTCAGATAGTCGAGTACCAGCAAATGCGATTGTGAATCTCGATCCAGGCGAACTCTTCGTTCATCGTAATGTAGCAAACGTTGTAGTTCACACCGACTTGAATTGCTTGTCCGTCATTCAGTTTGCCATCGACCTACTCAAAGTCAAGCATATCTTGGTTGTCGGTCACTATGGATGCTCTGGCGTGCATGCTGCATTAGCCGATAAACGCGTAGGCCTAGCCGATAACTGGCTACGCCATGTAAAGGACGTGCATCAAAAACATGAGCGCTACTTAGGTGAGCTAATACCAACACCTAAACGCCAAGATCGCTTATGTGAACTGAATGTTATCGAGCAAGTGGTGAATGTATGCGAAACAACCATCGTGCAAGATGCTTGGGCGCGCGACCAAGACCTTACAGTCCATGGCTGGACTTATCGATTAGAAACTGGTCTTGTCAACGACTTAGGAATGTCGATCAGCTCAACTGAAGAGATGCAAGAGCGCTATATCAAATCCATCAAGCGTTACGATTCAGAGCAAAACCCATTTGCTTAAGTCGTTCTTCAATTCTGTTGCAGTTTGCCTTCTCAAGCTGTTATCACTTCTTCCCTACAGGCTATTAGTATCAATAGGTTATGGTCTTGGCTATATAGCAGCACGTATTCCAGGGGATAGAAACAAAGTAGTTAAAACAAACTTGCACTTGTGCTTTCATAATCTTAATGCCTCCGAAATTGACCAACTCAGCAAACAACACTGGCGTTTGCTCGGCAGAAGCATTGTGGAAAAAAGCATTATTTGGATGGGAAGCGTTAATCAACTGAGTCGTATGATTGAAGTTAAGTCTGCGGTTGATCTTTCCAGCAAAAAACCTCGCATACTGGTGAATATGCATTTCACTGGTATCGAGGGAAGTATTATTTTGAGTGCGCTTGCAAAACAAAAACACTGGCCTCGCACCTCGGGATACTTTCAGAGAATGAAAAATCCGTTTTTCAATAAAAAAATAGTTGAGTGGCGTAATCGCTTTGGGGGCAATTCAATTGATCGCCAAGGAAGCTCAAAAGAAATTATTCGAGAAATACGCAATGGGAACTTCATTATCATTGCCCCCGATATTGATTTAGGTCTGAAAGATTCTGAATTTGTGCCATTTTTTGGAATTGAGACCAACACCATTACCGCGGTATCACGCTTAGCCAAGATCACGGGTGCGGATGTTTGCATGATGACTACTACTTTAAAAGCAGATGAGTCAGGCTATCTATGTGAGATTAGCGCCCCTCTAAAAGACTTTCCAAGCTCAGATGCCACGATAGATACAGCTCGCTTAAATCAGTATTTTGAAGACACTATTCGGCTTCGCCCTGCTGAATACTATTGGGTTCATAAGCGCTTTAAAAACCGTCCTAACAACGTAGCTAGCCCCTATAACCCTTCAAATTGAAGACCTTTTGTCCTATCATTGAAAAATGACCGAACGTATTGGGCTATTTGCCGATCTTCATAGCAATCTAGAGGCTTATGAAGCCTGTATCGCCAGAGCTGAAGAGCTGGGTGTAACCCGGATGGTTTTCTTAGGCGACCTAGTGGGCTATAACGCAGATCCGGTTGCCTTACTCGATCGTATTGCAGGACTAGTAGAAGCCAAAAGAGCCATCGCTATTTTGGGAAATCACGACGAAGCTGTTTTTAAGGACTGCCGCACCCAAATGAATGCCAGCGCCAATGCTGCTATTGAATGGACCAAAACTCAACTCAAGGAAAGTCATATTGAGTTTTTAAAAAACTTGCCCTTGATTGTGAATGAAGAAAAAATGTGTTTCGTTCATGCTTCTGCTTATAAACCCGCTGAGTGGAATTACATTACCGACAGCATGAGTGCATGGCGTTGCGTTCAAGATTCTGGCAAGAGCTACACCTTTGTAGGGCATGCTCATGAGCAAGCCCTTTTTTATCAAAGCGCTGTAGGTAAGTTGATTCGCTTTGCCCCACATCCTGGTGATGAAATCCCAGTCTTACAGCACCGCCAATGGGTTGGTGTCGTTGGCTCCTTAGGGCAGCCAAGAGATGGAAATCCAGAGGCGTGTTTTGCAGTTTTTGAACCAGAATTAGAGGTGCTCACTTTTCATCGAGTGCCCTATGACCATTTCACGGCTGCCGATAAAGTTCGTCGCGCAGGCTTGCCAGAAGATTTGGCGAACCGTTTAATTACCGGCAAGTAAAAGTCAATGGCAATCAATACCGATATTGAGGCGGTTGATGATATTTTTCAAGAAGGCAAAGTTGTTGACGGCTTTGTTATAGGAAAAGAAGTTCATCGAGGGGGCATGGCCAGTCTTTTCACTGCCACCAAGGAAGGCATTGATCTTCCGATACTACTGAAGATCCCTCGCGTCGGCAGAGATCAGCCTGTTGAGAGCTTAATTGGCTTTGAGACAGAGCTCACGATTCTTCGCTCTTTGAAAAGCCCGTTTGTTCCTCAATTTTTGGGGGCTGGAAATATGGCTACTCGCCCCTATATTGCGATGGCAAGAGTGGCAGGGCAACCGCTCGAAGATCTCATTAAAGAGGGCAAAATTTTTACGATTGAGGAGGTAGTACGGATTGCTGCAGACCTAGCTCAAGCAGTTCAATCCTTGCACTCTCAAGATGCTATTCATCTGGATATCAAGCCAGACAATATTCTGATTGATGACACAGGAAAGTTAACCTTGATTGACTTTGGCTTGTCACATCATGCCCGCTATCCTGATTTGCTTGCAGAAGAAATGCGCAAGGGCGTTGGATCGGCGCCCTACATCTCCCCAGAACAAGTAGCGGGAATTCGTTCAGATTCACGCAGTGATATCTACTCCATTGGCGTCATCATGTATGAGCTGCTCACTGGTGAATTGCCTTTTGGTAACCCACAGACCATGAGTGGCTTGAGAAAACGGATGTGGGCAGAACCTTTTCCGCCCCGCGCAATCCGCAAGGAAATCCCCCGCTGGTTACAAGAGGTTGTTTTAAGATGCTTAGAACCGCGTGCTGCTGATCGCTACCAAAGTGCCGCCCGCTTACGTCAAGTGTTGCGTGAGCCTGAAGGCATCACCCTTACAGAACGGGCTGATCGAGTTGAGCCCCCTAGCTTTTGGGAAAACCTGAAAGGCATGTTTAAGGCGGCTGGCTATGAACCATCTCCTAGTCCACGCCCCAGTATGGGTAATCATGATGCCCCTTTGATGATTGCTGCAATTGACACTCGCCAATCTGATGAAGACTTGCGCGAGCTCATGCAACTCACCGCTAAAAATTTATTGCATGCCTATCCAGAAAGTCGCTTGGTATGTATTAGTACGATTAGCAGCACTCCTACATTTGAAGGCAATCAAGAAAATGAAACCGCCAGTGGAATTGTGCGTGGCCACTTGGTGCAACTAATGGAGTGGGCCAAGCCTTTAAAGTTACCCCCTGAGAGAATTTCTTATCACGTGCTAGAAGCCATGGATCCGGCCTCACGCATTGTGGAATTTGCTAAAGATAATGATGCATCCCTGATTTTAATTGGTGCTTCACACAAGATGCCTAACAAAGTGACGCCTTGGAGAACTTCCATGACAAAGATTGCTGAGGAAGCTCCCTGCAGCGTTCATATTGTGAGAACCTAACTTAACGCATTTTGTCTTGCTTTTGATCTAAGAAATATTCAGGATCCTGAGCCTCAATCCAACTATCTCTATTCAGGGCTGCCGTTAATTGCTTTTCATTTAACTCACCCGTCCATTTGGCCACAACAATTGTGGCTACGCCATTCCCAACTAAATTAGTCAAAGCACGCGCTTCAGACATGAAGCGATCAATTCCCAAGATGATTGCTAAGCCAGCCACTGGAACATTCCCAACGGCAGAAAGGGTCGCGGCTAAGACAATGAAGCCGCTACCAGTGATCCCAGCAGCTCCTTTTGAGGTCAGCAATAAGACCAGCAAAAGCGTTATTTGTTGAGTGATCGTCATTGGGGTATCGGTAGCCTGAGCAATAAAGACTGCGGCCATGGTTAGATAAATAGAAGTGCCATCTAGGTTAAAGGAATAGCCAGTTGGAATAACTAAACCTACACAACTCTTCTTGGCGCCCAATAACTCCATCTTCTCCATCATGCGCGGCAAGACCGATTCAGATGAGGATGTGCCCAAAACAATCAAGAGCTCTTCTTTAATGTAGCGTACAAATTTGAAAATATTAAAACCATTTAGACGCGCAATGGTTCCGAGCACAATGAAAACAAAAAGTAGGCAAGTAATGTAAAAAGCGCCCATCAATTTGCCTAAGGAGAAAAGTGAGCCAACACCATACTTGCCAATGGTGAAGGCCATTGCACCAAAAGCACCAATCGGTGCAAATTTCATAATGATGCCAATGATGTCGAATAAAACATGGGAGGTCTTTTCGATCAAATCAAATACCATCGTTCCCCGGCCACCAAATCGATGTAATGCAAATCCAAAAAGTACTGCAATAAAAAGTACCTGTAATATCTCGCCTTTTGCAAATGCATCTACAACAGTATTGGGAATGATGTTGAGTAAAAATTCTGTGGTGGTGCCCATCTTTCCTGGGCCTGTATATGCAGCAATTCCTTTGGTGTCCAAGCTGGCAGGATCAATATTCATGCCGGCGCCTGGCTGTAATACGTTCACCACAAGCAATCCAACCATTAATGCAATAGTGCTCACAACCTCAAAATACAAAAGCGCTAGTCCACCCGTTTTGCCTACTTTCTTCATATCTTCCATGCCGGCAATACCAATCACAACCGTGCAGAAAATAATCGGGGCAATTAACATCTTGATGCCCTTAATAAAGGCATCGCCAAAGGGTTTCATTTCTACGCCAATGGAAGGGTAAAAGTTACCAAGCAGAACCCCGATCAATACAGCCATAAGCACTTGAAAATAAAGGATTTTATAAAATGGGGGCTTTTTCATGGCAACAGTCATTTTGAATTCTCTTATTTTGTATTAAGGACTCGCGTAGTTTAGCCAGTTTGAAGTACTGCTTTGCACCATTTTAAGCTACCCTTTAACGGATAATGCAGTAATGGAAGAAAAATTACGGGTTTCTAAACTATTGTCTGAGCTGGGGCTGTGCTCACGTCGTGAAGCAGATTCCTACATTGAGCAAGGCTTAGTAACGGTAGATGGTGAAGTAGTCAATGAACTTGGCGTTAGAGCCTACCGCCATCAAAAAATTGAGTTGCAGTCTGGCGCCAAGGCACAGCAAGCATCTCGCATAACAGTCGTTTTAAATAAACCGGTTGGCTACATCTCGCATTTTGACGATGAGCAAGAATATCAACCAGCAGCATCTCTCATCACGCCTGAAAATTACTTTGGTAGCCCGCTCGATAAAGGTCGCAATCCTCGCTTCAATACCAAGGGCCTTGCGCCTGCGGGTAGGCTGGATATTGATTCCACCGGAATGTTGGTTTTAACCCAGGATGGTCGTATTGCCAAATTACTAATTGGCGAAAATAGTCCCATTGAAAAAGAATATTTAGTGCGTGTAGAGGGCAAACTCTCCTTTGAGGATTTAGATCGTCTAAAGCATGGCCTTTCTCTTGATGGTGTAGAACTCAAACCAGCGCAAGTCAGTTGGCAAAATGAAGATCAACTTCGCTTTGTATTACGAGAAGGTCGCAAGCGTCAGATACGTAGAATGTGCGAAATTGTCGGCCTGAAAGTGATTGGCTTGAAACGCGTCAGAATCGGACGTATCTCTCTAGGACCACTGCCACCTGGCCAATGGCGTTTTGTAAGGCCTGAAGAGCAATTCTAAGCAAGGCCGCCCGCTTATAATTGCGTCCAAACTAGATAAGCGCAGAATCACCATCGAAACTATTATCCCCAGCACCCCAGGTGCAGAAGTACTGAGACGTCGTAGCTTCGCCATCATCTCTCACCCAGATGCAGGTAAGACTACGCTTACCGAAAAACTGTTGCTCTATGCAGGAGCCATTCAAATTGCGGGTAGCGTTAAGGCACGTAAGGCTAGTAGGCATGCGACCTCGGACTGGATGGAAATTGAGAAGCAGCGCGGTATTTCTGTAGCAAGCTCTGTAATGCAGATGGAATATCGCGACTGCATCATCAACCTATTAGATACACCCGGACACCAAGATTTCTCGGAAGACACTTACCGTGTTCTGACTGCAGTAGATTCTGCATTAATGGTGATTGATGCGGCCAATGGTGTCGAATCACAAACCCTTCGTTTGCTTGAAGTGTGTCGTGCTCGTAATACACCGATTGTTACTTTCATTAATAAGATGGATCGCGAGGTAAAGCCTCCCATGGAATTGATGGATGAGATCGAGACTGCACTTGGCATTGAAGTCGTTCCATTTACCTGGCCAGTTGGTATGGGTAAATCTTTTGCTGGGGTAATTGATATTGCCAATATGCGTATGCGCATGTTTAAAGCCGGCGAAGACCGCGTAACTGAAGACTCACACGCCGTAGTAGACGTCAATGATCCAGGCCTTAGGGCACGCCTTGGAACTGATTTAGAAAATGCGTTGACTGAAGTGGCTCTTATTAAAGAAGCAATGCCCGCATTTGATCGGGCGGCCTTTCTGGCTGGTCGTCAGTCGCCGGTATTTTTTGGCTCTGCAATTAATAATTTTGGTGTTCGTGAAATTCTGAACACACTAGTTGAACTAGCGCCTTCACCCGGATCACGCAAAGCCCTGCAACGTGAAGTAAGTCCTGCTGAAAATAAATTCTCTGCTGTAGTCTTTAAGATCCAGGCAAATATGGATCCAGCCCATCGTGACCGCGTAGCATTTTTACGCATCTGTTCCGGCCATTTTCAGCGGGGGATGAAACTCAAGATTTGTCGCAACAACAAAGAAGTGCGTACCAATAACGCGTTGTCTTTCTTGTCGCAAAGACGCGATATTTTAGATGAAGCATTTCCAGGCGACATCATTGGCCTGCCTAACCATGGTCTACTCCGCCTAGGTGATACGCTTACCGAGGGCGAGCAATTGCAATTTACAGGCTTGCCATTTTTTGCCCCTGAAATTTTCCGCATGGTTGAGTCAGCCGACCCCTTACGCACCAAGCAACTCCGAACTGGCCTTATGCAGCTTGGTGAAGAAGGTGCCATTCAGGTTTTCCGCCCCATGGCTGGCGGAACCATGCTGCTTGGTGCCTTTGGTCAACTGCAATTTGAAGTGGTAAGTCATCGTCTACAAAGTGAGTATGGCGCAGAAGTACGGCTACTGCCTGCACGCTATAGCCTTGCTCGCTGGGTAAGCTCGGACGATCCCGTTACGCTAAAAAAGTTTATTCAAGAAAATATTCATCGTATGGCTGAGGATGTTGTAGGCGCCTCTGTTTTTCTAGCATCCCATAAATCAGAGCTAGATGTAGCACAGCAGCGCTGGGAGTCGATCCAGTTCCATGCCCTGAGGGAACATGCCGGCCTAATTTATCAATCAGATCTTGCTGGATAAGCTGCTTGCACCTAGTTGCGGGGTGGTTTGCAATCAAACACAACGAGTAACTGAGTATCGCTGCTTCTGAAGGAAGCAGCCTTACCGTACTGCGCGCAGTACGCGCCCGCTTTTTGCGTCAACTGTGCAATGGATTCGCCGCTACTATTCAAAAACGTAACGTGATTTGCATCCGATGCGTCTGTATAAACAGCAGCGCATCCCCATAATCCAATGATAAAAAAAATACTAGCTACATAGGCTTTCATATAAATCCTTTTTTGCTCTATAAATTACTTACGTGAGCCTATTTTCTCAACCAACATGGCTGTTACATAAGCTGCAAAAGGCCTGTAAATTAATATGCCAATGATGGCTACAGGATAGGCTACAAACCAGACCTCCATCCATGCTGCAAAGAAATTGTCTACGGCCCCAAGGCGTGCAAACGTAGTTGCCAGCGTGATGCTTAATGACATCAAGCAGCCCATGATGAGGGAGAAGATAAGTTTTGAGAGATTAATCATGCCTAATCATAGCGTCTGTACTTTTAAACTGGTATTCTGATTGGTGATCACTATTGTGCGCCCTAAATAGGGGGGTCTGATGAGCTAGCCTCTACGATTCATCACTCATTTTCCCTAGGAAAACTATGGCTGCAGGCCAAAACCAAAGAAACAGAAAAAACGACCCCATGCTCACCAAAACAGGCAAACCCCGCCTTGGGCCACTAAACGTAGCACAGCTCAATAAATTATTAGAAGCAAGCAATAAACCAAAAGAAAAAAGTAAGATTTTGCGAGCGATCAATAAGCAAACTATTGTTGCAGCCTAAATACCAAGCCCCAATGTAACGGGGCTTTTTTATTGGCTGAGCTCAAGTATTAGTGCCGTTTAACCAACATTCTTTTTCCTAAAATTACTGTTGACACAACCAGCACTGCAAACACTAAATTCATTGCTGTCATTGGATCCCCTAACAAAACGCTGGCAGCAAGCAAAGTACAAAACGGCTGAATGAGCTGCACTTGACTCACACGTGCAATACCTCCAATAGCAAGACCTTCGTACCAAAAGAAGAATCCTAAGAACATGGGGAATAGACTTAAGTAGACAAAACTAATCCACGCCACGCCACCAGCGTTGATGTATTCAGGATTAAACGTCAAAAAGCTTGCCACTATATTGACAGGTAAAGAAATCACGAGCGCCCAGGAGATCACTGCACGGGGATTCATTCTTCTAGAAAGTTCACCACCTTCGACATATCCCACGCAGGCACAGATTCCACCGAGCACCAACAAGCCATCGATATAAGTAAAACTTCCGGAGTTTTTTAGTAGCGCATAGATCACTACCAGCGCAGCCCCCATTAAGGAAACTAACCAAAAGCCTAAAGAGGGTTGCTCCTTAAAGCGAATGACGCCTATTACCGTCGTAGCCAAAGGCATCATGCCCAAAATGACCGCGCCGTGTGAAGAAGAGCCTTGCGTCATAGCCACGGTAGTAAAGATGGGGAAGCCAAAAACTACGCCCAAAGCAATGACGACATATTTACCAAAATCAATCTTGCTTGGTAAGGCTTCCTTTTTGTAAGCAAGATAGGCTAAAGCCACTAAGCCGGCAAAGGTAGCCCTCCCAAAGGCAATAAAGTAGGGGTTAAAGCTTAAGACCGCAATCTTACTTACAGGCAAAGTTAAGCTAAAAATCAGAATGCCAATAAATCCAATCAGCATTCCTTTGGTTTCTTTGTTCACTAAGGCCTTTTTGCTATTAATGAATTGATTGTATTAACAAACTCCAGGATCGAGTTGTAATATGCAGATATCTATTATGCAAACGAAAATTCATATACAAGCCCTCTATATTTCCTCAAACGCAGGGGCCCCGATGCAAGCCAAGACAACTGTTGAGGTAGAGGTGGGGCTTGGTATTAAAGGGGATCGCTATGCCTCTGGACTAGGTGCCTTTTCCGATAACCAGCCCCCCAAGATTAGGCACATCAGCTTAATCGCCAGCACCGGCATCGCTATTGCCAAGCTGTGGCTTGAGGGTAGTAATGAAACTCCTTTTACTGATTCTGAAACGCGTCGCAATGTGGTGCTTGACGGCATATCACCAAGCGAACTAAATGCCTTGGTTGGGCAAGCGTTTCAGTTAGGCGATATTTCTTTAAAGGGAACTGAACTTTGTGCACCTTGTGTGCGACCTGGAGAACTAGTAGGTAAACCAGGCTTTATGGATGCGTTTGATGGGCGAGGCGGAATACGTGCCGAGATCCTCAGCTCTGGACTTCTCTCAACTGGAGATGCATTACTCATGAATCATCAGCGCTCTAATGATTAGTTATAGCGATCAGGCTCCCATTACTGCAAAACAGGCCATCGATTTATACGAACGGTCTACCTTAGGTGAGCGACGGCCTATTAATAATGTGACTACGTTTGAGTTAATGCTCAAAAATGCTAATCTCATCGTTACGGCATGGGATGACGATAAATTAATCGGAATATCCCGCTCCTTAACTGATTTTGCTTATGTCGCCTACCTAGCGGATTTGGCAGTAGATGAACAATATCAACGAACCGGTATTGGTAAACAACTCATCGAAGAAACCAAAGCACGCCTTGGTCCTGAATGTATGATTGTGCTTCTAGCAGCCCCTAAGGCAAATGCGTATTACGAGCACTTGGGCTTTGAACATAACCCACGCGCGTGGACCCTGAAAAAATAATTACGTCTTTGGGAGGGTCGTATGACTACAACTCGATTTTGCTTAGTACGCCATGGGGAGACTGACTGGAATGCTGCGCGTCGTCTTCAGGGTCATACTGATATCAATCTAAATGCTCGTGGCTTAGTGCAGGCCAAGCAAATGGCGTATGCACTGAAGGCCACCAATCTTCAGTTTGATGTTCTTTATACAAGCGACCTTCAGCGCGCTAAACAAACAGCGCACGCGATTGAAGTACTTTATTCAACTACAGCAATAGTTCACAGCGCCCTAAGAGAGCGCCACTTCGGCATCCTTCAAGGGCTTACTACGGATGAGGCTCCACAGCATGAACCAGAGCTTTGGCAAAGCCATCTCAACAGAGATATTCATCAAGACTTGCGTGGTGGAGAGAGTATTCTGCAATTTGCTCAGCGTGTTCAAATGGCGCTTGAAGAAATTCGTCAACAGCACATTGGTAAAACTATTTTGTTAGTAAGCCATGGTGGTACGCTAGAGATGATGTATCGCGTTGCGAGCAATCAGGCCTTGGATACTGAAAAAGCCGTCACCGTTCCAAATGCATCGCTCAATTGGATTAGCCACGATGGAGCTGGCTGGAAAGTTAACGCTTGGGCAGACACTCGCCACCTCAAAGATCTCGCCTTGGATAATATAGATCTATAAAAGAGCATTTGTACCTGCTGCGGATTTACACTCGCCCTTCTTCTCAAAACAGTCGCTACGAACTTGGTAGTTTAGCCAATGGCTTAGGCGAATACCTCTAGATAGCCATGACTAGAATAGATATGCCAGAAATCAGCATCACCAGCTCCATCAACAATAGAAATCTTTTTTCTGGCAAGGCTAAAACAATCTTCTTAGAAAATATAGAACCGACCATTACACAACTGCCAATCAACAAGCCCTGAATAATGGCAGTTGTGTTTAAGAATCCAAGCTGATGAAAGGTAATGCCCTTGGTAAATAATATGGATAGCGTGCTAGCTGCTTCTGTGCCTAAAAAGGCACCCTTGGTGAGTCCATAAGCCAAGAAGAATGGGGTATTAATTGCCCCCGTCGTGGCAACAATCCCGGTTAGGTAACCAATGCCAGCACCCACCAAGCTCATCTGCCATAACTTTAAATAAAAGTTTTTTCTGCGCATCCATCTGCGAATCGGAATTAATAGGATTAGAAAAAGTCCGAGGGTAATTTCAACAAGCTGATCATTTAGTGTCACTAAAGTATTTACGCCCAATATCACTGCAGGGATTGCAGTAAGGCTATAAACAAAACAAACCTTCCAATTAATTGCGCTCCACCAGAGAAAAATACGGGAGAGGTTTGCGACGGTTGCTACTAAAGCAATTACTGGAATTGCCTGAATAGGCCCATAGAAATATACCAGCGCCGGCATCAAGATAATCGTGGTGCCAAAACCAATTACCCCACCCAGAACGCCAGCGCCAAGGCCTAGAAAGCCTAATACCAAGGCCTGAAGCAAAAGATCTGAAAGAATCATGCTTAAAAAATGAGCGCTCTAATCTTTATCTTTTGAATTGTGAGTATTCAAGTAGTCAATTACCCATGCCGGATCACTATCGCTAGGAAAAATAGGGTAATGAATCGCTTCAATCACCCCATTATGCGCAATCAAGGTAACTCGCTTTAGCAGCTTCATGCCAGCAGCAAGGAATGTAGGCATATTTAATGCTTTTTGAAATTGATAATCGGCATCGCTCACCACCGGAAATGGTAAATGCAGTCTATCGGCCATCTCTTTTTGATAATCAGTAGTTTGTACACTAAGGCCAATCACTTCTGCACCCAGCGCCTGTAGCTCCTGATAGTGATCCCTAAATGAACAACTCTGAGGCGTGCATCCCCTTGCCCCAGGAATCTGATCCCAGCCGTCTGGGAGCGCAATATTGGGTTGGCCCGTCATTGGGTAACAATAAATAACCAGCTTTCCTTTGATATTAGCCAGATTGATTGTCTTGCCACTCGTAGCGGTCAATGAAATATCTGGAAGTTTCATGCCTCTTAAATGAGCGGTAGAGCCATCATCCTCTGGAATAGGAAGATCTGTAGGGAGTTGATTTAAGTTGGTCATTACTTTCCTTCGGTACTCTTACGACTATTTAAAAGCATCCCCGGACAAGCCTGCCTCGGATAGAGTTTCTTTAATTGATCTAATGTCTTCAAGATGTCTAACTTTACGCCCTCATAAGCGCAATTAATGTCATTCTTGGCAAAAGATGGTTCTTTTAGATTTATAAAACCCCCTTAGGCATCCCAAATTTTAACCTTGATAAATATAGAATGGATATACGCACTACTTCACAATCTCATCTATATATCCTAAGAGCATGCACTAGAAATTCACTCAATTATTAACGACCCGGACTGGAAGCGCATCCTGATGGTGGCTTTTATAAAGAAATGTATCGATTCAAGGCCATTATTAAGAGTGAAAAGTTTTGACAAGAGTACCTACAGTAGCATGTACTACCTTCTTCTAGGTGATGATTTCTCATCTTGGCACAGAATTAAATCCGATCAAAATTAGCTGTTTGACCAAGGCTGCGATTTATTAATCCCCTTTTTGGCAATGAAAAATATCTCTTAAAGGTATTCCGCTGGGCTTAAACTCAAAAATTTTGCAGGATCCCATTTCAGTAAGCACTTGGTTTGTAGCTGAACCAGTAAATCAAGCTTCATTCAGCTTTATGAGTTTGGCTGTATCGCCTGGCTTTGAATTGGATGTTCGGAAAAATCTTTTAGCACAATTTGCTAATTCAAAAATATGCAAGTCTTAGAACGGCTCACAAAAAAATGGTGCTCCGCAAATAAAAACCACCCGAAGGTGGTTTTAGAAAATGGAACTGCCCCTTATCGACCCTGACAGTCTAATGGCATCTCTGAAATGGGCTTTTCCTTACTGAAGTCACAGTTAACCCCAACCGGTGAATATGTGCTGGCTAAGCATCCATTCAGGGCTGCCACCAGTAATGCTATGGAAGTAAGCCTCAATATTTTTTTCATACTCGCGCTCCAAAAAGTTTTCGCCATATATTCTCGCATACAGACATTAAACATCCAATATCTAAACCATCACCCCCCACCAGTACAGTCAGGATTTTTATCTTGGACAGGTATCCCAGTCAAACAATTAACGCCAACTGGAGACATAGTGCTTGCTCCAGCGCATGCCCCCAACAAAATAGTTACCGTAAATAGTAAGAAGGCTAGGTTAATTTTTTTCATTCTAACAATCCTTTATTGGCTAGCCAGTCTTAGCCAGGGTATTAGGACTAAATCTGGAAGGTTCTTATAAAGGGTCATTTTAAATCTAAATAACTCAACTCTCAAATATCATTTCTAATTAAGTTAATTTATATAAAACCCGGGCCAATAAAGTACTCCTCAAATGACCTCCAGCACCTTCCCAAGTGCATTACCTTCGTAATCGGGTCTACTACCGATCTCCTCAAAAGGGTGTCCCAGTCTATTCACCCAAAATACATCAAAGCCGAACCACTTAGCGGCCAGGGCATCCCAAGCATTGCTAGAAACAAAAAGAATCTCTTCTTTTTTGACGGGGAATGCCTTTAACAAGAGCTCGTAAGCCTGAGGTGCGGTTTTAAACAGACGAACATCTTCAACAGTGACTACTTTGTCTAGGTAAGGTTGCAAGCCATTACTCTCAACCACTGTAGCTAACATTTCTTTACTTCCGTTAGACAGGATGGCTGTAGAGATTCCTTTATCTTTAATAGCTTTAAGAACGCTTAGGCTATCTTCAAAACCTATAAGCTTGGCATATTGATCCATCAGTCGCTTCTCATATTCTGCAGTGAGTGCTAAACCCATCCGCTTACAGACATAACGTAAGGAACGAATAGTGAGCTCCCAAAATGGAAGGTAGTATTGACTTCCATTTGGATTTGGATCGCTCATGGTTACCAGGCGCGTGTACTCAATTTGACGATCACGCCACATTAAGGCAAATGACTGACCATTCCCAGGAAATAACTCTTCTGCGAGTTGACCCATGGAATACACATCAAACAATGTTCCATAGGCATCAAATGCAATTAGCTTATACATACTATCTCCGACTTTTTATTCTGCATTTCTATTGTCATTTAAAGCGATCAAGCCCAAAGAAAATACCCCGTATTTAACGGGGCATTTTTGTTTCCTCTTGACCCAGGACGGACTCTCCCTAGGATAGGGATATTTATCCCTAATTACTTATCGAGCTTTACAGTGACGCCACTAGCGCTGAGGTTTAATTGCAGACCCTCGGAAGTGCTTGTTAATCGCATAATGACGCCATTCTCATTCTTCAGAACTGTTCCTCCAACACCGCCTCCCAAAGTAATGCTACTTTCGAGCTTAGTAAATGTTCCAGGAAACTTAGCCAGGTCAGCTAAGTCATATACCTCACCGCTTGCGGATAACTTAGATACACCTACATTCGCCCCAAGACTCATTCCACTAATTTTGAATGGGTACTTTTTCCCTTGATAAGTGAGCACACCGCCACCAGTACTACCACCCACAATTAAAGCAAACTGGGTTTCATTAATGCTTACTGTACCTGATGGCTTTTTAGGAGCATCTGCGGCGCCAGCACCAAAACTTAAAATAGATAATCCCAAAATGAGAAACGAAAGAATTTTACGAATGCTTGTCATATAACTTCTCCATTGGCTATAGCCACAAATAATAGGGTTACAAAATTAGCAAAATTGCTCGCTTAAGCTTACTCCGGTTATTTAGGCAACACAAATAAAAACCACCCGAAGGTGGTTTTGGTGATTCTTAGTGGTCTGGGACGTCTATGTATAGGTTCTATTTTCTAACTACATCATGACAATCTGCTACAGGGCCGCTTGCCTTATTTGCAGGGTTTACCGACGTTGTTGCAAAGCAAAGGCTGATCTTATTGGCATCCGTCAACTTAAATGAATAAATACCGTCTTTGTCTGCCATTGCGCCACTCATAAGATCGCCGGCAAATGACCCTACGATAGGAATATTTCTTCCTTGGATTGTCAGCATTCCTGAAAAAGTTCGATTTTCTTGTCTATCAAATTTATAACTCACCTTTTCTTTTAAAAACCGAATTTCACCTGCTTTGCCGCCTGGATAATGAGTGCCGGCCCCAATGACGGCATCATTGGTTTCACCAACCCATGTCCCAATTACATTCGGGGCTTGCTGTGCCATTGCTGATGAAAATACTAAAAAGCTTAATAAAGCAAATAAGAGTTTCATATTCTGATGATCCTTGCCGTTGGGGTGGGATAGAAAAAATAGCTTCCTTACAAATCCTAACATAGGCCTTTCGTATCTTCCTCAAGGGCCAAAATAAAATACTCTCCCAAGTGGGCTATTGTGAATCTTGACAGCCTTGGGTGGAAGAAGCTTGATCCGAGGATGCTCTGTCTTACCGCGTTGGCGTGTCTCTAACTGGAGCGCCGATATTAGTGAAGCTCAGGATTTGCCAATAGCCGGCATTCTTTGTCAGCACATAAAAGCCCGTTAAGCGAAGAAATTCCTGACCATTAGCATCATAACGAGAGTACTCCATCTCTAATAGGGCGGAGTTGGCTCCTATGGATAGGGCTTAATACTTTTAACTTTCGAATATTTCCAGCCTGATTTTTTTAAGGCTTCATAGTCAATCGGTACGCCCTTGCTTTCCTGTACAACTAATTTACCGCTTTGGATTTTGACGTTAGGAAAATGATAAACATCTTCTAGGGCGGCGGTATTCTCCTCATTAAAAACTTTAATATAGTAAGTCAAAAGCCCCTCTGGAGTGAGGCTATCTTGGGGATGCGCATTGGCAGAGGAAAACACAAAAAACATACAAAAGGTGATTAGAACTTTTTTCATCAACCGCTCCTCTTGGGAAAATAAGTCACTAGATATTTGCAGATATTAACGAATAAATGAAAAAGTTACCCAAAGGCGGTCTAGTCTTGCCTGATACCCGAGGCAGAATCAGACCAGGAGTTCGTGACCAGCCCTGTCTATCTACTCATTCTTCAAATGCGTAACTTAAATCTAATTTCTGTGGCTGTAGAGTTTCATGAGGATATTTCAAAAAATTTTCACGGTGTCTTCTGTAGAATAAAAGCCCCTCTTTTAGGCTTGCTACTGTAGCGCCTTGTTCAATCATCTTGTCCCAGAGATTCCAATCCTCTTGGGGATGAGCACCATCTTCATACCTCTTTTGATAGCCAATTTTTTGCCCAAAAGCTGTGCGATACATCATGGATCCGTGGTGCTGTTCTTGGCGATCCCAATACAAATCGCCCTGATACGGTTGCGTCTCACCAGGAACCCGTAGCAAGATTTCTTCTTTTAATTCGCCAGTAACAACTATATCGTACGTAACGATATCAGTACTCGCATTTGATAAACGCTCTATGGCGTCTGAACGCAACCAATTATCAGCGCCAATAAATAGTACATACTCTGTATTTATCTTGGACAGTATGTCTTGAAAGTTTGCTACAACTCCCAAATTTTCCTGTCTTAATAGATATTCAATATCTGGATAAAGGCTTGGCAAATGATTGCAATCAAAACCGCCATCATCCACAAATAGAATTCTTGCAGGTTGAATTGTTTGAGAAAGCAACGACTCTATGCAATGGGCTGCAAGGTGTCCGTATTTATAGGAGGCAATAACGACAGTAATCATATTGAGTGGCATTAGAGCACGAAACTATGACATTCGTGCTCATAAGATCTAAGCTGGGAATTCCCCATCTAGGCCAAATGAAAATACCCCATATAAAGCAGGGCATTATTTGAATTTGGTAGCCCGGGGCGGAATCGACCAGGGCCTAGGATGACTGATCCAATCCTTACATTGAAAACAATAATCCCACTGAAAGCCCGATTACCCTCTCGGCACCACTACTCATGCCGTAGGTATAACTAGGACTTAGTTACCACCCGACTTTCTTTGTTGTCCAAAACATAAAATCTGCGACGAAGGCAACTCCTGATTGAAGGCCGCTACTGGGGGAGCTTGTTTTCCTCCAGATAGCAGGCCCTAAGCCTACGCCAAGCTCTATATCTGACGCGAACTCAAATGGTTTTTTAAAGATGATTTGGCCGCCGAGCTCTTTTGGATTTGAGGTGCTCAGATACTGACCTCCTATCTCAATTTCTAGTTGATGTTCAATTGCCGTAAATTCTAAAGCCAATGAAGTGCCATAGGCTTTAGAACCATCGACTGTATTTTTCTCCATTGCGGTGCCTACCAACAAAATTAACGAATGATCATCAATAGATTCTTCTGACCTTACTGCCGAGCTATGAGAACTTAGAGCAAAAGCTAAAGCAAACAAAGCAACTCTTATCGCTTTCATATATAACCTTAAACAAATTTGGACTGCTCAATCGCAAGAGATTGAGTCCAGGACTATTTGTTTAAGAGTTTCTAGGCGGATACTCGATTTGAGCAGGGAAAAATTCTAAAGATAGGGGTGTCTCAATGGCGTTGTAGCTTTTGAGATCCCGAGCTACTGAAGTATTGCTAGACCCCACCATACCAACTACTGAAATGTGATGGCACTGATGGTCGTCATCATGATGGTCTGGGTTACCGGAGCCTGCTTGTCCATGGTGATCATCGTGGACTATTTGAAATAAGCCATTACTAGATTGATCATCATTCCAAGTAATTTGGACTACGCCCTCCTGAGTCTGATGTGATTGCTCATGAGCCGCCCCCAATGTAGGCATAAAAGCTGTATTGAATATAAAGATGAAGGTAGCAATAGAAAGCAAACGCATTGGCTGATTCTAAGGTATTTGGCGTTTAAGCCACATCTAATGGGTATTTTTCCAATTGAGAGTCATTCTCAATTGTATGCTAAGATGAGAACAATTCTCATTAAGCATATTTGGCATTTCTGATATTTTTCTCATTTAATACAAACCGCACAGCCTTTATAGGCCTAATTAGTGCCCTTTATTTGGGGGCTCTATCTTGTGCTGTAAGAGCAGAGGCGCCAGTTAGTGACATGCCCACTGTTTTGGCTGAATCGCCCGTAAGTGACTCACCTAAGGTTGATAGCTCAGTTTCTGTAGAGGGCGAAACTGAGCAGTGGAGCATTCATGGGCAATCAACTTATATTGTTCAACAGAAAAATAATTTCAAGTCGCCTTACTATGGACAAAACAGCCTTCTCAATAAATCTGAAGGCGGTGGTGGCAAGAGCTACACATTAAGTGCTACAGCGTTCTTAGGAGCAAGACTTTGGGAAGGCGCTGAAGTTTATTGGAACCCAGAGATGTTCGAGGGAACACCTTTTAATGGACAGCTTGTTGGTCTAGGTGGATTTCAGAATGGCGAGCTACAAAAAGGCTCATATGCCCCACCTATTTACTACACCGCTCGTGCGTTTATTCGTCAAACCTTTGGCTTGGGCGGCGGCAAAGAACATATTGAAGGTGGGCCTAATCAGCTTGCGGGCAATCTCGATAAAAATAGAATCGTGGTGACCTACGGTAAGTTCGCAACATTAGATTTCTTTGATCAAAATAGTTACAGTCACGATCCTCGTACACAGTTTCAGAACTTTGCTCTTTTCTCTATGGGCGCCTATGGATATGCGGCTGATAGCAAAGGCTATACCTATGGTGTTGTAGCAGAGTGGTATCAAGATGACTGGATTTTGAAGGCGGCAAGATTAGCGATGCCAACTATTCCGAATACCGCTCAGCTTGACTACAGCATGAGCCAAGACTACGGCAATCAAATTGAATTAACTCATGAACATGAGCTATGGGGTAAGCCTGGCGCAGTAAGGGCCCTGTATTACCAACAACATGCCTATATGGGCAACTACCAAAATGCGATTAATCAGGCTCAGCAGACTGGTGGCACTCCTGATGTAACTGGCGTACGCAGGGGGGCGCAGAGCTCATGGGGCTATGGCTTCAATATTGAGCAGGCCATCAATGATGATGTTGGAGTCTTTGGTCGTTGGAGCTGGAATCCCGGAACTACAGAAACTCAGACTGTAGATATCAGTAGGTCATTATCAGGTGGTGTAAGCATTAAGGGCTCAAGCTGGTCGCGCCCCAAAGATACGCTGGGCATAGGTTATGCAGTCAATGGAATCTCTTCATCGCAGATTGCCTACCTTCAACAAGGCGGTATGGCCGCATTTATTGGTGATGGCGCACTTAGCTATAAGAAAGAACAAATATTGGAAACTTTCTATAGCGCAAAGGTTTATAAGGAGCTGTTCATATCTGCCGACTATCAACGGATTGCTAATCCAGCCTACAACTCAGCTCGTGGTCCAGTTAATTTCTTTGGCTTAAGAGCCCATATAGAAATGTAATGTCGTTTTAAACGACACCTACAGACATAGGGACGGGAAGCTGGTGCGTCCTTTTAAAGGACAGTTGATAAAAAGGGGCAATAAAAAACCACCCGAAGGTGGTTTTGGTGTTTCTTGGTGGCCCGGGGCGGAATCGAACCAGGGCCGAGGATTTCTTCCTACTGGCTTAACTTATGCGGTTTTCCAAAACGGTCTTCCTTAGGATAAATCCAGTCTGTCTTCACTGGCCCCATACCAATGATTTGCACTTGGGTATCAGCCGCCATGGCGCCATCAAAATGTACGCCGTTAGCCGGATGAAACATCAGACTACCTGCTGGCATTGGAATATTCTTTTTTGGATCCCACTCAGGGCCCATGCCTGCATACCAAACCCCACTGATTACCGTAACAAATCGATCTTGATCGTGAGAATGGGGTGCGCTCATTACTCCCGCAGGAAAAATATTGCGGACCACATAAATTCCTGGCTTGCTAGGATCTCCGTATAGGGTGGCTTGCTTGACCCCATTTTCATTGGTCTTCCAAACAATCTGATCTTCTTTAACTGTAATAAATCCACCGGGTAAATTCTCTGCATAAACTGTTGCGGAGAATAAAAATGTAAACAGCGTGGCTAACAATATTTTCATAACGAACTCCCTGTCTTTTACCTTAAATGAAAAATTACCCAAAAGGTGGTTAATGTCTACTCCAACCGATAACTATCTTGAATTAGCTTTTTATACGACCATTAAAGATAGTGCCAAGTGCTATGGAATATAGCTAGGACTAACCCTTGAGCACAATATGAATTGTCGTTTTAAACGGCATTACCAACACAAGGATGAATAATTGAAGTGTCCTTTTAAAGGACGCTTCATGATGGGGATATCCGAGGCTAATGGCAGTTAATCCTGCCAAGCCCCAAAAGAAAATAGCCCAACAAGTGGGCTATAGAGATTCTTGGTGGCCCGGGGCGGAATCGAACCACCGACACAAGGATTTTCAACCCGTTCAGCTAGACCGGTTTCGCTTTTAAATCATCTGGTTCTCCCACCATGTGAAAACTTTGTTCACAAAATCAACATGCCCTTTGTATGGGATTGATTTGGAAGAAGTATTTGACCGACACAAGGAGTTCGGTAGTTAATGCGTCGGTCATGAGGCTTGACTGGCACAGGGATGGAACATCCTTGGAGTGCTCGCCACCGCTACATGAAGTGTCTTTTTAAAGGACATTGCTTCTTGGGCATTAAGTAGTCTTAGTTATTTGTAATCAAACTTCATTTGCTCAGAAATCAAAATATCTTTACTGGTTAGCTCACAAAGTCCCGCGTACTTTGCCAATGGAGTGGGCCCACCCATTCCCTCTTCAATCAATCTTTGATTATCAAAAGCAAGTTCAAGGGTTGAAAAGTTTCCATAAGTTTTAATTGCTTTAGCCACAATGCGTCGATTACATTCACCAAGAAGCGTTTTAAATTGATCTTTCATCTTAAGGATTTGTTCGTATGACTTTTGCTGATAATTCGTCAGCGGAGGCAAACCTGTTGCCTTAGTTATGGCTTCATCAATTTCAGCAAAACTTGAGGAATACTTTTCTCCCGCTGAGATATGGTACGAGTCATGCTTTAGCTTTGGCTTGGTTAAAAGCAAATAAAGAGCATCGGCACAATAGTCTACTGGAACAACATCAATCTTCTGATCTAAGGCACAAGGGAATGCTTTTAGTGCCAACGCCATTCTAAAAACCCAAAAGATACTTCCCGACGGCTTACAGCCTAGCTTGGTATGTCCGACAACAATGGATGGCCTAGCAATGACCAAGGGTAAATCAGGCAGTTCTTCCTTTAGGCGTTGCTCAACTTCATATTTGCTATGTGTGTACTCTAAAAAATGCTGAGTTTTTTTACCGCGGTTATAGCCCTCAGGAACGGGATTTGGTGAATCCAACCCACAAGCCATTGCGGTACCAATGTGAAGAAATCTTTTTAACTTACACCGATGACTTAGGCCATGGGCCATATTTAAAACCCCATCTACATTCGTTGGCCAGATAGAGGGGTGATTGCCAAAAGAGGCTACTGCGGCAGAGCTAACAACATTTTCAATGGAGTTCAGGCGTGGGTCATCAATCCAACGATTCACAACATTTAAATCACCGCACAGAATCTGCTCTAACCTAAGTTTTAATAACTGATCTGTTTTAATGCCATGACTTCTGAGTGTGTTAACTAACCTCACCATGCCCTCTTCAGGTTTTGATGAGCGAATTAGAAAAATCGCGTCCTCAACTTCACCACGAGCAAAAAGCTTGGCCGTCAAAGCTCCGCCAATAAAGCCATTTGCTCCAGTAATTAGTGTTTTAGGTTGGAAAATCATTAGTGCGACTATCTAATAGAATCCATTGATTCTAATGGGTAGCTCAAAAGTCGTTTAAATCGACGCTTGACCACCACAAGGATGTCAAATCTTATTGGCGGCTTACAGCGATTATCGTAAGGCATATCACACCAGTAAATATTTTCGCTACGCGTCTTATTAAGCAACACTGATTAGTACGGAGCTTGATCCGCCGAGCCCAAATAAAAACCACCCGAAGGTGGTTTTAGTGTTTCTTGGTGGCCCGGGGCGGAATCGAACCAGGGCCGAGGATGCCTAAACCATTTAAGATTCATGCCTCCATTATTAAAAGAGGTATGGATTCTGAAAACTAATTACTACTGTTTTTTGCCAATCCAACAAGCAGCAACCTTAGGTTTTGAGATTTGCACATAACAGTTTTGAATAGTAGTCGGATCAATGATTTTAAAAGTATGAGTACCATCCTCGTCTACCATTACCCCACCTTGGAAGTCGGGGGTAATAGCCCCAAGAATAACTTCTTTACGATTTTTAGAGGTCAATAACCCAGAAAAATTGATTCCTTCTTGGCGGTCAATCTCAAGAGCAAACGGTATTTTATTAAAGTAAATTTCCTTATCCTTTTTATTCGGTACGATATGGTGTGCTGCAGATCCCATAACAGTAGCATTGAATGTGCCTGTCCAAGTGCCAATCATATTTGGGGCGTTCTGTGCCGATACTAATGCTGGCAGTAAAGCCAAAGCTGCAATTACAAGTTTGAATCTCATTTATTTTTCCTTATGGCTTGCTGTTGAAAGAAATACATACCTACTGCTTTCAAAGCTTAACATCGATGCATTACACATCCCGACCAAAAGAAAATGCCCCGCGTAAAGCAGGGCATTATTTAAATCTTGGTGGCCCGGGGCGGAATCGAACCACCGACACAAGGATTTTCAATCCTCTGCTCTACCGACTGAGCTACCAGGCCAAGACTGGGAATTATAAATGAAACTGTCTTTTAGCCTGGAAAATCGGTTGGCTGGAGCTTACTTACCAAATAATCCAATTTCCAGTATCCCACTCAGCTTGAGTGATATACCCGTTATTGTCTTTATCTAATATTCTAAATTCTTGAGCTGACATGCCCATTTTCATGGCTTCAGCCTTGCTAATCTTTCCATCTTTGTCAGTGTCTATAGCGCTAAACGAATTATTCTGAGATCTATAGGCATCAAGTTCAGCCTTAGTAATTTGACCGCTATTATCTTTATCAATTTTTTTGAAGGTAGCCTCTGGCATGCCAGCTTTAAGCGCTTCATCTTTGCTAATAATCTGATCGTTATTAGCATCAAGAGTAGAAATGGATACGATTTTAGGGGTAGTGCTTTGAGAAAAGGCGGTCACGGGTAACAATGCAGCAGAGAACAATAAGCAGTAGATTAATTTCATTTTTATCTCCTAGGAATCATTGGTTAGGCAAAAACGGCCTTTAACTATACGGCGCCTTATTAGGGCAACTAACTTATGCAAATACTAACGCATAAAATCTTCATTAAAGTTAACAAATTGCCAAGCCGTGGCTCAGCCTATTAATTTCCTGGGTACTGCAGCTGCAGACCGCCTTTTTGGAGCTACAGCTACGAACCCTAAGTAGCTATAGAGGCATTTTTGCTACGAGCAACATGCAATTTTCGGTAGCTATCAATGAGTCGGTGATGCCTATCTAATCCCTCTAATTTCATACTGGTTGGAGTCAAGTCATAAAAGCGCACACTACCATCTACTGATCCTAATACAGCATCCATTCTCTTGTCGCCAAATATCTTTCGTAAGTTGACTAGGTAGTCGTCGATTTTCAGGTCACCATCCAGCGCAATATCTAATACTGTATTTAATGCCTGATAAAACAATCTGCGCTCAGCAGTGTTGTCGTTATATTGAAGAAAAGAGCCGACTAGCTCATGCGCCTCATCAAAACGCTTTAACACAAGAAGAATTAATAGCTTTAGCTCCAGGACAGTTAATTGGCCCCAAGGGGTATTCTCGTCAAATTCGATACCGATCAATGTGGCGATATCACCGTACTCGTCTAACTCGTTATTCTCTAAGCGCTCAAGTAAGACGCTTAGGCTTGCCTCATCTAGACGATGCAGATTCAAAATATCCTCACGGAATAACAACGCTTTATTCGTGTTATCCCAAACCAGATCTTCTATTGGGTAAATCTCAGAGTAACCGGGCACCAGAATTCGGCAAGCAGTCGCGCCGAGCTGATCGTACACCGCCATATAGGCTTCTTTGCCCATGGCTTTAAGAATGCCAAATAAGGTTGCTGCTTCTTGGGCGTTGGAATCTTCACCGTGGCCAGAGAAATCCCACTCAACAAAGTCGTAATCTGCCTTTGCGCTAAAAAAGCGCCACGACACGATACCGCTCGAATCAATAAAGTGTTCAACAAAATTATTGGGTTCAGTCACTGCTTCACTTGCAAAAGTCGGCGGGGGCAAGTCGTTCAAGCCCTCTAAACTTCGGCCCTGTAGTAACTCAGTCAAACTTCGCTCTAATGCGACCTCTAAGCTTGGGTGCGCACCGAAGGAGGCAAACACGCCACCTGTTCGTGGGTTCATCAAGGTGACACACATCACTGGATAAGTTCCCCCTAGCGAAGCGTCCTTTACCAATACCGGAAAGCCCTGCTCTTCTAACCCCCGAATACCAGCCAAAATGCCAGGGTATTTTACGAGCACTTCTTGAGGTACATCTGGCAGAGCAATTTCCCCTTCGAGAATTTCTCGTTTGACTGCCCGTTCAAAAATCTCTGAGAGGCATTGCACCTGCGCTTCAGCAAGCGTATTGCCAGCACTCATACCATTACTGACATACAAATTTTCAATCAAGTTTGACGGAAAGTAGATGGTCTCGCCATCAGACTGGCGCACATAAGGCAATGAACAAATACCACGCTCCACATTGCCAGAATTAGTATCCAGCAGGTGTGAGGCGCGTAACTCACCATCCGGATTAAAGATTTTCAAGCAATACTCATCTAGAATTTCCGTTGGCAGTGCATCTTTACTGCCCGGCTTAAACCAACGCTCGTGCGGATAATGCACAAATGCACCGCCAGCAACATCTTCACCCCAGAATGCACCGGCATAAAAATGGTTATTACTCAATCGCTCGATATACTCGCCCAAAGCCGATGCCAGGGCGCTTTCTTTTGTTGATCCCTTGCCATTGGTAAAACACATCGGCGAGTGTGCATCACGAATGTGTAAGGACCAGACATTAGGAATGAGGTTGCGCCATGAGGCAATTTCAATCTTGATTCCTAGGTTTGCCAATACGCCAGACATGTTGGCAATCGTTTGCTCAAGCGGCAAGTCTTTACCTGCAATATAGGTGCTAGCATCAGATGTTGACTTCAAGGTCAACAAAGTCTGCGCATCTGCGTCCAAGTTTTTTACTTCTTCAATCACAAACTCTGGCCCAGCTTGAACTACCTTCTTAACTGTGCAACGTTCAATGGAGCGCAAAATACCTTGGCGATCAATGGCCGAGATGTCGTCTGGTAATTCAACCTGAATCTTAAAAATCTGTTGATAACGGTTTTCCGGATCAACAATATTATTTTGGGAAAGACGAATATTTTCTGTGGGGATATTGCGAGTGTCGCAGTACAACTTCACAAAATAAGCGGCACATAAGGCCGATGAAGCCAGAAAGTAGTCGAAGGGTCCCGGGGCTGAGCCATCGCCCTTATAGCGGATAGGCTGGTCAGCAATCACCGTGAAGTCATCAAACTTGGCTTCAAGGCGGAGCTTATCGAGAAAGTTGACCTTAATTTCCATGGGGAAGAATTCCGAAAATGATGGACAAATAGTGTGAAACCATTATCTGTCGTAATGCTGATGCTGGGTCATGTACCAATGTTTTCAACAAATACTGCTGCTGGCAAATGATTCGCTGCAGATCTTATTGCTCGCCCTTATTGCGAGAGGTATCGATCCCCAAGGCTTTGAGCTTGCGGTACAAATGGGTTCTCTCTAGGCCTGTGTACTCTGAAATTTTCGTCATACTTCCACCCATGATTTGCATCTGATGCTCAAAGTAGGCTTTCTCAAAAAGGTCTCTTGCTTCCCTTAGAGGAAGATCAAAATAGGATTTGGCAATTCCACTGATGAATTCTCCCTCAGCAATGGGGCTGGCAGCAGACTCATTCGATAAAGACTTTGCAGCAGCAGTGTTTGCGCTGGCCTGAACAGCCCTCTCTTCTTCAGGCTCAACATATTTGGGCGAACTCTCTAGGGCTTTGCTTACCGTCTTTAAAAGCTTTTGCAAGGCAATTGGTTTTTCTAAGAAATTCAAAGCGCCAATACGGGTGGCCTCTACGGCCGTATCAATTGTGGCGTGACCTGACATCATCACCACCGGCATAGTGAGCTGACCTGTTTTGGACCATTCTTTTAGCAACGTGATGCCATCGGTGTCTGGCATCCAGATATCCAATAAGACAAGATCAGGACGCATCTGCTCACGAATCGTGCGGGCCTGGTTGGCGCTTTCTGCCGCATAGACCGTATGGCCTTCATCCGTCAGAATCTCATTGAGAAGTTCACGAATACCCATCTCGTCATCAACAACCAAAATATTAGCCATATTTAGGCCGCCTCTTTTGCTAGATTCATAAACAATATTGATACCTGCGCACCGATCACTTCTTCTCCTTGCATACGATTTCGTATTTCAATTTTGGCATAGTGGTCATCAATAATTTTTTTCACGACTGCTAGACCCAAACCAGTGCCTTTACTCTTTGTTGTTATGTACGGCTCAAATGCTCTTGCCAATATCTTAGCTGGAAATCCAATTCCACAATCGCTTATTGTTAAGCGCACTGCATTTTGGACTACACCATTGTGCTCGCCATAAGGCACCAACTCTGTTTTTACTTCAACCGGCTCACCTGGATGACTGCCCTCTAAAGTAGCGTCTTGAGCATTTTGAAGCAAATTATGGATAACCTGTCTTAACTGAGTAGGGTCCCCCATAATATCCGGGCACTGCAAATCAAGCTGAGTGCGCAGGGGGCTACCCTCATAAAGACCTAAAATTTCTGTGGTGAGTGCATTGATAGAAACCGGTCTTAATTGGGGCGTGGGGGTTTTTGCAAAGTCTCTAAAGTCATTCACCATCTCCTTCATCGCCTGCACCTGACCAATAATCGTTTCCGTACTGCGATTGATCATCTCTTCTTGCTCTGCGCTGAGCTTACCTGCAAGCCTGTGCTGCAAGCGTTCAGCAGATAACTGAATCGGGGTAAGCGGATTTTTAATTTCATGAGCAAGGCGTCTAGCCACCTCGCTCCAAGCGATTGATCTTTGGGCGCTAACCACGTCTGTAATGTCGTCAAACACCACCATGCGTAGATCTGCTGTGAGCTCAGTACCCCGCACAAACAAGGTAACGCCTAATTCGTTGTCAAACTCATTGGTGGTGTGCAATTGAATTTGTTTTTGCCATACAGGAATATTCTGATGGCTAAGCTGTTTAAGAGGCTTGCTATCCCCCCCTGCCACCGTAAGCTTCATGGTAGCAAAGCCACTTTGAATGGCCTCCTCAAACTCTGCGAGAGCCGGGCTGGTACTTAAAGGCTTTCCATCCAAGTAAGTAAGGTCTTGTCCAAAAATTCGGTCGGCACCGGCGTTACTAGATACCACATTGTAGTTTTTGTCGAAGATACAAACGCCTGCTGTTAAGCTACCAAGGACCTTTTCCAAAAACGCTTTTGATTCTTGTAAGGAGTTACGGGTATCTGCCAGCTGTCTTGTCATGACATTAAATTGGCGGGTCAGCATGCCCAACTCATCCCCGGTATCTAGCTCCGGTTTGGGAGATAAATCACCCTCTGCAACCGCCTGCGTGCCTTTTAATAACATCAAGAGTGGACGAGCCAATTGGCGCCCCAACATCAGGGCTAAAGTAATTGCCACAAATACCGCGAAAAATAAAGTGAGCGTTAGCGTCCCAACAAACATCTTCCGCAAGCCACTGCGCCCCAATGACTTCTCTTGATATTCGCTATAAGCAGTCTCGACTGCGTAAATATTTTTAGCTAATGGCGCTGGAATAAAGCGCACTAATTGTAAAAAATATTTATCCTCCACTACTTTGCCAGACTCTAATTTGCTTTGTAAGGCTTTTTTCCGCACGATCGGCACAATTGCCCTGACTCGATATCCGAGCTGACCCCCTTCCATTTCGACTTGCTCTAAAAAGGTAAGGCCCTTCTTTTTAAATGCCTCTGCAATCACATCGGTACTGGGCGGGGGCAAATATTTTTTAGGGGCTACCTCACTGCTTAAGAGCAAATTGCGCTGCATATTAAAAAGGCTAACTTCCTGAATGCCAAATTGATTACGGATCTTCATCACCATGGGTGCGACCTGCTCAGTGGTTGAACCCGGCGGCGCCAGGATGATCTGTTCTGCGATGAAATTTCCCTCAGCCAAAATCTCTTCTTGAGCCACTCGCAAGGTAACGCGGCCTAACTCTAATCCCGAGTTCAGTGCTGACTCGACCTTGACATCAAACCAAGTTTCAATACTGCGGGAAACGAACTGCAGTGAGACGCCATACAAAATTAAGCCGGGAACAATTCCAACTAAAGCAAAAATCATTGCTAACTTCGCAATTAGGCGAGTGCCAAAATGACCCCGATACCATCGAACTCCAATAACCGTAATCAAAGATAGGATGACTAGGGTAAGACAGATCCCGATGACTACGTTTGCTGCATAAAGCCAAATAAAGTAATTCTCAAAAAACTCGGTATTAGACGATGCGACAAAAAGTAGAACCAATAACAGCAAAGCAAATAGGCCAATAGCGCCTATAGCAATAGGAATTACTTTTTTTTGCCAGGCTTTCGATGTAAAGAACGAAGCCTTAAGAGGATCTATTGGTACATTCATCGTTTAATCAGACTGGGGCCATTCGGCTGTAAGGGAAAGCGGATCCAATCGCTAGAAACATTCCAGTCGCGGTTATTCAAGGCATTTACCTGAAAGGGCTTGGGTAGTTTGCTTAGATCTAAATTCATTCGAAAGCCAGCGGTATAGAGCTTGCTTGGATCGAGTTGATTATTATCAATCACGTCCCAACCGCCGATGGACCCAACTGCTTGTAAGGCCTCAGAAATCGTTTTTGCAGAGAAGGTAAAGCCTTCCGAAGCAATGCGAAATTGCTGTGTAAGCGGTTGGTAGGACAAGCGGGTTTGTCTTTGGGCAACTATAGGCTTCTCATCAAACCAATACCATCTGGAGCGCGTTAAATCAAACTCGGTCTGAAAATAGAGCACCACGCCTTTTTTTACTGCATCCTCAAGGCCCGGTGAAAGTTCAATTTGGAAACTTGCATTCAAAAGCCAGTCGTTATCCACCCTCTCCAGCTCAAAGGATTTGATTTTGATTCCCTCTGCACTTGCTGGCGTCGCAAAAGCACACAAAACCATCAAGCATAAAAAGATGAATTGTTTAATTCTTTGGCTCATGGCCCATTTTTCTTAAACAAGGCATAGTAAAAACCATCGCTCACCTCACTTGGCAGAATCTGCCCTGGGGCGCTTAATCGTAACGCATTGCTATGCTCTGCAGCAAACTGGATTGCCTGATCCTCCCCTTCTTCAGGAAAAACTGAGCAGGTAACGTAGAGCAGCAGCCCCTCTGGTTTCAACATTTTCCATGCCTGCTCTAGAATACCGAGCTGTTTTTGCTGCAAAGACTTGACATCGGCCTCGCGTCTTAAAAAAGGAATGTCTGGATGCCGCGCCACAATGCCTGATGCCGAACAGGGGGCATCAAGCAATATTTTGTCAAAGGGTACGCCATCCCACCAGGAAGCCTTTGAGGCATCTCCCCTCAGGACGCTCACTTTGTCAGAATGCAGCCGCAATCGATCTAGATTGCCACTGATTTTTCCAATCCGTTCGCCATCCAGCTCTAAAGCCACCATCTCACAATCAGCCAACTCTAGTATGTGGGCAGCTTTCCCGCCCGGCGCAGAACAGGCATCCAAGATTCTCTCGCCTGGCTGGGGATTCAATAGAACAGCAGCCAACTGAGCTCCCGCATCCTGAACTGAAACAGCGCCACTATAAAACCCGGGCAAATCTGAAACTGGAACTGGATTGGAAAGGAGTAATGCGGATGGTAACTTTATGCCTGCAAGCTCTTTAACAGGGTTTGATGTAATTCCGGCTTCGCTTAATAAAGTCTGATATTGCTCTCGTGAATATTGCTTTTGATTTACTCGCAAAATTAATGGGGCTCGTTTTGCTTGTGCAAACAGAATCGATTGCCAGTCCTTAGAATAATGGCGCTTTAAATTCGCGCGCCACCACGCTGGAACAAACATCGGTATTGGATCAGGCGGATATGACTTCTCACCTGGCAGTGGCTCTACCGTAAGGCTGACTTTGCGCAAGACCGCATTCACCAAACCTTTGGCATACATAGTGGGGTCATATTCTCCACAAGCCTTAACAGCTTGATCCACAATGGTATGGGCGGGATAACCTTTGCCTTCTGTGGGTTCTTGCAAAAACAGAGCAATAGCCACGCTCAATAAATGATCTACCTCTGGCGGTGGCGTCTTTGGAATAAATTGTTTAATCAACTCATGTGATCGAACCCATTTACGCAAAGCATCAAAGCTGAGGCTTTGTACAATCGGCCGCTCATGCGCGTCGAGTTGTTCCAAAACTTCAGTAAGCGATCTGCCGCTCATTACTTCACCAATGGCTTGTGCAGCGATACAGATGGCTTCAGAAAGTGGGAGACTTTGCGACGTTTTTTTATCAGTCAAACTAATTTGCTCCGGGGTATGCCCCGTTTTTTGCCATGGCCATGAGGCGAGCCACCCGCTCCTCTGTTGGAGGGTGAGTGGAGAATAATTGTGCAAGCCCACCAGCGCTTAAGGGGTTCAGAATCATCATTTGCGCCGTCTCTGGATGCTGCTCTACCGCTGGAAATGGAATGCCCTGCGCATAGTGATGAATCTTTTCCAAGGCATGAGCCAAAGCCTCTGGATCGGCGCTGATCTCAGCACCGCCACGATCCGCCTCGTACTCCCTGGCACGTGAAATACTCATTTGAATCAAGCCAGCAGCAATCGGCGCAAGAATCGCTACCAATAATCCCGCAATCGGATTGCTTGGTCTACCCTCCGAGTTACGCCCGCCAAAAAACAGGGCGAAATTGGCCAGTGCAGAAATAGCGCCGGCCATGGTTGCGGCAACCGTAGAAATCAAAATATCGCGATGTTGTACATGGGCTAACTCGTGCGCCATCACTCCGCGCAATTCACGGTTCGAAAGGATTTTTAAAATTCCCGTGGTTGCGGCTACAGAAGCGTTATCTGGATTGCGTCCGGTTGCAAACGCATTCGGCGCATCCTCATCAATCAAGAAAACTTTTGGCATGGGCAAGCCTGCCTTTTCTGAAAGCTCCTTTACGAGTGCATAAAACTGAGGGGCAGACCGCTCATCTACTTGCTGGGCATTGGTCATCTTCAGAACCATCGTGTCAGAAAACCAATAGCTAAAAAAGTTCATGCCCACTGCTACTAGTAAGGCCATGATCATGCCTTGTTCGCCACCCAGCATGCCACCCACAACCACAAACAATGCAGTAATCGCCGCCATCAAAACAGCAGTCTTTGCAAAATTAAACATATCTACTCCTTTGCATGAAAGCGGAATAATTTTTCTGGGAGTCCGAGTGCCTGTAAGCACCTCTTTGCAGGCATTTTTTTTCCGCCAGGCTTTTGCATCTCCAAAACTTCTACTACTCCTATGCCACACTGAACATAAATACCCTCATTACTAAACCCCAATACCTCGCCAGCTCGCCCAGTCTCACTATACGAGTCCGCCGAAGGAATACGAGAATTCCATAGCTTCATCTGTTCGTCATTGATGCAACTGGTGGCGCCCGGAAAGGGGTTAAAAGCACGAATTCGATGATCAATTTGGATGGCGCTTAAATTCCAATCGATATCTGCCTCACTCTTTAAGATTTTTTCAGCGTAGGTAATGCCAGCACTCTCTTGCGGCACCCGAGGGCAGCGCCCCTCTACTAAAAGTTGAAGTGCCTCAACAATAGACTCGGCACCTAATGCACCTAAACGATGATGCAAAGTAGCACTAGTTTCATCCGGCGCAATTTCAAGCGCTCTTAGGAGGACTATGTCGCCCGTATCCAGGCCAGCATCCATTTGCATAATGCAAACGCCTGTGTTTTTATCACCCGCCTCAATCGCGCGCTGAATCGGGGCTGCGCCACGCCAACGCGGCAATAAAGAAGCATGAATATTAAAGCTACCGCGCCTACCGGGGCGCTGCGCAATGTCCAGAATCTCTTGGGGCAAGATGAGGCCGTATGCCACCACCACCATGGCATCAAATTCGATTGCGGATAATCTTTGGTAGGCCTCTTGTGCCTGCGCTTGCCTTAGTGGATCAACGCTATTGCACTTCAATGTTTCTGGTTGCAGAACCGGAATATTTATTTCTAAAGCAAACTCTTTAACTGGGCTAGCCTGTAAATGCATGCCCCTACCTGCACGACGATCAGGCTGGGTTAAGGCCAAGACGATTTCATGTCCTGCCTCAACGATTGCGCGCATTGCTTGCGCAGCAAACTCAGGAGTCCCAGCAAAAACAATTTTCATTAGAGGCGCTTAGCGCTCACCTTCTAACTCTTTGCTGCGCTTCTTTAATTTTTGTGAGATTCGGGTTCTTTTGAGTAAAGATAAATACTCAACAAACACTTTGCCTTGCAAGTGATCTAACTCGTGCTGTAAACAAACCGCTAAAAGGCCGTCAGCCTCCAACTCAAATTCCTTGCCCTCAATATCCAAAGCCTTGATTCGAATTTCAGCGGGCCTCTCAACCTCATCGTAAAACTCGGGAACTGAAAGACATCCTTCGCGCCAAGATTTTTTCTCAGCGCTTGCCCAAGTAATTTCTGGGTTAATAAAAACCATTAATTCATTTTGCTCATCAGACAAATCAATCACCAAAATCCGCTCATGAATATCTACCTGAGTCGCCGCCAATCCAACACCAGGCGCTTCATACATAGTGTCAGCCATGTCGGCCACTATTTTTTTGATGCGTGCGTCTACCTGCGCCACCGGTTTGGCAATCTTGTGCAGACGAGGGTCTGGATAGCAAAGGACATTTAATAAAGCCATGTAGGAATTATCCAACAGAGCAATCAGTCTGTCCCGATTGTTCCTATATCCCCAAAGATCACAATCTTTTAATGCGCCCCTTTCTAACACCAAGCAGCATCACCCGGATTAAACGCGGTGACAAAAAATACCCTCCGCGCCTCAATGATTTGCATGATCCGCCCAAACATATCTATATAGATGGGGATATTGAGTTACTCCAAATGCCTATGATCGCAATTGTTGGCGCCCGCAAAGCCAGTGCTGAGGGCCTAAAAAACGCAGCCCTCTTTGCGCAAGGACTCTCTCATGCGGGTTTACTTGTTGTCTCAGGGCTCGCACGGGGTGTTGATGGTGCAGCCCATCAAGCCACCCTAAATCAAGGCCCTAATCACTTCACCATGGCCGTCTGTGGGGCCGGCGTAGATGTGATTTACCCCAAAGAACATTTGGGGCTGGCTAAATGCATTCGTCAACAAGGGCTATTGATCTCTGAGTTACCTCTTGGCGAGGAACCAAAATCAAGCCATTTTCCCAGAAGAAACCGAATTATTGCGGCCCTCTCCTTGGGAGTGGTGGTGGTGGAGGCAGCCGAACGATCGGGCTCCTTAATCACCGCGCGGCTTTCTGCTGAATTGGGGAGGGAGATTTTCGCGGTTCCTGGATCAATCCAAAACCCGCTATCTGCAGGTTGCCATCTCCTCATCCAGCAAGGCGCAAAACTAGTAAGAAACCCAAAAGATGTCCTCGAAGAGCTCATTTTTTAATAAAAGCCCTCTTTAAAAGCCATTCAATGTGGTTTTTTAATGAAAAATAGGTTTGCCCTAGCGGTCTTCGATATCAAAAAACAGGGCCTTTTGGACTTTTCTTAATTTATCGGTTAATAATAAAAAAGGGATGAGTAATGGACCAGACCCTGATTTGGTTTAAATTGATCATCCTTTTCCTCTATTAAAAACAGCATTTCAGGCTCAAATTAGGCAAACGCGTGGCTAAAGCATCTACCAAAACCAGTTCCAAGACCCCTTCCGTCGACAACCCTAAGGCGCTCATCATTGCCGAGAAGCCTTCGGTTGCCAACGATATCGCCAAGGCTTTAGGGGGCTTTACTAAACATGAAGACTATTTTGAAAATGATCAATTTGTCATTTCTTCAGCCGTTGGCCATCTTTTAGAAATAGCTGCTCCGGAGGAATTTGATGTCAAGCGCGGTAAGTGGTCATTTGCTAACCTCCCCGTAGTACCTCCGTATTTTGATTTGCGCCCAATTGCAAAAACAGAATCTCGCTTAAAGGTTCTACAAAAACTCATCAAGCGCAAAGACATTAACGCCCTGATTAATGCCTGTGATGCGGGGCGTGAGGGCGAACTCATTTTCCGCTTAATCGCACAACATGCAAAAGCTTCTCAATCAGTTCAACGCTTGTGGCTGCAGTCGATGACTCCAGCAGCGATTCGTGATGGCTTTGCAAACTTGCGTACTGATGTTGAAATGCAGCCGCTTGCTGATGCGGCCCGTTGCCGCTCCGAAGCAGACTGGTTAGTTGGCATTAACGGCACTCGTGCCATGACTGCGTTTAACAGCAAAAGTGGCGGATTTTTCTTAACAACGGTAGGCCGAGTTCAAACACCAACACTTTCCATTGTGGTTGAACGCGAAGAACTGATTCGCAAGTTTGTCTCTAAGGATTATTGGGAAGTCAAAGCAGAATTTATTGCCTCGGCTGGAATCTACGAAGGTCGCTGGTTTGATCCAAAATTTAAGAAGGATACTGCCGAACCAGATGCGCGTGAAAATCGCCTTTGGAGCGAGGCTGCGGCTCAAAGTATTGTGGCCGCTTGTCGTGGAAAAAAGGCAACGGTTACGGAGGAGGCAAAGCCTGCTACCCAACTTGCGCCACAGTTGTTTGACTTAACTAGCTTACAACGCGAAGCAAATGCTCGGTTTGGCTTTTCTGCAAAAAATACTTTGGGGCTTGCACAAGCACTTTATGAGCGCCATAAGGTTTTAACCTATCCCCGTACAGATGCGAAAGCACTTCCCGAAGACTATTTAGATACTGTTAAGCAAACGATGGAAACGATTGCTGAAAATTCGCAAGAATATCGTTCCTTTGCAAAACAAATTCTGCAGGGTGATCCAAGAGATCCCAAAGCCAAAGCAGGATATGGCTGGATTAAACCGAACAAACGGATTTTTGATAACTCTAAAATCTCAGATCACTTTGCGATTATTCCAACACTAGAAACGCCTAAGAGCTTAAGTGAACCCGAAGCAAAGTTATACGATTTGGTGGTGCGCCGTTTCTTGGCGGTGTTTTACCCTGCTGCTGAATTCCGCGTCACTACCCGTATTACTGAGGCATTGGGACACCACTTTAAAACCGAAGGGCGTGTTCTCGTATATCCCGGCTGGCTTACTGTTTATGGCAAATCCGGTCAAGCAGATGACGAGCTAGTGCCCGTTCAAGAAGGCGAGACAGTTCAGACTGAGTCTGTAGTTGTTGTGCCATTAAAAACTAAGCCACCTGCGCGCTATACAGAAGCTACCCTACTTTCAGCAATGGAAAGCGCCGGCAAATGGGTGGATGATGATGACATGCGCGAAGCCATGGCGGAGAAAGGTCTTGGTACACCGGCAACACGTGCGGCAATTATTGAAGGATTGCTGGCTGAAAGATACATGGTTCGTGAAGCGCGCGAACTGATTCCAACCGCAAAAGCTTTTCAGTTGATGACCTTATTGCGCGGCTTAGATGTAGAAGAGTTAACTCGTCCTGACTTAACTGGTAGCTGGGAAAACAAGCTCTCATTAATTGAGCAGGGCAAGATGAATCGCGATACCTTCATGCAAGAAATTGCACAGATGACTCAGCGCATTGTTAAGCGCGCCAAAGAATACGACAGCGATACCATACCGGGTGATTACGCCATCATGACTACCCCATGCCCACACTGCAAGGGTCCAGTCAAAGAGAACTATCGTCGCTTTGCTTGTGAAAAGTGCGGCTTTACAATCAGCAAAACCCCCGGTGGGCGCGCATTTGAATACCCCGAGGTAGAAGAGTTACTGCGCGAGAAAACGATTGGGCCTCTACAGGGCTTTCGCAGCAAAATAGGTCGCCCGTTTGCAGCCATTATTAAATTAAGTGAAATTCCTGAAGATGATGCCGACTATCCAAATGCTGGTTTCAAACTTGAATTTGACTTTGGCAACGCCCAAGATGAAGAAACAGAAGCTGTGGATTTCACAGGTCGCCTAGCTTTAGGGGTCTGCCCAAAATGCTCCGGCGCAGTGTATGAAGACGGCATGCGCTACGTCTGCGAGAACAATACCGGCCCAAACAAAACTTGCGATTTCAAAACCGGTAAAGTAGTTTTACAGCAAGAGATTTTGCCTGAGCAAGTGCAAAAATTACTCAAAGAGGGTAAAACCGATCTCTTAACGAATTTTAAGTCAAACCGGACTGGGCGTGGCTTTAAAGCCTATTTAGCCTTGGGTGCTGATGGAAAAATTGGTTTTGAATTTGAGGCTAAGGCCCCTAAAGCCGAAGGTGCTACCAAGGCTCCTGCGAAGAAGCGGGCTGGAGCCAGTGCAGCGACCAAATCTGCGGCAAAGCCAAAACGGGTAAGCAAAGCAAAATCATCCTCTAGTAGCTGAGCGGTAATTAGCTTAGCCGCTAGAGCAGACCACAAAATTCCTCTTGAGCCCAAAGCGGTTGCCAAGTAAATTCCTGGGCGCTGCACAAGCGCTCCAATGATGGGTAAGCGGTCGCCTGCCACGCAGCGGACACCAACAAAATCACCATCCTTCAATAAATCTCGTGGGTCGCCCTCAGAAAAGTCGACCAAGCCTTGGGCTTGCTTGCGATTAAATGCATCGCTGCTATCCCTGGATCCCAGATCGTCCTCACCTTCATCAAAGCTAGAGCCTACCATCCAGCGATAGCTGCCATCTTCTAGCTTTTCTGCTGGCAGACAATAGCCATCGCCTGATATCCCCACTTTTGGCAACTTTTTTACCCAAGCTGTATTTGGCTTGATCGAGAAAATGCTGAGTTGTCCGCGCACGGGTTTCAATGGCAAACGAATACCAATGGTGCTCATCAGCGCCTTGCTTTCCATCGCTATCGCCACCACAACTTTGTCCGCGACCAGAATGGGCTCCTTGGCCTTATTCAACAAACTCCATCTGCCATGAGATTCTTCTAGACTAGCAACTTGAGTATTCCAAAGACAAGTTAAACCCTCGTGCGCCTTCAACAAATTGTTGCTAGCCTCAAATAAATTTAATGATGCCCCTCTTGGAAGCCAAACACCGCTTTGCTTAATGCCACAAATTTTTTCTGCTTCGTGGGCATCCAGTGCTATTGCAATATTTTCTGCGAGCCCTAATGAACGCAAATGCTCAGTCACTTCTAGTTGATTAAAGGTCTTTTCTTTTTTGGTGGGCTGAAAAATGCCGTGCCGCCTCCATTCACCACCCCACCTGGCTTCGGCCAACAAAAAAGCAAGGCGGGTTAAGCGTAGTAAGCGGGGTGAGCCCTTGCCAATATGGGGATGGGCAATCGCATAAGCGTGACTTGAACAGGCGGTAGCAGGGGAAGGGGCGGCATCGACAATGCAAACAGACTTGCCGCGCTCAAGCAGCTCATTAGCGATCGTTGCTCCGCAAATGCCTGCCCCAATCACCACTATTTCATGGTGTTGGGGTTTGGTCATTAAATAAATCTAAGGAAGTGTTTGGCGATACTTAAGCGTTCAAACGCTTTTCGATCTTTGCGCGCATTTCCAACAACTCCTTAGGCAAACGATCGCCAAGGTGTTCGAATAACTCTGTATGCAACTTGAGCTCGTTTTTCCAATCGTCGACCTTGGCCGTAATCACCGTGTTAAATTTTTCTACGGAGAAATCCAAGCCCTGCCAATTCAAATCAGTGTGCTCAGGTGAGATGCCAAATACGGTTTCAACACCGTTTGCAGTGCCGTCAACACGGCCCAAAATCCAAGAAAGTACACGCATGTTTTCACCATAACCAGGCCAAACAAACTTGCCACTGTCGTCCTTGCGGAACCAGTTCACACAGTAGATCTTTGGCAATACAGCGCCTTCTGTTTCTAATTTTTTGCCAATATTAAGCCAATGCTGGAAATAATCACTCATGTTGTAACCAGCAAATGCAATCATCGCAAACGGATCGCGACGCACGACACCAACCTGACCTGTAATTGCAGCCGTTGTCTCTGAGCCCATTGTTGCCGCCATATAAACGCCTTCAACCCAGTCGCGCGCCTCGCTAACCAAAGGCACAGTAGTTGAACGACGTCCGCCGAACAAAAACGCATCGATTGGAACGCCCTCGGGATCATCCCATTTAGGATCAACAGCAGGATTATTTGTAGCGGCCATCGTAAAGCGTGAATTGGCATGTGCGGCCTTGCGTCCGGCAGCGCCATCTGCTGGAGTCCAGTCTTTTCCTTGCCAATCGATCAAATGCGCTGGAGGTGTTTCAGTTAATCCTTCCCACCACACGTCACCATCATCCGTTAATCCAACGTTAGTGAAGATAACGTCTTGATTTAGTGAATCGATGCAGTTTGGATTTGTTAGGCGGTTTGTACCAGGTGCAACGCCAAAATATCCAGATTCAGGATTGATGGCAAATAGGCGGGTTTTTCCAGTAACTGCGTCTTTGCGTGGTTTGATCCAGGCAATATCGTCACCAATCGTTGTTACTTTCCAGCCGTCAAATCCTGCTGGAGGAATCATCATGGAGAAATTGGTTTTTCCACAGGCTGAGGGAAACGCTGCGGCCACGTGATATTTTTTGCCTTCAGGTGAAGTTACGCCCAGAATCAACATGTGTTCGGCAAGCCAACCTTGTTCGCGCCCCATATTGGATGCAATGCGCAAAGCAAAACATTTTTTTCCTAATAAGGCATTGCCGCCATAACCAGAACCGAATGACCAAATCTCACGGGTTTCTGGATAGTGAACAATGTACTTCGTTTTGTTGTTTGGCCAAGCCATGTCTTTTTCGCCAGGGCTTAAAGGCTTGCCTACGGTGTGAATACAGGGAACGAATTGGCCGTCCGTACCCAACTGATCAATCACCGCCTTGCCCATGCGCGTCATAAGGCGCATATTGATTGCAACATAAGGGCTATCGGACAGCTCAACACCAATGTGTGCAATCGGTGAGCCAATCGGGCCCATAGAGAATGGCACTACATACATTGTCCTGCCACGCATAGAGCCATCAAACAAAGGTTGAAGGGTGGCGCGCATTTCGCTTGGCTCTACCCAGTTATTCGTTGGGCCTGCATCGTCTTGTTTAGCCGAGCAAATATAGGTACGGTCTTCTACACGAGCAACATCATCTGGATCAGAAAGGGCTAAAAATGAGTTTTTGCGCTTTGCTGGGTTGAGGCGCTTAAATACGCCCGCCTTTACTAAGAGCTCACAAAGCTCGTCATATTCCGCCTGAGAGCCATCACACCAATGAATAGCATCCGGCTTTGTCAGAGAGGCAACTTCTTCTACCCACTCAATTAAACGTGTGTTTTTTACATATGCTGGTGCATTCAGATCAATAGTGTCGGTGCTCATGTATTTCCCTATGATGATTATTTTTTAATCCTTCGATTTTAACATTTTGGCCACATTTGTAGCATTCTCCACTTAGAGAGCAAACCCTTTACTTACCAATACAGAATTGGCTGAAGATTTTTCCCAAAAGGTCGTCAGGAAGCAGTCTTCCGGTGATTTGTCCGAGATGGTTTTGTGCTAAAGATAGCTCTTCTGCAAACAACTCTAGTGAATTATTGCCATTTGCTGCGAATTGTTCCGATTTTGCGATATGTTCAGAAGCCCGCTCTAGGCAGTCTAAATGCCTTCTGCGTGCAACAATTGCCCCCTCTTGAGGGCCATTCCAACCCACCGCCTCTAAAATTTTCTGCTTAAGGGCAGAAATACCATCGCCAGTTTTGGCAGAGATCAGAATTGCCCCTGCAGGTATCAATGGTGCATTTGCAGACAATAGGTCTGACTTGTTTATCACTAGAATGGCCGGGCATTTGGGCGGTAGCGCCACCAGGATTTTATCCTTTAGCCCCCTATCCTCCGCACTCGAATCAAGGTCGGCCATAAAGATCACCAAATCTGCTAGGCGTATCGCATCCCAAGATCGCTCGATTCCCTTTGCCTCCACCTCATCGCTTGTGTCGCGCAAACCAGCGGTGTCAATGATATGCATTGGCACACCTTCGATCGTAATGCTCTCTTTCACCCGATCGCGCGTCGTGCCAGCAACTGGGGTCACAATCGCCACCTCTTCACCAGCCAGCCTATTTAGCAGCGAGCTTTTACCCACATTGGGGGCTCCAGCCAACACCAACTGGATACCGTCGCGCAAAATTTTTCCCTGTTTTGCGCCTTCGCGTAGGGATAGAAGCTTTGCCTTTACTGCAGCCAGGCGCTCACGTGCTTGGGCATTTTCAAGAAACTCAATTTCTTCTTCGGGGAAATCCAAGGTCGACTCGACCAAGATGCGCAATTGCGTAATTTCTTCGATGAGCTCATTAATGTTGGCTGAAAATTCACCCTGCAAGGAGCGGGCTGCTCCACGCACTGCATGCTCGCTCTGTGCATCAATTAAATCTGCTATAGCCTCCGCTTGCGCTAGGTCGATTTTATTGTTGAGATAAGCGCGCAGAGTAAATTCGCCCGGTTCGGCAATGACTAAGCCCATCTCTTTGCCCAACTCCAGGCAACGCTTCATCACCAACTCAAGAAGTTGGGGGCCGCCATGACACTGCAGCTCTAAGATATCCTCACCAGTAAATGAGGCTGGGGCAGAAAAGTAAATTGCAATTAATTGATCGATGGCCTGTCCGTCAGCATCACGAAGTGTCAGTAAGTTTGCCTGTCGAGCAGATAAGGGGGTTTGAAACAGGGTTTTAGCAAATACGCCTAAGTGTTGTCCACTTATTCGAATCACGCCCACACCCGCCTTACCGGGCGCCGTAGCAACAGCAATGATGGGTAGCTTTCTAGTCATCATTGCTGTTCACTGTTTTGTAGTTATGCCATCAAGAAATTACTTGGCCGTCTTTTTTCCAAACAGGACATTGATTTGCCATTGTTGTGCAATGGACAATAGGTTGTTAACCACCCAATACAAAACCAAACCAGCCGGGAAGAAAAAGAACATGATCGAAAAAACAATCGGCATGTACATCATTATTTTTGCCTGAATTGGATCTGGAGGAGTTGGGTTGAGTTTGGTTTGAACAAACATCGAAATCGCCATGACGATTGGCAAAATCCCAATTGGAAAGAACTGTGTCAAGCCCAATATATCGCTAATTGAGGTATCTGGTAGAGATAAATCATGCACCCACAAAATCCAAGGGGCGCCACGTAACTCCACTGATGATAACAACACCCAATACAAAGAGATGAACACGGGAATCTGAATGACCACCGGCAAACACCCGCCCAATGGGTTGATCTTCTCTTTGCGATACATCTCCATCATTGCTTGATTCAGTTTTTGTGGCTCACCCTTGTATTGCTCTTTCATAACCATTAAACGCGGCTGGACTTCCTTCATGCGAGCCATGGATTTGTAACTTGCGGCTGAGAGTGGGAAGAACACCAGCTTAATCAAAACGGTCAGAAGAATAATGGCCCAACCCCAGTTGCCAACATAGCCATGAATCTTTTCCAGTAGCCAGAAAATAGGTTTTGCCAAAATGGTTAAGTACCCATAATCTTTTAGCAACTCAAAGCCAGGGGCAATCGTTTCTAAAACCTTTTCCTCTTGTGGTCCTACGAAGAGCCGTGATTTTTCGACAACCGTGGACCCTTGAGCAACAACCCCAAGTGGTGTTTGCATACCAATGCGATACAGGCCATTATCAATTTTGTTGGCATAAATATCACGTGCAAATTTGTCGCCCGGAATCCATGCGCTAGCAAAGTAATGTTGCACAATTGCAATCCAAGCGGGCTCACCAGCAGCTACCTGAGTTGGAATGGTAATTTTATTTTTATCAATCGCTGTAAATTCCAGCTTATTAAATTTCTCTTTATCTGTATATGCCGCTGGGCCTGTAAAGGTGCTGGCAGAGAATGCGCCATCAAATGGGCCAATTTTTTGCTCTTGGCTGCCGTCTCGTACCAACTCCGTATAGAGAACCAATGGCACAGCATTTGCGCCCGACTGCGTAACGCGATGACCCACATCCACAACATAACTGCCTGGACTAAGGGAGAAGGTTTTTTCTAATTTAACCCCACTGCGTTCGCTAACAAGCGTCACAAATGGTCTGCCCGACCCATCTTTTCCAGATTGAACCAACTTAAAGGTACTGGTGTGATTTGGCAAGTCGTTATTGTTTAGCGCAATCAAGCCTGAACGAGCAAAGTATTTGTGATTTGGGTTGTACTGGAACAGCTCCACTGGCTTATTTTCAGCAGTTAAAGCCTTTATTAGCTTTGCATCAATAACATTGGCGCCGTTAGCGCTTATCTCCAAGACCAGCACATCATTTTGCAGCACAAATTTTTCGGCGGCTTCGATTGCGGCAGGGCTGACTATTTGTGCGGCAGCGATTGTTGGCGCCCCAGAAATTTGGGTAGGAACATCTATTTTGCTGCCCGCAACTGCTTTATCGGCTACGGCGGGGGTAGTTGCGGGGGCGCCACCAAATAAGGATGGCTTACCCTCATGAACCTGCCAATTGTTGTAAAGCATGAGACCCGACATCGAGAACACTGCCCAAAGAATTGTTTTTTTAAAGTCCATTTGCATTCACTTAAGTATTAATGAGATGTTTGTTTTACCGCAGGATCATAACCGCCTCGTGACCATGGGTTGCAGCGCAGAATGCGCCAGACCATTAGGCTGAAGCCTTTGATAAAACCATAATGATTAAAGCAGTCACAGGCGTATTGGGAGCAACTTGGCTCGTATTTACACTGCATGCCCACATAGGGGCTTAATATTAATTGATAGGCTTTTACCAATTTAATTGCGGCACTGTTCAATACCTGCACGTTAAATTAACCCCGCAATTTGAGTACGCAGAAGATCTTTTTCTTTTTTTCTAAGTCTGCCCCGGGTTTCGCGACCGATGGGTTTTTTAAGCTTAACCACCACGTCTTTATTTAATGCAGTGGCTTGTGCTGACCATACCAATTCGCGGATCATTCTTTTTAGGCGATTACGGTCAACCGCCCTTTTTGCTAATTTCTTCGCTACCGCCACACCCAAGTCTGGCTTAACGCCCTCTTGAGGCGGCGCAACAAAAATACCCCAATACAAACTTGTCTTGGGGCGTACTTTAAGTAATTCGGAAATCCTTGCGCTGTTCAATGGCGAAATTAAACGGCCAAACGCTTGCGACCTTTTGCACGACGTGCGTTTAATACGGCGCGTCCACTCTTGGTTTTCATACGAATGCGGAATCCGTGGGTACGCTTACGGCGCGTTACTGAGGGTTGGTATGTTCTTTTCATGATAGATCCTGGGAAAACCAAGTATTTTCCTTGTTGCAGGGCAAAAGGTCAATCCATCTTGACGAATATATAGGTGTTTTTCTCTATTTTTGTTTGATTTTTATCTAAATTACTAATTTAATTGGAGATTTTTCCTTTGTACACAAGTTATCCACAGTTTTTCCACGATTTTCTTGCTTGTGGATAACTTTAAGGTCTGGCTACAATGGATCCTCTAAAAATATGAGCAACTTACAAAATCCCGCCGCCTTGAACTCCCCCAATCCCATCACTTTTTGGGATGGGGCTATTGGCGCCCTATCCCGCGAGCTATCTCCCCAGCAGTTTAAAACCTGGATACAGCCATTAACCTTCATATCTTTTGATGAAAGTGGTCACTTACTTACTGTTGGCGCCCCAAACCGGTTTAAGCTTGATTGGATTAAAAAGACTTTTGCAGACCGCTTTCAAGAGCTGGCCGCTGCGTACTTTGGCCTTCCTATTAATATCAATTTTGTCCTTGCTGTGGACGTGATTGCGCCCTTGGTCGCCACCCCAGAAAAACCGAAAGAGCTAAACCTCGACGCCCAAATCAGCAGCGCGCCCGAAATAAGCGCCTCCTTTGAGGAAAGCGCTTTTGAGATTGAAGACCACTCAAAATTAAACCCAAACCTCACATTTGAAACCTTTGTTACTGGTAAAGCCAATCAATTGGCAAGGGCCGCCTCAATACAGGTTGCACACAACCCTGGTAGTTCATACAACCCCATGTTTTTATATGGTGGCGTTGGGCTCGGAAAAACCCATCTTATTCATGCCATAGGCAACCACCTATTAAAAGAAAAGCCAAACGCAAGGATCCGCTATATTCATGCCGAACAATATGTATCTGATGTTGTACGCGCATACCAGCAGAAGGCTTTCGACCGCTTCAAACGCTATTACCACTCGCTTGATCTTTTGTTGATTGATGACATTCAATTTTTCAGCGGCAAATCCCGCACTCAAGAGGAGTTTTTTTACGCTTTCGAGGCCCTATTAAGCAATAAAGCGCAGGTCATCATTACTAGCGACACCTACCCTAAAGAGATGGCCGGGATTGATGACCGCCTTATCTCTCGCTTTGATTCTGGCTTAACAGTGGCGATTGAGCCCCCAGAGCTTGAAATGCGGGTTGCAATTTTAATGAAAAAAGCGGTTAGTGAGGGCATCCCAATGAGTGAGGATGTGGCGTTCTTTGTGGCCAAACACCTGCGCTCTAACGTCCGTGAGCTTGAGGGAGCACTAAGGAAGATTTTGGCGTTTGTGCGCTTTCATGACCGCGAGGTCACTATTGATGTCGCTAAAACCGCCCTTAAAGACCTGCTTTCCATACAAAATCGGCAAATTTCTGTAGAAAACATCCAAAAAGCAGTTGCTGATTTTTATAGCATCAAGGTGGCCGACATGTATTCCAAGAGGCGGCCCGCCAATATTGCCAGACCACGGCAAATCGCGATGTTTATGGCCAAAGAATTGACTCAAAAGAGCCTTCCGGAGATTGGGGAGCTGTTTGGTGGACGCGACCATACGACCGTCCTGCATGCTGTCCGTAAGGTCGCTGAGGAGCGCTCTCATGATGGGCAGTTAAACCATGAGATCCATGTGATTGAGCAAACCCTCAAGGCTTAATTTTTGTCTGTGGATAAGGCTGTGAATAACCCTTAGGATAAGTTTAGGGATTGTATGTGGATAAATTGTGGAAAGAGTCCGCTTCATGCAAAAATAGAGCGTTGAAAAAAGGTTATCCCCTTTTTATGCAGCGTTTATACAGGGGTTTTCCACAGTTTTTTTGACTGTTAATGTTTTGATTTATTTGGGGTTTTTGACTTATCCACCGAAATATGAAGCCTTATTACTATTACTACTAAGATATATACAAGGATTTAAAAGCAATGCAACTCGTAAACACTTCTCGCGATAATTTACTAAAACCCCTTCAGGTTGTCAGTGGGATTGTTGAACGTAGGCATACCTTACCAATTTTGGCGAACCTCTTGTTTAAAAAGGTTGGCGAGAAGGTTTCTTTTATTTCCACTGACATTGAAATTCAAATAACCACCAATGCAAACTTTGGCGTTGGCTCTGAAGACGCTACAACCACAGTTGCTGCCAGAAAATTATTAGATATTTTGCGGGCACTTCCAGAAGGGCCCGTATCCCTAAACCTCAAAGACAATCGAATGGTTGTACAAAGTGGGAAGAGCCGCTTCTCTTTGCAAACCCTATCTGCAGCAGAGTTCCCTGTAATGCAAAGTGTTGGTGAAGTAACGGCAGCCTGGAAAATGTCGCAAAAGAGTTTTCGTCAACTAATTAGCCAAGTGCATTTCTCTATGGCGCAACAAGACATTCGTTATTACCTTAATGGTATGTTGTTGGTTGTTGAGGGTAAAGAGGTTGTTGCTGTTGCCACTGATGGTCATCGTCTTGCCTATTCCCAGGTTGAGTTGACAGAGGCGCCATCAGGGTCGGGCCAAAGACAGGAAATCATCATTCCCCGTAAAACAATTTTAGAGTGCCAGCATTTATTGGAAGACTCAGAAGAGCAGCTTGAGATCAGCCTTACTGCAAATCAAGTTAAGTTTGCGTTTGGTGATATTGAGTTAATTTCAAAACTAGTTGAAGGCAAGTTCCCCGACTTTCAAAGAGTGATTCCAAAAGGACATAAAAACTCATTGGTAGTTGGTCGTGAGGCCCTACAAGCAGCGCTACAACGAGCTGCGATCTTAACTACTGATAAATTTAAAGGAGTTCGTTTTTCTCTATCACCGGATCGCATTACTATCCAATCAACCAATGCTGAGCAAGAAGAAGCGCAAGAAGAAATTGAGACTGAATATAGCGGTGACGCGGTTGAGATTGGTTTTAACGTAAGCTACTTATTGGATGTTTTAGCAAACCTAAAAAATGAAAAAATCCAAATTAGTTTGGGCGATGCAAACAGTAGCGCCGTGATTACTCTGCCTGGCTCAGAGAACTTCAAGTATGTTGTGATGCCAATGCGTATTTAACTTAGAAAAAAATGACTGAAGAAAAAAAAGTAGTAGAGCAGTACGGCGCATCATCGATTCAAATTTTAGAGGGTCTTGAAGCTGTTCGTAAGCGTCCAGGTATGTATATTGGAGACACCTCCGATGGTACGGGTTTACATCATCTGGTCTTTGAGGTTTTAGACAACTCAATTGATGAGGCCTTAGCTGGCCACTGTTCGGAAATTACCGTAGTTATTCAGACAGACAACTCCATCTCAATAGTCGATAACGGACGGGGCGTGCCAACCGGCATTAAGTATGACGACAAACACGAACCCAAAAGAAGCGCTGCAGAAATCGTAATGACCGAGCTGCACGCTGGCGGTAAATTTGATCAAAACAGCTACAAAGTTTCCGGTGGATTACATGGCGTAGGCGTTAGTTGTGTAAACGCTCTATCAAAATGGTTGAAACTCACCATTCGACGTGATGGTAAAACCCATTACATGGAGTTTGCCCGTGGCGTTATTCAAAACCGCAACATTCAAGATGAGAATGGCGTAGCCACCTCCCCCATCACCATTACTGGCGACACAGAACTCTCGGGCACTGAAGTTCACTTTTTGGCCGATGAAACAGTGTTTGGGAATGTTGAGTTTCATTACGAGATTCTGGTAAAGCGGATTCGGGAGCTTTCTTTTTTAAACAATGGCGTTCACATTAAGCTGATTGATCAGCGCACAGGCCAAGAGGAGGATTTTGCCTTCTCTGGCGGCGTTAAGGGTTTTGTTGAATACATCAACCAAAATAAAACTGTTTTACATCCCAATATTTTTTATGCTGAAGGCATGCGCCCTTCAGACCTAGGTGGAAACATTACCGCCGAAGTGTCGATGCAGTGGAATGACAGCTTTAGCGAGCAAGTCCTTTGTTTTACCAATAACATTCCGCAGCGCGACGGGGGCACTCACCTCACCGGATTGCGTGCGGCGATGACTCGCGTTATTAATAAATATATCGACGAACACGAAGTAGCGAAAAAAGCAAAAGTAGAAATCTCCGGAGACGATATGCGCGAAGGTTTGGCATGTGTGTTGTCGGTTAAAGTGCCAGAACCCAAATTCTCTAGCCAAACCAAAGATAAACTGGTTTCTAGCGAGGTTCGCGGTCCGGTTGAAGAGATTGTTGCTGAGGCCTTAAGCGCGTATCTGCAAGAGCGCCCAGCAGACGCAAAGATTTTGTGTGGAAAGATCGTCGATGCCGCGCGTGCGCGCGAAGCTGCACGCAAAGCGCGCGATATGACGCGCCGCAAAGGTGTTTTGGATGGCCTCGGCCTACCTGGAAAGTTGGCCGATTGCCAAGAAAAGGACCCAACCAAATCGGAGTTGTTTATTGTCGAGGGCGACTCAGCGGGCGGCTCTGCAAAACAGGGTCGGGATCGACGCTTTCAAGCAATTCTTCCTCTGAAAGGAAAAATTCTGAACGTGGAGAAGGCGCGCTTTGACAAAATGCTGGCAAGCCAAGAGGTGGTTACCTTAATTACCGTTCTTGGAACCGGGATTGGTATTGAAGAATATAAGGCAGACAAACTTCGTTATCACCGCATCATCATCATGACCGATGCGGACGTTGATGGTAGCCATATTCGCACACTACTACTCACTTTCTTTTATAGACAGATGCCTGAGTTAATTGAGCGTGGCCATATTTATATTGCCCAACCACCCCTCTACAAGGTGAAGTTTGGCAAGAACGAGCAATACATCAAGGACGATGCAGAGCTTAATCAACTGCTGTTAAAGATCGCATTAGAAACCGCGTCTTTACAAACCCCCTCGGGCGAGGTTGTTGAGGGCGCAGCCCTAAATGAGCTTGCGAAGCACTACCAAGTAATTCAATCAATTGTTGACCGCTTGTCACGCACTATTGATGAGGATGCTTTGCGGGCCATTGCCTCTGGAACACAACTCAATCTAGATACCGAAGCAGCAGCAAACGAGTCTGCGGATCGTTTGAGAAAAGCCTTGGCTGAGTCTCTGAATCCTTTGGCTTTGCCACCCGAAATCATTGTGCAAAAAGAGGATCGCACCGAGCGCTTTAGATTGTTGCTTTCCCGTCGAATTCATGGAAACCTGAAGTTGTCCTCTATCAATTCTGATTTTGTTCATGGCGATGACTATCAAAGCCTGGCTAATGCCGCCGCCGTTTTGTCTGGTAGGGTGCTCCCCGGATCAAAAGTGCGGCGCGGCGATCCAGACAAGAACCCCAAAGAGCAAACCATTCATGACTTTAGGGCAGCCTTCTCGTGGTTGCTATCTGAGGCTGAGCGCGTTCTCAGTCGACAGCGATATAAGGGCCTTGGCGAGATGAATCCGTCCCAGCTATGGGAAACAACAATGGACGCAAACTCTAGAACCTTGTTACAGGTAAGGATTGAAGATGCGATTGCTGCAGACCAGGTTTTCACAACCCTCATGGGTGACGAGGTTGAGCCCCGTCGCGCGTTTATTGAAAAGAACGCGCTTATTGCCCGCAACCTAGACGTTTAATTTATGCCATCAAAAAAATTAAAACCACCCAAAGTGGACCGATCAGCCATTGTTGTTAAATCCTCGCCAATCCATGGCAAAGGGGTGTTTGTTGCAAAGCCGATTAAAAAAGGCCAAGTAATTATCGAATACAAAGGGGAGCGCATTAGTTGGAAGCTTGCTGAAAAGCGCCACCCGCATGATAAGAAAGATCCTAACCACACCTTTTACTTTTCTTTGGATGATGGCCGCGTCATTGATGCTAAATATGGCGGCAATGCGGCCCGCTGGATTAACCACTCATGCAAACCAAGTTGTGAAACACGTGAAGATAGTTACGATGGAAAGCCACGCGTCTACATCTATGCGAAGCGCGCCCTCAAGGTTGGCGAAGAATTGTTTTATGACTACTCCCTTGATGTTGAGGGCCGCGTAACAAAGCAAATGAAAAAAGATTACGAGTGCCGCTGTGGCGCTAAGAAATGCCGCGGCACCATGTTGGCTGTTAAGAGCAAATAAACCCCCAATCCCTAATGCTGTATGTAACCATCCTAGAGCTTGAGGCTGCAATTAATTATTGGCGCGGCCAGTCGCCAGCCGAGGGCGAGGAGTTGCGCTTGTGCCCGGAGGCTTCGGCGCTTGCAAAACCGTATGCCTTGATGATTGTCCAAGGTGCACAGCGGGTGCCATTAGATGTTCTGGATGAGATTGCTCAAAGCGCAATTCATCAATTCAAAAAAATCTCTTAAGTTTTTTCTACATTACCCCCGGCTTTGTTTAGGGTTATCGCTATATATAGCCAAGGCATCTTGGGTTATCCTCATATTCTTGCTCCCAAGTAGGGGGTAGAGGGTGTGAGATTGCAAGAAATAATATTAAAAACACTTGGGCTGGGAAAATCCTTCAAGGGCTTTTCTGCGGTTACTGACGTTAATTTGGACGTTACCAGGGGAACTATTCACGCGCTGATTGGCCCCAATGGGGCCGGCAAAACCACTTGCTTTAATTTGCTGACTAAATTCTTGGTGCCAAGCAGTGGGCAAATCTTATTTAATGGTTTTGATATTACCAATGAGGCCCCAGCGCAAATTGCCAGACGTGGGGTGATTCGCTCTTTCCAGATTTCAGCTGTTTTCCCCCATTTAACTGTTTTAGAAAATGTCCGTGTTGCACTGCAGCGAGGATTGGGCACCGAGTTTCACTTTTGGAAATCCGGCAACTCATTGAATGTTCTGAATGAGCGCGCGATGCAACTGTTGCATGAAGTAGGCCTGGAGGATTTTGCCCATGAGGACACCCTAAACTTGGCTTATGGACGCAAAAGGGCGCTTGAAATCGCGACCACCTTGGCTATGGAGCCAGAGCTAATGCTCTTGGACGAGCCCACCCAAGGCATGGGGCACGAGGATGTAGAGCGCGTAACCGAGTTGATTGATCGCGTAGCTAAGGGCCGCACGATCTTGATGGTTGAGCACAATATGAAAGTGGTGTCCTCGATTGCTGACCGTATTACGGTATTGCAGCGCGGCTCAGTTTTGGCAGAAGGCTCTTATCACGAGGTTTCAAATAACCCTTTGGTGGTTGAGGCGTACATGGGTAGTCATGGGGGCGATAACTTATGAGCACCATGGCATTGGAAGTTAAAAACCTAGAGTCTTGGTATGGAGAGTCACACATTTTGCATGGTGTGAACTTTGCTGTGCGCGATGGCGAGGTGGTTACCTTGCTAGGCAGAAATGGTGCGGGTCGCAGCACAATCCTTAAAACGATTTTGGGATTAACAAGCAAGAGAACGGGTTCGGTGGAGATTTATGGTCGCCAGACGATCTCTATGCCAACCTACAGAATTGCTCGTCTGGGTGTTGGGTTTTGCCCAGAAGAAAGAGGTATTTTTGCCAGCTTAAGCGCCGAAGAAAACCTCTTGTTATTACCAGAGATTGGTCCTAGCGGCATGGGTCTGGATGAGATTTATGAAATGTTCCCCAATCTTTATGAAAGACGGAACAGCCCGGGAACCAGGCTATCTGGCGGTGAGCAACAAATGCTGGCAATGGCTCGTATTCTAAGAACGGGCGCTAAATTATTGTTGCTTGATGAAATTACCGAGGGCTTGGCCCCGGTCATTGTGCAAAAGCTTGGCGAAGTAGTTACCAGCCTGCGGAACAAGGGCTTCACTATTGTGTTGGTTGAGCAAAACTTCCGCTTTGCGGCCCCTTTAGCCGATCGTCATTATGTGGTTGAGCATGGAAATGTTGTTGAGGTAGTGAAGCAAAATGAACTTGCTGAAAAAGCATCCTTGTTAAATGAGTATCTTGGTGTTTAGTAGTTTTCGATAGGAGATAGAAATGAAGTTAAAGCAAATTACCGCATGTCTGGTTGCGGCGACCATATTTGGTTCAAATCCAGTTTTTGCACAAAGCGGATCTAAAGCAAGTGGTGGCGTTGTCAAGATTGGTGTATTGACCGACCTTTCTTCAACTTACTCTGATTTGGCGGGTCCTGGCGCAGTTATTGCAGCAAAAATGGCAATTGCCGATTTTTCTAAAGACGGCACTGTTATTGGCAAAAAGATTGAACTTGTTAGTGCCGATCACCAAAACAAGGCCGATATTGCTGCGAACAAAGCGCGCGAGTGGTACGACAAAGATGGTGTTGATGTGATTGTTGAGTTGGTTTCTACCAACGTTGCTTTGGCTGTAATGGAAGTGGCTGAACAAAAGAACAAAATTACTTTGGTCTCTGGCGCAGCCTCTTTGCCAATCACCAATGAAAAATGTACAGCCAATAACGTACATTGGACTTATGACACCTATGCGCTTTCCAATGGCACAGCTAAGGCAGTAGTGAAGCAGGGCAAAAAGAACTGGTACTTCATCACCGCCGATTATGCGTTTGGGGCAGCCTTAGAAAAAGACTCAACCAACGTGGTTACAGCTAACGGCGGCAAAGTTTTAGGTACAAGCAAACACCCTTTTCCTAATAGCGACTTTTCTTCCTACCTCCTAAAGGCCCAGGCCAGTGGTGCAGACGTGGTTGCACTTGCAAATGCCGGTCAAGACACTATTAACAGTGTGAAACAGGCTTCAGAGTTTGGGGTTAATAAAAAGCAAACTGTTGTTCCGCTCCTCATGTTTATCTCCGATGTGCATTCTTTGGGCTTAAATGCTGCTCAGGGCATGTATCTCACAGAAGGTTTCTACTGGGATAAAGACGATAAAACCCGTGCATTTTCTAAGCGCTTCATTTTGCAACATAAGCGTATGCCTACCAGCGTTCAGGCAGGCGTTTACTCTTCAGTTCTGGCTTACTTAAGTGCGGTACAAAAGGCCGGCACTGTTGATACACAAGCGGTAATGAAGGCCCTGAAGTCCACCAACATTGATGATGGCCTCTTTAAAGGCAAGATTCGTGCAGATGGAAAGTTTGAGCACGACATGTATCTGCTCGAAGTGAAAAAACCTTCTGAGTCTACAAGCCCATGGGATTATTACAACGTTCGTGCAGTGATTCCTGCTGCTGAGGCAACTCAACCACTTTCATTGTCGCGATGCAAGTTGGTTACTAACAAGTAATTGATTCTTCACAAGCATGTTTGAACTTCTTGGAATTACCCCTCAAGGGCTGGTTGCCCAGCTCTTGGTGGGCTTGATTAACGGCTCGTTCTATGCCATTTTGAGTTTGGGATTGGCCATTATTTTTGGCCTTCTCAATATTATTAATTTTGCACATGGTGCGCAGTACACCATGGGCGCTTTTGTTGCCTGGATTGGGTTGACTCAAATTAGTCAATGGCTTGGCTTTCCTGAGCTAACCATTAACTACTGGTTTGCTTTAATTGTTGTGCCTCTGGTAATGGCCGGATTTGGTTTAATTTTGGAGCGCACGATGTTGCGCCGTCTTTATCACCTCGACCATTTATATGGCCTGCTACTAACTTTTGGTTTGGCTTTAATTATTGAGGGCATGTTCCGCCATTGGTATGGGATTTCTGGAGAGAGCTATCCCGCCCCAGAATTGCTGCAAGGCGCGATTCCATTAGAGTCCCTTGACATCATCTTGCCAAAGTACCGTGTTTGGGTAGTGGTAATTTCTTTAACAGTTTGTTTCTCAACTTGGTACGTGATCGAGAGAACTAAGTTGGGCGCTTATTTGCGCGCGGGTACTGAAAACCCTAAATTACTTCAAGCGTTTGGCGTCAACGTGCCTTTAATGATTTCTTTGGCTTACGCTTACGGTGTTGGTCTTGCGGGATTTGCTGGAGTGTTGGCAGCCCCTATTTTTCAAGTGAACCCGCTGATGGGCTCTAACCTCATTATTGTTGTTTTTGCTGTGGTGGTAATTGGCGGCATGGGCTCAATTATGGGCGCCATCTTAACGGGTTTAGGTTTGGGCCTAATCGAGGGCCTCACCAAAGTCTTTTATCCAGAAGCTTCGGGCGTTGTGATTTTTGTGATTATGGCAATTGTTTTATTGATTCGTCCTGCTGGGCTGTTTGGGCGGGAAAAGTAATCATGAGTTCAAAAGTTAAACTGTTATATGGGATCTTGATTCTCATTGCCCTGTTACTGCCTTTCCAAAATTTTATTTACTTAGTGTTTGCAATGAAGGTTTTGTGCTTCGCACTTTTTGCTTGCGCATTTAATTTGTTGCTTGGCTTTACTGGATTGTTGTCCTTTGGCCACGCAGCTTTTTTTGGCACCGCCGCTTATATCACTGCCTATTTATGTAAGGAAGCCGGTTTTTCTCCTGAGATGGGAATTATTTTAGGGGTAGTAGGTTCGGGCGCTCTTGGTTTTTTAATTGGTTCGCTCGCAATTCGTCGCCAAGGTATTTATTTTGCGATGGTGACTTTAGCCCTTTCGCAAATGGTTTATTTCTTGGCGGTTCAACTTCCGTTTACTGGTGGTGAGGATGGAATTCAGGGGGTGCCTCGCGGTATGTTGTTTGGTTTTATTGACTTGAAAAATGACGTTGCGATGTATTACTTTGTATTGGCGGTTTTCTTATTTGGTTTTGCACTCATCATGCGTGCTGTACATTCGCCATTTGGACAGGTTCTCAAAGCCATTCGGGAAAATGAGCCGCGCGCAATTTCTCTTGGCTACAAGGTTGATCGTTTTAAGTTAATGTCATTTGTAATCTCTGCCGCCCTTTCAGGTTTAGCCGGATCAATGAAGTCCTTGGTGTTTCAGTTGGCAACTCTGACCGATGTTCATTGGCATATGTCTGGCGAAGTTGTGTTGATGACTTTGCTTGGTGGTATGGGAACGATTCTTGGGCCAGTCGTTGGTGCAGGGATTGTTGTGGGCCTACAGAACTATTTGGCTAACATTGGTTCTTGGAGCACGATTGCCACCGGCTTTATTTTTGTAATTTGTGTTTTAGCATTTCGTCGCGGCGTGGTTGGTGAAATTGCTGCGCACTTCAAAAACAAAAATTAATTTCCTTTTATTATTTGTTTCTAGTGCGCTGCGACTTTTTAATAGCGCTGCACTCCTCTAATTAAAAGAGATCCCCATCGAATTTTCAATCTACATTTGGCCCTTGCTTTTAGGGATGGCTTTTTTCGCCGGCCTGGTTGATGCGGTAGCTGGCGGTGGCGGCCTCATTCAGGTGCCCGCTCTGTTTGCTGCCTATCCCGATGCCCCCCCAGCTTCACTGCTTGCTACTAATAAATTGGCTGGAGTGGGCGGCACTCTAAACGCTGCCCGTAGATATTTACGTCATGTCTCTTTACCTTGGGCTGTTGTTGGACCCGCAATTGTTGCTGGCTTTATCGGTTCTTTGTTGGGCGCAAATGCAGTTAGCAATTTCCCAGCAGAGCCCTTACGTAAGGCCTTGCCATTTGTTTTATTATTTTTGTTGCTGTACACCTGGTTTCAGCCATCGCTTGGCGAGGCGCATGCGCCCAATACAGTTGGGCGTTATCAACAAGTCAAAGGAGTTGTTCTTGGTTTAACCATTGGTTTTTATGACGGTTTCTTTGGCCCTGGCACTGGCAGCTTTTTATTATTTGGTTTCGTGCGCTTCTTTGGCTTTGATTTTCTACACGCGTCTGCTGCAACCAAGCTGGTAAATGTTGCCACTAATTTGGCAGCAATCCTTATGCTTGCTAGCCTAGGGCAAATTAATTGGCTACTTGGTTTTGCCATGATGCTTGCTAATATTGCTGGCAGTCAATTTGGAAGTCGTCTAGCAATTCAGCACGGCAGCAGCTTTGTTAGAAAAGCCTTCTTGCTTATTGTGTCCGCGCTCATTCTCAAGTCTGCTTGGAACGCGTATTTCATCAATTAAATCAGTCACTTAGAGCGCAACACTTTATCCCATCTAGTTTTTATGATTTTTTGTTTCACGTGAAACAAACAAAATGCTATGATCATCGCCCTATCAGAGGCAAATCATGCGTTATTCCAAAAGTTTCGATGTCATCGTAGTTGGCGGCGGTCATGCTGGGACCGAAGCCGCTCTCGCCTCAGCGCGCATGGGTTGCGACACGCTATTAATTACGCATAGTATTGAAAATTTGGGCGCAATGAGCTGCAATCCTTCCATTGGTGGCATTGGTAAAGGCCACTTGGTTAAAGAGATTGATGCCATGGGCGGCGCAATGGCCGCCGCTACCGATGAGGCTGGTATTCAGTTTCGTATTCTCAATTCAAGCAAGGGGCCGGCGGTTCGTGCCACCCGCGCTCAGGGGGATCGGGTTTTATATAAAGCAGCCATTCGACGCCGTCTAGAAAACCAGCCTAACTTAAGCCTGTTTCAGGCTGCGGTTGATGACCTTCTGGTAAAGGGGGACGAGGTTCAGGGTGTGGTTACCCAAATGGGTCTGGAGCTTATGTCCAAAAAGGTGGTGTTAACCGCGGGGACCTTTTTAGATGGAAAGATTCATGTAGGCTTAAATAATTATGCTGGCGGACGAGCCGGTGATCCAGCGGCTGTATCGCTATCTGCCCGTTTAAAAGAGCTAAAACTTCCCCAGGGAAGATTAAAAACAGGGACGCCACCCCGCATTGATGGCCGCACAATTGATTTTTCAGTCATGTTAGAGCAGCCCGGTGACCTTGATCCAGTTCCCGTTTTTTCCTATTTAGGCCGTCCAGAGCAACATCCAAGACAGGTTCCCTGTTGGATTTCGCATACAAATGAGCAAACCCATGACATTATTCGTGGCGGCTTAGACCGTTCCCCGATGTATACAGGTGTGATTGAGGGTGTTGGTCCGCGCTACTGCCCTTCTATCGAAGACAAAATTCATCGTTTTGCCTCTAGAAATAGCCATCAGATTTTTTTGGAGCCGGAAGGCTTAACTACGAACGAGTTTTATCCTAACGGAATCTCCACCAGTCTCCCCTTTGATGTTCAGTGGGATTTGGTGCGCAGCATTCGGGGTTTAGAGTCTGCTGTGATTGTGCGTCCTGGCTATGCGATTGAGTACGATTTCTTTGATCCACGCCAGTTGCGCCATAGCCTAGAGACAAAAGTGATTGGCGGGCTCTATTTTGCTGGGCAGATTAATGGCACCACTGGCTATGAAGAAGCTGCTGCCCAAGGGATGCTGGCTGGTATTAACGCTGGCTTAGCCTCCAAAGGCAAGGCGGCTTGGCTGCCCAAGCGCAGCGAGTCGTATATCGGGGTATTGGTTGATGACCTGATTACCCGCGGCGTTCAAGAGCCCTATCGTATGTTTACCAGCCGCGCAGAGTATCGCCTAAGCTTACGAGAAGACAATGCCGACATGCGTTTAACTGCTATTGGCCGTGATTTAGGCCTAGTAGACGACTATCGCTGGGAAGTATTTTGCAGAAAACAAGAGGCTGTTTCACGTGAAACATCTCGCTTGCAAGATATTTGGATTGGGCCAAAACATGCGGCAGCCCCCCTGGTTTCGCAATTACTGGGTCAGGATCTTACCCATGAGTGCACTCTAGCTGAGCTTTTAAGGCGCCCAGGCGTTACCTATGAGGCTATTACTAGCCTTGGCGACGGCTTGTGGTCAGCGGATAGTTTGGATGATGACATTGGTTTAGCATCCCAAATTAGTGATCAAGTTGAGATCTCAGTGAAATATCAAGGCTATATTGAGCGCCAGGCTGCTGAAATTGCCCGCCAGGAGCACAACGAAACATACCCCTTGCCTGAGGTATTAGATTACACACAAGTGGTAGGCCTATCTAAAGAGGTTCAGCAAAAGCTCAACTTACACAAACCCGGGACTCTGGGCCAAGCTGGCAGAATTTCTGGCGTTACTCCGGCAGCCCTTTCTTTGCTTTTGGTGCATCTTAAAAAAGGTTTGGGACGCACCCATGAAACCTCATGAGCGAGAGCCTGCTTTCTTTAGGTATTCAGGATTTTGGCTTGAATTTGAGTGAAGCCAATATTGCTGATTTAGAGCTCTTTTTGCAGGAAATGAGCCGCTGGAACCAGGTCCATAATCTAACGGCCATAGAGGGCGAGAAGGACTCTATACGCCTGCATCTCATTGATTCCATTGCAGTTTTACCAGTTCTAAGGCAATTTCTAAAGGATCCTAACCCTAAAATTGCGGACTTAGGTTCAGGCGGTGGCTTGCCAGCCATTCCTATTGCGATTGTTCAGTCAGTATGGCACTTAAGCTTAATTGAGTCAGTTAAAAAAAAGACTGCTTTTTTACAGCATGTGCGCGGCAAGTTGAAATTAAAGAACATTGATGTTTTAAGCGAGCGAGTTGAATATATTGCATTGCAACAAGCAGGCCAATTTGACGCAGTAATTTCTAGAGCCTTTACTAGTCTTGCACGCTTTTTAGAGCTTTCTTTACCCCTATTGAAGCCAGGCGGACTGGTTTTTGCAATGAAAGCCAAGCGGGCAGACGAAGAGATGCAAGCAGTGTGCATGGATGATTGGCGATTATTGGCTGATGAACCCTTACATATACCCAATCTGGCGGTGGAGAGACGGCTTTTGGTCCTCACCCCCATGAGAAAATATATCCCTTCCCCATCAGAAAAATCATAAATTAGCTATGGCAAAAATATTTTGTATTGCAAATCAAAAAGGCGGGGTTGGTAAAACCACTACGGCTGTTAATTTGGCCGCTGGCTTAGCGGGGCTTGAGCAGCGTGTTTTGCTGGTGGACTTAGATCCGCAAGGTAATGCAACGATGGGCTCAGGTGTTGAAAAGGCGAAATTAAAGTCCAGTGTTTACCAAGTATTGATCGGTCTTGCTGCTGTAAAAGATTGTGCTCAACCTTGTGAGAGTTCTGGATATGACGTGTTGCCAGCAAACCGTGACTTAGCAGGCGCAGAGATCGAATTAGTGGATTTAGATTCACGCGAGTTGCGTTTGAAAGAAGCGCTTGCACAAGTTGCAAATGATTACGACTTCATTTTGATTGACTGCCCTCCTGCTTTGTCTTTATTAACCCTCAATGGTTTATGTGCAGCAAACGGCGTGATCGTTCCGATGCAGTGTGAATATTTTGCTTTAGAGGGCTTGTCTGATTTGGTGAACACGATCAAACAAGTGCATGCCAATTTAAATCCCGATCTTGTCATTATTGGTTTGTTGCGTGTGATGTTTGATCCGCGCATGACCTTGCAACAACAAGTTTCAGATCAACTGCTTGAGCACTTTGGCGATAAGGTATTTAAAACAATTATTCCGCGTAATGTACGCCTAGCAGAAGCACCGTCTTACGGACTTCCTGGGGTAGCCTTTGATGGGGCATCGCGTGGGGCAAAAGCGTATTTAGAGTTTGGTGCCGAGATGGTTGAGCGCATTAAACAAATGTAATTTTTTGGAAGAATACAAAAGATGGTTGCTATAAAGAAAAAAGGTTTAGGTAGGGGATTAGAGGCTCTGCTTGGAGATAAAGTGCAGAATGAAAATGCCTCTTCTGAAATCAATCGCTTGCCATTGACTGCGCTACAAGCCGGCAAGTACCAGCCGCGCCAAAAGATGGATGCGAGTGCCTTACAAGAATTGGCTGAAAGTATTCGAGAGCAAGGTGTGATGCAGCCATTGTTAGTGCGCTTAGTTGGCGCTGGTAAATATGAAATCATTGCCGGTGAGCGACGTTTTCGTGCAGCAATGCTTGCTGGTCTCACAGAGATTCCGGTTTTGGTTTCTGGGGCAGATGATCAAGCCGCAGCCGCAATGGCGCTGGTGGAGAATATGCAGCGCGAGGATTTAAACCCTCTTGAAGAGTCACAGGGTCTAGCAAGATTAATTGAAGAATTCGGTTTTACTCATGAGCAGGCTGCAAAAGCAGTAGGAAAGTCTCGAAGCGCCATTTCAAATTTATTGCGCTTAGCTCAGCTTGCAAAGCCAGTGCAAGCCATGCTCCTTGCAGGCGATATCGATATGGGGCACGCCCGCGCCTTACTGCCATTGCCAGGGGCTAGCCAAGTTGCCCTTGCGCAAAGGATTGCCGCTCAAGGGCTATCTGTTCGAGAGGCAGAGAGAATGTCAGCCGCCTTAGCAATTGCTGGTGGTCAGATTGGGGACAAAAAGTCCAAAACGACGACGGCTGCCATTGAGCCAAGTCGGGATCCAGATATGCGCCGTTTAACCCAAGATATTGCAGATGTGATTGGTTTAAGTGCCCAATTTAAGTTCAAAGGCAAAGGCGGCGTACTCACAATTCAGTTTAGCCAGTTTGATGAATTAGATTCCTTATTAAAAAAGTTGGGTATTGGCCTTGAATAAAGAGCGCCCTATCCAAGCAGTTAATTGGGATGATCAAAGTGACGATTCATATCAGGCGCTCAGTAAGGCGGAGATGGATGCTTTGCGACAGGCAAAGCCCAAAAGCTTTGCTTCAATCAATGGATGGCGCATTGTTGCCAGTCAGGGAGTGCTTACTCTCATCATTGGCAGTTTTTGTTACTTTTTTTCTGAATCGTCCGAAAGAGTCGTTTATACTTACTCGGCTTTGGTGGGTGGTTTGATTGGGTTTTTGCCCTCAGCGTTGTTTTTGGTGCGCTTAGAGGTCGCGAAAAAGAATGTCAAATCAAACCCTGGCGGATATCTAGCAGCGGTGGTTTCTGGTGAATTTTTAAAAATCCTAGTAACTGTTCTCCTATTTATTGGTTTTGCCCTGAAGCAACCTGATTTGAAATGGATTCCATTGCTTGTCACTTATTTAGCTACGCTCAAGTGTTATTTGCTAGTGTGGTTTTGGAAGTAACAGGCGGTAAATATAGATAAGGACAAGTTTAGAGATGTCTAGCGAAGTCAACGCAGCAGCAGCCCATCAGGTGGCTAGCGAACCGCTTACCCCTACTGCTTATATTGCTGAGCACTTGCAAAACCTCAATAACATTGGCGGTGCGCAAACCTCAGTTATTGATTTCAGCATCATTAATTTAGACACCATCTTTTGGACCTCCTTAATGGGGTTGATCACGGTTTTTCTATTGGTTCTGGCTGCGCGTAAAGCATCCCCAGGTGTACCTGGCCGCTTTCAATGTTTAGTTGAGATGCTGGTGGAGATGGTTGATAACCAAACTAAGAGCATTGTTCATGGCGATCGAAGCTTTATTGCGCCGCTAGCCCTTTTTGTTTTTTGCTGGATTATTCTTTTAAATACCTTGGACTTGGTTCCGGTAGATTGGATCTTCGGCGTAAATCAATTTATTGGTAGTTTCGGAGTTCATGTTCCACATCACAAGATAGTTCCGACTACCGATTTGAATGCCACTTTCGGCTTATCATTTTCAGTTCTCCTATTAGTGTTCTTCTATAGCTTCAAAGTGAAGGGTTTTGGGGGCTTTATGCATGAGCTGGTCTCGGCACCCTTTGGTGCAAAGTGGTACTTGGCGCCCTTCAACCTGATTTTGAACATCATCGAATACATTGCTAAAGGCGTTTCCCTTGGCATGCGACTGTTCGGCAATATGTATGCTGGCGAACTACTCTTTTTGCTCATTGCCCTTTTGGGAAGTATGTGGACCTTTAACTTCGATTTGTACATGCTTGGCTTCGTTGGCAATGTGATTGCTGGCTCGGCTTGGGCAATCTTCCACATCTTAGTGATTTTGTTACAAGCATTTATTTTCATGATGTTGACACTGGTTTACATTGGGCAAGCCCATAGTCACCATTAACTTTTTTATTTTTAACCTCACCTTCAATACTTAGGAGTAAACATGCAAGCATTCTTAGCCAACATTCAAGGACTAACCGCTATCGGTATTGGCCTCATCATCGGCCTCGGCGCATTAGGAGCCTGTTTGGGCATTGGCCTAATGGGTGGTAAGTTCATTGAGGGCGCGGCCCGTCAACCAGAATTGATCAATGAATTACAAACCAAAATGTTTCTTTTGGCTGGTTTGATTGACGCTGCGTTTTTGATCGGCGTTGGTGTGGCAATGTTGTTTGCTTTCGCAAACCCACTGCTCGCTGTTATTAAGTAATTGTTTTGATGTGGATGACCATCGGGTCATCCTACTGTTCTCAACAATACTGAAAGGAATATCGTGAATCTGAACGCGACCCTATTCGCGCAAATGATCGTTTTCTTCGTCTTATGGTGGGTTGTTGCACGCTTCGTGTGGCCACCACTAGTTAAGGCGTTAGATGAGCGTTCAAGCAAAATTGCTGATGGCTTAGCTTCTGCTGAGCGCGGCAAAGAAGCGCTTGCATTGGCCAGCAATGAAGCAGAGCAAGAACTAACCAAAGCGCGTCAAGAAGGCGTGCAAAGAGTTGCTGAAGCAGAAAAACGTGCACAAATGTCAGCCGAAGAAATTCGTGCAAATGCACAAGCAGAAGCCGCTCGAATCATTTCGCAAGCTAAGCAAGACGCAGACCAGCAAGTGACTCGTGCCCGCGAGGTGTTGCGTGCTGAAGTGGCTGTACTTGCTGTGAAAGGCGCTGAGCAAATTTTGCGTCGTGAAGTTGATGCAAAGGCGCATGGCCAATTACTTGACCAACTAAAGGCAGAACTTTGATATGGCTGAATTAGCCACTATTGCCCGTCCTTATGCTGAAGCACTTTTTCAAAGTGCCAAGCCTGCTGAACTTGCGGGATATTTGGAGCAGCTAAATGAGTTGGCACAGCTTGCCGCTTTGCCAGAGCTTGCTAGCTTATCCAATAACCCAAAAGTATCCGCCGATGATTTAAGTAAATTGCTTTCCGGCATGGTTAAAACCAAGTTGGATCCCAGGGTAGCCAGTTTTTTGAATCTTGTGAATCAAAGCCACCGCTTGTCCGCAGTTCCTGAAATTGCTAGCCAATTTGAGGCAATGAAGAATAAGAGCGAAGGTGCAGCAGAAGTAATGATTACCAGCGCATTCCCTTTAGAGGGTTCTGCGTTAAATGATTTGTTGTCAAGTTTGAAGAAGCGCTTTGGGGGTAAAGAATTGCGCCCAACTATTCAAGTTGACCCAACACTGATTGGCGGAGTTCGCATTCAGGTTGGCGATGAAGTGATGGATAGTTCAGTTAAAGCACGGTTAGCTCAAATGCAAGCAAGTCTTGGCGCATAAGTTATCCCTATTAAGAACATACGAAATAAGACCCAGGAGTAAGTAATGCAACTCAATCCTTCCGAGATCAGCGAGCTGATCAAAAGCCGAATTAGCGAAATGGGTGTTGACACCCAGTCTCGTAACGAAGGCACTGTCATTTCAGTGACTGACGGTATTTGCCGCGTACACGGCTTATCAGGCGTTATGCAGGGCGAAATGTTGGAGTTTCCGAACAATACTATTGGCCTCGCTTTGAACCTTGAGCGTGATTCAGTTGGCGCTGTGGTGTTGGGTGAATACACCCACATTAAAGAAGGCGATCCAGTTAAATGTACGGGACGTATTTTGGAAGTGCCAGTGGGCCCAGAATTGCTTGGCCGTGTTGTAAATGCACTCGGTCAACCCATTGATGGCAAAGGCCCAATCAATACCAAGTTAACTGATTTTATCGAAAAGGTTGCTCCAGGTGTTATTGCACGTCAATCTGTTAGCCAGCCACTACAAACAGGCTTGAAGGCGATTGATGCAATGGTTCCTATTGGCCGTGGTCAGCGTGAGTTGATCATTGGCGATCGTCAAACTGGTAAGACTGCGGTTGCGGTTGACGCGATCATTAATCAAAAAGGTAAAGGCGTTTATTGCGTTTACGTTGCGATTGGCCAAAAAGCTTCCACTATTGCTAACGTGGTTCGTAAGCTCACCGAATTGGGCGCGATGGAGTTCACTGTAGTTGTTGCAGCAAGCGCTTCTGAATCTGCAGCAATGCAATACCTCTCTGCATACGCCGGTTGTACTATGGGCGAATACTTCCGCGATCGTGGTGAAGATGCATTGATTGTTTACGATGACTTGACCAAGCAAGCAGTTGCTTACCGTCAAATCTCCTTGTTGCTCCGTCGCCCTCCAGGCCGCGAAGCTTATCCTGGCGACGTGTTCTACCTCCACTCACGCTTGCTCGAGCGTGCTGCTCGTGTAAATGCTGAGTATGTTGAGAAGTTTACTAACGGCGCAGTAAAAGGCAAAACAGGTTCTTTAACTGCACTGCCAATTATTGAAACTCAAGCTGGTGACGTTTCTGCATTCGTTCCAACCAACGTGATTTCGATTACCGATGGTCAGATCTTCTTGGAGACTGACTTGTTCAACGCTGGTGTGCGCCCTGCGATCAACGCCGGTATTTCTGTATCTCGTGTTGGTGGCGCTGCACAAACTAAAGTCATCAAAAAATTGTCTGGCGGTATTCGTACCGACTTAGCGCAGTATCGTGAATTAGCAGCGTTTGCTCAGTTCGCCTCTGACCTTGACGAAGCAACTCGTAAGCAGCTCGAGCGTGGTCGTCGCGTTACAGAGTTGTGTAAGCAAGCGCAGTACAAGCCACTTCAAGTTTGGGAAATGGCCGCTTCACTCTATGCGGTGAACAATGGCTTTTTCGATGACATCGAAGTGAAGAACGTATTGCCATTCGAAAAAGGTTTGCAAGATCACTTGAAATCTAAATACGCTGATTTAGTAGGCCGTATTGAAGAAACCAAAGATCTGAGCAAAGATGACGAAGTTGCTTTGCGTGCTGCAATTGAGGACTACAAGCGTTCAGCCTCTTTCTAAGAGGACCCGTATAAATCATGGCAAGCACAAAAGAGATACGATCAAAGATCAAGAGCGTGCAAAACACGCGCAAGATCACGAAGGCAATGGAGATGGTTGCCGCATCCAAGATGCGTCGCGCCCAGGAGCGCATGCGTAATGCGCGCCCTTATGCCGAGAAAATTCGTGAGATTGTTGCCAATCTTTCCAAAGCTAATCCGGAGTTCCGCCCTGCCTACATGGCTACTCGTGAAGTGAAAAGGGCTGGCACCATTTTGGTTACAACAGACAAAGGCTTGTGCGGCGGTTTAAATACCAACGTCTTGCGTTTAATTGCTAACCAAGTGCGCGATTTGCAGGAAAATAATATTGAGATTGTGTATACCGCAATTGGTTCAAAAGGCCTGCAGTTTTTGAACCGCTCTAAAGCAAAGCTCCTTTCTCAAACAATTCAAATCGGCGATACCCCGCATTTAGACGTTTTGATTGGCGCAATTGCTGCCCAATTGGAAGCGTTTGAGCGTGGTGAGATTGATGCTGTTTATTTGGCATATACCCGCTTTGTAAACGCAATGAAACAAGAGCCGGTTTTGGAGAGGCTTTTGCCTTTGGAGCCATCCCATCTGACCCCTGAAGACAAAGCAGGCCCATCTTGGGATTACATCTACGAACCTGACGCAGAGTCCATTTTGAATGGTCTATTAAAGCGTTATGTTGAAGCAATGATTTATCAAGCGGTTGCCGAAAATATGGCTTCTGAGCAATCTGCTCGCATGGTCTCAATGAAGGCCGCTTCAGATAACGCGAAGAATGTGATCGGCGAATTGCAATTGGATTACAACAAAACACGACAAGCTGCTATTACTAAAGAGCTGTCTGAAATTGTTGGCGGAGCGGCTGCGGTTTAAGCGGTCAGCATTTAGGACTATGAAAGAATTCAGGAATTAAAAGCGGAGATAGCGATGAGTAACGGAAATATCGTGCAATGTATCGGTCCAGTGGTGGACATTCAGTTTCCACGCGACAAAATGCCAAGCATCTACGATGCGCTGACATTAGTTGATAGTGGTGAAAAATCATTTGCTGAAAAAGGTTTGACCTTTGAAGTTCAGCAACAAATCGGTGATGGTGTAGTTCGCGCAATTGCCATGGGTGCAAGCGATGGTTTGCGTCGTGGCATGGAAGTGAAATCTACTGGTAAGCCAATTTCTGTTCCGGTTGGTCCTGCAACTTTGGGTCGCATCATGGACGTTTTGGGTCGCCCAATTGATGACGCAGGTCCGATTGCTACCGAAGAGCGTCGCGCGATTCACCAGCCAGCACCAAAGTTCGATGAACTTTCTCCTTCCGTTGACTTGCTCGAAACCGGTATTAAGGTGATTGACCTCGTTTGCCCATTTGCCAAAGGCGGTAAGGTTGGTTTGTTCGGTGGTGCCGGTGTCGGTAAGACTGTGAATATGATGGAATTGATTAACAACATCGCTAAGCAACACTCTGGTTTATCCGTGTTTGCTGGTGTTGGTGAGCGTACTCGTGAAGGTAATGACTTCTACCACGAGATGAAAGAATCTAACGTTATCGACAAAGTAGCGATGGTGTTTGGTCAGATGAATGAGCCTCCAGGCAACCGTTTGCGCGTTGCGTTGACTGGTTTGACCATGGCTGAAGCATTCCGTGACGAAGGCCGTGATATTTTATTCTTCGTTGACAATATTTACCGTTACACATTGGCGGGTACTGAGGTTTCTGCCTTGCTTGGTCGTATGCCTTCTGCTGTGGGTTATCAGCCTACATTGGCTGAAGAGATGGGTAAATTGCAAGAGCGCATTACCTCAACCAAGACGGGTTCTGTTACCTCTATTCAGGCTGTTTATGTTCCAGCAGATGACTTGACCGACCCGTCACCAGCGACAACCTTCTTGCACTTAGACTCCACCGTGGTGTTGTCACGCGACATCGCTGCTTTGGGTATCTATCCAGCGGTTGATCCATTGGACTCCACTAGCCGTCAGCTTGACCCACAAGTGGTTGGTCAAGAGCATTATGAAGTAGCCCGTGATGTACAGATGACATTGCAACGTTACAAAGAATTGCGCGACATTATTGCAATTTTGGGCATGGACGAATTGTCACCAGAAGACAAATTGGCTGTATCACGTGCGCGTAAGATTCAGCGCTTCTTGTCACAACCTTTCCACGTTGCCGAAGTGTTTACTGGTTCACCAGGTAAATACGTACCATTGAAAGAAACCATCCGCGGCTTCAAGATGATTTGTAGCGGTGAATTGGATCACTTGCCTGAGCAAGCGTTCTACATGGTGGGTTCAATTGATGAAGCCATTGAGAAAGCTAAGAAGCTTTAATCGAACTCATCTAAGGAAATTATGTCAAACATCCATGTCGACGTAGTGAGTGCCGAGAAGTCCATTTTCTGTGGAGAGGCTAAATTTGTAGCCCTTCCAGGCGAAGGTGGTGAGCTCGGCATCTTGCGTGGCCATACTCCATTGATTACACGCATTCGTCCGGGCTCTGTTCGCATTGAAAAGGCTGATGGCGAGGAAGAGTTTGTGTTTGTTGCTGGCGGCTACTTAGAGGTTCAGCCAGATCGCGTCACAGTATTGGCTGATACTGCTATTCGTGGGCACGATCTTGATGAAGCAAAAGCATTGGAAGCAAAAAAACGCGCAGAAGAGGCGATGCAAAACCGTGGTACCGACTTTGATTTGGCTTTGGCTCAGTCCGAGTTTGCCATGGCGGCTGCACAGCTTGCTGCAATTGCCCGCTTCCGTCGTAAAAAGTAATTACCGGCCATCTCCTTGCTGTTAAATGATCGGTTTTTAAGGGCCTGCCTGGGCGAAGCGGTTGATCAAACTCCGCTTTGGCTCATGCGTCAAGCCGGTCGATATCTCCCAGAGTACAACGCCACACGTGCAAAAGCTGGAAGTTTTCTTGGGCTAGCAAAAAATCCTGCATACGCTACTGAAGTAACACTTCAGCCTTTGGATCGTTATCCATTGGATGCGGCGATTTTGTTCTCTGATATTTTGACTATCCCGGATGCCATGGGATTGGGCCTCAAATTTACGGCTGGTGAGGGCCCCAGTTTTGATCATCCGCTACGTGATGAGACGGCGGTTAAAAAATTACGCGTAGCCGACATGAGTCAGCTCCAATATGTATTTGATGCTGTTTCAGAAATTCGCAAAGCGCTAATGCAGGATGGTAAACAGCGGGTCCCCTTGATTGGTTTTTCTGGAAGCCCATGGACTTTAGCTTGCTACATGATTGATGGCTCAAGTTCCGACGATTTTCGTCATGCTAAGACCATGATGTTTAGCCGTCCTGATTTGTTGCAACATATTCTGGATATCAATGCACAATCTGTGGCGGCCTACTTAATTGAACAAGTAAAAGCAGGTGCACAAGCGCTGATGATTTTTGATACCTGGGGCGGAATGCTTCCAGATGGCTGGTACCAAAAGATGTCTTTAGCCTCCATGCAAAAGGTGATTGCTTTATTGCCACGTGAGCACGAAGGCAGAAAGATCCCCGTGATTATGTTTACCAAGGGCGGTGCAATTTGGCTAAACGATATGGCGCAAGTAGGCGCCGATGTCATTGCAATTGACTGGACGATGTCACTGAGTCGGGCGCGAAAACAGTTGCTTGCATTAAATAAGCCTTTGGCAATACAGGGTAATTTAGATCCCCTGATTCTGTTCTCTGAACCAGAGCAAATTGCAGAGCAGGCAAATCTCCTTCTTGAGGATTTGGCCAGTGCGCCGGCCCTCAAACCAGGTCTTCATCCATTAGATGGACATGTCTTCAATTTGGGACATGGAATATCGCAATTTACCCCGCCTGAAAGTGTTAATGCATTGGCGGAAACGGTGATCCAACGATCTAGAGCCCTTAGATCAAAGCAGTAAAGATAAGTGGGCGCTAACTTGGTTTTAAAATGATGACGAAAGTTATGCACAGATAGGCGCTCAAGTCAAAATTCATGAAGATTGCGAATAAATATAAACATTAACTTTCGAAGTTGCTTATAAGCTACTGATTTATATGATAAATTTTAAAATAAGCTCGAAACTGGTGCATCAGCCCTTAGCTGATAAATTAGCTTATAAATCAAAATCCTTAGATGATATCCACAGACTTATCCACAAGCAAAACAGAAGATTGATGTAAATAATGCCCTTACCAGTTGTGGTCCAAGTAGTGGTTGATAAGCCCTTGACCCAGGGCTTCGATTACTTGTGGGATCTTGAAAAGTTAGGGCTTGCTCCTGTGCTTGGACATATTGTGGAAGTGCCCTTTGGAAGTTCTTCATTGGTCGGGGTGGTAATTAAAGTAAGCACTCACTCTGATTTTGAAATAGATAAGCTGAAGTCAGTAAACCAGGTGGCCCCTCTTCCACCGATGGATCCAGCAGCTTTAAGGCTAATGAATTTTGCAAGCCAGTATTACATCCACGCCCTTGGGGAAACTATTATTCCAACCATTCCACTGATGTGGAAAAAGTGGCTTGATTGGGAAAAGATCCCTAAAAAATTAGCGGCTGCAATAGAGAAAAAAAAGAAAAATAGTCAGGCGCTTCCTAGCGATGGCTTTATTGGAGAAGCCGCTCTCAATGAAGAGCAAAAATCTGCGCTAGATAAATTACGCCAATGCAGCAGCAATGAAGCAGAGTTCAAGCCCTTTCTTTTGCAGGGACAAACCGGCAGCGGTAAGACTGCAGTCTTCCTAAATTGGTTGAGGAAGATTTTAGAGAACAGCACATCGCAAGTCTTATTGCTGGTCCCCGAAATTAATTTAACACCGCAGTTAGAGCGACGCGTTAGAGCCTATTTTCCTGAGAAAAAAATGGCCGTCCTTCATAGTGGAGTAACTGAGAAAGAGCGAGGCATTGCTTGGTACGAAGCTGTTACCGGAAGCGCCCAAATTATTTTAGGGACAAGATTAGCCGCTTTAGTGCCACTACCAAATTTACGCGCAATCGTTGTTGATGAAGAGCACGACCCTTCATATAAACAACAAGACGGAATTCGGTATTCTGCCAGGGACCTTGCAATCTGGCGCGCACATGATGTGAAGATACCAATCTTGCTTTCTTCCGCGACACCCTCTCTTGAAACCTGGTCAGCAGCAAAGGCCGGCCGTTATGAGTATCTACGCTTAGATCAAAGAGCTCAGGGCGCTCATCTGCCCACCGTACATCTTATTAATACGCGAGATCCTCGAAATCAATATAGCCCTGGCGATTTGGATAAGCCAAAAGAAAAAATCCTCGTTAGCAAAACCTTAGCCCATGCAATTAGTAAAAACTTCAGCAATAAAAAACAAAGTTTAATACTCATTAACCGCAGGGGCTATGCGCCAGTGCTCAGTTGCGGGGCCTGTACATGGTTATCCAAATGTCAACAATGTAGCTCATATATGGTGATGCATAAGGCAGGCGCTTTAGGAAAAAAGCCCGTATTAAGTTGTCATCATTGTGGTTTGGTTAAGGCAATTCCTAGCCACTGCCCAGATTGTGGAAATGCAGATCTCAAAACATTGGGCCAAGGAACACAAAAAATTGAAGATACCTTGGAGGGGATGTGGCCTGATGCCAAAGTGCTACGAGTGGATACAGATGCAAGCAGAAGCAGCAAGGGCGCTGAAGAGTTATTTCAGGAAATTCATGAAGGCAAGGTAGATATTGTCGTTGGTACCCAAATGATTGCTAAGGGCCATGATTATCAAAACATTGGATTGGTTGGTGTTTTGGATGCAGATAGCAGATTGTTCTCTCAGGATTTCCGGGCTGCAGAGCGTTTATTTGCACAATTGGTTCAGGTCGCTGGGCGCGCTGGGCGATCGGGTAAGGATGGTCAAGCGGGTGGCGAAATTTATATCGAAACTCAATATCCAGAGTCGGCTGTATTCCAGTACCTGCTTCGTCATGATGTTGATGGGTTTCTATCTCATACCGCCAAGGAGAGAGAAGAGGCTGGACTGCCCCCGTTTTCATACCAGGCTTTAGTGCATGCAGAATCGAAGAGTTTAGACCGGTCAATTCAATTTCTAAGCGACCTTAAAGGGCGCCTTAAGACCAAGAGCCTTATTAATAAAGGACTAAGGATTTATGACCCAGTGCCAAAGGCGGTAATGCGCGTGGCTGGAACGGAGCGCGCACAGCTTGTGATTGAATCTGACAGCCGCAAGCAGTTGCAAGAAGTACTCGAGGCGATTGATGCTGACTTACGGGAAAAATCTCAAGGACGCATTAGCAAAGAAACGCGTGTGCGTTGGTTGATCGAACGCGATCCAATCAACATCTAATTTTCTTATCCACCTGCAGTAGAATTGTATTTGTCTAGATCCATTAATTGAGCTAGTTCAGCAGCAAGATTACCCTCATGAGGTTTGATTTTGAATAACCAGACACCATAAGGTTTTTCATTTACTAATTCAGGTGTGGCATCCATTGCTTCATTCAGGGCAACAATTTCTCCGCTAATAGGCGCATGAATGTCACTGGCCGCCTTTACAGATTCAATTGCGGCAATGGCTTCACCCTGCTTTACTTGTTGGCCAAGTTTCGGCGCTTGAAAGAACATGACATCGCCCAGTGCCTCTTGAGCATGGTTGCTAATGCCGACCCAAACTAAGCCATCGCATTCTATGTCGGCCCACTCATGTGTTTCAGCAAATTTAAATGTATCTTGGCTATTCATGGTTTTATCCTCAAGGTGCATTCTATGTTGACTGACATACAACTAGCGCTTATTCAAAATGTGAATTAATCTGCCTATCTCATAACCATGAGCAAACAATACGCTTTGATTTTGGACATGGGCTAGAGCCTAGGTCCGTAATGATGCCGAAGTATTTTTACCCTCGGATTTAAAACTGTAATCTAGGTTTTTGCTGAACCAGTACGGTGCGTACGGTTATATAAACAGCTGGCGCAAATCCAGCGTTGCTTGCGATTGCTAGTTGGAATCCATGTACCACCCTCGAGTCGTTTTTCGCGACTGCAAGAAGAGCAAAACTTGAGGCTCTGAGAGGTGTCTTGGGTAGCGGCTGGAGTCGATGTAGTCATGGGCAATCCGGGTAAGGCAAATCTATGTACAGAAGATCTATTTTACCCGTTTTGTCCCACTGGGGCTGGGCTTAGGACAACTCGGACAGAATCAGCAGTCTTATTGCCATCAAAATCAAGCCAAGCCTTGTTTTCAAAGTCATAGAGCTTACATTTGCGGGCCGTATCGAAATACCAGTTCCAGGAGAACTTTTGCACAAAAATACGATCTGGCAGGATGGTTTCAAGGGTATTTTGGGCTTCCTGCAGGCGATACAAAGGCACGCTCATATCAACGTGATGGGCAGTGTGCTCCATGATGTGATGCATCAAAGAGCCCCAAATCCAGTTAAAAGTCAGGTGAACTGTGGTTGACACAAAGGGCTGCGCACGCAACCACTCAGATTTTTTGTCATACCAAGAAACAGATGGATGGGTGTGGTGAACATAAACCACAAATCCAATCATGCCGTTCCAAAACAGGAAGGGCACAACAAAGCCAGTAATTAAACCAAGCCAAATGGATTGACCAGTAGTAATGGCGCCAGCAACAAGGCAAGCAATCCACACAATTGCAAAACCCGTAACTAACAAGTTGTCTTTTAAGAAAATCGGGCGATCGCCAGGCTTGTTTTTAGCATTTGGGAAGTACTCACGTCTCCACCAAATCTCAATGAGGTAGTAGAAGACAGGACCCCAGCCACTACGATAAAGATGCTCTAGAGCCTTACGCCATGTGGGTAAGGCGTCAAATTCTTCTTTAGATAAAGGCGCCCAAACGAAATCAAATCCTTTGAGGTTTGTTTGCCCGTGATGCACTACGTTATGACCTACGTCCCATAAGCTATAGGGGGTAAGTGAAGGTAAAAATGCAATGCGCCCCAATATTTTATTGAGTTCACGATTGGGGGTGAAGCTTTGATGGCATGCGTCATGGCCCAGAATGAAAATGCGTCCAGTCACAAAGCCGGCTACTAAGCCAAATATTATTTTGAGCAGAATATTTTCAACAAAGATCGTGCCAGCAATACAGGCAAGCCATAAAGCAGCATCAATGAAGAGAAGCATAATTGCACGCCCAGTTTCGCCCTGCGCCATGGGGATTAACCAGCTCCGAATGATTTTTCGGTGAGGTAATGGTGCCTCAGGGGACAAGGGGTTTGTCAGAGAGGGCTCTGAAAGGGCTGAATTTAGATTTGTAGACACGATAAGAATCAATAAGTTAGACGCAAATGATAGTGGTTTTTGTTTTTCTGTGCATGATGTAGGTCAAAAACCCCCTTTGTTTTGGCGCGCCCGGCAGGAATCGAACCTGCGACCCTTGGCTTCGGAGGCCAATACTCTATCCACTGAGCTACGGGCGCCAGAGCAAAAACTGGCAACTTCGCTATTGTAAGTGTCTATACCCCTGCTCTCTAGTTATAATCTTTGCAAATCAACTCTAAAACCCGCCAAATAAGAAATTCCTATGAGCAACGAGCACGGAAATCTAATTAAAACCCCAAAACAGCTGATCATCATAGTTTTTGCCAGTTTTTTTGTGCCCCTCATCATTATTTTGTTGCTATTGGTGTTTGTAAACAATGGCAAGCGCGGCGACAGCTCAGCTTCTGCTGAGCAATTAATTAAGCCGGTTGCACAGCTCAATTTCCAAGATTCCAGCATTCCGGCGGATGGTAAAGCACCAGATGCGAAGTAAAGATATTTAGCATTCAGTAAAAAAGCTGGCTATATGCCAGCTTTTTTATTTCTCAGAACTTTCATCTTTGGCATCCAATGCAATTTGATAGGCTTCTTTTTTAGTTAGCCCTAATGCTTGCGATAAAACTGCAGCAATTTCTTTGCTACCGAGATAGGGGCTTAATGCATTTGCCCACCCTAAGAGCGTGGCATGCTCTGGAGCCTCATCAGACTTAGCCTGGCGGGGTGCGACTAGAATAACAAACTCGCCCTTGAGGCTTTCGGTAGTTTCTAGCCATGCGGCAATCTCCGCGACTTGAAGAGAAACAAGCTGTTCAAATTTTTTGGTTAACTCCCGACAAATAAATATGTGACGATCTGACTCTAAAGCCTTAGCTAAAAAAAGTAGGGTTTCACGGATGTGATGGGGTGACTCAAAAAAGATACTGGTTTTTTTACTGTTACAAATATCTTGTATCAAAGCATCGCGCTCTTTGGTTTTATTCGGCCAAAAGCCTAAAAACTGAAAGCGCCCTTCCGCGTTCATCATGACCTTACCAGCAGCAGAGATCGCGCAAGACACAGCGCTTGCGCCAGGCACAGGAATTACTCGAAAACCTGCTTTTTGAACTTCATAAACCAATCTTGCCCCCGGGTCAGAAACGCCAGGGGTGCCAGCGTCCGATATATAGGCCCAGCGCTCATTGTTGGCTAGGTGTTGAATAACAGTCTGGGCCCCGCCCACTTCATTATGTTCATGAAGTGCTAAACATTTTTTGTGAATACCAAATTGCTGCAAAAGAGACGCACTATGTCGCGTATCTTCACAGGCAATGCCGTCTACTGCATTAAGTACGTGTAGCGCGCGCAAAGTAATGTCGCCCAGGTTGCCTATAGGCGTGGCAATCATATACAGGGAACCAAGCGGTAAATCCTGTTGTTTTAGAAAATCAAATGAGCCTAAATCCATGAAGGGTATCTTTTACCTAAGAATGTTCAATAAACAAGAGGATACGTTGCTTTTGCTTTAGCTGGCCGCATTAGAAAATATGGCAGCTTTGGCGCATAATATTGACATGGATAAAGACACTATCGAACGTTTGCGCAAGCGCGCATCGCAACATTTTTTAGACAGCATTGCAGTAAAGCAAGAGGCTGAGAAAGTTCTTCCAGATTCCGTAGCGCTTGGGATACTGGCAATGGTTAAATGTTTGCGGGCTGGCGGCAAAGTAATGGCTTGCGGTAACGGCGGTTCTGCAGCCGATGCTCAGCACTTTGCAGCAGAGCTGATTGGTAGATTTGAGCGTGAGCGTGAAGAACTGGCGGCAATTGCGCTTACTACAGATACTTCAATCCTTACTGCTGTTGGCAACGATTACAGCTACGATGAAATTTTTAGTAAGCAAGTGCGGGGCCTTGGAAAAAAAGGCGACATCCTTTTAGGAATTTCTACATCTGGTAATTCTAAAAATGTCGTCAAAGCAATAGAAGCTGCAAAAAAGATGGGCATCAAAATTATTGCGTTCACGGGTAATGACGGCGGCAAGATTGCCACCTTGTTGGATCAAGAGGATATTCATCTTTGTGCACCCTCCACTCGCACTGCCCGTATTCAAGAAACCCATTTGGTTTTACTCCACGCCTTATGCGATGGAGTTGATCACGTGTTGTACGACTAAACAATCTTATAAAGAAAATACCCAATGCGAATTCATTCTCTAGGTAAGTTAGCAATAGTTGCACTTGCTGTATTGCAACTCTCATCTTGTGCAGTAGTGGCCGTTGGTGGTGTTGCAGCTGGCGCAGCCATTATGGCGGATCGTCGCACCCCTGGAGTACAAGCTATCGATAAGGGTATTGAGCTAGAGGCCAATAATGCGCTTGCCAAAAAATTTGGCGACAACGCACATATCAACGTAACTTCGTTTAATCAAAAAGTATTGCTTACCGGTGAAGTAAAAGATGCTGACATTAAAGGCGAGGCAGGGGCATATGCAAAGGCAATGAAGAATGCGCGTTCCGTGTTTAACGAATTGATTATTGGCCCCAACAGCAGCTATACATCACGCGCTAACGATTCTTATTTAGAGTCGAAGATCAAAACGCAAATGATTTTTACTGAGCAGTTGCCATCGAATTCAATGGCTATTGTTGCTGAAGGTAGCAGTATTTATTTGATGGGCATCTTGACGCAAAGCGAAGCTGATCTTGCAAAGAAAATCGCAAGCAATACCAGTGGTGTGAAAGATGTGTATGTTTACTTTGACATTATTTCTGATGCTGAGAAAGTGCGCCTTGAAAAGCAAGGCAAAGCGGATCAATCGCAGCCAGATAGCCCCCCAAAGAATTAATTATTTTTTTAGACAAGATTGTTAGTAATGGCTTTATGTAGAGCGGTAAAGATAGTTTTTTTATTTGCCCTGCTTGCATTGCATCTTCCGAATGTGCAAGCAAGGAGCGAAGATCAAAAAGCATTTGCTATTGCAAAACAAAACGCGTGCCTAGGTTGTCATGCAAACAATAAAAAAATTGTTGGGCCTAGCTTTCAATCCGTTGCACAGAAATATAAAAATGACAGTAACGCGCAAACTTTTTTGAAAAATAAAATTGCCAAAGGTGGGTCAGGTTCTTGGGGGGTTGTGCCTATGCCTGCGAATGCTAAGTTAAGCGAAGCAGATTTATCTCTACTGGCGGGCTGGATCCTGCGTGGCGCGCCAAATGAGAATTAAGGGGCCAGTCCAGGTCTGCCTAGGAACCACCACCAAGCTTGATTTGAGCGCTTTAGATTTTCTTTCAGCGCGTAATCCATATCAGCCCATTGTTCTTTAGCAGCCTCTTCCACAATAGTGGCTGGACTTGCTGGCGGCAGCTTTAGGTAGGCATCAGCATCGCCATAGGCGTATTCAACCGACATGCCAGCCTTTTGTGCCAAATGCATCATCGCTTTATTGTTGGCTAGGCAGTGAACAAATAGGGTTTGGATGTTGGTATTGCGGGAATGAACGGCTGAACGCTGCAATAAGGCCGTACCAATGCCCTGCGCGCGCCCTTCTGGCAATACGGATACACCAAATTCAGCGGCATGGGCTTTGCCCTTCACTTCAGGTAAATAAGCCAAATGCGCCATCCCAACGAGCTTTAAATTCAAATCAAAGACGCCAAAGATGGCGTCCCTATTGAAGTCCAGCCGTTCTACGTAATGCTGAATGACCTCATCTGGTGTTTGAGTACCAAATCGAAGGCGCCGGTCGTCCTCACCAAGCTGCAATAGATGCTGAAGAATTTCTTCTCTATGTCCGGCATGGAGCTCTCTTACAGGAACTGCTTGTCCAGCCGTATAGGGGGCTCTGGACAAGCGGTTATTTACTAATTCATTGTTCATGCAAACATAGTAGCAGGGTTATATGTAAATCACAGGGTTTTCCCTAATTAATATGCAGCCAATGTGCGAAAAAAGCATCAAAAATGCAGCTTGCTAGGGTCTACCCGAGCTCAAAATTATGTAAAAACAAGAGAAATTGAAAAAAATTCAATTTTTTTCAAAAAGACATGCCGTTGATTTCATTCATTTTATTTTTAGAATCAGTAAAAACCTCGCTCTTTTTAAGAAAAAGACTACGAAAGGTGTTGACGACCCCTCATAAGTACGCTATAGTCTCACCTCTCTGCTGAATGTTATTTCAAACAAGTCAGCCCTCTTTAAAAATTAGTCAACCGATAATTGTGGGTACTAGGCGAAAGCATCCAGTCCTTCGGGACAGATGTAAACAAATAGTACTCATAGACAGTAAAAAGATTTGGTTTTATTACCAAGTCAATTTCTTGAATGAGTGCGACGATCCGCAAGGATCACAGGAATTGAACTGAAGAGTTTGATCCTGGCTCAGATTGAACGCTGGCGGCATGCCTTACACATGCAAGTCGAACGGCAGCACGGGTGCTTGCACCTGGTGGCGAGTGGCGAACGGGTGAGTAATACATCGGAACGTACCTTATCGTGGGGGATAACGCAGCGAAAGCTGTGCTAATACCGCATACGCCCTGAGGGGGAAAGCGGGGGATCGAAAGACCTCGCGCGATTAGAGCGGCCGATGCTTGATTAGCTTGTTGGTGGGGTAAAAGCCCACCAAGGCGACGATCAATAGCTGGTCTGAGAGGACGATCAGCCACACTGGGACTGAGACACGGCCCAGACTCCTACGGGAGGCAGCAGTGGGGAATTTTGGACAATGGGGGAAACCCTGATCCAGCAATGCCGCGTGAGTGAAGAAGGCCTTCGGGTTGTAAAGCTCTTTTGTCAGGGAAGAAACACCGGCTCTAACACAGTCCGGGAATGACGGTACCTGAAGAATAAGCACCGGCTAACTACGTGCCAGCAGCCGCGGTAATACGTAGGGTGCGAGCGTTAATCGGAATTACTGGGCGTAAAGCGTGCGCAGGCGGTTATACAAGACAGGCGTGAAATCCCCGGGCTTAACCTGGGAATGGCGCCTGTGACTGTATAGCTAGAGTGTGTCAGAGGGGGGTAGAATTCCACGTGTAGCAGTGAAATGCGTAGATATGTGGAGGAATACCAATGGCGAAGGCAGCCCCCTGGGATAACACTGACGCTCATGCACGAAAGCGTGGGGAGCAAACAGGATTAGATACCCTGGTAGTCCACGCCCTAAACGATGCTGACTAGTTGTTCGGGATTTTCATCCTGAGTAACGTAGCTAACGCGTGAAGTCAGCCGCCTGGGGAGTACGGTCGCAAGATTAAAACTCAAAGGAATTGACGGGGACCCGCACAAGCGGTGGATGATGTGGATTAATTCGATGCAACGCGAAAAACCTTACCTACCCTTGACATGTCACTAACGAAGTAGAGATACATTAGGTGCTCGTAAGAGAAAGTGAACACAGGTGCTGCATGGCTGTCGTCAGCTCGTGTCGTGAGATGTTGGGTTAAGTCCCGCAACGAGCGCAACCCTTGTCTTTAGTTGCTACGCAAGAGCACTCTAAAGAGACTGCCGGTGACAAACCGGAGGAAGGTGGGGATGACGTCAAGTCCTCATGGCCCTTATGGGTAGGGCTTCACACGTCATACAATGGTGCATACAGAGGGTTGCCAACCCGCGAGGGGGAGCTAATCTCAGAAAATGCATCGTAGTCCGGATCGTAGTCTGCAACTCGACTACGTGAAGCTGGAATCGCTAGTAATCGCGGATCAGAATGTCGCGGTGAATACGTTCCCGGGTCTTGTACACACCGCCCGTCATACCATGGGAGTGGGTTTTGCCAGAAGCCGTTAGCCTAACCGCAAGGAGGGCGACTGCCACGGCAGGGTTCATGACTGGGGTAAAGTCGTAACAAGGTAGCCGTATCGGAAGGTGCGGCTGGATCACCTCCTTTCTAGAGAAAGATGCTGGAGCTATAGTGCCCACACTTATCGGTTGACAATAAAAGCCACGGGTCTGTAGCTCAGCTGGTTAGAGCACTGTGTTGATAACGCAGGGGTCGTAGGTTCAAGTCCTACCAGACCCACCACCAGCCAGAAACATTCTTAGTGGGACGTTGGGGGATTAGCTCAGCTGGGAGAGCACCTGCTTTGCAAGCAGGGGGTCGTCGGTTCGATCCCGTCATCCTCCACCATCATCTAAATGTCAAAACTAAGCGATTTCCTAATCGTTTAGTTTTGCCATTTATGGCTGTTCTTTAAAAATTTGAGTAAGCAAAGTGTCAAATGTTTCTTTGAGAGGACATTTGACAATGTAATAAGGGTAAAGATTGAATCATCAATCAGTAATACAAACGAGTTTTACCAAGTTCTTAACAAAGTACTTACAGTTTGGATTACGGCAAACATGTCAGAAGTAGAAGTAAAACCTGTAACAGGTACTAGCAATGGTGCTCGTTATAGGATCAAGTGAATAAGTGCACATGATGGATGCCTTGGCGATTACAGGCGACGAAAGACGTTATAACCTGCGATAAGCCCCGGGGAGCTGGTAAATAAGCTTTGATCCGGGGATTTCTGAATGGGGAAACCCACCACTTTTGTGGTATCCATACCTGAATACATAGGGTATGAGAAGCGAACCTTGTGAACTGAAACATCTAAGTAGCAAGAGGAAAAGACATCAACCGAGATTCCCAAAGTAGTGGCGAGCGAAATGGGAAGAGCCTTCTAGTGATATCTCAGTAATTAACAGAATGGAATGGAAAGTCCAACAATAAAGGGTGATAGTCCCGTATGTGAAAATTATTGAGTGGTACTAGGCTAGAGACAAGTAGGGCGGGACACGAGAAATCCTGTCTGAATATGGGGGGACCATCCTCCAAGGCTAAATACTCGTAATCGACCGATAGTGAACAAGTACCGTGAGGGAAAGGCGAAAAGAACCCCGGGAGGGGAGTGAAATAGATCCTGAAATTGTGTGCATACAAACAGTAGGAGCCTCGTAAGGGGTGACTGCGTACCTTTTGTATAATGGGTCAGCGACTTACATTCAGTAGCAAGCTTAACCGAATAGGGAAGGCGTAGCGAAAGCGAGTCCGAATAGGGCGCTAGTTGCTGGGTGTAGACCCGAAACCAGTTGATCTATCCATGGCCAGGTTGAAGGTGCGGTAACACGTACTGGAGGACCGAACCCACTAACGTTGAAAAGTTAGGGGATGAGCTGTGGATAGGGGTGAAAGGCTAAACAAAACTGGAAATAGCTGGTTCTCTCCGAAAACTATTTAGGTAGTGCCTCGTGTATCACTGTAGGGGGTAGAGCACTGTCATGGTAGTGGGGTCCATTGCGGATTACTGCGCCATAGCAAACTCCGAATACCTACAAGTGCAAGCACGGGAGACAGACATCGGGTGCTAACGTCCGGTGTCAAGAGGGAAACAACCCAGACCGCCAGCTAAGGTCCCTAATATATGCTAAGTGGGAAACGAAGTGGGAAGGCTAAAACAGTCAGGAGGTTGGCTTAGAAGCAGCCATCCTTTAAAGAAAGCGTAATAGCTCACTGATCGAGTCGTCCTGCGCGGAAGATGTAACGGGGCTAAGCATATAACCGAAGCTGCGGATCACAGCAATGTGATGGTAGGAGAGCGTTCTGTAAGCCTGTGAAGGTGTCTTGTAAAGGATGCTGGAGGTATCAGAAGTGCGAATGCTGACATGAGTAGCGATAAAGGGGGTGAAAAGCCCCCTCGCCGTAAGCCCAAGGTTTCCTGTTCAACGTTCATCGGAACAGGGTGAGTCGGCCCCTAAGGCGAGGCAGAGATGCGTAGCTGATGGGAACAAGGTTAATATTCCTTGACCATTGTTAGATGCGATGGGGGGACGGATCGCGGAAAGTTGTCCGGGTGTTGGAAGTCCCGGTTCTTGCGTTGGAGATGGCTATTAGGTAAATCCGGTAGCGTAATTCAAGGGCGTGAGACGAGTGAATTTATTCACGAAGCAATTGGAAGTGGTTCCAAGAAAAGCCTCTAAGCTTCAGTCTAACAAGACCGTACCGCAAACCGACACAGGTGGGCGAGATGAGTATTCTAAGGCGCTTGAGAGAACTCAGGAGAAGGAACTCGGCAAATTTGTACCGTAACTTCGGGATAAGGTACGCCCTGGTAGTTTGACTCTGTACAAGGGGAGGACGAAAGGGTTGCAATAAAAAGGTGGCTGCGACTGTTTAATAAAAACACAGCACTCTGCAAACACGAAAGTGGACGTATAGGGTGTGACGCCTGCCCGGTGCTGGAAGATTAAATGATGGGGTGCAAGCTCTTGATTGAAGTCCCAGTAAACGGCGGCCGTAACTATAACGGTCCTAAGGTAGCGAAATTCCTTGTCGGGTAAGTTCCGACCTGCACGAATGGCGTAACGATGGCCACACTGTCTCCTCCTGAGACTCAGCGAAGTTGAAATGTTTGTGATGATGCAATCTACCCGTGGCTAGACGGAAAGACCCCATGAACCTTTACTGTAGCTTTGCATTGGACTTTGAATCGGTCTGTGTAGGATAGGTGGGAGGCGTTGATAGCAGGATGCTAGTCCTGTTGGAGCCAACCTTGAAATACCACCCTGATTTATTTGAGGTTCTAACCTTGGCCCGTTATCCGGGTCGGGAACAGTGCATGGTAGGCAGTTTGACTGGGGCGGTCTCCTCCCAAAGTGTAACGGAGGAGTACGAAGGTACGCTTGGTACGGTCGGACATCGTACCTAAAGTGCAATGGCAAAAGCGTGCTTAACTGCGAGACCGACAAGTCGAGCAGGTGCGAAAGCAGGTCATAGTGATCCGGTGGTTCTGTATGGAAGGGCCATCGCTCAACGGATAAAAGGTACTCTGGGGATAACAGGCTGATACCGCCCAAGAGTTCATATCGACGGCGGTGTTTGGCACCTCGATGTCGGCTCATCTCATCCTGGGGCTGTAGCCGGTCCCAAGGGTATGGCTGTTCGCCATTTAAAGAGGTACGTGAGCTGGGTTTAAAACGTCGTGAGACAGTTTGGTCCCTATCTGCCATGGGCGTTGGAGATTTGACGGGGGCTGCTCCTAGTACGAGAGGACCGGAGTGGACATTCCGCTGGTGTACCTGTTGTTTCGCCAGAAGCATCGCAGGGTAGCTATGAATGGAAGAGATAACCGCTGAAAGCATCTAAGCGGGAAACTTGCCTGAAGATGAGATCTCCCGTAGGTTTAACCTACATAAAGGGTCGTTGAAGACCACAACGTTGATAGGTCGGGTGTAGAAGTGCAGTAATGCATTAAGCTAACCGATACTAATTGCCCGTTAGGCTTGATCCTATAACCAGCACTATTGTGTTGGATGTTTGCCAGATTTAATCTGCATCCTTATTACATGCTTACTCAAATAGAGTTGTTGATTTATCAGCAACTCGACCCTCTACGCCCGGTGACCATAGCGAATTGGAACCACTCCTTCCCATCCCGAACAGGACAGTGAAACGATTCTACGCCGATGATAGTGCGGATTACCCGTGTGAAAGTAGGTAACTGCCGGGCACCAATGCGACGCCCAGACCCTTTTAGGTCTGGGCGTTTTTACTTGTGCAAAGCGTTTAGAGTGATTGACAGATGCTCCATTTGGAGTCAGAATATTGGGTTCGCGGAGGGGTGTCCGAGCGGCTAAAGGAGGCAGACTGTAAATCTGTTGGCTATGCCTACGTAGGTTCGAATCCTACCCCCTCCACCAGATGTGCGGGATTAGTTTAATGGTAAAACAGCAGATTTCCAATCTTCGGTCAAGAGTTCGATTCTCTTATCCCGCTCCAGTATTTGCAGCATTAGATTTCGCCCATGTGGCTCAGTGGTAGAGCACTCCCTTGGTAAGGGAGAGGTCGGCAGTTCGATCCTGCCCATGGGCACCATGTTTGGTTTATTAATTGTGTATTTGTGATTTTGGTTTAAGAGTTAACTAAAGGCAGACAAAAAATGGCAAAAGAAAAGTTCGAGCGGACAAAACCGCACGTAAACGTAGGCACTATCGGTCACGTTGACCACGGTAAGACTACCTTGACAGCAGCAATTGCAACCGTGCTCTCAAAGCAATTCGGTGGCGAAGCAAAAGCATACGATCAGATCGATGCTGCTCCTGAAGAAAAGGCCCGTGGTATTACGATTAATACTGCGCACGTTGAGTATGAGACTGCTAACCGTCACTACGCGCACGTTGATTGCCCAGGACATGCTGACTATGTGAAGAACATGATTACTGGTGCTGCCCAGATGGACGGCGCTATTTTGGTGTGCTCTGCAGCAGATGGCCCAATGCCCCAAACCCGTGAGCACATCCTCTTGGCACGCCAAGTCGGTGTTCCTTACATCGTCGTGTTTTTAAACAAGTGCGATATGGTGGACGATGCTGAATTGCTCGAGTTAGTCGAAATGGAAGTGCGTGAGCTTTTGTCTAAGTATGACTTCCCAGGCGATGACACCCCAATTATTCAAGGCTCTGCAAAGTTAGCCCTTGAAGGCGACGAAGGCCCAATGGGTAAAGAAGCCATTATGAAATTGGCTGATGCTTTAGATACGTATATCCCTACTCCAGAGCGCGCGATTGATGGTGCCTTCTTGATGCCAGTAGAAGATGTGTTCTCGATCTCTGGTCGCGGTACTGTAGTGACCGGTCGTATCGAGCGCGGTGTTGTTAAGGTGGGTGAAGAGATCGAAATTATCGGTATCAAACCCACTTTGAAGACCACTTGTACTGGTGTGGAAATGTTCCGCAAATTGCTCGACCAAGGACAAGCTGGCGATAACGTCGGTATCTTGTTACGCGGCACTAAACGGGAAGAAGTGGAGCGTGGCCAAGTATTGGCCAAACCAGGTTCCATTACCCCCCATACACACTTTACAGCCGAGGTGTATATCTTGGGTAAAGATGAAGGTGGTCGTCATACGCCATTCTTTAACAACTATCGTCCCCAGTTTTACTTCCGTACTACAGACGTAACAGGGTCAATCGAGTTGCCAAAAGACAAAGAAATGGTAATGCCAGGTGATAACGTCACGATTACCGTCAAACTCATCGCGCCAATTGCGATGGAAGAAGGTTTACGTTTTGCAATCCGTGAGGGTGGCCGTACCGTTGGCGCCGGCGTGGTTGCAAAGATTTTGGCTTAGTAGTTAGTTGCAATGAGTTTTTATAAAGGGGTGTAGCTCAATTGGCAGAGCGTTGGTCTCCAAAACCAAAGGTTGGGGGTTCGATGCCCTCCGCCCCTGCCACGATTTGAACTGAAAGCAATATGTCACAACAAACAGTAAGTCAATCTGAAGAAAAGAGTAGCTGGGTCTCCGGACTCGCTGCTTTAATCGTCGTTGCTGCGTTGGTGCTCTATTACACGCTGGCCGACCAATCTTTATGGTTGCGTTTGGCTGTCTTGTTTGGCGGCATTGCTGCAGCAGTTTTAATTGTGGCGATTTCACCGGATGGGCGTCGTTTTATTGCCTATGCAAAAGATTCTTGGTATGAAGTAAAAAAGGTTGTTTGGCCAAGTCGTAAAGAGACGAACCAGATGACTCTGGTCGTATTTGGCTTTGTTCTGATCATGTCCCTGTTTCTATGGCTTGCAGACAAATTGATTGAATGGCTAGTTTTTTCAGTCTTCTTAGGCTGGAAGTGAGTAAGAAAAAATGACTGATTCCGAATTGGCCGTAAACCCACAAGCTACCGGCAGCATGCGCTGGTACGTTATTCATGCTTATTCCGGAATGGAAAAAAGTGTCAAAAAGGGCCTTGAAGAGCGTATTGCACGCTCAGGCATGCCTGAAAAATTTGGCCGTATTTTGGTACCCTCCGAAGAAGTTGTGGAAATCAAATCCGGCACAAAAACAGTCACTGAGCGTCGTTTTTTCCCAGGATACGTCCTGATTGAGATGGAAATGACCGATGAGAGCTGGCATTTGGTGAAAAATACGCCAAAAGTGACCGGTTTTGTCGGCGGCGTGCGTAATCGTCCAAGCCCTATTTCTACGGCTGAAGTGGCAAAAATCATGGATCAAATGCAGGCGGGGGTTGATAAACCCAAGCCTAAGACCCTATTTGAGGTTGGTGAGATTGTGCGCGTTAAAGAAGGTCCATTTATTGATTTCAACGGAAATATTGAAGAAGTCAATTATGAGAAGTCAAGATTACGCGTTTCTGTTACAATATTTGGTCGCGGTACCCCAGTTGAACTGGAGTTCGGCCAAGTAGAAAAGATGTAAAAACAAGGACTTAGTCCTGGTTTCAGAAGTTAGCAGTGAAGAGGTTAGTAATAACCGAGGAGCGGCGCTAGAAAGCCAAAAACTAGCAAAGCGTTTACTCAACAGCGGTCTTTCCTTATATGGTTAGGCGCGCTTTCAGGAGCAACACATGGCAAAGAAGATTATTGGCTTTATTAAACTGCAGATACCTGCAGGTAAAGCAAATCCATCACCACCCGTAGGTCCAGCATTGGGTCAACGCGGCCTTAACATTATGGAATTCTGTAAGGCGTTCAATGCTCAAACTCAGAGCATGGAGCCAGGTCTACCAATTCCAGTTGTGATTACAGCTTTCGCCGATAAGAGCTTCACGTTCATCATGAAGACTCCTCCGGCAACCATCATGATTAAGAAGGCTGCGAAGATCGAAAAAGGATCTCCACGTCCGCATACCGACAAGGTAGGAAAAATTACTCGTGCTCAAGCAGAAGAAATCGCTAAAGCAAAAATGCCAGACTTGACAGCAGCTGATATGGACGCAGCTGTCAGAACTATCGCTGGTAGCGCCCGCTCCATGGGCATCACAGTGGAAGGTCTCTAATCATGACTAAGTTATCTAAACGCGTTAAAGCGATGCAATCTAAAGTTGATCGCAACAAATTCTATTCATTAGACGATGCATTGAACCTCGTTAAAGAGTGTGCAACCGCCAAGTTTGATGAGTCTATCGACGTTGCTGTTCAGTTGGGTATTGATGCTAAGAAATCTGACCAAGTTGTGCGTGGCGCAGTAGTGCTCCCAGCTGGTACAGGTAAGCATGTTCGTGTAGCGGTTTTTGCTCAAGGCGAGAAGGCTGAGCAAGCTAAAGCCGCTGGCGCAGAAATCGTAGGCATGGAAGAGCTTGCCGAACAAATTAAAGGCGGCAAAATTGATTTCGATATTTTGATCGCATCTCCTGACACCATGAAAATTGTGGGTACCTTAGGTCAAGTATTGGGCCCACGGGGTTTGATGCCAAATCCAAAAGTAGGAACAGTGACTCCTGACGTCGCTACTGCAGTGAAAAATGCAAAAGCAGGTCAAGTTCAGTTCCGCGTTGACAAGGCCGGTATCGTGCACGCAAGTATTGGCCGTCGTTCATTCGAGCCAACTGCATTGAAATCGAACTTACTCGCATTGCTTGAGGCCTTGAATAAAGCAAGACCTCCTGCATCTAAGGGAATTTATTTAAAGAAGGTTGCCGTAAGCAGCACTATGGGTGCAGGCGTACGTGTGGACCAAGCATCGTTACAGGCAGCTGCTTAAAGCTTGTAACAAAAAAGAACTTTGGGTCGACTCCTGCTCTTTGGGCGGGAGTCGAACATCAAAGACCGTTGGCGAATTAGTTGCTTGTAAAGAGTTAATTCTTAATCCTTACGAAAGTAATGGCCAGCGCAGATGGCGACCCTGAAAAGATTTTCACAAGAGTTTTTGTGAACAAATGATCAGACGCTGGTGTGTAACCCCAACTGGAAACAGTTGGTTTTTATGGAGTTAAACCGTGCCTTTGAATGTACAAGACAAAAAAGCGATTGTTGCTGTTGTCGGCGCTCAATTGGCTGGAGCCCAAACTGTCGTGCTCGCTGAATACCGTGGTATTCCAGTAGAGCAGTTGACAAAGCTACGTGCTAGCGCACGTGACCAAGGTGTCTATCTTCGCGTTTTGAAGAACACATTGGCACGTCGTGCTGCACAAGGCACACAGTTTGAGCCCCTAGCTGATTCGATGGTTGGCCCCTTGATCTATGGCATCTCTGCTGATCCGATTGCTTCCGCAAAAGTATTGCAGAACTTTGCTAAGACTCAAGACAAGCTAGTTATTACTGCCGGCTTATATAACGGCAAGCTGTTAGATGTAGCGGGCGTTAAATCCCTTGCGTCTATTCCAAGCCGCGATGAGTTGTTATCGCAGTTGTTGGGTGTGATGTTGGCCCCAGTTTCTGCAATGGCTCGCGTATTGGGCGCAGTAGCAGCACAAAAGGCAGCAGGAGCACCCGCTCCAGTTGCGGCACCTGTAGCCGAAGTTGCTGAAGTTGTAGCAGCCCCAGCTGAGGTAGTTGCTGAAACAGCCGCTCCACAAGCAAGTGCAGAGCCTGCAGCCGCAGCCCCAGAAGCTGGAACAGAAGCAAACGAAACCCCTGCCGCTGAATAAGCGACAGATTAACTATTTAAGTATTAGGAGCTAAAAATGGCGATTACTAAAGAAGAAATCATTGAAGCAGTAGGTAGCATGTCCGTTATGGATTTGAACGATTTGGTTAAAGCGTTCGAAGAGAAGTTTGGCGTTTCAGCTGCAGCCATGGCTGTTGCTGGTCCTGCTGGTGCTGGCGGTGGCGGAGCTGCTGCTGAAGAGCAAACAGAATTCACTGTGAACTTGCTCGAAGCTGGTGCAAACAAAGTTTCAGTAATTAAGGCAGTTCGCGAAATTACTGGCCTTGGTTTGAAAGAAGCTAAAGACTTGGTTGATGGCGCACCGAAGCCAATCAAAGAAGCTGTAGACAAGAAGACAGCTGAAGAAGCCAAGAAAAAGCTTGATGACGCTGGCGCTAAGTCAGAAATTAAGTAATACAAAACTCAGCTAGCGCTTCTCAAAAAGGAGCGTTAGCCATGTTGGGTTTGACCATTAGTGGTCAAACCCGATTTCATTTCTGATTGAAATCGGGTTTGCCTTCTGATACGACTGCAGAATGCAAGTTTGGTCGGACACTAGATCTTAAGGATTTAGTGTTGTCCGCCAGTGATTGGTAGTGGCCAATCGCCAAATCTTTGTACAGTCGCTGAATTCGGAGATGAAATGAACTATAGCTTCACCGAACGCAAGCGAGTCCGTAAAAGCTTTGCTAAGCGAGTCAATAACCACCAGGTTCCGTACCTGATCGCAACGCAGCTGGAATCCTACGCTAAATTTTTACAGGCTGATAAGCCGGCAATGTCTCGTCTTACTGAGGGACTTCAAGCTGCCTTTACATCAGCATTCCCAATTGTGTCTAACAACGGCTATGCACGTATGGAATACGTGTCTTACCAGTTATCACAACCACCGTTTGACGTCAAAGAATGTCAACAACGTGGTTACACATACCACTCTGCCTTACGCGCAAAAGTTCGCTTGATTATTTATGATCGCGAAGCGCCTACTAAGGTTAAAGAAGTAAAAGAGAGCGAAGTCTACATGGGTGAAATTCCACTCATGACTGAAAATGGCTCTTTTGTGATCAACGGCACTGAGCGCGTCATCGTTTCTCAGTTACACCGTTCCCCAGGCGTGTTCTTCGAGCACGATAAGGGCAAAACCCACAGTTCCGGTAAGTTGCTGTTCTCTGCACGCATCATTCCTTACCGTGGTTCATGGCTCGATTTCGAGTTTGATCCAAAAGATATTCTGTATTTCCGCGTTGACCGTCGTCGTAAGATGCCTGTCACCATTTTGCTCAAAGCAATTGGCCTAAACAACGAACAGATTCTTGCAAACTTCTTCAATTTTGATCATTTTGCCTTGACCGCGAATGGCGCTTCTATGGAATTTGTTCCAGAGCGTTTGCGTGGCCAATTGGCTAACTTTGATGTGCTCGACAAGAATGGCGTAGTTGTCATTCAAAAAGACAAGCGCATCAATGCTAAGCATATTCGTGAACTCGAAGCTGCTAAAACAAAAACAATCGCTGTACCAGACGACTATTTAGTTGGTCGTGTGGTTGCACGCAATATTGTTGATCCAGATTCTGGTGAAATCTTGGCTTATGCCAACGATGAAATCACTGAAGAGTTGCTGGCTACATTGCGCGATGCTGGTATCAAGCAACTGGAAACCATTTACACCAATGATTTAGATTCAGGCGCTTATATTTCTCAGACATTACGTACTGATGAAACTGCCGATCAGATGGCTGCTCGTATCGCTATCTATCGCATGATGCGTCCTGGCGAGCCGCCAACAGAAGATGCCGTTGAAGCCTTGTTCCAACGCTTGTTCTACAACGAAGATAGCTACGATTTATCCCGCGTTGGGCGTATGAAGGTGAATAGCCGTCTCGGCCGCGCTGAGATGGAAGGCCTCATGGTCTTGTCTAACGAAGATATTCTTGACACTATTAAGTTGCTCGTAGATTTGCGTAATGGTAAGGGCGAAGTAGACGATATCGATCACTTAGGTAATCGCCGTGTACGTTGCGTTGGCGAATTGGCTGAAAACCAATTCCGTGCTGGTTTATCACGTGTTGAGCGTGCGGTTAAAGAACGTCTCGGTCAAGCCGAAACTGAAAACCTCATGCCACATGACTTGATTAACAGTAAGCCAATCTCTTCTGCAATTCGTGAGTTTTTCGGTTCTTCACAGTTGTCCCAGTTTATGGACCAAACCAACCCACTCTCAGAAATCACGCACAAGCGTCGTATTTCTGCATTGGGACCTGGTGGTTTGACTCGCGAGCGCGCAGGCTTTGAAGTGCGTGACGTGCACCCAACCCACTACGGACGTGTTTGCCCAATCGAAACTCCAGAAGGACCAAACATTGGTTTGATCAACTCACTCGCCTTATTTGCACGTTTGAATGAGCATGGTTTCCTTGAGACGCCATATCGTAAGGTTGCTAATAGCAAGGTAAGCGATGAAGTGGTTTACCTCTCAGCAATTGAAGAAGCGAAGTACGTGATTGCTCAGGCCAATGCAACAATTGACAAGAATGGTAAGTTGGCTGATGAGTTAGTTTCTGCTCGCCAAGCTGGTGAAACCATGATGGTGAGCCCAGAGCGCATCGATTTCATCGACGTTGCTCCTAGCCAGATCGTTTCAGCGGCTGCTTCGCTTGTACCATTCTTAGAGCACGATGATGCGAACCGCGCCTTGATGGGTGCGAATATGCAGCGTCAAGCAGTTCCTTGTTTGCGTCCAGATAAGCCATTGGTTGGTACGGGTTTAGAACGTATTGTTGCAGTTGACTCCGGTACTGTTGTATTAGCTAACCGCGGCGGTATCGTGGACTACGTTGATGCAAACCGTGTTGTGATTCGTGTGAATGATGACGAAACCGCGGCTGGTGAAGTTGGTGTGGATATTTATAACCTCATCAAGTACACCCGTTCAAACCAAAATACCAATATTAATCAGCGCCCAATCGTTCAGGTTGGCGATCGGGTTGCACGTGGTGACGTAGTTGGCGACGGTGCATCTACTGATTTAGGTGAATTGGCCTTAGGTCAAAATATGACCGTAGCATTTATGCCATGGAACGGCTACAACTTCGAAGATTCCATCTTGATCTCTGAGAAAATTGTTGCCGACGATCGTTACACCTCAATCCATATTGAAGAGTTATCGGTTGTTGCTCGTGATACCAAGCTTGGTTCAGAAGAAATTACTCGCGATATCTCCAATTTGGCAGAGTCACAACTCTCCCGTTTGGATGAGAGCGGTATTGTTTATATCGGAGCCGAAGTTGAAGCTGGTGACGTATTGGTTGGTAAGGTAACTCCAAAGGGTGAGACGACGCTCACTCCTGAAGAGAAGCTCCTCCGTGCGATCTTCGGTGAAAAAGCGTCTGATGTTAAAGATACTTCTTTGCGTGTACCTTCCGGAATGATTGGTACCGTTATCGATGTTCAAGTCTTCACCCGTGAAGGTATTGAGCGCGATGCTCGTGCACAGGCAATTATTCAAGAAGAATTACAACGCTATCGTTTGGACTTAAATGACCAGTTGCGGATTGTTGAGGGCGATGCCTTCATGCGTTTAGAAAAGATGTTGATCGGTAAAGTTGTCAATGGCGGTCCTAAGAAATTAGCTAAAGGCAGCAAAATCGACAAGGATTACCTTGCCGATTTAGATAAATTCCATTGGTTTGATATTCGTCCAGCGGATGATGAGGTTGCCTCACAAGTCGAAGCAATCAAGTCTTCTATAGAAGCGAAACGTAAACAGTTTGACGAAGCTTTTGAAGAGAAGCGCACTAAGCTTACCCAAGGCGATGATTTGCAGCCTGGCGTAACGAAGATGGTTAAGGTGTATTTGGCAGTGAAGCGTCGCCTGCAACCTGGTGACAAGATGGCCGGACGTCACGGTAACAAAGGGGTGGTTTCTAAAATCGCTCCTGCAGAAGACATGCCATTTATGGCTGACGGACGCCCTGTTGACATCGTCTTGAACCCATTGGGTGTTCCTTCTCGTATGAACGTAGGCCAAATCTTGGAAACCCACTTAGGTTGGGCAGCTCAAGGTATTGGTAAGCGTATTGATGAGATGGTTCGTGAACAGGCTAAGCAAGCTGAACTGCGTAAGTTCTTGAAGCAGCTTTACAACGAGACTGGCCGCATTGAAGACATCGATAATTTCACTGATGAGCAGATCACAGTTTTGGCTGAGAATCTCCGCCAAGGCTTGCCATTTGCAACCCCAGTATTTGACGGTGCTACAGAGGCAGAAATCAGTCGCATGCTCGAGTTGGCTTATCCAGAAGATGTAGCTAAATCTTTGAAGATGACCCCATCACGTCAGCAAATGATTCTGTGTGACGGCCGAACTGGTGATCAGTTTGAGCGTCCAGTGACTGTTGGCGTAATGCACGTCTTGAAACTCCACCATTTGGTTGACGACAAGATGCACGCACGTTCTACCGGACCTTACTCATTAGTAACGCAACAACCATTGGGTGGTAAAGCTCAGTTTGGTGGTCAGCGCTTTGGTGAGATGGAAGTTTGGGCCCTCGAAGCATACGGTGCTTCATATGTCTTGCAGGAAATGCTGACAGTGAAGTCCGATGACGTCGCAGGCCGTACCAAGGTTTACGAAAACATCGTCAAGGGTGAGCACACGATTGATGCTGGCATGCCCGAATCGTTCAACGTACTGGTAAAAGAAATCCGTTCGTTGGGTATTGACATTGACATGGAGCGCAACTGATATGAAAGCATTGCTCGATTTATTTAAGCAGACACAGGGCGAAGAGCAGTTTGATGTCATCAAAATTGGTCTCGCATCTCCTGAGAAAATTCGCTCATGGTCTTTTGGTGAAGTACGCAAACCAGAAACCATAAACTATCGGACTTTTAAGCCCGAGCGCGATGGTTTGTTCTGCGCCAAGATTTTTGGACCAACCAAAGACTACGAGTGCTTATGCGGTAAGTACAAGCGCTTAAAGTTCCGTGGAGTTATCTGCGAGAAGTGCGGTGTTGAAGTTACTCTCGCTAAGGTACGTCGTGAGCGCATGGGCCACATTGAGTTGGCAGCCCCTGTAGCGCACATCTGGTTCTTGAAGTCCTTGCCATCCCGTTTGGGTATGGTTCTCGATATGACATTGCGTGATATCGAGCGCGTTCTCTACTTTGAGGCATATGTAGTGGTTGATCCTGGCATGACTCCTGAAGGCGCAATGAAGCGCGGTCAGATCATGTCTGAAGATGAATACATTGCTAAGACTGAAGAGTATGGTGATGGTGCATTCACTGCCATCATGGGCGCGGAAGGTATTCGTGATCTCCTGCGTTCGATTGATATCGATCGTGAAGTAGAAACCATTCGTGCCGACTTAAAAGCTACTGGCAGCGATGCCAAGATCAAAAAATACGCTAAGCGCTTAAAAGTGCTCGAGGCGTTCCAGACTTCAGGTATTAAGCCTGACTGGATGATCATGGAAGTATTGCCAGTGTTGCCACCTGAATTGCGCCCATTGGTGCCATTGGATGGCGGTCGCTTTGCTACCTCTGATTTGAACGACCTTTATCGTCGCGTAATTAACCGTAACAATCGTTTAAAGCGTTTGTTAGAGTTGCGCGCACCAGAGATCATCGTTCGTAACGAAAAACGGATGTTGCAAGAAGCGGTTGACTCATTGCTCGATAACGGTCGTCGTGGCAAGGCTATGACTGGCGCTAACAAGCGTCCTCTCAAGTCCTTGGCTGAGATGATTAAAGGTAAGAGCGGTCGTTTCCGTCAAAACTTGTTGGGTAAACGTGTTGACTACTCTGGTCGTTCAGTCATCGTGGTTGGCCCTACCTTGAAGTTACATCAGTGTGGCTTACCAAAATTGATGGCTTTGGAATTATTCAAGCCATTTATTTTCAACAAGCTCGAAACTTTGGGAATTGCAACCACCATCAAGGCTGCAAAGAAAGAGGTTGAAAGCCAGACGCCAATCGTTTGGGACATTCTCGAAGAAGTGATTCGTGAACATCCAATCATGTTGAATCGTGCGCCTACATTGCACCGTCTTGGTATTCAGGCTTTTGAGCCAATGCTGATTGAAGGTAAAGCAATCCAATTGCACCCATTAGTCTGCGCAGCTTTTAATGCCGACTTTGACGGTGACCAAATGGCAGTTCACGTTCCTTTGTCGCTCGAAGCGCAAATGGAAGCACGTACCTTGATGTTGGCTTCGAACAATGTATTGTTCCCAGCCAACGGCGAGCCATCAATCGTTCCTTCCCAGGACGTGGTGTTGGGTCTGTACTACGCTACCCGTGACAAGATCAACGGTAAGGGTGAAGGCATGGTCTTCGCTAACATTACCGAAGTAGTCCGTGCATACGAGGCTGGCCAAGTTGAATTGGCTTCCCGCGTTGCGGTGCGGATTACTGAGCATGAAATCGTAGACAAAAAAGCAGAGGGCGATGCCCGTTTTGCTGAAAAGACCTCGATTTATCAAACCTCAGTTGGCCGCGCAATTTTGTCTGAGATCTTGCCTAAAGGCATGACCTTTGAGGAAATTAACAAGCCTCTGAAGAAAAAAGAAATTTCTCGTTTGATCAATACTTCATTCCGTAAGTGTGGTCTGCGTGAAACCGTTATTTTTGCTGACCGCCTCTTACAGTCTGGTTTCCGCTTGGCGACTAATGCCGGTATCTCGGTTGCGATCGACGATATGCTGATTCCTAGCTCTAAAGAGCGCATCATCACTGAAGCTTCTAATAAGGTTAAAGAATATGACAAGCAGTTCATGTCAGGTCTTGTAACCAATCAAGAACGTTATAACAACGTAGTTGATATTTGGGGTGCCGCTGGTGACCAGGTTGGTAAGGCAATGATGGACGAGCTGTCACATGTTGACGTGATCGATCGTAACGGTAAAACAGTGCGTCAAGAATCGTTTAACTCCATTTACATGATGGCGGATTCTGGTGCACGTGGATCTGCAGCGCAGATTCGTCAGTTAGCTGGTATGCGTGGTTTGATGGCTAAGCCTGATGGCTCCATCATTGAAACCCCAATTACAGCGAATTTCCGTGAAGGTTTGAATGTATTGCAGTACTTCATCTCAACCCACGGTGCTCGTAAAGGTTTGGCCGATACTGCGCTCAAGACTGCTAACTCAGGTTACTTGACACGTCGTTTGTGTGACGTTACTCAAGATCTCGTCGTGATCGAAGATGATTGTGGAGCAACTTCTGGTGTAACCATGAAGGCGCTGGTTGAGGGCGGCGAAATTATCGAAGCATTGCGTGACCGTATCTTGGGTCGTGTGTGTATCGATGATGTCGTTCACCCAGACACGCAGGAAGTCATCGTTCCTCATGACACCTTGCTCGACGAAGATCATGTTGATCAAATCGTTGCCCTAGGTATTGATGAAGTGAAGGTCCGCACAGTATTGTCATGCTTAACCCGCTTTGGTTTGTGCGCTAAGTGCTATGGCCGTGATTTGGGTCGCGGTGGTTTGGTCAACGTTGGCGAAGCAGTAGGCGTGATTGCTGCTCAGTCTATCGGTGAGCCAGGCACACAGTTGACCATGCGTACCTTCCACATTGGTGGTGCGGCATCACGTGCTTTGGTTGCAAGTAATATTGAAGCCAAGTCAAATGGTGCGTTGAAGTTCTCTGGCACGATGCGTGTTGTGAAGAACGCGAAGGGCGAGCAGATCGTGATTTCACGTTCTGGCGAAGCTGTGATCGTGGATGACAATGGTCGTGAGCGCGAGCGTCATAAAGTACCTTACGGTGCCACTCTCTTGCTAAAAGAAGATGCAGCAGTCAAGGCCGGCGCAAGCTTGGCGACATGGGATCCATTAACTCGTCCAATCATTTCTGAATACGCTGGTATCGCCCGCTTCGACAACGTTGAAGAAGGTGTGACAGTAGCTAAGCAGGTTGATGAGGTAACTGGACTCTCTACCCTCGTGGTAATTGATGGTAAGCGCCGTAGCGCTGCTAGCAAGGGCGTTCGTCCATTCATTAATTTGATCGATGCCAAAGGCGAAGAAGTATTGATCGCTGGTACTGACCATCCAGTAAATATTGGCCTGCAAGTTGGCGCTTTGATTACTGTTAAAGATGGCCAGAAGGTTGAAGTCGGTGAAGTATTGGCGCGTATTCCAATCGAATCACAGAAGACTCGCGATATTACCGGTGGTTTGCCACGCGTTGCAGAATTGTTCGAAGCACGTTCACCAAAAGATGCCGCCGTCTTGGCTAAAGTAACTGGAACAGTTTCCTTCGGTAAAGAAACCAAAGGCAAACAGCGTCTGGTGATTACCGATATGGATGGTGAAGCAAATGAATTCTTGATTCCTAAAGAGAAGCAAGTTCTCGTTCATGACGGTCAAGTTGTGAACAAGGGCGAGATGATTGTGGAAGGCCCAGCCGATCCACACGATATCTTGACGCTTAGAGGTATTGAGGAGTTAGCTATATACATCGTGGACGAAGTTCAAGACGTTTACCGCTTGCAAGGCGTGAAGATTAATGACAAGCACATTGAAGTGATCGTGCGTCAAATGTTACGTCGCGTGCAAATTACTGATGGCGGCGATACCGCTTACATCACTGGTGAACAGGTTGAGCGTTCAAAACTCTACGATGCGAATGATTTAGTGATTGCTGCAGGTAAGCGCCCAGCTCAGTTCGAAAACGTCTTATTGGGTATTACCAAGGCATCCTTGTCGACAGATAGCTTCATTTCAGCGGCTTCTTTCCAAGAAACCACCCGTGTATTGACCGAAGCTGCAATTATGGGCAAGACCGATACACTCCGTGGCCTCAAGGAAAACGTCATTATTGGTCGCCTGATCCCTGCTGGTACTGGCTTGTCTTACCGCCGTGCACGTAAGGTCAGAGAGCAATTTGAGCGTGACCGCGCACAGATGATTGCTGCCGAGGAAGAAGCAATGGCCAATATGCCTATAGAGGTTGAGGCTGAAGTCGTTGCTCCTGCTGGGGAGGCTGATCCAAGCTAATTTGGTATTTCTGGCCAGAAATGGCCAGTTTTTTCCCCATTTGGTTGACGGAAAAGGCTGGTCAGGCTAGAATGCTGAGTTCTACTGATTCAGAAGAAGGTCTTTTTGACCTTGAAATCTCTAAGTCATTGATTTTCTTAAAGAAAGCAACAAAGAAGTACTAACCGAGCTATTTTATGCCAACAATTAATCAATTAATACGCAAGCCACGATCAAGGCTTACCGTTAAAAGCAAGAGCCCTGCGCTGCAAAACAGCCCGCAGCGCCGTGGTGTATGTACACGTGTGTACACAACCACTCCTAAAAAACCGAACTCTGCGCTGCGTAAAGTAGCCAAAGTTCGCCTAACCAATGGTTTTGAAGTCATTTCATACATTGGTGGTGAAGGCCATAACCTCCAGGAACACTCAGTAGTATTAATCCGCGGTGGTCGTGTAAAGGATTTACCGGGTGTGCGTTACCACATCGTTCGTGGCTCACTTGACTTGCAAGGTGTTAAAGACCGTAAGCAGTCACGTTCCAAGTACGGCGCTAAGCGCGCTAAGAAAGCTGCTTAAGGTTTAATAATTCAGTAGTTGAAGTTTTTGCAATAAGTTATTCGCAGTAAGAGTCAATTTTTGTCAGACTTAAAAGACAAGTAAGTGGTTGTTCCGTTTAGAAGTTGATGTATTTCAATTGATAAATAGTAGGACAACCGGAGCGGGTGATCCATGTGGGCCACCCCTAACTGAACTGAAGGAGTAGTTATGCCACGTCGTCGTGAAGTTCCCAAACGGGAAATTTTGCCGGATCCAAAATTCGGTAATGTAGAAGTCGCTAAATTCATGAACGTCCTGATGTTGGACGGCAAGAAATCGGTTGCAGAGCGTATCGTTTACGGTGCCTTTGATCACATCGAGAAAAAAGCAAACAAAGAGCCACTTGAAGTTTTTTCAACAGCCATGGGCAACGTTAAGCCAATGGTTGAGGTGAAGAGTCGTCGTGTTGGTGGTGCGAACTACCAGGTTCCTGTTGAAGTTCGTCCATCACGCCGTTCTGCTTTGGCAATGCGCTGGGTGCGCGAAGCTGCTAAAAAACGCGGTGAAAAATCCATGGCACAACGTTTGGCTAACGAATTATTAGAAGCTGCAGAAGGTCGCGGCGGAGCAATGAAGAAGCGTGAAGAAGTACACCGTATGGCAGAAGCTAATAAAGCTTTCTCACATTTCCGCTTCTAATTAAATAGCAAAGAAAAGGCACCAACAGTGGCACGTAAAACCCCAATCGATAGATACCGCAATATTGGTATCTCTGCGCATATTGACGCAGGTAAAACCACAACTACAGAACGTGTTTTGTTCTACACCGGTGTTAATCACAAAATTGGTGAAGTGCATGATGGCGCAGCTACTATGGACTGGATGGAGCAAGAGCAAGAACGTGGTATCACGATTACCTCTGCTGCTACCACTACCTTCTGGAAGGGTATGGCTGGTAATTTTGCTGAGCACCGCATCAATATTATTGATACCCCAGGACACGTAGACTTTACTATTGAAGTTGAACGTTCAATGCGCGTCCTTGATGGCGCTTGCATGGTTTATTGTGCGGTTGGTGGTGTGCAGCCACAATCTGAAACTGTTTGGCGTCAAGCGAACAAGTATCAAGTTCCCCGCCTAGCCTTCGTAAACAAGATGGACCGTACTGGCGCAAATTTCTTCAAGGTTTATGACCAAATGAAGATGCGTCTTAAAGCGAACCCTATCTTGATTCAAATTCCTATTGGCGCTGAAGAAAATTTTAAAGGCGTTGTTGACTTGGTCAAAATGAAAGCCATCTATTGGGATGAGGCTTCACAAGGTACTAAGTTCAGCTATGAAGAAATTCCTGCTGAGTTACAAGCATCTGCTGAAGAGTGGCGTGAAAAAATGCTTGAGGCTGCCGCAGAAAGCTCAGAAGAGTTGATGGAAAAGTACCTAGGCGGTGAAGCATTGACCGAAGAAGAAATTAAAGGTGCATTGCGTCAACGTACTATCGCCAATGAAATCGTGCCAATGTTGTGCGGAACGGCTTTCAAAAATAAGGGCGTTCAGGCAATGTTGGATGCAGTGGTTGAATTGTTGCCATCCCCATTAGATGTTCCTCCTGTTCCTTGCGAATTGGAAGATGGAACTCCTACAACCCGTAAAGCTGCTGATGATGAGAAATTCTCCGCATTGGCATTTAAGATCATGACTGACCCATTCGTTGGGCAGCTTATTTTCTTCCGTGTTTATTCGGGCGTCATGAAGTCTGGCGATACGATCTACAACCCTATTAAGGGCAAGAAAGAGCGTGTTGGTCGTTTGCTGCAAATGCATGCAAACCAACGAGAAGAAATTAAAGAAGTTCATGCGGGTGATATCGCTGCAGCAGTTGGCTTGAAGGATGCAACTACTGGTGAAACCTTATGCGATCCAGATAGCATTGTGATCCTGGAGCGCATGGTATTCCCAGAGCCAGTGATCTCACAGGCGGTTGAGCCTAAGACAAAGCCAGACCAAGAGAAAATGGGCCTTGCTTTGAATCGCTTGGCACAAGAAGATCCCTCTTTCCGTGTGAAGACTGATGAAGAATCAGGGCAGACGATTATTTCCGGTATGGGCGAGCTCCATTTAGAAATCTTGGTTGATCGTATGCGCCGTGAGTTTGGCGTTGAGGCAACGGTTGGTAAGCCACAAGTTGCCTACCGCGAAACGATTCGTAAAGTTTGCGAAGAGATCGAAGGCAAGTTTGTAAAGCAGTCCGGTGGACGCGGTCAATATGGCCACGTAGTTTTGAAGCTTGAGCCACAGGAACCAGGCAAAGGTTTTGAATTCATTGACGCTATTAAGGGCGGTGTAGTTCCACGTGAATACATCCCTGCAGTAGAAAAAGGAATCCGTGAAACATTGAACTCTGGTATTTTGGCTGGTTACCCAGTGGTTGATATCAAGGCAACATTGTTCTTCGGTTCATACCATGATGTTGACTCCAATGAAAACGCATTTAAGATGGCGGGTTCGATGGCATTCAAAGATGGTATGCGCAAAGCATCTCCAGTATTACTTGAGCCAATGATGGCCGTAGAAGTTGAAACACCAGAAGATTTCATGGGTAACGTAATGGGTGACCTCTCATCACGTCGCGGAATTTTGCAAGGTATGGATGACATTCCAGGCGGCGGAAAGATCGTACGCGCTGAGGTGCCACTGGCCGAGATGTTTGGTTACTCAACTGGCTTGCGCTCGTTGACCCAAGGTCGTGCTACCTACACCATGGAATTTAAGCATTACACAGAAGCACCTAAAAACGTAGCTGAAGCAGTCATGGCTGCTAAAGCGAAGTAATTTATCCACATTATTTTGAATATTGACTAGCTAAAGAAGGCAGACAAAAAATGGCAAAAGAAAAGTTCGAGCGGACAAAACCGCACGTAAACGTAGGCACTATCGGTCACGTTGACCACGGTAAGACTACCTTGACAGCAGCAATTGCAACCGTGCTCTCAAAGCAATTCGGTGGCGAAGCAAAAGCATACGATCAGATCGATGCTGCTCCTGAAGAAAAGGCCCGTGGTATTACGATTAATACTGCGCACGTTGAGTATGAGACTGCTAACCGTCACTACGCGCACGTTGATTGCCCAGGACATGCTGACTATGTGAAGAACATGATTACTGGTGCTGCCCAGATGGACGGCGCTATTTTGGTGTGCTCTGCAGCAGATGGCCCAATGCCCCAAACCCGTGAGCACATCCTCTTGGCACGCCAAGTCGGTGTTCCTTACATCGTCGTGTTTTTAAACAAGTGCGATATGGTGGACGATGCTGAATTGCTCGAGTTAGTCGAAATGGAAGTGCGTGAGCTTTTGTCTAAGTATGACTTCCCAGGCGATGACACCCCAATTATTCAAGGCTCTGCAAAGTTAGCCCTTGAAGGCGACGAAGGCCCAATGGGTAAAGAAGCCATTATGAAATTGGCTGATGCTTTAGATACGTATATCCCTACTCCAGAGCGCGCGATTGATGGTGCCTTCTTGATGCCAGTAGAAGATGTGTTCTCGATCTCTGGTCGCGGTACTGTAGTGACCGGTCGTATCGAGCGCGGTGTTGTTAAGGTGGGTGAAGAGATCGAAATTATCGGTATCAAACCCACTTTGAAGACCACTTGTACTGGTGTGGAAATGTTCCGCAAATTGCTCGACCAAGGACAAGCTGGCGATAACGTCGGTATCTTGTTACGCGGCACTAAACGGGAAGAAGTGGAGCGTGGCCAAGTATTGGCCAAACCAGGTTCCATTACCCCCCATACACACTTTACAGCCGAGGTGTATATCTTGGGTAAAGATGAAGGTGGTCGTCATACGCCATTCTTTAACAACTATCGTCCCCAGTTTTACTTCCGTACTACAGACGTAACAGGGTCAATCGAGTTGCCAAAAGACAAAGAAATGGTAATGCCAGGTGATAACGTCACGATTACCGTCAAACTCATCGCGCCAATTGCGATGGAAGAAGGTTTACGTTTTGCAATCCGTGAGGGTGGCCGTACCGTTGGCGCCGGCGTGGTTGCAAAGATTTTGGCTTAAGTGGTAGGTAGTAACTAGTAATTATAATTAGCGGTTTGCTAACCGGTGACATCAGTGCTGCTGACGTCACCGTGCTCTTTAGATGTATAACGTGGCAGCACCACACCGCTCTTTGGAATTAATATGCAAAACCAAAAAATTCGTATTCGCCTTAAAGCATTTGATTACCGTTTAATCGACCAGTCTGCAGCTGAAATCGTTGATACAGCTAAGCGTACTGGTGCGGTTGTTAAGGGTCCAGTACCTTTGCCAACCCGTATTGAGCGTTTTGATATCTTGCGTTCACCACACGTGAATAAGACATCCCGTGATCAATTAGAGATCCGTACGCACCTTCGTTTGATGGATATCGTTGATCCTACAGAGAAAACAGTAGATGCTTTGATGAAATTAGACCTTCCAGCAGGTGTGGACGTCGAAATTAAGTTGCAGTAAGGAATAATTCCAGTCTGGGCACTTGCCAAGACTGGACTTTCAGGATAGAATCTAAGGCTTCGCTCGATTATTTGGGCGAAATTTAAGGTTTTATCTGCATTATAAATGTTGTAAGTTATTGATTTAGAAGTATTTTTACTTGTAAATCACTTAAATTAATTTTGCCGACCAATCGCAGTCGGCGTGGAGCATGAATATGAGCTTAGGCTTAATCGGCCGCAAGGTCGGCATGACGCGTCTTTTTACGGACGAAGGGGAATCAATTCCTGTGACCGTAATCGACGTGAGCGACAATAGAATCGCTCAAATCAAGACCCAGGCAACTGATGGCTATGATGCTATCCAGTTGGCACATGGCACACGTAGAGCTACTCGCGTTACCAAAGCAATGGCTGGTCACTTCGCTAAAGCAGGGGTGATGGCTGGTAACGGTCTCAACGAATTTCAATTAGACGCAGCAAAAATCGCAGAAATGACACCAGGTCAAGTAATTCCTGCTGAAGCTGCATTTACTGCTGGTCAAAAAGTGGATGTACAAGGCGTGTCTATCGGTAAAGGTTACGCAGGTACTATCAAGCGTTATCACTTCGCTTCTGGTCGCGCATCGCACGGTAACTCACGTTCACATAACGTACCAGGCTCCATTGGTATGGCGCAAGATCCAGGCCGCGTTTTCCCAGGTAAGCGCATGACAGGCCACCTTGGTGACGTTACCAAAACAGTTCAAAATTTAGTCATCGCACGCATTGATGCAGAACGTAATCTCATCATGGTTAAGGGCGCTATTCCAGGTGCCCCAGGCGGTAAAGTAATTGTTACTCCAGCGGTGAAGACACCGTTGAAGAAGAAATAAGGAGAGCGAATATGGAACTTAAGCTTCTCCAAGATAACGGTACTTTAGGTGCGGGCTTCCAAGCTTCACCAGAAGTATTCGAACGTGAATATAACGAAGCATTGGTGCACCAAGTTGTAGTTGCTTATCAAGCAAATGCGCGTAGCGGTAACCGTGCGCAAAAAGACCGTGAGCAAGTTAAGCACTCTACTAAGAAACCTTGGCGTCAAAAAGGTACTGGTCGTGCTCGTGCTGGTATGAGTTCTTCCCCGCTGTGGCGTGGAGGTGGTCGTATATTCCCAAATTCTCCAGAAGAGAATTTCAGCCAAAAAGTAAACAAGAAAATGTATCGCGCCGGTATGAGATCAATTTTGTCTCAGTTAGCCCGCGAAGGTCGTTTGAATGTGGTTGATCAATTCAATCTCGATGCACCCAAGACTAAAGAATTAGCTGACAAAGTTAAAGCAATGGGCTTGGATTCAGTCTTGATCATTGTTGATCAGGTTAGCGAGAATTTGTTCTTGGCATCACGCAACTTGCATAAAGTTGCTGTGTGCGAGCCACAGCACGCTGATCCATTGGCTTTGGTTCAATACAAAAAAGTATTGGTAAGTAAAGCCGCGATTGCAAAAATTGAGGAGTTGCTGAAATGAGCCAAGTCCGTAAAAATGATCACAACCTGATGAAGGTTCTGCTTGGACCGGTTATCTCTGAAAAAGCCACTATGGTTGCAGAGAAAAACGAACAAGTAGTTTTCCAGGTAGCGCGCGACGCAAACAAACTCGATGTAAAACAAGCAGTTGAATTGCTCTTCAAAGTGCAAGTTGACTCAGTTCAAATCGTGAATCAAAAGGGTAAGCCTAAGCGCTATGGCCGTTTTGAGGGTCGTCGTGACCACACTAAGAAGGCCTATGTGAATTTGAAGCCAGGTCAAGAAATTAACTTTGAAGCGGAGGCGAATTAATCATGCCTTTGATGAAGACAAAACCGACCTCACCAGGTCGTCGTTCAATGGTCAAGGTGGTTAATCCCGACCTGCATAAAGGTAAACCTTTTGCAGCGTTAGTGGAGCCACAATTCCAAAAAGCGGGTCGTAACAACAATGGTCACATCACTACCCGTCATAAAGGTGGTGGTCATAAGCATCACTATCGTGTTATTGATTTCAAACGCAATGACAAAGATGGCATTCCGGCAAAAGTGGAACGCTTGGAATACGATCCAAACCGCAGTGCCAATATTGCATTGATCATGTTTGTCGATGGTGAGCGTCGCTATATTCCTGCTGCTAAAGGTATGACTGTTGGCCAAGCAATTATGAATGGTTCAGAAGCAGCAATTAAATCGGGTAATAATTTACCGATTCGTAATATCCCAGTGGGTAGCACGATTCACTGTGTAGAAATCATGCCGGGTAAAGGCGCACAGATTGCCCGTTCTGCTGGCGGCTCCGCTGTATTGCTGGCTCGTGAAGGCGTATACGCTCAAGTGCGTTTGCGCTCCGGTGAAGTTCGCCGTGTTCTGATTGAGTGCCGCGCCACTATTGGCGAAGTTGGTAATGAAGAACATAGTCTGCGCGTTATCGGTAAAGCTGGTGCAAATCGCTGGCGTGGTATTCGTCCAACCGTCCGCGGTGTGGCAATGAACCCAGTAGATCACCCACACGGTGGTGGTGAAGGTAAGACTGGCGAAGGCCGCGTACCTGTATCTCCATGGGGTACTCCAACCAAAGGTTATCGTACACGTCGTAACAAGCGTACAACATCGATGATCGTTCAACGCCGTCAAAAGCGCTAAGCGATTAAGGAAAAATAGATATGACACGTTCAGCTAAAAAAGGCCCATTTTGCGAAGCCAGCTTGGTAAACAAAGTTGAAGTCGCACAAGCCAACAAAGACAAAAAGCCGATCAAAACTTGGTCACGCCGTTCAACGATTCTGCCAGACTTTATTGGTCTGACAATTGCTGTTCACAACGGCCGTCAACACGTTCCGGTTTATGTATCAGAAAATATGGTGGGTCACAAGTTAGGCGAATTTGCCTTGACCCGTACTTTCAAAGGTCACGCCGCTGACAAGAAAGTAACGAAGAAGTAAGGGGATGATGATGGAAGTTAAAGCTATTCACAAGAGCGCCCGCATTTCAGCGCAAAAGACACGTTTGGTCGCCGACCAAATTCGTGGTTTGCCGATTGCTCGCGCATTAAACATTTTGAATTTCAGCCCCAAGAAAGCTGCCTTCATTGTGAAAAAAGTAGTTGAATCAGCGATTGCAAATGCTGAACACAATAAGGGCGCTGATATTGATGAGCTCAAGGTTTCAACAATTATTATTGATAAAGGCACCTCCTTGAAGCGCTTTACTGCACGCGCTAAGGGTCGTGGTAATCAAATTGAAAAACAAACTTGTCACATTAGCGTGACCTTGAGTAACTAAGGAAATATATGGGCCAAAAGATAAACCCAACCGGATTCCGACTCGCGGTAACGAAGAATTGGACATCACGTTGGTATGCAAATAATACTGATTTTGCAAAGATGCTGAAAGAGGACGTTGATGTCCGCATCTATTTAAAGAAGAAGTTGAAAAATGCATCTGTTAGTAAAGTTGTGATTGAGCGTCCTGCAAAGAATGCCCGCATCACTATCTATAGCTCACGTCCAGGCGTTGTGATTGGTAAAAAAGGCGAAGACATTGAAGTGCTCCGTCGCGAATTACAAAAGCGTATGGGCGTACCTGTTCACGTAAATATCGAAGAAATTCGTAAGCCAGAAGTAGATGCACAATTGATTGCTGACTCTATTACTCAGCAGTTAGAGAAGCGCATCATGTTCCGTCGCGCAATGAAGCGTGCCATGCAAAGTGCAATGCGTCTTGGAGCACAAGGTATCAAGATCATGTCATCTGGTCGTTTAAACGGTGCTGAAATTGCTCGTCGTGAATGGTACCGTGAAGGTCGTGTTCCACTTCATACATTGAAGGCCGATATTGATTACGCAACGTCAGAGGCCGAAACAACCTACGGCATCATCGGTGTAAAAGTATGGGTTTACAAAGGCGATACATTAGGTCGCGGTACTGAAGCTCAAGTCGCCGCTCCATCTGCTGAACCCGCTGCCGAAGAAAAGAAAACCCGTCGTGCCCCAAGTAAGACAACAGCTCGTAAACCAGCTGCTGCTACAGACAAGCCATTAGTTACTGCTAAGCCGGCAGTAAAGCGTGTGCGTAAGGTTGAAGCACCTGTCGCAGATACACAGAAGTCAGGAGAGTAAGCATGCTACAACCAAAGCGTCGCAAGTATCGTAAGGAACAAAAAGGCCGCAACACTGGCGTGGCAACACGCGGTAGTTCTGTAGCCTTTGGTGACTTTGGATTGAAGGCCGTTGGCCGTGGACGTCTGACTGCTCGTCAAATCGAGTCAGCACGTCGCGCAATGACCCGTCACATTAAACGTGGTGGCCGTATCTGGATCCGCATTTTCCCAGATAAGCCGATTTCACAGAAACCTGCTGAAGTACGTATGGGTAACGGTAAAGGTAATCCAGAGTATTACGTAGCAGAAATTCAACCAGGTAAAGTGCTTTACGAGATGGATGGTGTTGATGAGACTTTGGCGCGCGAAGCTTTTAAGCTTGCTGCCGCTAAATTACCTCTGCAGACCACTTTCGTGATTCGCCATCTAGGTTGATCGGGATAGATATTATGAAAAATACAGAACTAGCATCAAAAGATCTGACTGCTTTGAATACTGAGTTGACCGAACTCTTAAAGACCGGTTTTAAACTCCGTATGCAAAAAGGCACTCAGCAACTCACAAATACAAGCCAATTGGGTAAAAATAAGCGCGACATCGCTCGTGTGAAGACTTTTATTACCCAAAAGACTGCACAGAAATAAGGAAAAAGGGATATGACAGAATTATCAAAACCCTTGCGCCGCACCCTAGTGGGACGCGTAGTTAGTGACAAAATGCAAAAAACTGTGACGGTGCTCGTTGAGCGTCAAGTTAAGCATCCAGTGATTGGTAAGTATGTTGGCCAATCCAAAAAGTACCACGCTCATGATGAAGCCGGCACCTACAAGATGGGCGATACCGTTGAAATTGCTGAATCTAGACCAATTTCACGCACCAAATCTTGGGTTGTGACCCGTTTAGTTCAGGAATCAAAGGGCATTTAAGAAATATTTTGGGATTTTGGGCTAAGTTTATTGCCAAATCCCTGTTTTACGTAGTAATATAGAAGGCTTCTCTGGTTTTATTGAGAGAAGAAGTGTTTTTCATTAATTCCGGGTTTTAACTTTCGTTAAAACCCATAGACGGAACCAAGACTGTTTGCCTTTGGCCAATAAGTTGGGGATTAGAAATGATACAAACCGAAAGTAGATTACAGGTTGCCGACAACACAGGCGCCAGTGAAGTTTTGTGCATCAAGGTATTGGGCGGCTCTAAGCGTCGTTACGCCAGTATCGGTGATGTTATCAAAGTCAGCGTGAAATCCGCTGCTCCACGAGGCCGTGTAAAAAAAGGTGACATTTATAACGCCGTAGTAGTGAGAACTGCTAAGGGCGTTCGCCGTCCAGACGGTTCATTGATTAAGTTCGATGCAAACGCTGCAGTATTGCTCAACGCTAAGTTAGAGCCAATTGGCACACGTATCTTTGGACCAGTTACACGCGAATTGCGTACTGAAAAGTTCATGAAGATCGTTTCTCTCGCCCCCGAAGTGATTTAAGAGGCTGATATGAAAAAGATTCGTAAAGGTGATTCCGTAGTTTTGTTGACTGGCCGTGATAAAGGCAAGCAAGGAACTGTAACGGCCGTTCTCGAGAACAAATTAGTGATCGAAGGCGTGAATATTTACAAAAAGAGCGTTAAACCTAATCCAGCAGCCGGTGTTACTGGCGGCATGATTGATAAGACGATGCCTGTTCACATTTCTAATGTGGCTGTGGTTGACGGAAATGGCAAGCCATCACGTGTTGGTATCAAACTCGTTGATGGTAAAAAACAGCGCTTCCTCAAAACCACTGGCGCAACATTAAGCGCATAAGGGTCACGGAGAAATTATGAGCACACGTTTTCAAGAACACTATCAACAAAAAGTGGTTGCTGATTTGATTACCAAGTTTGGTTACAAATCTGTAATGGAAGTTCCACGCATCACCAAAGTAACCCTGAATATGGGTTTAGGCGATGCAGTGAACGACAAGAAAATTATCGAAAATGCAGTCGGCGATTTAACTAAAGTTGCGGGCCAAAAGCCAGTAGTAACTAAAGCGAAAAAAGCGATTGCAGGTTTCAAAATTCGTCAAGGCTACCCAATCGGTGCCATGGTGACATTGCGTGGTCAACGCATGTACGAGTTCTTGGATCGTTTCGTTACTGTTGCATTGCCACGCGTACGTGACTTCCGTGGAATCTCCGGTAAAGCATTTGATGGCCGTGGTAACTACAACATCGGCGTTAAAGAACAGATCATTTTTCCTGAAATTGAATACGACAAGATTGACGCCCTCCGTGGTCTCAATATCAGTATTACGACGACCGCTAATACCGACGAAGAAGCAAAAGCTTTGTTGGCAGCGTTCAAATTCCCTTTCCGCAATTAAGAGGCTAACGTGGCAAAACTATCCCTGATTGAGCGCGAGAATAAGCGCGCAAAAACTGTAGAGAAGTACGCTGTAAAGCGTGCCGAACTCAAAGCGATCATTGCTGATCAATCACGCAGCGATGAAGAGCGCTATGAAGCTCGCTTGAAACTACAGGCACTTCCACGTAATGCAAGCCCGATTCGTCAAAGAAATCGTTGTTCATTAACCGGTCGCCCACGTGGCACATTCCGCAAGTTCGGTTTGGCGCGTAGCAAGATTCGCGAAATCGCCTTCCGTGGCGAAATCCCCGGTTTAACCAAGGCCAGCTGGTAAGCGGCGAAAGAATTAGGAGAACTCATGAGTATCAGCGATCCAATCGCCGACATGTTGACCCGGATCCGCAATGCGCAAGCAGTGCAAAAGCCGTTAGTCACAATGCCGTCGTCAAAAGTTAAAGTAGCCATTGCAAAGGTTTTGCAGGACGAAGGCTATATCGAAAGTTTTGAAATCAAAGGTGAAGCAGCTAAGCCAGTACTTCACATTGACCTCAAATACTATGCAGGCCGTCCTGTTATTGAGCGCATTGACCGTGTATCCACACCAAGTTTGCGTATCTACAAAGGCCGTCACGACATTCCAGAAGTGATGAATGGTCTGGGCATTGCAATTATTTCAACCCCTCAAGGCTTAATGACTGACCGCAAAGCTCGCGCTACTGGCGTGGGTGGCGAAGTTATTTGCTACGTAGCCTAAGGAGAGCAATATGTCCCGCGTAGGTAAATCACCAATTACAGTTCCTAAGGGCGCTGAAATCAGCATCAATGGTGCAAACGTGACTGTTAAGGGCCCATTGGGCACACTGACACATAACTTGCATCCAACTGTTGGTTTGAAACAAGAAGATGGCGTATTAACAGTGATTTTAAATAGTGACTCCCCAGAGGCTGGTGCTCAGTCTGGTACGGCACGTGCTTTAGTAAACAACATGGTTGTTGGCGTTACTACAGGCTTTGAGCGTAAGCTCAGCTTGGTAGGCGTTGGTTATCGTGCTGCTGCTCAAGGTGAAACATTGAAATTGCAGTTAGGTTTCTCACACGACATTATTTACAACCTACCAAAGGGCGTAAAGGCTGAGACTCCAACACAAACTGAAATCATTATTAAAGGCTCCAACAAGCAGCAAGTTGGCCAGGTCGCAGCTGAAGTTCGCGCATATCGTTCACCAGAGCCATACAAAGGCAAGGGCGTTCGCTACGTAGACGAAGTTGTGCATCTGAAAGAAACCAAGAAGAAGTAAGCGAGATTAAAAAATGAATAAAGACGAATCCAGACAAAGACGCGCTCGGCAGACTCGTATTCGCATTGCCGAAGCATTGGCAAATCGCTTAACAGTTATCCGTAGCAATACGCATATTTCTGCACAGGTATACAGCCCATGTGGAACCAAGGTTGTGGCAGCTGCTTCAACAATGGAAAAAGAATTGCGCCAAGCGATCAAAAATGGCGGCAACGCTGAGGCTGCAAAACAAATTGGCAAATTAGTTGCTGAGCGTGCTGTTAAAGCAGGTGTTGTTGATGTTGCTTTTGATCGTTCCGGGCATCGTTACCACGGCCGAATTAAGGCCTTAGCTGAAGCTGCGCGTGAAGCCGGCCTGAAGTTCTAATAGGGTTTAGGAAAAAACATGGCAAAAATGCAAACTAAGATGCAAAACGAAGAGCGTGATGACGGTCTTCGCGAGAAGATGATCGCGGTTAATCGTGTAACTAAAGTGGTAAAGGGTGGTCGTATTCTCGGCTTCGCTGCACTGACTGTAGTTGGCGATGGTGATGGCCGCATCGGTATGGGTAAAGGTAAATCAAAAGAAGTTCCAGTTGCTGTTCAAAAAGCAATGGATGAAGCTCGTCGCAAGATGATCAAGGTAACTTTGCGTAAAGGTACTTTGCAGCACACTGTTACTGGTCAACATGGCGCCTCACGCGTTTTGATTTCTCCAGCTAAAGACGGTACTGGAATTATTGCTGGTGGCCCAATGCGTGCGATTTTCGACGTTATGGGTGTAACTAACGTGGTTGCTAAGTCACTCGGTTCTACAAATCCATACAACTTAGTTCGTGCAACGATTGATGGTTTGAGCAAGATGAGTACTCCTGCTGAGATTGCTGCTAAGCGCGGCAAATCAGTCGAAGAGATTCTCGGCTAAGACCACAAGATTAGGAATCTATAAATGACAACATCTAACTCCAAAGTCAAACTGCAATTAGTGCGCAGCTTGATCGGTACCCGTGAAAGCCATCGTGCAACTGTTCGTGGCTTAGGCCTCGGTCGTATCAATTCAGTATCTGAATTAGAAGACACACCAGCTGTACGCGGCATGATTAATAAAGTTTCTTATCTAGTTAAAGTTGTTAGCTAACTAGCAAGTAAATAGGCGAAGAATATGGAACTCAATACACTCAAGCCCGCAGAGGGCTCCAAGAAAAACCGTCGTCGCGTAGGTCGCGGCATTGGTTCTGGACTTGGTAAAACTGCTGGTCGCGGTCACAAAGGTCAAAAGTCACGTTCCGGCGGATTCCACAAAGTTGGATTCGAGGGCGGTCAGATGCCGATGTATCGTCGTTTACCAAAACGCGGTTTCGTGTCTTTGACACGTCGTCACGTTGGTCAAATTACTTTGAACGACTTAGCAAAAATCAACTTACCTGAAGTGGATTTATTGGTATTGAAGGCTCACGGCTTTGCCGGTGAGCAAATCAATGCAGTTAAGGTCGTTAAAACTGGCGAACTGAAGATTGCTGTAACCCTTAAGGGTATTACTGCAACTGCCGGCGCAAAAGCAGCGATTGAAGCGGCTGGCGGCAAATTAGTTGAAGCAGCTTAATAGGTCTATACAGTAAACATGGCATTAGCACCTACCAATAACGCAGGCACAGCAGCAGCAGGAGGCAAGTTTGGCGAATTACGTCAACGCTTGATTTTCTTGGTGCTGGCTTTGATCGTGTTCCGTTTGGGTGCTCATATCCCTGTACCTGGTATTGATCCAGACCAATTGGCACAGTTATTTGCTGGTCAGAAGGATGGGATCTTGGGCATGTTTAACTTGTTCTCAGGCGGCGCTTTATCCCGCTTTACGGTTTTTGCCTTGGGAATCATGCCTTACATCTCTGCATCCATCATCATGCAGTTAATGACGATTGTTGTTCCTTCTCTAGAATCATTGAAAAAAGAAGGTCAAGCTGGTCAGCGTAAGATTACTCAGTACACCCGTTATGGCACTGTATTCTTAGCAACTTTCCAGGCCTTAGGAATCTCTGTTGCATTACAAGCTCAACCAGGTCTAGTGTTGAACCCAGGTTTGATTTTTGAACTCAATACCGTAGTTACTTTAGTAACTGGAACGATGTTCTTGATGTGGTTGGGTGAGCAAATTACAGAACGTGGCCTTGGCAACGGGATTTCCATCATTATTTTCGGCGGCATCGTCTCTGGACTTCCTTCTGCTATTGGTAGCTTGCTTGAGTTGGTTCGTACTGGCTCAATGAATATTGTTTCCGCACTGCTGATTGTTGTGATCTGTATAGCAGTGACTTATTTTGTGGTGTTTGTGGAGCGTGGCCAACGCCGTATCCTGGTGAACTACGCTAAGCGTCAAGTTGGCAACAAGATATATGGCGGCCAATCCTCTTATTTCCCGTTGAAGTTAAATATGGCAGGGGTTATTCCTCCTATTTTTGCTTCATCTATTATTTTGTTCCCTGCAACTATTGCTGGTTGGTTTACATCGGGCGAACCAAGCAATATGTTTAGCAGAATTATTAAAGATTTAGCTGCTACTTTGGCCCCAGGTCAACCTGTGTATACCATTTTGTACGCAGCGGCAATTATTTTCTTCTGCTTCTTCTATACCGCTTTGATATTTAACAGTCGTGATACAGCTGAGAACTTGAAGAAGAGTGGCGCATTTGTACCAGGCATTCGCCCGGGTGATCAAACAGCACGATATATCGATAAGATTTTGGTGCGTTTAACTTTGGCTGGCGCAATTTATATGGTTTTGGTTTGCTTGTTGCCAGAATTCTTAGTATTGAAGTACAACGTGCCGTTTTATTTTGGTGGTACTTCATTGCTGATTATTGTTGTTGTTGCAATGGATTTCATGTCACAAGTTCAGTCCTATGTAATGCAGCAGCAGTACGGCTCTTTGATGAAAAAAGCCAACTTTAAGATGGGCGCTTAACTGAATGTCTAAAGACGATGTCATTCAGATGGCGGGGGAAGTTGTAGAGAATTTGCCGAATGCGATGTTTCGCGTGAAGCTAGAAAATGGACATGTGGTTCTAGGGCACATTTCCGGAAAGATGCGGATGCACTACATTCGTATTTTGCCGGGAGATAAGGTGACGGTGGAGATGACTCCTTACGACCTGACAAGAGCCAGAATCATTTTCCGAGCGAAGTAAGTAAAGATTAAGTAGTACCTATTTTTAAGAGGTGAGTTATGAAAGTTTTAGCATCCGTTAAATGTATTTGCAGAAATTGCAAGATCATTAAGCGCAAACGCGTTGTGCGCGTGATCTGTTCTTCAGACGCACGTCATAAGCAGCGTCAAGGCTGATCTGGTTAATTAAGAGGAAATCTCATGGCACGTATCGCTGGGGTAAATATCCCAAATCATCAACATACTGTTATCGGTTTAACAGCAATTTTTGGCATTGGCACAACTCGTGCTCGCAAAATTTGCCAGACCACAGGTGTTGCTATTGATAAAAAAGTTAAGGACCTTACTGACGGTGACTTGGAAAAGTTGCGTGATGAAGTGGGTAAATTCATTACTGAAGGTGACCTTCGTCGTGAAGTAACTATGAGCATCAAGCGTTTGATGGACTTAGGTTGCTATCGTGGCGTGCGTCATCGTAAGGGCTTGCCTGTACGTGGTCAACGTACTAAGACGAATGCGCGTACCCGCAAGGGCCCACGTAAGTCTGGCGTGCAACTCAAGAAATAATCAAGAAAGTTTATTGACATGGCAAAACAACAATCCGCTTCTGCAGCTTCACAGCGCGCACGTAAGAAGGTTAAAAAGAACGTTGCTGACGGTATTGCACACGTTCACGCTTCTTTTAATAACACCATTATTACGATTACTGATCGTCAAGGAAATACGCTTTCATGGGCAACTTCTGGCGGCCAGGGCTTCAAGGGCTCACGTAAATCGACACCTTTTGCTGCTCAGGTAGCTGCAGAGGTTGCTGGTAAAGCGGCTGTTGAATGCGGTATCAAAAATTTGGAAGTTCAGATCAAAGGCCCAGGCCCAGGTCGTGAATCAGCAGTTCGGGCGTTGAACTCATTAGGTATCAAGATCACTGAGATTCAAGACGTTACTCCAGTTCCACATAATGGTTGCCGTCCTCCTAAGCGTCGTCGTATTTAAGCTGGGAAGTTGGCAGTATAAGTTTTAGTAGTTTTTTATAAAAGCCCACTGTTCATCTGATTTAAAGGGTGAACTCACCGCCGGTCGTAAGACTGCGGCAAAGAAAGGAAAGCATCGTGGCACGTTACTTAGGGCCTAAGGCCAAATTAGCACGTCGGGAAGGTACCGACTTATTTTTAAAGAGCGCACGTCGCGCCCTGTCAGACAAGTGCAAGTTAGATACTAAGCCTGGTCAACATGGTCGCACATCTGGCTCAAGAACATCGGATTACGGTAATCAATTGCGTGAAAAGCAAAAGGTTAAACGTATCTATGGCGTATTAGAGCGTCAATTCCGTCGTTACTTCGCAGAAGCTGAGCGTCGTAAGGGCAATACGGGTGAAACATTGCTCCAGTTGTTAGAGTCACGTCTCGATAACGTGGTCTATCGTATGGGCTTTGGTTCAACACGCGCTGAAGCACGCCAGCTGGTTTCTCATTGCGCAATTTTGCTCAATGGTAGCCCAGTCAATATCCCATCTATTCAGGTTAAACCTGGCGATGTAGTTGCTATTCGTGAAAAAGCGAAGAAGCAAACGCGTATTGCAGAATCACTCAATCTAGTTCAGCAAATGTCTGCAGTCACCTGGGTATCAGTTGATGCAACTAAGTTGGAAGGAACATTCAAGCAAGTGCCCGACCGCGAAGATATTAGCGGTGAAATTAATGAAAGTTTGATCGTCGAATTGTATTCACGCTAATTAGGCACTCCCAAGGAAAAAAATATGCAAACAAATTTGCTCAAACCAAAAATTATTTCTGTTGAAGCGCTTACCGCCAACCAAGCTAAGGTTGTTATGGAGCCGTTCGAGCGTGGTTATGGCCACACACTCGGAAATGCATTGCGTCGCGTACTCTTGTCCTCAATGGTTGGTTATGCACCAACTGAAGTAGCTATTGCTGGGGTTGTTCATGAGTACTCCACTTTGGATGGTGTTCAAGAGGACGTAGTAAATCTCTTGTTGAACCTCAAAGGGATTGTATTCAAGTTGCAATCACGTGATGAAGTTACGATCAATTTGCGTAAAGAAGGCCCAGGCGTTGTTACTGCAAAAGATATTGATTTACCGCATGATGTCGAAATCATGAATCCTGATCACGTCATCGCTCACTTGTCAGCTGGTGGCAAGTTAGATATGCAGATCAAGGTCGAAAAAGGTCGCGGCTATGTGCCTGGTAACGTGCGTCAATATAACGACGAAACTACCAAGATCATTGGTCGTATCGTATTGGATGCTTCATTTAGCCCGGTAAGCCGCGTTAGCTATGCTGTTGAATCTGCTCGTGTAGAACAGCGTACCGACCTTGATCGTCTCGTAATGACTATCGAAACAAACGGCGTGCTGTCCCCTGAAGAGGCGATTCGTCAAGCTGCTAGCATCTTAGTTGATCAATTGGTTGTATTCGCGGCTCTGGAGAGCAGCGAAGTTTCTGGTGATCTTGCACCAAGCCGCTCTTCAATGGTTGATCCAATGTTGATGCGTCCGGTTGATGATCTTGAGCTCACAGTTCGCTCTGCAAACTGTTTGAAGGCTGAGAACATTTACTACATCGGTGACTTGATTCAACGTACAGAGAATGAATTGTTGAAGACGCCTAATCTAGGCCGTAAGTCCTTGAATGAAATCAAGGATGTATTAGCGGCTCGTGGCTTAAGCCTTGGCATGAAACTCGAAAGCTGGCCTCCAGCTAACCTCGAGAAATAATTAGAAAGGAAGCATCATGCGTCACGGAAACGGCTTACGCAAACTAAACAGAACTTCATCACATCGCTTGGCGATGCTGCGCAATATGTCTAATTCTCTTTTGGAGCATGAAGTGATTAAAACCACTTTGCCAAAAGCAAAAGAATTACGCATGGTTGTTGAGCCTTTAATTACCTTAGGTAAAAAAGATAACTTAGCAAATCGTCGCTTGGCATTCAATCGCACTCGTGATCGCGATATCGTGACTAAACTCTTCACAGAGCTTGGCCCACGTTACGCAACACGACCAGGTGGCTATCTTCGTATTTTGAAGTTTGGCTTCCGTCACGGCGACAATGCACCTATGGCATTGGTAGAGTTGGTGGATCGTCCTGAAGTTGAAGAAACAGCAGCTGTAGCTGAAGAGGCTTAAGTCTCGCAGTTAGAAAAAAAGCCAGGCTTCGGCCTGGCTTTTTTCATTTATGCGGTTATAAATACAATATGTCTCAAAACTCACTCACTAAACCCGACAATCTTTTGCTTGTTGTAACCAGTCTCCCTAATATGGAGGCCGCTACAGCCTTGGCAAAGAGCCTGGTGGAAAGTCACTTAGCTGCTTGCGTTCAGCTTAGCGAAGGAGTTTATTCGGTGTACCGGTGGGAAGGTAAGGTCTGCGAAGCGCAGGAAGTGATGCTGTCAGCAAAAACAGTTTCTCATCAGTGGGAAGAAATTTGCAGTTTCATTAAAGAAAGTCATCCTTATGACCTTCCGGAGATATTGGCTTTTTCCCCAGAGCAATATGATCAGCAATATGGCGAGTGGGTTAGCTCTGAGGTAAATTCAAAAGCATGAAAATGCAATCACTTCTAAAAACAGTTTTCACATTACTGATGCTGATATCGGTGCAAGCGTTTGCTACGCAAGATTTTTTACCTCCAGAAAAAGCCTTTCGTATAGAAGCGACCTGGTTAGAAAATTCTAATCAAATTGAGATAGATTTTATCCCTGCTAAAGGCTATTACCTCTATCAAGAATCACTTCAATTTGAAGCTGGTCCAGAAGCTGGGAAGCTATATAAAATAAAGCCTGTATTGCCACTTGGGATAGAAAAGTTTGATGAGACCTTTCAGAAAAAGTTACAAGTTTATAAGCAGCCCTTTATGGTTTTGCTTGACATCAAGCCCGATCTTGGCAAGCCTATACATGTTGAGGTGAGTCTGCAGGGTTGTGCAGAGGCAGGTATTTGCTATCCACCAATGACGCTCAAGTTTTTGTTGGCTGCCCCCGGAGTAAGGGCTGCACCAATTCCTGAAGTGCTTGATGGTATGCAGGTTTCAGTAAATCCCCAAGCGGAATTTAGTTTGGCTGATTTATGGCGTGAACGAGATGACGTCAATGCTATTAGTCGCTTTTTAGCGAATACTTCCACTGCTTATTTGTTCTTAGCTTTCTTTGTTTTAGGTCTGGCCTTAGCATTTACGCCCTGCGTTTTACCAATGCTACCAATTTTGTCGAGTGTGATATTTGGTTCCCAAGGTGGGAAAACAATCTCGAAAAGTCGAGCCAGTCTTCTAGCGGTTTCATATATCTTGGGTATGGCCTTGATTTACGCAATAGCTGGCGTCCTGATGGCGGCTTTAGGAGGCAGCGTGCAAAGAGCACTGCAAAGCCCAATCGCACTTGCTGCATTTGCTCTTTTACTTTTGGCCCTCTCTGGCAGCCTATTTGGCCTCTATGACCTGCGTTTACCTCAGGCATGGCATCAACATATTGATCGGCTGGCAGGGCGGCAAAAAGGGGGTAGCGTCTTTGGTGCTTTTGCCTTGGGTGGTATTTCTACTTTGGTGGCCAGTCCTTGTATTACGGCCCCTTTAGCAGGGGTTTTAGCCTTTATTGCCCAAACGGGTTCTATGAGCTTGGGTGCGGGTTTACTCTTCGTGATGGCTCTAGGAATGGGTCTGCCACTGCTCTTGATTGCCATTGAAGCGCGTATTTTGATACCCTCAACTGGCATCTGGATGGTGTGGTTGCAGCGAACCTTGGGAGTTTTATTGGTGGCGACTGCAGCTTGGATTGCATCCCCATTGCTACAAAAAAATGATCCTCCCGGCTCTGTAACAACAATTAACGGGCAGAAGCTCCATCAAGTTGGTGACCTATCTTTTACGGTGATTCATTCGCAAGCTGAGCTTGATGCATTGCTAATTAAAGCCAGGCAGGATAAAAAATTAGTACTACTCGATTTTTATGCTGATTGGTGCATTAGTTGCAAAGAAATGGAAGTAAATACTTTTGCCAATCCGGAAGTGAGTAAGGAGTTAAAGCAATTTGTATTGCTACAGGCCGACGTTACTGCCAATAGCCGTGATAACCAGGCACTACTCAAGCGTTTTGGTTTATTTGGGCCGCCTGGCATTTTATTTTTTAATCTGGAGTCACAAGAGCAACCAGACCAACGTGTCATTGGCTATATGCCACCTCAGCGCTTTATTGAGCGCTTGAAGAAAGCTACTGAAGCTAAATAGATTGCTGTTTACTTTGCTGCTTTAAGTAAGCGTGCTGCCTCAAGTGCAAAGTAAGTGAGAACGCCATCAGCGCCAGCACGTTTAAATGCGAGCAAAGATTCCATCATGACAGCATTGTGATCGAGCCAACCATTTTGTGCAGCAGCTTTGAGCATCGCGTATTCACCGCTCACTTGATAGGCATATGTGGGGTAATCAAACTCTTCTCTAACGCGACGCACGATGTCTAAATAAGGCATTCCGGGCTTGACCATGACCATATCCGCGCCTTCACTAATATCCAGTGCAACCTCCCGCAAAGCCTCGTCACCATTGGCGCAATCCATTTGATACGTTTTTTTATCTGCCTTACCTAGGTTCTTTGAAGAACCCACTGCATCTCTAAATGGGCCATAAAAAGCAGAGGCATATTTAGCTGAATAAGCCATGATTCGCGTATGAATCAATTTCTTTTGTTCAAGTGCATCACGAATTTTTCCGATGCGACCATCCATCATGTCTGATGGTGCCACGATATCTACGCCAGCCTCTGCTTGAGTGACCGCTTGCTGTACCAAGATGGCAGTAGTCTCATCATTGAGGATGCGACCTTGTTCATCGAGGATGCCATCTTGACCATGACTTGTATAAGGATCGAGCGCAACATCGGTCATGATGCCCAAATTAGGAAACCGTTTTTTGAGTTCGCGAACCGCTGTTGGTACTAAGCCGTTTGGATTGCAAGCTTCTTTGCCATCAGGTGTTTTAAGGGCAGCGTCAATTACCGGAAACAAAGCTAACACTGGGATGCCTAAATCAATGCACTCTTGTGCAACTGGAAATAGCAAGTCCAATGAAATGCGATTAACACCGGGCATGGAAGCAACCGCTTCAGATTTTCCTTCGCCTTCAAGAAGAAAAACGGGATAGATCAAATCATTTGGAGAAATATGGTTTTCTTGCATGAGGCGACGTGACCAATCATCACGACGCATGCGGCGGGGACGGTGCCCTGGAAAACTGAGCAAGGAGTTAGCTGGTGATTTCATCTTCTTGAGTTTCTGCTTCAAATAGCCATTTAATCACTAAATTATCGGCCTCTTCCAGCCCAATACGCTTAGTGCTAGAAAATAATTGTGCCGTAAGTTGCTTGGAGTCGCCTGTACCGTCAGGGAGGGCCGGGTCATATTGCTGCAGTTGTTTCTGAACAGCCTCCAGAGCGTGTTTGCACTCACTCTTATTTAGTTTGTCGCACTTGCTAAGCAAAATATGGATCGGTTTACCAGTAGGCACAAACCATTGAATCATTTGTTCATCCAGGTCCGTAATTCCTCGTCTAGCATCCACAATTAACACCATGCCTACCAACTGCTCACGCTCCTGCAGATAGTCGCTTAGAAGGGCATTCCAGTGATATTTAGTCTCATGATTGACGGCAGCATAGCCATAGCCAGGTAAGTCGACCAGATAGGCTAAAAGATCGTCTTTAGAAAAAAGACCAAAATAGTTGATATGTTGGGTGCGCCCCGGCGTTTTACTGGCAAAAGCGAGTCTTTTTTGATTACACAGGACATTTATGGCGCTGGATTTACCCGCATTTGAGCGACCAGCAAAGGCTACTTCCCGGAGGGGAGTGGCAGGTAGGCAATGGGTGTCATTGACTGTGGTGGCGAATCGGGCTTGAAAGAGTTTAGACATGTCCTGAAGCTATTGTAAAATCACGCAAAATCATGAAATATCTCATGGTGTTGGGTAAAAAGGTTGTAAATGCTGGGCCCAAACACTTTTAGGAATTTTTGCCAAGGTAAACATAATGCGTCAAACCTCCCAAATCTCCAAATTAACTAGCGTACGTGCTGGTTTTGCGGCTTTCTCTATTTTCGCTCTAAGCGGTCTTGCGCCTCAGGCTTTGGCTGCCGATCCAGCACCTATGGCCCCCGCTGCAGAAGCAAAGGCTGCGGCTCCAGTTAAGCCAAAGGTCGATGCGGCTGCTGGTGAGGCCTTATATTCTGCTGGCGATGCAACGCGTGGTGTGATTGCCTGCATTACTTGCCACGGGCCTAAAGGCCAAAGTGCAGTAGGTACATGGCCTAAATTGGCTGCCCAACACCCGACTTATCTTGCCCGACAGTTAAAGAACTACAAGGAAGGGATTCGCGTTAACGCAATTATGATGGGTATGTCTGCTGCATTAACCGATCAAGATATGAATAATATTGCTGCTTATTTGTCCCAACAGCAGCCCTCTCAAGGTGTTGCTCAAAACAAAGATACCATTGAGTTGGGTAAAAGTATTTACCGTGGGGGAATATCGGCTAAGAATGTTCCAGCTTGCGCTGGATGCCATAGCCCGAACGGCGCTGGAATTCCTGCGCAGTATCCTCGTCAGGGTGGTCAATGGGCTGAGTACTCTAACACTCAATTAATGTTATTTCGTGAAGGTACTCGCAAAAATACTCAGATGAATATGATTGCCACAAAGCTCTCTGATCAAGAAATGAAAGCTGTTTCTGATTACATGGCTGGTTTGCATTAATTGAGTGCGTAAGAAAAACAAAACCCCGTTCATGTAGCGGGGTTTTTTATTATCTAAATACTTTAGAAAATTAGCCGGGCAAGATTGTTTCGCTAGCAAACAAGTCTGAAGTATTTTCACGACTACGTATGACATAAACATTTGTTCCATCAACCATAATTTCTGCAGGTTTTGGGCGCGTGTTGTAGTTAGACGCCATCACAAAACCATACGCACCGGTAGATAGAATTGCTAGGAGATCACCTTCTTCAACAGCGAGCTGGCGGTCTCTTCCTAGCCAATCAGCAGATTCACAAACAGGACCAACCACGTCATAAGTCAAACTTTTAGCAGATTTTGCTTGAACAGGAATAATGCCATGATGGGCTTCATATAAGGCAGGGCGCAAAAGCTCAGTCATGGCAGCGTCAACAATGCAGAAGTTTTTTTCTGCACCCGGCTTGAGGTATTCAACCGTTGTAAGTAGTACACCTGCATTACCCACCAAGGATCTTCCGGGTTCAAGAACGATATCCAGATGGGCAAATCCTCGATCTGCCACATGGTTCAAAAGTGAATTGGTGAAATCGGTAATATCGGGCGGGTTCTCATCGCCATAGGAAATACCCAGGCCACCACCCAAATCGAGATGGTGAATCACGATACCCTCTCTTTTAAGGTGCTCAACCAAATCTAACACTTTATCTAAGGCATCTAGGTAGGGCGCAGTAGAAGTAATTTGCGAACCAATATGGCAATCAATACCCACCACATCAATTTGTGAAAGCTGAGTTGCTGCACGATAAGTTTTTAAAACCTCGTGATACGCAATACCAAATTTATTTCCTTTTAAGCCAGTAGAAATATAAGGATGAGTTTGCGCATCAACATCGGGATTGACGCGTAATGAGATTGGAGCACGGCAGTTTAATTTAGTCGCTACTCGATTAATCTTATGGAGCTCGGCGATCGACTCCACGTTAATACATTTGACGCCCGCTGTTAAGGCTGCAGCAATTTCAGTTGCAGATTTACCAACGCCTGCGAATACTAAGCTGGAAGGATCTGCGCCAATGGCTAAAGCGCGGGCTAACTCACCACCGCTAACCAAATCAAAGCCAGCCCCCAGTTTTTTAAAGCAATCTATTACCGCTAAATTGCTATTGGCTTTCATAGCGTAGTGCACGCGGGCGCGACGCTTACCTTTGCTATCTACACAGGCTTTGTCATAAGCTTGATAAGCCTCAGTCAAAGCCTTTTTGCTGTACACATAGAGTGGCGTACCAAATTCTTTTGCTAAATCTGCAAGCGGTACTTCTTCGGCATACCAGTTGCCATCCCGTTCAGTGAATCCAGACAGCTTAGGAAGTGGAATTGCTTGACTAGTCATTACTTGGCCGATGATGGGCTGCTGGTAGCAGCAGGATTTTGTGGTGGATATAGAGTGCCCTTAGGCTCAGGCTCTGTAGGAGCAGGCGGAACTGGTGGAACAGTGGGCAAATAGAGAGGACCCCTAACCCCACATCCAAAAAGGGCTATTAGGAGGGTAATACCAAGTGCTCTGTTTAGAATCGCTATCATGAATGTCTCTAAAACGAATGATTGAATATAGCATGCAGGACTCGGGAATGAATCCAAATAATTCAGGCGTAGAAACCATTGATGACAAGCAGTTTTATCAGCTGGGAAGCAATTTATTGCAGTCCATCGAGGTAGCATTAGAAGCTGCTGACGATGAATTTGATCTTGATTTAGATGTAGAGCGCCAGGGTGGCAATGTGATTAATATCCGCTTTAAGGATAAAAGCGTGATTGTGGTGAATACACAGCCACCGCTGCATGAAATTTGGGTAGCTGCCAAATCGGGCGGCTATCACTATCGTTGGGCTGGAACTACGACTCAACCTTTATGGTTAGATACCAAAACTGGGAAAGAGCTTTTGAGCGATTTATCTCAATTTGCGAGCGCACAAGCTGGACAGACCCTCAAGATTGGATTAATTAAAACCTAGTAGTACTAGGCAGCTCCAGTAGCGGTTAAGGTTTCAATGACTTGGGCATCAGGAACGCTCTTGATCTGTGCCTGACCAATCTTTTCTAAGACCACATAACGAATTTGCCCACCCTCGGTTTTTTTATCAACCTGCATTAACTCCATATAACGCCCTGCACCAAATTTGGGGGGCACGATCGGCAGATTCATTGACTTGATAATTTTGGTGAGACGCTCGAATTCGGTGTTGCTAATGTGCTTTAAACGGCAGGATAAGTCGGCAGCCATGACCATTCCGCAGCCCACAGCCTCTCCATGCAACCATTCTCCATATCCCATGCCGGCTTCAATAGCGTGTCCAAATGTGTGACCAAAATTTAGAGTGGCGCGAATACCGCCCTCTCTTTCATCAGCAGAAACTACTGCAGATTTAATTTCGCATGAGCGCAGAACCGCATGCGCCATAGCATTTGTATCGCAAGCTAATAATGCAGAAGCATTTGCTTCAATCCAGTCTAAAAATTGAGCATCAGCAATGGCACCATGTTTCACTACTTCCGCAAGACCTGCAGACAATTCGCGTGGAGGTAATGTTTTAAGTGTATTGAGATCGGCAATCACCACAACAGGCTGATGAAATGCCCCAATCATGTTTTTACCTAATGGATGATTGATGCCAGTTTTGCCACCAACGGATGAATCAACTTGCGCTAGTAGGGTTGTAGGAACTTGGATAAAACGGATGCCGCGCATAAAGCTGGCGGCAGCAAAACCCGTCATATCACCAATGACGCCGCCACCGAGGGCGACCAGCATCGTTTGACGATCTGCGCCAAATTTTAGAAGGTCATCAAAAATGAGTTGGAGATTTTTCCAGTCTTTATAGGACTCACCATCGGGCAAGATGATGGTTCTAACAGGTTTACCCAATTTTTCTAAAGTGTGTGTGAGGCGCTCTGCATATAGTGGGGCAACAGTAGTGTTGCTAACAATATAGATTGAGGTCGCTGTTTCACAAGCGCTAAATAGGCTGGGTTGATCAATGAGGTCTGTACCTATATGAATGGGATAGCTACGATTACCTAGGTCTACTTCAAGTGTTTTCATCATTGTTTTCAAGCAAGTTCAAGCTGCATGATTAAGGTATTGACCAATTGATTGACGCTGGGCTTACCAGTTTCAATAACGTGATCAGCAATTTCACGATAGAGGGGATCGCGAACCGTATACAAATTTTCTAGAATTTTTTTGGCATCTCCATTCTGAAGAAGAGGCCGCCCTTCCCCACCTTTAGTGCGATACCAAAGTTCAATGGGATTGGCGTGCAAATAAATTACGGTGCCACGATTTTTAAGGGCATCCCGATTTTCAGGTAGCAAAACTGCGCCTCCGCCAGTAGCTAAAATAATGTCTTGCTCAGAAGTAATGTCTCGAATGGCTTGCGCCTCTCGTTTGCGAAAGCCTTCCTCTCCTTCCATTTCAAAAATGACAGGAATCTTTACACCGCATCGATCTTCAATGACATGGTCGGCATCTAAAAAGCGGCGCCCTAATTTTTTGGCAAGCACTTTACCAACGGTCGACTTTCCGGCGCCCATAAGGCCGATCAGAAAAATATTGTTTGTCGAAGAGTTCACCCTTCGATTTTATTAGGGTTTATCTAGAACGGTCGGGGTTAAGAAGACCAGAAGCTCAGTTTTATCTTGTAATTTAGATTTATGACGAAATAAATGGCCAATTAAGGGGATATCACCTAGTAAAGGGATTTTCACTTCATCTTCTCTCTCGGTAGTCTGAAAGATTCCACCAATAATGGCAGTGCCCCCATTTTCTACGGTGACCTCTGAACTAAGACTCTTGGTATCGATCGCGTAGCCCTGTTCGGTTTTCATACCGATAGTGTCTTTATTGATGCCCACCAGCATCGAAATTTTGCCATCCGGATGAATTTTGGGTAGCACCTCTAAGCGTAAGTTGGCTTTTCTGAACTGGAGTTTGCTGCCATTTTGAGAGGTGGTTTGATAGGGTAGTTCTGTCCCTTGTTCAATGGTTGCCTTTACTTGATCTCCAGTCATGATGCGGGGGTTAGAGAGAATTTTCCCTTGCCCCTCTGACTCAAGGGCAGAAAGCTCCATTTGTAAGAGTCGACTGGCATTTCGGGAAACCAGTGTTGCAGCGACTGTTGCGGGATTGAAACCATTTAACCCTGAGCCTCCTAAATCATAATTACCGGAGAATTTTTGATCGAGATTACCCAAGGAATTTGCTTGGTAACCCAGCTTTATCCCGAGTTCACGTGCAAAGCGCTCATCTGCTTCTACGATACGGGCTTCAATTAGGATTTGTCGTGGGCTGTTAATGTGGTCGCCTCCAAAAGGAAGCGCAGCATCTTCACGCCGGTGTTTTTGAAAAGCATGGATTTCTGCATAAGGCCCAATCCAGTAGATATCCCCATTTCTGATGAGCCTCAAACCCCTGCTAGCTAGAATAGAGTGCAGGGCAGTCTGCCATGGGGTATTGCGCAGATCTACAGTGATCTTGCCTTTAATGGATTCGCTGAGTAAAAAGTTGGTGCTACCAAGCTTGGCAAGAACTTGCAAAAGTTCAACTACTTCGATATCGACAAATTGCAGACTAATCGGAGGATCTAGAGGGTTTTGGCTAGGTGCATTTGCATAAATTGGGCTCATAAAAATTGCCCCCAAAAGAATTGGCCAGACACTCCATTTTTTTAGGTATTTAGTCATGCATTTAAGGTTTGAGTTCATTCAGATTTAGATGGCTTTAGAACGAGGGTTCTGCCATGAGAATGGGTGAGGATGGCCGCCTCTTTTTCAATCTGACTCAGTCGCCACTCTCCCAGAACGATAGACCCCTTGTCAAACATTTCACTTTGCTTGCCTGTGTGAAAAATCGCTTGATGGGTAGCCCCCTTTTGGCTATTACCTAAGTAACGCCAACGGCTCAGTTCACCTTCATGCAGCAGTACTTTAGGTTTGACTGGCGGCTTGGATATCGGCCTATTTTCTTTAAAAGAGTGAACGCTTACTTCTAATATGTCAATTGCTTCGTAAAGACTTTCTTGTTCTTGCTGTAATTCTTCACGCAGTAAACTCCATTCTTTTTGGAGGGCAGAAATTTCCTTTTGAGAGCTCTGGGCAATCAATTGAGTATGGCTAATAAAGGACTCATAGACAAGATATAAGCCGCCGCAGACCCCTAATAAGCAGGCACAAATAAGCAGGGGCCCACCCAGTTTTTGAGTTTGTAAAGAAAGATCCATACCCTTTAAAAATGCCAGATTAGCGTTTTTATTGGACTCGCTATGAGGTGTTGGGCTGGGGGGTTTTGAGCTTGGAGTTTTGCGTATTCCATGGGGGTCTGGGATAGCGGGGTCGTCACCAAGATCACTCAAAATCTCATCGAAGGACTGGGGGGAAATTTGGCGTGATGGCATGCCTATATTCTTTGGGTTTTGCTTTGCAAAATCCATCGGCTTATCTTGAATCGATTGTCAGGAATTGGATTAGAAAAAGCGGTAGAACAGGGGTTTTTGTGCTTTCTAGCAAATTACATAAGCACCCTATAATTTAGAAATATGGCCTTCCCCCCAAAAGACAAGCCGACGCAATCCCAGCGGCCAATCCGTCGACCTGACCGACGCCCTCAGCAATCCCGATTACAGCCTGGGCATACTCGCAACTCATCTAGCAATCCCCTAATTAAGGCCTTGCTCATTATTGGTATGGTTTTTGCCGTAGTAGTGACGCTTCTCATGGGCTATGCATTTTTGGTGGCAAAGCCAAACCTACCCAAAATATCTGCTTTAACTGATTACAACCCGAAGACACCTCTGCGCATCTATACAGCTGACAAAGTGTTGATTGGCGAATTTGGGGAAGAGCGCCGCAAAGTGATTCCATTAAACGAAATCCCGCTCAGTATGCGTAATGCAGTCTTATCGATTGAGGATGATCGTTTTTATTCTCATGGCGGTGTGGACTATGTTGGCATTTTAAGAGCCGCTGTGACTAATTTACGTGGAAACCTTTCTCAAGGGGCTTCAACGATCACTATGCAGGTTGCCAGAAACTTCTTCTTAAGTAATGAAAAAACCTTCAGTCGAAAAATATATGAAGTTCTCTTGGCCTGGGAAATCGAGTCTCAATTAACTAAAGACAAGATTCTCGAAATCTACATGAATCAAATTTTCTTGGGTCAAAGAGCATATGGATTTTCTAGTGCTGCCCAGATTTACTTTGGCAAAGAGCTAAAGGACATCACGATTGCAGAATCTGCCATGTTGGCTGGACTACCAAAAGCCCCTTCTGCCTATAACCCTGTTAGCAATTTTCGACGGGCAAAGATTCGCCAGGAATATATCTTGCAGCGCATGCGCGATCTTGGTTACATCTCTGCAGAGGATTATCAAAAAGCAATGACCGAGGAGCTACGTATTCGGGGGCTAGGTAATGAATTTGCAGTACGCGCTGATTTCCCTGCAGAAATGGTTCGACAATTACTCTTTACACAGTACGGTGAAGCAATCTACTCTCAGGGCATTGATGTCTACACAACCATTCTGAAGGCAGATCAAGAGGCTGCCTATAAAGCAGTGCGCCGTGGAATTTTTGAATATGATCTACGTCATGCTTATCGTGGACCAGAAGGTTTTATTGATCTTCCAGAGGATCCAGTTAAGCGCCAACGCGCAATTGATGAGGCTTTACTTGCTTATCCACAGTTGGATGATTTGCAGTCAGGGGTTGTCCTCGACGTGAAGCCAAAAGAAATGCAGGTCATGATTGCAACTGGCGATACGATTATCCTAAAAGGTGAGGGAATGAAGTTGGCCGCTGCCTCGATCACCGACAGCACTCAACCCAAAAAGCGTCTGCGTCCAGGTGCAGTAGTGAGATTACTTTTGGATGGAGGGGTCTGGAAACTGGCCCAGTTACCCCAGGTGGAAGCTGCCTTTGTCTCTATGAATGCAGAGACGGGGGCAATTCTTTCCTTGGTTGGTGGATTTGATTTCCGTCGTAATCAATTCAATCACGTCACTCAAGCCTTGCGTCAGCCAGGATCTTCCTTTAAGCCCTTCATCTATGCAGCGGCGATTGAAAAAGGGTTTTCACCAAGCACTATGGTGAACGATGCTCCTTTATCGATAGGCAGTATGGAGACTGGAAGTCAGGCTTGGGAGCCCAAAAACTACGATGGTAAATATGATGGCATGATGCGCTTGCGTAATGCTTTGGCCAAATCGAAGAACTTGGTGTCTGTGCGCATCATTCGTGCAATCGGCCCCTCTTATGCCCAAGAATATATTCAGCGTTTTGGCTTTGAGCCTGAAAAACATCCTCCTTATTTAACGATGGCGCTTGGTGCCGGTTCGGTTACTCCATTACAAATGGCAGCAGCTTATAGCGTATTTGCAAATGGGGGGTACCGGGTTGACCCATACTTAATCGATAAGATGATTGATGCCAAGGGCGTCGTTTTATTTGAAGCAAAACCAACTTATGCGCGGGAAGATGCTACCCGGGTGTTAGACGCGCGGACTGCATTTGTAATGGACAGCATGTTGCAGGAAGTCACCAAGACCGGAACTGCTGCTTCAGCGAGAGCGAAGTTGGGTCGTAATGATATTGCTGGCAAAACAGGCACTACCAATGAGTCTCACGATGCTTGGTTTGCTGGTTACAACCCTAAGGTGGTTGCGATTGCATGGATCGGCTTTGATAAGCCAACTAGTTTGGGTGATAGAGAAACGGGCGGCGGCCTTGCATTGCCAATGTGGATTTCGTACATGGTCACTGCTTTAAAAGATAGCCCTCAGGAATCTCGCGTAGTCCCAGAAGGTGTAACGCAATTTGACGGTGATTGGTTTGTGCCTGAGTTCTCTCGTAATGGCGGCGTTCGCGAACTGCAATAGGTCATTTGCACAATGGCTCGCCAAGCGCGCACTGTAATTCCTGGCCAAGCCATGCATGTGATGGTGCGGGGCAATAATCGGGAAACCATTTTCTTTGGCCCCGAAGATCGTCGCATTTACTTAGAGTGGTTGCGTGAAGCGGCTCGACAATTTGATTGCACAGTGCATGCATTTGCCTTGATGCCAAATCATGTTCATTTACTCCTCACGCCGCAAAATGCAGATTCACTGGCAAAAACGATGCAGTCTTTAGGCAGGCGTTACGCTCAGTACTTTAATCAACAGCATCACCGTTCTGGAACAATTTGGGAGGGGCGCTATCGCTCATCCCTCATTGACCCAGATTATTTTTTACGATGTCAGCGTTACATTGAGTTAAATCCGGTTCGGGCTGGATATGAATCAAATCCTCAAGACTCTGCTTGGACTAGCTTTGCAACGCACATTGGAGGGAATGCAGATCCCTGGCTAGTTGACCATAAGCACTTTTGGAAGTTAGGTAATACCCCCTTTGAAAGACAAAGCAACTGGGCTAACTTTGTAAAAGAAGGGGCGCCACACTGGGAGGACAAGCAAATAACCGAATCTTTAATTCGGTCTAAACCATGGGTAAGTGATATTTATGCCCAAAAACTTTTTAAAGACACTCCTGAGCTTACTCAAATTCGGCATCGTGGGCGACCAAAGAAAATTAACTCATTAAATTCAATAGCTTAGACTGTATGAATCACCATGAGTTTAAATCCAGTTCTGTTAGCTATTGACTCTGTCCCTAATTAAGTAAATCATTTTGGTGCAGTATCATTTTAAATGGGACAGACTCATTTTATTTCTATTGCATCAGTATGGGTATTCACCTATATTGGTAATCCAAAAAGATTTCAGGCCAAAGCTGCCACACGAAAATACTATGACTTCACTACTGAATACTGACCTTCGCCCATTGGCTCAAGGTTTATATGACCCTAGAAACGAGCATGATGCTTGTGGCGTCGGATTCGTTGCGCACATCAAGGGCAAAAAATCTCACGAGATTGTTTCCCAAGGATTGCAGATTTTAGAGAATTTAGATCACCGTGGAGCAGTAGGTGCTGATCCGCTCATGGGCGATGGCGCAGGCATTTTGATTCAAATTCCCGACACTTTGTATCGCGAAGAGATGGCTAAGCAAGGCATCACTTTGCCGCCATTAGGTGAGTATGGTGTTGGCATGATTTTCTTGCCTAAAGAGCATGCTTCACGTTTGGCCTGCGAGCAAGAATTAGAGCGCACAGTGCGTTTAGAAGGTCAAGTTATTTTAGGTTGGAGAGATGTTCCGATCGATGTGAAACTACCGATGTCGCCGACAGTGCGAATGACCGAGCCATTTATTCGTCAGATTTTTATTGGTCGCGGTCGGGACATCATGACTACGGATGCGCTTGAGCGTAAGTTGTATGTCATACGTAAAACAGCTAGTCATGCGATTCAGGATTTACATCTAAAGCACGGTAAGGAATATTTCGTTGCATCGATGTCTGCCAGAACGATTGTTTACAAAGGTTTGCTCTTGGCAAATCAAGTGGGCGCTTATTACCAAGACTTAACAGACCCCCGTACCGTTTCAGCGCTTGCCCTTGTACATCAGCGCTTTTCTACTAATACTTTCCCGGCTTGGGAGTTAGCTCACCCGTATCGCATGATTGCGCACAACGGCGAGATTAATACCGTTAAAGGAAACGTCAATTGGGTGAATGCGCGCGAGGGCGCAATTAGTTCCCCGGTACTTGGCGATGATTTAAAAAAACTATGGCCATTAATTTATCCAGGTCAATCAGATACTGCTTGTTTTGATAACTGTTTAGAGTTGTTGGTGATGTCTGGTTATCCATTGGCGCAAGCCATGATGATGATGATTCCAGAGGCATGGGAACAGCATACGTTGATGGATGACAACCGCCGCGCTTTCTATGAATATCACGCTGCCATGATGGAACCATGGGATGGTCCCGCGGCCATGGCATTTACCGATGGCCGCCAAATTGGTGCCACTCTAGATCGCAATGGTTTGCGTCCAGCGCGCTATTACGTTACTGATGATGATCTAGTCATTATGGCTTCAGAGGCTGGCGTATTAACCATTCCTGAAAGCAAGATTGTTCAAAAATGGCGCTTGCAACCAGGCAAGATGTTCATGATCGACATGGAACAAGGTCGCATTATTGATGACGTTGAGCTCAAGGACGCCGTATCAAAAGCCAAGCCATACAAGAGCTGGATTGATGCGGTACGCATCAAGTTAGACGAAGTGGATGCTAGTAAGGCCGATCTAGTAGATGAAAAAATGACGATTCGCCCAGCTGCTAAATTACTCGATCGCCAACAGGCGTTTGCTTATACCCAAGAAGATATTAAGTACCTCATGGCTCCCATGGCGATGAATGGTGAAGAGGCGATTGGCTCTATGGGTAACGACAGTCCGTTAGCTGTTCTTTCAAATAAGAACAAGCCTTTGTATAACTACTTCAAGCAATTATTTGCTCAGGTTACTAATCCCCCAATTGATTCTATTCGCGAGAATATGGTGATGTCATTAGTGTCATTCATTGGGCCTAAACCCAATTTATTGGATACTAATAACATCAATCCTCCAATGCGTTTGGAAGTGAGTCAGCCAATTTTAGATTTTGACGACATCACTAAAATTCGTCATATTGGCCATTACACCAATGGCAAATTCCGCTCATATGAGCTCGATATTTGTTATCCAGTGGTTTGGGGTAAAGCTGGAATTGAAGCGCGCTTAGCATCTTTATGTGCTGAGGCTGCGGATGCGGTGCGCTCCGGTTACAACATCTTGATTGTGAGCGATCGTCAGGTTGACGAGCAGCATGTGGCTATCCCAGCTTTGCTAGCAACTTCAGCAATTCATCAGCACTTGGTTGAAAAAGGTTTACGTACTAGCGTTGGGCTAGTGGTAGAGACCGGTAGCGCGCGTGAAACCCATCACTTTGCGCTCTTGGCAGGCTATGGCGCTGAAGCAATTCATCCGTATTTGGCGATGGAAACTTTGGCTGAAATGGCTAAAGATTTATCAGGTGATTTATCTAGTGAGAAAGCAGTTAAAAACTTTATCAAGGCAGTTGGTAAGGGCTTACAAAAAGTGATGTCCAAAATGGGCATCTCTACCTATATGTCTTATACCGGCTCACAGATTTTTGAAGCTATTGGACTAAATCATGAAGTGATTGATCAGTACTTCAAGGGCACCCCATCTAATGTCGGTGGTATTGGTGTGTTTGAAGTGGCTGAAGAGGCAATACGCACGCATACCGCAGCTTTCGGTAATGATCCGGTATTGAGCCACATGTTGGATGCTGGCGGTGAATATGCCTTCCGTATCCGTGGCGAAGACCACATGTGGACTCCGGACACGATTGCAAAGTTGCAGCACTCTACTCGTATTGGTGCCGAGAAGGGTTATCAAACTTATAAAGAGTATGCCAATATTGTTAATGATCAAACCAAACGTCAAATGACTCTACGTGGTTTGTTTGAATTCAAAGTTGATCCAGCAAAAGCAATCCCATTGGATGAAGTAGAGTCCGCCAAAGAAATTGTCAAACGTTTTGCAACGGGCGCGATGTCTTTGGGTTCAATCTCTACTGAAGCACACGCTACCTTGGCGATTGCGATGAACCGCATTGGCGGCAAGTCCAATACCGGTGAGGGCGGTGAAGATCCAAATCGCTATGTCAACGAGCTCAAAGGCATTCCCATTAAGAAGGGCGAGACTCTTGCCAGCGTCTTAGGTAGCGATGTAGTAGAAGCCAATATTCCACTGCTTGATGGGGACTCATTACGCTCCAAAATTAAGCAAGTTGCTTCCGGTCGATTCGGTGTTACCACACAATATTTGCGTTCTGCAGATCAGATTCAAATCAAGATGGCGCAGGGTGCTAAGCCTGGTGAGGGCGGTCAATTGCCTGGTGGGAAAGTATCGGATTACATTGGTAAGTTGCGTTTTTCAGTACCAGGTGTTGGTTTGATTTCTCCACCTCCACATCATGATATTTATTCCATTGAAGATATTGCTCAGTTAATTCATGACTTGAAGAACGTCAATCCAAAGGCGGACATTTCTGTGAAGTTGGTATCTGAAGTGGGAGTGGGTACAGTTGCTGCTGGTGTTGCTAAGGCAAAAGCAGATCACGTTGTGATCGCTGGCCACGATGGCGGTACTGGTGCATCCCCACTCTCATCTATTAAGCATGCTGGTTCACCATGGGAATTGGGTTTGGCTGAAACACAGCAAACTTTAGTTCTCAATGGCTTACGTAGCCGTATTCGGGTTCAGGCTGATGGCCAAATGAAAACCGGTCGCGACGTCGTAATCGGTGCATTGTTGGGCGCAGATGAGTTCGGTTTTGCAACAGCGCCATTGGTAGTTGAAGGTTGCATCATGATGCGCAAGTGCCATTTGAATACCTGCCCAGTAGGCGTTGCTACTCAAGACCCGGAATTGCGTAAGAAGTTTTCTGGTAAGCCTGAGCATGTAGTGAACTTCTTCTTCTTTATTGCAGAAGAAGCTCGTGAAATCATGGCGCAGCTGGGTATTCGTAAGTTTGATGATTTGATCGGCCGCGTTGATTTGTTAGATACCCGCAAAGGGATTGATAACTGGAAAGTCCACGGCTTGGACTTCAGCAAGATTTTTGCAGCTCCCCAAGTAGCAGCAGATGTTCCTCGCTATCAAGTCCTGACACAGGATCACGGCCTGGCAAGTGCACTCGACAATATCTTGATCGAAAAGAGTGAGCCCGCTCTTGAGCGTGGTGAAAAAGTCTCTTTCATTGTTCCGGTGAAGAACGTGAACCGTACAGTTGGCGCCATGCTTTCAGGTGAAGTGGCACAACGTTATGGTCACGCAGGCTTACCTGATGACACTATCCATATTCAACTGAATGGTACCGCTGGCCAAAGCTTTGCAGCCTTCTTGGCGCAAGGCATTACCTTGGATTTAGTTGGCGATGGTAATGACTATGTAGGTAAAGGTTTGTCAGGAGGTCGTGTGATTGTGCGTGCCCCGCATGAGTTCCGTGGCGATACTGCTCAGAACATTATTGTTGGTAATACAGTCTTGTATGGCGGTATTGCTGGTGAAGCCTTCTTTAACGGGGTAGCTGGTGAGCGATTTGCAGTTCGTAACTCTGGTGCAACTACGGTGGTTGAGGGTACTGGTGACCACGGTTGTGAGTACATGACAGGTGGCACTGTAGTGGTGTTGGGTACGACCGGCCGTAACTTTGCCGCAGGTATGAGCGGCGGTATTGCCTATGTATATGACGAAGATGGCTTGTTCGAGAAGCGTTGCAATACCAGCATGGCTAGCTTAGAAAAAGTACTGCCTTCTGCAGAACAGATCGCCCAGATTCCTCAGTCGGCTTGGCATGCCCCGGTAGATGTAAAAGATGGTGGCGAGCGTTTAACGGATGAGCAGATCCTAAAGAGCTTAATCGAGCGTCATTTCCGCTACACCGGCTCAGAACGCGCTAAAGCACTCTTGGCTGATTGGGAAAACGCCCGCGGCCGTTTTGTGAAAGTTCTGCCAACCGAGTACAAGCGTGCTTTAGGGGAGTTGTGGGACAAGGCTCAGAAAAATACCATTGCTGCTTAAGCTGATTGAGCTACTTAATGAATACAGATATTAAGAAAAGATACTAAGGATTAGATATGGGTAAGGTCACTGGATTTATGGAGTTTGAACGGGTTGATGAAACATATGAAGCGCCCGTTAAACGCCTCCACCACTACAAAGAGTTTGTTGCCGCTTTAACCGATGAAGAGGCTAAGGTGCAAGGTGCGCGCTGCATGGATTGTGGTATTCCGTTCTGTAATAGCGGTTGCCCAGTCAATAACATCATTCCCGATTTCAATGATTTGGTTTTCCATGATGACTGGAAGAATGCTTTAGATGTATTGCAATCAACTAATAACTTTCCAGAGTTCACGGGCCGTATTTGCCCCGCACCTTGCGAGGCTGCTTGCACTCTAGCTATTAATAGTGATGCCGTTGGTATCAAGTCAATCGAGCACGCCATTATTGATAAAGGCTGGGAAAGCGGCTGGGTTAAGCCTCAACCACCCAAAACCAAGACTGGGAAAAAGGTGGCAATTGTTGGCGGCGGTCCTGCAGGTATGGCGGCAGCCCAACAATTGGCGCGCGTTGGACATGATGTGACGGTATTCGAAAAGAATGATCGCGTTGGCGGCTTACTCCGTTATGGCATCCCTGATTTCAAAATGGAGAAGTGGCTTATTGATCGCCGTGTCGAGCAGATGCAGGTTGAAGGCGTGAAATTTGAAACTGGCGTTTTTGTTGGCAAAGAGGCGATGGGGATCGAAGTAAAAAATTACTCCACTAAAACCGTTTCGCCTGAGCAGTTAATGAAAGATTTTGATGCTGTAGTGATTACTGGTGGCGCTGAGCAGCCACGCGATCTTCCTGTTCCAGGTCGCGAACTATCTGGTGTTCACTATGCATTGGATTTTTTAATTCCCCAGAATAAAGAGAATGCAGGCGATTTCAAAAACGAAATCCGAGCAACAGATAAACATGTCGTGGTTATTGGTGGTGGCGACACTGGCTCAGATTGTGTTGGCACCTCCAATCGCCATGGTGCTACAAAAATTACGCAGTTTGAGTTGCTTCCACAGCCACCTGAAGTCGAAAACAAGCCTTTGGTATGGCCTTATTGGCCAACCAAGTTACGTACATCGTCTTCTCATGAAGAAGGTTGTGAGCGGGACTGGTCGGTTGGCACTAAGCGTTTTGAAGGTAAAAACGGCAAAGTTGAAAAACTGATTGGCGTCCGTTTGGAGTGGAAAGACGGAAAAATGGCAGAAGTTCCAAATACTGAATTTGAAATCAAAGCAGATTTAGTCCTTTTAGCCATGGGTTTTGTATCTCCAGTGCAGCAGGTTCTCAATGCATTTGGTATTGAAAAAGATGCTCGTGGCAATGCCAAAGCGACTGTAGATGGCCAAAATGCCTATCAAACCAACGTTTCTAAGGTTTTTGCAGCTGGTGATATGCGCCGCGGACAATCTTTAGTTGTCTGGGCAATTCGCGAAGGTCGCCAATGTGCTCAAGCAGTAGACCAGTATTTAATGGGGTCATCTGTTTTACCTCGATAATATCGAGGATATGAATAGTAGCCAGCTCAACTCCTTGGATGCAATCAAGCCATTTGCAGGCGAAGTTGTTGTTTCAATTCAGGACGTCAACTTCTCCTATGCTCCAGGCGAAAGACAAATCTTATCTGGACTCAATATGGAGTTTCGTCGCGGCCAAGTCGTTGCTGTAATGGGCGGGTCTGGTTGTGGTAAGACCACCATTCTGCGTTTAATCGGCGGACAATTTACCGCTCAATCTGGCCAGGTCTTATTTGAAGGCCAAGATATTGGCAAGATGAGCGGTGCTAAGCTAATGGCTGCTCGCCGACGTATGGGGATGCTTTTTCAGTTTGGCGCTTTGTTTACCGACTTAAGTGTCTTTGAAAATGTGGCCTTCCCATTACGTGAACATACTGATTTAAGCGAAGAACTATTGCGCTCCCTGGTGCTCATGAAATTAAATGCAGTGGGTTTGCGTGGTGCGCGCGATTTGATGCCTTCACAAATTTCTGGGGGTATGGCAAGACGAGTCGCACTGGCTAGAGCCATTGCTCTAGACCCTCCTTTGATCATGTATGACGAGCCCTTTGCAGGCTTAGATCCAATCTCTTTGGGGATTACGGCGCGATTGATACGCGATTTAAACAATGCACTCGGGGCCACTAGCTTGATAGTCACGCATGATGTAGAGGAAACTTTTGCAATAGCAGACTATGTTTACTTTATTGCCAATGGGCGTATTGGTGCCGAAGGTACTCCTGAAGAATTAAGTCACTCCATAGATCCTTTTGTCAGACAGTTTTTAGATGCAGCTCCGGATGGGCCCGTGCCTTTTCACTACCCAGGCCAGAGCTTGGAAGAAGATTTTGGAGTAAGAGTTTAATGACCATCCTTAATAGAGCCCTTAATTTATTTGGCGATCTTGGATTTTTTGTACGTCGTAATCTGATGAGTCTGGGATTAGCTGCGCGGATGTTTGCCGCAGTAGTTTTGCGTTCTGGTTTTTTATTGAAACGCCCACGCTTAGTGATCGATCAAATTCTATTTGTTGGTAACCATTCATTTGTCATCATTGCCATCTCTGGATTATTCGTCGGTTTTGTATTGGGCTTACAGGGTTATTACACTTTGAATCGTTATGGTTCAGAGCAAGCGCTTGGACTCTTGGTTGCCTTGTCATTGACTCGTGAACTTGGCCCAGTAATCACAGCTCTTTTATTTGCTGGGCGCGCTGGAACTTCATTAACTGCAGAAATCGGTTTGATGAAAGCCGGTGAGCAATTAAGCGCTATGGAAATGATGGCGGTAGACCCCCTTAGCCGCGTAATCGCACCAAGACTTTGGGCGGGCATTATTTCTATGCCGATTTTGGCCACTATTTTTACAGCAGTAGGCGTGATGGGGGGCTATTTGGTAGGTGTTCCCTTAATTGGGGTGGACTCTGGTGCATTTTGGTCACAAATGCAGGGCGGGGTTGATCTCTTTTCAGATATTGGAAATGGCCTCATTAAAAGTATGGTGTTTGGTGTCGCAGTCACATTTATTGCTCTCTACCAAGGTTATGAAGCGAAACCAACACCTGAGGGCGTCTCACAAGCCACTACCAGGACGGTAGTGATCTCTTCTTTATCGGTTTTAGCATTAGATTTCTTGCTAACCGCAATGATGTTTTCAAATTAGAAAGAATAAACTGGGGCTCTTATGAGAAAAAGCGCAATTGACATTTGGGTAGGAATTTTTGTTGCCATTGGTTTATTGGCCGCTTTATTTCTCGCATTAAAAGTCGGTAATATGAATGCAGTCTCATTTGCGCCAACCTATAAAGTTTCTGCACGCTTTGATAATATTGGCGGCTTAAAACCACGTGCTCCAGTAAAGAGCGCGGGAGTAGTGGTTGGGCGCATCGCAAATATTTCTTTTGACGATAAAACCTACCAAGCAACGGTTGTGATGACTATTGAAGAGTCTTATAAATTCCCAACAGATTCCGCAGCCAAAATTTTGACCTCAGGTTTGCTGGGCGAGCAATATATTGGGCTTGAGGCTGGCGGCTCTGATGACTTCTTAGCTGATGGTGGAAAAATTACCCAGACCCAATCAGCCATTGTTTTGGAAAATCTGATTAGTCAGTTTCTCTATAACAAAGCAGCTGATAGCGGCCAAGAAAAGGGCCAAGCAAAATGATTTTGTGGGTAGCTAAGCTCAAAAGGCAAATAAAGCAATTGACTTTGCTTAGCTGTGCCGCTGTGTTGATGGGCTGTGCATCAATTCCTGCAGGGGTTGAACCTTCCCCCCACGATCCATGGGAGCCTTTTAACCGCTCTGTCTTTGAATTTAATGAAGGCCTAGATGCTTATTTGCTAAAGCCAGCGGTCGCTGTATATCGCTTTATATTGCCCGAGTTCGTGCGCGAGGGAATTTATAACTTCTTCAGTAACTATAGTGATATCTATACGGCCCTCTTTAATTTATTACAAGGCAAGCCGGACTATGCATTCAATGACTTGATGCGAGTGGTGGTCAATACGACCATGGGTCTAGGTGGTTTGATTGATTTGGCGACCCCTGGTGGACTTGAAAAGCACAAAGAGGATTGGGGACAAACATTAGGGGTTTGGGGTGTACCAGCTGGGCCCTATGTTGTCTTGCCTTTCTTTGGCCCAAGCAATGTTCGAGATACTTTCGGTACGGTTGCAGACTTAGAGTCCGATTACCTATTTAGCATCATGCCCAATGTCGCTTTAAGAAACAGTATTACTGGTTTGCGTGTAGTGAACGCCCGAAATACCTATTACGAAGCAGGCGATTTATTGGATGGCGCAGCAATTGATAAGTACAGCTTTATGCGTGATGCTTATATTCAAAGACGCGAATATCAGATTAATGAGGGGCGTGATGATGAAGAGCCTCTCATGCCAGTTTATGAAAATCCTTACCAATAAATCATTTGGACAGAAGGGGCTAAAATTAGCCTCAACCTTAGAAATACGAGATAACGGGATATGAACAGCGATAAAAGATTTATTCAGTGCTTAGCGGCGGGTTTGCTCTTAGTCTCGAGCGCTATTTTTGCTCAAACACCTGATCAAGCAACAGCTCCAGACGCGTTGATCAAAATGGTTGTTACAGACGTGATGACTTCAGTAAAGGCGGATCCGGATATTCAAAAAGGGAATATCCCGAAGATCGTAGATTTGGTCGAAAAGAAAATTGTTCCGTACACCGATATGCGTCGTACTACAGAAATGGCAATGGGTCCCAATTGGAAGAAAGCCACCCCTGAGCAACAAGCACAACTGATAACGGAGTTTAAAAATTTATTGATTCGGACATACTCGGGTGCCCTAAGTCAGCTCCGAGATCAAACAGTTCAATTCAAAGCCCTGCGTGCCGCCCCTGATGATAAGGAAGTAATTGTTAAGACTGTAGTGATTGGTCGTGGTGATCCTGTCCCCCTCGATTATCGTCTGGAGAAGACCACCAATGGCTGGAAAGTCTACGATATGAACATCATGGGCGTTTGGCTGGTTGAGGCTTACCGCAACCAGTTCGCCAATCAGATTAGTCAAAATGGTGTTGAAGGTCTTGTGAAGTTTTTGCAAGAACGTAACAAGCAATTGGCAACCGCTAAGCCTGCTAATTAATTTAGATATTTGAAGATGCCTTTTTCTTTACCCAGGACAGTAAATCAAGTTAATGCCTTGCAGTTACAAAAAGAAGGCTTATTGAATGTGGCGAATTTAAGTACAGTGGACTGCTCTTCACTCGCAGATTTTGATTCCACAGTGTTAACGATTTTATTAGCCTGGCAGAAAAAGCTTCAGATTGAAGGACAATCTATTTCTATTGAGCATGCTCCAGAAAAGTTAAAAGTATTAGCTGGTGTCTACGGTGTTTCTGCATTGCTGGGTTTGTAATAGCATGCAGCCTGCAATTTCAATTAAAAATATATCTAAACAATACGGAGCACTGCAAGCTTTAGATGATGTTTCTTTAACGATTGAGGCCGGTGAATTTTTTGGCTTACTCGGGCCAAACGGTGCTGGCAAAACTACCTTAATTTCTATTCTGGCTGGTCTGGTTAGGGCTAGCCAAGGCCATGCTGCCATCATGGGTGCCGATGTACAGAAATCATTTCGTGAAGCACGCCGCATGTTGGGCGTTGTACCGCAAGAGTTAGTCTTCGACCCTTTTTTTACAGTCCGAGAAACGCTGCGCTTTCAATCGGGCTACTTCGGAATTCGAAATAACGATGCGTGGATTGATGAGATCTTGGCCAACGTGGATCTGACCTCAAAGGCAGATAGCAATATGCGGGCCTTATCTGGTGGTATGAAACGCCGTGTCTTAGTTGCTCAAGCACTGGTACACAGACCCCCAGTCATTATTTTGGATGAACCAACTGCTGGTGTAGATGTGGAGTTGCGCCAGTCTTTATGGCAATTCATTAGTCGACTCAATCAGGATGGCCATACGATTGTGTTGACTACACACTACTTAGAAGAAGCCGAGGCCTTATGTCAGCGTATTGCGATGCTGAAGCAGGGCAAGATCGTTGCTTTAGATACCACGGAAAATTTGTTAACCCGCTATGGTTCTGTAAAAAAAGATGGCGAAGGTAAAACCGATTTAGAAGAGGTCTTTGTCAACATCATGTCCGGAGGGGCTTTATGAAACATGGACTGAATACACCCCCACTAGAATACGGCAGTGGTTTTCCTACTTTGCTATTTAAGGAAGTAAAGCGTTTTTATAAAGTAGCCTTTCAGACGGTGGCTGCACCAGTGCTTACCGCAGTGCTATACCTCATGATTTTTGGTCATGTGCTTGAAGGTAAAGAGGTATATGGGCGACTGAGCTATACGGCGTTCTTAATTCCAGGATTAGTGATGATGAGTGTTTTGCAAAATGCTTTCGCAAATACTTCCTCTTCTTTAATACAGTCAAAGGTGACAGGCAACTTGGTATTTGTTTTATTAGCGCCCTTAAGCCACTTTGAATTTTATTCAGCCTATATTTTGGCGGCAGTATTTCGTGGCATCGTTGTGGGCTTAGGCGTATTTTTAATCACTGCTTGGTTCGCCTTACCGTCCTTGGAATACCCCTTATGGATTTTGGCATTCGCCTTCTTGGGGGCCGGTATTTTAGGCAGTCTTGGTCTCATTGCTGGCATCTGGGCTGATAAATATGATCAGTTGGCCGCCTTTCAAAACTTCATCATCATGCCGGCTACTATGCTATCGGGCGTTTTCTACTCAATTCATTCTCTGCCACCAGCTTGGCAAGTTGTATCCCATTTCAATCCATTTTTTTACATGATTGATGGCTTCCGTTATGGTTTCTTTGGGGTTTCTGACATCTCGCCTTGGAATAGCTTAGCAATCGTGGTCTTTTTCTTTATTGTGGTTTCAGTGATTGCTTTACGCTTGTTACAAAAGGGCTATAAGCTCAGATATTAAGTTTTAAAGGAGAAAAAGATGTTGCCAACCCCAGAACAAATTGAGGACTATATTCAGCAGGGAATTCAATGCACCCACGTGAAGGTGGATGGCGACGGCCAACATTTCTTTGCCACTATTGTGAGTCCTGAATTTGAAGGTAAGCGTTTGATACAACGTCATCAGCTAGTGTATGGCGCCATGGGCGACCGCATGAAGGCTGAGGTACATGCTTTATCCATTAAAGCATTTACACCGGAAGAGTTTGCGCAGAACTCAGTTTCATAACAACCGCATTTAACTCTCATTAAAAAGTATTTACTGGAATCGTTTCATGGATAAATTACGAATGCTTGGTGGTACTCCTCTTAATGGTGAGGTAGTCATCGCGGGCGCTAAGAATGCTGCCTTACCAATTCTGTGTGCTTGTTTGCTAACAGATCAGCCAGTCGTGCTGCGTAATGTCCCGGATTTGCAGGATGTGCGGACCATGCTCAAGCTGTTGCAAGAGATTGGCGTGACGGTGAATTTTCCAGATCCCGCTGATCCTAGCCACTTAGTTCTGAGTGCTGCAGTCATCAAGAGTTCAGAGGCAACGTATGAGATGGTAAAAACCATGCGCGCTTCTATTTTGGTGCTGGGCCCGCTTTTATCCAGAATGCATAACGCCAGGGTCTCTTTACCAGGAGGTTGCGCCATCGGGGCTCGTCCTGTAGACCAGCATATCAAGGGCCTAAAGGCGATGGGGGCGAGTATCCACATTAAGAGTGGCTATATCGAAGCGGAGACAAATCCAACAACAGATCGCTTAAAGGGCGCATCGATTTTGACGGACATGATTACGGTTACCGGCACTGAGAATTTGCTCATGGCGGCGACTCTAGCGTCTGGCACGACGATTTTGGAAAATGCAGCGCGCGAACCAGAAGTGGGTGATCTAGCTGAATTATTGGTAAAGATGGGTGCAAAGATTTCTGGAATTGGTAGCGATCGTCTCGTGATTGAAGGAATTGAAAAGTTGCATGGTGCTGAGCATTCAGTAATTCCGGACCGTATTGAGGCTGGCACTTTCTTGTGTGCAGTTGCCGCTGCTGGTGGTGAGATCTTAGTAAAACATTGCCGCCCCGAAACTTTGGATGCAGTGATTGCGAAACTAAAAGAGGCTGGCTTGCAAATGGAAGTCGGTCCTGATTGGATCAAGGCTTCTATGCAAGGGCGTCCCAAGGCAGTGAGTTTCCGTACCTCTGAATACCCGGCATTCCCAACTGATATGCAGGCGCAATTAATGGCAGTAAATGCAGTTGCTGGTGGAAGCTCAACCATCACGGAAACTATTTTTGAAAATCGCTTCATGCATGTACAAGAATTAAATCGCTTGGGTGCCGATATAGCAATTGAGGGAAATACGGCGATTGCACAGGGCGTTGAGAAGCTATCAGGCGCTGTAGTGATGGCAACCGATTTACGTGCTTCTGCGAGTTTGGTAATAGCAGGTTTAGCTGCTCAAGGGGAAACCCAGGTTGATCGGATCTATCACCTTGATCGCGGATATGACCGTATGGAACAGAAATTAACGCTCTTAGGTGCAAAGATTGAGCGCATAAAGTAAGCCTGATGGATAATTAGTCCATGAAACTGACTTTAGCCCTCTCCAAAGGGCGCATCTTCGAAGAGACGGCTGAGATCCTATCCAGGGTCGGTATCGTGCCGCTGGAAGATCCAGAAAAGTCACGCAAACTCATTATTGAGACCTCCAATCCGGATGTTCGTTTAATCATTGTTCGTGCTTCTGATGTACCAACTTACGTTCAATTTGGTGGTGCGGATTTCGGTGTAGCGGGCTTAGATATTTTGCTGGAAAAAGGTACAGATGGCTTATATGTTCCTTTTGACTTGAATATTGCCAAATGCAGAATGTCTGTTGCAGTACGCGAGGGCTTTGACTACGCCACTGCGGTGAAGCAAGGTTCGCGCCTTAAAGTGGCAACCAAGTATGTTAATTGCGCTCGCGAGCACTTTGCAAATAAGGGCGTACATATCGATACGATTCAACTCTATGGTTCTATGGAGTTAGCGCCCTTGGTCGGTTTAGCTGATGCGATTGTGGATTTAGTGTCTACAGGAAATACCCTGCGCGCAAATGGCTTGGTAGAAGTGGAGCCAATAGCCGATATTAGTGCGCGCTTAATAGTCAATCAAGCATCTTACAAACGTAAGCGTGCCCAGCTGCAACCGATTTTTGACTTGCTGAAGTAATTAACAGAAGCATTACTCCTCCTTACTCAAATGCCTTCAGCACAAATCAACGTTAAGCGCCTCAATAGCCAAGAGGTAGGTTTCAAAGAAATCCTACTGGCTAGCCTTTCCTTGCCCATGGGTGATGATGAGGCGATTGATGCTACCGTAGTTCAGATCTTGGCAGCAGTTAAAGATAAAGGGGATACAGCGGTTTTAAGCTTTACCAAACAGTTCGATCGCCTCAATGTTGCCAGCGTTTCTGAATTAGAGATTCCTCGCAAAGATTTAGAGCAGGCTTATCAGTCTTTATCGATTGAACAAAAATCCGCTTTGGACATAGCCGCACACAGAGTGCGTGAGTACCATGAAAAACAAAAGCAGGAGGCAGGTTGCCACTCTTGGGAGTATGAAGAGGCTGATGGCACACGCTTAGGTCAAAAAGTCACTGCATTAGATCGTGTTGGAATTTATGTTCCGGGCGGTAAGGCAGCTTATCCCTCTTCAGTCTTGATGAATGCAATTCCAGCAAAAGTAGCTGGTGTAGCTGAAGTGATCATGGTGGTGCCAACACCGGATGGGGCTCGTAATCCTTTGGTATTGGCTGCGGCTTATTTGGCTGGAGTAGATCGAGTCTTCACGATTGGTGGCGCTCAGGCTATTGGCGCCTTAGCTTATGGTACCCAAACAATTCCCTCTGTAGATAAGATTGTGGGCCCAGGCAATGCGTATGTAGCTGCTGCAAAGCGCAGGGTATTTGGCACGGTAGGGATTGATATGATCGCCGGTCCCTCAGAAATTTTGGTCCTTTGTGACGGTTCTAGTAATCCGGATTGGATTGCAATGGACCTGTTTTCTCAAGCAGAACATGATGAGCAAGCCCAATCTATTTTGCTCTGTCCAGATTCCGCCTTTATTGAGCAAGTTCAAGCAAGCATCAATCAATTACTTCCAGAAATGCCCAGAGCCAAGGTGATTGAAGCGTCTTTGACCAATCGTGCCCTGTTAATTCAGGTGCGGGATATGAATGAAGCCTGTGAGATAGCGAACGCTATTGCTGCAGAACACTTAGAGATTTGTGCAGCTGATCCACGTAAATGGGCTGAACAGATCCGCCATGCGGGTGCAATCTTTATGGGCAACTACACCAGTGAAGCGCTTGGAGATTATTGCGCTGGTCCGAATCACGTCTTACCTACAGCACGTACGGCACGCTTCTCCTCGCCACTGGGAGTGTATGATTTTATTAAGCGCTCTAGCATGATTGAAGTGAGTGAAGCAGGCGCTCAAACTTTAGGTGCTGTAGCAAGCACGCTGGCCCATGGGGAAGGTTTGCAAGCCCACGCCCGTGCGGCTGAGATGCGCCTGAAAAAATAAATACAGAAATGAATACAGAATTAAAACTAAGTAAGGATTTCTTTTAAGGCGGCGACAAGTTCGCCGCTTTGTTCATCTGTGCCAATCGTAATGCGTAAGAAGTTTTCAATCCGAGGAGACTTGAAGTGACGCACGATAATGCCGCGATCTCGTAGAGCTTGATAAAGCTTTTCACCGCTGTGCTTGGGATGGCGCGTAAAAATAAAATTCGCGGTAGAAGGTAGTGTGTCGAATCCAAGCGCAGTCAATTCTGCGACTAACTTGGTTCGAGTGTGAATGACTTTCGCTGATGATTCTTCTAGATGTGCCTGATCTTCAATCGCTGCAACCGCACCCGCTTGCGCAAGACGTCCCAGGGGGTAGGAGTTAAAGCTATTTTTTACCCGCTCTAATCCTTCGATGAGGGCTGGATGACCAACAGCAAAGCCGACACGAAGACCGGCAAGTGCGCGTGATTTAGAGAGCGTATGAACTACTAGAAGATTTTCAGGACAAGTGGCACCCCGCAGAAGTGGAATACAAGACTCGGTTCCATAATCCACATAGGCTTCGTCAATCACGACTACCGAATCGGTATTTCGTGAAAGCAGTTTTTCAATTTCTGAGGGAGGGACCGCCCTACCCGTTGGCGCATTGGGATTAGGAAAAATAATTCCACCATTGGGAACTTTGTAGTCTGAAACTTCAATTTCAAAGTGTTCGCCAAGGGGTACGGTTTGATATTCGATCCCCAATAGCTTGCAATAGACAGGGTAAAAACTATACGTAATATCTGGAAAATGAACGGGTCTAGCTTGTTTTAATAAACCAGCGAAAACATGGGCCAATACCTCATCTGAACCATTTCCTAAGAAGACTTGATTGGGATTAAGGCCGTGTAATTTGGCTATCGCTTGTTTGAGGGCTTTGCCTTCGGGATCTGGGTAAAGGCGCAAATCCGCATTGTTTTGTTCCTGAATTGCAGCAAGCGCCTTAGGAGAGGGGCCATAAGGACTCTCGTTGGTATTAAGTTTGACGAGCCGCTGCATTTGCGGTTGTTCCCCTGGAACGTAAGGGGTTAGTGTTTGAACAACAGGGCTCCAAAAACGGCTCATGAGGGTTCTCAGGTCAAAAATCAAAAAGAAAGTGCATCAATATCGGTATTTATATTGCTTCTAGGAATGATATTATGAGGCTTCAATCAACACTTCGCCTCGCGGCGCAATGAAGCATGCGGCAAGCCGACGTTACCCGAGATACTTCGGAAACCAAAATTCAGATTTCTATCAATTTAGATGGAAGCGGTAAGGCTGAGCTAGCCTCTGGAGTGCCTTTTCTCGATCACATGCTTGATCAGATTGCCCGTCACGGCATGATTGATCTGAAGGTGGTCGCAAAAGGCGATACCCATATTGATGATCACCACACCGTTGAGGATGTGGGCATTACTTTGGGTCAGGCATTTGCTAAAGCGGTGGGCGATAAGGCGGGGATCACCCGTTATGGCCACTCTTATGTTCCTTTGGATGAAACCCTATCCCGCGTAGTGATTGATTTTTCTGGTCGCCCTGGCCTGGAATTCAATGTTCCATTTACTCGTGCTCGGGTAGGGGATTTTGATGTTGACTTGAGTATTGAGTTCTTCCGTGGTTTTGTAAATCATGCAGGAGTAACGCTGCATATTGATAATCTGCGTGGTATCAATGCGCACCATCAGATTGAAACCGTGTTCAAGGCTTTTGGCCGCGCTTTACGCATGGCTCTGACCATTGATCCACGAGCATCTGGCACAGTCCCTTCAACTAAAGGCAGTCTCTAACTAGACATTCCATAGTTGCTTAGAAGACAACGGCGAAAGACAGACTAAATTGGCGCAAACCATTGCGATCGTTGATTATGGAATGGGCAACCTTCGCTCCGTATATCAAGCGTTTCATCATGTTGCGCCCGATGACAATGTGTTGATTGCGCATACACCAGAAGAAATTTATTCTGCAGATCGCGTGGTATTGCCTGGTCAAGGCGCCATGCCAGACTGCATGAAGCATCTACAAGAGTCTGGGCTTTTAGAAGCTCTACTAGAAGCCTCCAAAAATAAACCCCTACTCGGAGTATGTGTAGGTGAGCAAATGTTATTTGATCAAAGTGCGGAAGTGCGTGCAAATGGAAATAATCAATGGACTCCCTGTTTGGGTGTGATTCCGGGTGAGGTGTGCCGTTTTGATCTGGCAGGCAAGAAGCAGGCAGATGGATCGGTCTATAAAGTGCCCCATATGGGATGGAATCAAGTGCGGCAAGATCGTCAGCACCCACTTTGGGAGGGCATTCCGGACCTAACCAGCTTTTATTTTGTACATAGCTACTATGTTGTACCGCAGCGCATAGAAGATATAGCTGGTTCGACGGAGTATGGAGATTGGTTTACTTCTGCGGTGGCGCGAGATAATATTTTTGCGACACAATTTCATCCAGAAAAAAGTGCAGAATACGGATTACGGCTTTATCAAAATTTTGTTTCTTGGCAACCTTAATACTTTAACCTTTAGTTATGCTGCTGATTCCTGCAATTGACCTGAAAGATGGCCACTGTGTTCGACTCGAACAAGGTGATATGGATAAGGCCACGGTTTTCTCTGAAGACCCCGGTGCCATGGCGGCGCATTGGATTAGCAAAGGGGCCCGTCGCTTGCACTTGGTCGACCTCAATGGGGCATTTGCAGGCAAGCTTAAAAATGAATCAGCCATTAAATCGATTCTCAAAGCTGTGGGAGATGAAATCCCGGTTCAATTGGGTGGCGGGATTCGTGATCTAGAAACGATTGAGCGTTTATTAGATGATGGTATCAGCACCGTCATTATTGGAACTGCTGCTGTGAAAAACCCTGGTTTCGTACAAGATGCTTGTACAGCTTTTCCTGGTCATGTCATGGTTGGTCTAGATGCCCGCGATGGCAAAGTAGCAACGGACGGCTGGAGCAAGATTACCGGCCATGAAGTGCTTGATTTAGCCAAGAAGTTTGAAGATTGGGGCGTAGAAGCCATTATCTATACTGATATTGGTCGCGATGGCATGCTGAAGGGTGTGAATATTGAAGCAACTATTAAGTTGGCGCAGGCTATCCGTATTCCCGTTATCGCCAGTGGCGGCCTCTCGAACAATCAAGATATTGAAGCGCTCTGTAAGGCTGAAGAAGAAGGCGTGATGGGTGTGATTGCTGGGCGCTCTATTTATGCTGGCGATCTGGATTTAGCTGCCGCTCAAAAATATGCTGACGAATTAACGCTTAAATACGCAAAGAAAATGATCTAGTGTTAACCAAGAGAATTATTCCTTGTCTCGATGTTACTGCAGGGCGCGTTGTTAAGGGTGTGAACTTTGTTGGACTACGCGATGCAGGCGATCCTGTTGAGATTGCTAAACGTTACGATACGCAAGGCGCCGACGAACTCACTTTTTTAGACATCACTGCCACCTCTGATGAGCGCGACCTCATTTTGCACATCATTGAGGATGTGGCATCTCAGGTCTTTATCCCGCTCACTGTTGGTGGTGGCGTGCGCGCTGTTGCTGATGTGCGTCGCTTGTTAAATGCTGGTGCAGATAAAGTGAGTATGAATTCTTCCGCAGTGGCTAATCCAGATTTAGTATCTGATGCTGCCGCCTATTACGGCTCTCAATGTATTGTGGTCGCCATTGACGCTAAGCAAACAGCTGCAGGTAATTGGGAAGTATTTACCCATGGTGGCAGAACAGCTACTGGGATTGATGTGGTGGCATGGGCTAGTGAAGTCGCAAAACGTGGCGCAGGTGAGATTCTATTGACGAGTATGAATCGAGATGGCAGTAAAGATGGTTTCGATTTGGCGTTAACGGCGGCAGTCAGCGATGCCGTTTCTATTCCGGTGATTGCTTCGGGTGGCGTCGGTAATTTGCAGCATTTGGTTGATGGCATTACCAAAGGTCATGCTGATGCAGTCTTGGCCGCCAGTATTTTTCACTATGGTGAATACACTGTGCAGCAAGCAAAAGAATATATGGCGTCCCAGGGGATTCCCGTAAGACTGTAGCCAGTCTTTTATGCGCTAATCGTCAGATGCGCGATGAAAGCAGAACGATTTTCACCAGCTGACTTGGCTTTTGCATCCAATCTTGCTAGTACTCTTTTCGGCAAGGAAATATTGACTCTTTCGATATCGTCCGACAGCAAGGCTGGGTCAATCTCAGCAATTGCCCAAATGTATCCTTTGAAGCCTCCCTCTTTTTGCAGATCAGTAATAGAGCTGGCTTTAGGTATGTCTTTACCTGCATCTAATGCTGCTTCAATCCAAAGCTCGATTGCTTCTTTGGCATTCTCAATGGCTTCATCAATTCCGCTATCCGCTGCCGAGAAGCATCCCGGTAAATCAGGGACGATTACACCCCATGCCAGCTTATCGCCACCCGGTTCAATTGCAATTGGATATTTCATCATGACTCCTCTATTGAATTCCTGCTTGTTTGAGTAGCTTTTGAACCAATCCAATTCCCAGATCCTTTTTGGGGTGGGGAACGGTTATATGGCCAGATCTAGAGGGGTGATTAAAAACATGATGTGAGCCTTTTATGCCACGCAATACCCACCCATCTTTTTCTAATACTTTGATCAGTTCTTTGCTATTCATTACCAAATTATAAATACCATACACATCATACACACAAAATAGGGCTGTGTCCATGACACGAGACAGGGTATTGCAGAAGGTCGAGCCGAGTGCTTATTTGCTTATGGCTACGTAATTCTGTCAAAATTGGGGCAATGTCTGATTCAAATACAAAAACCCAAAATATAGCTTTTTTAGAGTCTGTTGCCTGGAATGAGCGGGGCCTGGTACCAGTGATTGCACAAGAGGTTGGCAGCAACGACGTCTTGATGATGGCCTGGATGAATCGCGAGGCTCTTTTGGAAACCATACGTTTGGGTGAGGCAGTCTACTGGACGCGCTCACGCCAAAAGCTGTGGCATAAAGGCGAAGAATCTGGGCATACTCAAAAGGTCAAAGAAATTCGCTTGGATTGCGATGGCGATACCATTTTGTTGCTGGTTGAGCAAAAAGATGGCATTGCTTGTCACACTGGCGAGCATAGTTGCTTCTTTCTGCAATGGGATTCAGTAAGCTCAAGTTGGCTCAAGATCAGCAAAACCTGACTCAAGTAATTATTTTGAGGCTTTATTTTTACTTTGTTATGATTTAGAATGATATATACTTTGATATATATCATGGAGTCAAGATGATGAGCCAAACAGCAAAAGTGTTTATGAACGGGCGTAGTCAAGCAATTCGCCTACCAGCCGCATTCCGTTTTGAAGAAAAAGAGGTGTTCATTCGCCGTGATGTGAATACAGGGGATTTAATTTTGTCTAGAAAGCCTGAAAATTGGGATGGTTTTTTCTCGGCACTACAGGGTGCCGACGTTCCAGCAGATTTTTTGAGTCCCGAGGAGCGAAATCAAGGACTCCAAAACCGAGACCCTTTTGACGGGGTCAATGAGTAATGAGATATATGCTGGATACCAATACAGTTAGCAGTCTCCTCAAGGAAAATCCACTTGTAAGTAAGAGAATAGCAAGCCTGCCAATGGATAGACTATGCTTATCGGTAATCTCTGAAGGAGAGCTTCTATATGGCTTGGCTAAAAAGCCGAATGCCAAGAAACTTCATAAAGTAGTACAAGAGTTTTTGAGGCGAGTAGATGTACTGGTGTGGAATAGCGATGTGGCTATGCATTATGGGTTTTTAAGGGCGGAGCTAGAGGGCGCTGGTAATAAGCTAGGGCCTCTGGATATGCAAATTGCAGCACATGCCTCGCAGCTTGGAGCAGTGCTCGTAACAAATGATCAAGCCTTTAAAAGAGTGCGGAAATTAAAAGTAGAGGACTGGACGATATAGTCCCATTAAAGCGTATCCATGGACAACATTAAAAATTTAGACTCTGCATTTGCCCATTTAGCTGATGTGGTGGATCAACGCCGCGATGCATTTAAGGCAGGCCAAGCTGACCCTAAAACTTCTTATACTGCATTGCTCTTTTCTAAGGGCGATGATGCAATTTTGAAAAAGATAGGTGAAGAGGCGACTGAAACAGTGATGGCGGCAAAGGATGTACGCACTGCCAACTTGGCCGTTGAGCAACAAAAGCTGCTTGTGGGTGAGATGGCAGATCTTTGGTTTCATTGCTTAATAGCGCTATCCCAATTCAACCTGCGTCCAGAGGATGTGATTGAAGAATTAGATCGTCGTCTGGGAACCTCGGGTATCGAAGAGAAGGCAGCCAGAAAAGCATCTGGCAAGGAGTGACGATGTTGCACGACCCAAATTGCCTGTTTTGTAAGATTTCTCAAGGTTTAATCCCATCTCAGAAGGTTTATGAAGATGAAGAAATCTTCGCATTTAAAGACATTAACCCCGCTGCACCAGTGCATTTCCTGTTAATTCCTAAAAAACATATCCCTATGTTGGAGTCTGCGGATAGCACTGATACCCCTTTGCTGGGTAGAATGATGGAATTAGCACCGCGTCTTGCCAAAGAGCAAGGCTGTCGTCCCGGTAAGGATGGTGGCTTTAGGTTGATGGTGAATAATGGTGCAGATGGCGGGCAGGAGGTTTATCACTTGCATTTGCATGTGATGGGCGGTCCACGTCCCTGGAAAAAATAATCCAAGGAGATTAAGAATGGGTTCATTTAGCATTTGGCACTGGTTAATTGTTTTGGTTATCGTGATGCTGGTTTTTGGAACTAAGAAATTACGTAATATTGGCCAAGATTTGGGTGGTGCCGTAAAGGGCTTCAAAGACGGTATGAAAGTACCTGAAGAATCTAAAGATAAAGAGCAAACTGCAGAGCAAATTCAGCAGGCATCTGCAACTGCAGAAAAAACCGTTGATGTGCAAGCTAAAGACGTCAATAAGTAATTATTGAAAGTGCAAATAGAAATTCGTGCAGGTTTAAATGATTGATCTTGGTGTTTCAAAACTTGCGCTTATCGCAGTAGTTGCCTTAGTAGTAGTTGGCCCAGAGCGCTTGCCAAAAGTAGCGCGAATGATTGGTAACTTATTTGGCCGTGCCCAGCGATATATGGCTGAAGTGAAGTCTGAAGTCAATCGTCAGATGGAGATTGACGAATTCAAAAAATTTCGTGAAGAAAGTACCTCTGCCTTAAAAGAGGTTGAGAACAGCATCAACTCAACAGTTCAAGAAGCGCAGGCCAACTTAAGTGATCAAGCAGATATTTTCGAAACCAGTTTTGAGAAGCCACCACTGGATGCAAAAGAGGTATTGCTGAAGTCGAAGCGTCAAGGACGTAATAGTTGGGGCGTAAGGCGGGCGGCAAGGCCAGTCTGGTTTAAGCGCTCAGCCGGTATTCGCACCCGTGTGCAATCGGGAGCAGCCAGAATGAAGCGCTTTCATCATGCTGCGAATAAATAAAATCAATAGAAGCACTCAAAACATTTCCGCATGACGCAAAATAATTCCGCCGAAGATTCCGGCTTGCAAGAATCTTTTCTTTCGCATCTATTTGAATTGCGCGATCGCGTCATTAAGTCAGCATTAGCAATTATTGTGGTGTTCGTTTGCTTGGTCTACTGGGCGCCAGATATATTTCATCTGTTTGCGCAACCTTTGCTAAAAGCCTTGCCTGCAGGCGGCAAGATGATCGTGACTGACGTTACAGGTTCTTTCTTTGTGCCAATGAAGGTCACGATGCTAGTGGCATTCATCATTGCATTGCCAGTGGTGATGTATCAGTTGTGGGCATTTATTGCCCCCGGCTTGTATATGCATGAGCGCAAGTTAATTTTGCCTTTAGTTGTCAGTAGCTATTCTTTATTCATTATTGGCATGGCATTTGCCTACTTTTTAGTTTTCCCCACCGTGTTCAACTTTATGGCGAGTTACAACGCGCCATTAGGCGCGGAGATGTCGACTGACATTGATAATTATCTGAGCTTTGCCATGACTACCTTCTTGGCTTTTGGTATTACTTTCGAGGTACCAGTGGTGGTGGTAGTTTTGGTTCGAATGGGAATGGTGCCCTTGGCTAAGCTGAAAGAAATTCGCCCTTATGTGATTGTGGGCGCATTTGTAATTTCAGCAGTAGTTACCCCGCCAGATGTCCTATCTCAGCTGCTTTTAGCAGTTCCTATGACACTGCTGTATGAATTGGGTTTATTAATTGCACGCTTCTATGTGCCAAAACCATCTGAGGATGATCAAGCCAGCTCAGCATCCGTTTGATTTTTGAGTTTGCTAGTAAACGTCGCAACTAACCAATTAGTGACTTGATCAAAACGATAGCGTCTTTGACGTAGATTACCTTCTAGACTTAACTCAGATCCGGCAAACGCTTTACCGGCAGCCAACAATGCACGGCGTTGCTGAATTGTTTCAATCTGAATTAATCTTGGCAATATCTTTGGTAGTTCCCAACGAATATCGACCACCACACAATGTTCATGTTGCAGCTGCCCAACCTCGCAAAGCAATAACTCTGCCTTGGTGAAATTAAATTGGTTGGCAATAATGATGCGATGACAAAGCAATAACCAATCTTCATCTAATTTATGTTCTGCATGATGATTGACTGCTTGCTCTGCTGAATGAGCCAGCTCAAACCAGGCATTCTTTGATGGGATCTGGCAGCTTTCTAAAATTTTGCTGAGCAATTCTTTTGCTTCTATTACACCTTGTTGCTGCGCATGCCATACCCAATAAGAAGCCTGGAGTCCGCGCACTTTCTCATCAGACTTTTCACGTTTACGCCAGAGGTTGGCACCCTTGCGGAGTTGCGCCTCTGGATGCCCAAGGTCTGCGGCGCGATCAAAGCAGCGATCACTTTCAGAGGCGTTGTATCCCGAAAACTGGGGGCGTCGATAAATCTCACCTAAGGCATACCAAGCATCACGGTCTCCATCCTTCGCAGCAAGCTCTAACCAGTGTGCTGCTTTTTTAAGAGAGGCGTTTGATTTTGATTGAACATTTCCATCAAGTTGTGCAAGGCGCAAACCTAAGGCGAGTTTTGCGGCAGTTAATCCAAGTTCTGCAGCTGAAATTAAGGCATCTTCATTTTGCTCTTCAAGCCAAGTCTTCCATAGAGAAGATAGAGCCTCATTTTTGGGTTGTAACTTCATGAGCAATTCTTTGGCCAGGGCCGTAAATGGATTTTCCGAATTAGCTATTTCAACTAAATACTCTTTTGCTAATTTTTGGAAATCACTCATATTTAGCTTAGCTAGTTTTTCTATGGAGACGGTGTTCGATCTTTTCTTTAGCCAACTCTCTAACTCAGACCGCATTTCTTGATTCAGAGGATTTACCAGTAAGTCAACGATTTGCCATTTGGCGGCGAATTTGAATTCAAGCGCCTCTTTTGATTCTGCCAACTGCCAAAAGGAGTCCCAGCCAAACCCAAAGGCGGGTGAGTTAAAGGTTTCGGAGAGGGGAATTTGGGTAATTTGTTCTAAAACTCCATAAATTTCAGCAGGACTTGAAAATTGATCTTTAAGTGCTTGATTTGTAATGGATGAATAGGATTTCTCTAGCCAAATAAGTGCATTAGAAGGCTGTATAGGGGTTTTAAAGGCACCAGTCAAATAGGCATTTGCCAATTTTTGTTGTGCAGAAACATCACCTAAGCGTGCTGAACCGAGGATTTTTAAGAATTCGCGACTTGCCATCTAACAATTCTCGCATTCAAAGGGGGTTGAAGGCGGAAAACCAAGGGCTTGTTGCCGAGATACAACGAAGAAAACCAAAAAACTACCTTTTGACAAGCAAAAAGAACTCCTAAATACCCTTACCACCAGTCTCGTGAAGCAAAACAAGCAAAATTCATAGGTCCCGGTTTTATTTGGGCATTACTTTTAATTTTTGGAGATTTAAAGAATGAAAAAATCGCTATTAGCAGTTGCAGCTATGGGTGCTTTTGCATCTGCTGCTCAAGCTCAGTCCAGCGTAACCGTATACGGTATCTTGGATATGGGTTATGTTGGTTACAACACACGTGCTGCAAACTTACCTTCAGCCAGTACAGGTGCATTGTCTGGCACAGTTAACAAAACTACAGGTAACGCATTTTCATCATCTGCAGAGTCCACATCACGTTTGGGCTTCAAAGGTACTGAGGATTTAGGTGGTGGTCTTTCTGGATTCTTCACTGTTGAGCTCGGTTTAGCACCACAAGGTCAACAAGCCGTTAATACTGGCGGCACACAAAACCGTCAAACTTTTGTTGGTTTGAAAAAGAGCGGTATCGGCCAATTCGCTGTTGGTACTCAGTACACTGTTATTCATAACGCTGTTGCAGCTACCGATCCAGGTAATGCAAACAACATCGCTGGTAACATCGTTTACCCAGCGGTTACTGAAGGTGCTGGTTCACAAGAAAACTCAACTGGTGCTGCATACGCTGTTCGTACGAACAACCAACTGTCATTGAACTCAGACACATTTGCTGGTTTCCAAGTAAATGCAATGTGGGTGATGAACAACAAGAACACAAACCAAACAACAACAGTTGCATCTGGTACTGGAACAAATCTTTCCTCTACAAATACAACTGGTGGTGTCAACAATCAAAACGGTTGGGGCTTAGGTGCTAATTACACATGGAATAAGTTGTATGCAACTGCTAACTACCAAGCTTTGACTTCTAAGCAACCGTTCAGCTCTGTAGCTACATACTCACTCAAGCCAACTACTGGCGTAACTACTGCTGATGCTGCATTAGCTGCTCCTGGTTTCCCAACAGTTGGTTATGCAGGTGGCTCTTCTGCTCCTGGTACAAACGTTCAAGATAACCAGTTCTACGCTGCTGCAACTTATGACTTCGGTATCTTGAAGGCCTATGCTCAGTACATCTCTCGTAAAGTTGATGCTCAACAAAACGCCAACTTCTACTTGAAGCGTACTGGCCAGCAGATCGGTGTTCGTAGCTACATCACTCCAACAATCGAAGCTTGGGCTTCTGGTGGTTTGGGACGTTACACAGGTTACGGTGCTAACTCTGCTAACTTGACTGCATGGCAGATTGGTTCGAACTACTGGCTCAGCAAGCGTACAAACTTGTACGCGATCTATGGCCAAACTGGTACCTCAAATACTTCATTGCCAACAACTTTGAACGGTACCACTGCTTCTGCATCAACTAACCCAAGCTCTACTAACCTCAGCAACTATGCTGTTGGTATTCGTCATACTTTCTAATTTGACGCTAGCGTAAGCTAGTTAATAATCAGTTTGTAAGTAAATTAACCCACCGTGGTAGCACGGTGGGTTTTTTATTTGCATCAACGGAAATTATTGTTTGGCAGACGACTTCGATTAAGATCAAGAGATGGGTCCCACATTTGCAAAACTACTCCAGGGTGCAATTGAAGAAATTCAACAAAATAGGCTTGCGTCAGCTAAAAACAGATTGTTAGAGGCACTGTTAGTAGAAAAAAATCATCCAGAAGCATTACGCTATCTTGGGATAGTTGCAGCCTTTAATCAAGAGTGGGATAAGGCGCTGGCGTTTATTGATTTAAGTATTGAAATTAACCCAAGCAATGATTTAAGTCACAGCAATCGAGGCAATATTCTAAAAGAGTTGGGGCGCCATGAAGATGCGCTCTCTTCCTATGAAAAAGCGCTCTTAATTAATCCTGACGATATCAGTACATTATGTAATGCTGCCCAGATATTAAATTTTCTACACAAGTATGGGCATTCAATCGCTTGTAGTGAGCGCGCTGTCAAATTACAACCAGAAAGTATAGAGGGCTGGCAAGAAGTGGGGACAACGTATTTTCTTGTAAAAGATTATGAAAAAGCAGTTGCCGCATATGAGCAAATATTAAAACTAAATCCCAATCATTTGCAGGCTCTGCTAAGTAAAGGCGATATTTATTTGGAGGATAAGCGCTTTGATTTGGCATATCAGACCCTGGAAAGAGCTTATCAAATAGACCCAGAGATCATGTTTATATTGGGCACCCTATTGCAAACCACCTTACAAATGTGCAATTGGAGCAATTTATCAAATGAAGTAGATCAGTTATTACGGGGGATTAGGGAGGGGCGCAAAGTGGCTTTGCCATATAACGTGATTACCCTATTAGATGATCCGTTGTTGATCAGAAAAGCCATTGGAATTTATGCCCACAGTATCCAACAAGATATTAAGAGGGTCATTCCATTAAAAGCTGTTGAACATAAAAAAATTCGCCTAGGCTATTTTTCAGCCGACTTTCATAATCATCCCACAACCTATTTAATGGCGGAGTTATTTGAATGCCATAACAAAACACAGTTTGAGGTGATAGGTTTCGCATTTGGGCGCAATCAACCAGATGAAATGCGAATGAGATTGCTGAAGGCCTTCGACCAGTTTATCGAGGTAGACCATCTTACAGATCAAGAGATTGCTGCCTTGTCGCGTGAGATGGAGATAGATATTGCGATTGATTTGAAGGGGTTCACGCAAGAAGGGCGCCCTCAAATTTTTATGTATGGTGCCGCGCCAATTCAGGTGAGTTACTTGGCGTTTCCTGGCACGATGGGATTAACCTGTTTTGACTATATCGTAGCTGACCCTATCTTGATACCTCCAGAAGATCAAAATGGGATAGTTGAAAAAATTATCTATATGCCAAATAGCTATCAAGTAAATGATAGGCATCGAGTCATATCAAAGAATAAAAAAACACGCGATGATTTTTGCCTACCATCAGTAGGATTTGTTTTCTGTTGCTTTAACAATAACTATAAGATTACCCCGACTGTTTTTGATGGTTGGGTTCGAATTCTGAATGCCGTTGAGGGTAGCGTTCTTTGGCTATTTGGCGATAACCCATACGCAATCGAGAATTTAAAAAAAGAAGCTCGGGCAAGGGGTTTAGATTCTGCGAGATTGGTATTTGCAGGGCGCGTGGATCAGGCTGATCATCTTGCTAGATACGAATTAGCTGATTTATTTCTAGATACGAGTCCCTGTAACGCGCATACCACTGCTAGTGATGCGCTATGGGCCGGATTGCCAGTATTAACTTTGATTGGCAGGTCATTTGCTGCACGAGTGGCTGCCAGCCTCTTAAATGCGGTTGGGTTGCCTGATTTAATTACTGATACTCTAGAAGAATATGAGCAAAAGGCAATAAGCTTAGCCAAAAATCGGCATGAACTTAGAGCTATAAAAGATAGACTGATGATAAATCGCCTAACAACACCACTTTTTGATACCCCGCTATTTACTAAGCATATTGAGCAGGGGTATCTCATGGCATATGAGCGATATCAGGCAAGATTATTGCCCGATCACCTATATATTTCCTAGTTACAGTTTGTGGGGTGTGAAGAAACCCAGTTTCGCAACGCTACTCCCACCATTTCCATTACAGCATCCCAATTTCCTGGGGTAGGCTGATTAAATAATCTGGCACTTGGGTACCAGTGAGACGTTTCTTGATTGATTAACCAGCGCCAGCAGGCGTCATAACGGTTTAAAATCCAAATAGGCTTGCCAAGTGCGCCGGCTAAATGGGCTGTTGAAGTATCTACCGTGATCACAAGATCCAGATTTTCAATGAGAGCAGCAGTATCTTCAAATGTTTCGAGCGCTGGCGTAAAAATAGAGAGATTTTCATTTGGCCAAATAGTTATTTTTTGTTGCAATAATTCAGATTCAGCGGGCTCACCTTTTTGCAGACTAAAAAATTTTATTCCTGCAATGTCCTTTAGTTTTGCGATAGTAGCCAATGGGATATTGCGGCGCGCATTGATAGCCCAGAGTTCAGGTTGGTCGGCTCTAAAGCCACCATTCCACACTAAGCCAACTTTGATGCCCACCAGATTCTTCAGTCGCTTATGCCACACCTGTGTTTTATTTGGGTTGGCAAAGAGGTAGGGCACTTTGGATGGTGAAGCAATTAGCGCTTGCTCAAAAAGAAACGGAAGGCTGAGCATTGAAACTTGAGAATCACATTCAGCTGGCGATCTTTCGCTAATAGAAATAACCCTTTTGACTCCCTTTAAAGTTTTAAGAACCTCGATTAGTTGGGGTTGAGTAGCAACGGTGATGACAGCACCCATATCAATGAGTTCGGGGATATAGCGACAAAATTGAAGGCTGTCACCAAGACCCTGTTCAGACCAAACCAGAATATTTTTATTAGTAAGGTCATCCAAATTAATTAGTGCGGCGATGTGATTAAATGGTTTTTTTGGCGCATTTTCTCTACGCCAACGATACTCATAGTTCTGCCAGCCATCTGCGTAATTTCCCTGAGAAAGCTGAAGAAACGAGAGATTGTATAAAGTATCAGGATCATCGGGCTTAAGTGTAAGGGCTTGATGGAAAGCTTTTAGTGCCTCTTCATATTCCCCAGTCACCATAAAGGAATTAGCCTTATTGCAATGGGCCTCAAGATAGCTTGGATCTAGATCGATAGCAGTTTGGTAGCAGGCAAGAGCTTCACTCTGTCGATCTAGCGCCTCTAAGGTGACTCCTTTGTTCAGCCATACCCGCGGATCATGGGGCCTTATTTTTTCCGCCTCAAGCAGATGTTCAAGCGACTCCCTATATTGACCTAAATTTTTAAGTGCCGCCCCCAAATTAATTTGGAGTTCAAATGAGCCAGGGTTTATTAGCCTAGCTTTTTTAAACTGTTCAACGGATTCCTTAAAAAGAAATAATTTGGCGTAGGCGAGGCCAAGATTATGCAAAACTTCAAAAAATGGTTCTACTATTTCTAGCGCAGATGTGTAATGGTAAGCTGCATGCTCAAAATTTCCTTGCTCAAGATAGAGGTCTCCCAGGGCAATTTTAATGGAAGCAGAACAGTCTGGATGCCTTACTAGTTTTAAGAGGAGATCAGTCGCTTCCTGTAATTTGCCTTCATAAGCCAAAATTGACGCCAAAAGTTTAGTCGCCGGAACAGATTTGGGGCTCTCTCTAACGATTGATTCCAATAAAGACTGTGCCTGCGCTAGATCTCCGCATTTAAGCCAATGCTCTGCAATTTGTATTTGTTCTGAAAACTTATCCATAATCTGGACTGGGTTTAGATGGCGTATGCATGTTGTTACATATCTCGATGATTGTTGTGGTTCTAAGGCTAAACCCTAGTTAGAGCATTATTTAGGTGATATTACACTGTATAAATAAGCTATAGTTTGGTACAAATAGCTTTATACATGAAGCTGAGTCAACTAAAAATTACCTTAAGGAAGAGACGCCACATGAAAATTCAAAAAATTTCCACTGTTTTTGCTACCTCCGCATTAGTTTCAGGACTTTTATTGTCTAGCGCCTGTTATGGCGCGAGCGCAACTATGGATAAGATCAAGTCCAGCGGTGCAGTAACAATGGGTGTGCGCGAATCCTCGATCCCGATGTCCTACACTACTGGCGATAGCCGATTTGATGGTTACCACGTCGAAATTTGTCGCATGATTTTGGGCGATATTAAAGATAAGCTGGGTATGAGCACGCTCCGTATTAATTATCAGCCTGTTACCTCTCAAAACCGGGTTCCCTTGGTCCAAAACGGGACAGTGGATATTGAGTGCGGTACCACCACTAACAATACTGCTCGTGCAAAAGACGTTGGCTTTGCCAATACCTTGTATGTTGAGGAAGTCCGTATTGCCGTAAAAGCAAGCTCTGGAATTACCTCCATCTCTCAATTGGCCGGTAAAAAGGTAGCTACAACTACTGGCACAACCTCCGTTCAGTTATTGCGTAAGCATGAAAAAGCCAATGGCGTGAATTTTGATGAAGTATTTGGTAAAGACCATGCCGATAGTTTCTTGCTCCTGGAGTCTGGTCGTGCTGATGCATTCGTGATGGATGGTTCAATCTTAGCGGGCAACATCGCTAACTCTAAGAATCCAAAAGATTATAAAATTGTTGGTGAAGTGCTTGCTACTGAGCCAATTGCAATCATGGTTCCGAAGAATGATCCTGAGTTTAAGGCCGCAGTAAATGCGGCTATTGCCAATATAGTCGCAAATGGCAAAATGCCTGGTCTGTGGAACAAATGGTTCTTAGCACCAATTCCACCAAAAAATATTGTCGTTGGTCTTGAGTTGTCTCCAGCCACTAAAAATGCTTGGGCCAATTTGAACGACAAGCCAGCAGAAGACTATAACAAGAAGTAATCTAAGAAAAATAAGTTCCTAATATGGCATTAGATCTAGGTGTCTTTTGTAAAAGCACCTTAGATGGAGAAGCAGTCGACCACTGCTTCTCCTCAATTTTTTGGCTTGGCCAAAACGCAGACCCTAGTTATCTAGACTGGTTGATGAAGGCATGGGGATGGACTTTAGCGGTAGCAGGGCTTGGTCTGACAATTGCTTTAATCGTAGGCGCTATTATGGGAACCCTCAGAACCCTGCCTGATACCGGTAGAACTAGTAGATTATTGGTGCGTTTATCTACTGCATGGGTAGAGTTATTTCGAAACATTCCCGTCTTAGTCCAAGTTTTTCTCTGGTATCACGTCATCCCCGCTTTTTTCCCTCCACTTAAAGCGGTGCCTTCCTATTGGTTGGTCAGCATTGCCCTCGGATTCTTCACTTCAGCACGGATTGCGGAACAGGTAAGGGCAGGAATTCAGTCTTTACCTAGTGGGCAACGCGCAGCTGCTACCGCTTTAGGGTTGAGTACTGCTCAAACTTATCGTTACGTGCTGTTACCAATGGCACTACGTATTGTTATTCCACCGCTGACTTCAGAAAGCATGAATGCTATTAAAAACTCTTCAGTAGCATTTGCTGTGTCTGTACCAGAGCTTACTTTATTTGCGATGCAAGCCCAAGAAGAGACTTCACATGGCGTTGAAATTTATTTAGCAGTCACCCTGCTTTATGCCTTATCAGCATTCGCAGTAAACCGCGTGATGGCATTGATTGAGAAGCGCAGCCGTATTCCCGGTTTTATTACTGCATCAAATGATGCTAGCTTGGCTCACTAGATGGGAATCATATGTTGAGCCTTGATCTGAGTTTTTACAATTGGGAGCTGTTTACCAGTTACATACTTAAAGGATTGTTATTTAGTGTTCAGTTAACAGTCATTGCAACTATCGGCGGAATCGTAGTGGGCACATTCCTCGCGCTCATGAGGCTGTCTGGAAAGCCTTTATTAGTCAATCCAGCTACTTTTTATGTCAATACCATGCGGTCTATTCCCTTGGTCATGGTCATTTTGTGGTTTTTCTTGCTAATCCCGATGCTGATTGGAAGACCTATTGGGGCAGACTTATCAGCTACGATTACCTTCATTGCATTCGAGGCCGCCTTCTTTTCAGAAATCGTTAGGGCTGGTATTCAATCAGTCCCTAAAGGTCAAGTCTATGCCGGCGAAGCTTTAGGTATGACTTATGGTCAAAATATGCGCTTGATTGTTTTGCCGCAAGCATTTAGGAACATGATTCCAGTATTTATGACCCAAACGATTATTTTGTTTCAAGATACTTCTTTGGTCTATGCAATTGGAGCTTATGACCTGCTCAAAGGTTTTGAGATTGCCGGTAAGAATTACGGACGCCCCATTGAGACCTATATTTTGGCTGCTGCTACCTATTTTGTAATCTGCTTCTCGCTTTCTAAAGTTGTCCGAAAAATCCACGCAAAAGTGGCGCTTATTCACTGAGCCACTTTTCATTTACTTATCGCTTAAATACATAGACCATCATGATTGAACTTCAAAACGTTTCTAAATGGTATGGCTCATTTCAGGTTTTAACTGATTGCACAACGTCGATCAAAAAAGGTGAGGTTGTTGTGATTTGTGGCCCCTCAGGATCGGGTAAATCCACTTTGATCAAGACGATCAACGCTTTAGAGCCGTTTCAGGCTGGAGCAATATCTGTTGATGGAATTGATTTGCATGATCCAAAAACAAACCTGCCTAAATTACGCGCACGGGTAGGAATGGTATTTCAGAACTTTGAGCTTTTCCCCCACCTAAGTATTACTGAGAATCTGACGCTTGCTCAAATGAAAGTATTGGATCGCTCTAGCGATGAAGCTAAGGTGCATGGCTTGAAATATCTTGAGCGCGTTGGTTTGATTGCACAAAAAGATAAATTCCCAGGCCAGCTTTCTGGTGGACAGCAACAACGTGTGGCCATTGCAAGAGCATTAAGCATGGATCCGATTGTGATGCTGTTTGATGAGCCTACTTCAGCATTAGATCCAGAAATGGTTGGTGAAGTGCTGGATGTCATGGTGAGTTTAGCTAATGAAGGTATGACCATGTGTTGCGTTACCCATGAGATGGGTTTTGCTAGAAAAGTGGGTCATCGCGTGATTTTTATGGATCAAGGACGAATAGTTGAGGATTGCATCAAGTCAGAATTTTTTGATAATCCCGAGACTCGCTCGCCAAGAGCAAAGGAGTTTCTGTCAAAAATTTTGGCCCATTAAGCCTTAAATTAAGCGCCTTAATTAATCTGTTTCTTGGGTTTGGGTCGCGTTCCAGTTTGGACTGTTAACTCCATTTCCTTGCCTTTGCGTAGAACAGTTAATTTAGCTTGGTTACCAGGGCTAATTTGAGCAATACCATTAAGCAGTCCACGCACGTCCTGAATGGAATTGCCATTGACGGCGAGCAAAACGTCCCCTGGCTTGACTCCCCCTCGTGCAGCGGGGCCACCTTCAAGCACGCCAGATATGAGTACGCCGGTAGTATTGCCAGGTAACCCTAGTGACTCTGAGAGCTCTTTAGAGAGGTTTTGGGGTTCTACCCCAACCCAACCCCTTGTTACGCTACCGTTGGCTAGGATGGACTCCATAATTTGCTTAGCCAGATTGATAGGGATTGCAAATCCGATGCCCATTGAACCGCCATTATTGGAATAAATAGCGGTATTAATACCAATAAGATTGCCGCGCGTATCGACTAAAGCACCACCTGAATTTCCAGGATTAATTGCAGCATCGGTTTGGATGAAGTTTTCAAAAGTATTAATACCGACATGATCACGCCCCATTGCAGAAACGATGCCGGAAGTTACCGTTTGCCCAACACCAAAGGGATTACCAATTGCGAGAACCACATCTCCTACGCGAACCGATTCAATTTTCCCAAGGCTTATCGGTGAAGGCAGTTGCTTTGCATCGATTTTCAAAACAGCAATATCGGTTTCAGGATCGCTACCAATAACTTTTGCCTTTACTTTCCTGCCGTCAGCTAGGGCAACATCAATATCATCAGCATCGCTAATCACATGATGATTGGTCAAAATTACTCCTTCAGGGCTTACCAATACTCCCGAACCAAGGCTGGATGTAGGCTCTTCTTGCGGTGGTTGATCGCCAAAAAAGAATTTAAACAAAGGGTCTGAAGGCTTACTATCGCTACCTTTGCGAGTCTTGGGCTTTGCTGAAGTTTTACTAGTAAATATATTGACAACCGCTGGCATCGATTTCTTGACTGCGTCATGATACGAACCGGGGCTAATCGCATTACCATCATAGGCGCCCTCTTTTAAAGTGACATTCTCTACGATGGAATTCATTTGTGCATTTGACAACCAACTCGGTTTTAGCGTAGCGACAATAAACCATACCGCCAAAAGAATGGTTACTGTTTGCGCAAAAAGTAACCAAAATCGATTCATCATTTTTTTGCTTTATAAAAAATTATTTTTTGAGACTATCGCGAATTTCACGAAGGAGTACAACATCTTCAGGGGTAGGTGGAGCTGGTGGCGCATCCATTAAACGTATTTTATTAACAATCTTGACCATTTGAAAAATGACAAAAGCTAAGAGAATGAAGTTGATGGAGATGGTGATGAAATTACCATAGGCGAAGATTGGTATACCTGCCTTTTTAAGGGCATCAAAAGTCCTCGGCACACCTTCTGGAACACTGCCTAAGACCAGAAATAAGTTCGTAAAGTCGATATGACCCCCCAAAAGGGTCGAAATGACCGGCATGACGATGTCGTTGACAAGGGAATCAACAATTTTTCCGAAGGCGCCACCAATAATCACACCCACCGCCAAGTCGATCACATTGCCTTTGACGGCGAAGTCCCGAAACTCCTTTAAAACGCTCATAAATGCCTTCCTTTTTGTCTGGATACTGATTAACTCGAGATTAACCCCATAACTTTCTTGCTTACCCCACTTTTTACTTTAAAATCCTACCTTTAAGCAATTTTTACCCATAAATACCCTTCTAGGAATTTTGTAAATGAGTGACAAGCCCAGTATGGACAAGGATCGCCGTAATTGGTTGATCGCCACTTCGGCGGTTGGTGGTGTAGGAGTAGCCGCAGCCCTGTACCCTTTTGTGGATAGTTTTGAGCCTTCCGAGCGCGCTAAAGCCGCTGGAGCAGCTGTTGAAATCGATATCACGGGTATGCAGCCTGATGAGATGCGAATGGTGGAGTGGCGCGGTAAGCCAGTCTGGGTGGTGCGTCGCACCCCCGAGCAGGTAGCCGAGTTGTCAAAGATTGATGGCGAATTGGCTGACCCTGATTCTTTGCGCGATCCAGCCCAATTTACACCCCCTTATGCCCAGAATCAGTGGCGCTCGATTAAGCCTGAATACCTCGTAGTAGTCGGTATTTGCACGCATTTAGGTTGCTCTCCAACTCCAAAATTCGAGTCTGGAGCCCAGCCATCCTTGCCAAATACTTGGCCAGGCGGTTTCCTTTGCCCATGTCATGGATCCACATTTGATATGGCAGGCCGTGTATTTAAGAACAAACCAGCCCCAGATAACCTTGAAGTGCCGCCACATATGTACATGAGCGACACCAAGATTCTGATCGGCGACGATAAGAAGGCCTAAGGAGAGATAAATGGCATTTCACGAAAAAGAAGTCCCAGCGGACGCATCTTCAGCCCAGAAGCTAATGGCCTGGGTTGACTCGCGCCTGCCTGTTACAGAAGCATTTAAGCGGCATATGAGCGAGTATTACGCTCCTAAGAATCTTAACTTTTTCTATATTTTTGGCGCATTGGCTATCGTAGTACTTGCCATGCAGATCGTTACAGGTATTTTCTTGACAATGAACTACAAGCCGGATGCTGCCAAGGCTTTTGAGTCAGTTGAGTACATTATGCGAGAGGTGCCATGGGGCTGGATGATTCGCTATATGCACTCAACCGGCGCTTCTATGTTCTTCGTCGTGGTCTATATGCATATGTTCCGCGGCTTAATCTACGGATCCTATCGCAAACCACGTGAATTGATCTGGATCTTCGGCTGTGCGATTTTCTTGTGCTTGATGGGTGAAGCGTTCTTTGGCTACTTGCTCCCATGGGGTCAAATGTCCTACTGGGGTGCTCAAGTCATTGTGAACTTATTCTCCGCAATTCCATTGATTGGGCCAGACCTATCTTTGTGGCTGCGCGGTGATTATGTTGTGGGCGATGCAACTCTCAACCGCTTCTTCGCTTTCCACGTGATTGCCATTCCGCTGGTATTAATTGGTTTGGTTGTGGCTCATATTCTGGCATTGCATGAAGTGGGCTCAAATAATCCAGACGGTGTAGAAATCAAAAATAATCTTGATGCACAAGGCCACCCTGTTGATGGCATTCCATTCCATCCTTTTTACAGTGTCCACGACATCATGTATCTCGGCGGTTTCTTAATTATTTTTGCGTCGATTGTTTTCTTTGCACCAGAGATGGGCGGCTATTTCTTAGAAGCAAATAACTTTATTCCTGCAAATCCGTTTGTAACGCCAACCCACATTGCACCAGTTTGGTATTTCACGCCGTTCTATTCCATGTTGCGTGCAACAACTACCAACTTCTTACTACCATTATGGATCTTCTTAGCTGTCATTCTTGGAATGTTTGCTAAGACTTCCAAAGATCTCAAGGTCAAAGGTGTTTGTGCAGCGATCGCTCTCATATTGGCCGGTGGTTTTTACCTGTTTGATGCGAAGTTTTGGGGAGTTGTGATCATGGGCGGTTCAGTCATCATCCTGTTCTTCTTACCTTGGCTTGATCATTCTCCAGTGAAATCCATTCGCTATCGTCCACAGTTCCATAAATATATTTATGGCGTGTTCGTAGTGAGTTTCGTGATCTTAGGTTACTTAGGTATCCAGCCACCATCACCCGTGTTTGAAAAGATTTCTCAGGTATGCACTATTTATTATCTGGGCTTCTTCTTGGCAATGCCGTTCTGGAGCACGCTTGGTACCTTCAAGCCAGTTCCAACACGCGTTACTTTTAAGTCCCATTAATTCACATCTGAGATATCAGCAAAGAGAAATTAGGATCTAGTATGAAACGAATTCTGCAAACTTTGATGGGCATCTGCCAGGCAGCTACTTTAGTTGCTGTCCTTAGCTTTGGTGTGAATGCCAACGCCAATGAAGGTGGCTTCCCGCTCGACGCAGCACCTAACCGCGTCAGTAACAATGCCTCATTGCAAAATGGCGCTAAGATATTTGTGAACTATTGCTTAAACTGCCATGCAGCTTCTAGCATGCGTTATAACCGTCTACGTGATATTGGCTTGACCGACCAACAAATCAAAGATAACCTGATTTTGACGGATGCCAAAGTTGGCGATCTCATGACGATCTCGATGACGGCAAAAGAGGGTAAGGCTTACTTTGGTAAGACTCCGCCAGATCTCTCCGTTGAAGCTCGTGCTCGTGGTACTGATTGGCTCTATACCTACTTCCGCACATTCTATAAAGACGATACAACCCAAACCGGTTGGAATAATTTGGTGTATCCAAATGTAGGTATGCCGCATGTGCTTTGGCAGTTGCAGGGTGAGCGTGCTGCTAAGTTTGAGGAACGTAAAGATCCGCATGATGAGAGCAGAACAGAAAAAGTATTCGTAGGCTTTGAGCAGTTGACTCCCGGCACGATGAAGTCGCAAGAGTATGACGACAATATTGCTGACTTGGTTTCGTTCTTATCTTGGATGGCTGAGCCAGTGCAATTGGAGCGTAAACGTCTTGGCGTTATAGTGCTCCTGTTCTTAGCCATCTTTACCTTGTTTGCATGGCGCTTGAACAAAGCGTATTGGAAAGATATTCACTAATTGAGTTCTGGAGGACTCAATTAGTTGGAAAGATTTAAAGCCGCAGTTTGTTGTGCGTTTGTTGCATTGAAGTAGAAATTTAAGGAAATCAATTTATGATGGTGTTGTACTCGGGCACTAACTGCCCATTCTCGCAACGCTGCCGCTTGGTGCTTTTTGAAAAGGGCATGGATTTTGAAATCCGCGATGTCGACTTGTTTAACAAGCCTGAAGACATTTCGGTGATGAACCCCTACGGCCAAGTTCCTATCTTAGTAGAGCGTGACTTGATTTTGTATGAATCAAATATCATCAATGAATACATTGATGAGCGTTTTCCTCATCCACAATTAATGCCGCCTGATCCAGTCGCGCGTGCACGCGCACGCCTCTTCCTTTTTAATTTTGAGAAAGAGCTGTTTGTGCATGTAGCCGCCCTAGAAAATGAAAAGGGCAAGGCAGCTGAAAAGAATCACGAGAAAGCGCGTTTAGCAATTCGTGATCGTTTGACACAGTTGGCACCTATTTTTGTTAAGAATAAGTACATGCTTGGCGATGAGTTCTCTATGCTGGATGTGGCCATTGCTCCATTGTTATGGCGTCTTGAGCACTACGGTATTGATCTTTCACGTAATGCTGCAGCTCTATTAAAGTACGCTGAGCGTATTTTTAGCAGACCTGCTTATATTGAAGCCTTGACCCCTTCTGAAAAGGTGATGCGCCGCTAAGATCATCTAGCGGTTCATTTCTGGTCAGCATGTCTGACATTCCAAGCAATAAGCCCTATCTCATCCGTGCTCTACACCAGTGGTGCACGGATTTTGGTTTTACACCTTTCATCGCTGTTTTTGTAGATGCCAGGGTGGAGGTACCCATGGAGTTTGTGAAGAAAGATGAGATTGTTTTAAATCTCTCTCTTGAAGCTTGCCATCAGCTCCAAATGGAAAACGACTGGATTAGCTTTCAGGCGCGATTTGGGGGAATCCCCAGAAAGATCATGGTTCCAGTGAGTCATGTGCTTGCAATCTACGCCAGAGAAAACGGACAAGGCATGTCATTCCCATTCGACCCATCTCAAGCAAGGGATTTACACATAGCAGATGCTTCTGACGAGGGCCCTGAAAAGCCAAAAACTAGCAGGCCATCCTTAAAGATTGTGAAATAGGCTAAAATATCAACCGTTGCCCCTTTAGCTCATCTGGTAGAGCAACTGATTTGTAATCAGTAGGTGGTCTGTTCGAGTCGGACAAGGGGCACCAGAACATCAGGCTCACTGTTTACTAGCAAGTGAGCCTTTTCTTTTGAGGTGATCGAAAAATGGTAACTTTTAATATTTGCAAGATCCAGATTAATGAATTACATCATCTTTTTGATGATCTAGTGTCGACTTTGAGTGCCTCATTAAAAGACCTTGGGCATCAATGTACAGTGAGTTCAAATGAGATTAAGCCTAATACAGTCAATATATTGATTGGCTCGATCATGTTTAGTGACAGCTTACTTTCAACTGCTTTAACTCAGCCTTACATCGTTTATCAATTAGAGATTTTGGATGATGAACTGGGGCATCTCAAAAATTATCCCAAGTATCTAGAATTTTTATCTCGAGCACTCTCAGTTTGGGATTACTCACCAAAGAATTTTAATTATCTGCAATCGAAAGGTCTTCAAAATGTGGAGTTTGTTCCGCCTGGGTACCATTCTATAAGTGAAAAATTGGCTCGGCGGAATTCTGAGCATCAGTTTGATTTTCTGTTTATTGGGTCATTAAGCCCAAGACGAGCAATTTTCTTGGAGAGGCTTGTTAAAAGGGGATATAAAGTCGGAGCCGTCACTGAAAATAACGAGGCTTTTGGCATTAAAAGAGACCAGCTGATTGCTGGCTCTAAAATACTTGTTAATGTGCATTGTTTTGAGGACCTCAATACCCTCGAAACAGTAAGAATTTCTTACTTATTAACCAATGGTGCTGTAGTTATTTCTGAAGCCTCAGATCATGACCCATACGAAGGAGCAATTGGGTATGCAAAATATGATGAGCTATTAGATTATTGCGCCCATGTTTTATCTAATGAAGAGAGTTTACAGAAACGCTCGGCTGATGGCTATGCTGCAATTAGAAAAATTGATATGAAAAACTCGGTTGAAAAAGCATTAATTAATTTGCATCTTTCATAATTGGTTACTGTTACCTCGAATTTTATAGGGCATGTTTTTCTTAATCGCTAAGCTGTGTTTTTCGAGTTTCTGGAAGGTACAGTAGGGCAAGGATAAAAGCACATGCCAAGAAAATCGTTGGATACCATAGCCCTGCAATATCGCTTGCCCACTTTTTATTTAGCCAAGTAATAATAAAGGGGAGCATGCCACCAATCCACCCAGCAGCTAAGTTATGCGGCAGGGTAGCAGCGCTATTTCTATTCCTTGCAGAAAACAATTCTGCTAATAATGCAGTTTGAGGACCAACAACTAAGGCAAGTATCGTTGATAGACCAATCAGTATTGATGCGATCATTATTATTTGATTGCCGTTCTGATTTGACTGAGAAATCTCCTTTCCAAGATATTCAAGTAAATGAAACGATGGCAAAATAAGTACAGCCCCTAATGCTAATCCACATACAATTACTGGTTTTCTGCCGACTTTGTCTGAGAGCCATCCCGCAAATACAGTGAGCGGTAATAAAGCAAGCGTGGCATAGATGGTCAGTTGATCGACTAGTTGAGGTGGTAGTTTTACGGAGGTTTTCAAAAAGATCGAGGTGTAGACCTGAATGCAAAAGAAAAGAACTGCTCCACCAGCAGAGATACAGAAAAATAGTAGAAACATATGCTTACGGGTTTGACGGTCTTTAAAGTTATCTCGTAATGGACTCTTTGATCGGGCGGATCTCTTATCCAGATCTAAAAAGATCGGCGTTTCTTTTAACGCTATTCTTGCTTTGACGGCGACCAGTAGCAAAATAAGCGAAACCCAAAAGGGCACTCGCCAACCCCAGGACATAAATTCATCGGCTGTAAGCCAACTTTGTAGGAATGTAACTTGCATAGTTGAGACCAGTATTCCCAAAGGTCCCATTAATTGTAAAAAGCTGGTTTTAAATCCCCTATGTTTTTCGCCGGCATGTTCAGTAAGATAAACAGCACTTCCGCCAATCTCACCCCCAGCTGATAAGCCTTGGAGTAGCCTTAGGCTGACCAAAAGAATGGGCGCCCAGATTCCTATTTGGGCATAGGTCGGCAAAAATCCTACGCAAAAGGTTGCTAGCCCCATTAAAGCAATCGTAATCATAAAAACAGGTTTGCGGCCTATGCGATCGCCCATAGAGCCAAAGACGGCAGCGCCAATAGGCCTGACCACCATTCCCGCGCCAAACGTCGCTAAACTCGCCAGCAGACCAGCGCTTGGATCGCTTGATGGAAAAAATAGAGGAGCAAAAATAATCGCAAGAGTGGCAAAAGTCAGAAAGTCATACCACTCCAAAAATGTGCCAAAACAGGCTGCTACTGCTACTCTTCGGTAGGATTTTGCAGCTTCTTTATTTTCTAAGATGTTGATTTTATTCAATTTAATTCTTTATTGGTCAATATATGTTGCATAGCAGCAAATAATTCTTGATTTGTCATATTTCTTCAGTTACAGTTTCATGGTGCAGTGCAATATTTAAGGAAATGCAATTCTCCTTAAATGCACTTAATTATCTAGTTGTACCACTTAATTTATGGAGAAATACATGAACCAAGAACAAATCACCACTAAATTGTCCCAAATCAACAGCAAAGGCCTAGAGACTTCATTTTCTTTGAGCGAAGCTGCTTTGGAAAATGCTCAGAAATTGGCTGAATTAAACTACGCCGCATCTAAAGATGCTTTAGTAAATGTTCAAGACGGTATTCAACAAGTATTGACTGCTAAAGACCCAAAACAAGTTACTGAGCTGCTGAACGCAGAAATTTTTCAAGCAGTAGGTATCCAAGCCGCTGCTTACCAAAAGAAAGTAAGCAAAGTATTGCGTGATGGCAATCAAGAGTTTGTAAACGTGGTTGATGCAAGCATTGACCAGTTGCAAGATGGTTTCCAAGATTGGATCAACACGGTTGCTGCTAATGCACCTGCTGGTTCTGACGTATTTTTGTCTTCTTTCAAGACTACATACGGTAGCGCATTGCAAGGTTTTGAACAGTTCCGCGCTGCAAGCAAAGAAGCTTTTGCAACTGCAGAAAAAACTGCTGATCAAGCACTCGAAACAGTTCAAGGTCAAATTGCTCAAGTGAAGAAAGCTGCTACACCTGCATCACGTAGCCGTAAAGCTGCTTAATTAGCTGCTAAGTTAGCTATTTAGTTTAGATTTACCAAGCATTAAAAAACCCCGCTAGTGCGAACTGAGCGGGGTTTTTCTTTATCTAAATAATGCCTATTTAAATACTTATTCGGGATCTGAAGAGGGCTCGATCAAGAGTGAAGGTAAATTTTTACTGGGCTTTACACCTAGCTCACGAACTTTTTCTGCTGAGCGAATGAGATTGCCTTTACCCGTTTTGAGTTTATTGAAAGCATCGTGGTAGCTGGATTGCGCTTGTTCTAAGCGTTGACCAAGCTTTTCAAGATCCTCAACAAAACCAACAAACTTGTCATAAAGACTGCCGCACTGTTTTGCGATCTCAAGTGCATTGCGATTTTGGTGATCTTGTCTCCATAAGTGAGCAACAGTTCGCAGAGTAGCCATCAAAGTACTTGGGCACACTAAGACAATATTTTTCGCTAGAGCCTCTTGGTAGAGGTTGGGCGCAGTCTTCAGGGCCAATAAAAATGCTGGTTCAATCGGTACAAACATTAAAACAAAATCAACTGATCCTGCGCCGTATAGGGCGCTGTAATTCTTTCCGGAGAGCCCTTGAATGTGCTGGCGTAGTGACTGGATATGGGCTGCCAGTTCCAGTTCTGCTATGGCTGGATCAGTGCTTTCAGCATGTCTGGCATAAGCTGTAATAGATACTTTGCTGTCGACAACCAGACTTCTACCTTCGGGTAGCTTAATCACGACGTCAGGCTGCAGGCGTGAGCCATCGTCTTGAGTGTGGCTATCTTGCACTAAGTATTCTTCACCTTTGCGTAGGCCTGAGGATTCTAGGATGGACTCCAGTACTAACTCACCCCAGTTACCTTGTACTTTTGAGTCACCCTTTAATGCCTGAGTTAAAGAGCGCGTCTCGTCTGACATACGCAGGTTGAGATTAGCGAGACGTTCTATTTCACTTTTGAGGGCATGGCGTTCACGGGCTTCATTGCCATACGAGTTGCTCACCTGCTCTTTGAATTCAGTAAGCTTAGTTTGCAAAGGTTTAAGAAGCGCATCTAAGCTAGCCGCATTTTGCTCAGTAAAGCGCTTGGACTTGTCTTCTAATATCTCATTGGCGAGATTTTTAAATTGGTTCGTCAAAGCCTCTTTGGCCTCATTAAGTGATTCAATGCGGCCGAGGCCTTGCTTACGTTCAGAATCAAGCTCTGCCTCAAGGCGAATCGCACTTTGTAAGGCCTGATCGCGTTCGGTGCGAAGGCTGATTGTGAGATCTGCTTCGGTTTGTACCTGGGATTCTGTGCGTCTTAGCGCAGAGCGTAAGTTCAATGCATAAACTAAAAGGCCTGCGCATACAGCAAAGGGCAGGCCAAATAAAAGAAGTGAGCTTAGATCAAAAGTCACAGAGTTAAAGCTACTGAATTAGGCTTTAACTAATTTTTGTAACTCACCAGACTGGAACATTTCAGTAATGATGTCTGATCCGCCAATGAATTCACCATTGATATAAAGCTGGGGAATGGTTGGCCAATTTGCGAATTCTTTAATGCCTTGGCGAATACCTTCATCTTCCAATACGTTTACTGTATGGAGCTTCTCAACACCACTTGCTTTCAGGATATTAATTACATTTCCAGAAAAGCCGCACTGAGGAAACTGGGCAGTACCCTTCATGAATAAAACAACGGGATGGCTAGTAACGATTTCTTTGATTTGAGTTTGTGTATCCATAAATTCTTTCTTGACGAGCGTTGCTTCTATAAAAATGATTTGAATTACATCTGTAATAGATTTTAAGACTTTATGTAAAAAAAGGTTATTTACAAGCTTATTTTCTGCCTGAGGCTACGCGATGATGTCCTGCTAAATCCAGATAGGCTTTCACCTCCCGAAGTCCGGCAGCAATCATGAGGTTCATGACGGCCCCTGATTGATCGAAACCATGTTCTACCGCAATGAAGCCATTTGGATGCAGATGCTCTCTTGCGCCTGAAATAATGGACTCTAAGCATGTTAAGCCAGTTGCATGGTCGGTCAGGGCGGAAGTAGGCTCAAAACGAAGATCGCCCTGATTAAGGTGGGGATCTTGCTTGGCAATATAGGGAGGGTTACTCAAAATGATGTCAAAGCTCTGTTGATCCAAAGGCTCGTACCAACTGCCCTGAATCAATTCAACCCGTTTTTCAAGGCCTAATTCTTTTACATTTCTTTTGGCAATTTTTATAGCTTCTGCTGATTGGTCAGTAGCTGTAATCAGTGCCTGCGGTGCTGCGTAAGCAATAGCGAGGGCAATTGCGCCTGAGCCTGTTCCTAGGTCTAATAATTTGGCTTGAGTATCAGATGCTTGTTTGAGCCGCGTAATTTCATGCAAGCCGATTTCTACCAGTAGCTCAGTTTCGGGTCGTGGGATCAATACGCCGGGAGCAACATACAGTTCGATATTGTGAAACCCTCTTTTTCCAATCAGGTAGGCAATGGGTTCCCCATTAGATCTTTTAGTCTCGAGACTTTGCCATTCTGCAAGGGCCCCTGGATCAAGCGCCATAGAATCCTTTGAAATTAGGGCTGAGCGAGGCAGTTGATAATGCTTCTCGAGCACATAAGCCATCAATAAACGGGCTTCATTAGATGGAAGTAGCGAGCTGCCTAATAATGAACGCAAGCTCAAATCTGGGCTCATCGTTTTTAGTTATCGCCTAAGGCCGCAAGTAGTTCAGCCTGATGTTCCGAAGCCAGAGCATTACATAGATCATCAATATCCCCATCCATCATGGCATCAATTTTATAAAGCGTTAGGTTAATACGATGGTCAGTGATACGTCCTTGAGGAAAGTTATAGGTGCGAATGCGATCACTGCGATCGCCAGAGCCAACAAGTGATTTCCTAGTTTGCGCTTCGAGCTGATGCTTCTCGCGCTCACGAGCATCCATAATTCGCGAAACTAATACTTTCATGGCCTGCTCACGATTGCGGTGTTGGCTGCGATCGTCCTGGCACTCAACTACCGTACCAGTTGGCAAGTGGGTAATACGCACAGCGGAATCAGTCTTATTAATATGTTGTCCGCCAGCGCCAGAAGCACGGAAGGTATCGATTCGCAACTCAGCGGGATTGATTTTGACAGCCTCTAATTCATCTGCCTCTGGCATGACAGCAACAGTGCATGCCGATGTGTGTATACGGCCTTGCGTTTCAGTCTGGGGAACGCGTTGTACACGATGACCACCAGATTCAAATTTGAGGCGGGAATAGACTGATTGACCTACGAGGCGCAAGACAACCTCTTTATATCCACCGAGATCCGATTCAGCAGCGCTAACTACCTCTACTTTCCAGCCTTGGCGCTCAGCAAAGCGCGTATACATGCGCAACAGGTCACCTGCAAAAAGTGCGCTCTCATCGCCACCAGTTCCTGCTCTGATTTCTAAGAAGACATTACGCTCATCATTCTCATCTTTGGGTAGTAATAATTTCTGTAGCACGCCTGCGAGCTCTTCCATCGTAGCCAATGCTTGCTGTTGCTCTTCATCAGCAAAATCCTTCATATCAGGATCTTTACGCATCTCTTCAGCTGCTTTAGCATCAGCTTCAGCTTGTTTATATAAGCCAAATTGCTCAACAACGGTAGCAATATCAGAATGTTCACGCGTGAGTTTCCGATAGGCATCCATATCTTTGGTTGCCTCTTCTAAGGTTAAAAGGGAATTGAGTTCGGCTAAGCGTGTATCGAGGTGGTCAAGCTTAGCCCGCATGCTGGGCTTCATTTAATGGTCTTCTGGCTTGGAATGCGAGGCGAATAATTTAGGTAACAACTTAATCAGGGCGTCACGCTCAGCGCCATTAGAGTGTTGCAATGCATGCAGTGAGCCATGCAAAAACTTATTGGTGAGGCCTTGTGCCATTGCATTGAGAACTTCTTGTGGGTCATCGCCGCGCATGAGGCGTTTCATGGCCCGCTCTAACTCAAGCTGTCTTAAGCGCTCGCCTTGTTGCTGAATATCTTGAATGATTGGAACAGAATTCCGTCCTTGCATCCAATGCATAAAATTACCAACACGATCTTCAATAATCGCTTCTGCTTGACTTACTGCTGCGTGTCTTAATTTTGAGCCAGTTTGAACCATCACACCTAGATCATCTACAGAGTAGAGATAGACATCATCTAGCCTAGATATTTCTGGTTCAAAATCACGTGGCACAGCCAGATCAATCATGACCATCGGTTTATGGCGACGCTGCTTGAGAGCACTTTCAACCATACCAAGCCCGATGATGGGTAGTGATGAAGCAGTACTAGACACAACGATATCGAATTCGTGCAGACGCCCTGGAAGCTCGGATAGCTTGAAAGATTCCGCTTCTATGTCCTGCAATGAAATAGAATCCGCCAATTCTTGTCCGCGTTCGATAGTACGATTTGCAATCGCCACATGCCTTGGTTTGCGCGCTACAAAATGAGTTGCACATAAGGTGATCATGTCACCTGCACCGATAAACAAAATACGCTGATCAGCAATCTTTTCAAAGATGCGTTCAGAAAGACGGACGGATGCTGCTGCCATAGAAATTGAATGTGCACCAATTTCTGTAGACCCGCGAACTTCTTTGGCAACGGCAAATGTTTTCTGGAAGAGCTGATTGAGGTAGGTTCCTAAAACACCCGCATCATTGGCGGTGCGAACAGCATCTTTCATTTGTCCCAAAATTTGGGTCTCGCCAATTACCATTGAATCTAAACCACAGGCCACTCTGAAAGCATGACGAACGGCATCGGATTGCGGTAGGGAATAAATGTGGGGCTCAAGACTACTAGGGGCCAGTTTTTGAGTTTTAGCAAGCCAGTCAAAAGTCACTTCGTGCAAAACCCCGGCAGCACTAGCGTCATTAGCAGCGCAGTACACCTCAGTGCGATTGCAGGTCGACAAAATAGTGGCTTCTGGCAGCCCAGCCTGATTCGCGCCAACTAAATGTTGGCGCAGATCGTGCAACGCTTCTTGAAGAAATTCAGGGTCAAAGGCGACCTTTTCCCGAATGGCGACCGGCGCTGTGTGATGATTGATGCCGAGTGTCAACAACTTCATAATGGTAATTATAGATTTGATGACAGCATTAATGGGGGTAACAATGGGGTTTTTGGCTTTTCTGCTTATTGGCGGTATTTCTGGGGCTTCTGCTTGGATTTTTTACCCCGGTCAATCCAATGGATCAAATCCAGGAAAGTTCCTTGTGGCCGCGTTTCTAGGCTTTCTTGCGGCTGCTGCAAGCTCCTTTATCGGTCAATACTTGGGATTTTTTCAATCCGGGCAAATGCTGGAATGGCTAAGCGCAATCTTTGCCTCTTGCCTAGCTGGCTGTGTTTTTACCGCTTTAGCTAAATAAGTCTGCTTGAGAATCCATTTTTGAATTCATTTGAGCTTGATTAACCCATTCAATTGGGTCCATGCCATGGTTGATAAGCCACTGATTGGTTTGAGTAAAGTGGCCACAGCTTGCCTTAGCACCGGGTTCTAAAAATGGTTTATTGGTTTTATATACTCCCAGACCAGACGGATGCGACGATTGCAATATCAATTGATCCTTGCCGGCTTCAATCAAAGGCAATTTAGATTGAGCGTGCCCTCCCCAAAGTATCCAGACTAGATGGGGTCTTTGCAGCGTAAGCGCAGAAATGAGGCGGTCAATCAGACTTTTCCATCCCAAGTTGGCATGACTGCCTGCTTCACCCAGTCTAACACTCAGTGCGGTATTTAGAAGCAGCACTCCTTGCTCAGCCCAGGATTGAAGATCTCCGTTTGGGAGTTCACCAAACCCCTCAAGCGCCAGTGCTTTACTGATATTACGCAACGAACTGGGAAATTCTCGAGACTTACATGGAACGCTAGCGGGAATTGAAAATGCTAGACCTTGTGCAAGGCTGGGTGAGTGATAGGGATCTTGACCGAGGATTACCAATTTGACTGATGCCAGAGGGGTGAGTGTGAGTGCCTTAAAAAAAAGATACGGCTCTGGACGAATCAGCCCTGGATTGGTTTTTAAAGCTACTCGTAAATTAGCCTCTAATGTTTTCCAAGCATCAGATTCAAAATAGTCACCCAATAACGCACGCCAATCTTCCGGAATATCGTCTTGAGAAAAAGAGTGCATCAATCTGTATTGTGAATTAGCGAGCTGGGCTGAGCTCATACTGGATTGGCAGTTGATTCGTTTGTAGGGTCGCCATCCGCTCATGTTCTAAGTCGTCTCTATAAAAACAGATATGAATGTTTTGTCCTTCGCTAAGACTGCCTAGGACTTTATCCCAACGACTGTTGGTAATGCGCTGGCCGTTGATGCTGGCAAGCAGGTCACCTGGTGCTAGGCCAGCCAATTGGGCAAAGCCACCATCTAAGACATGAGTTATCTTCAACCATCCGTTAACTTCGGTATGACGCATACCAAATTGCAATTTGATTTTTTCTAACTGTGATTGAGTTTTTGGTGTAACTGAAATGAGTTTGGAGCCAATCCACTTTTGAATGGGGATATCTTCAGTGCCAAAAATATAACGCGACTTCATGTCATTCCAGATCTTATTAAAGCCAGAACCCAGTAGCGCATGGATTAATTTATCTAGACCATCCTCGGCAATACCATCGAGGGTAATGCCATGTCTTTGCCAGATGAGGCGCATGAGGTCGTCTAGTGATTTTTTATTTTTCGAGAAAGCCCGAATTTGTAAATCAAGCCCTAGAGCAAGTAGGGCGCCTTTACCGTAATAGCTGACAACGGCATTGGGCGTGTTTTCATCAGTCTGATAGTACTTTGTCCAAGCATCAAATGAGCTATCTGCTAGGCTTTGCTTTTGTCTTCCTGGCCCCCTTAAGATGCCATTCCAACTGTCGGTGACTAATTTCAAATAGGTTTTGAGATCAATACGTTTACTGCGGAATAGTTGGAGATCATCATAGTAGCTAGTAAAGCCTTCAAACAGCCACAGTAGGCGTGTGTGATTTCTTTTACTGAGGTCGTAAGGCTGAAATGCTTTTGGCTGAATTCTCTTCACAAGCCATGCATGAAAGTACTCATGACTGCATAGACCTAGAAACTCACGATAAGCAGAATCATCTAGCGGTGTATTTAGTTGCGGAATTTGATCACGACGGCAGAGTAATGCTGTACTACTGCGATGCTCAAGACCGCCATAGCCATTCAAAACGGCGTTTACTAAAAAGAGATAGCTGGTAAATGGTGCATGTTTGCTGTTGGGCTCAAATAGATTGATGGTACAAGCGCAGATTGCCTGTAGATCTTGAGCAAGTCTTTTTGCATCTACTGGATGAATGCATCCTTGAATAGCCATACTGTGGGCTACACCATTCGATTTCCAGTGAACCAGTTGAAACTCACCCAAAGCGAATGGATGATCCAACAGGTCATCGTAATTGTGGGCAAGATAAAAACCAAATCCTCTTTCATCCACTTTCGCAACTCGTAAACTGCTTACTACCGACCAATGATCGGCAAATCCCGCATCCGGTGGGACGATAGCAAGCGAACAGGGTAAATCTTCCTGCCCCAATACCGCTAGACATAAGCTGCTTGCATTAAAGAAAGCGCGCTCGGTATCCAGATAGGCAGCGCGTACAGAGGGGTCATATGCGTATACCGTTGTCAGCACTTCAACTGGGCCACTTACTTTGGGTAAGCGCCATTGATCGTTATTGATTCTTTCAGGGGAAAGTTTTTGCTTCTTAAAACCAATTGAATGAGCCTCAATTGATTCAATCTGCTTACTAAAGTCTCGAATCAAATAACTTCCCGGGATCCATGCAGGCATTTGCAGTATTTGCCCGTCTGGATCTGGTGCTGCAATATGTAATTTCACCTGAAAGCGATGGCCATGAAGGTCTGCTGGCCAAACTGTGTACTGGATCGCTGGTAGATCTGCTGTATTCATCGTATTTATTTCAGCGCGCTAAATTTCTTTTCGATATCGGCAATCTGTACTGCGCCAGGAAAGCGGCTACCGTCTGTAAAGAAGAGGGTTGGAGTACCAGTGATTCCATAGGTTTTAGCAAATGCCATATTTTTATCTAAGGGGGTAGTGCAATCACTTTTACCGCTTGGACTAATCCCATTGATCATCCAGTCAATATATGTCTTGTAAGGGTCTGAAGAACACCAAATTTGCTTTGATTTCTGGGCAGAGTCAGGCGACAGGATGGGGATGAGGTAGGTATAGACCGTGACATTGTCTAGCTGTTGTAAAGATTTCTCGAGTCGTTTGCAATAGCCGCAATTTGGATCAGAAAACACTGCCAATTGGCGACTGCCATTGCCACGAACAGTTTTGATAGCATTTGCCTGACTCAAGTCTGCCCACTTAATACGGTTTAAATCTGCCTGTCTTAGTTCGGTAAGATTTTTGCCACTCGCTAATTCAATAATTTCACCTTGAATCAGATACTTTCCAGAAGTATCGGTATAAAAAATTTCATTTCCCACAAGAACTTCATATAAACCGGAAACGGGTGATGCAGTGACGCTTCTCACCTTTGCGTTGGAGCCCAACTTTTTCTGGATCTCAGTTTTCACTTGCTGCTCTGCTTGAGCGTGCACATACCCAGAAAAGAATAGGGTCGCGCAGAGAAGTGCTATTGCAGATAACAATTTATTCAAAATCAATTTCTCCTAATGCGCGCTCAATGAGGCGCTGTTTCATGAAGTGACTTTTATTTACTAGACCAAGGCCCCAATTACGAAGTTGCCTTTCTGTATTGCTACTGGCAGAGAATAGTTTCTTGAGTCTATCTGTAACCCATAACAGCGCGCTAGTATCGCCTTGACGTTGACGCTCATAGCGACGCAGAAGCACCCTATCGCTAGGCGAGCGAAATGATTCACGTTTTCCCAGAATATTGAGTAGCACCGCTACATCTCGCAGACCCAGGTTGAGACCTTGCCCTGCCAGCGGGTGCATTACATGGGCTGCATCGCCAATGAGTACAACTCTTGGGAATAACTCGGGACCAATAAAGCGCTGAGCCCGAATTTTTCTGAGTGGAAACGCGGCCGGCACTGAATTCAGCGTCAACTCACCTAGTTGTTTGCTAATCGCGCCATTGGCAATTGTTGAAAATTGGTCAAGCCATTGTGTTTGATCGAGCTTTAATAATTCAGCTGCGTGTTCGGGTGAGGTTGACCATACCATTGAGACTTGTTTTTCAGGCAAAGGAAGCATTGCAATGATGTCGCCACCAGGCAAGAACCATTGAAACGCAGTATCAAGATGCGGATAGGTGCAAAGCCAGTTAGCAACCACAGCACTTTGTGAGTAGCTTTCTTCGCTCGTCGTAATACCTAGCTCAGAACGAATAGGAGAGTTCGCGCCATCCGCAGCAATGATCAATTGCGCCCGAACTATGCCACCGCTTCTTAAGTGCAGCGTATTTCCATCGGCATCAAACTCAATTTTTTCAACGGCATCAGCGATGCGCTCCAATTTATTTTGAAAGCGTGATGCCTGATCGAGGGTGTGCTCAATGACATTGGATTCTCCGATCCAAGCTAATTGAGGAGTGCCTGCTTCGAAAGCGGAAAGATGGAGTTGATCATTTTTTTCGCCGCGATCACCATAAATCCGCATGTCGCGAACGGCTTGCATTCTGGTGTGATCGATGGCATCCCATATCTGCAGATGAGCCAGCAATTTTTGGGTCCCTGAAGAAAAAGCATAAATTCGCTGACCCAATTGAGGCCCACTAGGAGCAGGGACTGTTTGCTCCAGATCTGGGGCAATTTCAAGGGTTTGTAGTCCCATTTGGGCTAAGCCTAAGGCGCAAGCCTTGCCAGCAATACCTCCGCCGACTACGACTACGTCTGCGGTGCGGATTTTGCCGGACTGCAAAAGGGATTTGGGTGGGTGATTTCGCTGAACTTCTGACATACCTTGATGATATCGAAACCAGCGCCTTTACAATAAAGGCATGTCTTTAAAATGTGGCATCGTCGGCCTGCCTAACGTCGGCAAATCTACCCTCTTTAATGCGCTTACCAAGGCTGGGATCGCAGCGGAAAACTATCCTTTCTGCACGATTGAGCCTAATGTGGGCATTGTTGAGGTCCCTGACCCTCGTCTAGCCGCTTTGGCTGAGATCGTTAAGCCGGAGCGCATCCTGCCCGCAGCTGTCGAATTTGTCGATATTGCGGGTTTAGTTGCGGGCGCATCTAAGGGTGAGGGCTTGGGTAACCAATTTCTAGCCAATATTCGAGAAACTGACGCAATTACGCACGTTGTTCGTTGCTTTGAAGATCCTAATGTCATACATGTGGCAGGCAAGATTGACCCTATCGCTGATATTGGCGTCATTGACACTGAGTTAGCACTCTCAGACTTGGCTACCGTTGAAAAAACCCTCAATCGCTCCAGTAAGGCCGCGAAGTCAGGTAATGATAAAGAAGCTGCTGCTTTAGTCGCCGTTCTCACTAAAGTCCAAGCGCATTTGGATTTAGCCTTGCCAGTACGTAGCCTGAATTTGAATGAAGAAGAGTTGCTATTGATTAAGCCATTATGTTTAATTACTGCCAAGCCGGCGATGTATGTTGCGAATGTCAAAGAAGATGGCTTTACAAATAACCCGCATCTTGAAGCGGTAAAGCAACATGCTGCAAAAGAACAGGCGCCAGTAGTTGCAGTCTGTGCAGCGATTGAAGCAGAAATTGCCGACTTGGAGGATGCTGACAAGATTGAATTTTTAGCAGACTTGGGTATGGAAGAGCCGGGATTGGATCGCGTGATTCGCGCAGGCTATACCTTGCTTGGTTTGCAAACGTATTTCACTGCTGGTGTAAAAGAAGTGCGTGCTTGGACAATTCATCTAGGTGATACAGCACCGCAAGCGGCGGGCGTGATTCATACAGATTTTGAGCGGGGCTTTATTCGTGCTCAAACTATTGCTTATGATGACTTTATCCAGTTTAAGGGTGAGTCAGGCGCTAAAGAAGCTGGCAAGATGCGTGCTGAAGGCAAGGAGTATGTTGTTAAAGATGGAGATGTATTGAATTTCTTGTTTAACGTCTAAATAGCTAAATCAAAGACGAATACTACTTAAGCAACCTTATAACACTGGCGGTTTTCTGCTGCAACCTAGGTCTTTTAAAAAGATTAGGAGAATAGTTCGCTAAGCGCTGTGCCTGGATCTGCTGCACGCATAAACGCTTCACCAACTAAGAATGCGTTGATTTGATTCTCGCGCATTAATTGAACATCAGAACGGTTCAATATCCCAGACTCTGTCACTAAGATTTTATTGCTGGGAACCATTGACAGAAGTGAAAGTGTGGTTTGCAGCGTTACTTCAAAGGTCTTGAGGTTACGATTATTGATGCCTAATAAAGGCGTCTTTAGTTCTAAGGCTTGCTCTAGCTCAGGGGCATTATGTACTTCAACCAACACATCAAGACCGAGATCATGAGCGCAGGCTTCAAGATCCTTCATTTGATTTAGTTCTAAGCAGGCAACAATTAACAGAATGGCATCCGCTCCAATTGCGCGTGCTTCATAGACTTGATAGGGATCGATCGTGAAATCCTTACGCAATACGGGAATGCGACACGCTGCCCGAGCTTCTTGCAAATAGGCATTACAACCCTGGAAATAATCAAGATCAGTGAGGACGGATAAACAGGCGGCGCCATGTTTTTCATAAGACTGCGCGATTTCTGCAGGCTTGAAATTCTCGCGCAGTATGCCTTTGCTAGGACTGGCTTTTTTGATTTCAGCAATGACGCCCGCTTTGCCAGTGGCAATTTGGTTTTCAATAGCCTGTATGAAGCCACGTGGCTTCAAAAGGGGATCTTGCTTGTTTGCCTCAGCAATCTCACGTTGATTGGCAAGAGAAGTGCGTTTTAAACTGCTTGAAACTTCAATCTTTTTTGTCGCAACAATTTTATCGAGAATATCACTCATAAATAATCAGTTATTTAGATTGGGTTGCAGCAACAAATGCATCTAACTTTTTACGAGCTGCACCAGAAGCAATAGCGGCCTTAGCCATTGCAAGACCTGAGGCAATATCTTTAGCAACTCCGGCAACATAGAGGGTTGCACCTGCATTGAGGCAGACAATATCGCTTGCAGCCCCAGGTTTATTGTCAATCACGTCCAAAACTATTTTTTTAGACTCTTCCGCATTAGCCACTTTGAAAGTATTACTGGGTGCGATATTTAAGCCAAAGTCTTTTGGATGAATTTCATATTCACGCACCACCCCATTTTTCAGTTCACCAACCAAGGTTGGGCCTTCAAGAGAAATTTCGTCTAAACCATCGCGACCATAAACAACCAAAGCATGATCCATATCAAGCGCTTGGAGAACGCGTGCTTGAATGCCAACTAGGTCTGAATGGAATACGCCCATCAAAATTCGTTTCGCATCAGCAGGGTTAGTAAGAGGGCCCAGGATATTAAAAATCGTTCGCACACCCAATTGCTTTCGGATAGGCGCGACATTTTTCATGGCGGGGTGATGATTTGGGGCAAACATAAAGCCGGCACCTACTGTAGCAATACATTTCGCAACTTGTTCTGCTGAAAGTCCCAGATTGACGCCTAGGGCTTCCAATACATCTGCGCTGCCGGATTTGCTGCTAACACTGCGATTGCCGTGCTTAGCAATTTTTGCTCCAGCTGCCGCCGCTACAAACATTGCAGCAGTAGAAATGTTGAAAGTATGTGCTCCATCCCCACCAGTACCTACTACATCAACTAAATTGCTGCGATCGTCAACCTGTACAGGAGTTGCAAATTCACGCATGACCTTGGCGGCTGCGGCAATCTCTCCAACAGTTTCTTTTTTAGTACGTAAGGCGACTAATAGGCCAGCGACGAGTTCCGGTGACATTTCACCACTCATGATGAGTCGCATCATCGCAGTCATTTCATCATGAAAGAGTTCGCGATGTTCAATGCAGCGTTGTAAGGCTTCTTGAGGAGTGATTGGCATAGCGCTTTTTATCAGATTGCTTATGTATTTAGTAAAAAATTCTTGAGCAGAGCATGTCCATGCTCGGAAAGAATGGATTCAGGATGAAATTGAACCCCTTCAACAGCCAATTCGCGATGACGCACACCCATAATCTCGCCATCAGATGAGGTTGCGGTCACCTCTAATACTGCTGGTAAGGAATTGTTTTCAATTGCTAAAGAGTGATAGCGGGTGACCTTGAATGGATTCGGTAAGTCTTTAAAAACGCCAACACCAGTGTGATGAATCAAGTCCGTTTTGCCATGCATGACCTTTTGAGCCCGAATCACATTACCGCCAAAGGCTTCGCCAATAGCTTGGTGACCAAGGCAAACACCTAAAATCGGAATTTTTCCGGCGTAGTGTTTGATTGTTTCAACCGAGATGCCTGCCTCTGCTGGACTACATGGTCCCGGAGAAATACAAATCCGTGCAGGATTGAGGGACGCAATATCCTCAACGGAGATCTCATCGTTACGAAAGACTTTGACCTCTTCACCCAGCTCAGCAAAATATTGCACGAGGTTATAGGTAAACGAATCGTAGTTATCAATCATGAGGAGCATCAAGTCCTCCTTGCACTAATTCAGCGGCCGTTAATACGGCGCGAGCCTTGGCTTCCGTTTCTTTCCATTCGGCTGTGGGATCTGAATCAGCAACCACACCAGCACCAGCTTGTGAGTGCAGTACGCCATCGCGAATCACCCCTGTACGAATAGCAATAGCGACATCCATGTCTCCCGAGAAAGAAAGATAGCCAACTGCTCCACCGTAAACACAACGTTTTACGATTTCCATCTCATCAATGATTTCCATTGCCCGTATTTTTGGCGCTCCCGATAAGGTTCCTGCAGGGAAAGTGGCTCTCAGTACGTCCATATTGCTCATATTATCTAAAAGATGCCCTTCAACTGAGCTCACAATATGCTGCACATGAGAATACTTTTCAATCGACATGGAGTCAGTAACTTTTACTGACCCGGTCTTAGCGATTCGGCCCACATCATTACGGGCCAGATCGATCAACATGACATGCTCGGCAATTTCTTTGGGATCAGCCAAGAGTTCGGCAGCCAAGCGCTCATCTTCTTCAGGTGTAACACCACGCGGACGTGTTCCAGCAAGCGGGCGAATCGTCACAATCTTTTCTGCGGCCAATTGTTCTTGGCGCACCAAGATTTCTGGGGAGGATCCAACAATTTGCATGTCGCCAAAATCATAGAAGTACATGTATGGCGAAGGATTTAAAGAGCGAAGTGCTCTGTAAAGAGCTAATGGAGAATCTGTAAATGGTTTGCTGATGCGTTGACCAATAACGACCTGCATACAATCGCCAGCCAAAATATATTCTTTGGTTTTTCGTACTGCATCTTCAAAATCTGCTGCTTTGAATTTACGGACGAGTTCAGTCTTGGCGCTTGGTAGTGATGCAGGCATGTTCGCTGGTTTGCCAAGACAGGCAAGCAATTCCTTTAAACGAGCCTGCGCTTTATCAAAGCCATCAACCCCACTTGGATCTGCATAGACGATGAAATAAATTTTTCCTGCAATGTTGTCAATGACCGCTAACTCTTCAGTAAGCATGAGCTGTATATCCGGAACACCTAGCTCGTCTGGTAGACCGTGTTGAGCTAAACGAGATTCAATATAGCGAACAGTGTCATATCCAAAGTAACCAGCGAGTCCACCGCAAAAGCGAGGTAGGCCTGAATGGACCGCAACCTTGAAGCGTTTGAAATAAGCGTCTACAAAATCCAGTGGGTTATCGGTATTGCTTTCAAGGACTTTGTCACCTGTGACTACTTCATTGATAGGCGCAGACGGAGTCCCTACTGTTCTAATAACAGTCTTTGCGGGTAGGCCAATAAAGGAGAAGCGGCCGAAGCGCTCACCACCTAAGACGGATTCCAGTAAACAAGTATTTTTGTTACCAAACGTTTGACTGAGCTTGACGTAAAGTGACAGCGGCGTCTCTAGATCAGATAAGACCTCTTTAACAATCGGAATGCGGTTGAAACCCTGTTTTGCCAGAGTATTAAATTCTTCACGTTGCATTAGGCTTTTCCTAGCTTCCCTAATTCAGCGTGCATTGCTGCTATGACTTGGGTGTAATTTTCTTTGCCGAAAATAGCAGAGCCAGCTACAAAAGTATCGGCACCCGCTTGCGCAACCTCTGCAATGTTATCCACCTTAATACCGCCATCTACTTCAAGACGAATATGGCGCCCCGTCTCTGCTTGATATCGATCCAAGCGTTCGCGTACTTGAGTAATTTTATGGAGAGTGCTTGGAATAAAAGATTGACCGCCAAAGCCTGGATTAACAGACATGAGTAAAACCAAGTCAAGCAATTCGAGGGTATGGTCTAAATGATCTAGTGGTGTCGCAGGATTGAGTACGAGACCTGCTTGACAACCTTGATCACGGATTAAATCGAGAGTGCGGTTTACATGAGGGCTAGCTTCCGGATGAAAGCTAATTAAATTTGCGCCAGCCTTGGCAAAATCGGGGACGATCCGATCTACCGGCTCGATCATTAAATGCACATCTATCATGGCGGCCTTGCCGTTTTTATTTGCATGCGGACGAATGGCCTCGCAAACAAGCGGACCAATTGTCAGGTTCGGAACAAAGTGGTTATCCATCACATCAAAGTGGATCCAATCAGCACCCGCTGCGAGAACATCTTGGACTTCTTTACCTAGGCAGGCAAAATCAGCCGACAAAATGGAGGGGGCAATAACAAATTGGGGATTTGGTAGTGTTTTTTGGCTTTCCATCCCTAGATTCTAGCTTGCAGTTGGCCTTAGGATGGAGCAGAATTCGTGCATGAATCCCCACGAAATTACTATTGCGGTCAAAGCCCAGTACCTTCCAGAGCAATCTGACCCCGATAACCGTCAATTTGCCTTTGCCTATACGGTCACCATTCGCAATACTGGCGCAGCCAGTATTCAGCTGATTGCCCGCCATTGGTTCATTACTGATGGGGATAATGATGTCCAAGAAGTGCGGGGCTTGGGGGTAGTGGGTCAGCAACCCCTATTGCGCTCTGGGGAGCAGTTTGAATACACCAGTTGGGCTACCTTACCCACCCCGGCGGGCACTATGCGAGGCGAGTACTTCTGTGTGACAGAGGAGGCACAGTTTTTTCAGGCCCCAATCCCAGAATTTGCACTAGTAATGCCACGTACCCTGCATTAATGCAAAGTAGTAAAAATGCTATTTTTTCCCTTTGCCCGTCCAGAGGACAATAAATAATAAAAGTCCTAAAGCAATAGCGCCTTCAATAACAAAGAGCAGCATGGGGTATTCATCAAGTAAATTGGCAATCATGATTTCTAAATTTAAATTATTCCATCTAAGTGTATTCGCTATATTGCTTGCTAGCTTAATTGTTGCTTGCTCAACTCCGCCAACGCGAGGAACTGGTTATCGCTCTGGCAGTTCTGGCGCTGCGCCCTCAACTTATAACTCATCAATAGCTAACTTCAGTGCTGTTTCATGGCAGGCATTGCCTGGTTGGCAAGAAGATAACTTGACACAGGCTTGGCCTGCATGGCTTAAAAGTTGTGACGTATTACGTAAGCGCGCTGGAGAGGTGAATTGGCGCCAAGTGTGTGCTCAAGCTGGAAGTGTTTCTGCTCAAGACTCCTCAGCCATTCGAAAATATTTCGAGACTTATTTTCAGGCATATGAAATCCGCAACCACTCTGGCAGCGAAACAGGTTTGATTACGGGTTACTACGAACCTGTGATGAATGGCTCACAAACGCGCACCAGCACTTACAGCGTGCCGCTTTATGCCTATCCCAACGCATGGCGAAATTCTAAGCCGAACCCAGGCCCAACCCGTGCAGAGTTGATGGGTTCAGGAGTTTTAAAAGGATCAGAAATTGCTTGGGTGCAAGATCCTGTTGAAGCTGCCTCCATGCAAATTCAGGGCTCAGGAAAAATTCGGCTCGAGAACGGCAGAATATTGCAGTTGGGATTCGCTGGTACAAATGAGCAGCCCTTTAAATCTTCAGCACAATGGTTGCTTGATCGCAAAGAAATTACCAGCAAAGAGGCGACTATGCAGGGTATTTCGCAATGGGCTAAGCGTAATCCTGAGCGTGTGAATGAAATGCTTAATGCCAATCCCCGTTTTGTCTTTTTTAAAGAGACTTCGGGTACTGTCGGTGCCCTTGGAGTTTCATTAACCGGTGAGCGCAGTATTGCGATTGATCCTCAAGCAATGCCCTTGGGTGCCCCGGTATTTCTGGTGACCACCAAACCTTTGAGTTCTGAACCCTTGCAGAAGTTGGTGCTGGCTCAGGATACTGGTAAAGCCATTGTGGGGGGCGTCAGGGCTGATTACTATTGGGGATCTGGTGAGGCTGCAGGAGAAATGGCGGGTCGTATGAAACAAAATGGCAAGATGTGGCTATTGTTGCCGCGTTAATTGATTACAGACAGGAAGAAATCTATGAGCTACAAAACAATTTTGACTGAAGTGGACGGCAAGGTTGCCACTATCACCTTAAATCGTCCTGAGGTGCTAAATGCGCTGAACGACCAATTAATGGATGAACTCGGCGAGGCATTGCTTGCATATGATGCAGATGACAATATTGGCTGCATCATTGTGACGGGCAGTGAGAAGGCATTTGCTGCCGGCGCTGATATTGCCTCAATGGCAAAGCGGAACCTGCAAGAGGTATATCGCCATAATTTTATTTCCCGTAATTGGGAGCACATGCAAAAAGTTCGTAAACCTGTGATTGCTGCAGTATCGGGCTATGCACTAGGAGGTGGATGTGAGCTAGCAATGATGTGCGACACCATCATGGCCGCCGACAATGCCAAGTTTGCGCAGCCAGAAATTAAGTTGGGAATCATCCCAGGCGCTGGGGGGACTCAGCGTTTGCCGCGGGCAGTATCCAAAGCCAAGGCAATGGATCTAGCCTTAACGGGTCGCATGATGGATGCTGTTGAGGCTGAACGTGCAGGCTTGGTATCCCGCATCTTCCCTAAGGCTGATTTATTGAAAGAAGTCAAAGCCATCGCTAAAGAAATTGCTGACATGCCCTTATTGACAAGCATGATGGTTAAGGAAGCAGTCAACACCGCTTACGAAACGACTCTTTCACAAGGTATTCATTTCGAACGGCGCTTGTTCCATACCTGTTTTGGAACAAATGATCAAAAAGAAGGTATGGCAGCATTCATCGAAAAACGTCCCGCTAAATTTACTAACTCTTAAGGACTTAATTCTTTTCTAGGTAGCGCTGAGCTAGTTTGACCCAATAGCTCACGCCCACGGGTATCAAAGCATCATTGAAGTCATATGAAGGATTGTGTAGGTGGCAGGGTCCCATGCCGTGACCTACAGAGCGATGATCGCCATCGCCATTACCCAGAAAAACGTAGCATCCTGGTTTCTCTAGCAACATAAACGCAAAATCTTCGGCACCCATTGTTGGGTCAATTGCAGTATCGACATTTTGCTTGCCTACCAATTCGCTCATTACTTCACTCGCAAATTGCACTTCATTGGCATGGTTGATTAGTGGTGGATATTTTCTGGAGAATTCAATTTCTGCTTGGCAATCAAAGGCGCTCGCAACACTGTGGGAAATTTCTCGCAGACGTTGCTCCATCAAGTCCAATACTTCAAGCGTAAATGTGCGGATAGTACCCCCAATAAATGCGCTATCGGGAATGACATTACTTGTCTCACCAGCATGAAATTGGGTAACTGAAAGAACGGCAGCATCTACAGGCCGCTTATTGCGAGTAATGATGCTCTGCAAAGCCAACACGACTTGCGCTCCAGTCAATACCGGATCGGCGCTATTGTGGGGTAATGCAGCGTGACCACCTTTGCCTTTGATGGTGATTTCAAAAGTATTGCTAGAAGCCATCATGGGCCCAGCAGTAACACCAAAAGCACCTTCGGCTAATCCTGGCCAGTTATGAAGTCCAAAGACGGCATCACAAGGAAACTCCTTAAAGAGACCGTCTTTAATCATTTCATTAGCGCCAGCGCCGCCCTCTTCAGCAGGTTGAAAAATGAAGATCACTGTACCCTTGAAATCGCGATGATTTGATAAGTATTGCGCAGCACCCAGCAACATTGCAGTGTGACCGTCGTGGCCACAGGCATGCATTTTTCCAGGATTGCGGGATGTATGAGCAAAATTATTGTGTTCTTGCAATGGCAATGCATCCATATCAGCACGCAGGCCAATCATTTTGCCGGGACCAAGCTCACCGTCTATTCGGCCGACAACCCCAGTTTTAGCCATACCCCTGTAAACAGTAATACCCCAACTTGAAAGTGCTTCTGCAACTAGATCGGCTGTGCGGTTTTCTTCGAAACGCAATTCAGGATGAGCATGAATATCGCGTCGAATTTCTTGAACTGCTTCTGCAGAATCTATGATTTCAGGGAGTAAATGCATGCCTTCATCTTATCCGAAAGTCCTCTCGAACGCAGTTTTAGAGGCGACTTTTAAATGATTTAGAGGCTTGGCAGTTGAATGTGCTGCGCAGCAAAACCCAAGGCTTTAATCGAATAGGGGCTGTTATTGGGTTTTAGAAGTTCTTTTGGCAAAGCAGGGATTAGTCCTAAGAAAGGCGCAGTAATTCTTGATTGCAGCGTTGAAATATTTTCCTTTAATAAAGGCATTTCAATAGAAAGGGTATTGGCGAGCCAACCAGCAATCTTTAATTTACGGGACTGAATAGCCTCACAAGTAAGAAGGGCATGATTGATGCAGCCTAATTTCATACCCACCACCAAGATCACCGGCAAATCCATTTTCTGGGCAAGATGACCCAGATCTTCTTGATCATTTAGCGGGACCAGAAATCCGCCAGCACCCTCTACAACAATAAAGTCGCTTTGGCTTTGAATCTGCTTGAAGGCTTGCAAGATGTTATTGAGCTCAAGGCGAATGCCTTGATTCGCGGCAACTACATGTGGGGCTGCAGGGATATCTAAGACGTATGGACATAACTCCAGTTGCCCAGGCTTTACTTCAGAAGCAATCCGCAAGGTCTCGATATCTTCGTTCAGAATGGCGCCGTCGCTATTTTGGTATGTACCAGCGACTACCGGCTTAAATCCAATGGCATTCAGTCCTTGTTCACGCAGCTTCAGAATGAATGCAGCACTCGCTAAGGTTTTACCAACCTCGGTATCGGTACCAACAACAAAGAATCCGGATGTCTTACTCATGCAGAAATTGTTTCAAGCGTTTTTTGTTCAATACTTTTTAAGGTGCGGATGAGTTCGCGCACATCATCAACCCGATGGTTTGCTGAAAAGGTAATTCGCAAACGCGCGCTACCGCTAGGGACGGTTGGTGGACGAATTGCTGGAATCCAATAACCGGCTTCATCTAGTAATTTGGCAGCCAATAAGGCATTGGCATTGCTACCCATGATGATGGGTTGTATTGGAGTGCAGGAAGACACTTTCTCCCAGATAGAAAAGGACATTTCATCCTGCCAAACTTTGATGAGTTGGTTCAAATGGGCGCGTCGTTTCTTGCCCTCTTCGCCATCAATAATTTCTAAACTTTTTAGCAAGGTATGTGCAAGCGCTGGTGGTGTTGCAGTACTGTAAATATAAGGACGTCCCTTCTGAATGAGCCATTCAATAAAGGAATCTTGTGCGCAAATAAAAGCACCGCTGACACCAGCAGCTTTTCCTAAAGTACCAATATAGATGACCCGATCCGATTGAATAGCTACCTGCTCCAAAATGCCATGACCTTGTTTACCTAAAACGCCAAAACCATGTGCATCGTCTACTAAGAGCAGTGCATCGTATTGCTCGGCAATACGAATTAATTCTTGAACGGGTGCTAGATCACCATCCATGCTAAAGACACCATCCGTCACAATGATTTTGAGTAACTTTGCATCCTGCTTTAACGTTTCGGTTAAAGAATCGAGTTGCCTGTGGTCGAAGAGGCTAATTACTGCACCATTTTGGGTGGCAGCGAGACGAGCGCCATCAATGAGAGAGGCGTGATTGAGTCTGGCGGCATAAATACTTGTACAGCTAGGGGGCGCTAACTTAGCTAGGCCCGTAATGGCGGTGAGATTTGCTAGGTAACCAGTGCTAAAAAACAGTGCACGCGCCTTGGGGATATGAGGCTCCTGAAAGGATGCCAGCTTAGTCTCCAGGAGTTCATGGGCGACACTATGCCCGCTAATTAAATGGGAGGCGCCACTACCAACCCCATATTTTTTTCCACCTTCAGCTAAGGCATTAATCAGCTCAGAATGGTTGGCAAGACCAAGATAGTCATTGCTACAAAACGCTTTGAGCTGTCTGTCGCTCACAATTGCTTGTACGTCACAAGGAGATTGGGTGACGCGAAGTTTGCGTTTCAGAAGTTGTTTCTCTAAATCGGCAATCTGATCTTGCGCCAACTTCAATGCATTAAAGGCTCCTGTCATGCCAGCACCTTTTCAAGTGCGCGTTGTACAGACTTACCCATTTGCAAAGTTTCTTCGGTAGACAAGATGTAGGGCGGCATGACATAAATCGTATTGCCAATGGGTCTAATGAGAATGCCTTCCTCTAAACTTTTGGCAAACATTTCTCGAGGAAAAGCACTTGCATTTTTGAGATAACTTTTTTGGATATCAAAAGCCAAAATCATACCCTGCTGACGCCAGTGCTCTAGTCGTTCATCTGCTTTCGCCCAGGCAAATGCGTTAGCTAAGTCTTGTGATCGCAGTTGATTTTTTTCTAGAACTTGTTCAGTCTCAAAAATTTCTAGACAAGCAAGTGCGGCAGCGCATGCTAGCGGATTACCGGTATAGGAATGTGAATGCAGGAAGCCTTGTTGCGTTTGATCACTATAAAAAGTACGGTAAATCATCTCGGTAGTCAGGCACAGGGAGAGCGGGAGGTAGCCACCGCTGATACCCTTAGATAAGGTTAAAAAGTCTGGCCAGATGCCTGCATGCTCGCAGGCAAAAAATCTGCCACTGCGCCCGCAACCTACAGCAATTTCATCCGCGATGAGATGGATCTCATAGCGATCGCAAAGATCTCGAACGAGGCGGAGATATTCTGGTGAATACATCGCCATGTGTCCCGCGCACTGAACTAATGGCTCAACGATAATAGCGGCGATATGCTCATGCTTTTTTTCAAATAGTTGCTCGAGCTCTTTGGCAGCTTGTTTAGCTACGTCTTCTGCACTCTCACCGGCTTGCGCTTGACGTGCATCTGGTGAGCGAACTGTATAAACATCTTGTAATAGAGAGCCATAGGCTTCGCGGAAAATTGCAACATCGGTTACGGCTAAGGCACCAAGCGTTTCGCCGTGATAGCCATTTTCTAAACAAACAAATTTTTTCTTTTGGGGCTTACCCTTGAGTTGCCAAAAGTGGTGACTCATCTTCAGCGCAATTTCTACTGCGGATGCGCCATCCGATGCGTAGAAAACATGTCCTAAATGATGATGAGTTAATGCGGATAGTTTTTCAGAAAGCTCCACAACGGGTTGATGAGTAAAACCCGCGAGCATCACATGTTCAATTTTTTGCAGTTGCTCGATGATGGCTTGATTGATACGATCATTAGAGTGGCCAAATAAATTAGTCCACCAAGAGCTAATGCAGTCGAGTAATGCATTCCCATTTTCATCGTAAAGCCACGCCCCTTTACCTTTGGTAATGGCGATGAGGGGAAAAGACTCATGGTGCTTCATCTGAGTGCAGGGGTGCCAAACAGCCGCTAAGCTGCGATCAACGAGGGTGGGTTGATTTAGATCAGAAATAACCTTCATGTTTGGTATTTGACCACTAGTTTTTCGAAATTCCGGGCTGTATCTGTTATGTTAATGACTTGAATTGATCTATTACCTGGATATTTACCCATGTTGGAAGCCCAAACTGCTCAAAAACCGCTTACCTTAGTTAAATCTAAGGCTAATTTACGTAAAGAGGTCGATGCCTCTGGCGATTGGACGGTAGCTCAGATTGAAGCTTTGTTTGCACTGCCTTTCAATGCATTAATGCTGAAGGCGCAAGAGGCTCATAAAGCCAATTTCCCTGAGGGTGATGTGGAATTAGCAACTTTACTGTCCATTAAGACGGGTGGCTGCCCTGAGGATTGCGCTTATTGTCCGCAAGCGGCGCGTTATGACACCGACGTTAAGGCAGAGAAGTTAATGGGGCTAGAAGAGGTCTTAGAAGCGGCTAAGGCCGCTAAAGCAGCTGGTTCTAATCGGTTCTGTATGGGGGCGGCTTGGCGCGAACCCAAGGATCGCGATATTGAAAAAGTGACCGCGATGATTAAAGGTGTTAAAGCTTTGGGCCTGGAGACTTGCGCCACCTTAGGTATGCTGGAGGCGGGTCAAGCCCAGGCTTTGCAGGAGGCCGGCTTAGATTTTTACAATCACAACCTCGATACCAGTGAAGATTTTTACCGCTCAGTGATCTCTACCCGTGGCTATCAAGATCGCCTAGACACCATTTCGAATGTGCGTGCAGCAGGGATGTCGGTTTGCTGTGGAGGTATTGTGGGTATGGGTGAGACGCGCGAGCAACGTGCTGCTTTCTTGGCGCGCTTGGCGAATTTAAACCCTTATCCAGAGTCGGTGCCTATTAATCACCTAGTGCCAGTAGCGGGCACCCCTTTAGCTGATCAAAAGCCCTTGGATCCCCTTGAATTTGTTAGAACCATTGCGGTTGCTCGAATTACTATGCCCAAGGCTCGTGTGCGTTTATCTGCTGGCCGTCAAGAATTGGGAAGAGCCGTTCAGGCTATGTGCTTCATGGCTGGTGCCAATTCTATTTTCTATGGTGAGCAACTACTCACTACCGGTAACCCTGAGGCAGAGCAAGACCGTGAGCTCTTGGCCGAGCTAGGATTGAAGACTAAGCAAAGCTGTAAAGCCGAGGTTTTAATCTAACTTTTGACTTATGACCCCAATAGATCGCTTCATTATTGAGTTTGATACTGCACTTCGCTCAGTAGTAGGCGGAGCAAATGCCCAACGTCCCACTCCCGGATCGGAATCTGGGGCACATTCAACCTTAGATGCCACCGAGCGAAAGCACGCTGCAGGATTAATGCGTGTAAATCATGTGGGTGAAGTGTGTGCACAAGCGCTCTATCAATCGCAAAAATTGGTGGCACGAAACCCCCAAATTCAAGAGATGCTTGCACACTCAGGTCAAGAGGAAATGGATCACTTGGCGTGGTGTGAAACGCGGCTCAAAGAGCTCGGCTCACATACGAGTTATCTCAATCCATTTTGGTATGCAGGATCCTTCGCAATCGGCTTGATAGCAGGCTTAGCGGGCGATAAGTGGAGTTTAGGTTTTGTCGCTGAAACTGAAAAACAAGTTGAAAATCATTTAGAAAGTCATCTCAAAACATTGCCTGAAGAAGATCATCGTTCTCGCGCTATTGTTGATCAAATGCGCATTGATGAAATTGAGCATGGACAAGCGGCATTGCATGCCGGTGGAGTTGATTTACCAAAACCAATTCAGAAAATGATGCAATCCATATCCAAGGTAATGACATCCACTGCTTATAAAATTTAATACTGATATTGAGATTAAATTCAGAAAATTCGTTTCAGATTAATTTTGATATATTTTTTCAGTACTACTGTTTTTAAATACAGTATATTTAGGCATTATCTAGAGAAATAGCTAAGACCTATTCTTAAGTATATTTTCCAAGCCGTTGTTTCAAGTAGCTATTTTAATAACAGCATTTTGTGAACACATGACGCTAAGTGTTTGTAAACACTAGAGAAATTCCTAAAAAAATCCCTAAAAACACTTGACCCTCTTAGTACGATCCTCTAAAGTGGGAGGAAGTGTGAAAAAGTGGGGAAATTAGTGTTTCAAGGTGCGTCAGCTCTCAATTTAGATGCAAAAGGCCGAATGTCTGTACCGGCCAAGCATCGTGACGCCTTGTTGGTACAAGGCGAAGGTCGTATCACGCTGACAAAACACCCCGACGGCTGCCTTCTTCTCTTCCCTAGGCCTGAATGGGAAACGTTTAGAGCGCGAGTTGCACAACTGCCGATGGATGCACATTGGTGGCGCAGAATTTTCTTGGGCAACGCAGCAGAGATCGATTTGGATAGCGCTGGCCGAATTTTGGTGAGCCCGGAATTACGCTCGGCAGCAGGAATTGAAAAAGAAGTGATCTTGCTCGGTATGGGAAGTCATTTGGAGTTGTGGGATGCAGCTATATATGCTGCAAAAGAACAGGCTGCAATTGCTCAAGGTATGCCTGAAGCACTCAAACAATTTAATTTTTGATGACAGGGTGCCATGAACATAACTCATCGCCCAGTGTTACTGGCCGAGGCGGTGACGGCGCTAATCAGTGGTCCGCTCATTCAGAAGCAAGACACAGCAAAAAATATTTTAGTGATCGACGGAACCTTTGGTCGCGGCGGTCATACGCAAGCATTACTCAAGCAACTTTCTTCTTCCGCGCGGATGATGGCGTTCGACAAAGATTTGGACGCGATTGCCGTAGCAGAGAAGATCAACGATCCCCGCTTAACGATCGTGCACGACAGTTTTGCGCAGATGGATCAGTATGCAGAAGCGGAATCTGTCGATGGAATTTTGTTGGATTTAGGAATCAGTTCACCGCAAGTGGACGAGGCACATCGAGGTTTTTCTTTTCGTCGCGAAGGTCCACTCGATATGCGAATGAATACCAAGCACGGTTTGACTGTAGCAGAATGGATGGAGCAAGCACCGCAGGAGGAGATCACGCACGTGATTAAGACTTACGGAGAAGAGCGTTTTGCATTTCAAATCGCTAAAGCCATTGTGGCAAAGCGAGAAGAGGGTTTGTCTCCAAAAACGACAACCCAACTCGCCAGTTTGGTTGCAAGCGTAGTTCGAACCCGCGAGGCTGGTCAAGATCCAGCTACTAGAACTTTCCAGGCATTACGTATTTTTATCAATCGCGAGTTAGAAGATTTGGAACTGGGCTTAAAAGCAGCGCTACATTTATTAAAGCCTGGCGCAAGACTTGCAGTCATTAGCTTTCACTCTCTGGAAGATCGCATCGTAAAGCAATTTTTGCAAGCCCATGCAAAAGTAGTGGTACCGCGTGGCTTACCGGTACGCGAAAAAGATTTACCGCAAAGCGTTCTAGAAATTATAGGACGTGTTAAGCCAAGCGACGTTGAAGTGTTAGAAAACCCGCGCGCCCGTTCGGCAATTATGCGGATAGCAGAAAAGCGTATGGGGTCTCTGGCATGAATCGTGCGACCTTGACCTTACTTGCCTTGCTCCTCATCTGCGCTTTATCTTTGGTAGCGGCGCAGCAGCGTGCGCGTAAATTATTTATTGCCCAAGAGCGAGCTCAGATTGAAGAGCGTAAATTAAATCAAGATTGGCTTCGCCTGGAATATGAGCAACGCAATTTATCGAAGTCAGCACGTATTCGGGATGTGGCACTGAAGCAGTTACATATGTCTCCGATTTCTCCTGAGCGTACTTTGTACTTGAAGGAGGCTAAATGAGGCCAGTTGGTTTTTCTACCTCGCCAAATTTAGTTTTGCGTCTGCCAATGTGGCGGTCGCGCTTAATGCTGTTTCTTTTATTTTTCGTATTCATGTTGCTTTTAATTCGGGCTTTCTGGATTCAGGGTCCAGGAAATGCGTTCTATGAAGCTAAAGGTATTCGTGGCACCCAGCGTGAATTAGAGCTACCTGCAAGCCGTGGAAAAATTTTGGATCGCAATGGTCAAGTCATTGCGACTAGCTTGGAAGCAAAGTCGGTTATTGCCTATAACGATACGGTACCGGATGATTTGGCAGCCGATAAGGTAAAAAAACTTGCGAGTCTTTTGCAAATGAGTGAGTCTGAACTGCGTAAGAAGTTGAAGGAGGAGCGCAAACAGATTTTCTTAAAGCGTCAGGTCGAGCCAGCGGTTGCTCAGGAAATTAAGCAATTAGAAATCCCCGGTATTGGCTTAAACAATGAATATCGCCGATTCTACCCAGAAGGTGAAGCAATGGCGCACGTCGTTGGATTTACCAATGTGGAAGATCGCGGTCAAGAGGGTATGGAGCTTTCTAGAGAGAATGAGCTTGCTGGTCATCCAGGGCAAAGACGTGTAGTGGTTGATCGCTTAGGTCGTGTTGTTGAGGAGATGGCTATTCTCCAGTTGCCACAAAACGGTAAAGATTTAAACCTTTCTATTGATAGCAAGATTCAATATTTGGCTTACAACGCAGTGAAGGATGCGGTTGAGAAGCATCATGCTAAGGCTGGTGGCGCTGTCGTTTTAGATACGCAAACTGGCGAGATTTTAGCTCTAGCAAATTATCCAAGCTACAACCCGAATGATCGTAAATACCTTACTGGCGAGCAGTTGCGTAATCGTGTGTTGACCGATACTTTTGAGCCAGGCTCAACGATGAAACCTTTCACTATCGCGATTGCTTTAGAAAAGGGCGCCATTAAGCCAGATAGCAATATGGTGATTGGTGCTAAATATCTTATCGGCCCCAAGCCGATTACTGATACTCATCCGTACGATAGTCTGACTGTTGCACAGGTCATTCAGAAATCAAGCAATATCGGCACTGCAAAAATTGCTATGAATAATCTTTCTGCAGAGGAAATGTGGGATTTCTATACCGCAGTTGGTTTCGGGCAATCACCGAAAATAGGATTCCCTGGCGCTGTGGCTGGAACTGTGCACCCATTTAAAAAGTGGATGCCAACTGATCAAGCACGTATTGCGTTTGGTTACGGAATTTCCGCATCGCTATTTCAGGTGGCGCGTGCTTATACGGTATTTGCACGTGATGGTGAATTAGTACCCCTTACCATTGAGCGTAGCCCCGAATTCAAACCCGGTACTAGAGTGCTTTCTGCAAAAACTGCGATTGAAATGCGCACCATGCTTGAAACGGTTACTGAGCCTGGTGGTACCGCAATCAAGGCGCAGGCTGAAGGCTTTAGGGTCGGCGGTAAGACAGGTACAGCTCATAAATTGGTTGGTAAAGGCTATGGCAATAAGTATCGGGCTTACTTTGCTGGGCTGGCACCAATTAGCGCCCCTCGAATTGTGGTGGCAGTCATGATTGATGAGCCAACAGGCGGCAGTCACTATGGCGGCGATGTTGCAGCACCGGTCTTCTCAACCATTGTGAGTGAAACACTAAACACCCTGAATGTTTTGCCAGATAGCAAAGTGAAGCAAATGGTTTTGCAAGACAAGAATCTGGATGAGATTCGTACTGCAAATATACAGACTCAGCATGTGGTTTTGAAAAGATGAGTGTGGCATTGAAAATAGAACCCAATCACTTGATTGACTACTTACACACCATAGCGAAAAGTGCTGCTAAGGTAAGTGTAGATAGTCGCCAGATCCAAGCTGGCGATATCTTTTTTGCCTATCCTGTTGGTCATGGGAAGGTATTGCGCGACGGACGTCCATTCATTGAAGCAGCATTAGAAAGTGGCGCAGCAGCAGTGGTTTTTGACCCCGCGGATTCTGGTGCTCAATATCTGGACCATCCACAGTGCATTGCGATTGATCAGCTTGCAGCAATAGCTGGAGATCTCTGTGCAAAATGGTATGACTACCCAAGTCGTCAATTAAAGATCGTCGGTGTAACCGGCACTAATGGCAAGACTAGCATTACGCAGTGGTTGGCCCAAGCTTTAGATGAACCGAATCATCGAACAGCAGTGCTGGGCACTCTTGGAACTGGCTTTCCAGGTGCGTTGGTACAAACGGGCTATACCACTCCTGATGCACCTAAATTACAGACACAGCTTAAAGAATTACTGGAGGCTGGTGCCAAGCAAGTTGCCATGGAAGTATCCTCGCACGCCTTAGATCAGGACCGAATAGCAGGTACCCAATTTAATTGTGCTGTATTTACCAATCTGACACAAGATCATTTGGATTATCACGGCACTATGGCTGACTACGCACAAGCAAAAGCCAAGCTATTTCAGCAAGCAGGTTTGGAACATGCTGTGATTAATGTAGATGATGCATTTGGACGCGAATTAGCTGCAAAGCTTTTGGCTAAAGGTGATATTCAGGTTTGGGCATACACACTAAGACAAGAAGTGCTTAAAGGCTTTGAAAAATTTGGCAATTGTCTACAACGTATTTATGCAAAAGATAGCGTTTTAAATGGCCTTGGATACGACTCATTATTTACACATGAGGGAGTTGGCGCTAATACACTGCATATTCCTTTATTGGGCGACTTTAATTTAAGTAATGCACTAGCTGTGTGGACTGCATTACTTACTCAAGGGTATACCTGCGATGAGGCTAGTAAACGGGTGAGTCAACTCCGTCCAGTCATTGGTCGTATGGAGTTAATTCAAGTTGGTAGGCATCAAAAATCTGATGGTGTATTGACTATTGTTGATTATGCCCATACCCCTGATGCTTTAGAAAAGACATTACAAGCCCTGCGCCCTATCGCTGAGAAACGGGGCGGAAAAATTTGGTGTGTTTTTGGTTGTGGCGGTGATCGAGATATTGGTAAGCGTCCACAAATGGGTGCTGTTGCTCAGAAACATGCCGACCAAATTATTATCACTAGTGATAACCCCCGCACTGAGGATCCGCAGGCAATTATTCAAATGATTCGCAGCGGTATAGGCCCAGAGGCGGCGAACGTACAGACGATTGTTGATCGTGCAGCGGCGATTATGGCTGCTGTGCGCAATGCTAGTGGGTGCGATATCGTATTAGTGGCTGGCAAAGGCCATGAAACCTCTCAAGAAATTAAGGGCAAGAAGTTTGATTTCTCAGACCAAGAGCACATTCTTTTAGCTGCAGGGGGTATAGCTTAATGTCTGCAATGACAACGCTAGCCCAAGTACATGCCATGCTACCTGGAAGTAGCATGATTAACGTTTCTATACAGGATGCACAAGCACTACAGATAACTCGGGTAGGTACAGACAGTCGTCAAGTTGATGATGGCGAGCTATTTATAGCGTTGACGGGCGAGCGCTTTGATGCGCATGATTTTTTAGTTGATGTGGCTAGAGCTGGTGCTGCGGGGGCGCTCATCAGTAATCAAGATAAGTGCCCAGAAAATCTTGTAGCAATTCGGGTAGCAGATACAAGAATCAGCTTAGGTGAATTAGCAAAAGCATGGCGCGCAACTCACCCTATCCCATTAGCCCTTGTCACAGGCAGTAATGGAAAGACCACAGTCAAAGAAATGATTGCTTCTATCTTTAAGGCTGCGGTTGGTGAAGAGCACACTCTTGTAACTAAAGGCAACCTCAATAATGATATTGGTTTGCCACTGACCCTCTTGAAATTGCGTTCAAGCGATCGTCTTGCCGTAATAGAGCTTGGGATGAATCATCCAGGTGAAACTGCACAGTTAGCCGCCATAGCCCAAGCCAATATTGTATTAATTAACAATGCCCAACGTGAGCATCAAGAGTTCATGGCCACTGTGGTTGCAGTTGCCGAAGAGCATTCTGATGCAATTCAAGCATTACCTACGGATGGTATTGCCGTCTTTCCAGCTGAATCTGAATTTGCAGACCTCTGGCATCAGGCAGCCGCTGGTCGCAAAGTCATTGATTTTGCTCTGCTGTCTGGACAATCAGAGCTCCAGGCTGGAGTGACGGGTCGTCTGCTCAGTAATGGCCATGTACAAGTCCAAACCGAGTTGGGCTCAGTTGAGGTTCAATTAAATGCCTTGGGTAGTCATAATGTTCGAAACGCATTAGCAGCTAGCGCTGTTGCTATAGCTGCTGGAGTAAGCCTTGAAAAAATCAAGCAAGGTCTTGAGGCGTTTGCCCCAGTAAATGGGCGTATGCAAGCCAAAAAAATTGATCCAAATCACACCCTAATTGATGACAGCTATAACGCTAATCCTGATTCAGTCAGGGCTGCAATTGAGGCATTAAAGCAGTCGGGCAATATGTCCTGGTTAGTCTTAGGTGATATGGGTGAAGTTGGTAATCAAGGTCCAGAATTTCATCGGGAAGTGGGATCCTATGCTGCTGAGCAAGGTATCTCAAAATTATTTGCGCTTGGCGAGCAATGTGCATTCGCCCTTGAAGGATTCGAAGAGACTAAGAAAGTGGAGCAACTCACCTCTAGTGCAAAACATTTCTCAGATATGGATAGTCTGATTTTGCAGTTGAGAGACGCATTACATGCTCAGTCCACTGGCAGCAATGAGCATTTGAATATTTTGGTTAAAGGTTCACGTTTTATGCGCATGGAGCGTGTAGTGCAAGCCTTGATGGAGGAGGCTAAAACATGCTCTTAATTTTGGCGCAATGGCTACAAGATGATTTTGGGTTTTTCCGAGTCTTCAACTACATCACTTTTAGAGCGGTGATGGCAACATTAACTGCGTTACTGATTGGCCTAGCAGCAGGACCATGGGTTATTCGTAAACTGACTGCCTTGAAGATGGGGCAAGCTGTTCGTTCTGATGGCCCGCAAACCCATTTAGTAAAGACTGGTACTCCTACCATGGGTGGAGTTCTGATTTTGATTGGTATTTTTGTTTCATGCATATTGTGGGCAGACTTAAGCAACCGTTTCATTTGGATTGTGATGATTGTGACTTTTGGATTTGGTGCAATTGGTTGGGTAGATGACTATCGTAAGGTTGCTCGCAAAGATCCAAAGGGAATGGCTTCAAGAGAAAAATTCTTTTGGCAAACATTAATTGGTTTGTTTGCTGCCATCTACTTAGCGTTCTCAGTTTCTGAGGTAAATAATCTAAAGGTACTTCAACTTTTTTACGAGTGGTTAAGGAGTGGTTTTGCATTGGATCTGCCTGCTAAAACTAACTTACTCCTGCCCTTTATTAAAGAAGTGAGTTACCCCTTAGGAATGATGGGCTTCATCATTCTGAGTTATTTAGTCATTGTTGGTAGTAGTAATGCCGTCAATTTGACAGATGGACTAGATGGGCTGGTAATCATGCCCGTAATTTTGGTAGGGGCCGCATTAGGCGCATTTGCCTATGTCATGGGTAATGCCATTTATGCAAAGTATTTATTGTTCCCCTACATTCCGGGTGCTGGTGAGTTAATGATCTTCTGCGGGGCTATGGGTGGAGCGGGACTTGCTTTTCTTTGGTACAACACACATCCAGCGCAAGTATTTATGGGGGATGTTGGTGCGCTTGCTTTAGGCGGTGCACTTGGAACCATTGCTGTCATTGTGCGCCAAGAGATTGTGCTCTTTGTTATGGGCGGAATCTTTGTTGCGGAAACTCTCTCGGTAATGCTGCAAGTTCTTTGGTTCAAATTAACAAAAAAATATTTTGGTGAGGGCCGTCGCATATTCCGCATGGCGCCACTCCACCATCATTTTGAATTAGGTGGCTGGAAAGAAACCCAAGTGGTTGTCCGTTTCTGGATCATCACCATCCTATTAGTGTTGGTTGGTTTATCTAGCTTGAAATTACGGTGAGCCAAAAGTCAATATGCTGAATATAGAAAATACCTTTGCAAACAATACTTTCATGGCCGATATAGGCTATGAGGCCCCAAATCGCTTTTTGATCATGGGTCTAGGCGAGTCTGGCGTTGCCATGGCTAAGTGGTGTTTGCGTAATGGCGCCATTGTTCGCCTTGCAGATACTCGTGGACAGTCTCAATTCTCTGAGCAGCAACATGCTTGGCTTGAGGAATTAAGAACGGCTGGTTTGACAGATATTCAATTTGGCCCATTGAATGATGATCTATTAGCTAACATAGAGGTAATCGGAATTAGCCCGGGCTTATCACCCATCCAAGAGCCGATTGAATCCTTTTTAGTAAAAGCTAGAAAAGCCAGAATTGATGTTTGGGGTGAGATTGAATTTTTTGCCCGTGCCCTTGCTGCTCTCGATCGTATGGCTCTAGCGGGTGCATCCACTTATGCAACTAGAGTACTCGCAGTCACTGGGACCAATGGTAAGACCACTACTACCGCTTTAACCGGTCAGTTATGTGAGCGAGCTGGAAAGAAGGTGGCTGTTGCAGGAAATATTAGCCCCGCTGCTTTAGAGAAATTAATGAGCAGTCTTAATGAGGCAGATCAAATTGAGGATATGCCAGATATTTGGGTGCTAGAGTTATCCAGCTTTCAGTTGGTCTATACCCATACCTTAAATGCAACAGCAGCAACCGTGCTCAATATCACCCAAGATCATTTAGATTGGCATGGCGACATGCAAGCTTACGCTGAGGCAAAGGCAAAAATATTTGGTACAGATTCAATTTGTATTTTGAATAGAGACGATTCCTTGGTGATGGGATTACTTTCTGAAGAGCAAAAACAAGAAAAAACGATTATGACATTTGGCTCTAGTACGCCAGATGAGCAAGGCGCATTTGGTATTGAGCATGATTTGCGCGCGGGCGGTATTGACTGGTTAGTATGGGCTGAAGTGGATGAAGCGGTTGAGTCAAAACCAAAGCGTCGTCGCAAATCTATAGTAATTGCCGAAGCTGAGCCATTGCGTCTCAAGCGCTTAATCCCAGCCGATGCATTAAGAATACGTGGCCGACACAATGCATTGAATGCATTAGCTGCGCTTGCATTGGCAAAGGCTGCTAACTTACCAATGAATGCTCTCCTACATGGACTCCGTGATTACCATGGCGAGCCACATCGGGTTCAGAGCATTGCAATCGTGAACGATATTGAATACATCGATGACAGCAAAGGTACCAATGTAGGCGCCACTGTAGCGGCATTAAATGGTTTGGGTAGTAATGAATCAGGTAAAAGAATTTGGTTGATTGCTGGAGGTGATGGCAAGGGCCAAGATTTCAGTCCATTACGTGAGCCTGCTTTGCGGTTCGTTAAAGGTGTTTTCTTGATTGGTAAAGATGCCGCCATTATTGGCCAAACTCTTGGTGTGAATGTTCCTTGCACTATAAGCGGTAACCTGGAGGAAGCTGTTAAGGCTGCAGCTCAGCAGGCACAAACAGGCGATTTAGTTTTACTTTCTCCAGCTTGCGCAAGCTTCGATCAGTTCAAGGATTATGTTGCCCGCGCACAGGCATTTGCTAGTGAAGTTGAGGAATTGGGAATGCGCTGCGAGGGGGTTCAAGTATGAATTTAAAAGAGAAGCTATTTCCTGATAGTCGCTTGGGCTTAGATCGCTTCTGGAATTTCTCTAGAGGTGGTATTGATAACTTCCGTACTGGCTTAAGAGATGCAGTATCTGGAGTTGAACAAACTCGATCACGCATGATGGAATACGACCAATTACTGGTATGGGCAGTCTTGTCCCTCATGCTCATTGGTTTGGTGATGGTGTATTCAGCATCAATTACCTTAGCAGATGGCCCTAAGTACGCTAATTACAGTAGTAACTTTTTCTTACTTCGCCATGTTATTTCTTTGGCGATTGCAGTTGGAGTAGGTATTTGGGTTTTCAAGATACCAACCAAAATATGGGATCGCTACTCACCACTCATATTCGGATTTACTGTCTTGTTATTAATTGCAGTGCTCATTCCTGGAATAGGTAAGGGCGTGAATGGGGCTAAACGTTGGATTCCATTGGGCCTAATGAACTTTCAGCCTTCTGAGCTAATGAAATTTGCGGCAGTTATTTTTGCTGCAAGCTATACCGTGCAGCGCCAAGAGTATTTGCACTCTTTTATGAAGGGCATGTTGCCAATGGGCATTGCAGTTGCTTTGGTTGGCGGCCTCTTAATGGCTGAGCCGGATATGGGCGCCTTCGTAGTGGTTGCCTTAATAGCCTTTGGTATTCTGTTTTTGGGTGGCATCAACGCGAAATTATTTGGGGGCTTGATAGCGGTTGGTTTGATGAGTGGCGCTACGATGATTGCGCTCTCTCCATTTCGTCGTGGCCGCATGCTGGCATTTATGGATCCTTGGCAGGTGGATAACGCAGCAAACAAGGGATATCAGCTCACCCATTCTCTAATGGCATTTGGCCGTGGCGAGTGGTTTGGTTTGGGGCTTGGTGGCAGCGTAGAAAAATTGCATTATCTACCAGAAGCACATACCGATTTCATTATGGCGGTGATTGGTGAAGAGCTTGGCTTTGTTGGCGTAGTCGTCATGATCTTCCTGTTCTATTGGATCGTGCGTCGCGCATTCATCATCGGCCGTACTGCTTTGCAACTAGACCGTAGTTTTGCCGGTCTTGCCGCTAAAGGCGTAGCAATCTGGATCGGCTGGCAAGCCTTTATCAATATGGGTGTGAACTTAGGTTTGCTACCAACCAAAGGATTGACTTTGCCGCTAGTAAGTTATGGTGGCTCCGGCATTCTAATGAATACTATTGCGATTGCGATGCTGCTGCGGATTGATTACGAGAATCGCATCTTGATGCGTGGAGGGAAACTGTGACGAGACCCTCAATTCTGGTGATGGCTGGGGGTACTGGTGGGCATATCTTCCCGGGTCTTGCCGTTGCTGAATATTTGCGAATCTGCGGGTGGAATGTGTCATGGCTAGGCAACCAACATGGTATGGAATACCGTCTTGTGAAGTCATGCAATTTTCCCTTTGAGGCAATCGAGTTTGGGGGGCTGCGTGGTAAGGGGCTCAAAGCGAAAGCAATGCTGCCATTTAATTTAATGCGTGCTTGCTTTCAAAGCTGGAAGATCCTGCGCCGCATAAAACCATCTGTGGTCTTGGGGATGGGCGGTTACATTACTTTCCCCGGTGGATTAGTCACCAAGTTATTGAAGCGCCCATTAGTTTTACATGAGTCTAATTCTATTGCCGGTAGCGCAAATCGTGCACTTGCGAAAATTGCCATGCGCACATTAACTGGCTTCCCAAATACGATGGCACATGCCGAGTGGGTAGGTAATCCTATTCGCGCAGAGTTTGATCATATTCCTGCGCCTGCATTGCGCTACGAGCAACGCCAGGGGCCTTTATCTATTTTGGTCGTAGGTGGTAGTTTAGGGGCTGCAGCGTTGAATGAAAATATTCCTGCTGCTTTGGCATTTATTCCCGAAGACTCTCGTCCTCACATCATCCATCAGGCTGGTGATAAGCATTTAGATGAACTGCAACAGCGTTATGCAGATGCAGGCGTTACTGCTGATATTCGTCCTTTCATCGACGATATGCCAGCAGCGTATGCACAAGCGGATTTAGTGATCTGTCGCTCTGGTGCAATGACCGTTTCTGAGTTAGCTGCTTGCGGCGTGGCATCTTGCTTAATACCATTTCCTTTTGCTATTGATGATCACCAAACAGCCAACGCTCAATTTTTATCTGATGCAGATGCAGCAATTCTTTTGCCACAGCAATATCTCAATCCACAAGATTTAGCGTTAATGATTCAAAACTTGAGTCGTGCGGACCTAAAAGAAATGGCCTTACGTGCGCATGCATTAGCAAAACCAGATGCAACTCAGCGTGTTGCTGAGGTTTGCGCTGATTGTGCGGGAGTAGGCATATGAAGCATATCGTTCAGCAAATTCATTTCATCGGTATCGGTGGCGCAGGCATGAGCGGTATTGCCGAGGTGCTTTTGAACCTGGGCTACCAAGTCTCTGGCTCTGATTTGGCTGAAGGTCCCGTAACGAAGCGCCTCAAAGAGTTGGGCGCATTGATTCATATTGGCCATGACCCAAAAAATATTGGTACTGCTGAGGCGGTTGTTATTTCTACAGCAGTTGCTGGAAATAATCCTGAAGTGCTTGCCGCTCGCGCAGCAAAGATTCCAGTAATTCAGCGCGCAGTGATGTTGGGTGAATTAATGCGCTTAAAACAGGGTATTGCTATTGCTGGAACTCATGGCAAAACGACAACAACCAGTTTGGTGGCTTCCGTATTGGCTGAGGGGGGCTTAGATCCCACCTTTGTGATTGGTGGCAAGCTCAATTCTGCTGGTGCCAATGCCCGCTTAGGGCAGGGCGACTTTATTGTGGTTGAGGCTGACGAGTCAGACGCTTCTTTCTTGCAGCTGTTCCCCGCGATGGAAGTAGTTACCAATATTGATGCTGATCATATGGATACGTATCAGCATGATATGGCTCGTTTGAAACAGGCATTTGTGCAATTTATTCAACGTATGCCCTTTTATGGCGTGGCGGTGTTGTGCATTGATGATGCAAACGTACGCGACATTATTCCATTCGTCTCACAGCCGGTATTACGTTATGGACTTTCTGACGATGCAGATATCCGCGCCAGCAATGTGCGTGCCGATGGCACGCAGATGCACTTTACGGTAGATCGACGCACAGTGCGGAGGCATGGTAATAAACCAGGGCCACTAGACGTGACATTGAATTTACCTGGTTTGCACAATGTGCAAAATGCTTTAGCAGCCATTGGCATTGCTACAGAGTTAGGTGTAAGTGACGAAGCAATTACAACAGCCTTGTCTAAATTTAGCGGTGTTGGACGTCGTTTCCAGCGCTATGGGGAGCTTGCCCTGGCATCCGGTGGCAGTTTCACATTGATTGATGATTATGGCCACCACCCTGTAGAAATGGCTGCAACCTTAGAGGCAGCTAGAGGCGCTTACCCAGACCGCCGTTTGGTATTGGCATTCCAGCCCCATCGATTTACTAGAACCCGTGATTGTTTTGGTGAGTTTGTACAAGTCCTCAAAAACTTTGATGCCTTGGTATTAACTGAGGTATATCCAGCGGGTGAAGCAAAAATTCCAGGAGCAGATGGTAAGAGCTTAATGAAGGCCGCCCTTGCAGAAGATAAAAACGCAAAGGGATCTTTAGACCCTGCAGCCGTCGCATTTGCAGCCAGTGTTACTGAGATGCCTGAAAAATTGGGTCAAATATTAAAAGATGGCGATGTCTTAATTACGATGGGCGCGGGATCAATCTCTGCTTTGCCACATTCATTAGTGGAGGCGAAGAATGTCTAAGCAAGAGGTGAACATGAGCTTGTGGGGCGATCGGGTGAACTCACAGTTAGCTAGTCTCAATGTGAAGACGCTAGGACGTGTCGGCGTTTTATTAGGTGGACGTTCAGGGGAGCGAGAAATATCCTTGCTGTCCGGTAATGGGGTTTTAGATGCTTTGTGCTCTAAAGGGGTTGATGCCCATGGGTTTGACACTGGCCTGCGCTGCCCTACTGAATTAGCCAAAGAAAAATTTGATCGCGTATTTATTTCGCTGCATGGCCGATTTGGTGAGGATGGAACAATCCAAGGTTTATTGGAGTTACTAAATCTGCCATACACCGGCAGCGGTGTTTTAGCCTCTGCTTTAGCAATTGACAAGATCGCAACGAAACAAATCTGGTTGAGCAACGGTTTATCGACCCCTGAATTTGAAGAGCTGACAGCGACCAGCGATTGGAATACGGTAGTTCAGCATTTAGGTCTGCCATTGATTGTGAAGCCAGCACATGAAGGCTCCTCGCTTGGCCTCACTAAAGTGAAATCAGTCGATGAATTGCCAGCTGCTTATCAACTGGCTGCTGGTCTAGATAAAAAAGTGATTGCTGAAACTTGCATTGTGGGCGATGAGTTGACTTGCCCACTAGTAGGTCAAGGTGATACGGCAGAAGCTTTGCCTGTCATCAAAATTATTCCTCCACAAGCAAACTACGATTTTCATAATAAGTATTTCTCAGATGAGACGCAGTACTTATGCCCAACAGGACTTGCTCCTGAGGTAAATGCTCGGGTTCAGAATTTGGCTTTAGCAGCCTACAAGACATTGGGTTGCCGGACATGGGGTCGCGCTGATGTGATGTTAGATCAGAAAACGGGCGAACCCTATTTATTGGAGATGAATACCTCTCCTGGCATGACTTCACATTCTTTGGTGCCTATGGCAGCTAAAGCCGCAGGGGTGAATTATGCCGATTTGGTACTGTGGTTGCTGAGCCAAACCTTGCAGCAAAAAGAGGGCGCTACTAGATGAACACTCTTTTAGATCGGTTCGGAGATATCTTTTCCATCATCATGTCTCCCCTTTGGAATCATCCAGAGCGGATGCAAAAAGTCAGTCGTTTCTTGATGCGCTGCTTCACTGTGATGTTGGTAGTTGGAATTTTGGTTTGGTTGAGCCAGAGACCGGTCTTCAGTTTGAAACAAATTCAGGTTGAGCCTGTAGCAGGTCAAACCCTGAAACACATTAATAAATCGCTTGTGAAGCGCCAAGTGATGGAAACCGTGCAGGGCAACTTCTTTAGCGTTCGTTTGGAAGATGTCAAACGGGGTTTTGAGAGTATGCCTTGGGTGCGTCATGCCAATGTGCGCCGCGTTTGGCCTAACGGCTTAGTTGTCAATATTGAAGAGCAAAAACCATTTGCTACTTGGGATGGATCGGATAGCCAAACCCTGATGAACACCTATGGAGAGCTATTTGCTGGCCGTGTTTCAGAGCTAGTTGATGACCCAAAGTTGCTGGATTTTTCTGGACCAGATGATGCCGGAAAAGAGGTCATGAGCCTTTATGAGAAAGCGAATAATTGGTTTAAGCCTTGGGGACTTGAGGTAACTAGTTTGGCGCTGACTGAGCGTTACGCATGGCATGTAAAGCTCTCCAATGGCATGAAAGTAGAGTTTGGTCGCGACGAAGAGAGTTCGGATAAAAACTTAACAGAAGAACGGGTTGCCCGTTTATTTAAATACTGGCCACAAGTTCAAGAGAAGTGGGCAAATCGAATTGATGCAGTCGATCTGCGTTATGCAAATGGTTTTGCAGTTCATCTTGCTTCTGCAAGTTTGAAAAAGAATGAAGTAGATGGCAAAAAAAGCGAGCTGAAGCAATGAGGAATGTGAATGAGTAAAGATAATCGCGATCTATTAGTGGGTTTAGATATTGGCACGTCCAAGGTAGTGGCCCTGGTGGCTGAGCTCGCCCCTGACGGCCAATTCAATGTAGTGGGAGTGGGACAAACTGCCTCTAAGGGGCTGAAGAAAGGTGTCGTTGTCAATATCGAGGCAACTGTACAGTCGATTCAGAAAGCGCTTGAAGAGGCTGAAGTGATGGCCGATCGCCAGATTGTTCAAGTCTTTACAGGAATTGCAGGTAACCACATTGTGAGCTTTAACTCAAGTGGCATGGTAGCGATTCGGGACAAGGAAGTAGGGGAAGGTGATGTTGAGCGTGTACTGGAGACCGCTAAAGCAATCAACATACCAACTGATCAACAGATATTACATATCCTTGTTCAAGAATTCATTATTGATGGCCAGGAAGATGTTCGCGAGCCAATTGGGATGAGTGGCTTGCGCTTAGAGGTCAAGGTGCACATTGTTACTGGTGCTGTTAGTGCTGCACAAAACATCGTCAAATGTGTGCGTCGTTGTGGTCTTGAGGTAAACGACTTGATCTTGCAGCCACTCGCTTCTAGCTTAGCGGTATTAACCGATGATGAAAAAGAATTGGGAGTGGTTTTGGTGGATATTGGTGGTGGCACGACTGATATCGCCATCTATTGCCAAGGATCTATACGTCATACCGCCGTCATTCCAATTGCAGGCGATCAAATTACCAATGACATTGCCATGGCATTACGAACGCCAACCATAGAGGCAGAAGATTTAAAGATTGCCCATGGTATTGCACGTCAAGAAATGGCAGATCCAGCCGCCATGATTGATGTCCCTGGTGTGGGTGATCGGGAGCCACGCCCCATGTCTAAACAGGCGCTGGCCGCAGTGATTGAGCCGCGCGTAGAAGAATTATTCACCTTAGTCAGGGGTGTGGTGCGTGATTCGGGCTACGAAGACATGGTCTCTTCAGGAATTGTTCTCACTGGGGGTACTTCCTTAATGCCAGGCATGGTTGAGTTAGCCGAGCAGGTGTTCTTGAGACCAGCCCGTATCGGTACCCCTGAATACCGTGGCCATTTACATGAAGTCTTACGCAGTCCCCGATATGCGACCAGCATTGGTTTGTTAATGGAAGGCCAAGCGCAATTATTGCGTGGTCGTCGTGTTTCTCAATCTGGCGCGTTACAAAGTGTCATCTCGCGTATGAAGGAATGGTTTGCAGGAAATTTTTAAATTTTTTTGTCGTCGTCAAAGTAGTAAGTAATTTACCTAGGAGGGTATATGGAATTTGAAATGTTAGATCAAGAAACAGCTGGCAAAACCATTATTAAAGTGGTTGGTGTCGGTGGCGCTGGTGGTAATGCTGTCCAGCACATGATTCGTCGTGGAGTTAACGGCGTAGAGTTTATTTGCATGAACACCGATGCTGGCGCCTTACAGCGTTCAGAAGCATCTGTGAATTTGCAATTAGGCTCTAGCGGATTAGGTGCAGGTGCGAAACCAGAAATCGGTGCTGCTTCAGCAGAAGAAGCGCGGGCTCGAATTGCAGATACATTGCAAGGTGCGCATATGGTATTCATTACTGCTGGTATGGGTGGTGGCACAGGAACAGGCGCAGCCCCAATCGTTGCTCAAGTAGCAAAAGAGATGGGCATTTTGACAGTAGGCGTGATTAGTAAGCCATTTGATTTCGAGGGCGTAAAGCGCTTGAAGGTTGCAGAGAATGGCGCTGCAGAGCTTGAGTCTTATGTTGATTCATTGATTGTGGTTCTCAATGAAAAACTCTTTGAAGTCATGGGTGAGGATGCCGAGTTTGATAAGGCATTTGCATGCGCTGATGATGTATTGCATAACGCAGTTTCTGGTATTGCAGAAATCATCAATGTTCAAGGTTTGATCAACGTTGACTTCGAAGACGTAAAAACCGTGATGGGTGAGCAAGGTAAAGCCATGATGGGAACGGCAACGGTTTCTGGTATGGACCGTGCACGCTTGGCTGCTGAAGCGGCAGTTGCATCTCCATTACTCGAAGGTGTTGATTTGTCTGGTGCGCGTGGCGTATTAGTAAATATCACTGCTAATCGTTCATTGAAGTTATCTGAGACTCGTGAAGTCATGGCTGCAATTCGGGGTTACGCTGCCGATGACGCAACGGTAATCTTCGGTACGGTATATGACGAAAGCTTGGGTGATGCATTGCGTGTAACTGTGGTTGCGACGGGTCTGAATAATCCTCAGGCTCGCCAAAATCATCAGCCAGAAGTAGTTTGGAGACAAGCTACTGGCACCAGTGATGCAATGCCAACGATGGCCGATCTCAATACCTTTGCTCCTTCTAGTGCATCGGCAGCAATGAGCAAGGTAGGCTTAGATTCTGCATTAAGCACCAGCGCAGGGATGGCTTTAACTGGTTCGGCGAGCCCATTAATGGCAACTAAATCAGCTAGTACTAGTGTTGATTACAGCCAATATGATTTGCCACGGGTATTCCGTAGCTCCCGTGAGGCGAGTTCTGCCCCTGCTTTAGGTGCAGATAGCTCCCCACAGGCAAAAACCATGTTGGATAAAGGGGCTGATTACTATGAGATCCCAGCCTTTTTACGTAAGCAAGCAGATTAATCAACTGCTTAATACAATAGGTAATTGCGAAATGCCAGCGCGGCGCCCCTCCGGACGACGAATCCCGCGCTAGCGTTGGCATACTTACTAACAACTACTTATTGGAGATGTCATGATTGCTGTTGGACAAAAATTACCAAACGCCACCCTTTACGAATTTTTTAACGAAGAGAGTGAAGGCTGCGCCATAGGACCAAATGCTTTTGAAGTAGACAAGCTTGTTGCTGGCAAAAAGATTGTGATATTTGCTGTACCTGGTGCATTTACACCAACTTGTTCTGCAAAGCATGTGCCTGGATATGTTGAGCACTATGATGCTATTAAGGCAAAAGGTGTTGATGAGATTTGGTGTGTTTCTGTTAATGACCCTTTTGTCATGGGCGCTTGGGGCCGTGATCAAAAAGTAGGTAAAAAAATTCGTATGATGGGTGATGGCAGCGGCGAGTTCACTAAAAAAATGGGCATCGAGTTGGATTTGATGGAACGTGGTTTAGGAGTTCGTTCAGACCGTTATGCCATGATTGTTGAAGATGGTGTAGTGAAGTCTTTAGATCGCGAAGCTCCAGGAAAGTTTGAAGTGAGCGATGCTGCTTCAATCTTGAAAAAGCTGTAATTCTGATTAGCTAATACCCCCTGAATTTAGAGACATCTATGATGAAACAAAGAACCATTGCCACTCCGGTTAAGACCGTGGGAATTGGTTTGCACTCTGGCCGCAAGGTGACGATATCGATTAAGCCAGCGCCGGTAAATTCAGGGGTTCAGTTTGTGCGAGTGGATACACCAGAGCAGTCGGTAGTCCCGGCAACTGCTTTGGCTGTATGCGATACCCGACTCGCCTCAGTTATTCAAAAAGATGGCGTTCGAGTCTCTACAGTTGAGCATTTACTATCTGCCTGCGCTGGCCTAGGTTTAGATAATTTATTGATTGAACTTGATGGTGAAGAAGTGCCCATCATGGATGGCAGTGCTGCCTCATTCTTATTTTTAATTGAATCTGCAGGCATCATTGAACAAGATGCACCACGTGAGTTTGTGATTATTAAAAAAACTGTGGAAGTGCGTGATGGCGACAAGCTTGCTCGACTTGAACCTTTCTTTGGGTTTAAGTTGGATTTCACCATTGACTTTAAACATCCGGCAGTAGATAAAACAGGCCAGCGATTTGTGGTTGATTTTGCTGAGCATGCCTATCGTAGTGAAATTGGGCGAGCCCGTACCTTTGGTTTTGCTCATGAAGTCGAAGCATTGAGGGAGATGGGTTTAGCTCGCGGCGGTAGTTTAGATAACGCGATTGTTTTAGACGAGCATCGCATCTTAAATAACGAAGAGTTACGTTATGAAGATGAATTCGTACGGCACAAAATTTTGGATGCGATTGGCGATCTTTATTTAGTTGGGCATCCGATTGTGGGGTCTTATGTTGCTGAAAAATCAGGTCACGCCCTCAATAACGCACTCTTACGCAAACTCTTAGAAGACCCAAGTTCTTATGAAATCAGCTCTTTTGCTGAAAATAAAGCTCCCGAAGCTTATTCTCAAGAAAGTCAGCCGCTCTTTTTCTAGAGGGACCTGAAAAATATCCGCTTTACTTAGATTTATTTTGCAGAAGTCGCTCTACTGCTTTACGCAGTCCTGAGTCTGGGGCTAGTTTTTCCAAGAGTTCTTGCCATGATTTTTTAGCTACTTCGTTAAAACCTTTAGGCCCCACATACTTTTTGGCCTCATCCCGTGGTTTGATTTCCCATGCTGGAGGCGCTGGCTTTACGCGTACTTTAATCGCTTTGCAATATAGGCCATTTTTAGCTAACTCATTGATTAAACTGGGTAAAATCTGTTGTAGGCGAGCTCCAATACTGGCGCTACCGACTAGTAAAAAAAGTTCGTCCTGGGCTCCAGACCGCCACCCGGCATCAATTTTAGGACTGAGGTGACCTTGCTCAAGCGCCACTAAGGCCAAATGGAGGGTTGTCTTGAGTTTGGCCAGGTTTTCTGTTTTAGCCAAAATGCCCCCCAAACCATCTGACTCCTGAAGGTAATCCTTCCAATCATGGGCTGTGCGTTTAGGAGGGGGCTTGTGGGGAAAGTTCATAAAAAATAGGGCTACGGGTGATAAACTTAAAGACTTCATTTTCTTCAATATCCCATGGTAATCGGTCTTCTTAAAACCCTGGTCGGCAGTCGTAACGACCGCCTCTTAAAGCAGTATCGCAAAGTCGTTGCTAAGGTCGCCGCTTTTGAAGCGAACCTGCAAGCTCTGGATGATGCCGCCCTTGCAGCTAAAACTGCAGAATTCAAATCACGCCTTGCAGCGGGAGAGTCTTTAGACGATATCGCAGCTGAAGCATTTGCCGTGGTTCGTGAGGCGAGCGTCCGCGTTATGAAAATGCGTCACTTTGATGCGCAGATCATGGGTGGCTTTGCCTTACACCAAGGCAAGATTGCTGAGATGGGCACTGGTGAGGGAAAAACCTTAACAGCAACCCTGCCAGTGTATTTAAATGCTTTGAGTGCTAAGGGTGTGCATGTTGTAACAGTAAATGATTACTTAGCTCAGCGAGATGCTGAGTGGATGTCAACACTTTATAACTTCTTGGGTATGCAGGTTGGCGTGAACCTCTCGCAGATGGACCACACTACCAAACAAGAAGCCTATGCTGCTGATATTACTTACGGTACAAATAATGAGTTTGGTTTTGATTATTTGCGTGACAACATGGTTCAAGACTTGGGTCAGCGTGTTCAACGCGGCTTATCCTACGCCATTGTTGATGAAGTAGATTCGATCCTAATAGACGAAGCACGTACACCATTAATTATTTCCGGACAAGCGGAAGATCATACTGAGCTCTACGTCAAAATTAATGCACTGCCTTCTTACTTAGAGCGCCAAATCGGTGAAGAAAAATCCGATGGCACTGGTGTTGAGAAACCGGGTGACTATTGGGTAGACGAGAAGTCTCAGCAAGTCTATTTGACTGAGCAAGGGCACGATAAAGCGGAAGAGATTTTGGTGCAGTTAGGCGCGTTAACTGACGGCGCATCTTTATATGCTCCACAAAACATTACCTTAATGCATCATGTGTATGCTGCATTACGAGCCCATACCTTGTATAACCGCGATCAGCAATACGTGGTCCAGAATAATGAAGTCATCATTGTTGATGAGTTCACGGGACGATTGATGCAAGGGCGTCGTTGGTCTGATGGCTTGCATCAAGCGGTAGAGGCTAAAGAGGGGGTCCCGATTCAGAATGAGAATCAGACCTTAGCGACGATTACTTTCCAGAACTACTTCCGTATGTACGGTAAGTTGGCTGGTATGACGGGTACTGCTGATACTGAAGCATACGAATTTAAGGAAATATATAACCTTGAAACAGTGGTTATTCCGCCAAATCGGATTAGCCAAAGAAAAGATAAGCAAGATCAAATTTATAAGTCATCACGCGAACGATACGATGCGGTAGTTAAAGATATTGAAGATTGCTATGCGCGTGGTCAGCCAGTTCTCGTGGGAACAACATCCATTGAGAATTCGGAGCTAATTTCTAGCTTGCTTGATCAACGCAAATTACCGCATCAAGTACTGAATGCAAAACAGCATGCGCGTGAAGCAGAAATCATTGCGCAGGCTGGCCGACCAAAGATGATCACGATTGCTACCAATATGGCTGGTCGTGGAACAGATATTGTGCTCGGCGGAAACGTAGGTAAGCAGTCCACTCACATTGAGGCTGATGCTGCATTTTCTGATGCTGAAAAAGCAAGTAGGATTAAGGCCCTTCAAGACGAGTGGCAGGGTATTCATGAACAGGTGCTTACAGCTGGTGGTCTTCATATCATTGGCACAGAACGCCACGAGAGCCGCCGGATTGATAATCAGTTGAGAGGCAGATCTGGTCGTCAAGGTGATCCAGGATCTTCCCGTTTTTATCTTTCTTTAGATGATTCATTGCTACGTATTTTTGCTGGTGATCGTATGCGTGCCGTGATGGAGCGCCTGAAGATGCCTGATGGTGAACCTATTGAGGCGGGTATGGTGACGCGCTCTATTGAATCTGCTCAGCGCAAGGTTGAGGGGCGTAACTTTGATATTCGTAAGCAATTGTTGGAGTATGACGACGTTGCTAATGATCAGCGTAAAGAAACTTACCGCTTAAGAAATGAAGTTCTTGAGAGTAGCGATATAGGCGATTTGATTGCCAATCTCCGTGAGGATGTACTCCGCACTGTTTGCTCAATTTATGTACCACTCGAGTCTATGGAAGAGCAGTGGGACTTGGTTGGACTTGAGAATGTTCTTGCAAGTGAGTGGGGCCTTACTGTTGATTTACGCAATTGGGTTGAAAGCGCTGATACTGTTGAAGACTCTGAGATCGTAGATAGAGTCATGCAGGCGGCTAAAGATGCATACGACACCAAGGTTGAGTTATCTGGCCGAGCATCTTTTGCGGGATTTGAGCGCTCGGTTCTGCTCTATAGCTTAGATAGCCACTGGCGTGAACATTTGGCGGCTTTAGATCATTTACGCCAAGGTATCCATTTACGGGGTTACGCTCAAAAAGATCCAAAGCAAGAATATCGTCGCGAAGCTTTTGAGTTGTATGGTGAACTTCTGAATGTGATTAAGAATGATGTTGTGAAAAGCATCATGACGGTGCAAATTCGGAGTGCCAGTGAGTTAGATCAGGCTTCTGAGTCGATGAATGAGGATTTAGCTAAATTGGCTGATCTGCAGTATCAACATGCCGATCCCGATAAAGAAGTGGCTGGATCTACTGGTGACCGCGGAGCTGCGATAGATATTATTCCAGCACCAGTTCGTTCGGGACCAAAGATCGGTCGTAATGATCCATGTACTTGCGGTAGCGGCAAGAAGTACAAGAACTGCTGTGGGGCTTTAAGCTAGGCATCAATTTAAAGGGGCTAACTAACCCCCCTTTATTCCCTCATCTACAATTGTCAGACTATGACAGTTAATCTACCACTCCCCCAAAAAGCCGATCTCAAACCAATCAAAGGTTTTGAGATGGGCATTACTGAAGCTGGAATCAAAAAAGCCAATCGTAAAGATGTGTTGGTCATGACTTTGGCGCCTGGATCTCAGGTCGCCGGTGTTTTTACCCTCAACCGCTTTTGCGCTGCGCCAGTCCAGGTCTGTCGTGAGCATTTAGCGCAAGAAGGGGGCAATGGAGAAATACGTGCCCTGGTGGTGAATACCGGCAATGCTAATGCTGGTACAGGTGAATCTGGCATGAAACATGCTTTAGAAACTTGCGCTGCCCTCGCGAAGGATCTCCATCTTCATCCACAGCAAGTTCTGCCGTTCTCCACGGGCGTGATTTTGGAGCCCCTCCCAGTGGAAAAAATTATTCATGCTTTGCCAAAAGCAATCGCCAATTTAAGCGAAGACAATTGGCTTGATGCTGCGCAGGCCATCATGACAACCGATACCCAGCCTAAGGCGGCGTCAATCACAGTATCCACTCCTGCAGGACTAGTAACCATCACTGGGATCTCTAAAGGCGCTGGGATGATTCATCCGAATATGGCGACGATGTTGGGATTTGTGGCTACCGATGCGGGTTTTGCACCTGGCCTATTGAGCAATCTCACCCGTGAAATCGCAGACCTTTCTTTTAACGCCATCACCATAGATGGTGATACTTCCACGAATGATTCTTTTATCGTGATGGCGACAGGACAATCCTCAGTGCAGATTCAATCTGTGACAGATCCAAGCTATGGTGTTGTCCGTGAAGCACTTATTGCCTTGGCCCGGCAGTTAGCACAAATGATCGTCCGTGATGGCGAAGGTGCTACCAAGTTCATAACGATAGAGGTGTTGGGGGGCAAAACTTGGGCAGAGTGCCTCTTAGTGGCAAAGGCTGTAGCCCATTCCCCTTTAGTAAAAACCGCTTTTTTTGCTAGCGATCCAAACTTGGGCCGTATCTTGGCGGCCATTGGTTATGCAGGCATTACCGACTTGGATGTCAGTCGAGTCCAAATGTGGCTAGGAGATGTTTGGGTTGCCAAAGATGGTGGACGTAACCCAAGTTATCACGAGGCTGATGGCCAAAGGGTAATGCAGGACGAAGAGATTACTATCAAGGTTGATTTGGGGCGCGGTACAGCCACCCAAACCCTGTGGACTTGTGACCTATCCCACGAATATGTGTCTATCAATGCAGACTATCGCTCTTAAAGACTGGCATCAAGATGAATGAAAAATTAGAGCAACTTTTAAATCACCTAGAAACTTTCCTGCCTAAGCCTTTAACTGAGACAGAGTGGCAATCTTCTACTGCGTTTAGATGGCGTAGACGTGACAGTATTTTCGGCAGTATTGGTTTTATGCAGCCAGTGAAACATATCTCTGATATTACTTTTGATGACCTAAAGAATATTGATCGCCAGCGGGATGCTATTCGAGACAATACCAATCATTTCATTCAGAAAAAGCCAGCGAATAATATTTTGTTGACTGGCGCTAGGGGGACTGGGAAGTCCTCATTAATTAAAGCTAGCTTGCATGAGTTTGCTAGCCAAGGGCTGCGTTTAGTTGAGGTGGAAAAAGAGCACTTAGCGGATTTAGCTGATATCGCCGATATCTTGGCTGAACGACCAGAACGTTTTATTGTTTTTTGTGATGATTTGTCCTTTGACGAGGGTGAATCAGGGTATAAGGCAATGAAATCTGCCCTGGACGGGTCAGTTTCAGCTCAAGTCGACAATATTTTGATTTATGCCACTTCAAACCGCCGCCACTTATTGCCCGAGTATATGAAGGACAACGAGGGCTATTCTTATAGCGATGATGGCGAGATTCATCCTGGTGAGGTAGTAGAGGAAAAAATTTCCTTGTCGGAGCGTTTCGGATTATGGCTTTCGTTTTATCCCCCCAAACAAGATGAGTATTTGGCAATTGTTGCGCATTGGTTAAATCATTTTGGTTTAAGCACCGCACAAATTGAGGCTGCTCGCTCCGAGGCATTAGTTTGGGCGCTAGAGCGAGGTTCTCGCTCAGGACGTGTGGCTTGGCAATTTGCGAAGCATTGGGCAGGTTCACACGCTAAATAGGATTTGTTTTCATGAGTGAAATCGAGCGCCCGATCACTGTCGTTGCAGCAGGAATTTTATTGGATTCAGAAGGGCGATATCTCTTAGGACAAAGGCCAGCAGGAAAACCATATGCCGGTTACTGGGAAGTACCTGGCGGAAAAGTTGAAACAGGTGAAACCATTTTTCAGGCGCTTCAGCGTGAATTGCAGGAAGAGTTAGGAATTGATATTCAGTCTAGTGAAGAGTTAACTGTGTTGGAACATGACTATCCGCACGCTTTTGTTCGCTTATACGTCAGCATCATCCGTGACTGGACTGGCACCCCAATGGGTTGCGAAGGTCAGGCTTTATCTTGGGAATTGATTGCATCCGAAACCCCGAGTGTGGAGCCCTTGTTACCGGCCGCTTGGCCAATGCTGGAGTGCCTTAGAAGGTTTTTAGCTTAGAACTGACAGAGCGTCAATTTGAATGGTACATCTACATTAGCAAGCTGCGCTTTTTTATCCCGATCCGACTTTAAGAAACGAATGGAGAGAAGGTATTTATTGGCGCTGATCTCAGAGAAGAGAGAGTCATCTTCTACTGAAATACGCATTAGCTGATACACCTTGCCAGAGGGGGCTTGTTGGAACGAGCCGTTATGAGCAAGGACATCTTTCGCTTCGCCAGACTGTCTTAATAGCCTTAAAAATAATTGACATGCTTCTTGCCATGGCAGAAGGGGGCTCACATAATTTTCCAGGAGTTTTCGGCGTTCAGTCGAGGGGCTATTTTTCCATGCGTGATAACTTGGTAAATCAATTGGACTAGTACCGCCAGGAATGTTCAACCGAGTGCGAATCGCATTAAGCCATTCACTTTCAGTAATTAATGAGTTTGGTCGGCCTGTCGAAAGATTGATGCGACTGGCAACTGAATCGATATCTGCAAGAGTGTGCGACAAGGCTTCTTGATCAACTTTTTGCGATGACTTTAGACCATTGAGGGTATATTTTTGACGTTCAAATTCTTTAAGCAATAAAGACTTGATGTCTCCACGTGCACCAATATCACCAAGATCAAACAAGATGGAGATCGCGTTGTGATGAAGTTCTGGATCATCGGAGCGAATAAAATGATTGAAGCGCGCGAACAAATACTCCAGACGAAGCATGCTTCGAACTAATTCATTGAAGGGGTATTCGTAGACAATCACAAGCCCATATTCTATGACGAACTTGTCTTATCTTTCTGAATCTGCAATATTTTTTGGTGCAAGCTTTGTACTTCGGTTTGCAAGTCCACAATACTGCCCTGGTTTTTAATCACGATATCTGCATGTCTTAGACGATCTTCTCTGCTGGCCTGGGTGGCAATCATGTTTTCAACCTCATATTGGGTTAAATTGCTGCGGTGCATCACCCTTTCAATTTGCATCTCTTTGGGACAATCCACGACTACCAGATAGTCAATTGAGCCGAGCCAACTGGCTGACTCTATCAGCAAGGGCACTACAAATACGAGATAAGGTACCCCCTCTTTAGCCAGCTGTATTGCCTGCCTATTGGTTTCTTGCCGAATCAGCGGATGGGTGATTGCCTCTAAGATTTTCCTGGCTTCGGGATTTTCAAAGACCAGGCTTCGCATCTTGCTTCGATTGAGGGATCCGTCAGCGCTGATAAATTCAGAGCCAAATTGCTGCTCAATCAGAGGGACGGCAATCCCCTTGGGCGCGGTAATGAGATGTGCAATTAAGTCGGTATCGACAATGCCGGCACCAAATTTAGCTAGCTGGTCGCTTACAGCTGTTTTTCCGGAACCAATGCCACCAGTTAAGCCAATCAGGGGAAGTTGCCCCTTTAAAAAGCTTAAGTCGGGCTGATCAGAAATAGATTTTGAAGAAGCTGTGGCCATAACAACTCAATGATGCCAGCAATAACCAAAAATGGTCCAAAAGGAAATGCTGACCCAGGACTTTGTTTATTTAGCTTAAGCCAAACCATACCGCCAATAAGTCCAGTCACAGAGGCTAGGAACAGAATGCTAGGAAGCGCTCCCCAGCCCAACCAAGCACCAAGAGCAGCCAATAGCTTAGCATCACCCATACCTATGCCATCTCGTTTTTTAAAGTGCCGATAGAGGCGGTTTAATAGCCAAAGTAGGGAGTACCCAACAAGAGCGCCAAGAATGGAATCTGATAGCGCTACAAATTGAATGCTTTGAAAACTATTGAAATACATTCCTAAAATGATTAGCGGAATGGTGATAGCGTCGGGCAGCCGAAAGGTACGCAAGTCGATATAGGCTAAATAGGCCAATATCAAAATTAACAAAATACGAACGAGGTCAAAAATGGCTAGTGCATGCATTAAACAATCTGTCCCAGGTTAAATATCGGCAGATAGAGGATTATGACAAGGCCGCCTATGACGATGCCGACGGTGATGATGAGTAAGGGCTCCAAGCTCTGACTAAGGGCATTTAAGCTGCCACTTAGTTGAGAGCCTAAAGCATTTGCACGTTTTTTCAGCATCTCAGGAAGTGAACCGCTTTCAGAAGCGATGCGAAGTAATTGTTGAGTCTCGATATCAAATAAATGATGAATTGGATCGGCCCGCATGAGTGCTTCTCCAAGCGGCCAGCCTCTGGTGAGATGCTTAAATATTTCTGCACTTAGATCATGGCTAAGCCAGTGATTGGATGACTGTGCTGTCACTCGTAATGCATCCGGTAGTGCCAAGCCAGACTCCAGAAGATGCCCTAAAGTTCGGCACCAATAGGTCAGTGTCGCTAAACGAAATAATCGGCCAAGTATAGGTATGCGAAAACTCAGTTGATCACATTTCTTTTGTAAACGGGGTATTTTGATCCAAGCAAACAAAAGCACCGCCCCGGCTACAGCTAGGGCTATTAGGATTTCTAGAAAATAGCCCTCAATGAATTCAGAAATCTGAATAAGTACTTTTGTGGGGGCCGGCAATTCTGCTTGAAAATGACTAAATACATCCTTAAAGACGGGCACAACCCAGACCATCATGACAATAATCAATAGAAAAGAGCTGGCTAGGGTGATGACTGGATAGCTGAGTGCTTGCTGGACTTTGCGGCGCAATTCAATTTGCGCTTCGAGTTGATCGCAAATAGTACTGAGTGCTAGATCAATATTACCGGAGCGTTCACTGACGCGAATCAGGTTAATGAACTCAGCAGAGAATTGGCCTTTTTGAGCTAGCAGACTTTGAGAAAAACTATTCCCACTCTTGAGTCGATTACATAAATCCCCCAACCATCTTTGCCAATTTTTAGGACTCGATGAATAGATCAACTGGATGGCATTGAGAAGTGGAAGACCAGCATTGAGAAGAGTCAACAGTTGCTGAGCAAAATTAAGTTGATCTTGCTTGCTTAGTGCCATGCATTTACCTCTGAGTCTAGATCGATTTGCCTAATCAACCCATTGTTAACATGGCTCAGTCCAGCATCATGCATGGTGGGGTATTTTAAAGATGGATCGAATAAATGCTTAGTGCTGAGTACCTCATGAACCCCAAGACGACCATGTAGCCCTGTACCCTTGCAAGCAGGGCAGTGCCTTTCTGGATTTCCCTTACCCATGCAGTGCGGACAAATCTTTCGAACCAACCTTTGCGAACTCACACTATGTAAGCAGGATTGCAAAGACTCTTCATCAATTCCCAGGCTCTTCAGTCTACTGATAGCACCTCTGGCATTGCGTGTGTGTAAGGTGCTCAAAACAAGATGGCCAGTTTGTGCCGCCTGTATGGCAAGCTGCGCAGTGGCGCTATCCCGAATTTCGCCAATCATGATGATGTCAGGATCTTGCCGTAAAAGGGCGCGAATAATAGTGGGGAAATCTAAGCCGGCTCGAGGGTGATAGGCCACTTGATTTACCCCTGATAGCCGAATCTCAATCGGATCTTCTATGGAGCAAAGATTGCGATGGCTGCGATTGAGTTCTTGAAGACAGCTATAGAGAGTCCGGGTCTTACCGCTACCAGTCGGGCCAGTAACCAAGATCAATCCATCTGGTTTGCTTAAGGCCTTTTGAAAAATCTCCAATTGCTCTGGTAACAAACCAAGTTGCTCAAGACCAAGTTCATCAAGGCAGTTTGGTAGGATGCGAACAACAGCTTTTTCACCATACAGTGTGGGTACGATTGAAACACGGCAGTCAATACTGGGTTTAGCAAAATCTTGACCAATGAGAAGGCGCCCGTCTTGCGGGAGGCGTTTTTCGGCGATATCCAATCTCGCTAAGATTTTAATGCGCGTGATTAAACGTTCATGTAACTCAATACGGAATTGCGACTGTACATGGAGTAGCCCATCTACTCGAATGCGAACTAGTGTTCCTTGAAGCCCGGCCTCAATATGAATATCACTCGCTCTAGACTCAAGCGCATTAACAGCGATTTCATACCAGGTGCGAATAATAAGTGAGTCATCATGGCTATTGGTCAATCTTGCTCTTGGATCAATGCGGGCCGATGAAGTTTGACGGTCTTTACTCCTTGGTCATCGAACTGCACAATCTCCATAACAATGTTTGCTATTCGAACGCTGACGTCATGGTCTGGAATAGCTTCGAGTTTTTCAAGTATTAAGCCATTTAAGGTACGCGGACCATCTAAGGGCAGATTGATGTTGAGAAGTCGATTGAGATCTCTTAATGTGGCGCTACCACTTGCTAGGTAAGTACCATCAGCAAGCCAATGGGGATCAGTAGATAGGTTTGAAAAGGATGTGGTGAACTCACCAATCAGCTCTTCCACAATATCTTCAAAGGTCACCAGGCCAAGGACCTCGCCATATTCATTTACGACCAAGCTTAAACGTTGCTGATTATCTTGAAAGAACTGCATCTGCTGGAGCACAGGAGTGCCACTGGGAATGAAGTAAGGTTCATTAAGCAATGATTTGAAGTCTTCATGTTGAAGATCAGTAGCACCTAAAAGGGATAATGCTTTTTTGACGGAAAGGATGCCAACAATACGCTCAGAGTCACCATCGCATACTGGTAATTTATTGTGATAGCAAGTCTCTAATTGCTGTACTACTTCATCAATTGGTCGAGATAGGTCTAGAACTTCAATCTTAGACCTTGGGGTCATTACATCATCAACAGTAATATTTTCGAGATTAAATAGATTCAAAAGAATATTGCGGTGATGGTTAGATACGAAGCGATTGGACTCTAGAACCAAGCTACGCAACTCTTCCTTACTCATTGATCTGCTATCAGCTGAGGACTGCAGTCCTGAGACTTTCATGAGCCCTGATACGAAGCTATTAATAAACCAGAGTAGTGGCTTCAGAACAAAGGTCAGCGGCAAAATAAACCACCCAACTCGAGAGGCGATTTTTTCTGGAAATGCTGCGCCAATGACTTTAGGGGTAATTTCGCTAAAAATGATGATGAGCAAAGCAACGACCAATGTGGCAATCGTTAGAACAAGACCGCTATCGCCAAAAATATGTAAAGCGATGCCTGTAACCAAAATAGGCAAGATGGTATTAATCAGATTATTCGAAATCAATAGCACCGATAACAGTGAATCAATCCGCTTGAGAAGTCTTTCCGCTAGAGCAGCGCCAGCATTTCCGCCGGTTGCCATGGCGCGCAGACGATGGCGATTTGAAGACAGCATGCTGGTTTCTGCCATAGAGAAAAAGCCAGAAAGCGCGAGTAAAAAAAGGACTAGAGCAACTTGACCATAAAAGGGCCAATCGTCAAAAAAAGTGTCCATGAGGTTTGCCTGCAAAAAAGTAAGGATGAGTCAATATAGCAAAGTGGCATTTCGCATGCCATAGCTAAGGTGTAAATGGGTGTCATCTTTCCTGTTTATTTATGTGAGAATTGCTCCTAATGACAAATTCAAAAAATAAAGTAGCTCCTGAGGGGTCTAGCTATAGTGTTATTCCAGCCCCTTTTGGATGCCTTGGGATTGCGACTGAATTGGTGGACGGTAGTTTGATGTTGTCCAAAATCGACTATTTACCTGCTGTTACCGCTTTAATTGCCCCACAGAACGATTTAGCCAAGGAAGTTGCTAGGCAGTGCAAAGCCTACTTTAAGGATCCCCACTGGGAGTTTGATCTGCCGATCAAATCTGCCGGGACCGAACATCAGAAAAAGGTTTGGTCCAGCATACAAGCGATACCAGTTGGTAAAACTAATACCTATGGTGAAATTGCCCTGAGGGTGAAGAGTGGCGCTCGTGCTGTTGGTACGGCCTGTGGTGCAAATCCCTATCCCTTAATAGCCCCTTGTCATCGAGTGATTTCAGCACAGGGCATTGGGGGTTTTATGAAAGAAAATGCACCTGGCTTATATCGCCAAATTAAGATCTGGCTTTTAAAGCACGAGGGCGTTCTTTAGTTTTTTTAAACCTCTTTCCTCAAGGCCTGAGATGCAATATGGAAAAAGACGTTCATGAGTGTATCGCTACGCACAGCAAATTGAGTGAAAGCATAAAAAGCCATCACTGTATTTCTGCTTAACTTGACTTCATTTTTATTGCTGAAATCTTCTTGCTTAGCAATTTTTGAAAGTGTCATGACTGCCAGCCCGAAAGCCAAAAAGCAAAAACGCCTTATTCCCTTATCCTGCTTTGGAATTAGGAGGATGTAGCGCAACGAGTCCTGCAACTTTTGATAGGCAATCTTTAAAAGCTGTTCCTGCCTCATATTTGCAGGCTTCCAGGAGACTCCGCGCGCTTTATCCTCCGGGGAATCCTTAAGGATATTGGTCATCTGTAAGGCCTGACCAAAAGCAATGGCCAAAGCTTCTTGCCCTCGAATATTTTTTGCAAATTTTGGTGAATGCTTACTAAAGATAGTAGTCAGGAGTTCGCCTACTACCCCGGCAACAACATAGCAATACTGTTCGAACTCATTTAAATCTTGAAGGCCAGCCTCAGTTTGTTTGCCATGAAAGCGCGACATCCCTTCAGACATGATGGAGACGCAACGACTCACTGCCTGTTGATCCTCTTTGGAGCAGGTATGCAGAATTCGGAGGACGGTTGGGGTGTGGGCAATTAAGTCTAATTCATCTTGATTGCCGTAATCAGCCAGCGCCCTTAGACAAGGTTCCACAAAAGAGCTTACTGAAGATTTTTCTAGGACGGCATTTAAGAAAAGCGCAGATAGATGTTGTTTAGTTTCTGGATTTAAATCTGCTGCATCTTCGATGGTGTCAACAATGCGACAAAGCAGATAGGTATTGCCCACCACCTTTTCAATCGCGGGAGGAAGGAGGGGAATGGTGAGGGCAAAGGTTCTTGAGACTGAACTTAGAATGGCTTTTTGATAGACCAAATCAGTGCTTGGGTTTTCGCTCGGGTGTTTTGGAGGATTGCTCACACTTGAATTATGTCAGAGTGGAGTACATCCCCTAACGCCCTAAATTAGTACTTCTTCCCTTAATGCCAAAAGTGACAAAGCCATATAATTTCACCAAATTATTGGAGGGGGAATAGGGCGTGCTGATTTGGTTCGTCATCATTTACTGGGTTGTATCGATCGGTATTGGTTTATGGGCAGCCCTGCGCGTTAAAGATACTGCAGACTTTGCAGCCGCAGGACATAGCCTGCCACTTCCGATTGTGACTGCCACGGTGTTTGCCACCTGGTTTGGTTCAGAAACCGTTTTAGGTATTCCAGCCACTTTCCTGAAGGAGGGTTTGGGCGGGGTCGTATCAGACCCTTTTGGATCATCGCTCTGCTTAATTTTGGTGGGACTCTTTTTTGCACGCCATTTGTATAACCGTCGAATGTTGACGATCGGTGATTTTTTTAGAGAAAAATATGGCCGCACTGTTGAAGTCTTAGTAACCCTTTGTATCGTTGTGTCTTACTTGGGTTGGGTAGCAGCACAAATTAAAGCACTGGGACTCGTATTCAATGTAGTTTCAGAAGGCAGTATTTCGCAAACGGGAGGAATGCTGATTGGAGCGGGAAGTGTCTTGATTTATACCTTGTTTGGCGGTATGTGGTCGGTTGCTATTACTGACTTTATTCAGATGATCATTATTGTGATTGGCATGCTCTATATTGGCAGTGAGATGACCACGCAGACCGGCGGCATCGGCGTAGTCATTGAGCATGCAGCTGCAGCTGGTCAATTCAGCAATTTCTGGCCCGACATGAACCTCGCTTCAATACTGGGCTTTGTGGCTGCCTTATGCACAATGATGTTGGGCTCAATTCCACAGCAAGATGTTTTCCAGCGCATTACCTCCTCTAAGAACGTCAATATTGCCGTGCAGGCTGCCCTTCTAGGTGGTGTGCTGTATTTTATTTTTGCCTTTGTTCCAATGTACTTAGCTTATTCGGCTACATTAATTAATCCTGACTTGGTAGCAAAATATCTCAATACCGACCCACAGATGATTCTGCCAAAGCTGATACTGAATCATGCTCCAGTATTTGCACAGGTGATGTTCTTTGGTGCTTTGCTTTCGGCCATTAAGAGCTGTGCCAGTGCGACTTTGCTAGCCCCGTCAGTTACGTTTGCAGAAAATATCATCAGAGGATTTTTTAAGCACCTCTCGGATTCTGATTTACTCAAAATTATGCGCATTACGGTCCTCTGTTTTGCCGTGGTGGTTACTTTTTTCGCCGTGAACTCTGAGCTATCTATTTTTAAGATGGTCGAAAGTGCTTACAAGGTGACCCTGGTGGCTGCGTTTGTGCCCCTGGCGTTTGGGGTCTACTGGCCGAAAGCCAATTCTTTGGGCGGATTGCTGGCGGTGGTGTGTGGCCTCACCGTTTGGATCAGTTGTGAAATTTTGGCCCCTAAAGCCATATTGCCGCCTCAACTAGCCGGTTTATTTGCAAGCATTGTGGCGATGATATTGGGTAGCCTGGTGCCAAAAGATTCATTGAAGGCTGTTTAATGACTATTTTGCCTAAAAATTAGGCAGCCAATAATTTGTAGCACTGCAAAATATTCTCCTCTAATATGACACTAATTTGAAACTTTTTATTCTTCTGGAGTTCCTATGAAAATCTGTGTGATTGGCGGGGGTGGCGCTATTGGCGGCTACCTAGCTGTTATGTTGGCTCGAGCGGGTAATGAAGTCACTGTTGTCGCGCGCGGCGCTACATTGGCTGCAATCAAAGAGCGTGGTCTTGCATTAATTATGGATGACCAGCCTGAGCCACTGGTAGCAGAAGTCAAAGCAGTTGAAAAAATTGCTGATGCTGAAACTCCAGATGTAGTCATTCTGGCGGTGAAGGCGCATCAAGTTGAGCCAATCATTGATGACTTAGCAGCCATCATAGGCCCCGAAACGATTTTGATTCCCATGCAAAACGGTATTCCTTGGTGGTATTTTCAAAAGCTTGCTGGCGAGTACCAAGATCACTCTGTTGAAACAGTAGATGCCGGAGGCGCGGCTAAAAAAGCGATTAGTCCAAACAACATCATTGGTTGCGTTGTATACCCAGCAACCTTTACTCAAGCTCCTGGTGTGATTCGTCACGTGGAAGGCAATCGCTTCCCCTTAGGTGAGTTGGACGGCATGTCCACTGAGCGTATTCAAAAGATCTCAGAGATGATGAGTGCGGCTGGATTTAAGTCTCCGATTTTGGATGACATCCGCTCTGAGATTTGGCTCAAACTTTGGGGCAATATGACCTTTAACCCGATCAGCGCTTTGACTCACGGCACGCTAGAGGGAATCTGTCAGCATCCATTGACGAAAGAGTTAGCGCGCAACATGATGGCTGAAGCGCAAACCGTTGCTGAAAAGCTGGGCGTTACTTTCCGGGTGGATATTGAGCGTCGTATTGCTGGTGCAGAAAAAGTGGGTAAGCACAAGACATCTATGCTGCAAGATTTGGAAGCGGGCCGTAGCTTAGAGATCGATGCGCTCTTGGGTTCAGTGATTGAGCTGGGCAAGATTACCCAGACGCCTACACCTTGTTTAAATACCGTTTTTGCTTTGACGAAATATTTAGATGAGAACGTGCAAGCTTCTAATGGTAACTTGGCATTGCCATCGGTATCGGGTTACTAAGTGCAGTAGTAAAACCAACTTCAGTAATGAAAAACACCTTGCTACTCAACATAGCAAGGTGTTTTGTTTTTAGTAAATTTACTCGAAACGATTATCTAGGCGACCAACGCCTTCGATGATGATGCTGACATTACTACCTGGCTTCATTGAGCCCACACCAACTGAAGTACCGCAAGCAATAATATCTCCCGCCTCCAGCGGGACATCTTGTGAGATCAAGCTCACTAATTTAGCAGGTGGGAAAATCATATCTGCTACAGGGTAGTTTTGACGCTCTTGATCATTCAGAATAGTCTTGATGCTTAATGAGTTTGGATCAACATCAGTAGTGATGTAGGGGCCAAATACGCCGAAGGTATTGAAACTTTTAGAGCGAGTCCACTGCGCATAGCCTGGATCACGATTGAGAATTTCAATTGCAGTGACATCATTGATACAGGTGTAACCAAAAATGGCTCTTGCTGCTTCGCTTTCATCTACTTCATAACAGGCTTTACCAATGACGATTCCCAGCTCGCCTTCATAGACTACTTTGCCAGCATAAGACTTGGGGGTGCGAATAACTTGATTGGCGGCCAAGAATGAATTATTACCTTTCAAGAAATACAAGGGCTCAGCAGGAATAGCATGCTCAAGCTTAGTCACTAGTGCGTGAAAGTTATCCACCATGGCTACCATTTTGGAGGGCGTACAGGGGATATCTAGCGTGACATCGGCTAATTTGAGGGTTTCACCAGTTGCTTTGGGCTGTTGAAATAAATCACCTGAGTACACCGCAATCTCGTCGCCTTGGACTTGTCCTAAACCACTCTTTCCTTGATGCTGAAATCTAAGCCATTGAGCCATAATCAGTTCCTATGAAGTTAATTATTTGATAAGCAATATCTTACAGGGATGAATTGATGGTTAAGACTTCTGAGTTCGCTTTTGCGTCAGAATTGGATCAGCCAATTCCTTATATGGACCGTACTCGAAGTTATTACCTGGGATTGGGTTACGAAACACCCTATGTATGGGCGCATTATCTTGAGGTGCCATTTAGTCCTCTGAAGAAATTACTAAATCAGTCGACCTTGGGTTTGATAACTACTGCCGTCCCTTTTAAGGCCGAAAATGGGCCGCAAGGACCGGGAGCACCCTACAACGCTGCTGCAAAGTTTTATCAGCCCTATCAGCAAGCAATGAATGGAGAGATTGATTTAAGAATTGCTCACGTTGGTATTGATCGTCAAAATGCCGACATGGAAGACAGCAATTGCTGGTTTCCAATGGCCGCAGCAAAAAAAGCTGTGGAAAATGGAAGAATAAAAGCACTCTCACCCCATTTTTATGGCTTGCCAACGAATCGTAGTCAACGGCATACCTTAGAGATAGACGCACCCTTAATATTGGAAATGCTGCGTGAAGATAAAGCAGATGTTGCCGTATTAATTCCGAATTGCCCCATCTGCCATCAGAGTCAAAGTTTATTGGCGAGATATTTAGAGGCAGCCGGGATCCCTACAGTGGTGATGGGCGCAGCCAAAGATATTGTTGAGTATTGCGGAGTACCGCGATTTTTATTTAGCGATTTCCCCTTGGGGAATGCAGCAGCAAAACCAAATGATCTCAGTTCACAAATACTCAATTTTGAATTGGTATTACGCCTCCTAGAATCTGCCCCTGCTGGCCGCACCACGGTGCAGTCACCGTTGATCTGGTCAGTAGATCCTGCTTGGAAATTGGATTATGCAAACCTAGAAAAATTGTCTGAGCAAGAGATTACGCGCTTGCGAGATGAGGCTGAAAGGGCACGTATTACGGCTCGTGAACTCAGAGTAAGCAGTGTTGGGACTTAGGTTTCTCTAGCCAGAGAGTATTCGCATAGGGCATGCAAAGCTAGGCTTGCCTCGTTCTCTGGGAAGCCTGTTAGGCAGGCTAAGGCTAAATCAGATTCCCTCTTCGCCGCGGCCTGGGTATAGTCCAATGCCCCTGAGCTTTGTACAGCACTTAAGATTTGAGCAAATACATCATCTGGCAAATCTTGGTTTTGCACAATAGCCGCACGGACTAGTAAGCGCTCTTCGGCGCTGCCATTTTCAAGTAGGTAGATGAGTGGCAATGTGGGCTTGCCTTCACGTAAATCATCGCCAGCATTTTTCCCCATTTGGCTTGCATTCGCTGTGTAATCGAGAAGATCGTCCATTAACTGGAATGCAGTGCCAATGTGACGTCCAAATGCAGCGGCTGCTTCACGCTGTACATCGCTTGCCTCAGCAAGGATCGCACCAAGTTCGGTAGAGGCTTCAAACAATTTAGCAGTTTTATAGCGAATGACTTGCAAGTAGCTGGCTTCATCTACTTCTGGATCATTCATATTCAAAAGCTGAAGTACTTCGCCTTCAGCAATGGTATTAGTTGCGTCAGACAAAATTTGCATCACTCTTAAGTCATTTGGACCCACCATCATTTGGAAGGCTCTGGAATACAGAAAATCACCGACTAACACACTGGCGGCATTGCCAAAAGCCGCATTTGCGGTTTCACGACCCCTTCTGAGTGTGGATTCGTCCACGACATCGTCATGCAAGAGGGTGGCGGTATGAATAAATTCCACGACTGCAGCCATTTCAAGGGCATGGGGTGTTTCCTTGCCATTGGCTAGAGCCTTTGCCACCAGCATTAATAAGGCTGGCCTGACCCGTTTCCCCCCGGCCTGGATGATGTAGGTGGAAATTTGGTCAATTAAGGCGACTTTTGAGGCCAATCGCAGACGAATAAGCCCATCTAAGGCCTTGAAATCCAAGGTAATTGGGGCCAGAATCTGGCTTAAGTCATTGATTTTGACAGTGCTCGTCATGCAAGATATAATAATGGGCTTAGCTTCTCCAGGGTGGATTAGCTTAAATGTAGATATTAATTGAGGTTTCAAACCATGTACGCGGTCATAAAAACCGGTGGCAAACAATATAAAGTTGCTGCAGGCGAAAAATTGAAAATAGAACAGATACCAGCGGAAATCGGCAGCGAAATCACTCTTGACCAAGTCCTCGCCGTTGGCGAAGGCGCTTCACTGAAATTAGGTGATCCATTGGTTAATGGTGCAGCTGTGATGGCCACTGTCGTCTCCCAGGGACGTCACGATAAAGTGACAATCTTTAAGATGCGCCGTCGCAAGCATTACCAAAAGCACCAAGGCCATCGTCAGAATTTCACTGAAATTTTGATCAACACGATTAAAGCCTAATTCAGGGTAGGAGAAAGATATGGCACAGAAAAAAGGCGGCGGCTCAACACGAAATGGCCGTGACTCAGAATCGAAACGCTTAGGCGTTAAGGTATTTGGCGGCGAGCAAATCAATGCTGGCAGCATCATTATTCGTCAACGTGGTACTAAGGTTCATCCAGGTACTAATGTTGGTATTGGTAAGGATCACACTTTGTTCGCCTTAATTGACGGTCAAGTGGAATTCGGCGTAAAGGGTGCTTTGAAGAAGGCCCAAGTTTCAGTCTTGCCTCGTTCATAAGGCGCCTGACTGAGACACGTTTGATTCAGATTGATTCCGAATTTAACCCTTAGGAACAGGCCTCGCTAAGCGAGGCCTTTTTTATTTATGAAATTTATAGACGAAGCACGTATTGAAGTGATTGCCGGCCAAGGTGGCGCCGGAAGCGCTTCTATGCGCCGCGAAAAGTTTATTGAGTTCGGTGGACCTGACGGTGGCGATGGCGGAAAGGGCGGAAGCGTCTGGGCTATTGCTGATCGCAATATCAATACCTTAATTGATTACCGTTATGCCAAAACACACACCGCCAAAAATGGTGAACCTGGTCGAGGTGCAGATTGTTATGGTCGTGCCGGTGACGATATTGAATTGCGTATGCCGGTCGGCACAATAATTGCCGACTATGACACAGGTGAGCCAATCGCTGATTTAACTACTCATGGTGAGCGTCTTTGCTTGGCACAAGGGGGTGTTGGGGGGTGGGGCAATATTCACTTTAAGAGCAGTACGAACAGGGCGCCACGTCAAAAGACGAATGGCAAAGAAGGCGAACGTCGCAAGCTGAAACTGGAATTGAAGGTTTTAGCAGACGTAGGCTTGTTAGGCATGCCTAATGCTGGTAAATCCACTTTGATTACGGCTGTATCGAATGCGCGTCCGAAGATTGCTGATTACCCTTTTACAACTCTGCATCCCAATTTAGGTGTTGTGCGTGTCGGTAACGAACGCAGCTTTGTGATTGCGGATATTCCCGGCTTGATTGAAGGCGCTGCCGAAGGTGCTGGTTTAGGCCATCGATTTTTACGCCACCTACAAAGAACGGGTGTACTTTTGCATTTAGTCGACGTTGCTCCATTTGATGAAAACGTAGACCCAGTAGCTGATGCCAATGCCATCGTTAATGAGTTGCGCAAGTACGATGAAGCTTTAGTTGAGAAACCACGTTGGTTGGTACTGAATAAAGTAGACATGATTCCCGAGGAAGACCGGCAAAAGGTAGTGACTGACTTTGTGAAAAAGTTCAAGTGGAAGGGCCCTGTTTTTGAGATCTCCGCTTTAACTGGCCTTGGCTGCGATAAACTGTGCTATTCCTTGCAAGATTATTTGGATTCGGTGCGTCGTGATCGGGATGATGCTGAGGAACGTGCTGCGGATCCACGTTATCAAGATCAATCTGACGATAAACAAGCAGATTAAATTTGCTATTTGCTATGAACGATAAACAAACAAAACGAATAGTGGTCAAAGTAGGATCTAGTCTTGTCACCAATAATGGTGAAGGTCTGGATCACGCTGCTATTGCGAGGTGGGCTGAACAAATGGCTACCTTATTGACTGCTGGACATGAGGTTTTGATGGTTAGCTCTGGTGCAATTGCGGAAGGTATGCAACGTTTAGGGTGGACTAAGCGGCCTCAAGAAATTCATCAACTTCAAGCAGCTGCAGCAGTCGGGCAAATGGGACTGGTTCAAGTTTATGAAAGTTGTTTTGCCCGTTTTAATTTGCGTAGTGCTCAGATTCTGTTGACAAACTCCGATTTGGCTAATGCAGAACGCAATGCCAATGCCAAGGCTACCTTAGATACCTTGTTACAGTTGAGCGTTGTTCCAATCATTAATGAGAACGATACAGTAGTTACCGACGAGATTAAGTTTGGCGATAACGATAATCTTGCAGCTTTAGTAGTAAATTTAATTCATGCTGATTTATTAATTATTTTGACCGATCAAGGTGGTTTATACACCGCCGATCCTCGCCAAAACTCCGAGGCAATGTTATTAAGTCATGCGACTGCTGGCGATCCTGCTTTGGAAAAAATGGCAGGTGGCGCTGGTAGTGAGCTCAGCAAGGGTGGCATGCTCACTAAAGTAATGGCGGCTAAATTAGCATCTCAGACTGGAGCCAGTACCATAATCGCTTCGGGGCATGAGTCTGATGTTATTACTCGCCTCCTGAGTGGCGAGTTAATAGGCACGCGCCTTGACTTACTTTAGTAGCCGATGACCACACCCATGGAGTTGCTGGGTTTAGTGTCACCAGTAAAGGTATTGGGATTTAAAGATTTCAACACCGAATTCATACTTTTTTCTTGATTATTAAAATTGCATAGTGCCCCAGAGGCAAGTGCTGCTTGATATCGATTAGCGACTTTGGTATTGATGGTATTCCATGAACTCAGTGGATTTTTAACCCACTTGGTGTTCTCAAAATTACCATATAACTTCCATTGATATGAGTCACAACGAATGCCCTCATACTGGGCCTGCTCACCCCCGCTTGGATTTGTCATTACAACAATGTAACGTGTCACACCATCTGCTCCTATCAAAATCGAACTGGTGTCAATGGCGAATTTAAAAACAGTAGTTTGAGAAACATAAAAGGGCTGAAGGGTTGATTTATTTGGAGGGTCAAGGGGCATTTCAGTAGAGCCTTCCTTGAAGATCATTGGTGCAAATGGGTCTAAACCACTTTGCATGGGGTCTCCTGCGCAAGAAATGATCATGCTAGCTATTGAAATGCCAATTGCATAGGCGCTAATTTTGCGTAATGAGGCATTCATTTTTCTTTATCCGATGTTGGGGTTGAATTGTTTTGCTCTTGATTGCCTTCATAAAACGACTGGAATACATCAAGTGGGCTACCCCAAGCGAGCTGTTGCAGGCGGAGTCCGCGAGAAAGATATCTAGCTAGTTCAGACAGTGCTAATTGATAAACATCCCGCTTGAAGTCAATCACAGCATCCAATTGAATCCAGAAGGGCACCCAGCGCCAAGCATCAAATTCCGGGTGCTCAGAGGCGCGTAACTGAATATCGCTATCTAAGCCAACCAGGCGCAATAGAAACCAGATCTGTTTTTGACCTCGATAGGCCGTGCGGTGGATGCGGGTTGCATTTTGACGGCGCAAATACTCCTCAGGGACGTCATAACGAAGCCAATCCCTAGTCCGTCCAATAATTTGGACATGTTCTGGCAGCAAGCCAACTTCCTCCTGCAATTCGCGGTACATCGCCTGCTCAGGGCTCTCGCCATGCTGAATTCCACCCTGTGGGAACTGCCACGAATGCTGCCCAACGCGTTTTCCCCAGAAAACCTCGTTATGGCTATTGAGGAGGACAATGCCGACATTGGGGCGATACCCTTCACGGTCAAGCATGATCGTGCCTCAAATCCTTTAAAATCAACGATTTGATTATATCCATACATGAAAGCTTCACAATCATTTCTCGCAACGCTCAAAGAAGCCCCCTCTGACGCTGAGGTGGTTTCGCACAAACTCATGGTGCGGGCTGGTTTAATTCGCAAGCTGAGTGCTGGCATCTATAACTATTTGCCACTGGGTTTGAAAGTAATTCGCAAGGTGGAAAACATCATTCGCGAAGAAATGAATCGTGCTGGTGCAATTGAGCTGCTCATGCCGATGATTCAACCTGCGGAGCTTTGGCAAGAAACAGGTCGTTGGGAAAAGATGGGACCTGAACTATTACGCATCAAAGATCGCCATGATCGCGACTTTTTAATTCAGCCAACTTCAGAAGAGGTAGTGACTGATTTGGCACGTAATGAGATTAAGAGTTATAAGCAGTTACCGATCAATTTTTATCAGATCCAAACGAAGTTTCGCGATGAGCGCCGCCCTCGTTTTGGAATCATGCGTGGTCGTGAATTCATTATGAAAGATGCTTACTCATTCGATCGAGATACTGAAGGTTTAAAGAAGTCCTATCAAATCATGTTTGATGCCTACACTCGTATCTTCAAGCGTATGGGGCTTAAGTTCCGTGCAGTCACAGCAGATAATGGCGCTATTGGTGGCTCTGGTAGTCAGGAGTTTCATGTGATCGCCGATACTGGTGAAGACGCGATTGTGTATTGTCCAAGCTCAGACTACGCAGCTAATTTAGAAGCAGCCGAATCTTTGGCATTGATAGCCGCAAGAGCTGCAGCGAATAACGCTATGGCTAAGGTTCCAACACCAGACAAGACTAATTGCGCAGAGGTTGCGAAGTTCTTAGCTATTCCTATTGAATCAACAGTGAAGTCATTGTTGTTAGCAGTTGATCAAGAAAAAGGCCCAGCCAAACTCTTTATGTTGCTAGTGCGTGGTGATCATGAGCTCAACGAAGTGAAGGCGAGTAAAGTTCCCGGTATGACTGAATCTCGCTTTGCTACTGAAGCAGAAATTAAGCAAGCTTGTAATGCACCCGCTGGTTATCTGGGGCCTGTTGGTGTGAGTGCTAATGTCACAGTGGTCGCTGATCGTACGGTTGCCAATATGGCAGATTTTGTTTGCGGCGCGAATGATGCAGGGCATCACTTGACTGGTGTCAATTGGGGCCGTGATTTACCTGAGCCTTTAGTGTTAGATATTCGCAATGCAGTGATTGGTGATCCTTCTCCAGATGGAAAAGGGGTGGTGGATATCTGCCGTGGTATTGAAGTTGGCCATGTATTCCAACTGGGAACGCGCTATTCTGAAGCAATGCGATGCACTTACTTAGACCAACAAGGCAAAGCACAGCCGATGGTCATGGGTTGTTATGGCATTGGGGTTACTCGTCTGCTTGGCGCAGCGATTGAACAAGGGCATGATGAGCGCGGTATTATTTGGCCAATCTCAATGGCGCCATTTGAAGTGGTGATTTGTCCAATGGGTTACGATAAATCTGAGCAAGTAAAGCTAGCCTGCGATCAACTCCATGATGAGTTGCTTGCTGCTGGCATCGATGTGATTTTAGACGATCGTAATGAGCGCCCAGGGGCGATGTTTGCCGATTGGGAATTAATTGGCGCACCATTCCGCGTAGTGATTGGGGATCGCGGTCTGGCAGATTCTCAAGTGGAATTTAAAGGTCGTACTGATGCTGAGTCTGAAAATATTCCACTGGCTGAAATCAAAGCAAAAGTGATTGCGGCTGTTCAAGCTGCCAAAAACGCAATTAGTTAATTCAAGTTAGTCTTGAAGTTCATTTCTTAAAGAGCCCGCCAATACCTTTGGTGGCTCCTTTCGCAGCCATGGTTGCCATAGTGCGCGCCATTTTTCCACCTTTGAATTGCTTCATCATGGTTTGCATTTGTTCGAATTGAGCAAGTAGGCGGTTGACCTCTTGAACCTCGACGCCAGCCCCTGCCGCAATGCGACGTTTGCGACTGGCTTTGAGGAGCTCTGGTTTGCTACGTTCGCGTGGGGTCATGCTGTCAATAATGCCGCGCATGCGGGTGGTTTGTTTGTCAGCATTACTCAGGTTGGTTTTGGATGCCGCTTGAGCGACTTGATTCGGAAGTTTATCCATCAAGCTTGCCATGCCACCCATCTTTTGCATTTGCATGAGTTGATCCCGAAAATCTCCGAGATCAAACCCACCCTTTGAAATTTTGCTTGCCAGCTTTTCAGCTTTGGCAACATCAACATGTTGCTGCGCTTGTTCAACCAAGGCCAGAATATCGCCCATGCCCAAAATGCGGTTAGCCATGCGCACGGCATCAAAGGCCTCAAGGCCATCCATTTTTTCGGCCACACCAATAAACTTGAGCGGTACTCCTGTTACCTGGCGAACAGAAAGGGCTGCACCACCGCGGGAATCACCATCTAACTTCGTTAGGATGATGCCGGTAAGGGGTAGGGCCTCATGGAAGGCTTTTGCGGTGTTGACGGCATCCTGGCCCAGCATGGCGTCCACTACAAATAAGGTTTCAATCGGATTTAAGCTTGCATGTAAGGTTTTAATTTCTTGCATGAGTGCTTCATCAATACCCAAACGACCTGCGGTATCTACTATTACTACATCAAAATAATGACGGCGTGCCCAGTCTAGAGCTGCTAGAGCGATATCGTTTGGTTTTTGATTGATGTTGCTCGGAAAAAATTCCGCACCAACCTGCTTGGTAACCGTTTCTAGCTGCTCGATAGCGGCTGGACGATATACGTCACAAGAAACAGTCAGAACCTTCTTTTTCTTTTTTTCTTGCAACCACTTTGCTAGCTTGCCAACGGAGGTAGTTTTACCCGCACCTTGCAAACCTGCCATCAAAATGACCGCGGGAGGCTGGGTTGCTAAATTCAGCTCGCCACTTTGCTGAGTGTCGCCCATCATGACTTGGGCAAGTTCACGCTGAACTACAGCAACCAGGGCTTGACCAGGGCTAAGGCTGCCAACCACTTCTTCGCCAAGGGCTTTAAATTTAATTTGTTCTAGTAGTGACTTCACTACTGGTAGCGCTACGTCGGCCTCCAGTAAGGCCAAACGGATCTCCCGCAGCATTTCTGCGGTGTTGGCTTCAGTAAGCCGGGCTTGTCCCCGCATTGTTTTCACAACACGGGATAGACGGTCGGTGAGGTTCTCTAGCATTTATCGATTAGACTTTCCAGATGGATATTTTAGGTTACTCAAGTTCGGGTTGGCTCCCTTCCGCGCTTTACTTGATTCTTTTGCTCATTTTGGGCTCAAGAGCTAAGGGTAGCGTGGAGTCTCCCTTGTACGCTGGGCTTATACAGGTAGGCATTTTCTTGGCTTTATTGGTGCATGCCATTGAGCTGCATGACTCAGTCTTCACTTCTGAAGGGTTTGTCTTTGGCTTTGCCCAAGATTTATCGCTCATTGCCTGGGTTGGACTTGCCTTTTACTGGTTTCAGTCTTGGTTTATGCCCATTTCCAGTTTGCGTTGGATGGCTTTGCTGTTTGCCTTTGCTTGCACCTTGTTGCCAAATCTATTTCCAGGAACCTTAATCTCACCTAAGGCAGTTGCTGACCCATGGTTCAAGGGACACTTTATTGTGGCAACCATTTCAGTTGGCCTGTTGAGTTTGGCGGCTATGCACGCCATGCTGATGAGCGTGCAGGATCGCGCATTACACCGTCAATTAGCCATTGTCCCCAATAGTCGTATCGCCCATTGGCTCGAAGACTTGCCACCGTTAATGACAATGGAAAGCCTGCTATTTAATTTGCTTTACGTTGGTTTTGCGCTTTTGAGCTTAACGGTGTTCTCTGGTTTGTTGTTTTCTCAAGCGCTATTTGGAAAGCCTTTGGTCTTTGATCACAAAACGATTTTTGCATTAGTTTCTTGGTTCTTATTTGCAGGCTTACTAATCGCGCGTTGGCGAGTGGGCTTGCGCGGCAGAGCTGCGATTCGTTGGGTATTAAGCGCATACACTGCTTTACTTTTGGCTTATGTCGGCAGTCGTTTCGTGCTGGAAGTAATCCTTCAGAGAGTATGACCCTTGCTTAAGTGGATTCTATTGTTTTTAGGTGTTGGTGTTTTTTACCTTTGGTTTAAGGGTCAGAAGCAACTCAAAACTAAACAAAAAAATATGGTCAAGCCCAATGCCAATAAGGCTCCAGCAGCGGTAAAGCCGCAAACAATGGTTCAATGTCAATATTGCAAAGTTCATCTACCTCAAGCAGATGCGATGGTAAATGATGGACGCTTTTATTGTTCAAAAGAGCATCTTCAAGCGCTGGATGAGCGGGGCTGGATCGGTTCTGCGTCTTGGCGTGTCTCCCCTAATCAAGATGTTAGATTGGAAAATATGCAGCCTGACTTACTTGTTATTCATCACATCAGTCTTCCGCCGGGTGAATTTAAAAACCAAGACTCTAGTCGCCATATTGTGGATTTTTTTCAAAATACACTTGATCCTAATAAGCATCCGTATTTTGCTGAAATAGCAGACCAAAAAGTTTCCAGTCATTTTCTGATTACTCGCACAGGTGAATTAGTTCAGTTTGTACCGACCCAAAATAGAGCCTGGCACGCAGGCTCATCCTCATTTATGGGCAGGGAAAAGTGCAATAATTTTTCTATCGGCGTTGAATTAGAAGGGGATGGCAATACTCCTTTTACTGAGACTCAGTACAAATCATTAACTCAACTAGTTCAAAAATTATTAAGTAGTTATCCAAATCTTCAATTTGCAGGGCATAGCGATATCGCGCCCGATCGAAAAACAGACCCAGGAAAATATTTTGATTGGGAAAGGTTCCAAAAAGAGACGGCTATTGCGCCAGAAAAAATGCCTTACGGCGTGGTTTCACGCTAGAGAAAATGGTTTCATGTGAGCATATGCTCACTTGTTTAGCCTTTTACTTAAAAGGTCTAAAAATTCAGCACCAACTTGACCTTAAAAAAAGATGAAAACCTAGTGAAAGTACTGACAAAAATTTGTCATAAATAACTTACAAAAGACTGAATATTTCCCTATACTTAGTACCCAATGCAGTTAATGACACTAGATGTAGTGTTTAAACCCCGTAATACCCTATTGTTTTTTAACGATAATTTGTCCAAATAACTATATATAAGCAGGAGCAACATGACATACGCAAATCCACTAACGGCAGGCCAGCCAACTGGAGCGAATAACCCAGGAATGGGTCCTGCGGGGGAGATCAATCAAGCCCCTTCTGCTGGTTTTGTGGCTGGTGGTGTTGGTGGCACGCAGGCAACACAATTGTCTGACTACAAAATTATTCGCCGTAATGGCTCTGTTGTTGCATTTGAGCCATCCAAAATTGCCATTGCAGTAACCAAAGCATTTTTAGCGGTTAATGGTGGCCAGGGAGCTGCCTCTGCACGCGTGCGTGAGCAGGTTGAACAATTAACCAATTCCGTTGTGCGTGCTTTATTGCGTAGCCGTCCAAATGGGGGCACTTTCCATATTGAGGATATTCAAGACCAAGTTGAATTGGCTTTGATGCGCAGTGGCGAGCACAACGTTGCCCGCGCCTATGTGCTCTATCGTGAAAAACGGAATCAAGAGCGTGCGGCTCAACAAGAATCATCTCAAGATACTCAAGTAGCTAATCAAGCTGGTGAATCTGGTATCAAGGTTACCGATGAGGGCCAAGAGAAGTGGCTTGATATGGCTGCTTTGCGCACAGTGATAGAAGCAGCTTGTGAAGGCTTGGGTAATCAAATCGATGCCACGCCAATCATTACTGAAACTATCAAGAATTTGTACGATGGTGTACCAATGGCTCAAGTTTATGACTCAGCTATCTTGGCTTCCCGTACCTTGATTGAAAAAGATCCTGCTTACAGCCAGGCAACAGCCCGCATCTTGATGCATGTGATTCGGAAAGAAATTTTGGGCCATGAGGTATTGCAAGGCAATATGCAGGCTGAATACGGTACTTACTTTGCGAAATACATCAACGAAGGTATTGCTGCTGAGTTATTAGATCCACGGATGCGTGAATTTGACTTGCCACGTTTGGCTGCAGCATTAAATGCTAGCCGTGACTTGCAGTTCAACTATCTTGGTTTGCAAACCTTGTATGACCGCTACTTCTTGCACATTGAAGAGCGTCGTATTGAGATGCCACAGGCTTTCTTTATGCGTGTGGCAATGGGCTTGTCTTTAAATGAGCTTGACCGTGAGCGGCGTGCGATTGAATTCTATGAAATCCTTTCAACATTCGATTTCATGTCCAGCACGCCTACATTATTCAACTCAGCGACAACACGTCCACAGCTCTCAAGCTGCTATTTGACGACTGTAGATGATGACCTTGATGGTATCTACGAAGCATTAAAAGAGAATGCGCTGTTATCGAAGTTTGCCGGTGGTTTGGGTAACGATTGGACAAACGTTCGCGCACTAGGAAGTCATATCAAAGGTACCAACGGTAAATCCCAGGGCGTCGTGCCATTCTTAAAAGTGGTGAACGACACTGCGGTTGCCGTGAATCAGGGTGGCAAGCGCAAGGGTGCTGTTTGCGCCTATTTGGAAACATGGCATTTAGATATTGAAGAATTCTTGGAGTTGCGCAAGAACACTGGTGATGACCGTCGTCGTACCCATGATATGAACACCTCCAACTGGATTCCTGACTTGTTTATGAAGCGCGTCATGGAAAATGGCGATTGGACTTTGTTCTCCCCATCCAATACCCCTGACTTGCATGACAAGTACGGTAAGGCCTTCGAAGAAGCTTATGTAGCCTATGAGCAAAAAGCAGACCGTGGTGAGTTAAAGCCATTCCGCAGGATCCCCGCACAGCAGTTATGGCGCAAGATGCTTGGCATGTTGTTTGAAACAGGTCATCCTTGGATTACGTTTAAAGATCCTTGTAACATTCGTAGCCCACAACAGCACGTTGGGGTGGTTCACTCTTCTAATTTGTGCACAGAGATCACTCTGAACACGAACGAGACCGAGATTGCCGTATGTAACTTGGGTTCTGTGAACTTAACAGCGCATATGACTACCGACGCTAGTGGCAAGATGATTTTGGACCACGAGAAGCTCCAGAAGACTGTACGCACTGCAATGCGTATGCTCGACAACGTCATCGACATTAACTACTACGCTGTTGTAAAAGCACGCAACTCTAATCTGAAGCATCGTCCAGTTGGTATGGGCATTATGGGCTTCCAGGACTGCTTGCATATGCAGCGCATTCCTTACGCTAGCGACGAAGCTGTGAAATTTGCGGATTCCTCTATGGAAGCAGTTTGCTACTACGCTTACCAAGCTTCATGCGAATTGGCAGAAGAGCGGGGCGTTTATAGCACTTACAAAGGTTCTTTATGGGACCGAGGCATCCTTCCACAAGATTCAGTGGCGTTGTTGGCAGCTGAGCGCGGCGGTTATCTAGAGGTAGACAACTCTTCCGCAATGGATTGGAGTGGTTTACGTGCTCGCATCAAGCAACATGGCATGCGTAACTCCAATTGTGTAGCGATTGCCCCAACTGCAACGATTTCGAACATCATCGGCGTTTCTGCTTGTATCGAACCAACATTCCAGAACCTGTTTGTGAAATCAAACCTTTCTGGTGAGTTCACAGTGGTGAACGAGTACCTGGTGCGTGATTTGAAGGATCGCGGCCTTTGGGATGAAGTAATGATTGCCGATTTGAAGTACTTTGATGGTACTTTGTCGAAGATCGATCGTATTCCACAGGATTTGCGAGATTTGTACGCGACTGCCTTTGAAGTTGAGCCAAGCTGGTTGGTTGAGGCTGCTTCCCGTCGTCAGAAGTGGATTGACCAAGCACAGTCCTTGAATATCTACATGGGCGGTGCATCTGGTAAGAAATTGGATGACACTTATAAATTAGCCTGGTTGCGTGGTTTGAAGACAACCTACTACCTCCGCACTATGGCCGCAACGCACGTTGAGAAGTCGACTGTTACTAGCGGCCAGCTGAATTCCGTTTCTAGCGGTGGCGGTGTTAATGGTACCGACGCAGCTGCTGCAAGTGCTGCTGGCGGAGTTGAAGCTGACGGCCCGGTTTGCACAATGCGTCCAGGCGATGCTGGTTTCGAAGAATGTGAAGCTTGCCAATAAGCGATTTGCTTATTGGCTAGAAATAGAAGAATTGAGGAGAGAGTTATGTTGAATTGGGATGAGGAAGTTGCTCCAGCACTAACGAAAGCTGCCTTTGTACCGCAGCCGCTTGCAGTGGAGCCACAACGTCCGCAGCCAGATCAAGTTGCGATGGCAGCACAAACCGTAGCGCCTGCGCCGGTAGAGGTCGCCAATTTATCTGGTGGCGTAGCCTTGCGTGTGAATGCAGCTGATAAGCGCGTTATTAATGCCAAGACTGACGTGAATCAGTTGGTACCATTTAAATATAAGTGGGCGTGGGAGAAGTATTTAGCTGGTTGCGCAAACCATTGGATGCCACAAGAGATCAATATGAACCGCGATATTGCGCTTTGGAAGGATCCGAATGGTTTAACAGAGGATGAGCGCCGCATTATTAAACGCAACCTCGGTTTCTTTACCACTGCCGATTCGTTGGCGGCCAACAATATTGTTTTGGGTACTTACCGCCACATTACTGCGCCAGAGTGCCGTCAATACCTATTACGTCAGGCTTTTGAAGAGGCAATTCATACCCATGCATACCAATATATTGTGGAATCCTTGGGCTTAGACCAGAGTGAAATCTTCAATGCGTATCACGAGATTGACTCGATTCGCGCTAAAGATGAGTTCTTAATTCCTTACATTGATGTGCTTACTAATCCAAATTTTAAGACTGGCACATTAGAAACTGACCAAACATTACTGCGTTCGCTCATCGTTTTTGCCTGCGTAATGGAAGGATTATTCTTTTATGTTGGTTTTACGCAAATACTTGCAATGGGTCGTCAAAACAAAATGACGGGTGCTGCTGAGCAGTATCAATACATCCTTCGCGACGAGTCAATGCACTGTAATTTTGGCATCGATTTAATTAATCAAATTAAGCTGGAGAACCCGCAGTTATGGACTTCCGCGTTCAAAGACGAGATCAAATCGATCTTCGAAAAAGCGGTCGAATTAGAGTACCGTTATGCCGAAGATACGATGCCTCGAGGAGTGCTCGGATTGAACGCTCCGATGTTCAAAGGGTACCTAAGATACATCTGTAATCGCAGATGTTTGCAAATAGGACTTGACGCGATGTTCCCAAATGAAGAGAATCCATTTCCATGGATGTCAGAAATGATTGATCTGAAAAAAGAACGAAACTTTTTTGAGACACGCGTTATTGAGTATCAAACCGGTGGTGCGCTGAATTGGGAGTAACAAAGTAATAAGAAAGCGCACAACTGGCTAAATAGGAGATTAGACGGTTGGATAGTTTTAGAAGTCAGCAAAACCAGACTCAAATCCGAAAACCCTTGTTTAAGGGTGCCTGTACTATTCCCTCAATTTTTTCCAGCATATTTAAGAAGCCGTTACCTTTTGGGGTCACGGCTTTTTTTCCAAGATTCATTAGCGTGCAGCACTTAGCATCAAGCCGCGCGCCGATGAATGGCTCGCTCGTCAGATCCAAGTGGTTGCAAAACCAGGCGGAAATGAATGGTCGGGTCTTCTTAATCGGAAGTTTGTACTAATCCTCACGTGAAGGAGCAATACTATGGCAATCGCCAAGAAAAAACCTGCTGCAAAAAAACCAGCTGCTAAGAAAAAAGTAGCTGCTAAGAAACCAGCTGCTAAAAAAGTAGCTAAAAAGAAGCCTGCCGCTAAGAAGCGTCCAGCTGCTAAAAAAGCTGCCGCTAAAAAGCGTCCTGCTGCTAAAAAGCGTCCTGCTGCTAAGAAGCGCCCAGCTGCTAAAAAAGCTGCCGCAAAGAAGCCAGCCGCTAAAAAGCGTCCAGCTGCTAAAAAGCGTCCAGCTGCAAAAAAAAAGTAATTAAGCCTACTGCGAAGAAAGCGGGCCCTGCTGTAAAAAAGCCCGCGGCTAAGAAAGCTGCACCAGCGACTAGTGCGTTGAATCCTGCTGCTGCTTGGCCCTTCCCAACTGGCACACGTCCTTAACAGACGGGTGTTACTCGAAGGGGTCTCTCACGAGACCCCTTTTTTATTGCTTACTTTTTGTTGATAGTTTGGGCAAAAGCCCACAGAGAGTGATCCGGGCTAGAAACTGAAGCCAAACGCGGATTTGAATTGAACTGCTATCTCATCTTTGCTTAATTGGTGATTTTGTGGTCCTTGGTGGGTAATTTTGATTGAACCCAACAAACTTGCTAGGCGACCAGTAATTTCCCAATCCATGTCGCTCTCCAATCCAAAAAGCAATCCACCGCGGAAAGCATCGCCACATCCTGTTGGGTCTACTACTCTTGCTGCTGGTACTGGTGGAATGGCAATGCACTTACCACCAGAATAGATATCTGCGCCTTCAGCACCTTTAGTAACAATCAATGCCTTTACACGCTCAGCTACTTTTGTCAGGGTAAGCCCCGTTCTTTGGGCGAGCATTTCTCCCTCATAGTCATTGACAGCTAAATAACTCGCGATATCAACCAGCTCAAGGAGCTCGGGACCATTAAACATGGGTAAGCCTTGGCCGGGATCAAAAATAAAGGGAATGTTCGCATCGGCTAATTGATGACAGTGATCCCACATTCCTTGGCGACCATCTGGGGCCACGATCCCTAACTTAGCTGAGCCCTTGCTGTTTTTACTGCGCTCCGCTACTACTGCAGAAACTTTATTTAAGTGTGATTCACCCATGGCACCAGGATGAAATGCGGTGATTTGATTATTGGCTTGATCAGTGGTGATCATGGCCTGCGCAGTAAATGCTTCATCGATTTGACGAATGTGGCTAGCGTCGATATTCAGTTCTTTTAGACGATTTAGGTAAGGGGCTGCATCACCACCAACAGTGGCCATGATGATGGGATCGCCGCCTAAAAGGTTCAGGTTGTAAGCAATATTGCCAGCGCAACCACCAAACTCTCGGCGCATTGTGGGGACTAAAAAGGCGACGTTCAGAATGTGGATCTGCTCAGGCAAGATTTGATCAGCGAATTTGCCTTCAAAGTTCATGATGGTGTCGTAGGCGATAGAGCCACAGATCAAGCTAGCCATGTATTACTTTCTGTAAATAGTGAAAACGAATAAAAGTGAATAATAGTAAGAATAAAGCTCAAGCGAATTTAGGGTTGCGTTTGGGGGTAAAACACCCTCACTCGAAAGCCTGCAGCATTTGCTGGCAACGAAAGAGGTAAATCAGTTTGGATTTGTTCGCCTGAGGCAATGCCGTTACGTAAAAAATCAGTATGAGATTCTTGCCAGGTGATAGGTAGCCATTCTTTTGGTGTTAATTGGATTGATTTGATCTCAGACTCTTCTGCATCAGTAAGAGAAATTTCTAAATTAGGAGCTAAAACAGCAAGCGCAAGACGATTTTGTATTGCAACTTGTAGTATCGATTGATTTGTGGGGCTTTTAAGCCCCTCTCGCGCGTTTTCAGGAGATAGGGTGGCAGAAGTTATTTTCCAAGCAGAAAAATCCCTCACAGGGCGATTGAAGCATCCTAGTGCACTACATAATTTCTCATCAACCCGCTGTAATGCAGAAAATGCAGTGACTGCAAAAGCATTCGATGTGCCATCAACACGTGGAGCTAGTGATGGAAGCAGTGTATTTCTGGAGAGGTGCTCTGCAAACACAAGAAGTAAGACTAAAAAAAAGCTAAGTAGTGCTAACCGAATTCTTTTTTTTTGCGCAGGTGCAGCAAAACGAGTCTCTTTAGTACTCCACCACTCTTTACTGAGAGTGCCATGCAGGCAAACCCAACCTTCACTTTCTTTCCAGACGGAGAGTTCTAGCCATTGGCTATAGGTCGCCATCACCTCTTCGGCCTGACGAGCCAACACTCCAGAGAGAACAATCTGACCGCCTAAACGCATTTTATTAACCAATGCGGGAGCAAGCACTTGCAGTGGATTCGCCAGAATATTGGCCATCACAATGTCATATTTAGTTTCTGCAGCAAGTTCTTGCGCATCTTCGTTAGGCAGAACGAACTGAATCTCGGTGTGATTAATTTCTGCATTGCTGCGCGCTGCTACCATCGCTTGCGGGTCGATATCGGTACCAATCACTGGTTTGCAGCCCAATTTGGCCGCTGCAATGGCCAAGATTCCTGAGCCACATCCGTAGTCAAGCAGGCTTTGATTGTGAAGCCCAGAATGTTCTTCCAGCCAAAGTAAACATAAGTGGGTAGTTGGATGACTGCCAGTACCAAAAGCCAAACCTGGATCGACTGCTAAACAAATAGCGTTTGGATCGCTTGGGGCTTCGTGCCAAGATGGAACCACCCAAATGCGTTTTCCAATCTGAATCGGGGCAAACTGACTTTGGGTAAGCCGCACCCAATCTTGCTCTTCAACAATGTTTTCTTGTGGCGTAGATAAGTGAAAGCCAGACTCTTTTAGGGAGGTCAATAACTCTGGAATAAATTCTGCGCTAGCAGAAGCATCTATCTCTGGATTAAAGAGGGCGGTAACCGAAGATCTATCCCATGCTTGAACTTCTGGAGACAGGCCAGGCTCTCCATACAAGGGGTTTTCATCGTATCCACCGGCAGCATCATCTTCTACGGTGACGGAAAGGGCGCCCAATTCCAACAGCACATCACCTAAAGGTTCTGCAGTTTCAGCCGCTACCGTGAATACGAGTTCACGATAAGACATAAGGCACTCGCATGAATTAAGGTTTTCCGCGACTAGCGGCTTGCTCTTCTAGCCGATGCTCTAGGTAATGAATGCTGGTACCACCTTCTATGAAGTTCGGATCCAACATGAGTTCACGGTGCAAAGGTACGTTAGTCGTAATGCCATCAATGACCATCTCTGAGAGAGCAATTTGCATGCGGCGGATCGCTTGTTCGCGAGTATTGCCGTAAGAGATTAACTTACCAATCATCGAGTCATAATTTGAAGGCACAACATAGCCACTGTAGGCATGTGAATCCACACGAATTCCGGGGCCACCTGGCATATGGAAGGACCCTATTTTGCCTGGGCTTGGAGTGAACTTGAAAGGATCTTCCGCATTTAAGCGGCATTCAATGGCATGCCCACGGAACACAATGTCTTTTTGGCGATAGGCTAGTTTCAGGCCAGCAGCAATCCGAATCTGTTCTTGAACGATATCGACACCAGTAATCATTTCAGTTACAGGGTGTTCAACCTGAACGCGGGTATTCATCTCGATAAAGAAGAACTCGTTATTCTCATAAAGAAACTCAAAGGTTCCTGCACCACGGTAGCCAATCCTACGGCAGGCTTCTGCACAGCGCTCGCCAATCTTCGCAATCAAGCGACGATCAATACCAGGTGCGGGCGCTTCTTCAATAACTTTTTGATGGCGACGCTGCATTGAGCAGTCACGTTCGCCTAACCAGATTGCGCTGCCATGCGTATCCGCCAGAATTTGAATCTCTACGTGGCGAGGTTTTTCTAAAAACTTCTCCATATAGACTTCTGGATTACCAAAAGCACGTCCCGCTTCTTCACGCGTCATATTGACGGCATTTAGGAGTGCGGCTTCTGTGTGCACAACACGCATGCCACGTCCACCACCGCCACCAGCGGCTTTGATGATGACTGGATACCCTACTTTTTTAGCCGTAGCAATAATTTCTTTTGGGTCATCGGGTAAGGCGCCCTCAGAACCGGGCACGCAAGGCACACCCGCTTTAATCATGGCGCGTTTTGCGGATACCTTGTCGCCCATCAGGCGAATTGATGCTGCAGTCGGTCCAATGAAGGCAAAGCCTGATTTTTCAACGCGTTCAGCAAAGTCAGCATTCTCAGAGAGGAAGCCATAGCCGGGGTGAATTGCTTCAGCATCGGTTACTTCAGCAGCCGAAATAATGGCTGGCATATTGAGATAGCTTAACGGCGATGGAGCAGGTCCTATACATACTGCTTCATCAGCGAGCTTTACATATTTGGCTTCTTTATCTGCAGTGGAGTAGACCACTACAGTTTTAATTCCTAACTCGCGGCAGGCCCGCTGGATGCGGAGAGCAATTTCCCCCCGATTGGCAATCAGAATCTTATCGAACATGGCAGCTCTAAGTTAAGTAAAAATGGATTAGAGGGCTTGATGAATTAAGCAATGATGAACAGAGGTTGATCAAACTCGACCCCTTGACCATTTTCACAAAGAATCTCTTTAATTACGCCAGCTTGTTCGGATTCAATCTCATTGAGCAACTTCATGGCTTCAATAATGCAAAGTGTTTGGCCTACTTTTACCGTATCACCAATATTGACAAAGTTTGGTGACTCTGGATTTGCCGCGCGATAGAAAGTACCAACCATCGGAGAGCGTGCAACAAAACCGGTATCAGTACTTAGTGTCTCAGTACTTGAGGGAGCAGACTCTGGATTGGTGGCCGGCGGAGCTTGCATAATTGGTGCTGGTTGAGTTGCATAAACCACTTGCCCAGTTGGCGCTGAAGATCCGGCATTAACAATGCGAACACGGTCTTCACCTTCATTAACCTCTAATTCAGAAATGCCCGACTCAGAGACTAGGTCGATCAAGGTTTTTAATTTTCTCAGATCCATGCGAGTACTTCCTCTCTTGTAATTCTTTAATGAAGCTTATTTTTGTAGACGGGCAATAGCTGCTTGCAGCGCCAATTCATAACCGATTGCTCCGAGACCACAGATCACGCCTGTAGCAATATCGGATAAATAGGAATGTTTGCGGAATTCTTCACGCTGGTGAATGTTGGATAGATGGATTTCCACAAAAGGGATTGCCACTCCAGCCAAAACATCACGTAGTGCAACGCTGGTATGGGTAAATGCTCCGGGATTGATGATGATGAAATCAACCCCATCTTGTTTTGCTTTTTGAATGCGATCAATCAGTTCGCCTTCATGATTACTTTGATAGGTACTCAAATCCACAGATTGGGCTTTAGCCAGATCTTCTAACTTTCTATGGATCTCTTCGAGTGTAGTTTTTCCATAAACCTCTGGTTCACGGCTTCCCAATAGATTAAGGTTTGGACCCTGAATTACGAGAATTGAAGCTTTTTTTGACATAGATCCCTATTTTTAGAGGCAGTTAGGAGTTAATTGCTTAATTGGGCTTTAGCTAACCTGGCCATTGATTTACATCAACTGTTAAGGAAGGCAGTATACATTCCTAGCGGGGCTAAAAGATTAAAAACAGATGCAAATGCAGATTTTTCTCTATTTAGGTAGACGAATATCAAAAATAATCCAACTAATTGCCTAAAAGTTAAGCAATTTAAAACAATAGCTTAATTTCTAAAATTCAACAAAATATCTTATAAAGCAGATTTAATTGATTTTCTGAGCTCTTCTTCGTTTATCTTTCCTAATTTTGTGTAGACGGCTTTTCCTTTGGCGCTGATGATCACTGTGTAAGGTAGGGCTCCTTGAGTATTTCCCATTTGTTTTGACAGGCTGCTACCCTCCAGGCCGCCAATCACAATTGGGTAGGAGACAGGGGTGCTTTTCAGGAATTCGCGAATATTAGAGGGTGAATCAATACCGATGCCGACAAATACGACATTTTGCTGCAAAAATTCTTGCTGAAGCAGATCTAAAGTAGGCATTTCCTCGACGCAAGGAGGGCACCAGGAGGCCCAAAAGTTCACCACCAAGACTTTTCCCTGCCATTCAACCGAATTTATGGGCTTTCCATCGGGTGATTGCCAAGCATTGGCAAAAAAGGCTTTGATGGAGGGCTCGCTCGCAAGCCCTGTTTTGGAAATCCACTGCGAAGTAAGGGTGCCCCCAAGCAATGCCAGTAGACTAATTACGACGATGATGAGCCATTGTCTTCGGTTCATTGCAACTCCTTCGCTAAAATTCGCAGATGCATATACATATCTTGGGCATTTGCGGTACTTTCATGGGCGGCATAGCCGCAATTGCTCGGCAGGCCGGACATCGTGTTACTGGTTGCGACGCTAACGTCTATCCGCCAATGAGTACTCAGCTTGAGGCTCAAGGCATCGAACTGATTGAAGGATTTTCACCAGACCAATTATTGCAGTTTGAGACGATGCCTGATTTATTTGTTATCGGAAATGTGGTTTCTCGGGGTAATCTATTGATGGAGGCCATTCTGAATCAAGGTCTGTCTTATATTTCTGGACCGCAGTGGCTAGGCGAACAAGTTTTATACGGTCGACACGTCTTAGCAGTTGCTGGCACGCATGGTAAGACCACCACAGCGGCCATGCTCACATGGATTTTAGAATTGAATGGCTACAAACCAGGTTATTTGATTGGTGGCGTGCCTCTGAATTTCACCGTATCGGCACGCTTAGGTGAGAGTCAATATTTTGTGATTGAAGCTGATGAATACGATACGGCGTTTTTTGATAAGCGCAGTAAGTTTGTTCACTACAGACCCCGCACTGCTTTGCTCAACAATTTGGAATTTGACCATGCCGATATTTTTGCCGATCTCGCGGTAATAGAAACTCAATTCCATCATTTAGTTCGCACCGTACCTAGCGATGGTCTGTTGGTTGTGAATGCTGAGGAGCCTGCTTTGGAGCGGGTAGTCACACGCGGTGCTTGGGCGCCAGTTGAGCGTTTTGGGCACGAAGTTGCAAATGAATGGTCGTTAATTGCTCAAGAAGGAGATGGTTTCATTGTGCGCAAGTCTGGCAAAGAGGTAGCGAATGTGAAGTGGGCTGTAGATTCTGGGGTGATGGGACGCCACAATCAACTCAATGCCTTAGCTGCCATCGCTTCAGCAAATCACATTGGCATTTCTCCTCTAGATTCAGCAAGGGCATTAGCTCAATTTAAGAATGTCAAACGCCGCTTAGAGACAATTGGCGTTGCTAATAACATTACGGTGTATGACGATTTTGCGCATCATCCAACTGCCATTACTACTACGCTAGATGGTTTGCGTCGTCACGTAGGTAATGCCCGAATTTTGGCCATCTTGGAGCCTCGTTCCAATACGATGAAGCTTGGGGTGATGAAAGCCCAATTACCGGCAAGCCTGCAAGCAGCGGATAAGGTATTTGCCTACGGTGCCAACGCTGGTAAAGAATTTTTAGGCTGGGATTTGCAGGAAGTGTTGTCACCACTCAATGCTCAAGAGCAAGCTAAGGCGCAAGCTTTTGATGATCTGGAGGCTTTAGTCAAGGCTGTATCTAAGGAGGCAAAGCCTGGTGATCACATCCTAGTGATGAGTAATGGCGGATTTGGCGGGGTACATCAAAAAATATTACAGGCCATTGCGGTCTAATAGACGTAAATAGAGGGAAAAAATGAGTAACAGATTAAAAGACAAAGTGGCAATCATTACAGGCGCTGCCAAGGGAATTGGCTTTGCCACGGCACAGCGTTTTGGGCAAGAGGGTGCAAAAGTGATCATTGCTGGTATCAATCTTGAGGCTGTAAAAGATGCTGCCGCGCAGGTTCCGAATGCGGAAGCTTATGCAATGGACGTGACTGATCGCGTCAGTATTCAGGCGGTAGTAGATGAAGTAATGCAAAAACATGGCCGCATCGACATCTTGATTAATAACGCTGGTATTACTCAGGATGCGCGTTTAGTAAAGATGACTGAGGCGCAGTTTGATAGCGTGATCGATGTCAATCTAAAAGGGGTTTTCAACTGCACGCAGTTGGTCGTTCCTCATATGCTCGAAGCAGGATCGGGTGCTATCGTTAATGCCTCAAGCGTTGTTGGAATTTACGGTAATTTTGGTCAAACCAATTACTCAGCTACGAAGTTTGGCGTGATTGGTTTTACCAAAACTTGGGCGCGTGAGCTCGGGTCCAAAGGCATTCGCGTAAACGCCGTTTGCCCAGGATTTATTGCGACCGAGATGGTAAAAGCCATGCCAGAAAATATTTTGCAGGATATCGAGAGGCGCAGTTGGCTTGGCAGACTTGGTACCCCTGAAGAAATGGCCAATGTCTATTTATTTCTGGCCAGCGATGAGGCTAGCTACGTCAATGGAGTTGCTTTAGAGGCTAGCGGCGGGATCTCGCTCTAAGTATGAATCTTTTATACGAAGAGGGCGGCGATATCAAAATCGCCACAGTGCAGTCTGCATCTGGTTCGGGCGATACGGAGTCATGGCAAGCAACTAGTCTTTCAGGCAAGAAAATCAAACTAAAGGCGAAGGAAGTTTGGTTGCGCTTTGAAAAACCAGAGGCACAAGCAGTAATGGATGAAGCCAATATCTTATCGAAAGAGATTGATCTACAGTTGCTTTGGGATTGCGCTCCAGATGAAGAGTTTGGTTTGGTTGAGGTGTCGTTGGAATATTTTGGTGCGCAGGCAAGCATTGCACAGCAGCTTGCCTTAGCGATTGCTTTACAAGGTGCCCCAGTATTTTTTCGCCGCAAGGGTCGCGGCCGCTTTCAACGAGCTCCCCTTGAGCAGTTACAGGCAGGGTTGGTTGCATTAGAGCGTAAACAAAAAGAATTAGAGCAGCAGGCCGATTGGCAAAAAGAATTGGTCATAGGCACTTTCCCTGAAGCTCTCAAGTCATCTGCCTCACAACTCTTATTTTCTCCAGATAAAAATACCTCCGCATACAAGGCTTTGAGCGCTGCTTGTACTGAGACAGGTGAATCTCCAGCCCAGCTAATGATTCGTTGTGGTGCGATTGATTCTCCATTGGCCTATCACCAAGGCATGTTTTTAAAGACTCACTTCCCTGGTGGAGCTGCCCACAATGAGGGCATCGGAGTTGACCCAGATGCTTATGCTGCTGCGATTGCAGAACTCTCAATAGCAGAAGTGCAAGCCTTTTCTATCGATGACTCCGGCACTACCGAGATTGATGATGCTTTATCGGTCACGGATTTGCCTGCTGGCGGACATCGAATCGGCATTCATATTGCTGCGCCTGGATTAGCAATTAACAAGGATGATCCTTTGGATCAGGTGGCGCGTAGTCGCATGTCTACCGTATATTTTCCGGGCGACAAAATTACGATGTTGCCTGATTCAGTGATTGAACAGTTTTCCTTGGATGAGGGTGTTGCACGTCCGGCTCTTTCAATCTATGTGGATATTGATGTCGAAGGGGTGCTGGATCGAGAGTCCTTGCAGATGCGTGCCGAGATGGTGCCAATGGTGGCCAATCTCCGACTTGAGGATATTGAGCATCTGGTGAGCGAAGAAAGTCTTGCCGATGAGTCTGCGAGCTATTCGTATCGCAAAGAGTTAGCTATTTTATGGAAAGCCGCAAAACAGCTTCATGCTGGACGACAAGAAAAGCGCATTGCAAATGGACTTCGTGCTGAGCAACTGGGGTTAATTGACCCGAATGCCCTCGCAAGAGACTTTCATTTTCAGATACAAGATCTGGATGGAGCTGTACGTGTGGAGATCGTCCCGCGTCAACGGGGTTCTATTCTCGATACGATTGTTGCGGAGTGGATGATTTTTTGTAATAGTGCTTCTGGTCAATTATTGGCTGATCATGGCTTGCCTGGTCTGTTTAGAACTCAGAAAGGATGGGGTCCTTTGCGCACACGGATGCAAACCACTCCAGGACCTCATGAGGGCCTAGGTTTGGATTACTACGCTTGGTGTACCTCGCCGCTACGGCGCTACTCTGATTTGGTGAACCAGTGGCAACTGATTGCTTTGGCAAAGCATGGTGTTACGGCCAAGATGGTCGCACCATTCCCACCGCGCGATGCCACTCTGATGGGCATTGCTGCTGACTTTGAAGCTTGTTATCAAACTTATGGAGAGTACCAGGATAGATTAGAGAAATACTGGTGCTTGCGTTGGATTTCTCAAGACGGTGACTCTAAGAATGTGTTTGTGTGTCATCTAAAAGAAGGCATGTCTAGACTGGAGTTGATTCCATTGCATCTACCCATTCCAGAGTTGGCCAGCCATCCCCGCATGACGCGTGCTGAAGTAGTAGTTGCCGATATTGATTTATTGCAATTGAGCGCAGCAGTCAGAGTGCTTGAGATTGAAACAAAGATTGAATCGCCTGAGAAAGTCGCTGAAGATGGTCTTATACCTTCGGAGGGCGCCGAAGAAGATGGCAGCGCAAATGAAGTCAAATGAAATGGCCCCGCCTGAAAAATTAGGTAAAGCTATTGCCTACATTCCAAAAACTTGGCGTCGCCATCCTTTTTGGTTGGCGCTGTGCGTATCACTTTTCATTCACGCCCTTTTTCTCTCTATTCGTTGGGGATTTGGTGAGATTCAGAATCGCCGCCTCAACACCCCTTTAAGTGTGGTGCTGGTGAACGCCAGCAACACACTACCACCTAAGCAAGCAAACAAATTAGCGCAAGCTGACTTACAGGGTGGCGGTAAAACAGAGGACCAAGATGCCACTGCTTTGCACCGAGCAAGATTGGGTGCGGAAGCACGTCTTGAAGTCTTAGAGAAGCAACAAAAACAAATGTTGGCCAAACTCGATGAGCAGCGAGCTCGTGCAGGTGGGCGCAAAAGTGGGGAAGAGCAAAAAATTGCCCCTCAACTCAATTCTTTAGAGGCCGAGTTAGCAAAGCGTTTGCAGGTTAATGGACGCGAGCCACGTCGGAAGATATTAACGGGCACCAATACAAAAGCAGTGAGCTTTGCCCATTATTACGATGCCATGCGCCAAAAGATTGAAGCCTATGGGAGCGCTTTTTTCCCTCGAGCCAATGGGCGCCCCTTATATGGCAGCTTAGTGATCGTAGTCAGCGTAGACGCTCAAGGTCGCATTACTAGTAGTGCGCAGGGTAAGGACGGCCTTTCCATTGGTCGCAGCTCCGGTAATCCCGAGTTAGATCGACAGGCGCTGGCAATTGTGCGCGCATCAGCTCCGTTTGGCCCATTTCCTTCTGAGATGCGCAAGCAAATAGACGTGCTCGATTGGATCTCTACTTTTGAGTTCACCCGGGATAGTGCTGACCGCCTCGAGCTAAAGCAATAATTTTTTTGAAATCTATGAATTCGCTTATTCTGTAGTCATCATGAACTCGTCTATTTCTCCAGAACTCCATACCGACCCCCGCCTTCATGCTGGCGTGGATGTATACGCTGTTGCGGGTAACCCTATTTCTCATAGCAAGTCTCCTTTCATTCACCAAGCTTTTGCGGCACAGGCAAAGCAAAAAATGCACTATGGCCGTTTGCAAGCTGAATTACCTTCTTTTGCCCAGACTGCGAAGGCATTTTTTGCTGCTGGCGGCAAGGGTATGAATGTGACAATTCCATTCAAGTTGGATGCACGCAACTTTGCAGAGGTATTAACAAGCCGCGCTCAATTGGCTGGTGCAGTCAATACGCTCTGGATTAAAGATGGCAAGATCCATGGTGACAATACAGACGGCGCTGGACTAGTTCGAGATTTATTGGCACAAGGCATTGCCCTACATGAGTCTAGAATTTTGCTTTTGGGAGCGGGTGGGGCGGCGCGTGGGGTGATTGGCCCATTGCTGGAGCAAGCGCCGAAATGTTTAGTAATTGCCAACCGCTCAAGTACAAAGGCAGATGAGCTGGTAAGCCTATACGCCGATTTGGCTGCCGCCCAAGAAGTTGCCCTAGAATCCCGCACCCTGTTGGACTTAGAGGATTCAGTTGTAACACCACACCCTTTTGATTTGGTTATTAATGCTACCGCTGCTGGGCTTGAAGATGTCTCCCCTTTAACTGCAAAAGCAGTGAGCAATATTTTTGTACCCAGTTCATTTGCCTATGACATGGTGTATGGGAAAACAACACCACTCATGCAACAAGCCTTACAAAGAGGCGCCCGAGTGAGTGATGGCTTGGGTATGTTGGTAGAGCAAGCAGCGGATGCATTTTTGTTATGGCGAGGATCAGAGTTAGCTGCAGCCATAGACCCGCGCGCGATATTAGCCCAGTTACGCAGCTAATCTTTGCTATGCGTTGGCTTATTTACGTAGTCAAATGTTTGCTTTGTGGTTTTCTGGCAATGCAGGCTTTCTTTGCGATTCAGATAGGCTTATGGACTACTTTAGATCCATCAAGTACGGCATTTCAGAGGGCTGAGCGATGGCGTTTATGCACTTGGCACTGGTCTTGTCCTGTTTATTCAGAATGGGTCCCCTATAGCAAGATTTCGAATAATCTCAAGCGCGCTGTCTTGGTGAGTGAAGACGATATCTTTTTCCAGCACAAAGGTGTGCGAGTTGAGGATATGCAAAAGGCCTGGGAAAAGAATCAACAAAAAAATCAATCTGGCAACAAATCAAAGACAGCTTTACGTGGGGGTTCAACAATTACTCAACAATTGGCTAAGAATTTATTTCTTTCTTCCGAGCAAAATTATTTGCGCAAAGGCCAAGAGCTCATCATTACAGGACTTTTGGAATTAGCACTTTCTAAGCAAAGACTTTTTGAGATTTATCTCAATTCGGTTGAGTGGGGTGAGGGTATTTTTGGAGTTGGTGCAGCCTCCCATTATTACTACGCAAGCACTCCAGCATCATTAGACCGAGAGCAAGCTGCCGCTCTGGCTTCTGCATTACCTGCCCCTAAATGTTTTGATAAGCCGCAATACTGCCGTAAGGCTAATATTCACTTCCCAACTCGCCAAGATTTCATCTTAGAAAACATGGATCGAGTTGCTTTGGCTCCCAATCCCAAGAGTTCTAAGTAGCAGTCTTAAATTAGTAGTCCTAAGCAGCAGCTCTGAGGGCATCGCGAGTGCGTTGCGCCACCAAGCGTGCAGCTTGTGCAAAATTATTGCCAGAGCTGGCGTATAAGATCGCTCTCGAGGAATTGATGATCATTCCTGTACCAGGTGCACCAGCGATGCCGCCGGCTTTCACAGTGGCCTCAATATCACCGCCTTGAGCACCAATACCAGGGATGAGTAAAGGCATATCACCGACGATCGCACGAACCTTCGATATTTCTTCTGGGAATGTGGCGCCTACCACTAGACCAATCTGACCGGAGCTATTCCACTGCTGTGCAGCTAGTTGGGCAATATGCAAATACAGCGGTTCTCCCTTGGGCCCAACATTCAGAAATTGCAAATCGGAACCACCGGGATTGGAGGTGCGGCAAAGTACGATGACGCCTTTGCCGGGATGTTTTAAGTAGGGCTCAATCGTGTCAAAGCCCATGTATGGGTTTACGGTGATGGCATCGGCGCCATAGCGCTCAAAAGCCTCTAGAGCGTAGTGATCGGCAGTGCTACCAATATCTCCACGCTTTGAGTCCAAAATAACAGGGATATGTGGATAACGATCCTTTAGATGCTTGATCAGCTTTTCTAATTGGGCCTCAGCCCTTTGTGACGCGAAGTAAGCAAACTGGGGTTTGAACGAGCACACTAAATCCGCAGTAGCATCAGCGATGTCACGGCAGAACTCAAAAATCCCCTCAGGCTTCCCTTGCAGGACCGTAGGTAAGCGCTTAGGATCGGGGTCAAAGCCAACGCACAGCATACTGCCTTGGGAAGCCCACGCAGACTGGAGTTGCTGGGTAAAGGTATTTGAGCTTGAGTTCATTGGGTTTGGCTTATTTTACTGAAACTATCATGTTCTATAGGATAAACTAGCGCACATTCCTTAGGAGTTCACCATGATCAACTTGTTCGTCCTACAAAATGGCCGCCTCTCTCAAGAGCAAGTCGAAGATCGCAATGAATTGTTGCAATACGCTAATCCTATATGGATTGATGTTGTTGATCCAGAAGAAGAAGAGCTTATTTGGATTAAAGAGGCATTTGGCGTGCTTTTGCCCGAGTTGGATGACCTGGGTGACTTAGAGGCTTCTGCGCGTTATTTTGAGGCGGATGATGGCCACCTCCATATTCGGACCGATTTCTTATTGGATGAAGAAGAAACTTCCCGCAACGTGCGAGTCGCATTTGTTCTTACTAAGCAAGTGCTATTTTCGATTCATGATGAAGATTTACCCGTGTTCCGTTTGGTTCGTCTGCGGGCACGTTTGCGTCCTGGTTCAGTAAGCAATGCAAAGGATGTATTGCTCGATTTATATTCTACTGATGCTGAGTATTCGGCCGATGCTTTGGAAGAGGTTTATGAAAACCTTGAACAAGCAGGTAAGCGCGTGCTTTCTGACAGTATTAATGATGCTGATGCCGCTGAAGTTTTAGAGACAATCGCAAAAGAAGAAGACACCAACGGACGCATTCGTCGCAATGTCATGGACACTCGCAGAGCCCTATCTTTCCTAATGCGTAGCAAGTTATTATCCGATGAGCAACAGGAAGAGGCGCGTCAAATTTTGCGCGATATCGATTCTTTAGAAAACCACACAGCATTCTTATTCGATAAGATCAACTTCTTGATGGATGCGACGGTTGGTTTTATTAACTTGAATCAATCCAAGATTATCAAGATCTTCTCGGTGGTATCGGTTGCCTTGATGCCACCTACTTTGTTAGCAAGTATTTGGGGTATGAATTATAAATATATGCCTGAACTGGATTTCAGTTGGGGCTACCCAATGGCAATTGGCGTCATGATTATTTCAGCGATCATCCCATTGTTTTACTTCTATCACAAAGGCTGGATGAAGTAATTTCAAGACTGAGTGCTAGTGATCATTCAGTAGTGCAAGCAACTCCGTTAAGACATATTCAGTTGCTTGCTGGCGTACTGCTCGCCTATCTCCGCTAAATAGTTTGGTTTTGGTGTGTGTGACAAACTCACCTGCGCCACTGGGTATAGTCCAGCTAAAACAAACAGTACCAACCGGTTTGCCTGGTGACCCGCCAGTAGGTCCCGCAATGCCCGTAATGGAAGCGCCCACATTTGCACCGGCATTGCGCTGTGCACCTTCAGCCATGGCTTTCGCCACTGGCTCGCTCACTGCCCCAAAGGACTCTATGAGCTCCACCGGAACTCCTAAGCACTCAGATTTAGCTTGATTGCTATAGGCGATATAGCCACGCTCAAACCAATCGCTCGAGCCTGGTAATTCAGTCAAAGCAGCACAAACAAGTCCACCAGTGCAAGATTCTGCGAGTGCAATTGTCCAGCCCTTAGAAATGAAGAGTTTGGCAATTGTCTGAGTTTGATCGGCTAAGCTCATCATTGAATAATCATTTGTATTAATGCCACCACTAATAATGTGAAGAAGGCTGCTGCAAGGTCGTCGATCATAATCCCGAAGCCACCCCAGACAATTTGAAATAGGCTTGAGGGCGCTTGATTCTCTTCCTCCAGATTTTTAAAGTGGCGATCAATCAATCCAATGGGGCCAGGCTTAACAGCATCAAAAAAGCGAAAGAGGCCGAAGGCAATTGCTTGCATCCAAATATTGGTAGGCATGATCACGAGGAGTATTAGCCAAAAGGCGATGATTTCATCCCATACGATGCCGCCAAAATCTTTCTTGCCCAACTCCTCACTGACGTGCCCACAGATCCAGCAACCCAACACGAAGCCACCACTAATGATCCATATAAAGTCTTCGGTTGATAAGAAATACTCTCCTATCAGAAAGGCTGCCCAGGCCCATAGCGTTCCAACAGTCCCAGGCGCTAAAGGGCTTAGGCCACTGCCAAACCCAAAGGCGATAGTGCGAGTGGCAGTTTGCCTTACCCATTTAAAGGTGGGAATTGCCTGCGTCGATTGATCGAGATTACTCATGATGCAAAGTGGTCAAAAGATTTGAGAAGTGCTGCAGCTTCAGTATCGCTAATGAGCTTGCCATCTGCATCAAGTAAGCGAACGATTGCTTGCGCATTGCTCATCTTTGTAATTTGACCAATATGGGTGATAGGTAGATTCAAATCCTTGCTAATGGCCTTGATGACCTGTCGTTGTGCAACTGGAGCTGTAAAACAAATTTCATAATCATCCCCACCGCAAGCTGCAAATTGATGTTGAATATCCTCAGCTTGTTTTCTAAGGATGAGAGATTTTGGAATGAGCTCTAAAAATATTTCTGCACTGACTTGGGATTGCTCCAGGATATGCTGAAGATCTCCCAATAGACCATCAGAAACATCCAGTGCAGCGCTCGCAATATCTCGCAGTCTTAATCCCAGATTCACTCTTGGGATGGGATCATGCATACGAGATTCAATCTGCTTTAGATCATCTTCAGGAATTAGGATTTCATGACGCAGTGCAGCAAGAGTAAGTCTCGCGTCTCCTGTTGTTCCGGAAATCCAAATATCTTCTCCAGGTTTTGCCCCTGATCTACGAATCGCTTTTTCAGCTGGAATGCTCCCAAATGCCGTAATGGAAATGGTGAGTGGTCCAGCGGTCGTATCGCCCCCAATCAATGGGCATGAAAATTCATTTGCGATTGCAAAAAGACCTTCACAAAAGGCTTCAAGCCAAATGACGTCTGGTCGCGGGAGAGCAATGGCTAAGGTGAATCCCAATGGCCTTGCCCCCATTGCCGCTAGGTCTGAGAGGTTAACTGCTAGGGCTTTGCGTCCCAAGAGTGCTGGGTTAGCATTTGAGAAAAAGTGCCTGCCCTCCACCAGCATATCGCTAGTAATGGCAATTTCTTCCCCTACGACTGGTTTGAGAAGGGCGCAATCATCACCGATACCTAAAGTGATGTTTTGATCCTTATTTGAGTGCATAGCCTGCGCGCCCGTTTTAAAAAAACGCTGAATGACAGCAAATTCCCCAAGAGAGTCAGATTCTGAATGCATGCGCCATTTTATGGCTCTTAGCAGACTAGTGCTCGAGAGGAATAGAATTAGAGTCTTCAATAGGCCTTACCAAAGAGTACGCTGATGAGCAAAGAAAATAATAAAGAGCAACAAATTGCAGCCCTAAGAGAGGCCGCACTCCAGTATCACGAGTTTCCAACTCCTGGCAAGATTGAGATTGCCCCCACTAAACAACTGACAAATCAACGCGATTTAGCACTTGCTTACACCCCTGGTGTTGCAGCCCCTTGCGAAGAGATTGTTAAAGACCCCGCCAATGCATTCAAATACACCGCGCGTGGGAATTTGGTCGGCGTCATTACCAACGGTACAGCAGTTCTTGGTTTGGGAAATATTGGGCCATTAGCTAGTAAGCCAGTGATGGAGGGGAAAGCTGTTCTCTTTAAAAAATTCGCCGGTATTGATGTGTTCGATATCGAAATAAACGAAAACGACCCTGACAAGTTGGTCGAAATTATTGCAGCACTAGAACCCACTTTTGGTGGTATTAATTTAGAAGATATTAAGGCGCCAGACTGCTTTGTAGTCGAGCGTAAGTTACAGGCCCGTATGAAGATTCCGGTCTTCCATGACGATCAACACGGCACCGCCATTGTGGTTGCAGCAGCAATTCTGAATGGTTTGAAGGTGGTTGGTAAGGATGTAGGGAATGTGAAGTTGGTGACCTCTGGTGCAGGCGCTGCGGCTTTGGCATGCTTGGACTTGCTAGTTGAGCTGGGTATTTCCCGTAAAAACATTTGGGTGACGGATTTAGCAGGCGTTGCATATAAGGGTCGTAAAGAATTGATGGATCCAGAGAAGGAGCCATTTTGTCAAGAAACTGAACTGCGTACTTTAGATCAGGCAATTGAAGGCGCTGATATTTTCTTGGGTCTCTCTGCTGGTGGTGTGCTGAAGCAAGACATGGTGAAGAAAATGGCTCTTAATCCATTGGTCTATGCATTAGCAAATCCAACCCCAGAGATTCTTCCTGAAGAAGTGAAAGCGGTTCGTCCAGACGCAGTAATGGCAACGGGTCGAACTGATTACCCCAATCAAGTGAATAACGTATTGTGTTTCCCCTTTATCTTCCGTGGCGCTTTAGATGTGGGTGCGACAACAATCACTCGTGGCATGGAAGTGGCTGCAGTGAAGGCTGTAGCGGAATTAGCACAAGCAGAGCAAAGCGAAGTAGTGGCCTCTGTTTATGGCATCGAGAATTTATCCTTTGGTCCAGAGTATTTAATACCGAAACCATTTGACCCGCGCTTAATCACAGTCATTGCCCCTGCAGTTGCTAGAGCAGCGATGGAAGATGGCGTTGCCACTCGTCCGATAAAAGATTTTGATGCTTATCGCAATCAGTTGCAGCAATTTGTGTACCACTCCGGTACATTGATGAAACCGCTCTTTAGTATTGCTAAGCGCGTACCAGCAAATCAAAAGCGAATTGTATTTGCCGAAGGTGAAGATGAGCGCGTATTGCGCGCGGTGCAAATCATTATTGATGAGCAGCTTGCCACTCCAATCTTAATTGGTCGCCCAGCCGTGATTGAGTACCGTATTGACAAGTTTGGCTTGCGCATGAAGGCGGAAGATGATTTTGAGATCGTCAATCCAGAAAATGACACGCGCTTCCGTGATTTCTGGCAAACCTATTTGGGTCTGACTGAACGCAAGGGTGTTACAGCGTCTTTTGCCAAGTTGGAGATGCGCCGTCGCAATAGCTTGATTGGTTCAATCATGATTATTAAAGGTATGGCCGATGGCATGATTTGTGGAACTATTGGTAATGCAGCAACGCATTTGAAATACGTTGACGAAGTGGTTGGTCATGAGGCTGGAGCGAATGTATATGGCGCTATGTCAGGTCTCATACTTCCAGGCCGCCAAGTATTTTTAGTCGATACCCATATCAACATTGATCCAAGCGCTTGCGAGTTAGCTGAATTGACTTTGATGGCTGCTAGTGAAATGCGCAAGTTAGGATTAGTACCAAAAGTAGCCCTCCTCTCACATTCTAATTTTGGTTCAAGCAATGCGCCATCTGCGATCAAAATGCGCGAAGTCTTAGCCTTAATTCAAAAGGCCGATCCAACTTTAGAAGTTGATGGTGAAATGCATGGTGATAGCGCTTTGGATGAAACTATTCGGGCTGGAGCGGTGACAAGCTCACCATTAAAGGGTGACGCAAACTTGTTGGTATTGCCTAATATTGATGCAGCCAACATTTCTTATAACTTGTTAAAAACTGCAGCAGGTAACGGTATCGCAATCGGACCACTTTTGTTAGGTGTTGCTAAGCCGATCCATATTCTGACTCCAGCGGCTACGGTTCGTCGGATCGTGAATGTGACTACTTTGGCGGTGGTTGAGGCTGCTAGTAATGCGAGGGGAATCTCTTAAGGATCCAGTGATAAATATAAGTTAGTGATAACTAACATTTATTATTTCTATATAAATCAACAGTTTATATAAAATGCACTGTATTTGGGCTTGATTTGATGGCGCGTTAAGGGTAACCTAGCACCCATCATGAATAATCGCTCTGAAAACAACAGTACAGCAGGCTTTGAAGAACACAGCCGTCCTGAAAGTTGGGATAGTAATGACCGACTTGAAACCGAATCGTCCGCTGCCAATATTTATGCTCAGGGCGGTTTATCTCGTTTACAAACCTATGCAGCAAATCAAGTTTCGGGGAAAAAAGTGACTGCTTCTTGGCGTGCCGCTTTGGCCGTTCGTGATGCCGGACCGCCGGCAATGTTGCGCAGTGTGCGCACTAACATCGTGCAATCGATCCGTGCTTTCCGTACTCCTGACTTACAGGAAGCGGCAACTGAACTTGGCCAACATTTCATTTATGCAAACTGTGCAAATGCGATGACTAAAGGTGAAGTTCTGGAGTCTATTGCGATTGCCTACTCATTTACAAAGCAACAAGCAAAGAATTTTGATCCTTTGTTAGACGCTTTGACGACAACCATTGATAAGACAGGCCCGCAATCTGGATTTGTTGTGGTACTTGAAGGTTTACCTTGCACTCAGAAGTTTGACAAAGAAGCACGCGAAACGCTGTTAGATGTTTTCCGTGATGCAGTCGATTTCTGGGCTGAGCGCCGCACTCCTTATCGTGTCTTCTACTCTTTTGCTTGATTGCTAAAGTTTTAGAAGCTCCTTAAATCGCCTCTACTTGAGGCGATTTTGCATTTCAGGATTCCAGATACTGTGTACGGTCGTAATAGCGACGATGCCAGCTGTTTCTGTTCTAAGAACTCGCTCACCTAAGGAAACGATTTGAAAGCCTGCTGCTTCCGCTAAGGCCTCCTCTTCTGGAGAATGCCCACCTTCAGGCCCAATCATCAGAACAATATCTTGGGGAGTACTCTCTATTAAAACAGAGTGCATCGTTTTTGAGGCATCTGGACTGAGGAGAAGCTTTAAGGCCTGCTCGGGATTGGCTTTGAGGTAGGACTCAAAAGTGTGAATGGGTTCAATGGCAGCAAATACAGTTCGATCACATTGTTCGCAAGCCGCTTGGATAATTCCTTCCCAATGGGCTAGGCGCTTTTGAGCCCGATCATGGTCACTTCCGCGAGTGAGCTTCAAAATAGAGCGTTCACATTGCAGAGGTACGATGTTCTGGGCGCCAGTTTCAACGGCTTTTTCAATAATCCAATCCATTTTGTCGCCACCAGCCAAGCCTTGGGCCAAAGTAATGGCATAAGCGGTCTCACGATGAGTATCTCTGCGGATGTCATTTAATTGGACTTGGCCTATTTTTCCGTTAAGTGAGAGCAGTTCTGCCTGGGCTACCTGGCCTTTTCCGTCAAACACGGGGAAGAATTCCCCAATCTTGATGCGTCGCACGCGCAGGTGATGGGCTGCCTCAGGGGTGAGGGAGGTTGGCTTTTGGGATTCCCATGGGCTGGGAAGATAAAATTGAGGCATTACTGAAATGTAGCCGATTTATTTTTCTCGAGACCAAATTTACAATGTCAAATCTTCAAATTCGCATGGCGGATGCCATACGTCACTTATCCATGGATGCGGTTCAACAGGCCAACTCTGGTCATCCGGGTATGCCAATGGGAATGGCCGATATTGCCGTTGCACTTTGGGGCGAGCATTTAAAACATAACCCGAATGATCCGCTTTGGATTAATCGTGATCGTTTTGTTTTATCCAATGGCCATGGCTCGATGTTGCTGTATTCACTCTTGCATCTTTCAGGATACGACTTGCCCATTGAGGAGTTAAAAAAATTCCGACAATTGCATAGCAAAACACCTGGTCATCCAGAGTATGGAATTACACCTGGTGTTGAAACGACCACAGGTCCATTGGGCCAAGGAATTGCCAATGCGGTAGGCATGGCGCTCGCGGAGAAATTACTCGCAGAAGAATTTAATCGTCCGGGTCATAAAATTGTTGATCACTACACCTATGCTTTTTTAGGCGATGGTTGTTTGATGGAGGGTATTAGCCATGAAGTTTGTTCATTAGCTGGAACTTTACAGCTGAATAAATTGATTGCGTTCTGGGACGACAATGGCATCTCAATTGATGGCAAAGTGATTTCGTGGTTTAACGAAGATACGCCGAAGCGCTTTGAGGCTTATCACTGGAATGTGCTTCGTGATATAGATGGCCACGATGCTGAGGCAGTATCAGCTGCCATCGCTAAGGCAAAAAAGAGTGATAAACCAAGCTTAATCTGCTGCAAGACCGCCATTGGCAAAGGCTCGCCGAATATGGCCGGCAGCGATAAAGTCCATGGTTCTCCGCTAGGCGCTGCTGAAATTGCAGAAACCCGCCTTGCTTTGAACTGGCCTTATCCGCCATTTGAAATTCCGCAAGATATTTATGCAGCGTGGGATTTTAAAAAACGGGGCCAAGCTGCCGAGCATGAATGGCATGAAGAATTCCAAGAATATAAAACTCAATATCCAGAACTCGCCTCTGAATTGCAACGTCGTATGCAAGGTGATTTACCAGAAGATTTTTCAACGACCCTAAAGTCGTATTTGGAAACTTGCCAAACTAAGGCAGAGACAATTGCAACCCGTAAAGCAAGTCAAAATGCAATTGAAGCATTAGCACCTGCTTTACCAGAATTTATGGGTGGCTCTGCTGACTTAACAGGATCGAATTTAACCAATTGGTCAAGTTGCAAACCCGTTCGCAGTAATCAATGGGGCAACCACATTAATTATGGTGTGCGTGAGTTTGGTATGAGTGCGATCATGAATGGGATTGCTTTGCATGGTGGCTACATTCCATTTGGCGGAACATTCTTAACCTTCTCAGACTACAGCCGCAATGCTTTGCGGATGGCAGCCTTAATGAAGTTGCGTAGCATCTTTGTCTTTACCCATGACTCTATTGGTCTTGGTGAAGATGGTCCAACCCATCAAGCTGTTGAGCATGTAGCCAGCTTACGCCTGATCCCGAACCTGATGGTTTGGCGTCCATGTGATACCACCGAGAGTGCCGTGGCCTGGGGAGCAGCCATTAAGCGCAAGAATGGCCCCAGCGCCCTCATCTTTAGCCGGCAAAATTGCCCTTTTGTTACACGCAATAATCAACAAATTCAAGATATTGCTCGTGGCGGCTATGTATTGCGTGAGTCACAATTTGGAAAGATAGATGCAGTCATTATTGCGACTGGTTCTGAAATTGCCCTCGCGCTGCAAACGGCAGAGCAGTTAGAAAAAAATGGTTTGGGTATTCGGGTAGTCTCGATGCCATCAACTACTGTTTTTGATCAACAAGATTCTGCTTATAAAGCAAAAGTCCTGCCAGCCAATATTCCGCGAATTGCTGTTGAAGCAGGGGTGAGTGATTTCTGGTGGAAGTATGGTTGTGCAGCCGTACACGGTGTTGATACCTTCGGTGAGTCAGCGCCTGCACCACAACTTTATGAATACTTTGGTTTAACAGTCGACCAAATTTCAAAGACAGCTAAACAATGTATCGCCAATAAATAAAGCAAAGTACGAAATTCAATATTAGTTAGGGGAAATCAATGACAATTCGGGTCGCAATTAATGGATATGGTCGTATCGGTCGCATGGTGTTGCGTGCCTTATATGAAGATCAGCTAAACGGCAAACCGAGACGGGATATCAAGATTGTGGCGATTAATGCCATGGGAGATATCGATATCAATGCCCACCTCACTCAATATGATTCTGCTCATGGCCGCTTTCCTGCTGAGGTCAAGGTTGATGGCGATTGCATGGTGGTCAATGGTGATCGTATCCAAATGTTTTCTACACGTAATCCGTTGGAGACCCCATGGGGTGATTTGGGAGTAGATTTAGTGTTGGAGTGCTCAGGGAAATTTACCTCCAAAGAAAAAGCGCTAGTGCATATTCAGCAGGGCGCAAAGAAGGTATTAATTTCTGCCCCTGGTGAAAAAGATGTTGACGCGACCATCGTGTATGGCGTTAACCAAAATATATTAAAGGCAAGTGATGTAGTTGTATCCAATGCTAGCTGTACAACCAACTGTTTGGCACCTTTAGTTAAGCCTTTGCTAGAAAAAATTGGCATTGAGTCTGGCTTGATGACAACAATTCATGCTTTTACTAACGACCAGGTACTTACAGACGTGTATCACAAGGATATGCGGCGCGCACGTTCAGCTGTTAACAGCATGATTCCAACGAAGACTGGCGCTGCAAAAGCGATAGGCTTAGTGTTACCAGCTTTGGCAGGGCGTTTTGATGGTTTCGCAATGCGAGTGCCAGTGATTAACGTGTCTGTAGTGGATTTAACTTTTGCAGCCAGTCGTGCCACCAGCGTCGATGAAGTAAATTCCATCTTGAAGGCTGCTAGCGAAGGTGAGCTCAAAGGTATTTTGGGCTTTAATACTTTGCCACTGGTATCAATCGACTTTAATCATGATCCTCGCCCAAGTATTTATGATGCCTCTCAAACCCGCGTTTCTGCTGATGGTAAGTTAGTTAAAGTATTGGCTTGGTATGACAATGAGTGGGGTTATTCAGTGCAAATGCTCAATGCCGCTGAGGCATTGATGGCTGCGAAGTGATCTAAACGTATCAAAAGCACTTAAAAGATGTGAAAAAGCAAAAAGACCTCAATTTGAGGTCTTTTTAGCTATTCTGAGCCCTAATTATTGGCTAAAACACCCAAAAATGCCTATTTTTGCTTATTGCGACAGTTTTTCTTCTGGCAGTGACCATACATTGCTAGGGAATGCTCTTGAAGCTTGAATCCGAGGTTTTTAGCAATATCCCGCTGTCTTTTTTCTATAGCCTCATCGACAAACTCCTCCACATGACCACAATCTAGGCAAACGAGATGGTCATGGTGCTGGCCCTCATTAAGCTCATAGATGGCCCTGCTGTCCCCTTTGCTGGATTCAAAGTGACTGCGCAATAGAAGCCCAGCTTGCTCAAATTGGGTAAGCACACGGTAAACCGTGGCCAGCCCAATTTCCTGATCATCTTTGGCTAAAGCCATAAAGACGTCTTCCGCACTAAAGTGGGTCCCCCCATTTTGGTGGAAAAAATCCAGAATTTTCATACGCGGGCCAGTGGCTTTGAGGCCGATATCACGCAAATCTGCAGGAGTAGGGTTTTGGGTCATATTTATGGCTTTGCAAGCTAAAATCAATGTCTTAATGATACGGCCAGCTATGCAAAATTGCCTTGAACTTTTTAGTCGTTTTTTGACCCCTGTTTCTAGGAGGGTTCCCGCCGCTCGGCTTGGATTTTTAATGATCGCTCTAATTGGTTTTTTGGGATTGAGCGGATGCACTTCGGCTGTTGACGAGACGCAACGTGCATGGGCTAATAAAATTTTTAGACCCTATGTTCCGGATACGGTTCAGGGAAACTTCATTTCTAGTGAGCAATATTCCAAATTGCAAGTGGGGCAGAGTCGTGAGCAGGTGCGTCAAATTTTAGGGACACCTTTATTAGCCAGCTATTTCCACGCTAATCGTTGGGACTATGTTTTTGAATTTAAGCGTGCCGGTAAAACTGTTGGGAAAGAACGTCTTGTCACAGTATTTTTCAACGGCGATAAAGTGGTTAAGTTTGAGGGCGATGCACTGCCAACTGAAATTGAATTGGTGGCTGAGATAGATAACTATGCCAAAACTAGACGTTCATTTTGGGACGTGCTGACTGGCTCCAATAAGCCACCAGTAACACCACCATTACAGCAGCCAGAGGTATTAGTTCCCAGTCGAACCGATAACTTACCTGCCGGTGCGGCTATACCTGCAGTTCCCGCTTCAACGAGCAGTTCATTCTGGGATTTTTTTAGCACTTCGAAAACAGATGGAAGTACTCAGCCTGAGACCTTGGGTCCTGGTGCTATGAATATCCCTGTAACTACAGAAACTAAACAGTAAAACTATATTTGCATTGATCCTAAAGTAAATGAAGTAGGTACCCTTAAAAATAAGTGATGAATACATGATGAAGATTGCAATCGCTGGAGCAACTGGTCGCATGGGTAAGATGCTGATTGAGACTGTGCTCAATACCGCTGATGCCCAATTAGTTGGGGCGCTCGAACATACTTCCTGCCCGCAACTTGGTGAAGATGCGGGCGCGTTTTTGGGTAAAAAGACAGGGGTATTGATTTCTGCTGATGTTGCTCAAGTGCTCGCAAATGCAGAATTCTTAATTGATTTCACCAGACCCGAAGGTACGATGGCGCATTTGGCTGTGGCTGAAAAAACGGCCACCAAAATGATTATTGGCACCACCGGTTTGAGTACTGAGCAAATTAATAGCTTTCAGAAAGCAGCAGAGAACTTAGCAATTGTTTTTGCTCCTAATATGAGCGTTGGCGTCAATGCTACATTCAAGTTACTGGAGATAGCTGCCAAGATGCTCAATCAAGGTTACGACATTGAAATTATTGAAGCACATCATCGTCACAAAGTAGATGCGCCTTCAGGGACTGCCCTGAAGATGGGCGAAGTCATTGCAGATGCTTTAGGTGAAAAGTTGGATGACCTTGCCGTGTATGCGCGTGAAGGTTATACCGGTGAGCGTAAAGAAGGGTCTATTGGTTTTGCAACGATTCGTGGCGGAGATATCGTTGGTGATCACACCGTTCTATTTGCCGGTGATGGTGAGCGCATTGAGATTAGCCATAAGTCCTCTAGCAGACAGTCTTATGCACAAGGTGCATTACGCGCTGCACGTTTTTTGCAAAACCAAAAATCTGGTTTATACGATATGCAAGATGTTTTGGGTTTGCGTAAATAATTAGTAAAACGCGGGTCTACCAATCAATAAAAATAAAAGAAAAGAGTTGTCTTAAATGAGTAAGGATTACGACTACCGCAGTATTGAAGCGGCAGCGCAAGCTGATTGGGAAAGTGCGCAAGTCTATCAAGTAACTGAAAATGCAGTCGATCTTACTGGCAAGCAAAAGCCAAAATATTACGCATGCTCGATGTTGCCATACCCATCAGGCAAGTTGCATATGGGGCATGTACGCAATTACACCATTAACGATGTGATGGCCCGTCAACTTCGCATGCAGGGCTATAACGTATTGATGCCAATGGGTTGGGATGCTTTTGGTATGCCTGCGGAAAATGCAGCGATTCAGAATAAAGTTCCTCCGGCCAAATGGACTTACGACAATATTGCTTACATGAAGAAGCAAATGGTTGCGATGGGTTTGGCAATAGATTGGTCACGTGAAATAGCAACCTGCAACCCTGATTATTACTGCTGGAACCAATGGATTTTCTTAAAGATGTTAGAAAAGGGCATTGCGTATCGCAAGACTCAAGTAGTGAATTGGGATCCAATTGATCAAACAGTTCTGGCAAATGAGCAGGTTATCGATGGCCGTGGCTGGCGTTCCGGTGCTCTAGTTGAGAAACGAGAGATCCCTGGGTATTACTTCAATATCACGGCCTATGCGGAGCAATTACTTTCAGGTTTGGATGATTTAGGTTGGCCGGAGCGCGTCAAAACAATGCAGCAGAACTGGATTGGTAAAAGCCGTGGGGTCCGTTTTGCTTTTAAACATGAAATTGCTGACGCGCATGGTAATTTTATTCAAGACGGCCTTTTATATGTCTTCACGACCCGCGCTGACACCATCATGGGAGTTACCTTCTGCGCGGTTGCAGCGGAACATCCATTAGCAACAAAAGCTGCTGAAAATAATCCTGCGCTTGCGGCGTTCATTGAGAAATGCAAAACCGGTAGCGTGATTGAGGCAGACTTAGCCACTCAAGAAAAAGAAGGTATGTTTACAGGTTTATATGTAACGCATCCCTTAAGCAATGAGCCGCTCCCAGTATGGGTTGGTAATTATGTCTTGATGTCCTACGGCGATGGTGCTGTGATGGGGGTTCCCGCACATGATGAGCGGGATTTTGCATTTGCGCTCAAATACGAATTACCCATTAAGCAAGTCATTGCGCTCAAAAGTGAATCGCCGATCTTTAATACCACTCGTTGGGAAGATTGGTATGCGCAAAAAGAAGGAGTGGTTTGTTTCAATAGCGGTAAGTTTGATGGTCTATCTCATGAAGAAGCCGTCAATGCCGTTGCCAAAGAGCTTGAGCAATTGGGCATTGGTGAAATGAAGACCACTTATCGTTTACGTGACTGGGGAATTTCTCGTCAACGTTATTGGGGTACCCCGATTCCGATCATTCATTGCGGTGATGATGGAAATCCAGGCTGTGGTGCTGTACCTGTGCCTGAAGCAGATTTACCTGTGGTGTTGCCTGAAGACTGTGTACCGGATGGCAGTGGCAATCCGTTAAACAAGCGAGTGGATTTCTTGAACGTGGAGTGTCCAAAGTGCGGCAAGCCAGCCCGTCGCGAGACTGACACAATGGATACATTCGTGGATTCATCTTGGTATTTCATGCGCTATACCGGACCTGATGCCAAAACAATGGTCGATGGACGTAACGAATACTGGATGCCAATGGATCAATACATTGGCGGTATTGAACATGCCATCTTGCATTTACTCTATGCACGCTTTTGGACTAAGGTCATGCGTGATTTGAATTTGATTCATTTTGATGAGCCATTTCAGAATTTATTGACTCAAGGTATGGTTCTAAATGAAACCTACTACTCTGAAGATGCCGCTGGTAAAAAAACTTGGCTTAATCCTTTGGATGTTGAGCTAGAACTTGATGAAAAAGGTCGTCCAACAGGCGCCAAGTTAAAAGGTGATTCATCTCATGCTCTTGTAGTTGTTGGGGGTGTAGAGAAGATGGCTAAGAGTAAGAATAATGGCGTTGATCCACAGGCTTTGATTGATCAATATGGCGCTGATACTGCCCGTTTGTTTGTGATGTTTGCGGCGCCACCAGAACAGCAGTTGGAATGGTCTGGAGCGGGTGTTGAAGGCGCTTCCCGTTTCTTACGCAGAGTCTGGATGTACTCTAGTAGTCAAGCAAAAGCTATCCGTGATGCAAAAGATGTCCTGCCAGGTAAATTGAGCGATGCGGAGAAAGAATTGCGTCGTGAAGTGCATAGCATTTTGAAGCAGGCTAATTTTGACTACCAGCGTCGCCAATACAACACAGTCGTTTCTGCCGCGATGAAGATGCTAAATGCACTCGAACCTATTAAGTTAGATCAGAATACTAATATCAGCGCTTCAGTTCTGCGTGAGTGCTTAGGTATTTTGTTGCGCATACTTTACCCAGTGGTTCCCCATTTAACCCATGCGCTTTGGAAACAACTAGGTTACGAAAAGACATTTGGCTTGATGCTGGATGCTGCTTGGCCGGCTGTTGATGAATCAGCGCTAGTTCAAACTGAAATTACGTTGATGCTCCAAATTAATGGTAAGTTGCGTGGGGATATTCGGGTTCCAGCAGACGCTGGAAAAGAACAGATTGAGGCATTAGCCTTACAAAGTGATCCAGTAACCAAAGCGCTTAATGGCGGAGTGCCCAAGAAGATTATTGTGGTGCCGGGTCGCTTAGTGAATATTGTTGCTTAACCTACTGAGACTATATACATGAGCGTAAATTCTCTTCGTCGTGCAGTGCTCGGCTTAATAGTATTTTCACCCTTGAGTGGGTTAATCGCCTGCGGGTATCGCCTGCGTGGCATGGTAGATTTACCTTTTAAGGCTATTGCCATTACCGGTAGCCCGTCTCCACCTTTGCGGGCTGACTTACAAACTGCGATTTTGACTGGTACGGATGTACAGGTAGCCATCAATCCAAAAGATGCCGATTTGATCTTGGACATTATCAATGAGACCAATGGCCGAGAAATTTTGGCCTATAGTTCGACTGGTCAAGTTTCTGCTTATCGCTTAACGATCCGGGTGATTTTTAGGTCGTATGATAAGGGGGGTGCAGAGCTTGTTCCTGATAGTGAAATCTATATCACCCGAGATCAGGATTTCTCTAACACCACGGTTTTGGCGACAGATGCTCAGCAGCAACAATTTATAGCCTTGATGCGTAAGGACTTAGCGGTTCAGATTCTGCGACGCATTGCAGCTGCAGCAAAAAATCCACAATCTAAATCGTTCTAGATAAAGATCGAGACTAGTATGGTTAAAGTGGATGCCTTGCATGTACACCTCAAATCATTGAATGCGGGTGGAGCGATGCTCCCCCTCTATGTCTTTAGCGGAGATGAGCCCCTATTAATGATGGAGGCGATGGATCAATTGCGTTTAGCTGCAAAGAAACTGCACTTTACTGATCGCGAGGTCCTGGTTCAGGAGCGAGGGTTTGATTGGAGTGTCCTCATGAATGCAGGTCAAACTATGTCATTGTTTGGGGATAAGCGCTGGGTTGAGTTGCGTATTCCGACGGGTAGACCTGGTCGTGATGGTGCGGATGCTTTAAAACAATTTGCCGCACAAATTGCCTCGCAACAAGAGGGTGTAGATGGGCCTGATACAGTGGTATGTATTGTTTTACCAAGATTGGATGTAAAGACCAAGACCTCTGCATGGTTTAGTGCCCTTGATGAAGCTAGTATGGCAATCCAGGTAGATACCTTAGATCGAAGTCATTTGCCCCAATGGATTGCTGGACGCCTGAAAAAACAAAATCAAGAGATTGAGTCTGGGCCCGAGGGTCAAAGGGCTCTGGAGTTCATCGCAGATCAGGTAGAAGGCAATTTGATTGCAGCCCATCAGGAAATTTTGAAATTAGGCTTGTTATATCCAGCCGGAAAGTTAACTGAAGAGCAAATTCGCTCCTCAATCTTAAAAGTAGCCCGTTATAACGTGTTTGAATTGACCGAAGCCATGCTTGCAGGCGATTTACCAAGACTAAACCGCATGTTATATGGCCTCAAGGGCGAAGGTGAGCCACTAGTTTTAATTCTATGGAGCGTAACCGAGGAGCTTCGGCTACTATCTAAATTGAAGGCTGCAAGTGATGCTGGTGAGTCGCTTCAACAGCTCATGCGGGCCAATCGGATTTGGGGCAATAAAGAGCGCCTGTATCCAGCGGCAATTAGACGAGTGCAGCCCATGAAATTGCGTAGAGCAATGCAGTTGGCAGCGGGATTGGATCGGCAGTCGAAGGGCCTACATGCGGCTGAGCTGCCAGCTGATCCTTGGGACGGTTTGCGCTTAGTTGGAAATTTATTGCGATAAGCAGGACGCAAGTGAGCGTTTTAGAAGGTTAGAAATATGAGTACGGCGATTCAAGACATGATGCAGGATATTGGCGAGCGGGCACGTAGCGCATCGCGTGCGATGGCACGTGCATCTAGTGAGCAAAAAAATCAAGCGCTCCTCCAGATTGCAAAAGGAATTCGTCAAAGGGCGGATGAAATTCAGACGATTAATCTGATTGACGTCGAACGTGCAAAAGCGAATGGACATGATGCCGCTTTTGTAGATCGCCTCACTATGACTCCAAAGACCATTGAAACAATGGCTTTAGGTCTAGAGCAAATTGTTTCTCTAGACGATCCTATTGGAAAAATTTCTGCCTTTAAAAAACAAAGTTCAGGCATTAACATCGCTCAGATGCGTGTGCCCCTTGGTGTGATCGGCATCATTTATGAATCTCGTCCGAATGTCACGATTGATGCTGCAGCACTTTGTCTTAAATCTGGCAATGCAGTGATTTTGCGTGGTGGCTCAGAAGCCATTGACTCCAATACTTTATTGGCTCAAATCATCCAAGAGGGTTTGGCTGCGGCAAATCTTCCGAAGGATGCCGTGCAGGTAGTCACCACAACGGATCGGAGCGCTGTTGGTGAAATGATCACCATGACTCAATATATCGATGTGATCGTACCTCGTGGGGGTAAAAGTCTGATTGCGCGCTTGATGGCTGAGGCGCGCGTCCCTATGATTAAACATCTCGATGGCATATGTCATACCTATATTGATGCAGATGCGGATATGGCTATGGCGATCAAGGTTTGTGATAACGCCAAAACTCAACGCTATGCCCCATGCAATGCCATGGAAACGCTTTTGGTAAATAAAGAAATTGCTCCAAAAGTATTACCAAGTCTTTGCAAGATTTATCAAGATAAAGGCGTGGAATTACGGGTAGACGATTTGACGCGCCAAACGCTTGAGTCTGCTGGATTTAAGGGCTTAGTGGATGCTACTGAGGAAGATTGGCACACAGAATATCTGGCTCCTATTCTGTCGATTAAAACAGTTGCTGATATAGATGAGGCTATGAATCATATTGAGCACTACGGTAGTAAGCATACTGATGCCATCATTACGAATAATCAAGCTAAAGCAGATCGTTTCTTGCGAGAAGTGGATAGTGCAAGTGTGATGGTGAATGCGAGTACTCGTTTTGCTGATGGTTTTGAGTACGGTTTAGGCGCAGAGATTGGTATCTCGAATGACAAGTTGCATGCCCGTGGCCCTGTAGGGCTCGATGGCCTTACTTCTCTTAAATACATCGTCATGGGTCATGGCGAGATTCGTAGTTAAAAATAATTCAGAGCAAAGCGAGAACCTTTAGATCATGGCGAATTCCTATCTCTGGATTAAAACATTTCATATTGTGTTGATCACTTCTTGGTTTGCCGGTTTATTTTATTTACCGCGTATTTTTGTGAACTTGGCCGATGAAAAAAATCCAGAGGCAAACACTCGCCTTTTGGGAATGGCTGATCGACTCTTTCGCTTTATGACTATTTTGGCTATTCCTGCAGTGGTGCTTGGATTAATACTCTGGCTTTACTTTGGTATTGGGGCGGGTGATCTATGGATGCACGCCAAATTAGGATTTGTCGTTTTAGTGATTGGTTACCATCATGCCTGTTTGATCTTGCTCAAGAAGTTTCGCGCTGGCCTAAATACCAAATCCGGTGTTTGGTACCGCTGGTTCAATGAGGTTCCGGTAATCCTTCTGGTAATCATTGTTGCTCTAGTTATTTTTAAGCCCTAAGCACGACCTTCTTATTTCCTTTTTACCTTACCCCTTTTTTAGACTGTTAGCCCCATGAGATTTTTTGTAGTTTGCCCAGGCGGTTTAGAAGTACCGCTTGCACAGGAGCTAGCAGAGATTGCGCAGCGTCCTGACTCCAAGGTACTTGGAGCTTGGGTAATTGATCCAACACCGACGAGTCCGACTGGCGGTATTGGTCTTGCTGCACCCATTTCAGGGGCGATGGCATTAAATTTACATTCCCGTATTGCTAGCCGTGTTTTGTTGCAATTGGCTCAAGCACCTTACAGGCAGGAAGAAGATTTATATAAGCTTGCTAGCGGTCTAGCCTGGGAAGATTGGTTTACCTCAAAACAAACTTTACGGGTAGATGTCACTGCACATCGCTCTCCATTGAAGAGCTTAAATTTTGCGACCCTCAAGATTAAGGATGCCATCGTTGATCGCTTGCGAGATGTCACTGGGGATCGACCAAGTATCGACACTGCTTTTCCGGATGTACGTGTGCAAGCCCATTTAACTGCTACCCAAATAACGATTTACTTAGATACCTCTGGTGAGGCACTATTTAAGCGGGGCTGGCGTGATGAAAAAGGTGATGCTCCTTTAAAAGAAAATTTAGCCGCTGGTATTTTGTCAGTCACGGGCTGGAAGCCAGGCCAGACCTTATTTGATCCTATGTGCGGAAGCGGAACGTTCTTGATCGAAGCGGCGCAAATGGCGCTTGCTATTCCACCGGGGGCGATTCGGGCGGGCATGTATGGTGATGATGTCAAGCCCAGTAGATTCGCTTATCGCCCATTAATTACTTCTGCTCATGGATTTGGTTTTCAGAGATTGAAGCCTTTTAATGAAGCTGCAGAGCAACAGCGCTGGAGCAATTTAAAGGATGCCTCTCTTGCGCAAATGTTAGAGAAGCGTCAACAGTATCCTAATGTTGATTCCTTAAGAATTAGCGGCGGAGATATTAATGAAAAGTTAGTATCAATGTATAGAGGCAATTGGCAAAGAGCACAGTTGCCTGATCAACCAGTAGTTCGTCAAGTAGATGCCTTGGCAAGTAAGCCTCCTGGAAATACTCACGAAGGGGTGATGTTACTCAATCCACCCTATGGAGAACGTCTGGTCATCAAAGGTGGGCGTGGGCAAGATCGGGACTCAAGGGAATCTGAGGATGAAGACTATAGTCCAGAGCCCGAAAATCGGTTTGAGCTGAATCTGGAAACTGGTCGTCAGAGTGCAAAGCGCTCTAGCCGTGAATCTTTAAAAAAATTGCAGGCTCAAGAAGAGCAGGATCCTAAGTTTGTGGAGTTCTTGCGTCAATTCGGCCAACACCTGAAAGATACTTTTGGCGGATGGAACATCTTTGTATTAACTGCAGATATGGCCTTACCGGGGCAGTTACGCATTAAAGAATCGAAACGTACCCCTTTATTTAATGGCCCCCTGGAGTGCCGTTTATTTAAATTTGAAATGCATGCGAAACGTCCCGCCACAACAGCACCGGAAGAGGATTGAGCGCTTTAAAATGAAGTTACGTTACGGAGATTAAGTAAATGGAATTGAAGACTTACATGTGCCTGATTTGCGGCTGGGTTTATGACGAAGCCGCTGGTTTACCTGATGAAGGAATCGCACCAGGAACTCTGTGGAATGATGTGCCAATGAATTGGACCTGTCCAGAGTGTGGTGCTCGTAAAGAAGATTTTGAAATGATGGCGATTTAATTAGGAACTCACAGTGACGAAAGTAGATCAAAACGCGGTTTTATTCGAACGGGCGCAAAAGACCATTCCGGGTGGGGTTAATTCTCCGGTACGGGCTTTTCGTCAGGTCGGTGGTACACCCCGTTTTATTACAAAAGCCAAAGGCCCTTATTTTTGGGATGCAGAGAATAAGCGTTATATCGATTTAATTATGTCTTGGGGCCCCATGATTGTGGGGCATGCACACCCTGAAGTGGTGGCAGCAGTTCAGAAAGCAGCAGAAACTAGCTTTAGCTATGGAGCCCCAACCGAAGGCGAGATAGAGCTTGCCGAGCGCATTTGCGAGCTAATGCCCAGTGTTGAGCAAGTACGCATGGTATCCAGCGGTACAGAAGCGACTATGAGTGCATTACGTTTAGCGCGTGGTTATACCGGCCGTGACTTAATTATTAAGTTTGAAGGTTGTTATCACGGGCATGCAGATAGCCTGTTGGTTAAAGCAGGATCAGGCTTGCTGACCTTTGCAGACTCCACTCAAAATGCGCCATCCTCTGGCGGCGTTCCCAAAGACTTGGTGAAGCACACCTTAGTGTTGCCTTATAACGATGTGGCCGCCATTGAAGAGGTGTTTAAACAGCAGGGCGATGAAATTGCAGCAGTCATCATAGAACCCATTGTGGGCAATATGAATTTGATTCAGCCATCTAAAGAGTTTTTAGCTGCTATTCGTAATCTGACTACGAAATACGGCAGTGTACTAATTTATGATGAGGTGATGACGGGTTTTAGGGTTGCATTGGGTGGTGCGCAATCCCTACAAGGAATTACTCCAGATTTAACATGCTTAGGCAAAGTCATGGGCGGTGGAATGCCAATGGCTGCCTTTGGCGGTAAAAAAGAAATCATGTCTAAGCTAGCCCCTTTAGGAAATGTCTATCAAGCGGGTACTTTATCAGGCAATCCAGTGGCTGTGGCAGCTGGCCTAAAGACTCTTGAGATCATTTCTCGTGAAGGGTTCTTTGAGTGCTTAACTGGTCAAACCCAAAAATTAATGGCAGGCCTCAAGCTTGCAGCAGATAAGGCTAAAGTGCCATTTTCAGTAGATAGCGTAGGTGGCATGTTTGGCTTCTACTTTGCCAATGAGGTTCCAAGGTCTTATGAGGCTGTGACGAAGTCTGATATTGAAACGTTTAAGAAGTTCTTTCATTTCATGCTCGATGAAGGTGTTTATCTTGCACCTTCAGCTTATGAGGCTGGTTTTACCTCGATTGCGCATGACAATGAAGTGCTGGATGCCATCATTCTTGCCGCTGAGAACTCGTTTAAAAAACTCTGAAATGTAATTACATTCTGAGTGGGTGGTCATAGCCAGCCACTTGGATGATTTCTAAACCCTTAGAGTCTTTCCTGCTAGTAGCGATTTCCATAGCAGTCAATTTCCCGCCCCAGACACAGCCAGTATCCAGACCGATAACATTGTGGCGTCGCAGTAAGCCTAGGGTAGACCAGTGACCAAAATAAATTAAGGTGCCCGCCGTTTTTCTTTTGGGGACTGTGAACCAAGGCATATAGCCCTTTGGGCCGTTTTCAAGACCCTCTTTGCTTGCAAATTCCATGGTGCCACCTGAAGTACAAAAGCGCATTCTGGTTAAGGCATTGGTGATGACCCGCAAGCGCTCATCCCCTTTTAATGATTTATTCCATTTATTGGGAGTATTGCCATACATGTTTGCTAAAAAGTTTTTGTAGGATTTTCCGCGCAATGCTTTTTCAACTTCATGAGCGCACTCAATGGTTTGCTGCAGATCCCATTGAGGAAGGACGCCTGCATGCACGGTAAGCACATTGCCATCGCTCAGTGCCATAGGTCGATTACGAATCCAGTGGATCAGTTCGGCGCGATCAGGTGCTTTTAAGATGCTCTCAACAGTATCCAGACCCTTGGTTTTACGTAAACCCGCATCGATAGCCAATAGATGCAGGTCATGATTACCTAAGATGCATTCGGCGCGACCAGATTCTTGTAAGGATTTGAGTTGCCTTAAGGCTCCCAAAGAGTCGGGGCCACGATTGACTAAATCCCCTAAAAAAATCATTTTAGATTTTTTAGGTAATTTTTTAACGAGGGTTTTGAGTGATGGCGCACATCCTTGGATGTCGCCCACTGCGTAGATCTTACTCATGACCTATCTTAAAGCGTTTCAGCTCTATGCGGGGGACTCAGTCATTTTTTTGACTACGCTGTAGCGAAGCAAGGTTTTTTTACGGGCTTCATCGTGATCTACTACTGGTAGGGGATAGTCTCTACCTAAAACAACTCCAGCTGCTTCAAGCTCGATATGACCTGCTTGCCAAGGAGCATGGATTGATTTCTTGGAGAGTTTTTCAAGTTGAGGAAGGTAGCGGCGAATAAATTTACCCTCAGAATCAAACTTTTCGGATTGGGTAATCGGATTGAAGATGCGGAAGTAGGGTTGAGCGTCACAGCCAGATGATGAGGCCCACTGCCAACCGCCATTATTTGAGGAGAGTTCGAAATCATTGAGGTGCTCCGCAAAGTAAGCCTCCCCCCAGCGCCAGTCAATGCCGAGGTCTTTAGTCAGGAAACTCGCCACCACCATGCGTAAGCGATTATGCATATAGCCACTTTGGTTGAGTTGATGCATTGCTGCGTCAACCAGGGGATAGCCTGTCTTTCCTTCACACCAAGCATTGAAAAGCTTCTTGGCATTGGCACCGCTTTCCCAGGCGATATTGTCATAGTCTGGTTTGAAAGAGGCACCTTTTGCTAGGCGTGGGTGGTTAGCCAGAATCATGAAATAAAAATCACGCCAAATCAATTCGCTCAACCAGATGGTGGCACCCATACTACCGGCCAGCATACGGCGGTGTGCCTCACGCACTAAACCCCGAATCGAAAGCATGCCAAAGCGTAAGTGAGTCGATAGGTAACTCACTCCTTTGATGGCCGGAAAGTCTCTGCCAATTTGGTATTGATCAATTCGTGGAAGGAAGTTTTCAAGAAAGGCTTGCCCACCCGCAGAGCCAGGGGGTAAGTAGGTTTCAATGCCTGTGGCACAAAAGCCCATAGACTCAAGTGAAGGGAAATTGAGATCTAATTTTTTTGGAATGGCTGCAAATTGCCCAGGCTTTGGATCGCATTCATAGGCGACCAAATCTTTTTCTTGCAGTGTCTTTAGCCAATTATTCTTATAGGGAGTGAAGATAGAAAATACCGTATTGGAATTAGTCAGAATTTCTTTCTTTTCAAAGATGACTTGATCTTTAAAGGTATTCAACTCAATACCAAGCTTTCCTAAGACGGTCGTAACAGTGGCATCTCGCTCGATCGCAGAAGGCTCGTAGTCATGATTAGTAAAAACTGCATTGACACCAAGCTCTTTCGCGATCTCTGGAATATATGCAGTCGGATTTCCAAAGCGAACTATCAGACCCCCACCTAAAGTGCGTAGCTCATCATCAATCTGTTTTAAACCTTGCCATATGAAATCAACCCGTCGATCGTGCTTGAGACCATTGGTATCTAACTCACCCTTGAGTAAGGGTTTAAGAATCTCGACATCAAAAATAAAGGCGAGCCATACTTGCTCCGCCTCTTTTAGGGCGTAATGGAGGGCGGCATTGTCATAGAGACGAAGGTCGCGGCGGAGCCAAACTAAGGCTTTTTTCATGCCACTATCATATGGTTTATTGGTAAAAAGCGCTTAACTAGGGCATATTTTCTGTAAAATAAGCCCATATGACATCGGCTAATAAAGCGCCCCCCGCTTCAGACCTAGGGTCTGTGCCAGAGTCTTCAATTTCTTTTTCAGCAGATCACCTGGCAAATCAATTCCTGATAGCGATGCCCGGAATGGTGGACCCCAATTTTGCAGGTGCAGTGATTTATCTGTTTGAGCACACTGAAAGAGGGGCAATGGGCTTGGTCGTGAATAGGCCAACTGAGGTTGATTTAGCAACCCTCTTTGACAAAATTGAGCTCAAATTAGAAATTGCTCCATTACTGGAGCAGCCAGTATATTTTGGGGGGCCAGTGCAAGTTGAGCGCGGCTTTGTTTTGCATGAGCCTGAACCAAACGCCGCTTATAGCTCCTCCTTGGTGATCCCCGGTGGATTAACAATGACCACCTCTAAAGATGTTCTTGAGGCCGTCGCTTCGGGGACTGGACCTAAAAAGTTTCTGATGACTTTAGGTTATGCGGGATGGGGTGCTGGACAGCTTGAAGAAGAGATCACTTTAAATGGCTGGATGAATGTACCCCTCTCGCGTCAGCAAATGGCCGATATCATTTTTGATACTCCATCTAGTCAGCGATATGAGAGGGCGATGAGCCGCCTAGGTTTTGATCTATCGCATTTATCAGGCGAGGCGGGGCATGCCTAAAGCCGAGATGGTAATGGCATTTGATTATGGAACTCGCCGAGTAGGTGTGGCGGTCGGTAATTCAATAACAAGGGCAGGGCAAGCATTAAAGACAATTGCTGCGGTAAATGCCGATGCCCTTTTCCAAGAAATTGAAGGTCTTCTTATTGAATGGCAGCCGAATCAACTCGTAGTTGGGCTACCGACGCACCCCGATGGTGCTGAACATGAGATGACTGCTAAATCAAGGCGTTTTGGCAATCAACTCCAGGGACGCTTCAATTTACCCGTTAATTGGGTAGATGAGCGCTATAGCTCGGTGGTTTTAGAAGGTGATGCTGATATGCATGACAATCTAGATGCGCATTCTGCAGCATTAATTTTGGAGCAATATTTTGCAGAGCTTGCGGTAAAGACGATCGACTAGAAATTGAAATCAATGGACATCGGAACTGAAGAATGAATGCTGAATCCTCATACATCAAGCTATTGGATAAGTTGCACCAAAGACTCCAGTCCGGCTCTTTTGAGCTTGTTGGCCTAGCCATGGGAGGCGCTTGGATTGCTCAGCGTTTGGCTCAAGATTTAGGTTTGCCTCATTACGGTGTGATCAATGTGGCCTTTCATCGAGATGATTATGCTGAGAAGGGTATGACTGCCTTACGAACAGCTAGTGCAATGTCTACTGATTTGCCTTTTGATGTCAATGGTGCCCACGTGATCCTGATTGACGACGTCTTATTTACTGGTAGAACAGTAAGAGCAGCGCTTAATGAGTTATTTGATTTTGGTAGACCAGCACAAGTGGATTTAATGGTCCTAGCAGATCGAGGTAGTCGCGAGCTGCCAGTTAGTGCTAATTTTGTAGGTGAAGAGCTTCAGATACCAGAAGACAAAATACTGGTATTAGAAAAAGATAATGCTGGCAAGTTTAGCTTTGAGCTTGAGGGGCGTGAAGAATGAACTTAGTGAACCAATTCAATCCGGCTGGCGAGTTAACGCACCTTCTTACTCTTGAAGGTCTTCCAAAAGAGCAGATTCTCCATATTTTGGACACTGCAAAGCAGTTTGTCAGTATTACCGACCCTTCACGTGAAGTCAAAAAAGTTCCCCTGCTGCGAGGTAAGAGTGTCTTCAATCTCTTCTTTGAAAATTCGACACGCACCCGAACTACTTTTGAAATTGCAGCGAAACGATTATCTGCGGATGTCATTAATTTGGATATATCTACATCCTCTACCGCCAAAGGAGAGAGTTTGCTAGATACGATTGATAATTTGGTGGCGATGCAGGCCGATATATTTGTAGTGCGTCATGGTATTTCTAAAGCGCCGATTGAAATTGCTAACCATGTCCCTGCACATGTCCATGTGATCAATGCAGGCGATGGTAGTCATCAGCATCCAACCCAAGGTTTGTTGGATATGTATACGATGCGTCACTTTAAACAGAATTTCAAAGGCTTAAAAGTAGCGATTGTGGGTGACATTGTTCATAGTCGTGTAGCCAAATCTAATATTCACGCATTAACGACTTTAGGATGTGAAGAAATCCGCGTCATTGGCCCTGAAAGTCTTCTGCCAAGCGATCTCAACATGCTGGGTGTGAAGGTTTTCCATAGCATGGAAGAGGGCTTAAAGGATGTGGATGTAGTAATGACGCTCCGTATTCAGAAGGAGCGCATGGAAGCGGGTCAAGTACCGGAAGGCGACGCCTTCTTTACGCAATATGGCCTAACTCCTGCACGCTTGGCTTTAGCAAAATCAGATTCCATCGTGATGCATCCTGGCCCCATGAATCGTGGTGTAGAAATTGACTCTATAGTCGCCGATGGCCCACAGTCAGTCATCCTTAATCAAGTTACTTTTGGAATTGCAGTGCGTATGGCAGTCATGTCAATTGTTGCCGGTAATTAAAGCTGAGTAACACTGAGTTTGACTAAAAATATCAGCGCAATGCCTGCAAAAAAATCGTGGTTGATTTTGTCCCATGGATTCAATATGGATGGTCGCGCATCAAGCCAAACCATTACCGACAAAATCCCTTACTTGCTTAATGAGGGAATTAAACCCATTGTTTTTAGCGCTATCACTGGAATTAAAGATCAGCGCTTCCCACATCGCCAGCTCCTAGCATGGGGGCCTGCTGCCTTTCGGTTTGATTTCCGCCATTGGATTGCCAATCACTACGGCCGCGGTTTTATCTATAAAGTCTTAACTAGGACAGTGTCAATTCTCTTGGCGCCATTTGTTGGTTTAGAAAAACTATTTCTGGGGTATTCAAGTCAATGGTCTTGGGCCATGCCAGCCTTTATACATGGCGTTCAATTGATTCGCGCTGGTAAGGTAGATGTGGTGTATTCCACTGGTGGCGCATGGTCTGCTCATTTGGCTGGTTTATGGCTAAAGAAGGCAACGGGAGTGAATTGGATCGTTGAAGTGCATGATCCATTGGTTATTCGTAAAAGCCCTGCTGATGAAGGGTCTGATAAACCAAGTAATCGGGATGCACAATTTCGGCAATCTTTAGAAAAGAGCATCATTCACCATGCTGATTTTGTATGGTGGTTTACTGAGGGTGCTTTACATTACGCTAAAGCGCGCAATACGAATTTGAATACACCAGGCAATGCGCAGGGATTTATGGTGATTCCGGGGGCAGAACCTCCAGGTAGTCTGGGCGCTGCTAAGCCCCATGAATATTCTGAAAAATTAAATTTATGCCATTTTGGTTCTCTTGCAAAGGACCGTTCATTGTCAACTATCCTCAATGCCTTGGTCCCCTTATTCCAAAAATACCCTGAGGCTAGAGAGCGGATACGCATTCATGCATATGGTGCTCCATTAGATGACCTAACGATTGAAGCATTGAAGCATTTGGATATGAATGATGTACTCCTTGCGCACGGACGTCTTGAAAAAGATCCCTATACAGGTAAGTCGGGGCGTGAGCGAGTGGTTGAAAAGATGCAAGAGTCTGATGTATTGATTTTGCTTCATGGTAATGATGAGTGGTGTGCCGAATACATCCCATCCAAGTTCTATGAATACCTGTGGACTGGACGTCCTATATGGGGCATTACCCATCGCAACCCACAACTAGATCACATGCTGGAAGAGCGGGGCGCCTATCTCAGTTTAGAGGGTGATAAAGCGGAAATATCCATGGCTCTGGAGAGAATTTGGTTAGACTGGCAAGCGCGCAGCTTGATTGAGCCAAAATGGTTGCCATTAGGAGTGGATCAAGCAGTGCAGCAAATTCTGACTGAAATTCAATAGAAATCATAAGGAACTAATTGAAAGATCTCGTCCTCTACTGCAAGTCTTATCGCAATGACTTCTTGCGTCTTCGAAGATTGCTTTCTTCAATTGAGCAATACAACGTTGATCAAATTCCCTTTTATATTTCTTCTCCTTTAGCTGATAAAGGACTCCTGGATGAAGTTCTCGGAAACAAAGCATCCTATATTTGGATAGCTGACGAGGATATAGTCGCCACTAATCCAAAGGCGGTATTTGAAAAATACAAGGCAATGCCTGGCGGTTTGTCCCAAGCAATTGTTAAATCTGAGTTTTGGCGTTTAAAAATTTCTGAAAATTATCTTTGCCTAGATTCTGATTGCGTATTTATTCGGCCTTTTTCTAAGGCTGATTTTCTGACTAGTGATGGAATTCCTTTTACGGTACTCCATCAAAATAAAGAATTTTTTCAACTAGCCATCAACCGTGGGCAGGCGAAGATAGCAGCTAATCTTCGTGCAGAGGCCCAAAGAGTCCAAGCCCTATTTGAGCGGCAGGGTCCTGAGTTTTATTGCGCACCTGCACCTTTTATCTGGTCGGCTAAGGTATGGGAATCTTTAGATCGGGAATATTTGATACCCAAAGGCATTACGCTTTGGGATTTAGTGACCCCTCAATATCCAGAGACTTTGATCTATGGTGAGGCCTTATTAAAATACCAAGCCATTCCATTGCTTGCAATCGAGCCACTATTTAGGGTCTATCACTATGACTGGCAATATTTCATGATGAAACGATTAGGTGAGACCGAGGAAAAACTCAAGTCCAACTATCTTGGCGTCCTATATCAGTCAAACTGGGAATCAGGTCTGAATGATGGTAATGATCAGAAATCTCTACCTTCACGCATATTGAAAAGCGTGAAGAGATCTTTACGTTATTTACAGAGTTATCTCTAATGCAGGATATACATGCTTTAGTAATCTCATTAGCCGGATCTGATGCCCGGCAACAAAAGGTTCGATCTGAGCTTAACAAGACGAGCTTGCCATGGCATTTCGTAGATGCGGTTAGAGGGACTGAACTAAAAGATAATCCTAAAGAATACAAACCTGAAAAGGTAAAAAGATTATTAGGTTTTGAATTAACCCCGAATGAGCTTGGCTGTTTCCTGTCGCATAAGAAAGCCTGGCAAGAATGTGTAGACAAAAATATGGCAACAATTGTTTTTGAAGATGACTTTTTCTTGCTCCCGCACTTCGAAAAAACAATTCATTTTTTAATGACAGGGTGCAAGGAATGGAGTGCCGTCAGGCTGCAGGGTTTGAGTGAAGTCCCGCAAGAGAAACTTCAGGACAACGAAGATATCCATTTAGTGAGAAATATTGGGGATGCAGTTGGAGCAACTGCCTACCTGATCAAACCAGAAGCCGCCAAAATACTCATTGCCGCCTCAGCAGATATTTACGAGCCCCTAGATCATTTTTTAGAGCATTACCAAAAACATCACCTAGAATTTTTAGCTATCAATCCTTATCCAGTTGATATCACTGGAGTTCAGACCACCATAGCAGATAGGCCTGGAAGGCTGCCTATCCGGGGATTAGCAAAGCTAAAACGTTCAGTCTCACGCGCTGTAGATCGTTGCTTCTCTAAGAACCCTTGGTTTCCAAGCTAGCTCAACTTCAATCTACATACAAGCGCCTATAAGTAGCGCTTTTTTTGTAAGTTCCGTAATTTGCGTTCAAAACGGTATTTTTGGATCACCATTCGATCGAGCGCTGAAACGCTGATCTCTGATAGATTTTTGCCGCGCAGAAAAATGGCGTCAAATTGACGCATGACTTCTTCAGGGGAAAAATCTTGCGAGTAGGCATCCCAATTTTTTTCGTGCTGCACTTGGCGAGTAAATGTTTGGAATATTTCGGCTAAATCCGTTTTACCTTTATAGAGAATTGCTTTATCACCCAAGATATCAATATGACTGCGTTGTGGCGATAGAGCATAAGTAATAACCGGTTTTCCTTTGATGGAGAACTCTCCACAGGCTAAACCAAAACTTTCACCAATACCCCGCGCGTGCAACATTCCATCACACGTGTTAATAAATTTCACCTTGTAAATTAGATCGGAGTTGCCGGGTAGAAAGATGAGCTTTGAATGCTTAGCAAAGGGCTCCATATTCATGAATAAAAAATAGAGATCCTGGCGCTTTTCAATGACCTCAAGGATCACTTTCTTTACAAACTCGAGATTGAAGCTGTCTGAACCCCCATACCATCCAAGAACGGTTGCTCTCTCAGGTATTCCAAGTTCAGATCTGAGGTTGCCATCATAGTCTGGTAACTCAATCATATGGGGAACAAATGGAATTTTATTGTTGGAATATTCTTTTGAAAGCCATTGTGAAACAAAGGCGTATTTGTCCCCATGAAATTCTTCTGGCTTAGTTGGAAAGACTGCATGAATGAGAGCGGGCGAGCTCTCACAAATAGCATCGTCCCGCTCACCTGACTTAATAAAGTAGGTTAGGTCAATTTTTTCTTTCTCAATGAGGCGATTTAATTCCGCTTGGCCATCATAGGGACATAACTTAAATTGATTGGAAAATTTTTCCAATACCGATGGAATGACCTGATTATTTTTACGATAAAAGATAACAGACTCATTACCTAGTAGCTGTTGGTTATGGTTGGCGTAATCGTAAAGAGCAATTTCAGTACCGCGGAGCGATAATCCATTTGTATGAAAACCAATCTTCATGGCTTAAGAGGTTACATCTTCCATAATGCGTTTCACAAAATCCCTAAATGGCAAAATGCTCGGAGCATTGAGAAGTAAGGCTTCTGATGCATAAGCCTCCAGATGTGGGGGGGAGTTTACGATTTCTGCAAGCGGATCAAAGTTGCACCAGGCCATCGGAGCAAGATTAATAAATGCATTGGGGTTGAAGTCGACCCGCACATTTTGATCTGTCCAGGTAATAGGCAAACAACCGGCAAAGAAGGCTTCGGGAATTTTTTCAGTGTAGTAGCCTGGGTACATGCCATTTTCTGGGCAAAGATTGAAGGCAAATTCTTTGAGGATGTCTTGTTTGAGAAACCCACTCGCATGGTGAGATTGAATATTTTGATCAAAATGAGCACCAAAGCCAGATACAGGCATGACGTTTTGTACTGCTTCAAATAGTGTTTTTCTAGGCTCACGAAGATGAGAGCTCAAAAAAGCGGCAGCTTTTGTTCGATCTAAAAAATGCATACCAAGGGGCTCCATTAAGCGCTCGATATTCATTAACTGACCATACCGAGGATTTTTATTGCCTACGATGCCCTCATGCGACCAATTGATCATCTCCATCCAATAAGGAAGGCGGAAGTGGGTAGGGGAGTTGATGTTGAGATCGAAAGAAATGCTGTAGTCGGCCGGGATGGTGTCATGACGAAGATTTTCTGCGCTATGGAAAACCCTAAGCGGTAAATCTGTTCGGGAAGAGAATGAGTTAAATAGCGTCTGAGCAGCTGGGCGAAGTGGCTTAGGACACCATTTGAGCTTCTTAGCATGGTGATTCATGAAGGGGCCCATGATGAGGAGATCTGCTTGGTTGGGCTTTACCCAGTCGAGCTTATACCCAAGGCTTTGAGCGATAATTGGAAGCAGGCCTTGTGAATAATCGCTAGGGCATCCAGCAGTTGAAATACGTACACTTCTCATTCCTCAATACTAATTTATTTTTATGTCTGAGCATTCAGCCCCTTACTCGGTAGTGATCACCACCTTTGATAAGCGGTTTGACACCTATATGGTGCCATTACTTGCTCAAATTAAGACACAACGTCCGAATATAGAAGTGATTGTAGTAATTAATGGCCCAGCCAAGGGTGCATTTGATGAGGTTTATCGTGCCAACATCTTGTCTTATCTTGCGCGTTTTCCGAAAGTATTCCCAACCATGTTTCCGAGTTTTCAGTCTTTGGCAAAGCTATGGAACCGTGGCGCATTGACTGCGAGCCATAACCGCGCTCTGATTTTGAATGATGATCTCGAGCTGAGATCCGAAAATGGGATTTGTTTTTTTGATGCTTTGGAAGAGGCAATGGCCGAGCACCCTGGAACTTTTAAGATTAACGGTAGCTTTTCTCACTTCATTCTAGATAAACGGGAATTAATAGAGGTTGGATTTTTCGATGAGCGTTTGCTTGGATTGGGGGAGGAGGATGGAGACTTTTTTTGGCGCTTCTATAAGAAGTATAAAAAAGAGATTGCCAGTGCAGATGTTGCTCTCATTGATAATGTTCAATCCGATCTAGCTGACGAAGGATATACCAAGGGTATTCGGACGGCTTCTAAATTTAATCGTGATTTTATTCAAAATGAGAAATATAAAACTACCTTGTTGGGTGGCTATCGTGGAATGTTTGATAAAAAAGTAAATCAAGTTCTTGAGGATGAGAAGCAATATCCATATGAACTTTTTTATCTCGAAAATAAAAAAAACCTCTAAGTTACCAGTATTCAACTAATGTATTTTCTATTTCCATTCATCGCACTTGCTGTTTATTTGAGAAATCCTTTCTCTAGCAAAAAATACAGTGCTTGTCGTATTAATTGGACTATTTTTATTTTCCGCAGTAATCCTGAGATAGTCATCCATGATTACTACTTCTATGTTCAAAATTTACTCATTCAGAATCTAGGGAAAATAAAAAAAAGAGGACTTGTTTTTTATGAGTGCCCTGGCTTTAAGCTCCTTAAATTATTGATGCCGTCTACGAATATTTTTTTGCAAATTGAACATACCCTGTTTAACCCAAGAAACAATGTTTTATCTCTGGGAATTCCAGATGGCCTGACAGTTCCAGGGTATGAAAAAAAGTACTTAGTCCGAATTGCAGAAATAGAAAAATTGACTAGTGCAGATATTATTTTTGATTACAGTAGGATCAATTTATTCAATATTCGGTCAGCACCTAAGCTAAAGGCTTATTTAAGAAAATCTTTTTGTATTAGTCCGAGTTTATATCCGCTTTCTATCAACTCTCATGGCCGAAATGGGGTGATCACTTTATTTGGTAACCCCGATCTTTCCAGAAGAAAATTATTCTTAGAAGATTTAAAAAAGCACCGTATTATTAGTAAAAATATACGAGATGTATATTTTGGGATTGATAAAATTTATCAGAAGACAAAGATAGTTATTAATATTCGTCAAACCGATAGTTATGACACTCTTGAAGAGCTTCGAGTTTTGCCGGCATTGCGTAGTGGTGCCATTGTGATTTGTGAGACCGCCCCTTATGTGGAAAAAACAGCGTATTCCAAATTCATCATATGGGGTTCCTTAGAGGAATTACCTCATTTGGTGATTGATGTTGAAAAAAATTATGAAGAAGTGCATGCGCATATTTTTGGTGATGGTGTTATAGACTCTCCATTTATTAGGAGAATGAAGCGTATCGAAAGATGCAATGCATTAGCTATGAAAAGAGCTATTACTCAAATGAATGCCAATAATTAGTTTTATGAGAGATAATTTAGTTACTTACAGATTAAGAATGGGGTTTAAATGATTTTAGTAACAGGGGGCGCAGGCTTTATTGGCGGCAATTTTGTTTTGGATTGGTTATCCGATGCTGCTACTGAAGGCATTATTAACCTGGATAAATTAACCTATGCTGGTAATCTCGAAACCCTAGACTCATTAAAGAACGATTCTCGCCATATCTTTGTTCATGGCGATATTGGTGATAAAGAGTTGGTTAGTAAGTTACTTCAAGAATACAAGCCCCGCGCAATCGTTAATTTTGCCGCTGAAAGCCATGTAGACCGATCTATTCATGGGCCTGCCGAGTTTGTACAAACTAATATTGTGGGCACTTTTAATCTACTCGAGTGCGCGCGGGAATATTGGAATAGCCTTGAGGGTGTAGCGAAGGACAAATTTCGTTTTCATCATGTATCCACTGACGAGGTTTATGGCTCCTTGACGGTCACTGATCCTGCGTTTACTGAAAAAAACGCATACGAGCCTAACAGCCCTTACTCCGCATCAAAAGCAGCATCTGATCATTTAGTGCGCGCTTGGTTCCATACCTATGGCTTTCCAGTTGTCACTACTAATTGCTCTAATAACTATGGCCCCTATCACTTCCCCGAGAAGTTAATTCCTTTAGTGATTTTGAATGCGCTAAATGGCAAACCATTACCCATTTATGGTGATGGTCAGCAAGTGCGGGATTGGCTTTATGTTGGAGATCATTGCTCAGCTATACGCAAAGTACTCGAAGCAGGAAAATTGGGTGAGACCTACAACATTGGCGGCTGGAATGAAAAGGCCAACATAGAAGTGGTAAATGCTATTTGCCGTATTCTGGATGAATTAAAGCCGCGCGTGGATGGCAAGTCCTATGCTGAGCAAATTACTTACGTTAAAGATCGCCCCGGCCATGATCGCCGTTATGCCATTGACGCAAGTAAAGTTGAGCGAGAGCTTGGCTGGCGTCCGACAGAGACTTTTGATACCGGAGTTCGTAAAACAGTTCAGTGGTATCTAGATAATCCCGTTTGGATTGAGGGCGTAGTGAGCGGCTCTTATCGCGACTGGCTTCAAAAGCAATACAACTAAGCTATTCAGAGCGACATCAATGAATATCCTCGTATTTGGCAAGGATGGCCAACTCGGAAAGGCATTTCAAGGCCTTTTTGAGGGTGAGTATTTTTCTGCGAAAAATCAAGTTCACTATATTGGACGAGCTCAATGCGACTTAAGTAATCCTATCGATCTTAGCAATCTGCTAACTCAATCAAAACCAGATCTGATTATTAATGCCGCTGCCTACACCGCAGTAGATAAAGCCGAATCTGAAGTTGAGCTAGCTTACGCCATCAATTCGAAAGCACCTGAGTTGATGGCGCTCTATGCCGCAGCACATAGCGCCACTTTTTTGCATTACTCCACCGATTATGTTTTTGATGGGAATAAAGAAGGTGTTTATCTTGAAGACGATCTTCGTAACCCTCTGGGTATTTATGGCCAGAGCAAGGCAGCAGGCGAAGAAGCGGTTGAGAGTGCTTTTGCAAGTTCGTCATCTGGAGAGTTTGCTATTTTCCGTACGAGTTGGGTTTATGGTGAGGGTGGCAATTTCATCCGCACGATCTTGCGCTTAGCAAAGGAGCGCGAAGAATTGAAAGTGATCCACGATCAGCATGGGGTTCCAACGGGTGCGGATTGGTTAGCTCGGGTCAGCTTAGATTTGTCTCTAGATCAGCAAATGCAGCTCAGAATATTTTCTTCAGGCATCTATCATGCGGTACCTACTGGGGAAACAAGCTGGCATGGCTTAGCAAAAGTAGCCGCTCAGGCGGCCATAGACGCCGGTATTATGCTGAAAGTTAGCCCAGAAGCGATCAAGCCTATTTTGGCCATAGAGTACCCATTACCAGCCCCTAGACCCATGAATTCACGGATGGGTAATGCTAAGCTACAGCTTGCCTTAGAGCAGAGCGGCGATATGTCAAAATTGCAGCATTGGAACGAGGCCTGGGATCTGCAAGTTCAGTCTTACGTTAGCAAGCTTGCCAAAGATGGGCTTATTTAAAAGGTAAAAGTATGGCTGTAAATCGCAAGGGAATTATTTTGGCTGGGGGCTCTGGCACCCGTCTTTATCCCGTTACTCAAGCAGTCTCTAAACAATTGATGCCGGTCTACGATAAGCCAATGGTGTATTACCCATTGAGCACCTTAATGCTGGCAGGTATTCGGGATATTTTATTGATCTCCACGCCGCACGATACCCCGCGTTTTTCTGAGCTCTTGGGTGACGGTTCTCAGTGGGGATTAAATATTGAGTATTGCGTTCAGCCTTCTCCTGATGGCCTGGCACAAGCCTTCACACTAGGAAAAAATTTCGTTGGCAACCATCCCAGCGCTTTAGTGCTTGGGGACAATATTTTCTATGGCCATGAGTTGGTTAATCAGCTCAATAGTGCAGACGATAGAAGTATTGGGGCAACAGTATTTGCCTATCACGTGAACGACCCCGAGCGCTATGGTGTAGTGGAGTTTGATAAAGATTACAAGGCACTTTCGATTGAAGAGAAGCCCTTAAACCCCAGAAGTAATTACGCAGTAACAGGCTTATATTTCTATGATAACCAAGTTTGTGATATCGCTACCTCCATTAGGCCCAGTGCACGCGGCGAGCTCGAAATTACCGATGTCAATCGGGTTTACTTAGATAACAACGAGCTGAGCGTAGAAATCATGGGTCGTGGCTTTGCCTGGTTGGATACGGGTACGCATGATTCTTTGTTGGATGCCGCTGGCTTTATTGCTACTCTGCAAAAGCGTCAGGGTTTAATGGTTGCCTGTCCAGAAGAGATTGCCTACCGTCAAGGATGGATTAGCGCTGAAGCCGTTCTCAAGGTGGCCTCCCAGCTGAGTAAAAATAGTTATGGTCAGTACCTCAGTAAAATTGTGAACGAGCTCAACACTTCTGCACAGCCTATTTCTCTTTCTGCGAAAAAGACCACCTGATGAGCTCGAACTCCAAGTTGTTAGTAACGCCTACTGCAATTCATGATGTTTTTGTGATTGAGCCCAAAGTATTTGGCGATGAGCGTGGCTGGTTTACGGAGTCATTTAATGCCGAAGATTTTTCAAAGGCGACCGGTTTAGATATCGAGTTTGTACAAGACAATCACTCGTTTTCTCGTCAGTGGACTTTGCGGGGATTGCATTACCAATTAGAAAAGACCCAGGGTAAATTGGTGAGGGTTGTGGCTGGCAGCGTTTTTGATGTGGCGGTAGATATTCGTAAAGATTCTCCCACTTATGGAAAGTGGGTTGGTGTCGAGTTAAGCGCCCAGAATCATAAACAAATGTGGATTCCTCCAAAATTAGCCCATGGGTTTTTGGTCCTCTCTGAAACTGCTGAGTTCCTATATAAGACAACAGATTATTACCACCCCCAAAGCGAGGCTTGCCTTGCTTGGAATGACTCTGATGTAGGTATTGAATGGCCATTACCAGCAGGTATAGCGCCCAATATGAATGCCAAAGATAGTGCGGGTTTGTTGTGGGATGCCGCACCGAAGTTCTAGGATTTCCTAAAAGATAAGATAATGCTCCTATGAGCAATTTATCTGCCCAGCAAGATCATTCAAATCCCAAAATTCTCTTGGTGAAGCTCTCCTCCTTAGGAGATGTGCTTCACAATTTGCCAATTGTTTGGGATTTACGCGCGCGTCTACCAAATGCCCAAATTGATTGGGTTGTGGAAGAGGCCTATGTTCATCTGCTAACACCCCTTGTGTCTAATACAGAATTTAAGGGGATTGATTGCATCATTCCCTTTGGCTTACGCCGCTGGAAAAAGAATCTTTTCAAGTTGGCTACTTGGAAACAATTTTTTGCATTCAAGAAAGTCTTGCAGTCAGTTCAGTACGATTACGTAATAGAGACTCAGGGTTTATTAAAGTCCGCCTTGGTCTGTGCATTAGCTAAGAAGTCACCTAATACAGTAGTGGCAGGCCTGGCTAATGCTACCCAGTATTCTGGATATGAGCCAGTAGCACGAATTTTTTATAATCAGTGCGTTCAAGTCTCGGCAGATTGTCATGCAGTGGATCGTTCTCGCTGGGTCATGAGTTCCGCTTTAGCTTGGCCATTAATCGATCGAGCGAACGCCCCACGGTTTTATCCAGAGACCTTTACCCAGTCTTTGCTTGAGAAGTCCATCATGGGCTTGCAAAAGCCCTATGTTCTTTGCTTTCACTCTACTGCGAGAGAGGCTAAGCGTTGGTCTAATCAGAATTGGATTGCCCTTGGAAAAGAATTGGCTGGACGCGGATATCAAGTCGTCTTCCCATGGGGAAATGCTGCTGAAAAGCAGCTTAGCCAAGAGTTAGCCACAAATGTCCCAGATGCACTTGTCCCCCCCGCTTTTTCTATTGAAGAGGCATTTTCTGTGATTGCTGGTGCAGATCTAACAGTAGGGGTAGATACAGGATTGACCCATCTGGCTGCCGTTTTGGGAAAACCTACCGTAGAAATTTATTGCGATTCCCCAAGGTGGAAAACCGAAGGGTATTGGGCTAATACTATTTACAACGTAGGGGATATAAAATCCCCACCCAGCGCACTAGAGGTGATTAATGCCTCTTTGGATTTATTGCCCTAATTCGTTTTAGCGCAACAAGCTATTAATTGCGATTAAATCTTCATCCGTTAAAGCTGCAACATGTGCTTTCAATTTGATTGCATTCAGAATGGTGCTGTAACGCGCTTGTAGAAGTTGTGATCTTGTGGTGATGAGAGTATCCAGAGCGATCAAGACATCGATATTGATTAAAGTACCCACCTGAAATCCCAGTTTGCTGGATTCAAGAGCCGAACTTGTAGATTTTTCTGCAGCCTCATAAGCCTTCACACTAGCCAATCCACCATAAAAACCAGTGAAAGCGGCACGAGTACTTTGAGCGGCTGTGCGTCGCGCATTGTCATAGTTTGCTTTAGCGGCATCAAGTAAAGCTGCATTCTGTCTAATGACAGAACTATTGTAGCCACCAGACACCAAAGGAATACTCATTTGTAAGGCAATAGTATTGTTATAGACATTCGTATTATTCGGCGTATAACTATTTGGCGTTCCGTTTGAAGTGTTATAGCCACTTGTTCCTACAAAATTCACTGAAGGATAGTTTGTGGCCTGGGCCGCCCGAAAGCTGCTCTCAGCCAAACTGACGGAAAGTTGCCCAACTAACACGTTGAAGTTCGCTGCTTCGGCCTGATTGATCCAGTCATCCAATGTTTGACCTGGTGGCAGTATTGGGTTGACGCTATCAGCGATGGGATACCCCTTGCCATCTTTCGTTTTGGATCGAGGATCCCTCAGGACGCCATCTATCTTGGCATCCTTTACTAAGGGCAGTAGGAGTCCCACTGGGCGACCAACCAATTGTTCTAAGGCACCTTTTTTAACGATCAGGTCTGCTTGAGCTGCAATTTCTTGTGAGTTTGCTAAATCAAGTGCAGCCTGTGCTGTATTGACGTCAACAATGGTAGCCAGTCCTGCATCAAATTTGGCTTGTGCGACATCAAGTTGCTGTTTGATTAAACCCTTTTTATTGCGATAGAGCTCAACATTATCCTGACTAGTGAGCGCATCGAAATACGCTTGAGATACGCGGATAATTAAATCTTGTTGCGCTAAATAAAACCGCATATCTGCAATCTTAGTATTGAGGTCACCCTGCTTAAAAGCTTCAAGAGCTGCAACGTTAAATACGGGCTGGGTTAAGGTAACCGTATAACTCTTTTGATCAAATACCCGAGAATTTCCTGGATCTCTAGACACTAAGGTTGTACTTGCCCCATGTTGGTAATAGCGTGTACCGGTAGGCGTAGCATTAGCCTGTGGAAGCAAGAGCGACAAACCTTGCCAAAAGAGTTCTTTGCTCGCTTGGTAATTAAAGCGCGCCGCGTTTAATACGGGGTCGCTAAAGGCTGCTTCTTGATAAAGCTGGATCAAATTATTGAACTGTGCTTTGTTATCAGTGGCTATATTGCCGGTCACATTAGATGGCGCAGAGCTAGTTGGGAGGGCGGCTTTGGGCGGCGGAACAAATAATGGGGGTTGCTCGAGGCCAAGCAATGAGGACGCGCTGACCGGTGTCGGTAACGCAGGTCTTGCAGTGTCCTTGGGACTTTGGGCAAAAACAGGGGGTGACCACGAATTGAGGCCGAGCGCCTGGCTCAGGATTAAACCAAGTATGGTGGTTCGTGAGCGGCGAAAGCGGGTGTGAGTCATCTAAATCGGATACTTTTCAATGTGCCATGAAGTTTAAGGCTTATTCATCCAGAATGCTTATTTAGCGACTATTTTGCCAAATAGTCTGCGTTTGCTTGGCTTGCCTATAAAATTTGCCGATGGATCTTATTTTGTTACTCAAGGCAGTCATTCTGGGGGTAGTGGAGGGCTTAACGGAATTTTTGCCAATCTCCAGCACCGGTCACCTTATCTTGGTCGGCGATTTATTAGACTTTAATGACGACAGGGGAAAAGCCTTTGAGGTCATTATCCAGTTTGGCGCTATTTTGGCGGTCTGCTGGGAGTTTAGGGCCAAGCTTTTAAAGGTAGCCTCATCTTTTACTCAGAATGCTAATTCCCGTCGTTTTGTTTTGAACTTGCTGATCGCATCTATTCCGGCAATGGGTTTGGCGTTCGTGTTTGGTAAATACATTAAGGCAGTATTGTTTTCGCCGATACCAGTGGCCAGTGCTTTCATAGTGGGAGCCTTAATCATTTTTTGGGCAGAGCGTCGCCAAGAAAAAATCTCGAGCTCGCGCAATCACATTCATTCGGTAGATGACCTCACTTATTTAGATGCGTTAAAAGTGGGTTTGGCGCAGTGCGCCGCCTTAATTCCGGGTACGTCTCGCTCGGGCGCAACCATTATTGGCGGAATGTTATTTGGTCTGCCTCGTGCAGTAGCAACCGAGTTCTCTTTTTTCTTAGCCATTCCAGTTATTGGCGGCGCAACTGCCTATGAGCTGCTCAAGCTTTGGAAAGCACCGGTAGCTTTCTCAGGAGAATTTACGCTAGCGATTGTGGTGGGTTTTATTGCTGCATTCATCTCCGCCTTTGTTTGCGTGCGATGGTTGATTCATTATGTGGCTCACCATAACTTCATTCCTTTTGCATGGTACCGAATTGTATTTGGTCTGCTGGTTTTAATTACCTCCTACACCGGCCTTATCGCCTGGTCGCATTAACGAAATAAAGTGATTAGAGATATACATAAGAAAAGGTTTAGAAATTAATATGGATTCATCAATTGACGCGATTACGAATAATATTCAATTGGCATTAGCGCCAGTCTTTTTATTGACTGCGGTTGCGACCCTCATTAATGCCATCTCCTCTCGTCTTGCCCGATCAGTGGATCGCATGCGTGCAATACAGCAGGTCATCCATCGAGGTGATGTGAAGGATGAAGAAACGATTCGATATATGGCAAAGGAAGCAGATGAAGCTAAGACTCGTGGCCGTTTATGTACAGTAGCTATTTTCTTTGTTGTCTTGAGTGGCGTTTTTATTTCTTTAACGGTCTTAGAGCTCTTTTTCTTTCAAGCAGGCGCGGTCCGCTCATTGCAAACAGACTATGTTGTTTGGACCTTTGTATTAGGTCTGATATTCTTTATGACATCGCTATCGATTGTTTTAGCTGAAGTAGTTTATGCATACCGTTCAGCTGGCTGGAATTCTCCTAAACATTATTAATACTGTTGGAATTGCTATCTAAATAAAATGAACAAAATCCTCATCACCGGCGGCGCTGGCTTCTTGGGTTCTCACTTAACCGAGAAGCTTCTCAAAGAGGGTAATGACGTATTGGTAGTCGATAACTACTTTACGGGCACTAAAGAAAACCTAGCGCATTTATTACCCAATCCAAAGCTAGAGCTGATGCGTCACGATGTGACCTTTCCACTCTATGTTGAGACTGACCAGATCTATAACTTAGCTTGCCCAGCTTCTCCAGTGCACTATCAATACGATCCAGTACAAACAACCAAAACCAGCGTACATGGGGCAATTAACATGCTGGGCCTTGCAAAGAGAACGCGCGCTAGAATTTTGCAAGCCTCTACTAGCGAGGTCTATGGCGATCCAGAAGTGCATCCACAGCCAGAGGAATATTGGGGCAAGGTTAATCCCATCGGTATTCGTTCTTGTTATGACGAGGGTAAGCGTTGCGCTGAAACCCTCTTTTTTGACTATTACCGTCAACACAATCTCGATATCAAAGTAGTGCGTATTTTCAATACCTATGGTCCGCGCATGCATCCGAATGATGGGCGGGTGGTGAGTAACTTTATTGTCCAGGCCCTGCAGGGTAAAGACATTACGATTTATGGTGATGGTCAGCAAACCCGCAGCTTTTGCTATGTCGATGACTTAATTGATGCCATGGTCAAGATGATGAACTCTGAAGAGGGTTTCACAGGCCCAGTTAATGTTGGTAATCCAGGCGAGTTCACGATGTTGCAGTTGGCTGAGACAATTCTTAAGCTCTCGGGCAGTAAATCCAAGATTATTCACCAGCCCTTACCATCGGATGATCCAAAGCAACGCCAGCCAAATATCGATTTAGCTCAGGCCAAGCTGGGTTGGCAACCAAAGGTCAATTTAGAAGATGGCCTGAAAGAGACGATTGCCTACTTTAGGAAAGTAGTGGCATAAGTTGACGTCTCTGGCAGCAGAAAAACGCTTTGACCGTATTCGCTCCTTTGTATTAAGGGCAGGTAGAACAACTGCCGGACAACAGCGAGCGATTGATGAACTTGGCCCTCAATACCTTCTTCCGTTTCAGGAAAAAATACTCGACTTAGTTGAGGCATTCCAGGGCTCAAGCAATCCCAAGATTTTGGAAATTGGTTTTGGTATGGGTGAGACCAGTGCCCAAATCGCTGCCCTGAGAAGTAGTGATGACTTTCTAGCAATTGAAGTACATCTCCCAGGGGTTGGGGCTTTATTAAAACTCATTGGGGAAAATCGTCTCACCAATTTACGTCTCATTCGACATGATGCCGTGGAAGTTTTAGAAAAGATGATTGCTCCGAATTCTTTGGACGGCATTCATATTTATTTTGCTGATCCTTGGCACAAGAAGCGTCACCATAAGCGCCGTCTTATACAGGCTGAGTTTGTGTGTTTGCTGGTATCTAGGTTAAAGCCGGGCGCCTATTTGCATCTGGCTACAGATTGGCATAACTATGCCGAACAAATGTTGTTGGTATTAAATGCTGAGCCAGAATTACAAAATACTTCTGACGATCAAATTCAGGTGAAAACGTTTAGCGAAGCAGATATTGCTAGCCCTGGCAAAACCTCAAATGAATTTAAGCCCACACTAGAGCAATTGAAGGCGGGGCAAGCAGGATATGTTCAGAGACCATCCTATCGGCCAGTCACTAAATTTGAGAACCGCGGCCTTAAGTTAGGCCACGGTATTTGGGACTTGGTTTATCTAAAAAAGTAAGAGCTTACTAAGAGCTTAATAAGTACAGACTTACCCCGCTTGGATTTCAGTGCTGCGTAGTGTTTGTGCCAGCAAATCCAATACTCCATTGACGTACTTGTAACCATCAGTACCACCAAAGGTTTTCGCAAGCTCAACAGCCTCATTGATTGCTACTTTATAAGGGACTGAGAGGTCCATGGCAAGCTCATAAGAGCCAATCAGTAAAGCCGCATGCTCTACTGGAGAAAGTTCATTAATAGGGCGATCTAAGGCTGGTGTAATGAGGGCTTCTAATTCATCGGTGCGATCTAGGACGCCTTCAAAAATTCCTTGAAACAGTTCTAATTGGCAACGACGAAAGGCGGGGTCTTCCGCTAATTGTTTGGCAATCGCTGAACCATTTGGAATGCTTCCGGCACGACGTAACACCAAGCTTTGATATACGCCTTGAAGTGCGTACTCACGAGCACGACGACGTGGTGTCAGTGAGCGTTTAGGCGCCGCTGATTTAGCATCTTTCTTTACTTGAGGATCCGCTGGGCTGAGAGTAGGTTTAGTCATTTCAATAATTACTCTTCACTAGAATTGATTTCGATATCAATATCGGGAGTCAGTGCTAAAGCCAGGTTGGCCATTTCCACTACAGCCTTGGCACAGTCTGCGCCTTTCACTACCACGCGGGCTTTTGCCTGCTCATCAGTATCGCAAGTCAAAATGCCATTAGCAATTGGCAGGCCTGAATCAATGGAAACGCGAGTTACACCTGCAGCGGACTCATTCGAGACAAGTTCAAAGTGGTAGGTTTCTCCACGAATCACAGCACCCAAGGCAACGAGGCCATCAAACTCACCAGTCTCAGCGAGTTTTTGCAATGCAAAGGGGATTTCTAGTGCGCCAGGTACAGTGACTAATTTAATATCCGCTTGCGAAACCCCTAGTGCAATTAATTCAGTGATGCATGCTTTTGTTAAGGCAACACAGTGTTCTTCATTGAAGCGTGCTTGCACAATGCCAACGCGCAGGTCTTGACCATTGAGGTCTGCTTCTAATACGCCGACAAAGTCATTGTTCATCATGATGATCGTTTTCTATATAAAGAATGTGAATTTAAGATTGAGGGCTATATGGTTGATAGCCAGTCACTTCTAATTGGTAGCCAGACAAACTGGGAACAGGACTTGGATTGGCCAGTAAGCGCATCTTGCCTACGCCAATATCTTTCAGAATTTGGGCGCCAATACCATAGCTTCTAAAGTCAGTTTTGCGTGCCAAAGGTTTTTTGACTTCACCTTTGGCTTGATTGAGTTTCTGAAACTGCGCTAACCAATCTGCATCATTCGGGGCGGCAATACCTGCAGCATTTAATAACACTACGACACCCGCTGGAGCAGCAGCAATTTGCTGTAGCGCTTGTCCTAGCGGCCAAGAATGGTTACTGACATTAGAGTCCAAGAAATCCAAGACAGTAACTGGCTCATGAACTCGCACTAGGGTTTCTTGAGCTTCTGTTGGCTTGCCATGCACTAAGGCAATATGTACGCATGAGCTGGGAGTATCGCGATAAATAATGCCCTCGAATTTGCCCCAAGGGGTTACGAATTCCCGTTTACCTTCTCGCACCACAATGCTTTCATTTTGGCTGCGGTACTGAATGAGGTTTGCGATGCTACCAATTTTTAATTGATGTTCTTTTGCAAACTCGAGCAAATCTGGCAGGCGTGCCATGCTGCCGTCGTCTTTCATGATTTCGCAAATCACCGCAGTTGGGGAGCAACCTGCCATCGCAGCAAGATCGCAACCCGCTTCAGTATGTCCTGAACGAATTAAGACGCCACCGGGTTGCGCCATCAAAGGAAAGATATGACCAGGTTGGACCAAGTCGCTTGGCTTTGCATTCGGAGCTACAGCAGTCTGAATAGTTAATGCTCGGTCAGCAGCAGAGATGCCAGTAGTGACACCAGTAGCGGCCTCAATAGAAACTGTGAAATTCGTCCCCATAGCTGCACCGTTATCACGGACCATCAGGGGGAGGTTGAGTTGTTGGCAACGCTCCCGAGTTAAGGTGAGGCAAATCAGACCACGGCCATGCTTTGCCATGAAATTAACAGCCTCGGCGGTGACGTGATCGGCAGCTAAAACGAGATCCCCCTCGTTTTCACGATCTTCTTCGTCGACGAGAATGACCATCTTGCCGGCACGCAGTTCGGCGATGATTTCTTCTGTGGAGGCGAGGGTATTTGGCATAGCCCTCTATTTTAAGCTGAGGACGCGAATACGGTTGAGTACTACAGGAATATCCCAGCTTTCTGACAGTAAGAGCCTAGGCAAAGTGTTTGAAGGTCTGCACGACCCCCTGAAAATACTGGCATGTACTTCGCAGAGCAAGTTTTACCCAAAAAGCCGCTAGATAAATCCAACGGCTTTGTCTTGCTGGAGGTTTTACTGGCCATGAGCCTCATTTTGGGGTCTTGGATGACCATGTTGGGAACTTATCAAAACCTGACGCTACGCATTACTCAAGAAGAAAACACAAGAATTCAACTCAGAAAGGAATTAGATGCTTTTGAGATTAGCGAGCACCTTAGAGCAAATGATGACTTTGCTATTAAAGGCCTCATAAATGAATCTCCTCGAATGCCTAGTCGCACTCGCAATCAGCATGGCGCTGTTAAATCCACTATTAAAAACAAGCGCTGATTTGCTGGCGAAGCAAGTCCAGCATGAAAAAACACAGGCACTAATTTCTGAGGCTGAACGTGCTTTTGAACTCATTGGCCGTGCGATTCGAATGGCGGGTTATCGCAACATTAACTCTAGTCAGCAGCCTACGAAAAATGCTTCAAAGAATACTTACCTAGACGTTCAGAAAAAAACGGGCTATCGCGGATCTGACGCGATAGTCATTCGACATGAATTATCCAATGGAATTGATTTAGATTGCATCGGCAATGTTCTTAGTAAGGATCGAACTAAAAATCAATTGGCATATCAAGGTTTTTTGGTGGATAGACAAGCAGGCATTCCGAAAGGTGTGAAGGTGAATGGTGGATCATTAGTTTGTCAGTCACTCGATCGTGAAGGTCGAAAGCAAAATACTACTCTCATGAATGGGGTAAATAGCTTGTTAATAGAGGAGCTAAATAGCTCAATGCAATCAGCTGAATTAGGACAGAAGTTATATAAGGTAGAGCTTCAGATGACTGATGGCGTAGCACTCAATATCAGGCTTGAACGTACTTTTAGCACTCGGAATCTGCCATGATTTTGGCGTGGGTTGCCTCCTTACTGCTTCTCTGTTCTTCCTTATTGGTTTGCTTAGAGCGCCTCACTGCTTTACGAATGGTGGAAGTCAAAACCATTGCTATAGCTCAACAAGGATTTATTGAAGCAGAAAAATCTGTGCTTACTTGTGAGAAAAATCTCTCCAACCTTTCTGCCTTGAATGAGAGCGCTTGTTTTATTCAATCGATTGCCAAAAATCATTGGTTAATTACGAGCAAGTCAACACCTGCAATACAAGTGCATGTATTTCTAGATGAAAAATCGGGTATTGCCACTCGCTTAAATTGGCGCCAAGTTTTTGAGTAAACAGTTTCACCAACAATCTGGTGCAACCCTACTGGAGTTGATGGCGGTATTGTGTATTGTCGCCATCATGACAATCATCTCCATGCCCCTTTTGCGAGATCAGGTTGCAGCCCGAGAAATTGATTTCATTGCTAGGCGGTTTATCGCTCATGCCCATTTAGCGAGACAGCAAGCATTACATTTGGGCGAAGCAGTTTTGATAAGCCCTGTTTCTATGGATAGACCAATACCCAATAGCTCAGAGAGTTGGGATTGGGGGTGGCTTATTCAGAGTGGCTGTCTGACGAAAATAGCTAAACCTAACTGCATTCCTAAGTATTGGTTCTCCCAAAGTGCTATAGACCCGATTTACTTTAAGGGCGGTGGCAAGCAGTTTCAGGATCCGCACTCTGGCAAAAAGGGTATTTTATTTAATGCCGCTGGTGCAGCTAAAACTGGCCAAGGTGGCTTTGTTGCCAACCGTTTAATCTTGGGTCACCGCAGGGCTCCTGAACTTGAGCGTCAGCTTATTTTGGGCAGTGGCGGGCGTTGGCGTATCTGTAATCCCGCTAGGGATGTAAAACGCTGTCATTGAATGGTTTAATAGACCCATGTACAGCGCAGTTGACCATCAGTTTATGAGTGAGGCATTAGCCGAAGCTCAAAAAGCCCTTTATTTAGCTAATCCTAATCCGCGGGTAGGTTGTGTCATTGTCAAAGCAGGAGAAGTGATCGGACGTGGTTTTACTCAAAAAGTAGGCCAGGCCCATGCAGAAGTTCAGGCTATTGCTGACGCTAAATCCAAAGGGAATTCTCTTGAAGGTGCGATAGTGTATGTCACTTTAGAGCCATGCAACCATACTGGTCGAACTCCTCCCTGTGTGGATGCGCTGATTGCGATCAAGCCTGCAAAAGTGATCGCCGCTATGAGTGACCCCAATCCCTTGGTTGCGGGTAAAGGATTGGGGCGGTTGCATGCTGCCGGTATTGAAGTGCACTCTGGTTTATTAGCAGCAGAGGCGCAAGCACTTAATCGTGGCTTTATTTCTAGAATGACACGTGGCGTGCCCTGGGTTCGTATGAAAATCGCTGCCAGTCTTGACGGCAAAACTGCTTTGCCCGATGGTCAAAGTCAGTGGATTACTGGCCCACTCGCTCGTGCTGATGGCCATCACTGGCGTGCTCAAGCATGCGCCATCATCACAGGTGCTGGTACCGTAAAAGAGGATGATCCTTCTCTCAATGTCAGAGAGGTCATTACCGAGCGGCAACCGTGGCGCATCATCATTGACTCGAAGTTAGAGACTCCACTCAATTCAAAGATCTTGAGAAATATTGAGCAATTGGGTGTCATGATGATTTGCGCAGAACGAGATTCACCTGCTAGCCAAGAAAAGGTACGGGCTTTTGAAGCGCTTGGAGTTGAAGTACTTGCCATGCCAAATGCATTTGGCAAAGTCGACTTACCAGCGCTGTTTGCCTATCTTGCCAAAGACCGTGAAATGAACGAGATTCATATTGAGTCAGGCTTTAAGCTCAATGGATCGATGTTGAGGGAAAATTGCGTTGATGAGCTGCTGCTTTACTACGCACCATTTTTTATCGGTGATGGCATTGGTATGGCTAATGTACCCACGTTACCCTCATTGGATTTGAGAAAAGATTGGCAAGTAATTGATCACAGTCTTTTTGGCCCCGATGTCAGACTCAGATACATTAAGAACTAAAATTACTCTATGTTTACTGGAATTATTACTGCCATTGGTCAAATTCAGAGCGCTCAAGCAAAGGGTGATGGTCTGCATTTGGTGGTGCAAGTGCCTACGGGGTACTTGGATGATGTAGTGATGGGTGACAGTATTGCTATCCAAGGCGCGTGTATGACTGCTACTCAATTTGAGGGCAATACCTTTTCTCTCGATATCTCACGTGAATCGCTCAATAAAACAGTAGGCTTAGATCAACCTGGACCCGTCAATCTCGAAAAGGCACTGCGATTACAAGATCGCCTAGGGGGCCATTTGGTCAGCGGGCATGTTGATGGGTTTGGCAAAGTTGCGCACTTTTCGCAAGTGGCCAATGACGCTTACGGTTCTTGGCTTTTGCGCATTGAAGCTCCGAAGGAGTTAGCTCTCTTTTTGGCATACAAAGGATCAATTGTTGTGAATGGGGTTTCACTAACGGTGAATCAAACAGAAGACACTGCAAACTCTTGCATTGTGAATATCAATGTTATTCCCCATACCTTGCAAAATACCACCTTGGGTCATTTGCAGCAGGGTAATGCTGTCAACCTTGAGGTAGATTTGATTGCGCGTTATGTAGCTAGGATGCTTGAAGCCCAAGCCAAATCACCAGCTAAATAAAAGCAATTTCTTATTTGTTTTTTCTGTAGCGAGTAGGGTCACTCACATTAGCTTGCTTAAAGCCTACCTGGCGGAGACGACAGGACTCGCATTCACCACAAGCCTCGCCTAAGTCATTTGCTTGATAGCAAGATACTGTTTGCGAGTAGTCCACACCTAGAGTACTCCCCAGTTGAATGATCTCGGCTTTAGTCAGGCTGATGATGGGGGCGTGGACCCGAAAGCGATTTTCATTATTGATGGCTTCTACACCCGCTTTGGTTGCTAAGTTAGCCATGTGCTCAAAAGAGGCGACATACTCGGGGCGACAATCAGGATATCCAGAGTAATCGACTGCATTAGCGCCATAAAAAACATCTAAACCGCCTAAGGACTCTGCCCAACCCAAGGCTAGTGACAACAATATCGTATTGCGTGCGGGTACATAGGTAATGGGGATTTCTTGATCTTTACCGGGCGTAGTCGGAACGGCTATTGAGGAATCAGTTAAGGCGGAACCACCAAAGCGGGTGAGATCTAAATTAACCACTTCATGACGAACCACACCAATTTGCTTGGCAATATGTTTTGCTGCAGCTAGTTCTGAGGAATGGCGCTGGCCATAAGCGACTGATAGTGCGTAAGGTGTGTAGCCTAAGTCTTTTGCTAGCGCGAGAATAGTAGTGGAATCCAATCCACCAGAAAATAGGATCACTGCTGGCGCACCGGTTTTGCGGGGCGCTAGATTCTGAAATGCTGCGGACAGCTGAGACATGAGATGGATTACTTGGTAGAAGCTAAGAGTTGCTGAGCATCTTTAGCGGCTTCAGTATCGGGATACTTAGTAATAATTTCGCTAAAGGTTTTCTTGGCGGCCGCTTTGTTACCACTCTCCAATTGCGCATTACCCAATGTCACCATCGCCGCTGGAATGCGTGGATGGTTAGGATATTTCTTAATCAGGTTTTGTAGTTGATTAATGGCTCCGGAGTAATCTTTGTTGGCGTACTTACTGTTGCCACCCCAGTAAAGTGCTAAAGGTAAATAGGGGCTTTTGGGGTACTTGATTGCAAATGCAGAAAAGCCCTCATCCGCTTTCTTGAGACTACCCGCCTGAAAAGCCTTCAAAGCATCGTCATAGGCTTTTTTCTCACCTGGCTGAACGATGCCGCTCACCCCTTCAATGGTGATAGTGCGAGGCTCAAAATTACCTAAACGGGTATCTAGATCTTGGTAGTAAGTCTTTTGACTTGAGTTGATGTCTTCGCCTTGCTTCTCGAGGTCTTCAATTTTGCCGCGGAGTTCTGCATTGTCAGTTTTGAGCTTATCAATCTGACCCTGCAACTCAAGCTGGGTAGTGGCTAGAGTCTTGCGCAAGTCCAGAATCGCTTTGCGCGCCTCATCATCAGAAAAGAGTGCCCAGGCACTGCTAGAAGCAGCCAAGCAAAAGAGTGCTGCACTTAAACAAAACGCTCGTGAGAGCGTTTGTTTTACAGGGATTGAAGGCATCCTCATTTAGTTCGTAATGTAAACAATATCAGCACGGCGGTTCTCTGCCCAAGCGGCTTCAGTGTCACCTTCCGCTTTGGGTTTTTCTTTACCAAAGCTGACGGCTTCCATCTGATCATCAGAAACCCCCATCAAGTTGAGGGATTTACGTACAGCATCAGAACGACGTTGACCCAATGCCAGGTTGTATTCAGCAGTGCCGCGTTCATCGGTATTACCTTGAATGATGATTTTCTGTTTTGGATTGGCTTTTAAGTAGCTTGCGTGTGCAGACAACATTTTTTGATATTTAGTCTGAACAGTGTATTCATCAAAGCCAAAGTACACACTTTTCTCAAAGAGAGGGCTCTTAGGATCATTCCATGGCTGTGAACCAAAATTACCGCTACCACTACTGCCATTGGCGCTATCAACGTCATCGAGCTTCACGCTAGAGCATGCTGCCATTAAAAGTGCAGTTGCGCCGATCAGGGCAAGTGTCGCTGCGCGGCGTGCGATAGAGATCTTCATGGTCTTTCCTTTTCATACAAACTGTCTAAGCAGATCAGTAAATTACTGAGCTTATAGACAATATTATGCCCCCAAGCGCCATCAAAGTGAGTAATTCGCCCTAAACAAGGGCATATCAAAAAAATGATGGGATTGAGTTGGGCTCAGTCCATGAATGGACCCCAGGACGGCTGACGGACATCAGATCCTGGAATGCTTAATACCTGCTTCGAATTTCCATCCACAGAAACTGCAGCTAGTACACGCTTCCCACCCACTTTTGTGGAGTAGAGAACATAACGACCATTTGCAGCAAAAGAGGGCGATTCATCACTTGTCCCATCCGTCAGGGCTTGGGCATCCCCGGTTGCTAGATTCAGAATATACAGACGATAAGCTCCGCCAATATTGGCAATGTAAGCCAAGTATTTTCCATCTGGAGAGATTCTTGGCGAAGTTACAAAACCCTGTTTGTAGCTAACCCTTTTGGCGCCTTCCACTTGTTCACCTTCTGCACTCATACGATAGATTTGGGGATTACCGCCACGATCACTGGTGAAGTAGATGTAACGGCCATCAGCTGAATACTGGGGCTCTGTATCAATGGTGCTACCACGAGTTAAGCGATGTAATCCAGTGCCGTCAGCGTTAATGCCATAGATTTGCGTATTGCCATCTTTCGAAAGTGAAATAGCCAATTTTTTGCCATCGGGTGACCAAGCTGGCGCGCTGTTATTTCCTTTTTGATTGGAGAGAGAAATGCGCCGACCAGTAGCTAGTTCGTGAACATAAATTACAGGCTTACGGTCTTCAAAGGATACATAAGCCACCTTTTTACCATCCGGTGACCATGAGGGAGAAATAATTGGTTCGCTGCTGTTCATGGCATTCCGAATATTTTGACCATCGGCATCGGAGATCACCAGGCGGTAGCGTTTACCATCCTTGATGACATAGGACAGGCGCGTAGAAAATATACCGCGCTCACCAAGTAATTTATAGATGATGTCATCAGCAATCTTATGGGCAACAGCGCGCAAATTATCGGCGCTGGAGTTCAGGTTTAGACCACCCAGGCTTTGTGATTTACGCACATCAAATAATTTGTAGTGAATCTCAAACTGAGTAGGACCAGTTTGCACAACGGAGCCCACTACTAAGGCATCAGCACCCCGTGCTGTCCAGGATTTGTAGTTCGGTGTGCCTTCATCACTTTCAGTGGCATTGCCGTTCTCGGTATTTTTGAAGTAACCACTGCGAGCTAAATCTTGACGAATAATTTCGGTAACGCTAGTGGGTAATTTATTTTCTTCCTTAAAGCGCATCACTGCAATTGGATAAAGCGATTGGCCTACACCAGTAATCTCAATATTCATCTGCGCTACTGCGGGGGTTGCTACACTCACACCAATTGCAAATAGCAGTGCTACTAAAAAATGGAACTTCTTTACCAATTGCAACATGCTTTAGTCCTTGGGTTTAAAGGTCAGCTTAACTTCGCGTTGAGGAATTTTGCCATTGTCGTCTTTTGGCAGACTTTCTGCGCGGGATAAAGCCAGCAACACAGCTCGGTCCCAACTAGGATTACCGCTAGAACTTAAAATACTGGTACTTAGGATGGCACCATCTGGTGCTAAGTTCACCTGTATTACTGCCGCAGGGTTACCACTCACTGATTCAGGATTAAACACGATCAGGGGCTTCACTTTTTTGATGACTTTATCTGTCCATCCCGCAGGTGCATTGCCACCAGCGCCAACACCGCTACCGACAGCACCTCCACTACCACCTTCAGCACCCGCTGCAGCCCGCAGACGCGCCAATTGATCGGCACGCGCTTTTTCAGCTGCGGCATTTGCTTTTACTTCAGCTGGAGAGAGCGTCTTAGGCGCTTCTGCTTTTTTAGGTGGCTCTTTTTCTTTCTCCTTAGGTGGAGGAGGCTTGACCACCTTAGGCGTTTCTTTCACTACCTCTTTTTTTGGAGGCTCTATTTCTATCTTCTTTTTCTTGACTGCAATGTCGGCAGCCTCTTCCTTAAGCTCTGTCTTTAACTCGGGCACAGGTGGCGTCTCCACTTGAGGTGCCGAATCCCAAAGCTCTACTTCCACTCCAGCAGGTGTGCTGTTATTCCAACTAATACCAATCATCAAAAAAGCAAGTAGTCCTAGGTGCGCTATCAATGAAAAGGTAAAGGCGCGTTTCGTACTTTCTTCTTTGGTAAGTCTTCCCCGTTTAAATGGGGAGTGGGGAGATGGAAATGTTTGTGCGCTATTCATAACTAAATAAAAAGGATAAAAAGAAAACTAAGTCCTTATTGACTCTTGACAGCAAGACCAACGCGTTTGACACCGTTCTCTTTTAGTTTGGACATCACATCCATGACTGTTTCATATTTAATCGACTTATCTGCAGCAATCACGATTGGTTGCTCAGCTGATTTTTCTGCCTGTGTTCTTGCAAATGTACCTAACTCAAATTTATTGAGTGTTTGAACGGGCTCACCATCTTTGCGCACGATCACATTTTCGTTTGCGTCGATGGTTAAAAAGACCGGTGGTAAGGCTTGAACTTTTGCCCCACCAACCGTGGGTAAGTTCACGACGCCAGGATTGACCATTGGCGCAGTGACCATAAAGATCACCAGCAGTACCAACATCACATCGATATAGGGAACGACATTAATATCGGACATTGCCCGACGTTTATTTTTGCGCAAAGAAGATCCGGCCATAACTAATCGTTTCGCTTAGCGACCTGCAGTTTGACGTTGCAAGATGTTGGTAAATTCTTCGATAAAGGTTTCAAAGCGAATTGCGAGACGATCCACATCGGTGGCTGCTCGGTTGTAAGCAACCACAGCAGGAATCGCAGCAAATAAACCGATGGCAGTCGCTACCAGTGCTTCGGCAATTCCCGGGGCAACTGCAGCTAGTGTGGCGTTTTGCACATTCGCTAGACCACGGAAGGCGTGCATGATGCCCCACACGGTGCCAAAGAGGCCTATATAAGGTGATACAGAGCCTACCGAGGCCAGGAAAGGGAGATTGGCTTCCAGGATGTCCATTTCGCGCTGGTAGGTCGCTTTCATGGCACGGCGGGCAGCATCAATTTCCCGTACTTTCATGAATTCCTGCATACCCGCTTCAAAAATATGTTCGAGGACGGCATCGCTCCGCGTATTGCGCTGAGCGGACTCCAAAAGGGTATTGAGATCACCCCCCGACCAAAAGTCACGCTCAAAGCGCTCGGTATCTCGCCTCACCCCTCGTAAAACGGCAGTTTTCTTAAAAATGATGGCCCAAGAGGCTACCGACATCCCGAGTAATAACAACATTACTAACTGGACTAATAGGCTGGCATTGAGGACTAGAGAGAGAAAGGAGAGGTCTTGTGTAGGGTTCATGGTGGATTTTGTATGATGTAGGTTGATTTTACTAAGTTAATTCACTCAGCAATCCAACTTCTTCAGGATTATTACCATGTTTGACCGTCAAAATACCTTAGCCAAAACCGACCCAGACTTGTGGGCAGCCATTCAGAACGAAAATAAGCGTCAAGAAGACCATATTGAGCTTATTGCCTCTGAAAATTACACCTCACCAGCAGTTATGGCCGCCCAAGGCTCCCAACTTACCAATAAGTACGCTGAAGGCTATCCAGGAAAGCGCTACTACGGTGGATGTGAATTTGTCGACGTTGCTGAGCAATTGGCGATCGATCGTGTCAAAGCATTGTTTGGTGCTGAAGCGGCAAACGTGCAACCCCATTGTGGCGCTTCTGCAAACCAAGCAGTCTTTTTGGCTTTTTTAAAACCAGGCGATACCTTTATGGGAATGAGTTTGGCTGAAGGCGGTCACTTGACTCACGGTATGGCCTTGAACATGAGTGGTAAGTGGTTCAACCCAATTGCATACGGTCTCGACAAAAACGAAGAAATTGATTACGAGCAAATGGAACGCTTAGCGCGTGAGCACAAACCCAAACTCATAATTGCCGGAGCATCTGCATACTCCAGAAAAATTGATTTTGAGCGCATTGGAAAATTGGCTAAAGAAGTCGGCGCAATTTTCTTGGTCGACATGGCGCACTATGCTGGTCTTATCGCAGCGGGCGTTTATCCAAATCCAGTGCCACATGCTGACATTGTTACGTCTACTACTCATAAGAGCTTGCGTGGTCCCCGTGGCGGTATTATCTTGATGAAGGCAGAGCACGAGAAGGCGATTAATTCTGCGGTATTCCCTGGCCTGCAGGGCGGTCCCTTAATGCATGTCATCGCTGCTAAAGCAGTTGCATTTAAAGAGGCACAAGAGCCTGGCTTCAAGGATTATCAAAAGCAAGTGGTATTGAATGCACAAGCCTTAGCAGAGACATTGATCTCTCGAGGCTTGCGGATTGTGTCTGGCGGTACAGATTCACATGTGATGTTGGTAGATTTGCGTGCTAAGAAAATGACTGGCAAAGAAGCTGAGCGCGTGTTGGGAGAAGCCCATATCACTTGTAATAAAAACGGTATTCCGAACGATCCAGAAAAACCGATGGTAACTAGTGGTATTCGTTTAGGTTCACCTGCGATGACGACACGGGGTTTTAAAGAAGCTGAGGCAAGACAGGTGGGTAATTTCATTGCGGATGTTTTAGACAATCCAAATGATGCTGACAATATTGCCAAGGTGCGCGCTCAGGTTTCAGAGTTGACTAAGCGCTTTCCGGTTTACGGCTAATTACTGGCCACTTAAAGAAAGCCTACTTTGCGCTGTCCTTTTTGCCATAACGATGACACCCAGGTGCTGGACACTCGGGTGTCTGATGAGGGCGATACCATTCGCCGTCGCCGCCGTTGTGCCAAGTGCGACAAGCGCTTTACGACTTATGAGCGAGTGGAGTTGGTTCTGCCTGCAATTGTGAAGAAAAATGGCAGTCGTGTTGAGTACAGCCACGACAAGTTAGCAAGCTCCCTCAAGCTGGCCCTGAGAAAACGCCCTGTTTCCTCTGATTCCGTAGATGAAGCCATTGCCCGCATTGAGGAAAAATTGCTCAGCCTGGGTGAAAAAGAGATCCCTAGTGAGCGGGTAGGTGAATTGGTTATGCGTGAACTGAAGCGCTTAGATAAGGTCGCCTATATCCGATTCGCATCTGTGTACCGAAGTTTTGCGGATATTGAATCCTTTGAGAGTGCACTCAAAGAGCTGAAGTAATCGGAATAGCGTTAGAGAACGACTTCTAAGCCTTTACGCTCAATCAGGGATAGTAACTTAAGGGATGTCCCGCTTGGACTTTTATCACCAGCTTCCCATTTTTGGATGGTAGATAAGCTTGTATTGATGGTCAGTGCGAATACCGCCTGACTTAAGCGAGTTTGAGTACGCAAGCGCTTAATGCGTGTTGGAGTCATTGGGGCGACATCCAGGTTTTGCAGGGCTTGGAATTCAGCCATACTCTTTTTTGTAATTATTCCTGACCGATGCAAACCCGCCATGGTTTCTCGCATCTCCTGAATGATGCGACTTTTCTGATTATTCTTCATCATTTTTCACCTCCTTCAATTCGTTTGCACTAATTGCAATATCAATGGCGTTATCTGATAAATTTAACAATCTTTTTGCCACCTCTTGCAGCTTTTTGATCATGCAAAACTATACCACCTAGTGGTACAGGTAGATATTACCTTATATCCTGACAATGTAAAAGGGGCTGCAATTGCAGCCCCTTTAAAAGAAAGAAAATAATGCTTTACTTCAATACAGCAAAGATAGAGGTAGTGATGTCATCAACATTTCCAGTGCCATTCACTTTGCGATAGGCGGGGGCCTTTACTTTATCAGTTGGGTTTGCTTGGGTTGCCCAAGAAGAGTAGTACTCCACCAATGGACGTGTTTGATCATCATAGACTTGTAAGCGTTTGCGCACGGTCTCTTCTTTATCATCATCACGCTGAATGAGTGGGTCACCAGTGACATCATCTTTACCCTCAACCTTTGGAGGGTTGAATTGAATGTGATAAGTGCGACCTGATGCTGGATGAACACGTCGTCCACTCATGCGATCAATGATGGCATCAAATGGCACATCGATTTCTAAAACGTAGTCGATAGGAACACCAGCATCTTTCATAGCTTGTGCTTGTGGAATGGTTCTAGGGAAACCATCAAACAAATAACCTTTACTGCAATCAGGTTGAGTTAACCGATCCTTTACAAGACCAATGATGATGTCGTCAGATACGAGCCCACCAGCGTCCATAATTTTTTTGGCAGCAACACCCAATTCTGTTCCCGCTTTTACAGCAGCGCGCAACATGTCGCCGGTAGAAATTTGTGGAATAGCAAATTTTTCGCAAATGAACTGAGCTTGAGTACCTTTACCAGCACCAGGTGCACCGAGTAGGATCAACCGCATTTTTTTCCCCTTAGAAGAGCTGTCATTGTCCCGTATTTTGTTGGGATCCTTTAGACCTGTTGACTAGGATTATCCCCGAGATGGCTTAGGGGCTTTTGATGTCTTATTACGCCTAAGAATGACCTAGCAATCGCCTAACGCGCTCGAGGTCCTCTGGGGTATCGACACCAGCTGGAGGCGCTTCACTGGCCGTATAGACCGCGATGCGATAGCCATTCCAGAGGGCGCGGAGCTGTTCAAGGGCCTCCGCTTGCTCGGGAGGTGCTGGTTCTAATCGGGCGTAAGCCTGTAAAAAGTTAGCTCGGTAGGCGTAGATACCCAAATGACGCAGGTGCTCTACCGATATCCCTGTTTGCGCATCTCTGACATAAGGAATTGGGGCTCTCGAAAAGTACATCGCTTCATGATCTCGATTAAGAACCACTTTGACAACATTTGGGTTATTCATTTCAGTTTGATCAAAGATGGGTACGGCAACAGTCGAGATGGCGCAATTACTGTGAGCGGCCAAGGTCTGCGCAACTTGATTAATCAGCTCTGGTGGAATGAGGGGCTCATCACCTTGCACATTGACTACTAAAGCGTTATTCGGTAGTTTGAGTAACTGGGCAACTTCAGCAATGCGGTCTGTACCCGTGGGATGCTCTGAGCTGGTAAGCAAACATTCAACCTGATATTCATTGCAAACTGCTTGAATTTCTAGTGAGTCAGTAGCCACGACAACACTGTGCGCAAGTGACTGTTTAGCGCGCTCAGCAACGCGAATAATCATTGGCTTGCCACCAATATCTGCCAATGGTTTTCGCGGTAGTCGGGTTGAACCTAATCTTGCAGGGATGACTACCAAAAAGTCTAGAGTATTGGGTGTAGCGCTCATGCAAGCATTTGGCCAAAAAAAGAATTACAGAATTTCATCGGCACTTAGTGTGCGTGCTTCATCTACCAGCATGACAGGCACATCATCCCGAATGGGATAAGCCAGACGATCTGCTTTGCAAATGAGTTCATGCTGATTGGCATCTAAATGCAAAGTACTTTTACATAAAGGGCAAACCAAAATATCGAGAAGACGTTTATCCATAATTTTCTATTGTGTTCAATTCAATCAGTTTAGCGCTATAAGGTATAGCGCTGTGGATCGGGTCTTTGCAAGATGGATTGCAGCCAATCTGCAAGGCTATCTGGGAGATCAAGCGACAAGGGTACTACCCAAATCCGCTCATCCTCAATTGCAGAGCACTTCACGGCATCTTTTTCAGTAATCAGGATGCACTGGGCATTAATTCCAGTAAAAAATTCTGGTGTGAAAGTTGCATGGTCTGGAAGTGGTAGGCATTTGCCAGCAATACCCGCATTTTGGAGGCTCTTGAAGAAACGCTGTGGATTCCCAATGGCGGCAACTGCAGTAATTTTGTTGGGTAAAAATTGATCTGCAATTTGTACAAGAGTTTGGGTATTGGAGGGATTGATGAGTTGATAAGTTGCGCCTAACTTGCCTTCTAAAGTAAAAGCACGCCGACCTTTATAGTATTCATCAAGCAAGCCACTCTTTATATCGCTTGTCTTTTCGGTAAAGAGAGTTGCATCCCGATCCCTACTGGCAGGTTCGCGTAGCGGCCCGGCGGGCAATAAGAAACCATTGCCTTCACCGCGCGCATCACGTACAACAAACTCAATGTCGCGACCGCCTTCACGCGCAGGCCAGCGAGCTAAGCCGCCGTGTTGTAAACCGTCATCACTAATAATGACATTGACTTCGGGAGAGTGCTTGAGTAAGGCTTTGATGCTCTTTTGGCGTTTTGGAAAAACCCAAATCGGAATTTGATTATGAGTGCGCTGAGCAATCAGTACCGGTTCGTCTCCAACTAATAGCGGATCAGAGTCGCTATGGACTTGGAGAGGATAGAGTTGAGCTGCCGATCCATACCCTCTGCTAATAATCCCTGGCTTCCATCCCAGTTGAGATAAACGCTCTGCAAGCGCAATCACAATCGGTGTCTTACCGGTGCCACCTACACGAATATTGCCAACGATGATGATCGGTACTGGTGCAGAATGACTGTTGCTAATGCCAAGATCTTGAATGAGTTTACGAACGCGTATGACGCTGCCATAAACCCATGACAAAGGCCAGAGTAGGATGCTAGTGGGGCCACGCCTTTCCCAAAACTGAGGTGCTTTACGAAATAAGGAAGAGGACATGGCGTGTTTACTGATCTTCTTTTTTATTTCTTAGTTTGACTGCTAAATACGATATTTGAAAGGTTGGCATCTCGCGCGGCTTCCAATGCGCTCATGACTGATTGGTGTGGGGCTCTGGCATCAGCATCGATATTGACTTGCATATTGCTAGCGCTATCCTTGGTAGTCCCACCCTGATTAGCGAGTTGGTTTAATGCGCTACTCAGTTGTGAGCGATCAGTTACTTTACCGTTAATAGCAAAACGACCATCGCGACTGACGGCAATATGAATTTGCTTATTATCCGCTTGACTCTCTGTGCCATTCGCTGTCGGTAGGGTGATCGCTAACTCTTGATAGCGTGTGAAAGTTGTGGAGATCATTAAGAAAATCAGTACCACCAACAAGACATCAATAAACGGAATCAGATTAATTTCGGGTTCAGCAGATTCTGTTTTGATGCCGAGAGAAAACGCGCTCTTGGAATGGGAATGCATGCTGAGCCAACTCATTTGGTAGATTCTGTTGGGTAAAGTTTTTTAAATAACTGACGTGTGAATTCTTCACACTCCCGTTGGCGTTGATTCGCAACTGCGCGTAAGCCTCTCCAAGCGGCAAGTGCGGGGATAGCAATTAACAAACCAAAAGCCGTGTTGTAAAGCGCCACGGAAATTCCATGAGCCAGTTGTTGTGGATTACCAGCTCCACTGATTGCGCCCTGGCTGCCAAAAATCTCAATCATTCCGACTACAGTCCCAAATAGACCTAATAAAGGGGCAACGGTGGCGATGGTGGCTAAGATACCTAAATAGCGGTCGAGCTTGAACCAGGTTGTTTGGGCTACTGCCTGGAGCTCTTCAAGCGCACCCTCAGCGCTGCTGCCGTTTAGCTTTTCTCTCAAAACGCAGGCAAATAGGGGGCTTGCTGGTGAGAGTTGGCTCAAATCCTTAATTTGAGCCTCTGTTAGCCCTTTTTGATTCAGTAGTTGATTGGAAAGGCCAAAAGCGGTTTCTAGGCTGTCCTTAGGGAAGATGTTGATTTGGCGTAGATACCAAGACCGCTCCAGGACAATAGCCAAGCCAATAATGGAAATAATTAAGAGAGGCCAAATAGGCCAGCCAGCGGATAGTAAGATTGAGTACATAAGCTCAGTACTTTAGCTGAATTACAAAGCCATTTTCAGAAAGCTAGCCTGTGGATAACTCTGTGCAAAACTTTTTTACTATTACCCTGTAAGTCCTTGATTGATGGTGAAAGAGCTAGGATCTGTCTTACATAGCGTGTTGAGAGATTGAAAAATTAGCCATATAAATCAATGACTTATTTTTCTGTTGTTGGATTTATGAGACGTTTTGGGTCAGTAATTACTTACTTTTACTACTAGACCCATAGCGAATAAGCTTCTGTGGATATTTATCGCCGTCTAAGCCAGATGGCCCTGTAGAAAAAGAGAAAATATGTTGGAAATATCAAGGGAAATACTCAGTGTTGGCGATCTAAACCGCGCCATTGCCGCCTCTTTAGAGGAGCGCTTTGACACCGTTTGGGTTAGCGGGGAGATTTCCAATTTCAAGGCATATGACAGCGGGCATTGGTATTTCTCCTTAAAGGATGAAGAGGGGCAAATTCGCTGCGTCATGTTCCGCGGTCGTAATGGTCAGGTTGGCTTCATGCCGCAGTCAGGCGACTTGGTTGAGGTGAGTGCGAGTTTGGGTCTGTATGTGCCGAGAGGCGATATTCAGCTCACCATTCAAACCTTGCGTCGTGCTGGCATGGGTGGTTTGTATGAAGCTTTTCTCAAGCTCAAGGCTAAGTTAGCAAAAGAAGGTTTGTTTGATGAAGAGCGTAAGCGTGAGATTCCGTCTCATCCGCGTTCAATCGGCATCATTACCTCACCCCAAGCAGCAGCCTTAAAAGATGTCTTGAGTACTTTGGCTAGACGGGCACCCCATATCCCCATTGTGATTTATCCCACCTTAGTGCAAGGACCGGATGCACCATCGGGAATGATTGCTGCTCTCAAAGCCGCTGCAAAAGAAAATGTGGTCGATGTCATTTTGTTAGTGCGAGGTGGCGGCAGCATCGAAGACCTTTGGGCATTTAATGATGAACAGTTAGCTTATGCCATTGCGCAATCACCTATTCCGGTAGTGAGTGGTGTAGGTCACGAAACGGATTTTACAATTGCGGATTTTGTTGCAGACCTGAGGGCGCCTACGCCTACAGGCGCTGCTGAGCTTGCTGCACCACGCAAAGACCAGATGTTGCAGGAGTTAGAGGCCATCAAGCAAGCCCTGCTGCAGCGAGTCATTCAACGCGTAGAACGTGAAGCTCAAACATTAGATCAACTAGCCTTGCGCTTAAGTCATGCGCTACCTAACCCTCATCGGATGCGTGAGCAAATCACTAGCTGGCAACAGCGCTTAAATCAAGCCTGGTCAGTTCGCATGGAAAATTGGAAACGCAATCAATCACATCATCAGTTGCAATTAGAAATGCTCAATCCACAGAGAACCTTAGAGCGCGGCTACGCAGTCATTCTGAGTAAGCAAGAAGACCAACTGCATGCAGTGCGTAAACCAAATGAGCTCAATACAGAAAATGTATTTCAGGTGCGTCTGGCAGAAGGTCAGGCTGAGGTCCAATTCTCAGAGGTAGAACAACAGCGTCAATGATGTTTTGAGCATAGACAAAATATTCTGCCAGCATGGTTAAGAAATGATCTCATTACGGTTATTATACAAATAAATTTATGTATAATAACTAAATGAACGGTCCCTTATATCAACCACTCTCTATGTCGGCGCAGACAGCTTATGCTGAACTGCAAGATCAGTTACGCATCCAAAATATTGATCGCTTACGGACTTTACCTGGCGCCTTTCATAAGCAAACCCAAAAGGGAAGGTCTTATATTTATTACGGATATCGTGATTTGGATGGCGCTGGTCGAATGGCTTATGTCGGCCCTGAGGATCAGCGCGTAACTGAATTAATCAAAAAATACCAAGAACTCAAGTTAGATGATTTAACTCAAAACATTAGAGGTCTAGCCAGATCAGCCGAGGCACTTGGATGTGCATGCACCCTGACAAAGCACTTTAGGGTAGTCAATCGCCTCGAGCAATATGGTTTTTTTGGGGCGGGCGGCATTTTAATTGGCACTCACGCGTTTCTTGCAATGGGCAATATGTTGGGTGTGAAATGGCTATCTTCCAATTTGACTATGGATGTGGATTTTGCTCATGCAGGTAAAAATGTCTCTATTGCTTTGGGTGCGAACGTCAAAATCTCAGTGCACGATGCACTGAATTCTTTAGAAATGGGCCTTTTACCGATTACTCAGTTTTCTGGAAAAACTGGAGCGCAATATCGAAACCCCAAAGATCCTGAATTACGCCTAGATTTTGTCACCCCCCAAACCAGGAGTGGTGGCCCTGTTGTTCTGCCTGAATTAGGTTTGGCTTTGGAGTGCTTAAAATTTATGGAATTTTCATTGGTAGGCACCACCCAGGCGGTTTTGTTATCCACAGAAGGGGCTTGTATTGTAAATATCCCAGCCCCCGAGCGATATGCAGTTCATAAGTTAATTATTTATGGCGAGCGACCTACGAGTGAGCGCGCAAAATCAAACAAGGATATAGCTCAGGCAGCTGCAATATTTAAAGTTCTATTTGACGCTGGCAATGAAGATCTAGTTAGAAATGCCTGGGCTGATGCGCTTTCTCGTGGACCGGGTTGGGTCAAGAGATTAAATCAGGGGAAGATGGCTTTGCTTAAAAGATATCCAGAATTAGTAGAGTTGGGTAATGCCTAAATAATTAGAAGATATTGGGTTCAATCTCTAAGCTCACCCCAAACTCTTCGTGCACTTTATTCTGAATGCACTGTGCGAGCTCCAAAATATCTTGTGCGGTACCTTTGCCATGGTTCACAAGAACCAGAGCCTGATTCTCATATACGCCTACTTCCCCCATCCGCTGACCTCTAAAGCCGCATTGATCAATCAGCCATCCAGCAGCTAGCTTGCGCTTACCAGGGACATCGGGATAAGAAACTAAGCCGGAATGCTTCCGCAGTAAGGTTTCGTATTGCTCATTGGGTATGACTGGGTTCTGAAAGAAGCTACCAGCGTTGCCAATGACTTTAGGGTCAGGTAATTTATGAGTACGAATTTTACATACAGCCAGAAATATTTCTTCCGGGCTAGGCTTGGGGTTATCGATAAATTGCTTTGCCAAGTCTGCGTAATGAATGCGCGCTTCCCAGTTTTTGGGGATTCTAAAAACGACCTTTGTCACAATAAATCGATGGGGATTTTGTTTGAAGTAACTATTGCGATAAGCAAATTGGCAAGCCTGTGTTGGAAGGGTGACAAAGTCATGGGTCTTAGTATCAAACGCTTCGATGCTCTCAATGTAGTCAGCGAGTTCAACACCGTACGCGCCGATATTCTGAATCGGTGCTGCGCCAACCGTGCCTGGTATGAGGGCTAAATTTTCTAGGCTAGGTAAATTATTTTCTAAGGTCCAAGCTACAAATTCATGCCAGTTCACGCCAGCACCTACCTCAACTAAGGTGTGAGTCTGGTCAGAGGAAACAATTTCTTGCCCTGCAATATTGATAAGCAAGGTTGCCCCCGGCAAAACGGCCGGCAAAATAACATTACTGCCGCTCCCCAAAACGCGCCAAGCGAGATTCTTTTCGGCAATGTTGCTCATGACCCCTGGTATCTGATTGGCGGCAGTAATTTCGTAGGCGAAATCTGCAACAGCATCCAAGCCAAAGGTATTGCGATCCTTGAGGCCTAAATTGAGGATCAATTTTGCAGAGATAGGCGCATTTTGCCGAGAGTTCATGCCACAATCTTATTCGGAAATCGGTTTTTGACAGTCTTTCTGTAAGAATGGCTTGAAAATACCGCATTCATCAGCTGGTGCAGTAAACAGAGAAGATGATCAGAATATCAACAAGGAGTAGATATGCCCACATTTGACGTAGTTTGCGAGCCTGATATGGTGGAGCTCAAAAATGCCATCGAACAGTCTAATAAAGAAATTAGCAACCGCTTTGACTTTAAGGGTTCAGATAGTCGCGTTGAGCAAAAAGATGAGGCACTCATTTTATATGGCGATGATGACTTTAAATTGGGTCAAGTACGCGATGTATTGATTGGCAAGATGGCTAAACGCAATGTGGATGTGCGTTATCTGAAGGATGACAAAACAGAAACGATTGGTAGTGATAAGCGCAAGCAAACCATGAAGATTCAGAAGGGTATCACTTCAGATCTTTCAAAAAAAGTAGTGCGCATTATTAAAGACAGCAAAATCAAAGTGCAGGCCAGTATTCAGGGTGATGCAGTGCGCGTGACCGGGGCTAAGCGCGATGATTTGCAGGAAGTCATGACGCTCTTGCGCAAGGAAGTCACCGAAGCTCCATTGGGCTTTAATAATTTCCGTGACTGATGTTGCCCCTGAAATAGCACTAGCAAGCCAAGAGGCCATTGAGCGCTTCTGTGATGCTTGCTGGCTAGAAGATGGGCTGGCACAAAATAGCCTTGCAGCCTACCGCAGAGATTTATTGCTCCTAGCCCAATGGCTCTTTAAGAACTCCGGCGCTGACCTCTACGGCGTGACGGAAAAAGACCTCACTGCTTATATTGCCCATCGTCGTGCAGACAAAGCCACTACTGCTAATCGCCGCCTGACAGTATTTAAACGTTTCTATCGTCATGCACTGCGTATTAATTTAGTCAGAAGTGATCCTTGTATTGGTTTGCGCGCCGCTAAACAAGCATTACGATTTCCAAAGACCTTAAGTGAGGACCAAGTAACGGCTTTACTCAATGCTCCCGATATTGATACGCCTTTGGGTCTGCGGGATCGCACGATGCTTGAACTGATGTATGCCAGTGGTCTACGTGTTTCAGAAATTGTTTCTTTAAAAACAGTAGCCTTAGGTTTGAATGAAGGTGTAGTTCGGGTAGTGAACGGTAAGGGTGGTAAAGAACGCTTGGTGCCGTTTGGTGGTGAAGCAGGGCAATGGTTAAGACGATATTTAGCGGATGCTCGCACCCCATTACTAGAGGGTAATACGACGGATGCGGTGTTCGTTGGTCGTCATACGGGTACCGGGCTTACGCGGCAGGCATTTTGGGCTTTAATTAAGCGCTATGCCACCATTGCCAATATTCCCGTGGCCTTATCCCCGCATACCTTACGACATGCCTTTGCGACCCATTTACTCAATCACGGCGCTGATTTAAGAGTGGTGCAACTACTTTTGGGTCATGCTGATATATCTACAACACAAATTTATACCCATGTGGCGAGAGAGCGCCTGAAATCGATTCATCAGCAGCACCATCCCCGTGGCTCATGAAAACTCAATAAGTGTTTAAGATAGCGTTATGACTTTCACCCTCGACCTTTTACTGATTCCGCTTGCCTATTTGATTGGTTCTGTCTCTTTTGCGGTAGTAGTTAGCAAATGCATGCGCTTACCGGATCCCCATACCTATGGTTCAGGCAATCCAGGTGCGACCAACGTATTGCGTACTGGTAATAAATTGGCAGCTGTCTTGACCTTAATTGGTGATGCACTGAAGGGATATTTTGCGGTGATGCTTGCTCGTATCATGCTGGGTGACCAATCATTAAGCTCTACCATGAGCTCTTGGGTTTTATGTGGTGTTGTCATCGCAGTATTTTTAGGACATGTATTTCCGGTGTTTCATAGATTCAAAGGGGGCAAAGGCGTTGCTACTGCCTGCGGGATATTGTTTGGTGTGAATGTCATTTTAGGTATGGCTACATTGGCTACCTGGATCATCGTTGCTACGTTTATGCGTTACTCCTCCTTGGCTGCCTTAGCAGCAGCCATATTTGGCCCGATCTATTTTGTTTTCTTGTTTGGCTTTCAGCCGATGGGCATTGCATTACTGATCGTTTGTCTTTTGCTGATTTGGCGCCACCGCAGCAATATTGGCAATTTGATGAATGGCACCGAAAGTCGTATCGGTTCTAAAAAACTACGTAGTAACTAAACCCCTTAAAAGCTACCGACTATGACTATTGCTTATGCATGCCTTCTCTTTATGGGGCTATTTCCGTATGTAGCTGCTGGAATTGCCAAAAAAGGTTTCGAGGATTATGACAACAGCATGCCCAGGCAATGGCTAGCCAAACAAACGGGCTTTAGGGCGAGGGCCAATGCAGCGCAAGCCAACTTATTTGAATCCCTACCTCTTTTCTTTGCGGTAGTCATCATCGCCCAGATTGCCAATGCCCCACAAGCGAGAATCGATTTGCTAGCCTTGGGATTTGTAGCGGCGCGCATTGCCTATTTAGTCTGCTACCTTGCTAATTGGCCAACAGCGAGATCAATCGTCTGGTTGCTAGGTTTAGTTTGTGTAGTCACCCTCTTTTTCCAGATTTAATCTAGTCAGCATTTATCATCAATAGCAATAAAAAATAACCCGAGATAATTCATTTCCCATGCCGACCAAAAAATTACCCTTGAAGAAAATACCAACAAAAAAAGTGGCCACTAAAGCAGTCAGTAAAACAACTGCTAAAACAACAGCCAAAACGGCAACTAAGGTACCAGCTAAGACAGCAACTAAGGCAGCAACTAAGGCAGCAACTAAGGCAGTAACTAAGACAGTAAGTAAAAAAGAAGGTGCTGGCTTACCTTTATCTGTCGTAATTCGAAGGCGCATCGAGGCCCAAAAGGCACGCTTTCATGCAAATGACAATATTGCTCAATTTATTAGGCCTGGAGAGTTGGAGGGCTTAGTAAATGAAGTAGCTGAAAAAATGCAAGCAGTGCTTGAGAGCCTCGTGATTGATACAAAGAGCGATCACAACACCAAAAATACCAGTCAACGTGTGGCCAAGATGTTTGTGCAAGAGGTCTTTAATGGCCGTTATGTAGTGCAGCCTACTTTGACCAAATTCCCCAATGTCAGTCGCTTAAATGAGCTCATGATTGTTGGTCCCATCACCATTCGAAGCGCATGCTCCCATCATCTATGCCCCATCATGGGTCGTATCTGGATTGGGGTATTGCCAAATAAAGAGTCGGCATTAATTGGTTTATCCAAGTACTCGCGTTTAACGGAGTGGGTCATGTGCAGACCGCAAATTCAGGAAGAGGCCGTAGTGGAATTAGCGGATATGCTCGAGAAGAAAATTAAACCCATTGGTGTTGCCATCGTGATGGATGCAGATCACTTCTGTATGCAGTGGCGCGGTGTTAAGGATCGGGATTCGAAGATGGTCAATAGCGTAATGCGCGGCGCCTTTCTAAAAGATCCTAATCTACGTCGCGAGTTTTTATCTTTGCTTGAGAAGCGCTAGATTGATCGCGGATATTGGCACTCAGAAAATGATTTCTGCAAGTACGGCAAGAGTATTTGTTCTTGGCTTAATGACATCAATTCTTTCGGCATGTGGAGGATTTCCGACTACGCATCCGGATCCTGCAAAAAATACACCAGCAAATTACAAAGCTGACCTCAAGGATTGCGCTCAATCCTATCCCGAGACTCCTGATGGTGTTTACCTCAAGCGACGTATTACTTGTTTGGAAATAAAGGGTTGGAAGTAAGGGCGCTAAGTAGAACGCTAAGCACGTGTATCGGGTGTTATTTTGGTACGAATTGTCCGTTTTTATAAATATATGCCGACATTATGTGACATGCTATATACTTATGCTATATACATGGGAGTAAGTGATGACAATAGCGATTACAACGGTGTTTACCAACAATCGAAGCCAGGCAGTCAGAATGCCTGCTGAGGCGCGTTTGCCTGATGAAGTGAAAAAGGTGATTGTGCGTATTCGTGGTCGCGAACGCATCATTACACCGATTGAAAATACGTGGGACAACTTTTTCTTAAATGGTCCAGCGGTATCTGATGACTTTATGAATGAGCGAGGAGAACAAAAACCAGTTGAGAGGGAAAGCTTGTAATGCTCAAGTATTTACTTGATACCAACATTGTCATTTATGTACTCAAGCGCAGACCTAAGGAAGTGCTGGAAATTTTTAATACGAATGCCAGTCGCATGGCGATTTCTAGTATTACCTTATCTGAGTTAATTTACGGCGCAGAAAAAAGTGCAAACGTGGATAAAAATTTAGAAGCGATTGAAGAGTTCATCAGTCATCTTGAGGTGCTTCCTTATAACGTCAAAGCATCGCAACATTATGGTCAAATTAAAGCAGCCCTGGAGAAGAAGGGGAAAATCATTGGTGAGAATGATATTCATATTGCAGCCCATGCTATTGGCCAGGGCTTGATTCTGGTGACCAACAATTTGCGAGAGTTCAAAAGAGTTCCAAATCTAGCGCTGGAAAATTGGGTATTGTAATTAGGGGTAATTATAAAAATTGAAGAAGCTCAAATTTGCTTTGTGAACCCTTAGATCAATGGACTGCTTATCACAAGGTAGCTGATGAGCTCGATTGACAGGTTGAGATTGCCGGTGTTACCGGCCCTTTGCTTGCATGAGAATAGTTCTCAACTATATTTCTATATAAATCATTGGCTTACGCACTCGCAAGCACATCAAATTCTTCTCCACTATGATGTCTTTTGGATTTAGGAGTGCAGATGGCTTGCACATCGTTTACTGTTTTATTTTTTTGGAGAACCCATGAAAAATAGTCGTCGCCAATTTATGATTTTGTCTGCTGCTGGTGCTTGCACCTTAGCCTTGAACGGTAAAGTTCAAGCTCAAGCAATGGTTGCAGAAACTGACCCACAAGCTTCTGCTTTAGGTTACAAAGCCAATGCCACTGCAGTAGACAAAGCGAAATACCCTAAGTACGCTGCTGGACAAGTATGTGATAACTGCGCTTTGTATCAAGGTGCAGCAGGCTCTGCTGCTGGTGGATGCGCTTTGTTTGCTGGTAAACAAGTGCATGGCAAAGGCTGGTGCTCTGCTTACGCTAAGAAGGCTTAATTCAAGATACGAATGACTTCTTCACCGAGTGACTTCGGTAAATAAAAAAGACTGCCTTGGCAGTCTTTTTTATTGGGTACAACACAAGCAAATTACAAAGTAAAAATATTAAACGTTTGCCAAGTGTGCTTCTAAGGTCTTAGTAAACTTATTAGCGTGGCTACGTTCAGCCTTTGCCAATGTTTCAAACCAGTCAGCGATTTCATCAAAGCCTTCATCGCGGGCTGTCTTAGCCATACCTGGGTACATATCGGTGTACTCATGGGTTTCGCCTGCGATAGCCGCTTGCAATGCTTCAGCAACAGTCTTTGCTGGCATGCCAGTACCTGGCTCGCCTGCACCGCCTTCGATCAAATACTCCATGTGACCATGTGCGTGGCCAGTTTCGCCTTCAGCGGTTGAGCGGAATACTGCTGCAACATCATTGGCACCAGCAATATCAGCTTGGTTCGCGAAATACAGGTAACGACGGTTTGCTTGTGATTCGCCAGCAAATGCTTCTTTCAAAGACTGCTCGGTCTTTGAACCTTTTACAGATTTAGCCATTTTGGGACTCCTAAAACTAGTTATTTGGAATAGGGTGAATACATCAAAGCCGATGCATCACCACGAGCTTATTATGGACAAATTACCCTATTTGAATAATCGTATTTTTGTATTGTCTTGATAGCTAAAAACAACCAAGAATAGATTATTAATTGATTAAAACTAATTAGATATCCTCATGAATCAGTCATCCAAGCAGTTTCTGAAGCGGTGTGCCTTTTATTTAGGCGGTGATCAGCCCCCCGTGGGTTGGCTAGAAAGAATGCGTACAGTTCTAGGGGCATTTATAGGTTTAATGTTAGTGATCACTACCGCTAAGTTCCTTGGTGAGCGAAGTGGTATTGATGAATGGCTGATGGCGTCATTGGGTGCGAGTGCACTTCTAGTCTTTGCCTTGCCGGGTAGTCCCATGGCCCAGCCCTGGGCCGTGGTTGCTGGAAACACCCTCTCAGCCTTAGTTGGGGTGAGCTGTTTTCATCTGATTGGCGAGCCGCTAATAGCAGTGCCCACAGCAGCTGCGCTATCTATTTTGGGGATGTTTATCTTGCGCTGTTTGCATCCGCCTGCGGCCGCAGTGGCGCTTATTGCCGTTTTGGGACATATCGCTAGCTACCGCTATGCTTTTTTCCCGGTCATGGTTGATTCAGTCTTGTTGATCTTGGCTGGGGCGGCTTACAGCAATTTGACTGGTAAGCCATACCCCAATCAGCCTCCAAGATAAGCAGGGGAGGCTACTGCTTATTTGATCTTGGTTGCAGCAATCGAAACGATGCAGTCTTTAATCGCATAGTTTTGATATTTGCCAGCGTTTTCCTTGCGGATAGACTGACCGCATTCGGTTAAGGAATTGCGCAATTTGATTTTAGGGATATTGCTCATATTTTAGCTCCGTGAATAATTGTTTGAAATACAGCTCTATTGTGCGCTTGAGGACTGCTGAAAGGTATCTTAATACTTTGCTAAAGAGAGGGTAAATCCATTAATATCAGCGTTTAAATGGATAAAAGCATCTAAATTGCTTTGGAACTTTGATGGCATTAGTAATTCCCGTGATTCTTTGTGGTGGTTCAGGAACACGCCTTTGGCCCCTGTCTCGCTCAGGTTTCCCAAAACAATTTTTGGTTTTGTCAGGCGATGGATCTTCCGAAAGTCTTTTTCAGCAAGCGGTAAAGAGAATTCACTCGGTAGCCAATTCCAAGATCACACTCGGGAATACGTTGGTAGTAACTAATGAAGACCATCGTTTCTTAGTGCTAGATCAACTGCGTGAATTAAAGAGTGAGTCCCAGAGTGACTCTAAGAGCGAGGTCAAGAGTCTGAGTGCCACTCTCTTGCTTGAACCTATTGGGCGCAATACTGCGCCTGCATTAAGTATGGCTGCTTTTTGCGCCCAGCAATTAGCTAAGGACCAAGATCCAATTTTAGTGATTACACCTGCTGACCAAACGATTCAAAATCAAAGCGCATTTACACAAGCCTTACAAGATTGCATACAGACAGTTGAGGGAAGCCCTAATTCCATTGCAATTTTAGGTATCACGCCAACCGCCCCTGAAACTGGCTATGGCTACATTCAGCGCTCAGGTGTAAAAGATCAGAACAACGCCTATGTAGTGGATCGCTTTGTCGAAAAGCCTGATGGTAAAACAGCCCAAGACTACCTGGCAGAAGGCAGTTACCTTTGGAATAGCGGCATGTTTGTGCTCAGAGCAAGTACTTGGCTGGCCGCTCTAAAAGAGTTTCGAGGGGATATTTTTGAGGCTTCGCAAAAGGCGTGGCAGGCAAAGACTGAAGACAGTGCTGATGGTGTTGGGTTTATACGTCCAGGTAAGGAAGAATTTAAGGCTATTCCCAGTGAATCCATTGACTATGCCGTGATTGAAAAGTGCCCACAATCACCATTTCCCATCAAGATGGTGGAGTTAGATGCTGGGTGGAATGACCTCGGTGCCTGGGATGCAGTATGGCAAGTCGGTAAACAAGATGAAGATGGGAACGTGACTAGTGGCGATACCTTGCTCTCCAATTCTAAAAACTCATTAGTGCATGCAAGTAGTCGTTTAGTTAGTGCCGTAGGTGTCGAAAACCTCATCATTATTGAGACTGCAGATGCAGTGATGGTCGCTGACAGAAAAAATAGTCAAGACGTTAAACATATTGTTAATCAATTAGAGTCTCAAAAGCGCGAAGAAAAAAACCTGCATCGCAAGGTAGCTAGACCTTGGGGCTGGTATGACAGCGTGGATGAAGGCGAGCGCTTTAAAGTCAAGCGCATTCAGGTTAAACCAGGTGCCAGCTTATCTTTACAAATGCATCATCATCGCGCTGAGCATTGGATTGTGGTCAAAGGGGTTGCTGAGATTACTAATGGCGATCAAGTCATTACCCTGACTGAAAATCAAAGTACCTACATACCTCAAGGACAAACTCACCGTTTAGCTAATCCAGGAAAAACGCCACTCGAAATTATTGAAGTGCAATCGGGTAGTTATTTGGGTGAGGATGATATTGTGCGTTTTGAAGATACCTATGGGCGAAGTTAAGTAGAAAGTTTATAAAAAATACGTTTATAAAAATAAAATACCTATGAATAAAGAAATGAAAAACCAAAAAGTCGCCCTCATCACCGGTATCACCGGTCAAGATGGCTCTTACCTTGCCGAGTTCTTATTGGAAAAGGGTTACATTGTTCATGGCATCAAACGCCGTGCCTCTTCTTTTAATACCGATCGTATTGATCATCTCTACCAAGATCCCCATGTAAACCATCGTGATCTCATCCTGCATTACGGCGATTTAACCGATACCAGTAACTTGGTACGCATTATTCAAGAGTGCCAGCCTGACGAGATTTATAACCTGGGCGCGCAGTCGCACGTAGCCGTTTCTTTTGAATCCCCAGAGTACACCGCAGACGTTGATGCAATGGGTCCGCTCAGAATGCTGGAAGCGATTCGTATTCTGAGTTTAGAAAAGAAAACCCGCTTTTACCAAGCCTCTACTTCTGAGCTTTATGGTTTGGTGCAGGAAATTCCCCAAAAAGAAACGACACCCTTTTACCCCAGAAGTCCTTATGCAGTAGCCAAGATGTATGCCTATTGGATTACTGTGAACTATCGTGAAGCTTATGGCATCTATGCTTGTAACGGTATCCTCTTTAATCATGAATCCAAACGACGTGGTGAGACCTTCGTTACCAGAAAAGTGACGCGTGGCTTAGCCAATATCGCTCAAGGTTTAGAGCAGTGCTTATACATGGGTAATATCGATGCTTTGCGTGACTGGGGTCATGCTAAAGACTATGTCCGCATGCAATGGTTGATGTTGCAACAAGACAAGCCAGAAGATTATGTGATTGCTACTGGCGTGCAGTTTACCGTTCGTGAATTTATTACCCGTAGTGCAGCTCAATTAGGCATCACCCTCAAATTCGAAGGGATTGCTGAAAATGAAAAAGCGATTGTTGCAGCTATTGATGGGGATAAGGCCCCGGCACTCAAAGTGGGTGATGTGATTGTCCAAATTGATCCGCGCTACTACCGGCCAACAGAAGTGGAGACGCTCTTGGGTGATCCCACTAAAGCCAAAGAGAAACTGGGTTGGGTTCCTGAAATCACCCTTGATCAAATGATTGTGGAGATGGTGGCTAACGACCTAGATCAAGCTAAGCAACACGCTTTATTAAGTAAGCATGGCTTTAGTGTTGCGGTTGGTAAAGAGAATTAGTCATTATTAAATAGCAGATAAAAAAGAAAAACTATCCTAGTGAGTCATGATTTAACTCAAAAGATTTATGTTGCTGGTCATCGAGGCATGGTGGGGTCTGCTATTGTCCGAAATCTTCAGGCTCAGGGCTACACCAATATTGTGACTCGTACTTATGCAGAATTAGATCTGACAAATCAACAGGCTGTTAAAACATTCTTTGAAACTGAAAAGCCTGATCAGGTCTATTTGGCTGCTGCAAAAGTAGGGGGTATCCATGCCAACAATACCTACCCAGCCGAATTTATTTACGACAACTTGATGGTGCAAAACAATGTGATCCATCAAGCTTTTATAGGTCGTGTCAAAAAATTGTTATTTTTAGGGTCAAGCTGTATTTATCCTCAATTAGCGCCACAACCCATGAGTGAAGATGCACTTCTGACCGGCAAGTTAGAACCCACCAATGAGCCTTATGCCATTGCCAAAATTGCTGGCATCAAGATGTGTGAAAGCTATAACCGCCAGTATGGCCAATCCCATGGCATTGACTACCGCTCAGTAATGCCAACCAATCTCTATGGCCCTGGTGATAACTATCACCCAGAGAACAGTCATGTGATTCCAGCTTTGATTAGGCGATTCCATGAGGCGAAGGTGGCTAACAGTCCTGAAGTAGTTATTTGGGGGACAGGAACACCAAAAAGAGAGTTTTTGTATGTTGATGACATGGCTGCCGCCTCAGTATTTGTGATGCAGTTAGATAAAGAAACTTACGATAGTCAAACAGAGCCAATGCAAAGTCATATTAATGTGGGTTTTGGTAGTGATGTCACCATTAATGAGCTAGCCCATGCTGTAGCAAAAGCAACCGACTATCAAGGCAATATCAGCTTTGATCCGACTAAGCCAGATGGTTCACCGCGGAAGTGGATGGATTCTAGTCGATTAAATCGCTTGGGTTGGCGGGCAAAGTTTCATTTAGATAAAGGCCTTGCTTTGGCTTATGCGGATTTTCAGAAAACCCAATCTAAATAAATCCGACTAATGACAGGATCCATTACTCAGTCTGCTCAAATGGAATCCAAAATTCCTAGTTGGGTGACATGGGTGCAATGTATGGCTTTTGTAGTGCTGTATGCGGTTTGGATATTGCCTGAAATTGTAGGTTTTCGGAATACTGCCTTAGTAGTGGGATCTCTATTCGGCACCTATTCTATTTATAAATACAGAAAATCACTTCTTCAAAAAGCTGCAATACCAATTTGGTTGATTATTGCCTTGTTTATATGGGCTACTTTTCATCTGGTATTCATTGGGTCAAACTTTTCGCTCCAATACATTGAGTATTTTCGTATTTGGAAGTACTCTGCGCTGGGAGCAGTGATGGCTACTGGTTTGGGGCTATCGTTAACGCGTGCTCAATCGACTCATTATTGGTACGCAATCTATTTTGGTTTATGTGCGCCTTTCATCATTTACCTCGTCAAATACGCGCTTACCTGGTCCGGCCATGCTTATGGTCTGGATATACCTGCTGCGATGCAAGTTTATGACTCCTCCCGACCATTTTATGTTCCCAAAACAGACTATGTAGCTTTCTGCCTGCCCGCATTTTCAGTTGCTCTGGGTTCTTTAATTCGGCTGTCCGATATTGAAGGCTCTTGGCGTTTAAAGGATTTGTTAAATCTTGTTGCCCAGATTTTAATTATCAGCGGAACACTGTTCTTATTTGCAGCTCAAAATATTAAGAATGGCATGGTGTATGCAGCATTGTTATTTATTATTTTCGGGATGATTTTTTGCGTAAGACATCTTTCAAGGCTAACGTGGAAAAAAATTGCTGGAATTTTGATTGCATTTGCAATTCTCATTTTAGGAATTATTGTAAATGTGAATAAGAATGATTCTTGGGGAACACTAGTTTCTGATACTAAGATTGGGCTGCAAATAGAAAAATATCCGAATTGGAAGGATGAAATTAAATATAACTTTCCTTTAAATGAAAACGGAGTAATGGTTTCTGCAACTAATTATCAAAGGGCTGCGTGGGCATATGCTGGTATCAAGTTAGCGATTGAAAATCCTATGGGCTATGGCCTAGTGGAGGATTCATTTGCAAAATTAGCAAAAGTTCGCTGGCCAGATGTGGGCTCTAGCCTTTCCCATAGCCATAGCGGTTGGTTGGATATTATTTTGGCAATTGGTTTTCCTGGATTTTTCTTGATCCTTGGGGCGCTATTGCTAGCAATTAAAAATTCATATCTCCTCAGAGGGGAGTGCGGATCCCTGCTGGCATTTTGGCCTTTGTTAGCCAATTTACTTTTATGGTGCACCACTGAAGTATCGGCTACAGTTACTTTTTCAGCGCTTATCTTTTGGATTTGCTTGGCAGGTGGCTTGATTGCTGATACTTCAATTAAAACTGTCTCACCAAAGCTGGTAACTGAGTAATAGCGCAGAGATATCTTTGCTCGATATTCAGAACATAACCTATGAATAAATACCTTTTCTATCGAATTACCAGCAAATCAAATGACAAGCCTAGGCTTGATGGGTTTTCTAAGATGGATTGTTTGGATAATCTCTTAGACTATTTTCCTGATTACAGGATGATCTGTGTTGCCGATAATTGCGATGATCTGATTTACGAGATTTTAGAAAAGAAAAATTTCTATAAATTGGTGCGTACTAGCTTGGGTAATTGTGGGTCTTTTAAATATTTGTTAAATAACGAGCTCCCCTCTTTGGCGGATGATGATTTAATTTATTTTGTTGAGGATGACTATTTGCATAGAGCAGGCTCTGCCCAGGCTCTAGAGGAGGGATTAAAGCATTTTAACTACGTTACTTTGTACGATCATCCCGATAAGTATGGTATTAATTCTCCCAACACTAACCCACTTGTATCCAAAGGACCTCTATCAGAGGTAACCCAAATCTTTAGAGGCGCCAGCACTATTTGGAGAACCACCAACTCTACTACTATGACTTTTGGAGTTCATGCTAGAACCATGCGCATGGATTCATGGATTTGGAAGCTGGTAAATACAGGCTTTAACACTCCAAGAGATTTTCATGCATGGATTTATTTAACGGGGCCAAAAGAATTTTCCTTAAGAACTGCAAAAACCATTTTTGCCGCCCAATTATTATCAAGAATGCATGCTTTGCTTAGTCCAAGGCGAACATTGGGGGTGCCTTTAAATTCATTTTCTGCGCATCTGCAAAAAGATACGTTGCCAGAAAATTTCTATTCAGATTTTATGAGGTAATTAATCAACATGAATATCGCAAACGAAACCCCTCTCATTAGCATCATTATTCCGGTTCTTAATTTATCGCGCCCAATTAATCCCAAGCGATTTTTTATGCCACGACAAACAATTAAAGATACCTTGGCAGATATCGAAAAGAATGTACGCATACCCCATGAAATTATCATCGTGTGCAATGGAGATGATCCTGAATTAAAGCAATTTGTGATGTCTCACCCACAAGTAACTCGTTATTGCATCAATAGTGAAAATGTGGGCGTTGCACGTTCTTGGAATATGGGTGCTCAATTAGCTGACTCCAAAGTACTTTGTTATCTAAACGATGATGTCTCTATCGGCGTCGGGGCTCTTGAAAGTCTATATGAGCAGTTATTGGCTGATCCTAAGATTGGTGAAATTGGCCCATCAGGCTCTTTTTGGCAGGATTGCGCTCACTATGAATATGCAGAAGGTGATAAGCCAATTGATGTTGATGCGGTATTAGGCTTCTGTTTTTTAATGCGCTCATCAACATTCCATGATCTAGGGGGTTTTGATGTAAATTATTCTCCAGCAGGATGCGAAGAAATTGATATGAGTTACCGCATTCGAGCTGCTGGATTAAGGTGTGTTGTTGATACTCAGGCGCCTATTAAGCACTTTCATCATCATGGAGTTAGCGCTTATAAGGTTGATATTCGGTATTTGGGTAAAACAATTGACACCCTTACACTCCATGAGCGCAATACGGCCTATTTTAGAAAAAAATGGCAAAACATTTTTCCATAATAATAAAAAGATCATATGAGCGAAATACCAAAAGTTGATTCTGTGTATTACGGCGGAGAACGTCATGATGTGGCTAGTCTTGTTCCCTTATATGCTCGATCTGTACTGGATATTGGCTGTGGTTATGGAGGGATTGGTCGATTACTAGCCAAAACCCATAAGGCCCAGCTATACGGTATTGAGCTCAATCCAGAGGCCACTCCTTATTTAGAAAATTTATATCATCAACATTGGATTGGGAGTGTTGAGGAAGTGAGAATTCCGGAGGATGTGCCTGGGTTTGATTGCATTATTTTTTCAGATGTTTTGGAGCACCTAGTAGATCCATGGGGAACGCTAGCCCACTATGCGGCTCGCTTAAATACGCATGGAACTATTATTGCTAGCATCCCAAATGTCCGCAATCTCAATCTTTTGCTGAAGCTAATCATTCGTGGGGAATGGACCTACCTTCCTGACGGGGGTTTATTGGATAAGACCCACCTTCGATTTTTTACAAGATCTGAGATCGAAAAGTTATTTAATGAGGCTGGGCTGGATATTGAGTGTTGGGGATACAACCGGGATAAATACTCTATTTTTCGAAGAATTGTTACTGCGCCATTTCGGATGATGAGCCCCGATCTGGAGGTTTGCCAGTTTTTGATCCGGGCCCATAAAAATTCAAAATTAGCGCTTCGATAGGCTCTTCGTAAATCATGAATATATTCCCGCTTTGAATTCTCTGAAAAAAAAGATTGGCTGGACCACATTACTATCGATAGCTGGCTTTGTTTTAAGCTTTGCTAGCCAAATTATTATTTCGTATTTTTTTGGTACTTCAGCCGAATTAGACTCTTATTGGGTTGCTTTTGCTTTAATGAATTTACTGGCATTTCCTTTAGCCTCTTTAAAGGAGGCCTTGGTGCCAGGTGTGCATCAACATGGGCAATCCGATCCCCGTAAAGCATCCGCCTACTTTTCACAGGGGATGTCCCTAGTACTTATAGTCGCTGCGGTAGGTGTAATTGTTGCTTGGTTATTTGGTTCAAGTCTTAGCATCCTTATGTTGGGCGGTACTTCATCCAGCGCGATTGAAGACTTAGTGATGTGGCAACTTCACTGGTTGGCTCCAGGAATTCTCTTGCTTGCCATTAGCGAAACCTTAGGCGCTCTTCTAACTTCTTTCCATAAGGTCATTTTTCAGATGGTCTCGAGGATTTTAGCGGCAAGTACTTCTTTAATGTGTATTGGCATTTTTAGCGGCTGGATTGGAATTAATGCCTTGTCCATCAGCTTCCTCTTTGGCCAATTAGTAATGTCGCTCGTGTTGGTCGTTGTTTTCCTAAAGATGCACATTGTTTTCAAGCCTAGCTGGCCAAGAGATTTAGGCCAAGGCTTCTTTTACTTATGTTGTACTCTTTTGATCAGTGCATTAGCTACACAACTTTATTTGCTGTATGAAAAAGCAGTATTTGCTGACTTTGGCACCGGCATTATTTCTTCTTTTCAGTATGGGGTAAGTCTGACTAATGTGGTCATTGCTATTCTTGCTGGATCACTTGCTAGCGTATTTTGGCCTCGATTTATGGCATATGTTCAACAGGATGACCTTAATAGCCTATATAAAGAAGTTGCTTTGGCCATCAAAATTAGTTTGATAGCACTTGGAGGTGTTTGCAGTTTTGCCTATCTTTGCGCAAGTCCGATTGTGAGCATTATTTTTGTTCGAGGGGCATTTAATCAGGATGCAGCACTAAAAACTGCTGAAATGCTCCAGGCCACGATTTTCACTGCACTTCCAATAGCAATCATTACACTGCTCGGAAGAGTCTTAATCTCCTTGAGATCCTCTAAGGCCATCATGTTCGTTGGTTTATCGATTGCGATCAGTGGGGCAATCACATTAAAGTTGGCTTATCAAATCGAGAGTATTAATTTAGCAATACATCATTGGTTAGTAGCAAATATTATTGGTTGTATTGTCTCCGCCTTGGTATTTGGACGGGTAATTAAATTGCATTTTTCAAACTATTTAAGTGATTTCTGGTGGATCGGTAGATTTATCATATCCTTAACTTTTATGATGATTTTATGGGGATTCCTTGGGGAATCAATCTATATTGAGTCTCTTGGTTTGATAGGCTTATTTCTGATGGCGCTGGCATACGGCTTTTTATATCTATTGATAGCATGGGGAGCAAGACTTCTTCCGCCGCTGAAGATTGGTATCTTGAAAATAAAATGAAGATTGCAATAGACGCCAAAAATTTAGCACTATACGGTGGTGGTATATCTCACTGGGTATCTGAATTTTTACCCGCATGGATTGCAAGTTCACCAGAGGATCATTTTTCATTGATAACTCCTCGCGGTGAGGGTCTAAAGAAAGTCGACATTGCTGGGGCCCAGATGGTGGACTGTCGATGGCCTCTTGGCATCCCTAGGCAATTGCGTCATCCCGTCTATGACAATTGGATTTTTCCCAAGGCCATTAAAAAAATAAAGCCAGATTTTATTTTTTCTCCTTATTTTGATGTGCGTATGCCTCCAAATGTTCCTTACGCTATCACTATTCATGATCTTTGCTTTATTGAGGTGGGGCATCTATATCCCAGCCATCTCAGAAATTATTACTTATATATGATGCGGGTTAATTTGGCCCATGCTAGCCATGTCATAACCGTCTCAAACACCACTCGCTTGCAGCTCATTAAAGTGCTGGGAGTTTCTGCTGAAAAAATTTCCGTGATCCCTAACGCTTTGGATGAGATTTTTCTAGAGACTAAGCCATCCTCGGATGCAACAAGGACTTGGCGAGAAAAAATAGATCCCAGTGGAAATGAGAAGCTCTTGTTATATCCCGGCGGCATTGAATATCGTAAGAATATTTCGGGATTAATAGCTGCTTTAGGAATTATCTGGAGTCGGGAAAGTCAATTTACTCTATTGATTACTGGAGAGCCTAGCGAACAATTCCTAGGATCTATACCAAAGGAGTTGGTTGAATCTGGCAAGATTCTTTTTCTGGGTCGTTTATCGCAAGCTGATTTACGTTTAGCTTACAGCTCGGTGGATGCTGTGATCTATCCTACGTTTAGCGAGGGATTTGGCAGAGTATGTTTGGAGGCCATGGGATGCGGTACTCCGTTAGCTTGCTCTGACCTTGCAGTTTTGCGAGAGGTTGCAGGTGATTACCCAGTTTACTTTAATCCCCATGATTCTCAGGCAATTGCAGATGCGATTATGACAGCAGCTAATCTGGGCCCCCAGCCTGTAGTATTAAAAGAAGAATTTACCTCTAGTAATGTAAGAGCTAAATTCATCAATGAAATTACTCAGGTGTTGAATCGGGTAAGGGATACTTCCCTTTCTTTGAATGATTTGCAATGATGAAGTCTAGGGCCCCCGTTTCAGTAATCATCCCTTGCTTTTGCTGTGCCTCCACTATTGGGCGCGCAGTGGAGTCTATCTTGTCGCAAACCTTACTACCAGCAGAAATCATTCTAGTGGACGATTGCAGTAATGATGAGGGTTTGACAGTTGCAAAGCTAAAGAAAATTCAAGACCAATATCAGAATGAAATCAAGATTGTGGTGCTGGAGATGGAGGAGAACGATGGGCCTGGCAGCTCGCGAAATTTGGGATGGCGTGTTGCAACTCAGCCCTATATTGCGTTTTTAGATGCAGATGACAGTTGGCATCCTAAAAAAATAGAAATTCAGTATGGCTGGATGAAATCTCATCCAGAGGCTGTACTCTCTGGCCATTTAAGTAAGGTATTGCTGAAAGAAGGTGATCTTCCGGTTGCTGACAATATAAGTATTCAAAAAATCAGCCTAAACTCTTTATTGTTGAGCAATTGCTTACCAACGCGATCGGTGATGTTAAAGGCGGAAGTAACTGAACGATTCTTTAAAGGTAAGCGCCAGGCAGAAGACTATTTGCTTTGGTTACAAATTGCCTTAACTGGTGAACCCATCTTCCTGATTAATGCTCCTCTTGCATTCTCTTATAAGGCTGACTTTGGCTCGGCTGGGCTTAATGCCAACCTTGAGGAGTCCTTTTTGGGCGTTAAGGATACTTATCGTAAGCTATGGTCGGCAGGTCAGCTTTCCTTTTGGAGTTACTCTTTTTATATTGCCATGGCATATGTAAAACATTTGCGCCGTCAGGCTTTAGTAGGCCTTAGAAGGAGTAAGGCTTAATGTTTTTAATAATGAGTTTGGTGATTGAAGGCTATGGAGATGCTTTATGAGCTCCATTTGTTTTGTTGTTGCCACTCCATTTACAGTCAATGGATTCCTATTGGATCATTTGAGAGAGCTATCCAAAGAACATGAAGTAACACTTTGCATGAACTTGAGTCTTTATGATTGCTCTCCCGCTTTGGCAACATATAAGATTCGAATAATTGATGTTCCTTTAGAGCGCAAGATCTCTTTATTTGCTGATATAAAAGCTTTTTGGATTCTTTATTGGGTTTTCATCAAAAATCGATTCGATGCTATTCATAGTATTACACCTAAGGCGGGTTTATTGGCCATGATCGCAGCTCTAGCTTCTGGTACGCCAAATCGTTTCCACACCTTTACGGGACAAGTTTGGGCAAATTACGAAGGATTACGTAGAGCCTTCTTTAAAAAAATTGATCGCCTAATTGTTTTGGCTAGTAGCCAGACCTTTGCAGATAGCCCTTCTCAAATTAGCTATTTAGTAGAGCAATCAGTTGATAAGCAAAATGGGATTTCTATATTGGGCTCAGGTTCGATATCTGGCGTGAATCTGGCGCGATTTAAAAGTGACTCTCAGGTACGTCATCAGTTACGCAGTGAGTATGGTACTAATGAAGATACTTGTGTTTACTTGTTTGTTGGACGTTTATGCAAAGATAAAGGCATCTTGGATTTACTTCAGGCTTTTAAAAAAATTGATCAAGAGTCGGGCAAGGTCGCATTATGGATAGTGGGCCCAGATGAGGAGGGGATCGAAGCTCAGGTTAGCCAAAACACAGATTTAGGCAGTCCTAATATTGTTTGGATGGGTCCTACTTTTTCGCCTGAGCGATATATGACAGCAGCTGACGTACTGGTTTTGCCAAGTTACCGCGAGGGTTTTGGCTCAGTCATTATTGAAGCCGCCGCGTGTCGAGTGCCAGCTATTGCCTATCGTATTCCTGGTGTCATTGATGCAGTGAATAATCAGCAGACTGGATTACTTTGCTCTGTAGGCAGTGTGGAGGAATTATATAAAGCCATGTTGTTTATGCTTACCGACAAATCCGCCCGAATTCGTCTGGGAGTGCAGGCCCAAATTCATGCACAGGAAAAATTTTCTAGCATTCTTGTTACCCAGGCTTGGCTAGATTTTTATCGAAAAGTAAAAACAAGAAAGCAATTACATCGTCAGTTGCTCAAACGTGTTGTTGACTTGGTGCTTACGGTGTTTGCAATAGTTGTTTTTGCTTTACCAATTCTCTTAGTTGGACTTTGTGTTCTGATCACTTCCGGTAGGCCTGTTCTTTATTGGTCTAATCGTATTGGTAAAAATAATGAAACATTCCAGATGCCAAAATTTCGTTCGATGAGAGCGAATACCCCTGCATTGGCAACCCATTTACTGCATGACCCTAGTTCGCACCTCACAGTTTTAGGTGGATTTCTGCGTAAAACGAGCTTGGATGAATTACCGCAATTGTGGTGTATCTTGGTTGGTACGATGAGTTTTGTAGGGCCTAGACCTGCATTATTTAATCAGACCGATTTAATAGAGATGCGTTCAGCATTGGGTATAGATCTACTTAAGCCTGGCCTTACTGGGTGGGCGCAAGTGAATGGCAGAGATGAGCTGGGTTTATCGGAAAAAGTGGGCTATGACCAAGAGTACCTCAATAGACAGTCAACGCCATTTGATATTTATATAATGTGGTTAACCTTTTTAAAAGTCATTCGGTGGGATGGGGTATCCCATTAATCAATTTAGCCAAGGCACCCTATAGTGTTTAATCAATTCATCATGCCAATCTTGGGTATGCCAAGGCCACTTAAGAGAATTATTGTTTTTGGTGTAGATGCATTTTTATGTATTTTTACAATTTGGCTTGCCTACTATTTGCGTATGGGCTATTGGGTTTCATTGCGTGGTGAGCCTATGGTTGCTGTTTTATCTTCGCTTGCCTTAGCCTTACCCATCTTTGCTGTCAGCGGGTTGTACCGAGTAATTTTTCGTCACTCTGGCTGGCCAACTTTATTAGCAGCTCTAAAGGCTGTGGCTTTATATGGTTTTTTCTATGCGATTTTTATCGCTGCAATGGGTTTTCAGGGGGTGCCGCGAACTCTCGGATTAATCCAGCCCATCTTGCTAATGATTGCCATTGGCATTTCGAGAGTAGTTGCAAGTCATTGGCTGGGTGACTCTTATCGCCAGCAATTACGGATTGGCTCCTTACCCCGCGTATTGATCTATGGCGCTGGATCAGCTGGAAGAGAATTATCTGCTGCATTAAGAAATAGCAGACAAATGCGAGTTGTGGGATTCTTGGATGATGATCCAAGTTTACAAGGTCGGGTTCTAAATAATATTCCTATCTATAACCCAAATGACTTACCCAATTTAGTAACAACATTGGCCATTAGCGATGTATTGCTGGCTTTACCATCGCTTGGTAGAAAAAATAGAAATCAAATTTTAAAGCGGATCTCTCAATCCAAGGTTTCTGTTCAAACCTTGCCCAGCATTACTGAATTAGCTTCGGGCAAGGTAAAGACGGCCGATCTGCGTGACTTAGATATTGAGGACTTATTGGGTAGGGAGCCTGTTGCCCCGGATATGAATTTGTTGGCAAAGAATATTGAAAACAAAGTAGTTTTGGTAACGGGTGCCGGAGGATCGATTGGTAGTGAGTTGTGTCGTCAAGCATTGAAATGCCACCCCACAACCCTAGTATTAGTTGAGCAGAACGAGTTTGCCCTGTACGCCATACAGCAGGACCTTCAAAAACAATTGGAAAGTCAGCCAGGCTTGGCTACTCAGGTTATTTCTATCTTGGCATCAGTCAGAAATAGCGACTTAATTGAACAAATATTCGTAACCTGGAAACCCCACATTGTCTTTCATGCTGCTGCATATAAGCATGTGCCATTGGTTGAGGAAAATATTGCCGAAGGAATTGAGAACAATGTTTTTGGAACATTAGTTTGTGCCAAGCTTGCTGAGAAATTGGGTGTGCCTTATTTTGTTTTCATCAGTACAGACAAGGCGGTTCGACCAACGAATGTGATGGGGGCGACAAAGCGTATAGCAGAAATGATTTTGCAGGCAATAAGCTTTGATGGTGAAGATAAGCAGCAAAGTGCCCGAACAATTTTCTCTATGGTTCGCTTTGGTAATGTGTTGGATTCCTCTGGCTCTGTAGTGCCGTTATTCAGGCAGCAAATTCGTGATGGTGGTCCAATCACGTTGACTCATCCTGAGGTAACCCGCTATTTCATGACTATCCCTGAAGCGGCTCAACTTGTCTTGCAAGCTAGTGCAATGGCTAGCGGTGGTGATGTTTTTGTGCTTGACATGGGAGAGTCGGTAAAAATTATCGATTTGGCGCGGCATATGATTGAACTATCTGGCCTGGAAGTCCTTGATGAAGATAATCCTGCAGGGGATATAGAAATTGCTATCACTGGTTTGCGCCCTGGAGAGAAGCTCTATGAAGAGTTGCTCATAGGGGATAACCCAGTTGCAACTACACACCCCCGAATTTTGAAGGCGCATGAAGAGTTTTTATTCTTGGCTGAGCTAGAGGAGCAGTTGGGGGTATTAAAACTTGCTATCGGCCAAGATGCAAATCAAGTTAAGACGGTGTTGCGCTCTCTGGTAAGGGACTATCAGCCAGATATCAAGAAATAAAAACCAAGATAGCTTTAAAGTGCTTTTAGATATTGCATTTACTAATTTGAATTTTTGTTTATGTTAGTTAAATTTCAAAATTTAAAGTCGGCCAATCTTATAAAAACTAGGTGGTTATATTAACCATATATAATATTATTTTAACTTTTAAGATCGCTGTGAGAATTTTTAATTCGATTGTAGACGTGTTAAAGCGATTTTCGCCGCAAATTCTGACGTTGATTTTTTTAGGCTACGCTCCATTTTTTGGGGAATCGTTTCGCCTATATTTCAAAAATCCCTCGGGATTCATTCTACTTGCCATCATCCTTGCTCTCATGTATTGGAGGCAGTTTAAGAATTTTATTTTTGAAAAAAATGCTACACAATTTTGGTGGTTATTAATCACGCTTTATTGCGTATTAATTACTTTGCCGCATTTTGGCCAATATTCCGCGTACTATATTTATCTCGATCTCGGGATATTTTGCACTCTATTTTTTGGGATATTCTTCGGAAAAAAAATTGCATCCAAATTAACTTTGAAGGAGTTAGTCGTTGTAATGACCATTATCCTGGTATTGTTTTCAGGAAAGATTATATGGATGTGGCTAAATCAAACTCCCGCATTAAATGAGGGCTACGGTTTTTTTATTGGATTCGCAAGCTATAGCTCTCTCCCAAAAATTATTCTACGCGGTCAAAATCCTTTTCTAATTGCCATGTTTATACTCGTTACAGGAATTCTTCTGTTACGTAAAAATAATGCTTTAGAGATTATAGGGTTAACATTAATATTTTTATTGACCATGGGTATGATTGTAATTAGTGGCGTGCGCTCTATTTATTTCGGAATCATCCCAAGTTGTATCTTCCTTGTATTGCAGGTTCCGAAGGTGTACTTCAAAAAAGTTGCTTACGTAACTATATTATTGGGGACATTTTTCTTTACCCTCCATCTCTTTATTGGCCGCGACAAAATACCTACAAATCCCGCTGACTCTTTTATTGTCTATCATGGGATGGATATTTTGGCTGATAATGGGTGGGGGTTCTTGAATGGCGATCTAATAGACAGGATGGCGAGTAACTACATACCAGCATTAAATTCAAGATCGGTGGCTTTAAAAATGGCTGAATATCTAGAAGTTATTGCTTGCGTGAATGACAATTGGCTAAGCGGCCTAGGAAGCGGGGCTTTATGCTTTAGTCCGGCCACCCAAAATTTTGGAAATTATGTTCATTCGCAGCCTCTTTGGCTTTATTTGAAGGGCGGTCTAATATTGGTCATCCTATTTTATAGTTTAATTATATATACCATTTTTAAAATTATTCAATTATTCAGAGATCATCCTGAAGAGATAGGCTTAAGAATAGGGTCAGCGATAATTATTGCATTATGTATTTTGGATATATTAACCAATCAATTCCCCACCCTGGCAGGAAGTTTTTATTTGGGGTTCTGGATTGGTTGCAATCCCAAAAAACCAGAGGTATGCTTTTCTAGAAGGCCTAGGGTATCAACGTAGGGCTTAATTATGCATTTAATTGCATTAAACGTTTTTAGATTTTAATCTATCTATTAAGTAATAAATTTAGTAAGGGGATTGAATGATTAAAGCTCAAAGCGGGTGGCTAAATGAAAACCCGTGATTTTAATTATGATGAAAATTTAGATATGTCTATTCTCAGCATTTTTTTCTTTGTTAGAGGCGCTTGGAAAGAGATTCTATTATTCGGAGTTGCGGGATTAGTTCTGTCGATTATTTTTATAACTAAGGCCCCAAAGAAATTTGAGGCTGGAGGTCAAATATTCATGGCACAACTTATGCCTATGGATGTTATTAATCCTAAGGCTATGAATGTCGAGGAACCATCAGCCTTGATTTGGCGTCTGTCCCATCCAAATAGTTTTACACCTCAAGTCTCTGCAGCCTGTGGCCTTCAGGATCAGCCAAATGCTGGCCAGTTACTCGGTCAGTCAAGTCATTTCACGCTCCCTAAGGGGGTTACAAATGCGCTGGAGTTCAAGGTCTTGCGTCCAACGCCCGAATTGGCCAAGGAGTGCGGACTCGCCATTTTTGAGTTCATTAAAGCTACTCAGTCCGCGCTTGTTGCGCCAGTTACTGATGAAGCTGAAAGTAGGCTCGCCTTTGAGGAAGGACGCCTGCAGAAATCGAAAGAATTTGTTCTGAGGGTTGAAAAGATGGGGAATCAAGCTATGTCCGCAGCTTATATCTTTGAATATAATGAGATGCGCCAGTCAATAGGTGAAATTAGGCTTTTGAAAAATATGATCAACTTTAATCAAAATCACGTCACTCGCCTTTTGTTCCCTATAAACAGCTCAGATACGCCTATTGGCCCACAGAAAAGTTTAATTCTTGCCACAGGAATTATAGGAGGAGTTTTCTTGGGTCTTATTATTGCCTTCATAAAAAAATTATTCCTACGTAACAGATCTCAATCTAATGGGTCACGATGTACCTAATGTATCAAAATGCGAATTAGTGGAAGTCGATTATTTTCGACTTATTACTCTAACGTTATGAATCCGAACCCTTCTATTAATTCACTTTTAAATCGTCTTTGGCGTCACATCAGTCCAAATCGTCGGCATCAGTTTTTAATTTTATTGATTATGATGTCGTTCGTTTCATTTACGGAAATTCTGAGTATTGGGGCAGTGCTACCATTTTTAGGAATATTAACTGACCCCGAGCGTATTTTTAAGATGCCCCATGTACAGCCCATTGTTGAAAACTTTAGGCTAACAGATCCAAAACAGCTACTGCTTCCGTTTACTGTTGCATTTGGTTTGGCAGCATTGATTGCTGGTGTAATGCGCCTTTTATTGCTTTGGCTAACTACAAGATTATCTTTTGCTACAGGTACTGATCTGAGTATTGATATCTACCGACGCACACTTTATCAACCATTTACAGTGCATTGCGATCGAAATAGTAGCGAGGTAATTGATGGAATTTCTGCTAAAGCCAACGGAGTTATTTACAGTATTATTTTTCCGATTTTGACTGTTATAGGCTCTTGTATATTGCTCATTGCCATATTGATTGTGCTCTTAATGGTGCAGCCTTTGATAGCATTAATAACTTTTGGAGGTTTCGGTTTCATTTATATAGTTATTATTCGATTGACCCGAAAGCAATTAATGGTTGATAGTAAATGTGTTGCACGAGAATCTTCTCATGTAATCAAGTCTCTTCAGGAGGGGCTGGGAGGTATTCGTGATGTTTTAATAGATGGTAGTCAGGAGGCGTATTGTAAAATTTATAGAGATGCTGATGCCTCGCTTCGTCGCGCACAAAGCAATATTGTCTTTATTGGTGCAAGTCCACGGTACGGCATGGAGGCATTGGGAATGCTTCTTATTTCTGCACTTGCGTATTCTCTTGCTCAGCAGGAAGATGGTATTGCTGAAGCTCTGCCAATTTTGGGGGCTTTGGCTCTTGGCGCACAGCGCATGCTACCAGTCTTACAGCAGGCTTATGGATCTTGGACTCAAATAAATAGTGGGCGAGCCTCCTTAAAAGATACTCTTGAATTACTTGATCAACCAATACCGAGTTACGTTACAAATCCTGTTCCACGGTTACCATTCAACCAAGCTATTACCATTAGTAAGCTCAAATTTCGCTATGGAGAGGAAGGTCCCGATGTGATAAATCACATAGACCTAACAATAACCAAGGGTAGTCGTATAGGAATTATTGGAGCAACTGGTGGGGGAAAAAGTACTTTGATTGACATAGTTATGGGTTTACTTCAGCCTACCGATGGCGTGCTCATGATTGATGGACAACCAATTACTCTCGCCAATCAACGCGCTTGGCAATCGCATATTGCCCATGTACCCCAAGTAATTTTTTTGGCAGACAGTACTATTGAGGAAAACATAGCTTTCGGAATTCCTGTTGACCAGATTGATCATTCTCGAGTTAGAGAGGCGGCGAGACAGGCGCAAATTGCCGACAGCATTGAAAGCTGGCCTAAGCAATATCAAACTTTTGTTGGTGAACGCGGGATTCGTCTCTCTGGTGGTCAGCGGCAACGAATCGGAATTGCGCGTGCGCTTTATAAGCGAGCAGATGTAATTATTTTTGATGAAGCAACTAGTGCCTTAGATGGAAAAACTGAAGAAGCAGTCATGAATGCCATCAATAGCCTTAACAAGAATCTTACTTTAATTATTATTGCACATCGTTTAACAACACTTAAAAATTGTACCCAAATTATTGAGTTAAGCAATGGCGATATACGACGTTGCTGTAATTACCAAGATGTTTTGCATCAACAATAATTTTTTATAAAAGATTGGGAAGGTTGCGCGTGTTAAAAAATTCATCTATTTTAATCACTGGTGGAACGGGATCATTTGGGAATGCTTTTGTACCAATGACCTTGTCTAAATATAATCCTCGACGTTTAGTAATCTATTCACGTGATGAGATGAAGCAGTGGGAGATGGCTAAGCAATATTCCAATGATGACAGAGTGCGCTTTTTTATTGGCGACGTTCGGGATAAGGACCGCCTTTCTAGGGCATTAAATGGCATTGATTACGTTATTCATGCCGCTGCCACTAAGATCGTCCCCACTGCCGAATATAATCCATTTGAGTGCGTAAAAACTAATGTATTTGGTGCAATGAATTTAATAGATGCCTGTATTGATCAGCGCGTTAAAAGAGTAGTGGCGCTTTCTACTGATAAGGCAAGTAGCCCGGCTAACTTATATGGTGCAACGAAGCTTACTTCAGATAAGTTATTTATTGCTGGTAATGCTTATGTATCGCGCGATGATGATACTCGCTTTGCAGTTGTTAGATATGGGAATGTTATGGGCTCTAGGGGGTCTGTGATCCCCTACTTTATGAGCTTAGTTGACAAAGAAAATTTACCAATAACAGATTTACGTATGACTCGTTTTATGATTACGCTGCAGCAAGGGGTTGAGCTTGTTTGGCGTGCTTTTGAAGATATGATTGGTGGTGAGATTTACGTAAAAAAAATACCATCAATGAAAATAGCGGATGTAGCATCAGCTCTGGTGCCTAATGCTACTCATAAAATAATTGGCATTAGACCGGGCGAGAAATTACATGAGCAAATGATAGGTCCAGAAGATGCGCCTCATACATTTGAATATCCTGAATACTATAAAATCTTACCCGCTATTCATGAATGGAGTAGTGATCCAGTGCGTATTGGTGAAGGTAAGCCCGTAGACGCAGATTTTACTTATTCTTCAGATAATAACTTAGAGTGGATGAGCATCTCAGACTTACAGAGTTGGGTAAAACTAAATCAAAAAAGCATAGGCAAAATATGACAATTGCCATTCCCTACGGGCGCCAAGACATAAGCCAAGACGATATTGATGAGGTTGTGGCTGTTTTGCGGTCTGATTTTTTGACGCAAGGACCAGTAGTACCTTCTTTTGAAAATTCTGTTGCTCAGTTTTGTGGTGCAAAATATGCCGTAGCTGTTAATAGCGCTACCAGTGCTTTGCACATTGCTTGCTTGGCTCTGGGTGTGGGTGAGGGTGACATTGTCTGGACAACCCCAATAACTTTTGTGGCTAGCGCTAATTGTGCACTGTATTGTGGTGCCGAGATAGACTTTATCGATATTGACCCGTTCACTTATAATTTAAATGCTTCTTTATTGGCCGACAAGCTTGCCGAGGCCGAAAAAATAGGTCAATTGCCTAAAGTTTTAATTCCAGTTCATTTGTGTGGTCAGAGCTGTGACATGGCTAAGATATATGAATTAAGTCTTAAATACGGTTTTAAGATAATTGAGGATGCATCGCATGCCATCGGCGCTAAATATAAAGGTGAACCAATTGGTAGCGGCAGGTATAGCGACATCACTGTTTTTAGTTTCCATCCCGTCAAAATTATCACAACTGGCGAGGGTGGCATGGCGACAACTAATAGCGAATCGCTGGCAAAGCGTATGCAACTCTTTCGAAGTCATGGTATCAGAGCGTTGTCCGATAAGGCGCATCACTTAAATAACGAGATCTGGAATTATGAGCAAATTGAGTTAGGTTTTAACTATCGGATGACTGATTTGCAGGCTGCATTAGGTTTGAGTCAAATGGATCGATTGAATTATTTTGTTGAATGTCGCAATAACATTGCATCACGATATGACGAGGCACTAGTTGATCTCCCACTGATTACACCCTGGCAGCATCAAGATAGTAATTCTAGTTATCATCTTTATCCAATTCGCATTAAAGCGCCGTTTGGTGAAAAAAATCAGAGAGAGATTTACGACGAGCTGAGAAGGAGTGGGATTGGCGTGAACCTACATTACATACCAGTTTATCGCCAACCTTTTTATGCCAGCAGAGGATTTTTTGCCGGGTATTGTCCTGAGGCTGAAAATTATTATCACCAAGCTATTAGCTTACCTATTTTCCCTGCGCTTAGTCATGAAGACCAAGACTATGTTATTGATGCCGTAAAAAAAGCTACCGTAATATGAATATTTGCATAATACCTGCGCGGGGTGGGAGTAAAAGAATCCCCCAAAAAAATATAAAAAATTTTCATGGACATCCGATAATTTCATATTCCATTCAATCGGCAATTAAATCTAATTTATTTGATGAAGTGATGGTTTCCACTGATGATCCTGAGATAGCAGAGATCAGTATTAAATATGGCGCTTCTGTCCCCTTTTTAAGGAGTGCAGCTAATTCTGATGACTACTCTGGGACTGGGGATGCTCTTAATGAGGTCTTAAAAAAGTACGAGGAGGTGGGTAAATATTTCTCTGTTGCTTGCTGTCTTTATCCTACCGCTCCATTTGTTACAGAGGATAGGATTAAGCAGGCATTTGCAGAGTTACAAATTTCAACATTTGATGTGATATTTCCGGTTGCTAAATTTAGACCAACTATTTTTCGCTCATATCGTATGTTGGCCGACTCATCTGTCGCAATGAATTTCCCTGAGTATGAAATATCTCGTTCGCAGGATCTCCCTGATGCGTATTATGATGCAGGTCAATTTTATTTTTTTAGAACACAGAATTTTTTTAAACTAAAAAATAAAAATACATTTGGATTAAGTAAAGGAGTAATTGTTCTCGATGATTCCGAGGTTCAGGATATAGACTCTCCCGAAGACTGGCAAATGGCTGAGATGAAATATTTAGTGAATATTGGAGCCGTTTCTTATGAGTGACTTATCGCCAAAAAATTATAATTTTGCTCGCGATACTGCGATGAAAATGGCGGATATTTATCTCCAGAACAGCGGTAAGTATATGGTGAATGAGAGTTGGGGCCCTGAGGGAACATTATATCTTTCGGAATCTGCATACGCGCTTTTATCAATATATAAGCTGACTAGAGAGCAGAAGCTTCTCAGTGCTGTTGAGGTAATTTTAGGGGAAATAAAATCACTTCAAATGGACAGTGGTGGATTAGGTATTCACCTTGGAAGATACGGTGATGGCCTAAGATTTAAAGTGACAAATGACGTGGCTTTTGCTACGTCAACAATAGAGGATGTTCCCCCAACTATTGCAACTCTAAAAGTTGTTGCTGATTATGAATGCATAACTGGTAGCAATAGATTTCTTGATGTTGGTGAGAAGGCCTACAAATATTTAATAAGAAAATGGAGCGATAAAGATGGATGTTTTGTTGAAGAGACTAATCCAGTTTTACAGTCCCTAAGATCAAACCCCAGGAGTTACCAATTGTTTAGTTATCTTGGTATGAAGGCTTGGAAAGATAAGTGCGTAAATGATTCTGATGCGATTGTTGATAGATTATTGAGTTACATAGTAGATACATTTGAGAGTTATGACGGAAGCACGATGCCTCTTGTTTATGGGTTGCATGCAGCAATTCTCTGTCAGGCAATGCCACTCTCATACCTGAAGGAGTTCATTAAGCCACGCATTGATGAGCACCTCGGATTAAGTAGCAAATTCCGTATTGCCAACATAAAGGGAGCCTATGGACACCGTGATGGTCAACGTGGGATAGTTTTAGATGAGGCTCATATAAGAAGCGCATGTGGAGCGGCTATCGCAATGAGATTTTATGATATTTATACCAATTCATGTGAGTATCAGAACAGTGAACAATATCAAGATATTGCTGGTTGGATAATGAGTATGTACGATAAGCAAAATGGATTTTACGAGTTTCAAGATATTGGAAGCATGAGAAGGTGTGGAAGAGGCTCTCCGGGTCAATATCTTCCAATTTGGTGGATGACAGGAATGATCTAAAGAGATAATTACTTGAACCACAGTACCTAATATGACTAATTTTATATTTCTTATAAAAAGGCACCAATCTTGAAAATCAAAATTAGGCATGCAAATTTAAATGATGAGATGTTGTTGTTGAGTTGGGCGAATGATTCGACTGTACGTGAGAATGCCTTTAATTCACAATTCATAACGCCCGCAGCACATCATGAATGGCTTTACGGTCGATTAAATGAATGTTCCAGATGCCAAATTTTTATAGCTGAAGAGGAGGGTGTTGTTGCCCTTGGTCAGGTTAGATTTGAAAAAAAAGGCCCAATTTGGGAGATTGACTATTCAATAGATAAAGATTTTCGATCAAGAGGGCTTGGTGAATTGGTATTAAATATAGCCCTTAAAAAAATGAAATACAATTATCCTGAATCATGTTTCGTTGGATATGTCAAGAAAGGCAATACGCCTTCATCAAAAGTATTCGAAAAACTCGGATTTGTAGCGGAGATTAAAGCAGATTTTGTAATATGGAGATCCCACGGCAAATAAAAATTTAAACTTCTTAAGCTGTTTATAGAGCCTCATGAATCCATAAACGAGCGAGTTTAAATTAATAAAAAGGAATATACGTGCTTTATAGTAAAAAATCACAGGAAATTGGGGTTGCAAGCTCAATTGAGCAAAATGAGCTTGTTTATAAAAAACGCAGAGAAGGCGGAGATCCCATTATTCTCTCCTATGGTGAAGCCCCTTTCAAAATTAGCCCAATCTTAAGCAAGGAGAGCGATTGGGAGAGGGGGTGTCATTATTCCGAAGGAAAGGGTGTGCCAGAATTCCGCCAGGAAATTGCGAAATACATCAAGGATGTGACTGATGTAGAGATATCTTGGGAAAAAAATATACTTGTATCAGCAGGTTCGAAGATCATCAGTTATTTTATTGCTCAAGCACTGTTAAATCCTGGTGACAACATAATGCTACACGAGCCTTCTTGGGTAAGCTATCAGGAACATGCCAAACTCAATCAGGCTAGCACCACCTTTCTAGATTACACCCGATCTGTCTATGATTTTGAGGATCTTTATAAGTCTCATCCCAATACAAAACTTATATACCTTAATAATCCTAATAATCCAAGAGGTTATGTTTATAGTGAGAAAGAATTAAGGTGGTTGGCGAATTTTTGCGCTGACAAAAATATTGTACTAGCGATAGATGAAAGCTATTCTGATTTCGTGATTGATGAAGACTTTTATAGCGGTATTATTTTAATAAAAGATTTTCCAAATGTAGTGGTATTTAATTCAATCTCTAAAAATTTTGGCTTATCAGGCTGGCGAATTGGGTATTGTGTCGGAAGTGAGGATTTTATAAATAGACTTAATAAATTTAATCAGCATTTAATTACTTGTGCCCCTACTTGCTTGCAATTGGATCTTGTTGGCAAGTTAAGTACCTTACGTGCTGAAATTGGTCCGCAGCTCAAGGCACTTAATTCAAAGAGGAGTGATGTAATTGACTTGCTCCAAAAGTTTGGATTTAAATATTTATCTGGATCATCCACTTTTTATGTATTTATCGATGTATCTCATAAGGTGAACGATACTAAACAGTTCGCAGTAGAATTTTTAGAAAAATCAAATGTTTCCTTAATTCCGGGGGGTGCTTATGGGGAGAGTACCTCAGGATTTTTAAGGTTATCTTTTGCAATAGAGCCAATTGATAGAATTGAACTCGCATTAACACGCCTTCATTCTGCACTTAATGACTAATTGTGTTTATATGTACGATGCCCCATAATCATAGGATTTATTATGAAATTCATCAGAATTGGCGATAAAGAGCTGGGAAACGGGAAAGTTTTTCTTATAGCTGAAGTTGGTTCAAATCATGCTTCTTCGCTGGATATTGCTATTGAAAGTATTGAAAGGGCTCATTGGGCGGGCGCGGACGCAGTAAAGTTTCAGTCAATTAATATAGATGCGCTTTACCACAATCCAAATATCGATGTCCGTAATCTACATAAAAAAATTGATTTCCCCGAAAGTTGGTATAAAAAGCTGAAGTCAGAATGCGACAAGCTCGGACTAGTTTTTTTATCTTCCCCAACATATTTGTCGGCAGTCGGACTCCTGGAGTCAGTTGGGGTGGAGTTGTATAAGATTGCATCAGCTCAAGTCGCTGTCTATCCTCAATTGATAGAGCGAGTAGCAGCTCTAGGTAAGCCGGTGGTCATTTCTAGTGGTTTAGCAACAGAGAACGAGTTATCTCGAGTGGTTGATATATTTCATAAGGTAGGGAATGAAAAGTTCATTATCTTGCATTGCAATAGTGTGTATCCTGCAAATCCAGACATAGTTCACTTGCCTCGTATGTTGGGCTATCAAAAACGATTTTCTTGTGCAGTTGGGTTTTCTGATCACACAGTTTCTGATGTTGCTTCTATAGCTTCAGTAGCAATGGGTGCGGCTGTAATAGAAAGGCACTTTACGATAAGCAAAAAAATTGACTCTCCGGATGCAGAGCTTTCTCTTGAGCCTCAAGAGTTTAGAAATTTTGTCTCATCAATTCGTGAGGCTGAATTAATTTGTAGAAATTTACCCCGTGATAGTTTAGAGTTTGATGAGCTGGCGTTCAAAAATCGTATTCAACACAATCTTGTTGCAACTAGGGAAATACTTTCAGGTCAGATAATCGATCAAAACAATAGTGATCTAATGAGGGGAAATGATTCTGTTGGCATTGATGCTTGGACTGTATATGAAAAAAGAGAAATATTTATAGCAAAGAAGGATATACAAGCAGGCTCATGGATTACGTGGGAATTTGTGGAGCGTTCCCAAATTTAAAGCTGAATTTATCTACTAGGTCAAGACCGAAACTCCACCCATAAAAAATAATATGATAATAAATAGATTGATGGTGATAGGGGCAACCTGGGAGCAGGTTCCTTTAATTAGGGCAGCAAAAAATATGGGGTGCGAGGTTATTGCAACCTCTTCTTCATCAAACTCCGAAGGATTTGCTTATGCCGATTACTCTGAGATTTTGGATCCTCGAGATTTAAATGCTATTGTCAAAATCGCAGAAAAATATTCAGTTGATGCGGTAACCTCAGATAGCTGTGATTATTCAAATTACGCTGCCATGTTCCTGAGAAATAAGATGGGATTGCATAATTTTGGCATGAATGCAGTTCAGTTCACAACAAATAAACATTGGATGCGGAACAAATGTGCCGAAGAGGGGGTGCTGCAACCTCGTTTTGAAATCTGCCGAAGTTATTTCGAAGTTTGCAAGGCTTCCGAAAGTATTGGTTACCCTTTAATTATTAAGCCTTCGGATAATCGTGGCTCATTTGGCGTTACACGTGTTGCTAAATTTAGCGATCTTCAGGATGCTTTTTTGCATGCATTAATGAATGCTCACTCTCGTGAAGTCTTAGTTGAGGAGTACATATCTGGCATCCATATAACCGTAGATGGTTGTGTAGATTCAGATGGGAAGCATATAAACTTAGGTATTGCATCTAAAAAAATTACATCTGATGAAATTCCAATAATCGTAGAAGTTCTATACCCAGCAAATAATATTGATGACGGGTTAATGAAAAATATTTTCAATATTAATAATAATGTTGTGAAGGCGCTGGAGATTAAGCGTGGCCTTACACACTCAGAATACATTGTTGACTCACATGGGGGCTGTTATCTTGTCGAGATGGCAAATCGAGGGGGTGGAGTTTTAACATCTGGAGTTATCATTCCAGCAATATCCGGAGTTAATCTATCTGAAATCTTGGTTCTAGAGGCATTAGGCAGGCCCTATGACGTGACTCCATGGAGCAAATCTTTATTTGCCATGTTGGATTTTTTGATCTTCCCAACAGGATTAGTGTCGAAAATTGAAGGAGTTTTAGAGGCATCGGAACACCCTAAAATTCTTCATCTCAAAATGATGATAAAAGAAGGCGATTTCTTGGGAAAGCCATCATCAGGGGCTGAACGCCATGGATTTGCTATATATATTGGGAGTAGTTATGAGGAGCTTGAAAGCTTAAAGAAATTAATAAGAAAGTTAATTAAAATAGAATATGAAAATTGACAGTTTAGCTCTAAAAATTGCAGATGAAAAACTGATAGAACGCTATAGCAATCGATTGCGCAAATTTGGGGGTGATGCCCGTACTCTTGGTTGGGATAATCAAAATAATCAATATAGCCGCTTTGAAATTGCGATGAAAATTGTCGATTTTAATGGCCGAAAAATTTTAGATATTGGCTGCGGACTCGCAGATTTTAGGGCGTTCTTAAAACTCAAAGATATAGTGCCAGCCGTTTATGCGGGGTGTGATATTAATCCTGAGTTATTGGGGTATTGCAAAAATAGATGGCCAATGGACAATTTTTATTTAGCTAATATTCTTGTAGACGATATCAGCGACACTTCGTACGATATTGTTACCTTATTTGGAGTCCTAAATTTCCGCTTTAAAGAATTTGATAATATGGATTTTGCTCGACAAATGATTTCTAAGGCTTTTACCATATGTAGAGAATCTGTAGTTGTGGACTTTTTAACTGCTGTTAAAGATTTAAAATATCCAGAAGAGGATTTTGTTTATTATTATGATCCTTGTGAAATTCTGAAATTTGCTTTAACTCTCACTCCTCATGTAACGCTCAGACATGACTATCAGTCCTTACCGCAGAGGGAGATGATGCTGGTACTTCATAGGCATCCTTCATCATGATAGATATGTTCATACATCCGCTTTCCAATGCGCGTGAGCATATGCTTTTCGATCTATCTCATATCTGTTGGGATGACTGGGTTGGCATAACACTGAGATCTATGGATGAAAATGGCGTTAGAGCATCAGGCGTTTGTATTATGGATGATAGGGTTCTTTGGAACAGGGATTTTTGCAAACATCTAGAGGTCTCTCATAGTTCAAAACGATTATGGTTTACTCTTATGGTCAACTTTCGTGCTGACGATCCATTGCGTAGTATTAAGATGGCTGCGGATGCAGGTTTCAAGGGGATTACATTTCATAGCTATCTTCAGGAAATTAAACCTTGCGATTATTCAAGAGTAGTGAGCATTATTAATTATGCCAATTCGATTGGGATGTTTGCAGGTTTATGCACAGCATTTGGGGGAAAAGGGATTTATGATTTTGAGAGCTTGCCTTTGGCTGTTGAAATCTTAAAGCAGTCAGGAGATTATCCTCTCGTCCTTTACCATAGTGGCGGCGCCCGAATTTTGGAGGCGCTTTTGTTATGTGAAATGTGGCCTAATTTATTTCTTGAGACTTCCTTTAGCTTAAGTTATTGGCTAAATAGCAGCATTGATTTAGATATTGCTTTTTCAATACGAAAAATTGGCGCAAAAAGGTTTATGTTTGGTTCTGATTCACCATTTTTACCACTTAAAAATGCAATTGGTGACCACATTACATTTTTTGAAAAGCACGGATTTGATGAATCTACAAGAAAATTAATCTTTGGAGGATCTGCACGGAAGGTATTCAAATTTATATAGTTAAACCTCAAAAATTTAACTGGGGGGGGGATCTTTGCATTTCTACGGCTTCCCTCCGATTATCTCTAGTGATGAAGTTCCTAATAAATGAATAATATTTTAATATTAACTGAGGCTGGTGGATCGGTTGGGTATGGTCATATTTCTCGCTGCTTGGGAATCACACAAGCCTTAAGTGGAGAAGCAGGGCTTGTATTGACCTCTTCAGAGGAAATGACCTTCGAGAATAACTCAAGAGTTTCAAATTGGATTAGAAATCCTGCGGAGCTTCCAGATTTAAATGGTGGTAAATGGCCAAACACAGTGTTGATAGATTCCTATAATGCTGATATAGACTGTATTAATTATTTACGTAAATCGGTAAATTATTTAGCTGTAATAGATGACTTTGATCGCATGCCTTACCCATGTGACAGCATAATAAATCCCTCCTTATTAGGTCCGAATTACAGTCAGCAGTGCGCAAAGATTTTTAAAGGGTCTGAATTCATAATTCTACGAGAAGACATTAGGTTTAGTAAACCAAAGCAAAAGCATGGGGAGCTAAAAAGTTTATTAGTTACATTTGGAGGTGGGGATACTAGCCCCATCCTGAATCTTACGCTTCCAATATTGGAGGCATTGGATTTGAATATTCATGTGCTCACTGGTGATAATGAGAAGGCATCCTTTCTTCGCTCAAAATTTCGTAGCAATAAATTTAATATTTTAGGTAGATTGAATTCTTATGAAGTTGCAAAATTATTTTTGGATATCGATTTAGCTATCAGTGCAGGAGGTCAAACTCTAAATGAATTGGCATTTTTGGGGATACCATTTATTGCAGTTGAAACTGGTATGGACCAGTACTGGAATATTGAGGGATACGTGCAAAATTTAGTAACAGGTAGACATTTGTATGCAAAAGACCCACAGTTTAGGACATTATTATTAGCGGAAATAAGTAGAATGAGGGATTTATCTCTGCGGGTTGAGGCTTCTAGATTGGGTAGGGGCATTGTTGATGGTTTGGGTGCAAATCGTATTTCTAATTTATTAAAAAATAAAGATTAAATTTTAAAGAGTGGCGCCCATTAATAACGCCCTATTAACAAATCTCGTGGATGCCATCTTTATTTACATAAAATATAGCTTGTATAATCGACCACATTATTGCCCATAAAGAATTAAATTTACTAAAAAACATTGGCCAGCTAAAGAGTGTACAAAAGGACAATTAATTGAAAAAAATTCTTGTTGTAGCTGCGCATCCAGATGATGAAGTTCTTGGCTGTGGTGGAACAATTTGTCGTCATGTAGAAGGGGGTGATGATGTCCACTTGGTTCTCATGGCTGATGGTGAGACTTCTCGAGAATCAGCTTCTTTTTCTAGTGCTCATGGTCGTAAATCTGCAACATTAAGGGCTAAAGAAATACTTGGTATTTCAAGTGTCGTGAATTTGGGGTATTCAGATAATATGATGGATGAATTTCCTTTGTTGCAAATAATTAAATCGCTTGAGGATATTATTCATATGCTTAAGCCATCAGTTGTGTATACACATCATTATGGTGATCTAAATATTGATCACAGAATTACACAACAGGCGGTAATGACGGCATGCAGACCTATTCCCAACGCCAGCGTTAAGGAAATTTATGGCTTTGAAGTGCTCTCAAGCACAGAGTGGAAATCTAACTCTGTGATTCCATTCTCCCCATCTCTATTTATTGATATCAGCAGTCATTTAAAAACCAAGTTGCTGGCAGCGGGTGCATATAACAGCGAGATGATTGCTGCGCCTCATTCAAGAAGTGTTGAGCATATAGAAATTCTTGCCCGACATAGAGGTTATTCAGTAGGCACAAATGCAGCAGAAGCATTTGAGGTGTATAGGGTACTTAAATAAAAAGGTGGTTCAATGTATTACTGTAAAAAATGCTTATATCCGTCAACTAAGCCAGACTTATGGTTTACTGAAGAAGGTGTCTGTGGCGCCTGTCATTCTTATGAAACTCGCGGAAGTTATGATTGGAGTGATGCAAAAAATCAATTCCACAAACTGATGCGAGAAAATAAAAAAAATCCAAAATATGATTGCATTGTGCCTGTTTCTGGTGGAAAAGACAGCACCTACCAAGTGTGGAGAATGTTGGCGGAAGGTTATAACCCGTTATGTGTAACAGCCCCAACTGATTTTTTAACGCCTCTAGGCAGAAGAAATATTGAAAATCTTAAGAATTTGGGCGTTGATTATATTGAGGTATCAGTTAATAGGGATGTCAGAAAGAAAATTGCAAAGTATTCATTGCGTTCGGTTGGAGACATACAGTGGTCTGAACATGTTTTGATATACACAGTCCCAGTCCATATTGCCGTTAATTTTAATATTCCAATAATCGTTTGGGGAGAGTGCGGGCAACGAGAATATGGTGCAGGTAGACCAGAGGATGCAAAAATGGTTCTATTTGATCGCCGAGTATTGGAGGAGTATGGAAGTCTAAATGGGCAAAGGGTTAGCGATTTATTGTCAATTCCCGGAGTCTCTTCTAAGGACTTGTATTTTTATGAGTACCCTGAGCCTGACACAGTTGAGGGGCTGGGATTAAAGGGAATTTATTTGGATAACTATTTTGAATGGCACGGAATTACAAATGTCGTCATATCTCAAGCACTTGGATTTGAGGTATCCCCGAATAACATTGTTGGAACAATCAGTAATTATGAAAATTTAGATAATTACGTTCATGGAATCCATGACTATTTTAAATATTTAAAGTTTGGATTTAGCCGCTCAACAGATATTGCTTGTAATCTAATTAGAAGAAAATTGCTAACGCGCGAGGATGCGATATTCCTTGTTGCAAAGAATGATGGTGTGTACCCCTCTGAGTACTTAGATAAAAGTTTACAAGAAATATTGAATTATTATTCTGTTACTTCAGATGAATTTCATGAGATTTGTGATGACTATACAGACTATAGTTTATTTAAAAGAACGCCTGCCGGTGAATTGGTTAGGCGTAGTGATGGATCTCCATCTTTAATTTCCAACTTTAACCAGTATAAAAATCATATTGAATAAGTAGACTAAAAATAATGGCTAAAAGTAATCTCAATCTCATCCATTCGGAAGGATTTGCTGTCATCAAAACTGAAATATCTTCCTTATTAGAGGCAATGAGGTCTGACTTTATTCAATTATTTAATCGAATATCTCAACACCATGGCTGTGGAGCTGTTCATAATGATGCTGATGTCTGTAGACTATATGAAAATAACCATTCGCTATGGGTTGCGGCTTATAACCAATTAAGATTTCACCCCAAAGTATTTGAGATTGCGTCCTCTAAAATCATTCTTGATATTTTAAATAATGCTGGATTAGTGTCCCCTCATATCGGCGCCCAGTGCATCGTTCGTGCTGATATGCCGTTTGATGATCCATGGAGATTCCCTCCGCATCAAGACTATCCTTTTAATAAAGGATCGCTTAACTCAGTGACACTATGGGTGCCATTTCAGGATACTGGCGAGGATATGGGGTGTTTACAAGTGATTAAAGGATCAAATAAGCTCGGGTTACTTCCAGAAAAAAATAACGAAATAATAGAGCAATTCCCCGATATAAATTATGAATCGGCTCCTATAGCCTTGGGGGAGATTCTGTGTTTTTCGCAGTTTCTAATACATAAATCAGGATTTAACCGAAGTGAAAAAATTAGATTTTCTTTGCAGCTAAGATATAACGATCTTGCACATGACGAATACCTCTCTAGAAAATTGACATTTTCTAGAGAGTACTAATCTTAGATCTAGAAGTATCTTAATTATATAGATGATATATATTCCACCATCAAACCTAAGTAATTTATCAAGTGTAAAGAGATATCTCGATTTTGGTGGGCATGATTATGAATTTCTCAAGAAAGATGTTTTTTTGGAGGTGGGTCGGGATGTAATTCTTTTACCTGGTGTAGGTACTTTTAAGTCTGGAATGAATGCATTGGTGCTATCCGGTCTAGTTGATGTTATTAAAAGATTTGGTCTTTCTGGGGGACATATTTTGGGAATTTGTCTTGGCATGCAGTTATTACTCGAGTCTAGCCAAGAGAGCCCGGGAATTGAGGGGTTGGGATTAATTAATGGTGCAGTCAAACTACTCCCACCATCTTTGAGCGAACGAATTCCACGGGTGGGCTGGGATGAGTTGTTGATAAGTAGTAATTCCAAGACCTACTCCTATGAAAGATCATTGATAGCATCAGATTGTGATTACCCCTCCAAATCTTTTTACGACTATTATTTTGTTCACTCTTACTATTGTCAAACATCAAAACCTGAGGATGTTTCAAGCTGGTTTGAGTATGATAAGCAGCTTTATTGTGCCTCTATAGAGTCGGGAAATATAATTGGGTTGCAATTTCATCCAGAAAAAAGCGGGGAGGGTGGCTATCTACTCCTAGACAATATATTGAATCAGGTTATGGCTTGATGCTGCTGTTATTATTATGAAAAAAAGAATTATTCCAATCATGCTGATGGGCTCAGGTGGGCAGATTGTTACCAGCAAAAAATTTAATCCATGGAGAACTGTTGGGGTGATTATGCAGTCGTTAAGGCTGCATGATTCACGGGGCGCCGATGAGATCATTATTCTTGATGTTAATGCTTCAAAATCTGCCAACAGTATTGACCTTCGTTTATTACATAAAATTTCCCAGAATTTAAAGATTCCATTGACTGTTGGAGGCGGAATTAGTACTTTGGATATAGCTAGGGATTACATCTCATCGGGCGCTGATAAGGTTTCACTTTGCTCTGCATGTATAGATAATTTATCTTTGGTAGAAAGTATTTCAGAAAGTCTTGGGGCTCAAGCGGTAGTTGGCTCCCTTAATATCTCATTCATAGACGATGTGGCTTTTTTATATGATTATCGAACATCAAGTAGTTTAGATATAAAACTAACTGATCACATTCCAAAATTAATTAAAGCTGGAGTGGGTGAGATTATGATCACTTCAGTCGACAAGGATGGTTCCTTATCCGGATTTGATTTACGTATTTTGAATTTATTAGATTTAATTAAGCCATCAGTGCCGGTGATAATAGCTGGAGGTGGAGGCAGCCCAGAACATTTCGTTGAAGTCCTTAAGCATGACTACTTGATGGCTGCCGCAGGAGGTTCAATTTTTGCATTTACTGAAAATACTCCCTCAACCTTGAGAAAATTCTGTCTGAATAGCTGCATTTCCATGAAGAGGCATTAGAGATGTATTTGTATTACATATATTAATATGCAAATATAAAATTTCATAGTTTATGCTTTCCTTTAAATATATGCCTTTATTAAGCGCCAACAGGAATAAATAATTTTATATGGTGAACTGATGAGACTGTTGAGAAAATTTTATTTTGATTGGGTGCTTCCGAAAACAATATTTGTTCCTTACTTTATTCTAAAAGTAATTTTATGGCCCACGTATATCTTGTCTTTATTAAAGAAATATTTCAGAAAAAGAAGCGTACTTAATTCGATAGTTTGTATTGAGGCTGGAGAGAAGGGTTGGGAGTCAATTGAGTTTAAGGAGATGTACCAGTCTGCGGTTGAGTATTTTGGAGTCGATAATGTAATTAAACTAGTTATCCATCATGATGAAAAATACTTGCATCAAGTTGTACAGACTATAAAAAAAACTAAGCCGACACACTACATGCATGATCCTAGAAGTATGTCGGGAGGCCCTTTTCTTAAGGTTTATCAGTCCTTTTTGTTGGCCTCTCTTCTAATTAGTCAAGGAATAATTCCAATAGTAATTTTGACGGATATTTCTTTAAGGATCCCAAGATTGCAGGGTGCAGTGGTAACCCCTTTTACTGGGGTGGCAATTTGTTTCATGTCGGCAAAAGAAGCTCAAAAAATATTTCCGCATGAACGTATGATTGCGCCTAGTCTGATGCCCTTTTCAATAAAAACACTAAAGAATCTAAGGCAAATAAGAGAGTCAAAGCCAGATTCAAATGACTGTGAAACTATTTTCATAGGAGCTCTATATGAGCCTAGGACAAGCATTTTAGAGGGGATAAAGTGTGGCTTGGAGTCCAATGGTTACTCTTTTGATGTCAAGGGAAGGTTGCCTGGCGAGAAAAGAGTCGATGATAACGAATATTGGAAGAAGCTAGCTCACGCAGACATAATTGTTACAACAACACAGCAAGGGTTTCAACATAAGACTTCATCAGGTAGATTGATTTTCAGTGGCGCGGACCGAGTGGATGTGCCGCAGTTGATCTACCGATTTCTAGAGGCTACTGCTTGCGGAACTTTGCTTGTGGCGTCTGAGGTGCCAGGTGTAGAGCGTTACTTTACTCCCTGGGAGCACTTTATACCTTTTGTTACAGTTGAAGAGGCTGTAGAAAGAATCTCATATTTTAATTTAAATAAAGCTGAGAGGCAAAAAATTGCATATGCCGGTCTAAAAAAAGCGGAAGCACTAATTAAATCAAGAAGCTTTTGGTTGCTGATTGATTCACATCTTCGAAAGCACTCAATCTTCTGAATATATAGTAGTATTAATAAAAACTTAAATAATACACATTAATTATGAGCAACACTATAGTTCTTGACAAACTAAGAAGAAATAAAAACTATAGTTCTTTTTCAAAGAACATAAGAACTATTGGAGTTAAAAACTATTTCTCTCAAGCCGGTCAAGATTTATTTGTTCTTGCCATGCTAAATAATAAAGAAAATGGGACTTATTTGGAGATAGGGGGGGCTGACCCTTTTGACTCAAACAATACATTTTTGCTCGAGTCAGTTTTTGGTTGGACTGGATTTTCTATAGAATTTAATGCTGAGCTATCAGCTAAATACAGCAAGCTCCGAAATAATATTTGTATCTCTGCTGATGCCACAATATTTGATTATGAAGCCCAAGCTAAGCTACTTCATTTTCCAAGTCAAATTGATTATCTCTCAGTAGATATTGATCCAGCAGAGAATACTTATGCAGCACTTATAAAATGTCCATTTAATCAATATAGATTTTCTGTAATTACTTACGAGCATGATGCATACTCTAGTGGAGATGCGTATGCAAACTTATCAAGAAAATTCCTGAAAGATAGGGGTTATAGATTGGTGGCAAAAAATGTGAAATGTTTCGGTAGGGCATTTGAAGATTGGTGGGTTGATCCAAAGATCGTTGCTGATTCAATTTGGATGCCGTATCAATCTGAAGACGCTGAATTTAGTTCAATATTTTGTAATTAGTAAAAATTTAATAGGCATTAGGATTAATACGTTAACTCTGGAAAAAAATGAAATATTCACAAATAGATAGATGTAGAATCAGCGGTAGTCAACATCTTATTCCGGTGCTTGATTTAGGTATTCAATCGCTAACAGGCGTCTTCCCTAAAGCTGAATCTGATCAAATTACAGCGGGCCCGTTGAGATTAGTTTTATGCCCAGATAGTGGATTACTGCAACTGAATCACACTTATGACTTGGCTGAGATGTATGGTGATAACTATGGTTATCGGTCTGGGCTTAACGCATCTATGGTGCAGCATTTACAGCAAAAAGTAAGATTTTTACAAAAGATTTGTCCCGCTACATCAGGCGACTTTGTTCTTGATATTGGCAGTAATGATGCAACTTTATTAAAAGCATATGATTGTCAGGGCGTTAAAAGGATTGGCATTGATCCAACGGGCGAGAAGTTTAAGCAGTTTTACGATAATGGATTAGAGTTAATACCAGAATTTTTTTCTTCATCTGCATATTTTAAGAGATTTGATAAAAAGCCAAAAATAATTACATCAATCTCAATGTTTTACGATCTTGAGGCGCCAATGGAATTTGTGCTTGACATAAGCAAAATATTACATGATGAAGGCGTTTGGCATTTTGAGCAAAGCTATATGCCTACAATGTTGCGTATGAATTCATATGACACAATTTGCCACGAGCACCTCGAGTATTACTCGCTCAGTGTAGTAAAAAAGCTCCTTGAAAATTGCGGGATGAGAATAATTGATGTACATATGAACTCAATTAATGGCGGTAGTTTTGCTGTTACAGCAGTTAAGCGCGCATCAAAATTAAAATCAAACGATGCTGTCATTAATTGGATGCTGGACCAGGAAGATAGAATGGGACTTCATACGCCCCGTCCTTTTAGGCAATTTGAGGAAAGAGTATTTGAGCATAGGCAAAATTTAGTACAACTAATAAGGGATTTAAATTCTGACGGCAAAAAAGTGATGGGGTATGGAGCCTCTACCAAGGGCAATGTTTTGTTGCAGTTTTGTGGATTTACATCAAATGATATTTCGTGTATTGCAGAAGTAAATCAAGATAAATTTGGAAGCTTTACGCCTGGATCTAAAATTCCAATTATGAGTGAAAGCGAAGTTAAAAGAATGAAGCCAGATTATTTGCTTGTAATGCCATGGCATTTTAGAGATCATATTATTAGAAGAGAGGCGGAGTATTTGGCTTCAGGTGGAAAGCTAATTTTCCCAATGCCAGAGATTGAGATAGTTTGACGAAATATGCCCAAGGTAATAATCATTGGAAGTGAGGGTCAAGATGGCAGATTACTTACAAATAGCCTAATAGATAGTTGCTCAGATGTTTTGGGAATCGGAAGAAATAGCGTCAAAAAAAATGGCTTATGTGATTACGGTAATTCAATTAATATAAGCTGTGCTGAGCAGGTTAAAGACTTATTGAGTGACTTTAACCCTGATGAAATATATTATCTAGCGGCGCATCACGTATCATCTGAGGAGGGTAAAAACTCCTTAAATATATACGATGAATACATTAGATCTAACTCTACCCATGTTATCGGACTGCTGAATTTTTTGGACGGGATGCTAAAAGTTTGTGCAAGTAGCAAGCTTTTCTATGCTTCATCATCTCTAGTGTTTGGTGATGCCAATTCTGCAACTCAAGACGAGATGACTGCCTTTGATCCTCAGGGGATTTATGGGATGACTAAAATGCAAGGCATATTACTCTGCAAAGAATTTCGGACCAAGCATCATATATTTGCATCTTCTGGCATTCTGTACAATCATGAATCAAAGTTCAGATCTGAAAAATTTCTTCCTATCAAAATTATTAAAACAGCACTTAGAATTTTAAAAGGATCAAATGAAAAATTAGTGGTTGGAAATTTAGATGCTGTAGTTGATTGGGGACATGCAGCGGATTATGTCGAGGCGTATCAACAAATATTAAAGCTAGATAAATCTGGAGAATATATAGTTGCTTCTGGTGAAGGGCACTCGGTACGTGAATTTATTGACATTGTTTTTAAATATTTAGGGATAGATATTGCTTCAAACGTAGTTGTCAATCAAAGTATTTTGACCAGAAATCCGCCAGCTAGAGTAGGAGATGTGAGGAAGCTAATGCGCGACACTGGATGGCGTCCGAGTTCAAACTTTAATGATTTTGTCATTAGACTAATAAGTGAGTTGCAAAGTGCATAAAAACACTAATAATTCTAAAAAGAATTTAATTGTACTTAACGACCTAAGAGCGACACCAGTAATTTCATCAATTAAGCTGAGATACTTAGTTGATAATGCAGTTTTGGTGGCGCATGAGAGTATTTTTGAAAACAAAGAGTACGCAGATCATACACATTTAGCATGGAAAATTTTTCTAAAATACCTCCTTTTGATTTTTACAGATCTTAAAATAATCAAAACTGTTGCAAATGAATTGAATATAAATGATGGAGATATGGGTTTACAGTCATCTCTCTATTCTATTACCCAAGATTCCAATTCTTCTGAACATAGTCATCCAGATATTTATTACCAGCTTAAAAAATTAGTTCTTGGGGCAAAGGACATTATTTCTTATGTTCAGAAAAATAATTTTTCTAATATATTTATTTTTAATGGTAGAACGGCATCTAGTTATTTGATTACAAAATATTGTGTAAAAAATAATATAAATATTTTATACATTGAGTATGCTGGTCATGCTAATGGGTTTAGATTATTTCCCGTGCCTCCACATGCATCAATGCGCATTGGAGTGTTGATGCTTAATTATTATAGATATGGAATATATTCAATCGAAAATCTTTACAAAGCTTCACGAAGTCTTATTGGTGAAAAACTAAACTCTCCTTATGCAAAGAAAAATAAATTAGAGACGAAAAAAAATTATGATATTTGTGTTTTTTTAGGATCGGATTTTGAATATACAGCAGTAGATACGGAAATCTGTGGGGTTGAGTGGAGGGGTAATATTAAATTTTGTGAATCTGTATTTGGAAAATATGGATTAAGTAAAACTTATGTAATTAGATGTCATCCAAATTCAGAATTAGATCCAAATTGGCCTAGATTATTTAAGCAGTTAGAGCTTTTTTTAGAGAGATCTGGGGCTAATGTTGATTTGATAGGCCCTAATGAGAGGATTGATTCTCATATGCTCATACAAAATAGCTCTCTCATTGTTACTGATTTGTCTACTATAGCATTGGATGCCATTTTACTTGATAAACCTATTGAAATTTATGGTAATACGGACATAAAATATATATATAATAATGAGTGGATGCGAGATTTATCAGGGGGTAAGATCAATCTTATGATTGCTGAGCCATTTTCTTTGGTCCATAATTTTTTAGTATTCCGATTTACTGGCATAGATAAATTCTTATGGAAAATTATGTTTTATATTCATAGGGGATTTGAGAAGTATGCTGAATGGGATAAATTTAGGAATAAAAAATCTTATTCTTAAATATAGGTGGCCGCTTCTTGAATTAATAGATCCTGATTATTCATACTCATATAAATGTAAATACTTATTTTTTCTGGAAAATAATCTGGAAGCATTTTCGCTTAAGAATAAGAATTTTAAAACACTAGAAATTATAAATTCAAGCTTTGAAAAAGACTTGATTGCTAATAATCTTGTAAGCGGCGGCTTTGCTCATGAAGTCCATATAGCTAATTTTTTTTTTAGCACTCTTAGACTTGTTGATATTGATCTAGCTACAAAAATCAGATCAAACAATCCTACCGCTGGATTGTTCGGTAGTGATCAAAGGCAGAATTTATCTTCATTGAAATTTAAATCTCATGCTGAATTGTGTGAACATCTTCTTTTGCCTGCAAGTAGCTATCCTTTGGTTATATTGCATTATCATCCCCAGCTGATTGAAGTCCTTGAGAATGTTTCATTTTTAAACTCGTACTATATTCTTTTGTTAAATAACAATGAGGGGTTATTCTCGACTGGCAATAATCAGATACGGACTTATTTAGCCAATAAGGGCTTTATATTTAAATCCAGGATGAATCAGGCTGCTGATTTTTTTGTCGCCTCTAATGCAATTAATGGGTTCCCTAAAGAGTTGTTTATTCAAATTGGAACAACTCGCTTGCAGAAACTGGTATCTCTGCCTCCTGATGGCGACTTTACTAGGTTTAGGTAGTTAGGTAATGAAAAATAAAATTTCTATTTATTTAGAGGTATATAACGAAGCTCATAGACTCCAAAAATGTTTATCTTCGTTTCAATGGGCGGATCAAATTGTTATTTTTGTTAAGAAGTCTGATGATGACACTCTTGAAATTGCTAAACAATTTGCTACACATGTTTATGAGGTTGATTATTGTGATGGAAATGAAAATTTAATATCTAATATTAATTCTCACACCTGGAATGAGTGGATTTTATTTTGTACTGCTTCCAGTGCTATGGATGATTCTTTAGTGCCTATGGTGGTGGAAAAAACTAGTGGAGAATTTGAGTATGATGCAATTGGGCTACCATATAAAATGACTGTCTTTGGTTTAAGTAACAAGTGTTCACCATGGGGGGCAAAATACAAATATGGACTTATTAGAAAAGCCTCTCTTGTAGTAAGTAGTAAGTTACATCAAGAATTTTCATGGACGGGAGATAGGATTGGAGTTATTGAAGTACAGTCTACAGATGGAAGATTTCATCATAATACCCACCAGAATTTAGATGAATTTTTTAGCAAGCATCTTCGTTATATTTCCCTTGAGTCAGACCAATTTATTAGTGAGCATGGAGACAAAGCTTATCGGTATGCTCTTGTAGACTTCCTTAGATCAATAGCGTTTGTATCAATTAAAAGAAGATCAATTTATCGAGGGAGGGATGGATTCGTAATGAGCTTAGCGTATGTCTCTTATTTTTTTAATAGATTGTTAAGTGTATGGTTTAAGCTACGTAGCAATAAAAATATTTAGCATTGAATGAAAAAAGATTATTTATATATTGCCCTGATCTGGGTATTATTTACAAGCACAGCACCATTTGAATTTTATTCGATTATTCCGAATCATCCTTACAAAGTTCTAGCAGCAATCAGCTCATTGCTAATTTTATATTTTTCGTTTAAAAAAAATTTTTACAATAGTGGCGGTATTATTTTTGCGCTATTAATAATACAGATTATCTATAGTCTTCTCACAGTTTTAATACATTTAATTTCGTTTGATGAATATCAATTCAATGATTTAGGTATTTACCTTAATTTAACTATTCAACTTTCAGTAGTATTTATTCTCTATCATTTTATATGTTTGTATAAATTAAATAGGCCGCTGGCAATATCGATAATATATATAGTATCAATCATGTCAATTTTTGGATGTCTTGTATTAATATTGGGTATTACGATTAATATTCAACCTTTTTCAAAATCATTGCTAGAGGGTCATAGGGATATTTTTAACTATGGATTAACATTTTCTTCTAGCATTTCAAATTTCGAATCATTCTCTATTATAAGATCAGCTGGATATTTTGATGAGCCGGGGACAATGGCAACTTATGTATTGTTAGCAATATTATTAAATAGACTATATTTGTACTCCAAAAATATGGAAAAGATTCTAATAATAACTGGTTTTTCAACATTATCTATGGCGTATATGATAATAGTTTCAGTTTACTTTTTTAGTATTCTTCTTTTTAAGAAAAATTATCTGAAAATTTTATTTATATTGGTAATGGTATTTGCGGTACATTTAATTATCTATGCTTACAAAGATGAGTCAGTTTTGGTGCATGGAGTTTATGAGTTAACTTTTCAGAGGTTCGAAATTGCAACACAGTCTGATTCTTTTGTTCAGGGGGATAACAGAAGCGCAAACTTATCTAATGCATACCGAGCATTTTTAGACGCTCCTTTTTTTGGCTATGGAATGAGTGCCCATACCAATGAAAAAATTGAATACTTTGGAAAGCTTTGCTGCAATCCTTTGCACCCATTTGCAACTGAGGGAGTGGTGGGCGTAGCTATATTTTTTTCCATATTTATTTATTGGTCTATTCTTGTATTTAAAACAAAGCCTCTTGATAAAGTTGTTCTTTTATGCTGGCTGGTTGTGACTTTAAACTTATTGCAGAGACCTGGTTTTAATGCCGGCTCCTTTGGCACCCTTTACTTCATATTCTTAGTTGATGCAACTAGATGGAGATATGCGAATATTAAAAATTTGCGGATGACGTGGTAGCGATGTTACTGTTCAATTTGAATTGTTAATGAAAGCAGCGGTCGAATTGATTTAATTCCTACAAAACTATGTATGAAATCCAAGGATCAAACAGAAACCTATTTATTATGTATTTGTTTATTCCTATAATCTCGTGAAGAGCAAGTGTCTCGCCAGGAAATGATTCGCAGTTGATTTCGTCGAATGCCACTATTGCGCCTTTTGGCATACGAGGTAAGAATAATTCAGGGGCCCTTTTTGTTGGCTCATACAAGTCAAAGTCGAGGTAGAGCAGTGAAATAATTGTATGCTGATTGCTTTTCAAGTATTGCTCAGCAGTTACATTAAAGCCTCCTTTTACAAGACTCACATTTTTAATGTGTGACAAATGTCTTTCACTGTTATATTTTTCGATAGACAGTTCTATTTCTTCAATGCTGCTACCCTTTAAGTCACCTTCTTTGCTAACTAAGACGCCAGTGTTGTCTGCGCTATTAACGCTTGGGAAGCCTTCAAATGTATCAAATCCAACCATTTTTCTGTTGTAGTTTGTGAGTTCATAAATGTTAGATAACTATTCCCAAGTAAATAAGCCTGCTCCGTTGAAAACACCGAATTCTACGATTATGCCGTTAGTATGAAGTATTTGTTCAAAAAGATTTTCTTTCGCGATGAAGCATGCTAATGAACGTTTAATAGAAAAGCGAGGAAAGCTTTCCAGCTTATCTAAAAATGAGATATTTGATTTTTCAAATGCTTGCTCCGCCAAGCTGTAAGCATTTTTGTCTTTTGCACTATGTCTGCCTTCGTATGGGCCATTAGGAATGGCTAAGGCTTTGCTCTCTTTTGGCATTGCCGTTGCTTTTAAGTTGGTTGTTTATGTATCTATTCTAATTTGGCTTAGTTGCTTCACTATGGTATTTTCTTATCAGCATAAGTTGTAGGCTAATGGCGTGTTAAATTTATAATAACCTATGCGCAGAAGAGATTTTTAAAAAACAATGTGGTACTAGCGGCAGACTTTGATTGCATATTCATTCATATAGCCATGTTTTAAACTGTGCAAATATAAGTCTACATTTTTTAAAATGTCTAATCTAGAGAGGATTAGCGTAGTCTTTTATGTACCAATCATCAAAAAGTGATAAATCTTGGTGAACTCGTTTGTAACCATTATTTTTTAGCAATTTATAAATATTCTCTCTCGCATCATCGTTAAAGTTGTGTTCGCAAGAAATCACACGAAAAGTGTATTTCGTAAAGTCGAACTTTGAAAGTATTTCAAATTCACTTCCTTCGGTATCAATGGACATATAATCAATTGTAGATGGAGCATCATATTTCTCGAGGAGGTCTACCAGCGAAATTGTTTTTACCTGGTAATCTTTGTAGTTTAGTCTGTGGTTCTGATGTGAGTCGCAATCAGCAAAATCTTTAATGGTCGACAATTCTGCAATTGAGGTTTCTCTGAATGTTATGTTTGAACCACTTTCACTCCAAACTGCCATAGTCTCAATGTCTACATTCCTATTGCTTCTAATGCTTTTGTGCCATACATGTGCAGGTTCTGCGATGATTCCAGTCCAGCCAAAGTGTTTTTCTAAAATGTAGGTATTTGAGTAGGTTATGCCATCCGACCCACCAAACTCTACAAAATACCCATTACGTTTAAATTCTAGGTGAGATAAAACAAATATATCTTGCCTTAATTGAGATTTAGAATCATCTAAAATTTTTAATATTCGTGATGTGTGGGACTCTGGCAAAGCTTTGATAATTTTTATATCGCTGACATTTCTTTTGGTCTCCATTAAAAGCTCAAGAGTTTTAATGTTTATAATAGCGACTCCAAATAAGGCAAAAAATTTTTTGATATAAATTTTAGGTGACAACATTTTATAATTTTTATGTTTGTAAGTTAAGAAAAAATTTTGAAGCTTGCCAGCCAAAAATAAGTATTAAGAAAGCATAATGTAATACTAGCATGAAAATTACCATTATCACCTCAACATATAACTGCGGCAATCTAATTGGCTTTACTGCTGATTCAATACGCATGCAAAATAATAAAAATTTTCAATGGATTGTTGTTGACGGTATGTCGACAGATGAAACAAGCTATCACATAAATTTAAATAAAGATTTAATCTCTGTACTCATACAAGAAGTTGATAATGGCGTCTACGATGCTTGGAATAAAGCATGTGATTATATTGCCGGGGATTGGGTTATTTTTTTGGGGGCGGGCGATACTTTTGTGAACGGTAATGTATTGACTGAATTTAGTCAATTTTTAAAAAGTATATCCATTGATATTATTGCAATTTATGGAAATGTTGAGGTTCTCAATGAGATGGGTGAAATAAGATACATCGATTCTCTAAAGAACCTAGAAAAATTCAAATATGGAAGACCAATTCTTCCCAACCATCAAGGAGTTTTTCATAGTAATAGTTTATTTAAGGGCAGCCAAAAAACATTTGATGATTCCTTAAAAATTGCTGGAGATACTAAATTTCTTCTTGAGGCTTTGAGGGTGGGTAAATTTGAGCATATCAATCTTAATGTTACTAAGATGATAGGTGGAGGGATCAGCAATAGTCATAGAAATATATTTTTAGCAAGAAATGAAATCAGAGAAATATGTAAGCAATTAAAAATACAAGTACCAATTTATCACCTTTTTGTATCTGACATTAGCTGGATTATTATTTATTGCTACAATTTGATTGTGCCAAAAAATATTAAAAAAATCACGCGAAAATTTATTGATATTTACAGAGGGTCAATTAGTAAATGATTGCCGATACTGCTAAACCAGTATGAATAAATTAAGATTTATTCATCTTATTCCTGAGGATAGGGTGGGTGGCGTAGAAGTTGCTGCTAAATCTTTTCCATTTTTTGAAAATGATATTTTTAAATATTCAGTTAAATATATTTATGATTACCCTGAATTAAGATCCGATATTTTTTTTTCATTGTTTAGGTATTTAAAAATAATATGTTTAGCAAGAAAAATTTCTAAGGGTGATGTAAACGTTATTATTGTCTCACTCTGGCGTTCTTGTTTGTGCGGGTTATTAATAAAGCTATTCAATCCTAAAATAAAACTTATTACTTTTTTACATTCCTGTAATGATGTTCATTTCGTTGATTATCTTCTAACACGTATTTCAGTTTTATTTTCTTTTCGTATTTTTTCTGATTCAGCCGCTACGATACTTCAACGCCTTCCTTGGCTTTCTTCGACTAGGGTTGATATAGTATCTTTTGTAATAAATAGATACTCTAATTCTCTGTCAAAAAATGCCACTCCATCCTTCATCTTTTGGGGTCGCTTAAGTAAAGAAAAGGGATTAGATATTGCAATAGATTTTTTTTATACAATTTATAGAAATTATGAATATGCAAGCTTTTTAATTATTGGCCCGGATTGCGGAGTTTTAAGCTCCCTTAAAACACAAGTAAAAAGTTTGAAGCTGGAGTCTTCCGTGATTTTCTCTGGCCCTTTATCAAGTTCAGAGATAGTTAAGCGCGCGAGTATGGCATCTTTTTATCTTCAGGCAAGCCATTATGAGGGCATGGGTATGTCTGTTGTTGAAGCTATGCAGTTGGGTCTAGTTCCGGTTGTTACTCCAGTGGGACAGATTGCCTCCTATTGTAAGGATGGCTATAACTCAGTTTTTCTCAACAACAAGAACTCCCTTAAAGATGTTTTATTTGCTATAGAGAATGTTGATATTTACCATGCCTTAAGCCAAAACTCAGTTACTACTTGGAAGAATCACCAGATTTATTCTGAGGCAATGATTGCTGCATGTGAGAAAATTGCAAAATTATTAGAGAAAACTGGTTGAAATTGTGAAAATACTTATAACTGGAGCAGCAGGTTTTATCGGGTCAGCCTTAGCTCTAAAATTGCTGTCTCGAGGAAATGTAGTAATTGGGATTGATAATCACAATTCATATTATGATCCGAAATTAAAGGAGGATAGACTCGCAAGGCATAAAGATCACGCTAACTATACCCATTTGCGATTCGACATTTCTGATGCAGGATTATTGGAGAAATGTTTTATAGACCATAGGCCAAATATCGTAGTAAATCTCGCTGCCCAGGCAGGAGTTCGTTATTCTGTGGAGAATCCTTATGCTTACTTAAATAGCAATATTGTTGGCTTTTTAAATATTCTTGAGTCATGTCGTCATCACGAGGTAAGTCATTTGGTATACGCAAGTAGCTCAAGTATCTACGGGGCAAATACCTTTATGCCTTTTTCTGAGCGAAATAATGCCAATCATCCCTTAAGCTTTTATGCGGCAAGTAAAAAATCTAATGAACTAATGGCTCATTCATATAGCAGCCTCTATGGCCTACCTACTACTGGTTTGAGATTATTTACAGTTTATGGCCCATGGTCGAGACCTGATATGGCGCTATGTAAATTTGCTGATGCCATGATGACTGGAAACCCCATTCAATTGTATAACTATGGGCAACATAGAAGAGACTTCACTTATATTGATGACGTGGTTGAGGGGATTATCAAAGTCTTGGGTCAACCTGCAACTTCTGACGGCTCATGGAACTCTCGGGATCCGGATCCAAGCTCAAGTGTAGCCCCTTGGAGGATTTATAATCTAGGAAGTGGTAATCCTGTGGAATTAAATAAATATGTGGCTGCACTTGAGCTGGCTCTCGGGATTGAGGCGAAAAAGGAGTATTTGCCCATGCAAGCAGGAGATTTGCATGAAACCTTTTCAGACAATGCAAGCTTTTTTAAGGATTTTGGATTTATGCCTAAAACTCATGTGGAGGAGGGGGTTAAGATCTTTTCTGAGTGGTATTTAGGTTACATGAATAAATAATGCCTGCCTCCCTATTTTTGCATATTGAATACTTAATTATCACGATGATATGTTTTTCATCAAGGCATATTGTTTATGAGAGCTAATTGGCTTAGTCTTCCTTGGAGGCTCCGATTATTAATAAAAATTATCTTATCTAGACTACCGTTCCCTTATTCATTTTGGAAAAAAATAGGGATTTTTGAACACGGGGATATGAATAATTTCCATAAAGCAATTACCCAATTTCTTGAGCATGCCAGCACTGCTAGTATTTTGGAGTCTACTGATATAGGATCTGGCGATCTAAAGTTCAAAAATTATCTTACGGTATTAGAACTTGGCCCTGGAGACTCCCTAATCTCAGCAGTTATTGCAAAATCTTTGGATGCTAAAAAAATTTGGCTGGTTGATGCAGGAAATTTTGCCGGCTATGAAGTGGATAATTCAAGTATGAGCACTGCTCTTAGAGCTCAAAATTTATCTGATCCTCTATTCGGTGTAACAAATGTTTCATTGAGTGAATATTTGCAAATTTGCAACTGTGAGTATTTAACACAAGGCCTGAACTCGCTTATAAGTATTCCAGATGGCTCAATTGATTATTGCTTCTCAAATGCTGTTCTAGAGCATGTTCAAAAAAAAGACTTTTATAGAACCATTACCGAACTTTATCGTTTGCTAAAGCCTGGGGGGATTTGCGTGCACAGAGTTGATCTGAGAGACCACTTAGGGGGCGCGCTTAATAATCTCCGCTTTACAGAAGCTACTTGGGAGAGCTCCTTGTTTGCTAGTTCTGGTTTTTATACTAACCGCATCCGTTTTGGCGAGATGTTAAAGTTTTTTGAGCAAGCTGGTTTTTTAGTTAGAGTTGAGAATAAAAAAAACTGGGAACATTTGCCAACAGCTCGTATTTCTATGGATCAATCTTTTTCTTCCTTACCGGTCGAAGATTTAAGGGTTCAAGTTTTTGACTTGATAGCCATAAAATAAAGGATATAAATATCTGATGTGTGGAATCGTCGGTTTTCTATCTTCTAATCAAGAGCTTTTTGGTGATGCCAAAGAGGCTCTTAGTGGCATGATAGATGCAATTCGTCATCGGGGCCCTGATGACCAGGGGCTTTGGTTTGATAGTGGCCAATTGATTGGAATTGGTCATGCTAGATTATCAATTTTAGATTTATCTTCTTTAGGTCATCAGCCAATGGGCTCTGTTAGCGGGCGCTATCAGATTGTATTCAATGGAGAAATATACAACCATTTAGAGTTACGTAAAAAATTGCCATCTACTTGGAGGGGGTCATCTGACACTGAAACTTTGCTGGCTGGATTCGAAGCTTGGGGCATTGTCGAGACTATTAAAAAGTGCGTTGGTATGTTTGCTTTTGCAGTTTGGGATAGTTACTTAGAATGCCTAACCTTGGGTCGTGACCGTATTGGTGAGAAGCCGCTTTATTATGGCTTGCTAAGTCGCAATGGTTTTAATTTATTCCTGTTTGCTTCAGATTTAAGGTCACTTAAATCGCACCCAATGTTTAACGCGGAAGTTGACAGGGATGCTTTGTGTTTATTTATGCGTTATGGATATATTCCTTCGCCATATTCTATTTACCAGGGTATAAAAAAATTAAACCCTGGAACTTTAATAACAATTACCAAATCTAATTTACATCAATATTCTGAGCAGTATTGGTCACCAGACTTTATTGAAACATCAAGAGACAATCGCGTATCTCCAGTAGATTCTTGTAAGGCGGTTGAAAGACTAGATTCATTGCTGAATATTACAATAAGTCAAGAATCAATTGCCGATGTTCCTATTGGGGTTTTTCTATCGGGTGGGATAGATTCATCTGCTATCGCTGCGATTTTACAGTCTCAAACCGCTATGCCTATTAATACATTTACAGTGGGGTTTGAAGAGGCTGGATTTAATGAAGCAGATTCTGCTGCTTGTATTGCAAAATATTTGGGTACTTCACATGAGGAGTTGTACGTCACATCAAGGCAAGCATTGGATACCGTTCCATCTATGGCAAAAATTTTTTCCGAGCCATTTTCTGACCCTTCTCAAATCCCTACATATTTACTGGCCAAATTTGCAAGAAAAAAAGTTTCGGTTGCGCTTTCTGGTGACGGCGGAGATGAGTTATTTGGGGGCTACAATAGGTATTTGTTTACACAGAGATTTTGGAGGTGGATATCAATCTTTCCAGTCGAAAGTCGTCGACTAGTTGCTAATTTGCTTTTGAGTGCAAGCCCAGATAGGTGGGATTCTATAATAGCTTCTCTGAACTGGATAGCGCCGACTTTTTTGAAGGGTGCGAATAAGGGCCCCTTGATTCATAAAGGGGCCAATGTTCTGGCCTGCGAAGACATAAAAAGTCTTCAAATTGAAGCGATGTCTCGATGGAAGAATCCTGAATCTTTGGTAATAAATGGGCGCGAACCGATTCTAAAATCTTACGATGAGGCTATCTTAGATTCTCACAGTGGTTTAGAGCGAATGATGATTTCTGATATTAAGTCTTATTTGCCCGATGATGTTTTAGTAAAGTTTGATCGTGCGACTATGGCTGCATCGCTTGAAGGTAGATCTCCATATTTAGACCATCGAGTAGTAGAGTTTGCGTTATCTTTGCCGTTAGTGCTTAAATTTAAAAACGGCGAAGGCAAATGGATTCTTCGTAAAGTGCTCGAAAAATATATGCCAAGAGATTTAATCGATCGTCCGAAAATGGGGTTTGGTGTTCCAATTTCTGAATGGCTACGTGGTCCACTTAAAGAGTGGGCATCGGAGCTGCTTGATGAAACTAGATTGCGACGAGAAGGCTTCTTCCAAGCGGAGCCAATAAGAGAAAAATGGCTAGAGCACTTATCTGGTAGGCGTAATTGGCAAGATTGTTTGTGGACTGTGCTCATGTTCCAGGCGTGGCTGGAAGAAAATTGATGTCAAGACAAAAGATTTTGTTTGTGGTAACCGAAGACTGGTACTTTGTTAGTCATCGCCTTTCTTTGGCTATTGCCGCTAAAAAAGTAGGTTTTGAAGTTTTAGTTGCTACAAATGTAGGGGCTTATGGTGAACTGATAAAGTCGCATGACCTCGAATTAATCCCCTTAAAGTTATCTAGAAGGGGGGGGTAATCCAGTTTTGGAAATATGGAAATTGGTGAGTTTGTATTCAAGAGTTTCCCCGGATATTGTTCATCAAGTGGCATTAATTCCAGTATTTTATGGTTCTATTGCTGCAATAATTACAAAAGTTCCTAAAATTGTTAACGCAGTTTCTGGATTGGGCTGGTTATTTACCTCTACCGGAATATTGGCTGGAGCTATCAGATTATTATTTATACCCCTCTTCAGTCACTTGCTTTCCAACCCGCGTAGTAAAAATATAGTACAAAATCCAGAAGATGGCTCTTTGCTGGTAGCTGCTGGCGTACCTCAGAATTCGCTAACACTCATTCGGGGTGCTGGAGTTGATATTAATAAATTTATCCCCTCTGTTAAAAAACTAGACACAGTTAATGTGGTCATGGTATCCAGAATGCTTTGGGCAAAAGGAGTGCATGAATTCATGTTAGCAGCAAAAATTTTAATGAATGAAAATATTGATGCCCGATTTATTTTAGTTGGTGGCATTGATTTAGGGAATCCCACATCCGTTCCAATTAAAGAGCTTGAGAGCTGGAGTAAGCGAGATGGATTTGAATGGTGGGGGAAAAGGTCTGATATCCCTGAGGTTCTTAGAGATGCTGATATTTTGTGTCTTCCATCATATTATGGTGAGGGTGTACCCAAGGTTTTACTCGAGGGGGCGGCAGCTGGTTTACCGCTAATCACTACAAATACCCCGGGCTGCAAAGAAGTAGTTCAAGATGGATTTAATGGCATTCTCATACCGCCTAGGGATGAGAATGCTCTTGCTAAAAGCATTAGGAAATTAGTGATGCATAAAAATTTAAGGGAATTAATGGGTTCAAACGGGAGAGAAAAAGCTATTAGAGAGTTTTCGGATGAGCTAATTATTGGTCAGACACTATTGCTTTACACTAAGTAAAACAATCAGTTTTCTTTTGGACTACTCAGGTAGGTATTGTTATTTATATATAAATATTCTTTCTTGTAGATTGCGCATATTTCTTTTTAACTTGTATGAAGAAATCTGAGATCGTAAGTTTAAATTGAGGGTAAATCATGAAGGCAGTAATTTTAGCGGGCGGTCTTGGTACTAGGATTAGTGAAGAAAGCATTATTCGTCCGAAGCCTATGATTGAGATTGGTGGTATGCCGATACTATGGCATGTTCTAAAGATTTATTCATTTCATGAAATACACGACTTTGTCATATGCTGTGGTTATAAGGGCTATATGATCAAAGAATATTTTGCTAACTATTTTTTACATATGTCAGATGTAACGATTGACATGAGTCACAATTCTATAGAAGTGCACCATAGAAAGGCTGAGCCCTGGAAAATTACTCTTGTTGATACTGGGCAAGACACTCAGACAGGTGGTCGTCTTAAGCGGGTGGCTCAATATTTATCTGAAGATTTTTGTATGACCTATGGAGATGGGATCGGATCAGTGGATATATCGGCTTCTATTGCATTTCATAGACAGCATGGAAGATTGGCAACAATGACGGCTGTTCAGCCTCCAGGGCGGTTCGGCGCGTTGGATCTTGATGCAACTGCTATTAAAACTTTTAATGAAAAGCCGCAAGGTGATGGTAGTTGGATTAATGGTGGTTTTTTTGTACTTAATCCAAAAGTGATTGATCTTCTTGAGTCTGACGAGACTATCTGGGAGAGGGGGCCATTAGAGGCCTTGGCAAAAGAGGATCAACTCCAAGCATATTTTCACCCGGGCTTTTGGCAGCCCATGGATACTTTGCGCGATAAAACCTATCTTGAGCAGTTGTGGGCCAGTGGCAACGCTCCATGGAAAACTTGGTAATGAGTTTAAGTTCGCGTGGAGAGGTTAATCCGCAATTTTGGTCCGGCAAAAGCGTCTTTTTGACTGGCCATACAGGCTTCAAAGGTGGCTGGATCAGTGTGTGGCTCTCTTCAATGGGTGCAAAGATAACTGGTTTTTCTCTTGCGCCAAATACCGATCCCAATCTTTTTGAAGTGGCAGGGATAGCTTCCTTGTGTGTGAAATCCCATATTGGTGATATTCGTCATCTTGATGATTTACGCAATGCGATGTTGACAGCTGGTCCTGACATTGTGATTCATATGGCGGCCCAACCTTTGGTGCGCTACTCTTATAGCAATCCAGTCCAAACCTATGAAACTAATGTGATGGGTACGGTGCATGTATTAGAGGCCATACGTTCCTGCAAATCTGTTAAGTCGGTAGTGATCGTTACCACTGATAAATGTTACGAAAACAAAGAATGGGTTTGGGGCTATCGTGAGAATGAGCCTATGGGCGGCTATGATCCATACAGCAACAGTAAGGGCTGCGCAGAGTTAGTAACTTCAAGCTATCGCCAGTCCTTTTTCCCAGAAAAGGACTATGTTAAGCATGGCGTTGCTATTGCATCGGTGCGCGCTGGCAATGTAATTGGCGGCGGAGATTGGTCGTTAGATCGACTGGTACCTGATGCTATCACCGCATTTGAATCCGGAAAGCCTTTAATGATTCGAAATCCTTTGGCTACCCGTCCTTGGCAGCATGTTTTGGAGCCTTTATCGGGCTACTTGGTCCTGGCACAAGCTTTATATGAGCAAGGTGCTATATATGGTAACGCTTGGAACTTTGGGCCAATCGATGCAGATACACGATCGGTTAAGGAGGTTATTGAGCTGCTTATTGATCAATGGGATGGAGCCGCCGCTTGGAAGCAAGATGGTTGCCCTGCGCCACATGAGGCGCAATCTTTGAAGCTCGATTGCTCAAAAGCTCGTGAAGAATTAGCATGGACTGCTCGCTGGAGATTAGAGAAGGCTATCAAGGCAATCGTGCAGTGGCAAGCAGTCTATCGAGGGGAAGGCGACGTTCGCTCAATGATGCAGTTGCAGATTAACGACTATTGCCATTCAGGACGCTCTATCTAATTGAGCTCTTATTTCAATCATTTTCTAAGTAATTAAATTTATGGCCGAAACCACTTTTCCTACCAATCAATTTGCTAAAGACAAAATTCGTAAACAAATACTAGATTTGGTTAAAGAATACTCTGATCTAGAATTTGCTCCCAAAGCTTTTATCCCAGGGCAAACAGTTGTACCGCCCTCTGGGAAAATGATAGGTACTGCTGAGTTGCAGAATATGGTGGAAGCCTCTTTGGATGGCTGGCTAACTACAGGGCGCTTCAATGACTTATTTGAGAAAAAATTAGCGCAGTTTATTGGCGTTAAGTATGCTATTACAGTCAATTCTGGCTCGTCTGCGAATTTAGTAGCTTTTTCTGCACTGACATCACCTAAATTGGGAGAGCGTGCAATCAAACAAGGCGATGAGGTTATTGGCGTTGCAGCAGGATTTCCTACAACGGTAAATCCCATCATTCAATTTGGTGCAGTGCCCGTTTTTGTGGATGTTGACCCGCTTACTCACAATATCGACGCCTCCAAAATTGAAGCAGCTATTAGCTCCAAAACTAAAGCCATTATGCTGGCCCATTCATTGGGGAACCCATTTAATTTAGATGTTGTTACGGCACTTTGTAGAAAGTACAACCTTTGGTTAATTGAAGATTGTTGCGATGCATTGGGTACAACTTATAAAGGCCAAATGGTGGGTACTTTTGGTGATATTGGAACCTTAAGTTTTTATCCTGCACATCACATTACTATGGGCGAAGGGGGTGCTGTTTTTACCAACAACCATCAGCTCAAACAAATTGCTGAGAGCTTTAGAGATTGGGGCAGGGATTGTTATTGCCCCCCAGGTAAAGATAACACTTGCTCAAAACGTTTTGCGTGGCAGTTGGGCGATCTACCTTTTGGCTATGATCACAAGTATACCTATAGTCATTTGGGATTTAATCTAAAAATTACTGATATGCAGGCCGCCTGTGCTTTGGCGCAGCTGGAAAAAGCACCGGTATTTATACAAGCTCGAAAAGATAATTTTATCTTCTTAAAAGAGCGCTTAAAAAGTTGCGAAGATTTTTTACAACTTCCAGAAGCAACTGAAGGTTCCGATCCATCTTGGTTTGGCTTCCCAATTACATTGAAAGAAGATTGCCCAGTCTCAAGAGTTGATTTGACAGCCTATTTAGATCAACAAAAGGTTGGAACTCGCTTGCTTTTTGCTGGCAATCTTACAAGGCAGCCTTATATGGCTAATGCTAAATATCGTGTTGCTGGAGATCTGACTAATACCGATATCGTTATGAATAATACTTTTTGGATAGGGGTGCAGCCTGCATTAACCAAGGAAATGCTTGAATATGCAGCTTTGAAAATTGAAACTTATCTCGGTATAAATTTTTAATGTTCCTCTCACCCGCTGAAGATCTTAAAGATATAGAAACCCACTTGGGTTCTCTAGTAGAGCAACTTCAAAATAAGACTATTTTTTTAAGCGGGGCTACAGGCTTTATAGGTAAATGCCTAGTCGAGGGTCTAGTATGGCTAAATAGATCCAAAGGATTAAATTTATCAATTCATTCAGTCTCTAGAAATCCAGAGAAATTTTTTTGTGAGTACCCTCACTTTCGGGAATACTCTGAATTTTATTTACTCTTTGGAGATATTCGCGACAGAGATATTTCATTTTCTGGTATTGCAATTGATTTTGTAATTCATGCGGCTACAGATGTTGTTGGTAAAGTCGAATCAAGCGATCTTTTCGGTACATGTATCAATGGGACTTCTAACGTTTTAAATCTTGCAATCAAAAATAAATGTAAAAATTTTTTGTTATTAAGTTCGGGTGCAGTATATGGTCGGCAACCGATTGATTTAGAGGGGATTCCAGAATCATATGAAGGTGCAATCAATTTGAGTTCTTCTGGATCTGCTTATGCACTCGGTAAACAAGGTTCTGAATGGTTGACTCAGCAGGCAAGAAATGAGATGGAGGTGAAAATAGCGAGATGCTTTGCTTTTGTTGGCCCATATTTGCCTTTAGATCAACATTTTGCAGTTGGCAATTTTATACGTAACGCGATTTCAGGTGAGGATATTAAGATATTGGGTGATGGATTGGCATCTAGGACCTATTTATATACCTCAGACTTATTCATTTGGCTACTCAATATATTGCTAGATGGTGAAAATGGCGGCGTATGGAATATTGGCGGTGATGAAGTAATCTCTATTGCAGATTTAGCTCTTATGGTGGCTGAATTAATTAACCCAAATGTAGGTGTGCAGGTTTGTCAATTACCCTCTGGAAATCCTCATCGTTATATTCCTGATATTCGGAAGGTATCGATTGATATGGGACTTGCTCCAAGAATTAACCTTCGGCAAGCCATCCAGAAAACAGCTGATTGGAATAAGCGATATGGTAAGTACTAGTTGGGAATTAGCAAAAAAAGTAAGAATAGATTCTCTTAAGATGGTTGCTCGGGCTGGGGCATCGCATATAGGTAGCGCGCTTTCAATAGCTGATATTGTCGCCGTTCTTTATGAGAATATTTTAAATGTTGATTCAAAAAGTCCCATCAGTCAAACTAGAGATAGATTAATTTTAAGTAAGGGGCATGCATGTGTAGCAATTTATGCGGTCCTAGCTAATAAAGGCTTTTTCCCTGCGGCAGATCTGGAGAGTTATGGGCAGGACTATTCCTTCCTAATGAATCATATTAGTCATAAAGTGCCTGGGGTTGAGTTTTCAACCGGATCCTTGGGGCATGGTCTACCTTTTGGTGCAGGGAAAGCGTTTTATGCAAAGAAACATCATGAAAAGTGGCAAACTTTTGTAATCTTGGGCGATGGTGAGATGGACGAGGGCAGTAATTGGGAGGCGCTAATGTTTGCTGCCCATCATCGATTAAGTAACCTAACTGCAATTATTGACTATAACAAGCTGCAAAGTCTTACTACGATTGAAGAAACCCTATCAATTGAGCCTTTGGCGGATAAACTAAAAGCATTTGGTGCAATGGTTTTGGAGGTTGATGGACACTCCCATCAAGAGTTACTTCATGCTTTTAAGGAAAGGGCCAATCAACCTAAAGTAATTATTGCTCATACCATTAAAGGTAAGGGTGTTAGTTTTATGGAAAATCAAGTGCTTTGGCATTACAGGTCTCCCAGTGAGGAACAGCTCAAAGATGCTATAACGGAGATAATTAATGCGTAATGCCTTTATTGATGAGTTGGTGGCATTGGCAGCCATTAATCCTAATATTGTTTTAATGGTTGGAGATTTGGGTTTTTCTGTCGTAGAGCCTTTTCAAGATTTATTTCCAGATCGGTTTATAAACGCTGGAATTGCTGAGCAAAATATGATGGGAATGGCTGCGGGATTAGCGTCCGAGGGTTGCCATGTATTTGTGTATTCAATAGCAAATTTCCCAACTTTTAGATGCGCTGAACAAATTAGAAATGACGTTGATTATCATAAGCTCCCCGTGACTATAGTTTCTGTTGGAGGTGGGCTTGCCTATGGTAATTTGGGATATTCTCATCATGCAGTCCAGGATTATGCTTTGATGAGAGTGATGCCAAATATATTGATTGCAGCCCCAGGCGATCCATTTGAAGTTCGTGGTTGCTTGAGATATTTGGCTGCTAATCCCCAGCCTTCATATCTGAGGCTTGGTAAAGCGGGGGAAAGGATTTTTCACAATAAAATACCTGAGCTTGAGCCAGGCATTTGGACCAATATATTTAAAGCCGATCAGTCCAATGGTGAAATTTTTCTAACCACAGGCAATGGCCTGCAGATTTCAGCTCCAATGCTGGACGGCATTAAAGAGCCTGGCTGTGACTTATATACGTTACCATTATGGGGCATGTCCGTTAAATCACTTCAGGCCAATCAGATCCCTGACTGCAATGAACTTTACACCGTAGAAGATCATTTGCTGGATGGCGGCTTTTCTTCCTGGATTCTCGAATCATTAATACAGTATCCAAATCTCATATCAAGGGTCCGTCCGAGAGCATTGACGGATAATGTCTGTAGTGTGGTTGCTAGTCAGAAGGAATTACACCGTCTAGGCGGTCTAGGGATTTTAAGGTAGGGCTTACTCCACCCTCTTCTAGCATTTATTTTCTGGATATTAGGAAGGCAGGCACTTTGTGCCGTACTATCGACCAATATATCCATGCATAGGTTATTGCAAAAAGAAGCACAAAGCCTTTAAGGATTAGGTGGTATCTCCAAAACAGTACCGCCGGAATAACTGCAAATAGACATAGCAACCACAAGTAAGGCGATGTCATTGAATTTCTATATGTTTGCTTCTGGGTATCCGATCCATTGTCGCCCCAGCGTACAACACGTCGATAAATAAGTTGATGTAAATGAGAGGCATCTGGCATACCAGGGTGTGATCTTTTTAGAATCACTCGTCGATAGATCGTGAACAGAGTTTCAAAAATGGGGTAGATACACAAAAGCAGAGGGAACCATTTTGATACTTCCGCATGCCTGGCAGTAAGCAGTACTGAGAGTTCGGCAATCCAAAAGCCAATTAGGTAAGCCCCACCATCACCTAGGAAAATAAGACCTCTAGGATAGTTCCACACTAAAAATCCGAGGATTGCACCAATCAAAGCTAAGGCTGCAATCATGATTTGGTGATCGCCAACTTGAAAGGCTACATAGGTAAGTCCGCATAGAATAATAATGGCTACCATGCTGGAGAGGCCGTTGTAACCGTCGATAATATTAAAGGCATTTGCAACTCCTGCCACCGCAAAGCAGGTGATACCAATTGCAAAAACTGGATAAGCAAGCATTAAGTTATCAATGCCAAAAAGCTGAACTGATGTAAGCCATCCTCCCAGTAGGTGCCCTGCAATTCCGGCTGCAATAAAGCTGGCAATTAAACGAAACTTGACTCCAATTTTCTTGGTAACGTCTTCTAAAAATCCAGATAAAAATACTGGTAATGCAGAAACAAATAGCAAGAGCCCAAAATTACCTACAGCTTCATTTTCAAAGCGGCGAGCAAGCAAGGCGGACAAGAGTCCGAATAATATGCCAAGACCGCCAATTCTGGGGACTACGCGAGTATGGAATTTTTGAATTCCATTGATATCTGAGTCTGCGCTAAATTTGCCATGTATGTGATTATTGCGCGCGATCCACAGGGTGGTCAGAAGTGAAACTAGAAAAGATATGGCTAAAACGCTCATAATTTCTAGATAAAGTATGTTTTCATATACATGGGACTATTTTAGTGTATCGATTAAGTAATTCTTATTTGATAGGGGATGCTAAAAAAGACTATCAATTTACTGAGCATAAAGTCATTATAAATACTAAAACAGCTCTAATTGAGGTATTTCATTGGGGCTTATTGGATTTGTATAGATGTTTATAAGATGCTGGGGTGCTTATTGAGGATTATTGATTACGTTCACTTTATCTTGTTGGATTAACAAGAGAAGCCCTGCGATTCCCTCGATGAGGTTTGTTTGGCTACCGGATGAGGTAGTTGGTCCTAGTTCCGACTTGAACTGCACCACTCGTTGATATTGAGCGCTCTTCACATCCGCTTGAGTAACGATTCGTAAGTTGCGTTTTGATATTCTTCGCAGAATAGAGATGATTTGCGCTATGGATGTTGATATACCTGAGGCAATGATCTTGATATATATGCCAGAGGTTTTCTCGAGATGACTTACTGAGTAGATGATTTCTTGGGCAGCAACTTTGGCGCTGGTATAGTCGCGCATTGTTTCTAGAGGTACATAGATATGAATGACTTCATTAGATAGCGCTCTACGTACCATCTCTGCCAGTAAGCCTTGTTGTTTGCCGTTCTTTTGTTTGAAGCCATAGAGTGTCGTAATGCGACAAGATATGACAGTAGTGCCCATTTGATTCAATACGTTAACAATGGATTCTTGTGCTAATTTGGTGTGTCCATATGCATTGATAGGGGAAGGTTGGGTTGATTCATTAATTGGATCATCGTGTTTTCCTGCATAAATAGCACCTGCTGAGCTTGCAAATACAAAGGTTCCAGCATGTAGAGTCAGCCTTTCATTTTTTAGTAAATCAGTTACGACTGCTTGCAGAATATCGGTTTCATCTTGCAGCTCTTCTGCAGTACTATGCATGGTGCCAATACCTGCAGCCCAATAGATTTTCCATTCCCCATGCTGGGCTTGTGATGCAAAAGCGCTTACTGCCTTTTTAAATTGTGCACAAGCAAGCTCTTTGTCATCCCAACTAAATCGGGTTTGAGGATCAAACAGATTATGTGGGTGTTGTGATAACTCTTGGTAAAGGGCGCTACCTAATAAGCCTCCTTTACCAATCACCCAGACTAAAGCCATTTTATTTAGCAGGTCTCGTGGGCTTTGATGTCACCACATAGAGTGGCTTGCCCATCACAATGGCGGTAGTGAGGGCTAGATATTCGGCCACAACACCAAGCGATAGCATGATAAGGCCAGAGAAGAAAGAAATAATGATGAGCAAAGAGGTCCATCCCTGAATAGGAGTGGATTCAACAAATTTGGAATAGAGTGCGTACCCCGATAAAAAGAGTGCAAGCAGAAAAGAGACGCCACCCATGATGGTGATGAGTCGTAGGGGTCTAGTGCCTGAGGTCAGTACCATTCTCCAAAAATGGTTTAGTAGCATGCCAAAAGAATAGCTCGAAGGCCTTTCTTCTCCTCTGAGCAGCATTGGTGCATAACCTACGCGATTGGCAATCCAAAATAAAGCCACATCTAAGTACACACCATTGCCGCAATAAGCAGCCAGGATTCTGGCGATCTCACCCTCAATTAAACGAAAACTATTAAAAACGCCACTTCGGTACTGCGTTCCCAAAAATTGGACCGCTAACTTTTTAGCAAACTTACTGCAGAAGTTTCTAAACATTCCATGCGGGGCTGCATTGGTAGGTTGGGCATAAACAATTTGGTAATTACCGGCTAAGGCAATATCTAACATAGCCCCGATTTCTTTTGGATCTTGTTGACCATCTTCATCCATCGTCACTACCCAGCTAGCAGCGGTACTTGCCATACCCGCTAAGGTGGCGGCATGCTGACCAAAGTTACGAGACAACCAAATGGGTTTAACAAAATCATACTCAGATGCAAGATCTTCAAGAGTGCGATCAGAGCGATCGGGGCCGCTATCGTGTACCAGTAATACTTCTTTAATAGTGAAGGCAGTCCCATTCGGCGATAGATGCGGGCCATTTGCAAAGGCTGAAATCTCTTTTATCAGTCCAGGCAAGCTCTTTTCCCCGCGATAGACCGGTATGACTACCGATACAGTTAAAGCAGAAGGGGCGATTGATGAATTCATTGAGGTACCTTGAGGTCGATCGGGGGATTGGGTGTCTTGGTGGGGTAGTAATAACCTATTTCTGTCGCACGTTTGAGAGTAGTTACAGCATACTCTAAAGAGGGATGCTGCAAAACACCGCTTTCTAAATCTTCATAGCGTGCGGCAATGTTTTCTTGTCCATGAGAAAACCAGTAGGAAAAAATGACTAATGAAAGAAAGAAGCCAACTCCGAGTGAACGCATCCTCATCTTTATAGATGATGCACTAAACAAACAAGTTAAATACACAATCGAGGTAAATATCAGTGAGTAAGTGGTGTAGCGACTACCTTGCCCAGTGCGAATACCAATAGCTCCCCGAGTAATCGCATTCGTCATTGCGGTAACGAGAAGATAGACTGTTAGCCAGAACAAGAAAGGATATTTGGAGTATAAAAATTTCCATTTAAAGAGAAGAAAAGCAGTAAAGGCAATTCCCAGCCCAATGGAGAATTTATAGGTGTTGCCAATATTTCCTAAAAACCCCATCGCATATGTAATCAAATACAGCGGAGACTGCAAGGCCAGAAAGACGTTCGGATGAGTTGCCGGTTGAACATAACCTAATAGTGGAAAGTAGATAATAAAAACAGTTCCCACTACTAATACGCTAATCAGTAGATTGCGCCACTCTTTTTTGGAGAGGTAGTAGAGGAAGATCACTGGCACAACACAAATTCCGCCTCCAGCAGAAAAAATGGCACAAGTAAAAAAGCTGAGTGTCAGAGTAATACTTCCAGAGACTAAGTAATAAATCGATAAGACGCAAAAGAATACTTGGAAGTAGTGTTGCACACCCGCCATTGCCATCGTCATTAACTCGTAATGCGATAGACACATCATTCCAATCAGGATTGGTGAAAACTCGACAAAACTCACTTGATTCTTTTTGGCATATTTCCAGAAAAGAAACACGATGAGAAACCAGCCAATATTGCCAATCCAAATCATCCAAACAAAATCAAACTTTCCTGTGAGTAAAACCATCAACAGGCTAATCACATTATCCAAAAGGATTCTGTGCTCATTATTTTGATTAAATAAGTGCAGAAATTGTTGCGGGAAAGTGAGATCAGGCAGTGGATTTAAAAAACCAAAAATGGCATCAAAATCATCCCGATAGGGCATTCCACTAGAGTATCGGTGAATGATGTACAAATGAATGGCGGTAGCAAATAGCGAGAACCCTATGGCACACCAAAGATAGATGGAGCGTGGGCGATAGTGGGTCAGGCTTGCGATCATTTTTCCATTATATTGTTGCCAATGTAGCCTCAAGTGCTATTACCCAAGCGCCCGCCATATAGACATCAACCCTAGCAAATTCATTCCCTAGGGCCCCTATTCTTCAAAAGGTAGTTAACTTTCTTTTGAAGGTCTATGGTCGCTAAGCCCCTATTTGGTTCCTGTTCTTAAGGCACCAAACTCAAAAATAAGTACTCGAAGAAGATAATCAGATGCACTACACCTTGCAATAGGGTGGTTCTACCAATCGCTAGTGTTAAAGCCCCAATGAAGAAGGTTAAATACATCAGTGTCATATTGAGTTCACTGATGCCTAGAGTTAAGGGTAGTTGAAAGACAATCGCAATCGCAGCAATCACCGGAATGGATAGTCCAATACTGGCTAGGGCTGAGCCTAGCGCTAAGTTCAAACTGCTTTGTAGGCGATTGGCTCTGGCTGCTCTTACTGCAGCGTAGCCCTCTGGTAGAAGTACCAGCATGGCAATCGCAATACCTACAATCGTCTTTGGGGCTCCTAATGCGGCAACGCCTGACTCAATTGCTGGACTCAGCAGCTCTGCCATCGCCACCACAACAATCAATGAGAGTAATAGTAAAACCACGCTTATGGCAGTTTTGGCATTACTTGGCTTTTGCGCATGAAAGTTGATATCGGTTTTCTTATCCTGCGCTTTAGGCAGGTAGTAGTCACGATGGGTAATTGTTTGAAAAAACAGAAAAGCCATATACAGGGCAAAAGAGGCAATACCAGCAAAGGCAAGCTGACTCTTAGTGAAATCTGGTCCTGGGGTGCTGATGGTGACTATGGGCATAACTAAAATGAAAGTAGCTAAGGCAGTGAGGACTGCTAGAGCAGAGTTTGTACCTTCATTACGGAAAGTCATTTCATGATGCTTGAGGCCGCCAATAAAGATGCACAAACCAATCACACCATTAATCACAATCATTACAGTAGCAAATACAGCATCTCTTGCAATAAATTCTGAGCCTTCATGGCCTGTCATCATCATAGAAATAATTAAGGACACTTCAATGACGGTAATACACATGGCTAGCACTAGAGTTCCATAAGGCTCTCCTGTTTTGTGGGCAACCACTTCAGCATGATGAACTGCTGAAAGAACGCCGCCAATGAGCATTACTGCCATGAGAGCAATAACCCAAGTTTGACTAGTAAGCTGAGTGAGATTTGACATGGATGAGCTTATGTAAAGTGTTGATTCATGAATGCTATTAATATTAGCTAATTATCAAGGCATTAAAAGGAATTTGGAAAAAATGAAGGCAATCATCTTATTTGGGCATGGCGCTAGAGATCCTCGGTGGCGTGAGCCCTTTGACAGACTGGCTGAATTATGGCGTCAACAACATGCTGAGACACCAGTAGAACTTGCCTTTTTAGAGATGATGCAGCCTTCACTAGAGGAAGCGGTAGCCAGCTTAAGCACTCAGGGCGCTACTCAGATTACGGTAGTACCTGTTTTTTTTGGACAGGGCGGACATCTACGCAATGACTTTCCAGTACTACTAGATGCCTGCAGGGCAAAGTTCCCTGCAGTGACCTTAAGCGCGACGCCAGCTGTTGGCGAGGATTTGGCCGTCTTGCAGGCTATTGTGGATTTTGGGGCTAGAAAAACATAGTATTAAATATTCAATAAAAGAAAAATGATAAAAGTAATTATTCGCACCGATAGGGTTGAGGATTTCTTTGAGCGCGCCAGAAAGGCCGCTCAAAAAAAGTGACCATGGTGAGCCATTCAATCAGTCAGTCACGTTTTCGTTTAAAGACCCACATGAGGCGTTGATGGTTCTCTCCGAAGCCCGAAGTCTTTTATTGCTTGAGGAAGATTTAACTCAGCCCAACGACTCAGGGCAGCAAAGTTCAAGTAAGCTTTTTTAGTCGAAGGTGGGGCTTAGCCTACTTTCCTTCAATAAATTATTAAAGCATTGAGATGGGTATTTGTGCCAGATCATCTCCCGCTGACGACTCTTCAACCCCTCTTGGATGAAGAGATAAAGTTTTAATAGAGGGTTTACTTTATACCTATATAGGTATAATATGTCGAACTCTTTAAAACCACTGTATTGGATTGGCTCTTCTAAGAAGGACTTAATATCTTTACCAGAATTGGTTAGGGATATTGTTTGCTATGCCTTGCACTTATCGCAAGATGAAAAAAAACATGTTCAAGCTAAGCCTTTAAAAGGGTTTGGGGGCGCAGGGGTTTTGGAGGTAGTTGAAGACTATCTTGGTAATACCTATCGAGCGTTCTATACGGTAAGGCTAGCAGATGGGGTGTATGTGTTGCATTGTTTTCAAAAGAAATCGACCAGCGGTATTGCCACCCCAAAACCGGATATGGATTTAATTTATGAGCGCCTAAAGGTTGCTCAAGAGCATGCGAAAGGCAGTACAAAATGAATGCAATTGAAATTAGTAGTGGTAACGTCTATGTTGATCTGGGTGATGCCGAAGCAGATGAAATGTTGGTCAAAGCCCGCCTGGCTTTTAAGATTGGTGAAATCATTAAGCAACGCCACTTAACTCAGATTCAGGCTGCTGAGCTTTTGGGGCTTACTCAACCTAAGCTCTCTGGTTTATTGCGTGGTCAATTTAGAGGTGCGAGCGAAACAAAAATGCTCGAATGCCTAAATCGATTAGGCAGAGATGTGCAAATTGTGATTCGTAGACGATCGCGCTCTCAAGTCAGTGGGCATACCAGCGTGGTGTTTGCCTAATTTATTAGCATTAACTGAGTCTTACTATGGGTAATTACAGACTGATCTCAAGTGCTTATAGGCGGGATTGAAAAAGCCTCTATAACTATATTAAGAGGCGGCTAATTTCAGACCTTGCACAGAGAAGCTCAATTCACCTTCTTTAGTGCTTGCATTACTCAAAGCTTCGCCAACCATAATTAGGGCTGGCGAGCTGCTATCAAACCATTGATCTGCTTTGCCAAGAGCGAGCTCACCTAAAGTACTAGACCACTGACGCTCACGCGGTGTGCTGACTGCTTCTAAAATTTGTACTGGTGTATTTGTTGTTTGATTGGGGCTTTGCTCAATGAGTTGTTGTGCAATCTTGGTGGCATCTTTACGGCCCATGTAATACACCAGAGTATCCGCAGTTGGATTACTCATGGGTTGGATTTGGTCTCCACTTTCATTTTCAGTAGCTTGCGCCAAAGTAATAAACGCCACACTTCTTGAAATACCCCTTAAGGTAAGCGACTGCTGAATGCTCGCTGCACCAGCTAATGCAGCAGTGATTCCGGGAACCACTTCTACTGCAATTCCCGCATTTTTAAGAGCTTGGATCTCTTCATCGGCTCTGCCAAAGAGCATTGGGTCCCCACCCTTAAGGCGCACGACTATTTTGTACTGCTGGGCCGCATCGATTAAACGCTTATTAATAAAGCGCTGAGCAGAAGAAAGCTTGCCACAACGCTTACCTACAGGCACTTTCACTGCGTGTTTACAAAGTTCCAACATCTCGGGTTCCACCAAAGCATCATGAAACACAATGTCTGCTTGCTCAAGTAACTTAGCGCCACGCACGGTAATCAGATCAGCAGCGCCAGGACCAGCACCAACCAAATAGACTTTACCGAGAATTGAAGAAGGTTTCATGATGAATAATTTGTTTTGATTTAAGAGTGCTGATTAATGTGTGCTTATTACAGTACGCTCATTACAGTACGCTTATCACGCCAACTGTTTTGTGTAGTCACACTAAAGAGATCGAATTGCTTTTGCGCTACAGCCAAATCTTGATCTTGGCGTAACTCAAAGCTATCAAAACCCACTCGGGCACCTTGCAACAGTTGATCAATCAATACATCACCAATCATGCGGATTTCTTTATTCCAGCAAAGGCGATCACGCAAGATCGCGGCAGTGCTAAAGCTTCTGCCGTCCCTAAAAATAGGAAAGTGCGCTGCTACTAAAGGCCAATACTCTTTACCTTCTTCAATCAGATCAGCATGTTTTAGAACATCCTCATCGGCAGCAAACCAAACACCAATCTCCCCATTTTTAGCTTTTGTCAGTACATTGGAGTTTGGTTGGTGCGCATGAAAATGACTGCGCCACCAGGTAAATGGTACTAAGACCTTATGTGAGCCATGGTCTAGATCAGGGGGCGTAGAATTTGCACCATCGTCTTGGCTGCTCCAGACCTGCCATTCATTGGGAGCAAGACAGATCTTGCCACCTAAAGGAAAGTGCAAGATATGCTGTTGTGCGCTCATGATGCAGTCCCAAGTGATTTTTCAGCTTGGTCTTTATTCTTAGTGTTCTCGCCCTTATTCTTGTATGCAGCCTCTTTAAACGGGACCACACCTAAACGATGATAGGCTTGGATAAAAGATTCATCCTCACCGCGATTACTGACGTAGGTATCAATGACATTGGTGATGACATCAGGGATTTCATCGGCGTAGAAGGAGGGGCCAATGACTTTGCCAATAGCCGCATCGTTGCCTTGCTCACCGCCTAAGGTAATTTGATACCACTCTTCACCGTCTTTATCGACACCCAGCACGCCAATATTGCCCACGTGATGATGCCCGCAAGAATTAATACAACCCGAAATATTTAAAGAGATATCACCAAGATCAAATAAGTAATCAAGATCATCAAAGCGCTCTTGAATCGCTTTAGCAATTGGTAAAGATTTGGCATTAGCGAGTGAGCAGAAGTCACCCCCAGGGCAGGCGATAATATCAGTCAGCAAGCCAATGTTTGGCAGGGCTACATGTTGCTGCTTGGCTGCTTGCCAGAGTTCAAATAATTTCGCCTGCTCAACATCAGCGAGAACGAGGTTTTGCTCATGAGTAACCCGTAGTTCACCAAAGCTATATTGATCTGCCAAATCAGCAATGGCATTCATCTGAGCCGTGGTGGCATCGCCTGGAGCAACAGTGCCATGCGGTTTAAGGGACAGAATCACGCTAGCATATCCTGATACTTGATGGGGCTTCACATTGCGCTCTAACCAGCGAGAAAATGCTGTTTTTTCTGTTTTAGTTGCGCTCGTAAGTACTTCTTCATTACTCAGTGAAGGCAGAGTTTGATACGCAGGCTTAGTAAAGTGCTGAGCGACACGATCCCATTCTACTTTCGTGAAATTATCATCACTATTCTGAATCTGTAACCACTCACCTTCAACCTGGCGGGCGAATTCTTCTGGGCCTAAAGCTTTTACCAAGATCTTGATACGGGCCTTATAAATATTATCTCTTCTGCCAAAGCGGTTGTACACACGCAATAGAGCAGTAAGGTAGCTTGGGAGCAATTGCCAAGGTAGGCCTTGTTTAATCAAGGATCCTAAGATAGGTGTACGCCCCATACCACCACCGGCATAGATGTTTGCTGTTAACCCATTTGTGAGTTCACCAGGATTTACATCCTTATTTTTCTGGAGCTCAATACCTACGTCATGGCAAAGTAAAACGGTACGATCTTCTTTGGCACCATTGACTGCAAACTTAAACTTGCGTGGTAGGTGGGCGAATTCAGGATGAAGGGTGGACCATTGGCGCAGTAATTCACAAACGGGGCGGGTATCTACATACTCATCTCCAGCAACGCCTGCAAAAGCATCACTTGTAATATTGCGAATGCAGTTGCCTGATGTTTGAATGGCATGCATTTCTACTATAGCAAGGTCAGCCAAAATGTTGGGAGTGTCTTCAAGAGTGATCCAGTTGAACTGGATATTTTGACGGGTAGTGAAATGCCCATAACCCCGATCGTATTTCTCAGAAATATTTGCTAAGGTTCGCAGTTGCTTTGAACTTAAAAGACCATAAGGAATGGCAACCCGCAGCATGTAGGCATGGCGCTGGTGATAAAGACCATTTTGTAGACGTAGGGGACGAAACTCTTCTTCGGCCAAAGTACCATTAAGGCGGCGGGCAACTTGATCTCGAAATTGGGCAACCCGTTGGTCTACCAGGGTTTGGTCAATATGGTCGTATTTATACATAGCCCACGATTGTCACGGATTTTCAATATTGCTACAAATACTCAAAAGTCGGCTCTATATAACCTTTAGCTATATAGAATAGAAAGTGAATTTGTACTTCAAAAGTCTGCTTCAATACCTTTAAAGGGTCCACACCAAGACGAGCCCCATAGAAAATAAAAAATTTTGGAGACAACATGAAGAAATTACCGCTGATTAACCTATCCATCGCCCTAGGTGCTTGCTTGCTTCTCTGCTCACCGCTCTTTGCGGCCGATATATCAAAAGCACCGTTACCGCTAAGTGCTCCTTTAGGCCAAGGATTTAGCCAAGATGGCCTCAAAAGAATTGATACTTTCTTTGCCGATCAAATCGCTGGCAATAATATGGCTGGCGCAGTATTGGCGGTATCTAAAAATGGCAAGTTGGTAATCTATAAGCCATACGGCTATCTTGATAAGGCCAATAACAAACTCATGACAACAGATGCCATTTTTAATTTGGCATCAATGACCAAGGTAATGGCTTCAGTGAGTGCCCTCACTTTTTATGAAGAAGGCAAACTTCCATTAAATGCACCGATCTCCAATTGGTTGCCACAATTTAAGGATATGAAGGTCGGCCAAGTAGATGCCGATGGAAAGCTCAATTTAGTTCCTGCAAAAAATCCAATCACCGTCCAAGACTTGATGCGCCATACCAATGGCTTAACTTATGGCGGCCGCGGCGCTACTCCAGTGCATAAGACATATCCGGCAGGTTCTGCGCCAGCAGCAGTGCAATACACCGCACAAGAATTTATAGACAAATTGGCTAGCAACCCCTTGCTCTATGAACCAGGCACTGCTTGGGACTATGGATTTGGCCTCGATGTGCTCGGCATTATTGAAGAGAAGATAGCCGGCAAACCCTTGGGTGCAGTAATGCAAGAGCGCATCTGGAATAAAGTGGGGATGCCGAACACTACTTTTGACCTTGCGGAAAAAGATCGTCCACGTTTAGCGCAACCATTACCAATAGATCCATTGACAGGTAAGCCACAGAAGGTCGATATCCATACGCAGAAAGTAAAGTTTGATTGCGGCGGATCATGTGCGTACTCAACAGCTGGCGATTACATTCGCTTTGGTCAAATGTTGCTCAATGGTGGAAGCCTAGAAGGTAAAAGAGTATTGGGTCCGCAAACAGTTGCCTTTATGACATCAAACCATCTCAACAAAGACATTAAAAATAATGTGAGCGGCACTGAGCCAGGCCGTATGGGTTATGGATTTGGTTTGGGTGTAGCGGTACGCACTGATAGGGGTCTTTCAGCTATCAACGGTAACGTCGGGGATTTCACATGGAATGGCGCCTATGGAACGATTTTCTGGGCTGATCCAAAAGAACAGATGGTGGTTGTCATGATGGGTGTGGCACCGGGAGAAATCCGCAAGGTACACCGTGAGCAGCTCAATGCTGTGATTTATGGGGCGCTAGAAAAATAGTTAAGGTAAGTACTCATTATTAGAGTATGGTTTTTCTGCTCTTTAAAATAAACGCAGTCACTAAATATGACTGCGTTTTTTTATTCTTAAATTTTTTTCAAGGAGATCGACATGATGTAACTAATTAATAACAGTATGAGGAATTTGTTATGTCGAGAACATTCAGACGCAAAAATCAACAGCATGAATATGTCTGGGTATTAAAAAACTGGGATGTATTTTTTAATGGCGGGCCCACTATATTTCATAGCCCTAATTCTGCTGCTGGGCGAAAGGCAATTGCCGTCTTTCATTCAGATGCACAGGTCACCATGGCTAGTTCAGCGCCTCGTTGGTATCGAAAGGCATTTGAGCACAGACGCCGCACAAGAAATAACAGGGTAATGAGGCTTTGGCTTAAGGGTTTGGCTGATCCTTTGTTTGAGGCGCGCCATAGGCACGATGCAAATTGGTCATGGTGGTGAGTGGGTATTTTGTTGATTTTCTATAATATATGTTTCTTATAGTTTACAAATTATAAATAAAGTATATAATAAGAAACATAATGGAAAAGACCATAAACCAGTTGAGCACTCCAAACCCGCCTTATTTGGTGCGATTGGGCGCTCAAATCACGGCTAGAAGAAAGGTGTTGCGGGTTCGGGCGCAATCTTGTGCGGGGGCTGCAAATATTTCTAGAGTGACCCTTCATCGTATTGAAAAAGGTGAGCCATCAGTAAATATGGGAGCTTATTTACAGGTATGTGAAGCGCTGGGATTGCATTTAGCTTTACTACCCCTAGGTCTTCAGGAGGCTCCAGAAAATCACCCGAATCTCAGTGAAGATCCTGATATGCCACACATCTGCATTAAAGACTACCCGCAATTAAAAGCCTTATCTTGGCAACTTAATGAAGAGGAGTATTTGACAGATGCCCAAGCAATGTCAATCTATGAGCGTAATAAACGCTTCTTGGATTTAGATCATATTGATGATCGTGAGAGGGCGCTTATGCAAAGATTGGTCAAGAACAATAGTATGGAGCAATTGATTGTATAAACGAGAACACCATCAAAATATTGCAAATGTACTAGGGCAGCTCACTTGGCGATCTTAAATAAGCAGCTTGATCAAAATTTAAAAGATATTGACCATATTTTGGCCCATCTTAAAGAAAAGTAATCGCCTATCTCTTTAAAACCGAAATTCCCGATAGTACCTATAGAGATTGGCAATGGATGCAAAGCCCAAAATCACAATCAGGACGGCAAATAGGTAGTCGATCGTGAGGTAGGTAAAGATTCCTAACTGGATCAGAATTGCTAGGCCTATAAAAGCACCAATCGATCCAAATGCGACGAGCTTAAAGTTCGGAATAAAAGCACCCAGGGTAATAGCAATAAACACGATATAAAGATCGGATACTAGCTGATCAGCGGTCACAAAAACCGTGTTAGTAAATTCTGGATAGGTCAATTTTCCGATGACAGCAAAGAGCAAAATGGCAGCCAAGATCGCAAAGTTCAACTTTGATTTGATGAGGATGGCTTTAAGTTGATCGTTCATGCGGTTTGATTATTTTGTTTGTATTTTTTTATGTTTCTTTTATGAAGCACTACCATTAAAGACCAAGCTGATGCCTATCCATAACAGTACAAAAGCCACCAGGATCGTAAAGCCAATTTTCTTAAGAAAGTATTCAAGACTATCCATATACGCCTCATCATTGCGACCAAAGTATTGATCAAAGCGTTTCCATACCAGTCGACCTACTACTAGTGGCAGGATCATGGCAACGATGCCAAGAATGACGGTGAGAGTGTTATCCATTGAGAATCATTTCTTTCTTGCTGACCTTGCTTAACGACCGACTGTATTAAATGCCGGAAAGTCATACAGGATACAGGGGTTATCAACCAAGATGGTCTTTCTAAGGGAAGAATCAGCTACCCAGCTAGCGAAGAGCTCACAAAGGTCAGCATCATGGGGCATGTGCTTTTTGACCATGACGTGTGGCCAGTCGCTTCCCCAGACCAGCCGCTTAGGATTTGCCTCAATGACCGCATCATTGAATGGGCGCATATCGATATAAGGAAGATTGCCATCACAGATGCGGTAGGGCCCAGTCATTTTGACCCAAGCCTGTTCATTGCGCATGAGTTCCAGCAAACCTTGAAAGCCTTTGTCATTTACACCATGCTTTGCATGGGTGTAACCAAAATGTCCAAACACTAAATTGACTGGGAAGTTTTCAAACACTTTCGCTAGATTAGGATATTCATTTACGTGCATGAGTAGTTCTAGATGCCAGCCAAAAGGTTTAATCCGCTCTGCTACAGCTTTTAAGGTTTGGATTGGTAGTCCGGCAGTTTTATCAGCAACATCCACAATATTGCAACGCACGCCGCGCACGCCGGCATCATGGAATTCTTGCAAGTACTGTTCACTGACATCTTCTAGATTGTGAGGGATTACAGCAACCCCCCGAAATTGCTTGGGATAGGATTTAAGGGCGGCCAGTAGCGCCCGATTATCGGTACCATACACACTAGGTTGCACTAGTACTGCGCGGTTGATTCCCAACATCGCTAATAGGGCTTGGTAGTTTTCTAAAGTAGCATCCGGCGGAGTGTAGATGCGCTCTGATGCGTAAGGAAATAGATTAGCAGGACCGCATACATGGGCATGACAATCCACAGCCCCTGCCGGAAATGGGATCGAAGGTGATCGAATCTCTGAATCAGGGGCTTGGCACAGTGGCGCTGAAAGATCTTGAATCAAAGTAGGTTGCTATATTTATTGTGGCTCGATGTTGGCTTCAGTAGCAATCTTTTTGTACTTTGCCATTTCTTCACGGACAAATTTACTAAACTCTGCAGGATTCATTGGGGTTGGCTTAATTCCTTTGCTTTCATAAGCCGTTTTTACTTCAGGGTCTTGCATTGCTTGATTAATGTCTAGATTAATCTTTTTCACAATCGCTGGCGGAGTAGCAGCGGGTGCCCAAACACCGAACCACAAACCAATCTCAAAGTTGGGATAACCTTGCTCTGCAATGCTCGGTATATCCGGTACTGCGGCATTGCGAGTTTTGCTAGTTAATCCTAGGGCGCGTACTTTACCGCCCTTAAGCTGGCCAATGGCAGTGTCCAGTGGCGCCATGTAAAAAGCAGTGCGTCCTGACATCGTGTCAGAAATAGCCTCGGGTGAACCTTTGTATGGCACATGAATGAGTTTGATGCCCATGACTTGATTAAAGTATTCGGCAGCTAGGTGGGTAGAACTACCAACACCAGCTGAGGCGAAAGTGATTTCACCGGGTTTGGATTTAGCAGCAATCACTAAATCTCGAATGGTTTGATAAGGACCATCAGCCGCAGTAATCATCACATAAGGCGTTTGCCCAAGAATAGCCACATCAACCAGACTTTTGAGTGGGTCATAAGGCAGCTTTTTAAAAATCGCCGGATTGGCTGCATACGATGCTGACTGAACTAGTAGTGTGTAACCATCGGGCTCAGAGTTCACGACTACTCCAGTACCAATGAGTCCGCCGGCACCAGGACGGTTTTCAATAATGACCGATTGCTTCCAGGTTTCGGAGAGGCTCTTGGCAACGACGCGTCCTGCAATATCAGCACCCGAACCCGTAGTTAAAGGAACTACCATTTTGACAGTACGATTGGGGTAGTTTTGGGCCTGAACAAGAGTTGCTCCAAAGCACAGGCTAAGAGCGAGCATAAGACTGCCCAGAATGGGGGTATTTGGGGCGCGTTGCCCCTGTTTAGATGAGGTGCTCATCTTGTCTCCTTGGTATTTTTATAGTTTTTTCTTGTTTCATCGGATAATCTAACATGCTCTTAAGAATAGATAAATAAAGATTAAAAAATTAGTTAAAGGTAGAAATAAATGACGCAAATGCAAGATAAGCAAACCGTCAAGGCGAATGGCGTAGATATAGCCTATCGTTTTGATGGTCCCAAAGAGGGCCGTGTTCTTCTTGTTGCGAATAGCTTGATGGCCAACAGCAGTATGTGGGAGTGGAATGTCCCTGCATTCGCTGATCGTTATCGCGTATTGCGCTATGACAAGCGTGGTCACGGTGATTCTGGAGTCACTGCTGGCCCGTACAGCATTGCTCAACTCGCAGATGATGCAGTGGGACTATTAGATGCATTAGGAATTGAAAAAGCACATTTCATGGGCCTATCGATTGGCGGCATGATTGGTCAGCAATTGGGTGCGCGCTATCCTGAACGACTATATTCTTTATCGCTGTGCAATACGGCATCAGAAATGCCGCCACGCAGTCTGTGGGAGGAGCGTTTTGAAATCGCTCGCACCCAAGGAATTGCAGGCTTAGTGGATGGCACTATCAAGCGTTGGTTTACCGCTCCTTTTATTGAGCGGGCACCCCAAGATATTGAAAAAGTACGTCAAATGATTTTGGGTACTGATGTCAATGGCTATATGGCCTGTGGCAGCGCAGTGCGTGATATGGCACAAAGTACGATGTTGCTCAAAATCAAAACTCCAACCCTAGTCCTTTCAGGGCGATATGATCCAGCGTGTACAGTAGAGCAGGGCATAGTACTGCATCGTCTTATTGAAGGTTCTCAGATGGTAGTTTTGGAGGATGCAGCGCATTTGTCTAATATTGAACAAACCGCGGTGTTTAACCGTACAGTACGAGATTTCATTGATTCTGTAGATAACACTTTATAGGTAGTTGTGCTTTAAGAAGAACGTATTTCAATTTTTATCTGCAACATTTAACTTAAACCGAAAGTACCCCATGACTGAACTATCTAGCACTCAAATTCAAGAAATCCGTACCAAAGTACTAGGAGCAGCTGCCAAAGTTCCTGGTGCTCTCCTCGGCCTTGGCATCTTATTTATTGCACTGGGCCTCATTGGAATTGCTGGCCAAGTATTCTTTTCATTCGTATCAGTCAATATTTTAGGCATCTTTCTATTTGCTGGCGGTCTCTTGCAGGGTGCACATGCCTTTCAGTCATCTGGATGGAAGAGCGTTAGTGTGCAACTGATTTTTGCAGTCCTATATATAGTTGCCGCAGTGTATGTGTGGGCATTCCCGATTCCAGCGCTTGAAGTCATTACCTTATGGATGGCGGCAATCTTTTTTGTGACTGGTGTACTGCGCTTAATCTCGGCATTCCAACACCGTCATTTTGGTGAATGGATCTGGTTGTTACTGTCAGCAGGACTCTCTATTTTGATGGGTGTTCTTATCATGAATAGTTACCCAGCATCTAGCTTATGGTTACCCGGTTTATTGATTGCGATCGAATTATTGCTGCAAGGCTGGTCTTTATTGTTCTTGGGTTTTGCCGCACTCTCAGTTGCCAAGTCTGTAACTAAATAAGTCAATTTGAAGCGGTCAGCGTAAAGCATACATCTGATGTCAATGAAAAAAACCGACCTGTATAAAAATTTAGCCCTAGCGACTGCTCAGCGCATGAAGAATGACGCAAAGACACCTAAGTTTGGGGCGGTAGATAAGGCTAAAACTAAAAAAGAGCTGGCAGAGGCAAATCCTTTACTAGCTTCTTTAATGGGTAAGGCCAAACCAAAATCAAAGTAATGGCGAAGTAAAGTTTGAAGCAATCTTCGCCATTACTTCTGATTGATTTTCTCAAGGTATTTGCAGCCCTTTTAATCATTCTTCACCATCTTTCTAGTTACGGGCAGATTGCAGAAGATGCACGCAAAGTCCTGCCTGGACTAATGACTTGGCTGTTTGAATATGGGCGGTATGCAGTACAAATATTCTTAGTAATGGCAGGCTATTTAGCCACTCAATCTTTAAGCCGCTACGCTGATGACAAAGTTGGTGTGCATGGTTTATTAAAGGTAATCCTCAATCGCTATTTGCGTCTCTTTGCTCCTTATGCAGTCGCATTAATCTTGACGATTGCTTGTGCCTATATCGCACGCTTTTGGGTGAGCGATGAGTTCGTGGGCGAATCTGAGACCCTCTCTCAATTTTTAGCCCATCTCTTTTTGATTCAGGGGATCTTAGGCCTAGACTCTATTTCAGCTGGCGCTTGGTATATTGCGATTGATTGGCAGTTGTATTCAGTATTGGCGATACTGCTGATTTCCTTTCCGCGGTATCAGTCAATCATTTGGACCATCAGTGTTTTAGTGGTCAGCTCTTTGCTCTTCTTTAATCGCTCTGGCACTTATGAGGCTTACTTTATTTATTTCATTGGCTCTTATGGATTAGGAGTTCTAGCGTACTTGGCCAAAGGCTTTCAAAACCAGAGCGTAAATCGCTTAGCAAGAGCAGCCTTATTCGTTATTGGCGCGATTATTGTCATTTCTAGCTTTCACCAAATCTGGTTGAGAAATTTCTTGGCTTGGTTTGTAGCAATCGCATTATTCTTCTGGGGTAATAGACCTTACCCGCCCCAGCAGGCAAAACCCAATTCTTTTTTGAAAGCTATCGCTTGGGCTAGTCAGCGGTCCTACAGCGCTTTCCTAATCCACTTTGCCTTTATCTTGCTAGCAAATACGCTGTACATCGCCACTAATCTGCATGCCCATGAAAGTGGCTTACTCGCTATTGCTTTAATGCTTGGGGTAGTGGGGTGCAGCACCATCGCTGCGAATTATTTGTACCGCTGGATTGAAGTTCCGGCGATGAAGCTAAAGGTTTAGCAAGACTTTAGAAAACTTACAGCCCCATATCCTTTAGGACGCGGAAGATTTCTCGATAAGCCTTCGGTGGTTTGTTGAGCTCTTTCTCTCTGCGAGCATTGCGAATTAAGGTACGCATATTCTGAATATCCATATCAGGATATTGCTCGATCATTTTAGTGAAGGTCTCATCATTCGCAATCAGCCGATCGCGATAACTCTCTAAATAATGCAGCTTAGCTGTTTCTGCTTTGCTGACCCCTTGAATAGCATCAAGCCGTTTTTGGATGACATCCAATTCCTCATCATCTAGAAAGCGCATCAATTTACCAAGGTATTGCTTATGACGGCGAATTGCTTCAAAACTTTTGATTTTGTTTGTTTCGGCGATCGCTGTTTTGATTGCTTCATCTAAGGGAATGGTTTTGAGAGCATCGCTGCTGAGGGCAGCCAAGACTTCTGCCAATTTCTGGCGTTCAGTCATTTGGCGTTTTAACTCAGACTTGCTAGGCCCATCATCAGGCTCCGCTATCTTTGGTGTGCGATTCTTCTCATTAATATGCATTGCGCCATTTTAGACGGGTATTGAAACTTTTCCGATTGAGTGCCCAATTCCCACATTTGGTAAATAATAGAGTGATCAAAGTGAGTAAATGCAGTTTTATCTAACTTAGAGAATATGACTCAATCCAACACCTACGACTACATCATTATTGGGGCAGGCAGCGCTGGCTGCATGTTGGCTAAGCGCTTGACAGAAAATTCCAATAAAAAGGTCCTTCTGATTGAGGCAGGTAAAAACGATCACTACATCTGGATTCATATTCCAGTAGGTTATCTCTACTGTATTGATAACCCACGGGCAGATTGGCGCTTTAGAACGGTCGCTGAAAAGGGCCTCAATGGCCGTTCATTACTCTATCCCCGTGGTCGTGTTCTAGGCGGATGTTCTTCAATCAACGGCATGATCTATATGCGGGGTCAAGCGGGTGATTACGCATCTTGGGTTCAGGCCACCGGTGATGACTCGTGGTCCTGGGAAAATGCATTAAAGCGCTACAAGCAATTCGAGGACTATCACGGCGATGCCAATCAGTGGCATGGCAAAGGCGGTGAGTGGACCGTTTCTAAGCAACGCTTGCGCTGGCCCATCATGGATCGGTTTAAAGAGGCCGCAGTAGAGGCAGGCATTCCGGCATCAGAAGACTTTAATCGCGGTGATAACTTTGGCGTAGGGTATTTTGATGTCAATCAGCGTGCCGGCTGGAGATTAAATTCTTCCAAAGCATTTTTGCGGGATGCAGCGAAACGAAGCAATTTGACGGTGATCACTGAAGCTGTAGTAAGTAAGTTGAAGATTGATCCTGTTACTAAAAATTGTTACGGAGTGGAATACCTCAAAGACGGTATTGCATCTGAGGCTCTCTGCAACATCGATGATGATGGCGAAGTGTTATTAAGTGCTGGTTCCATTGGTAGCGTACAAATATTGGAGCGCTCAGGCATTGGCTCTACAGCAGTTCTAAGCTCTTTGGGTATTCCGGTAATTGCCGATCTCCCTGGGGTTGGTGAGAATTTACAAGATCATTTGCAGTTACGCATGATCTTTAAGGTCGATGGTATTAAAACCCTGAATACCAAAGCCAATAGCCTGTTTGGCAAGCTGATGATTGGCTTGGAGTATCTCTTGAAGCGCTCTGGCCCGATGTCCATGGCACCTTCTCAGTTAGGCGCATTTGCCTTTAGCTCTCCAGAACAACGGAGTGCGAATGTGGAGTACCACGTTCAACCTTTATCTTTAGAAAAGTTTGGTGAAGATTTACATTCTTTTAATGCATTTACTGCGAGTGTTTGCAATTTACGACCTACCTCACGCGGTAGTGTTCACATCAATTCATTAGATCCAGAGGCGCCACCCCTCATTCATCCGAATTATTTATCGACCGCGGAAGATCGAAAAGTGGCTGCTGAATGTTTGCGCTTGACACGCAATATTGTGCAGCAAGCTGCACTTGCCCCTTATTCCCCCGAAGAATACAAACCGGGGGCCCAATATCAAACGGATGAAGAATTGGCCAAAGCAGCTGGTGATATTGGCACCACTATTTTTCATCCGGTGGGGACATGCAAGATGGGACGCGCTGATGATCCGATGGCAGTGTTGGATTCTCAATTGCGGGTGAAGGGTATTCATCATCTTCGCGTAGTCGATGCCTCGGCCATCCCGAATATTACTTCGGGTAACACCGCTGCTCCGACGATGATGATTGCTGAGCGAGTAGCCGAGTTGCTCACGCGTTAAGTAGTAAGCAGCCATCAGCATAAAATACAACCATCAATACTCATCGTAACCAGCTTCCTGCAAGCCATCTGCTCTTAGCCCTAGCTATTGTGGCAGTTTGGGGTACTAACTTTGTGGTGATCAAGCTGTCTCTAGGCTCATTTCCCCCATTTTTGTTTGCTGCGCTGCGGTATATTTTTGCCTTGTTGCCCTTGGTATTTTTCTTTCCTAAGCCAAAGGTGCCCTGGTGGAATCTCTGTATATATGGGGTTGCAGTAGGGGTAGGGCAGTTTGGTGTGCTGTATTTCGCTGTGGATGGTCGAATCTCTCCAGGTTTGGCTTCTTTAGTAATTCAGACGCAGGTATTTTTCACTATTGGCTTTGCTATGTTTTTTGCCAATGAGCGTTTGAGGCTGTATCAAGCAGTCGCAGTCGCAGTAGCATTGACTGGCTTAGGAATTATTGCACTGCACAATGATGCCAACACCACCTTCCTCGGTTTAGCTTTGGTCGTGTTCTCTGGATTTTCTTGGGGTGTAGCGAATACAGTGAGCCGCCGTGCTGGCTCAATCAATATGTTTTCTTATGTCATTTGGGCCAGTGCATTTTCAATTCCACCACTCCTAGTAATCTCTTTAGTGTTTGAGGGAGGGTGGCAGCAGATGAGTACATCAATAGTTTCCGCTCCAATAGGGGCGTGGGCTGGCGTCCTCTGGCAATCATGGGCCAATACCCTTTTTGGATATGCGGCTTGGGGTTGGCTCCTGTCTAAGCATTCCGCTGCAGTAGTAGCACCAGCCCCATTATTGGTACCCATTTTTGGAATGGGGGCTTCGGCCATCTTTTTAAGTGAATCTTTACCACTTTGGAAAATATCGGCTGCGGGTTTGGTGATTATTGGCTTGTTGATCAATCTATTTTGGCCAAACCTCAAACGTAGCCTCAGCAAGAGTTAGTGAAGGTTTAAAGTCTGTATTGCCAGCGATCATGACTAATGTAAAACCCTAATGCAAAGCCCTTTTTTTACCTTTGTATTAACAGTAAGATAGCTATTGGATTGTGTATTTCCCATAAAAAAAAGTATTTATTTAATTAGCATTTTTAGTCATGGAGACTTTATGAATATTCGTCATCACATTTTTACAGTTGCAGCTTCTGCAATGCTTGCAAGCGGAGCCTATGCTGCCGATATCAAGCTTGGAGTTTCAGGCCCATTTACTGGCGGCTCATCCTCAATGGGTGTGAGCATGCGTGATGGCGTTCGTCTTGCGACAAAAGAAATTAATGCTGCTGGCGGCATTAATGGCAATATGATCGTATTGGTTGAGCGTGACGATGAAGCGAAAAACGAACGTGGCGTGCAAATTGCCCAAGAGTTGATCAATAACGAAAAAGTAGTTGCTACTTTGGGTTACATCAATACTGGTGTTGCATTAGCTTCACAGCGCTTCTATCAAGATGCCAAAATTCCAGTAATGAACAACGTTGCTACGGGCTCTATCTTGACCAAGCAATTTCCTAATGCCCCAGAAAACTACATCTTCCGTAATGGCGCTCCTGACAATATTCAGGCGCCAATGATCGCTAAAGAAGCGGTTGAAAAGCGTGGTTTGAAGAAAGTGGCTATTTTGGCTGATTCCACAAACTATGGTCAGTTAGGCCGTGAAGACTTGGAAAAGGCCCTCAAGGGATATGGCGTAACACCTGTGGCTGTTGAGAAATTCAATATTGGTGACGTTGACATGACTTCACAATTATTGAAAGCAAAAAATGCGGGCGCTGATGTCATTTTGACTTACGCAATTGGACCTGAGTTGGCACAAATTGCTAACGGTATGGCAAAGTTGGGTTGGAAAAAACCCATGATTGGTAGTTGGACATTGTCTATGGCTAGCTTCATTGATACCGCTGGTAAAAACGGCGATGGTGCAACAATGCCGCAGACTTATATTCAGTCCCCATCTACAACACCTAAACGTAAGGCTTTCCAAGAAGCTTATGTAAAAGAGTTCAAGCCAAAAAATAACAACATCGCCTCCCCTGTTTCAGCAGCTCAAGGATACGACTCTGTTTATCTTTTGGCGGCGGCTATTAAACAAGCTAACAGCACTGAAGGTCCAAAGATTGTTGCGGCTTTGCAAGATCTTAAGACTCCAGTAAATGGCGTAGTTATGACTTACAACAAGCCATTCTCTGCAACTGATCATGACGCAATTAAGGCAAAAGACGTCGTGGTGGGCGTAGTTGAAAACGGTCGCGTTGAGTTCTTAAATGCTGAAGATGCAACTAAGGGCGCTAAGAAATAATAATGTAGCTTAAGAAATGGGCAAATTAATGGCCTATTTTGCACTGCACCATTAGTAAATCAAAACGCCGCCTCTAAAGCGGCGTTTTGCTTACAATGTCGGATTCGTTAATAAAACAGTTTTAAGTATATTTAGGCCAATCACATGGACATGTTTGCACAAATCCTCTCGAGTGGTATAGCGGTGGGGATGATCTACGCGGTCATCGCTTTCGGTTTCCAGCTCACTTTTGCCACCTCGGGTACATTGAATTTCGGCCAAGGGGAGGCCCTCATGTTGGGTGCTCTGGTAGGCCTAACCTGCGTTGACACCTTCGGCATGAACTATTGGGTAATGATTCCAGTGGTGTGTTTATTCGGCATGATTCAAGGTAGCTTTGTTGAGCTGATCGGTGTCCGCCCTGCCATCAAAATTAAATCGGAGTTTGGTTGGATTATGTCCACCATCGCTCTGGGGATCATTTTCAAAAACGTTGCTGAAAATGTCTGGGGTCGCGATGCATTGCCATTCCCATCACCTTTGCCTATGGAGCCGATGACCATCTTGGGTGCGAATATTTTGCCAATGGAAATTTTGGTGGTGTTTGGTGCTTTAGCAATGATGCTCTTGGTTGAATTCTTTAACCGGAAGACGATTTACGGTAAAGCGGTAGTAGCCACAGCCAATGACCGCGATGCTGCTGGTCTGATGGGCATTAACACCAGCATGGTCATTACCTTCTCTTATGCACTCTCATCACTTACCGCAGCTTTTGCTGGTGTGTTGATTGCACCTTTGACTTTAACTGGTGCAACGATGGGCGGTGCCTTAGGTTTAAAAGCTTTCGCAGTTGCGATTATTGGTGGCTTGTCTAGCGGTATGGGGATTATTGTGGGTGGCTTGATTTTGGGAATTGTGGAGACCGCCACTGGTTTTTATATCTCCACTGGTTATAAAGATGTGCCTGGTTTGATCTTGTTATTGCTGGTATTGGCATACAAACCCTCTGGCCTCTTCGGCAAATCTGCAATTAAGAAAGTTTAATGATGAAATTGAAGTCTCTATTACCTCTATTAATTGCGATAGTTGGCCTATTTTGTTTGCCGCTAGTAATTCATAATCCCTATTACATCCACTTAGCTGAAACTATTCTGATCTACACCATCCTGTTGTTTGGATTGGATATCGTGGTGGGTTATATCGGTCAAGTGTCTTTAGGGCATGCAGCGCTTTTTGGAATTGGTTCGTATACGGCTGGTGTTTTGTACTTCCACTTTGGCTGGACCATTTGGGGAACTATTCCTGCATCAATCATCATCACTGCATTCTTTGGCGGTATCTTGGCATTACCAGCCCTGAAGGTGATTGGACCTTATCTTGCGATGGTGACCTTGGCATTCGGTACGATTGCTCAGATTCTGATTAATGAAATGACTTGGTTGACCGAAGGCCCACTAGGTATCAAGATTCCAAAGCCTGAACTCATGGGCGTGCCAATGACTAAGGCAGAATACTTCTGGCTGGTGTCGGCGATCTTGATTATTTCCATGATCATCGTGGATCGTTTTGTGAAATCACAAATTGGCCGGGCTTTCGAGGCTTTGCGTGATAGCCCAATTGCTTGTGACTGTATGGGTGTCTCTGTTTATCGCTTTAAGGTGATTGCCTTTGTGATTAGTGCGGGCTTTGCTGGCCTAGCTGGTTGCTTGTATGCCTACTCCGAACAATACATCTCACCAAACACCTATAACAATGAACTCGCTGTGCTGTTCTTGCTCGGCATCATCATGGGTGGACGTAAGTCACGCCTGGGTGCAGTGATTGGTGCAGCCATTATTGTGTTGTTACCAAAACTCTTGGATGATATTTATCTTTTCCGCATCGTTGCTTCGATTATTGCAGTCGTAGTCGTAGCTGGTGCTGCAATGGCTTTATCCAAACAACTTACTACCCCAAGACGTGTAGCTATTCCAGTAGCAGGTGTAGTTGGTTTGGCAGCATTTTCCTTCTGGTTGAATAGTATTTCTGACTGGCGCCTCAGTATTTTTGGCTTCATGATTTTGTTGGTGGTTTACTACTTGCAGAACGGTATCGTTGGTTTTGCTAAGAGCTTCTACCAATCGATGGTTGGTAAAGCAAAAACTACTCGTGGTGAAGATGCTGAAGTGGTAGATGACTCTATCAGCTTCATTAGCGCCGTTGGTAAGCAGAACTCTGGGGCTGAGCTTCTTAAAGTGGATTCATTATTAATGCAGTTCGGTGGTCTGAAAGCATTGAATAATGTTGATCTCAGTGTCAAGCGCGGCACCATTCATGGTTTGATTGGTCCCAACGGCTCCGGTAAGAGCACCATGATGAACGTGTTGACGGGTATTTATGTACCCACCGCGGGTAGTGTTTTGTATGCTGGTGAGAGTGTCGTTGGTAAGACTTCATCTGATATTGCTTTATCAGGTATTGCTCGTACCTTCCAAAACGTGCAGCTTTTCGGTGAAATGACAGCGATCCAAAATATTTTGGTGGGCTTGCACCATACCTTCAAGTCCAACATGATAGAAATTGCCTTACATTTGCCACGCTATAAGAAGGAAGAGGCAGAAGCGCATGCGCGCGCATTAGCACTTCTGAAATTCGTTGGCTTGGATGATCTGGCCAACGAGGAAGCGCGTAACTTGCCGTACGGTAAGCAACGCCTTTTGGAAATAGCCCGTGCATTGGCGCTTGACCCAGAATTGCTCTTGTTGGATGAGCCAGCAGCTGGCTTAACCGCTCCGGATATTAAAGAGCTCTTAAGTATTATTCGCAAGATCCGCGATAGCGGTATTACTTTCATCCTGATTGAGCATCATATGGATGTGGTGATGTCAGTGTGCGATACCGTTTCGGTCTTGGACTTCGGTCAGAAGATTGCAGAAGGTAAACCAGCTGAAGTTCAGGCAGACGAGAAGGTGATTCATGCCTACTTGGGTACTTAATCACACGAACATATTGAATCGGTAAATACCATGTTATCTATTAAGAATCTTGAAGCAGGCTACGGCAAAGTTAAAGTCCTCCATGGCATCAATATTGATGTTCCTAAAGGACAAGTCATTACGTTGATTGGCTCTAACGGTGCCGGCAAAACAACGACGATGCGTGCTATTACTGGCATGATTAAGCCAACAGGTGGCGAAGTTACTTTGAGTGGTGAAAAAATTGACGGTTACGATTCTCATAAAATCGCTCGCCTCGGTTTAGCACATAGCCCAGAGGGTCGCCGCGTCTTTACAACGATGTCTGTAACGGACAATCTATTGCTAGGTGCCTTTCCCCGTTTTACGGGTAGCCGTCCTAAGGGAGATATCAAGGATGACCTTGAAAAGTCATTAGAAATGTTCCCGCGTTTGAAAGAGCGTCGTAATCAATTGGCGGGTACTTTGTCGGGCGGTGAGCAACAAATGCTAGCAATGGCTCGTGCGGTGATGCTAAACCCAGACATCATTCTATTAGATGAGCCATCGATGGGTCTAGCACCAATCTTGGTTGAAGAAGTATTTAAGATCATCTCTAATCTGAAGTCACAAGGTGTAACCATGTTGTTGGTTGAGCAGTTTGCGGCTGCAGCATTGAACGTAGCTGACTATGGTTATGTTCTGGAGAATGGCAAGATCGCAACCCATGGCCCAGCTGCTAAGCTCAAGGATGATCCTGCTGTGAAAGCCGCTTACCTGGGTGGTGCTAGCAGTCATTAAGAATCACCAAGAGTCACGAAATATGCTTATCTTGCGCCAAAGTAAAAAGCCCTTATCGCTAAGGGCTTTTTCTTTTCTAGCTCTACCTATTTTTAACTAGAGATGAGCTTGAGTGCTTCTCGAATCAATAAAGCCCGATATCCCATGTAGATACCAATTAAGGTAAAGCCAAATAGGAAGAGCTTAGGTATGAGCTCACCATCAATCACTAATTGACTATTGAGCAAGCCGATTGCTACTGCAAAAAAGAATAGGGCGCCTAGGCAGAGCACAATCCAATTTTCATTACCGCTGAGTTGTTGGGTTTGATTGGAGTAAGCCAGAACTTGCAGAGTATTCCCTTTGAGGTAGCCCGATACGACTACCTGATCGCCATCGGCGATTTTCATGGGAGCAGAGAATTTAGCCTCGATAGCTTTACCGTCCAAATTAAATTGAGAGATATAAAAACGTTGGTAATACACCGATGAATGGTCATGCGTAGGCTTTTCAGGATTCACGTATTCCAAAAGCTGATTATTGAGATTACTAACCGTTCCAGAGATGGCGCTAATGGAGCCTGATAAAAAGTTGCTTGGTTTAGTGACGGACATCAGCAGAACTCCTAAAAAGCTAAGACTGAGGATAAAAAGGAGAGAGAGGGCAGGTCGTCTCATGAGCTGCTAATAATTAAAAAGTCCTTTAAAGATTAGACTAATTGCTACAGTAAATGTTAACAAAGAAAAGAGTTGCTGCAATCGAGGGCCACTTATTTTTTTACCAAATCTCATGCCAATGAGCAGGCCGCCCAGAGCCCCTAAAGAAAATGGCGCCGCTATGAGTAAATCAAAGTTTCCGGTAATGGCAGAAAATACAGTTCCTCCAGTAGCAATAATGGCTAGTACGCCCAATGAAGTGGCCACGATGGAGCGCACTGGTAAATCGGTATAACGCTTTAATGCAGGGACAATGACAAAACCACCTCCCACACCAAGCAGTCCAGATAAAAAGCCAGCTAAGCCACCCGAAAATAAGAGCGCTCTAGCACACGGAATATTCCAGTGGAGTTTTCCGTTTGATGGGTCTAAAAGGCAGGGTGGAGGTTTGCGTGCAGCTTCAGGTATTCCCAATATTTCTCTACTTGCCTGTCTAAATAGGCGAAGAGAGGTATACAAAAGGACGCAGCCAAAAACGATTAACAAAGGGCTATTAGGAATGCGTTGTGCTAACCATAGCCCAAACGGGGAGAGTATTAAGCCAAAGAGCGCCATAAATCCAGCCGCTTTGTAACGCAAAATTTTGTTTCTTAAGCCCATTAAGGCACCTACGCCGGCAGCTAGGGCAATGGCAGATAAAGCGATTGGCGCTGCTTCAGCTACTGTCAAATGCAGGGCGAAGACCAGAAGGGGGACAGACAATATTCCACCCCCGGCCCCAGTGAGCCCCATGAGAAGGCCTACCAAGATACCTAATGCGGGGCTGATGAGTAGCGAGTAGTCCATTGCAATTTATTTTATATTAATATATTATATAAATGTATATATTATTTATTCATCCCAAATGCATACTTCTGAAAGACTATTGTGAACTCGAAAGTAAATCCTGACATTAAAGCTTTTTTTGATTCAGAAACCTGGACATTTACCTATGTAGTGTATGCGGGCGCGGGTAGTGCCTGTGTTGTGATCGACTCGGTTTTAGACTATGACCCAAAATCCGGTCGAACTACGACAAAATCTGCCGATAAAGTCATCGAATTTATTTCAGGGCAACAATTAAAGCTTGCTTGGATTTTAGAAACACATGCCCATGCAGATCATCTGACTGCAGCACCTTATCTGCAAAGTAGCTTGGGAGGGAAAATTGTAATTGGTAATCACATTACCGATGTACAAAATGTATTTAAGGGTGTATTTAATTTGGATGCACGTTTTGCAATTGATGGATCCCAGTTTGATCATTTGCTCGAGGATGGAGAGGAATTAACTTTCGGAGACCTTTCTTTAAAAGCGTTGTATGTCCCTGGACATACACCAGCTTGTATGGCTTATGCAATTGGTAGCGCTCTCTTTGTAGGCGATACCCTCTTTATGCCTGACGTGGGGACTGCACGGTGTGATTTTCCTGGGGGAGATGCGAAGACTTTATATCGGTCTATCCAAAAGATCTTGGCTTATCCTGAGGAGACTCGGCTCTATATGTGCCACGACTACCCGCCAAATGATCGGTCTGTAGAGCACTGCACGACAGTCGGCGATGAAAGGATGGCAAATATTCATGTGCACCAAGATATTACTGAGGAGCAATTTGTGAAGATGCGTACTGAGCGTGACGCAACTCTAGAAATGCCGAATTTAATTCTGCCTTCAATTCAGGTGAATATCCGTGCCGGACATTTCCCCGAGCCTGAGGAAAACGGTAGTTCATATCTCAAAATTCCACTCAATGTCCTCTAATATGAATATGCCCCTATCAAAAGCTGAATTGAAAAAGATACAAGCATCAGCTGAAGAAGCCTGCAAACTCATGAGGGCACTCTCCAACCGAGATCGCATGATGTTGTTATGTGAGATCGGGCAAGGTGAAAAGTGTGTAGGAGAACTTGAGATAGCTTTAGATATTCATCAACCAACACTCTCGCAGCAATTAACGGTATTGCGTAAGGAGGGCTTGGTGAAGACGCGCAGAGAGGGAAAGCAGATTTATTACTCCCTCGCAAGCCAGGTAGCGGTAGCAGTAATGGGTCTGCTCTATAAGTACTACTGCAAAAAATAAGAACAAACCATTCTACTTTTATTACAAACAGAGGTTCAACATGAATATGACTCACTACATGCAGCTGTTGGCTGATAAGCAACCCTGGAATCTACTGATATTCATGGCGATCCCGATTGTGCTTGCTGAAACCCTAGCAATTACCGAGCTCTATATCTTATTTACTAGAAGATTTTATGGATTGGTTTGGGGTCTGAATCGTTTTGCGGGTGCGGCAGTAGGGATGTACTTTATTGGCGTCATTATTTATCTGATGACGACAGCGGTGATTCCAATTACCCAAGCTGGTGAATGGAGAACGGTGATCGATGTAGTAGCGGTAGGCTCTTATCTAATCGGCGGCCTTCCTTTAATTTGGATTGCGCTACAAGAATTTGGTTTAGTGAATAAGCGTCTTAACAAAGAAGGTAAATTAAAAATTCATGCAATCTGTGTCGCCTTGTTTTTAGTATTTGGCCACATTGCAATGATTAGCGGCATGTTGGACCCTGGTCTGCTGGGTTATCAAGGCCCTGCCCATGCCGTCGATAAACCTGTGCCAATGCCTGCTGGCCACGGGCACCAGTAGATTTAAAGAGGTCCAGCCTGCTAAGCCCTTCTAGTTTTGCAACACCATGCAGCAAGAAGATGGCAAAAAAGACTAGCCCTACTATCCAATGGATGCTAATGACATTGTCACGTATTTCTTGAGGTCCGTAGTACAGCAAAGCCCCCGTAATTAACAAAGTCAGTAAGAAAATCAGTTGACCAAAGCCGCTAATCATTTTGCGTCCAGATTTGATGCCTGACTTGAGGTGAAAGGGAAGCACCGTTCCGAGAGCGATAGTTGCTAGCATGGCGGTAATACCATGAAGTGCCAAAATATTATGATCCCCGAGAGTTGATCGTTGAATCTGAAATTCATGGCCAAGTAAATAGAGACTTCCAGTAATAGAGCAGGCAAGCATACCGCCAATCACAAATGATCTTTGCCAAGCTGGCATCTTTCCTAGGCGGCTCATGCCTTAATCCTGACGGCTTGGGCGGAAAAGTGCTTGAAGCAGGGGTGATCATGATTCTTAGCTAAGGCGAATACCTTGGTAAGCGCATCGGCATAAACACATTGATCTGCCACGATAGAGAAAGACTCCACAAAATCTGCATGAATATCAGATTCACTCTTGGCCAGAGGATTGATGATATGACTATGTTTGCGATCTCTTTTAGAAAAGTACAAACTACTAGTGGCAATCGCGGCATTATGGATGCTACCGATTGCAATTAAATGGCCTGGACTTTTCGGGTTACGAATATGAACCGGCCTTGAAGAGCCGCCAAATACCCGAAGATCACCACCGGCATTGACACATCCAGACTCCACTCCATTTAGTCTCAATACTTCCACAGCTTGATCTACAGCAAAGCCTTTAGCAATGCCGCCGAGGTCAAGGCAGAGGGGCTTGGATGATGAAATCAGCTTGGGGGTGATGAAGTTGATATCTTCGATACCGCCAAACTGATATTGCGTAAGATCGAGATGCTGCGGTAATAAGCCTACTGCTACCAGTAGATGGCCAATCCCACAATTAAACAAACCATTAGATTGTGTGTAAATCTCTTGAGCAATATGGAGTATCTGTGCAGTCCAAGGATGGATTGCAATTTCTGTAAGGTGTGATCTTTGGTTAATGGCATTGAGTTCACTTAGGGGATTATGAAAACTCATGAGGTCTTGGATTTGCTTAATGGTGGCAAAGGCCTTATCAATTGCACTGGGGTGTTCATCTTGATCAATCGAGATCTCGACAAATGTCCCCAGAAGGGCTTGGCAGCGTGTCGTCATTTCGCTTTTAGCGCCGCTTCAAATAAAACCGTGACTCGCTTTACACCATCAGTGAGGTGCTTGCAGGAGAGGGTAGCTCCTCCAATATTCTGAATATCCTGATTGAGCTTGATTGGGTCGATAGCAGATTTACCTATGAATTGCTTACGCCATTGCGCTTCAGCGACCTCATATCCATAAGATTCCACATATTCCAGTATCTCGACCCCTAAGATGCTGCCCTTGGAGTTAATGCCAACGGCATAGGTAATCATTTCATGTTTACCAACCACTTCATCCACAATGAGCCAACTTCCGTCAGCAGTTTTCCAAATACGATCCCCTTGAAAGGGGTGGCGAATGCTCGATGCCTGCCTCATCCTTTCCTGCAGATCGTCTGTAATGAGGATTGGTGATTTGCTTAATTGCTTATTGGGAAATAATATTTTTTGCGCCTGCTCAACAGACGTATATATTTTTGCCTGAGCAATGATGGGAATGCTCATCATTGCTAGTCCAGCAATTGCAAAAGGGTTTGGTTTCCAGTTCATGTATTTTCTTGATGATTTTTAATTTAGTGGAAAGCCAACTTTGACAATGAATTCGTTTACAGAATGACTGTCCCAAACCCGTGCATCTGAACATTCAGCTTCACCACCACCCATGCAGGTCCCGCCTGCTAATTGATAACGCCAAGCTCCCGTGACCCACCAATCTTTAGCGGCATAGTGCATATTAGGACCTACAAATGTTGCCCTTTGCACCTGATTGCGCAGATTGAGCTCTGAATAATCGTTATGAAAACGCGCTTCTACTCCGGCGGACCATCTTGGGGCGAAGCGATAGCTCGCACCAACTAGGATATCCAGCATGGATTCAGGAACATTACCGTTCTCAATAAACTTGAGCCGCTCATTTGCCACGACGATATTTCCAGCCAAAACCAATCGGTCATCAATAAAGTTTGATTGCAAGAGGAGTCGTGCTTCCAGCTCATCTTTATTACGGCCCCAGGTTGGCTCAAGATAAAGACCAACACCGACAGGGGAAGTGACTGGGTTTGTGATTCGATAGATTGCCTCTAAAGATCCACCTTCGATCCCGCTTTTTGAATAAGCCGTTGATGGATCATGTGAAGAAGGTACGCCATATCCACCAGTACAGCTTGGCGAATCACCACATGCCTCTGGGTTGGTGTAATTCTGGTCCGCATTGGTGTAATACGAATTGATATAACCAGCAACTTGTAAATCATTGGTTAAGCCATATTCGAGTTCAGTCCTGGCCGTCCATGCATCGTAAGTACCAGCAGCTTGTGCTTTATTCAGTTGGAGGCGTTGCTCAAATTCAAGCTTGCCTTTGGGTTGAAGATCTAGGGTATAGATCCAACCAAACACGCCTTCACCCGCCTGGGCAAAAGAAAAATGGAGAGCAGCAGCAAGCAAGCAGCTAAAAGCGATCAATCTTTTAATAGTTAATTTCATAGTCATATCTAGTTGGTGGTTGGAAAGTCTAAATGAGAATAGTTCTCAATATAGCATCAAATGCGAATGATTCTCAATTGCAAGATATGACCATCTTCATAAAAGTGGCGTAATGTTTAAGGCTTATTCACTTTGCTTGTAAGATTTCTCTGATGAATGCAGAAGCATTAGAAAAACTCGTTTTAATAAAGATGCCCTTTGGCAAATATGCGGGGCGTGCTTTAGCAGACTTACCAGGAAACTATTTAGCCTGGTTTGCGCGCGAGGGATTTCCGAAGAGCGAGCTCGGACAGCTATTGGAGTTAATGCACACCCTTGATCACAATGGATTGCGTGGTTTATTAGCGCCTATTCAGCGCGCACATGGCTTAGAAGCCAGATCGAAATTACTTTGAACGCACAATCAGAGTGACGCGATTACGCTCATAAGTAACCGATGGGGAATCAGGCGGACTGCTTTGCAGCAGGCTGGGAATGACTGAGGTTTGAGATTGAATCTGAGCCGCAATTTTCTTGGCTAAATCACTATTGCGGTCGTATTGAATCTGAATGCTTGCGACTCGACCTGCTTGAATGTTCTTAATAATTTGGTCCATCTTTGCAGGTGCGACATCATCAAAGAAAACTGGATACCACCCACCCACGAGAGTTTTATTTGGCTTAGGCTTTATCGGCGCTTGTGGGGAAATGGTTGATTCGCCATTCACAGGTAAATGAAAGTCAATCCCTGTTTTTTGCATTAAGTCTTGGTAAGTAATCGGTGGACTCATGCTGGCTTCGTTGGTGTTCTCAATCCAATAAGCCCAGGCAAGATTTTTATTGGAGTCGTAAACTAATTTATACAAATGGCTCGGAATGGTAACGCGGCCATTACCAATGCTGCCACTATTTCCGGTAGATCCAGTAAAGACGTAGATATCCCCAGCGACTCTTTTGACGTAGAGCCTGGTTGGCTCTTCTACGTTCTTGGCCCAAATGCCCTGATTATTTTGTCGCGCCTGGGGCATCATATTGGCTAAGGAGAATGACTGGGCCATTGACCTTTCATTGCTCATATCACCTGCTGGGGCATTGTGACCCCGATCATAGCCACTACCTCGGTAGTCTGAGAGTAGCGAGCGCTCCGAGAAGGGCAGTCTGGCCTCCTCATAAAACTGATTGCTTCTACGGGGGTGAGGGACTAGCAACTGCTCTCGACTCAGTTTCTCCACTGTATAGATAGGCTTTCTATCCTGCGGAGAGTAATAAATAGCAAAACTATCAAAGCACAGATCACGTCCGGCTTGGGATGTAGAGGGAATTTGCTGACTGGGAAAAAGATCTCTGCAGTCTTCGAATAGGGCAAAGGCGCTTAACGGGCTAAGAAGCGCTATCAGAAGCAGAATCTGGCGAAGAATTTTCATGGCTCCCCAGTTTAGGACCTCCTACTAAAAAGGAGTCACTTTCAGCAGCGTGTTCGCTCTGGGGCTAGTAAGAATCTCGGCTAAATTGGGTCCTCTTTTCTGGAAGACTTCCCCTTTAAACTCCCAATCCCAGTGAAATGAATGCCCTGTGACAATTTTATGAAAGCTACTACCGGTAGAAATTCAAGCCACCTCAAATACTAGATGTATGGTTTTTGGAGGATATTTTTCCCGCCAAATCAAAAAAAAGTCACCAATAAGTCATTTTTTTACACTATGAAATTAGTGCCCCCTAACATCTGTAAGTAATTGATTTAATTGTATTAATTAAGAATATTACATAGCTTATATGGTAAGCCCCGTATTTCTAGACCTAAAAGTTATGGAAATTGCATTGCTTATTCTTGACTTGATATAAGAACCTTCTTAGGATGACTCATGTTTTTTATATATTGCGTTGCAACATAAATCAGAGTATCGATTTTTGGGGTGGCGTGAAAAGATGAATGAGTAAATATTTAACAAATTATTTGAATGAGTTGCAGAGCGGGGAAGCAGCTATCCTGGCTGCTAAAGATCTGCTTGCACGTGCTATGGTTCCGGTTTACCGCGTCATCCATGGCTTGCTTGCTGTATGCGTCTTCATGGTGGTGGGCTTCTGGCTTTCTGGTAATGGTACCAATGCGGGACCTTTTGATCTTGCCCGTATCCTGGTTCCTGATGAGGCTCGCCATATGGTGTGGAGCAATGGTTTTAGCATGCTCGAGCAATATAGAGCTGCAAACGAAGATAGCAATACAGTTGCCAGTACTGAAATCACTTCCGTTATCTTCGGTAAATCAATCCCTGGCTCTCTTGCTAACAATGCCACAAAGCATCAGGCGGTTGCTTTGTTGATGCCATCGGTAGCCCAGTTGCAAGTAAAGTCGATCTCCCATTTGGCTGATCGCATCCCCACATCAAAGATTGATCCGCAGGCATTAGACGGTAATTTAATGGGCTCGATTCAGAATCAACGCGCTGTTGCTGATTTCTTTGAGAAGAAATACAACCTGGATCGCACCAAGATAGAGGAGTACGTTTCTAAAACAATTTTGATTTCGAAAGAAGTCAATATTGATCCAGTACTGCTCCTAGCTGTGATTTCAGTTGAGTCCAACTTCAACCCAAACATAAAGAGTCACGCTGGAGCCGAAGGTCTGATGCAAGTGATGACTGCAGTACACAAAGATAAATACGAGCTATATGGTGGTATAGCCGAAGCGGTAAAGCCAGAGGTCAATATCCGTGTTGGTGCCTATATTTTGAAATACCTAATTGCCACCGGAGGTTCATTGCGTAATGGTTTGAAGTATTACGTTGGTGCTGCCAATGCAGAAGATGATGGTGGTTATGCCGATAAGGTGATAGCAGAGAGAAATCGTTTAATTGGCCTTTGCCAAAATCGATCCACCAACCGCCTAACCGTGAATGGTAAAGATTTACGCTCTTAATTAACCTATAGCTCTTAAAGAAGCTTAGTAAAAAGGCCACCCGCGGGTGGCCTTTCCTATATGCCCCCATTAAGGGATAAAAGGGATAAGCATTAATTTACGCCATGCAATTCAACATCAAATACCAGAGTGGCATTCGGTGGAATGACACCACCTGCACCACGGGCACCATAGCCCATTTCAGATGGAATGATTAGGGTACGCTTCCCACCAATTTTCATGCCAGCAACACCTTCATCCCAGCCTTTAATCACGTTACCGGCACCCAAGGGGAAGCTGAAGAGTTGACCACGGTCTAATGAGCTATCAAACTTCTGGCCTTTATGGTCAGGGGCATTTTCATCATATAGCCAGCCTGTGTAATGGACGTCGACATGATTGCCGGCGGATGCTTCTTTTCCGTCACCTACAACGGTATCGATTTTTTTGAGTTCAGTCATGATGGTTTCCTATTTCACGCAAATTGGATGGCTAGTATATTCTGAGCTCTATCAATCCTAATGCTGAGCTGAATTTAACTGAATCGTATGACAAATTATTGGCCTAATTCTGCCTATCACACCCTAGCAGTCAGTCCTGATCAACAACTGTTGGTGACGGACGACTTTTTACGTACGTATATGCATAGACCAGAGTTGAGTTTGGTTCCCGAATCCTGTCCTAATGAACGGGCCTTGCATCAGCGCTTAAGCGCAAACCCGCGTGCGGATATTGCGGAGGATGACATTACCTCCATGGCTGATAAGGATATTCAAGAAAACTATCGAATTTGGTTGCGTTACCGGAAGCGTATATTAGCTGCTAGCTCTTTAGAGGGCTTCTATATGAGCTTATTTAAAGGGGAGGGTGTTGACGTCCCGCCTTTATTTGTGGCCCAGCTTGCGCAAATCTTTGTGCAACATATTTTGGGAGATGACGCAGACCCTCTGGATGTGCGTATGAGTGAACTATTTTTCAGAACTCAAAAAATTACTATTCTTGAGGATGCCATAGTGATGGGCGCGGATGATGAAGTGGTTACGCGGAATGCTCAGGCAAGTGATACCGGAAACATTATGGATTTACTCAAGGGTAAATCGATGTCGATGAAATCTACGGACTTAGATGTATTGCATGAAGAAAATGCCAATACCTATTGGGAGCGTAGTGAAGACTTTGATTTCGCAGTGCAGCTGAACTTTGGGCACGAACCGATTAACCGATTTTGCCGTGTCCTAGAAAAATGGATTGAGCATTTCTTGGGTGCTAAGGTGCGCATTACTCCTATGCAGCAAATTAGTGATCCTAAGTGGTCCTGGCATGTGGGCTTAGATGCTTCAGCTACCGAAATACTGAATAAGCTTTACAACAAAGACTTGGTGGAGGCGGACGAGCTCGAGAAGGTCATTTGCCTATTTCGCCTGGACTTCATTGATGAGGCTGCGGTCGCAAAGGCCCAAGCAGGTAAGCCAGTCTATCTGGCGATTGCGATGAATGAACAGCAGCAACTGAAATTAAAACCCCAGAACCTATTATTCAATTTGCCGCTAGCCAAGTCTTCTTAAGTATTTCTTAGGAAGACCATTTACGAAGTTTTTTGTTTTGGCTTGCAAGCCAAATCAGCGCTAGCGCCGTCACAATGACCGGAATGAGTGAGCCGATATTCAGAATGTTCCACCCTTGTGAAGTAATCAGAGCACCGGATCCGAAGGAAGTAAATGCCATCGTGCCAAAAACAAAGAAGTTAATGGAGGCCTGTGCCTTATCTCGCTCATTGGGTTTGTAAGCAGTCATGGCTAAAGAGGTAGAACCGGTAAATAAAAAGTTCCAACCAACCCCCAGCAAGAATAGGGCAATTAAGAATTGATGCAGATCCGTTCCGGTCAGTGCAATCACAATACAAATCAGGTTGAGGATCACTCCAACACCCATTATTTTCAGAGTGCCAAAACGCTGAATGAGGGAGCCTGTGAAAAATCCCGGTGCAAACATGCCAATGACGTGCCACTCCAAGACCAAGGCTGTATCTGAAAAAGGCAGCCCGCAGATCTGCATTGCTAAGGGGGTTGCAGCCATGAGCAAATTCATGACGCCATACCCGAGAGCAGCACCAATGATGGCAACCATAAAGACGGGTTGCTCCAAGATGGCTTTTAGAGGGCGTCCATCTGCAAGGGAATGCTTTGTCTTATATTCTTCTGGAAAGTGAATGTACTGCATGACCAAGATACCGATCAGAGCAGCGATAGAGAGTGTGAGGTAAGCCCCCAGAAAGGCAGTATCAAATAGGTCTCGAGTCCAAGAGGCCAAGTTGGGCCCAATCACTGCCCCGAGAATGCCGCCTGCCAATACCCAGGAAACGGCTTTGTCGCGCTGACTTACTTCAGTCAGCTCAGCAGCAGCAAAGCGGTAGAGCTGTCCATTGGCGCTGTAGTAGCCGGCAATAAAGGTTCCCGCCACCAAAAGCCAAAAGTTTCTGCTGACAGCCGCATAGGCGCATAAGAGGGCTGAGAGCATTGCTACCAATAAACCCAGCTGAAAAGAGATCTTGCGGCCAAAGTGATTTTGAGATTTAGCCACAATCGAGGTCGAGAATGCGCCACCCACAACATATCCCATGACGGGGAGGGTGGCCATCCATCCGACAGGGGCCAAGCTGAGCCCTACTAGTCCGTTGATGGCAATAAAGGTGACGTTATTCGTTAGGAATAGACCCTGGCAAATGATGAGCAGCACGAGGTTTTTATTGAGTAAAGGGTGCTTGCTAGTCATGTCTCGCAGTTTACGAGTAATTAAGGGCTTTAGTTCTGTTAGTGGATTCCCTTAAATTGGGCGTTAGAGCTAGTTTGAGGGGTAAATCTAGCAGTTTTGCTAACCCCGATGATTTAAAATAGAAGACTCGCCCCATTAGCAAAAGGTGCGCTAAAAGCGACTCACCTGAATGCGGATGCGAGAGTGGCAGGATAAAAACCTGACACTGTAACTTGTTCAATATTGAGGAAATATTCATGGCTTCAAAGAAATCAAAGATTATTTACACGCTGACAGACGAAGCGCCCTTATTGGCGACTTGTGCATTTCTGCCAATTATTCGTGTCTTTACAGCACCCGCTGGCGTGGAGATTGTGAAAAGCGACATTTCTGTTGCCGGTCGTATTTTGTCCGAGTTTTCTGATTGCCTTACGCCTGAACAACAAGTTCCTGATAACTTAGCTGAACTTGGCAAAATGACCTTGATGCCGGATACCAACATTATTAAGTTGCCGAACATCAGTGCTTCCGTTCCACAGTTGCTCTTAGCCATTAAAGAGTTACAAGCCAAAGGCTACAAAATCCCCAATTTTCCAGATGATCCGAAGAGTGATGAAGAAAAAGCCATTCGTGCTCGCTATTCCAAATGCTTAGGAAGTGCAGTAAACCCAGTATTGCGTGAAGGGAACTCAGATCGTCGTGCGCCGAATGCGGTGAAGCGTTATGCCCGTAAGAATCCGCACTCTATGGGCGAGTGGAGTCAAGCTTCCCGTACTCACGTATCTCATATGCATGGCGGTGACTTCTACGCCGGCGAGAAGTCAATGACGCTGACTAAGGACTGTGATGTGAAGATGGATTTGGTAACGAAGAGCGGCAAAACGATTGTGCTCAAACCCAAAGTCTCCTTATTGGCTGGCGAAATTATCGACAGCATGTATATGAGTAAAAAAGCACTTTGTGAATTCTATGAACAAGAAATCGAAGATGCTTACAAGAGTGGCATGATGTTGTCCTTGCACGTGAAGGCCACCATGATGAAGATATCTCATCCCATCGTCTTCGGTCATGCCGTCAAGATTTTCTATAAAGATGCTTTTGCTAAACACGCAAAGTTATTTGAAGAGTTGGGCGTGAATGCCAATAATGGTATGAGCAGTCTCTATGACAAGATTAAAACTTTGCCCGAGTCTAAGCGTGAAGAAATCATTCATGATTTGCATGCTTGCCACGAACATCGTCCTGCATTAGCGATGGTGGATTCTGCTAAGGGCATTACCAATCTGCACTCCCCAAGCGATGTGATTGTGGATGCATCTATGCCAGCGATGATTCGGGTAGGCGGTAAGATGTGGGGCGCTGATGGTCGTTTGCATGACACCAAGGCAGTGATTCCAGAAAGTACCTTTGCGCGTATCTACCAAGAAATGATTAATTTCTGTAAGACCCATGGTAACTTTGATCCAACCACGATGGGTACCGTTCCCAACGTCGGCTTAATGGCTCAACAAGCTGAAGAATACGGCTCGCATGACAAGACTTTTGAAATTTCAGAAGCTGGCGTAGCGCGTATAGTCGCTGATGACGGCACTGTATTGCTTGAACAAAATGTGGAAGAGGGTGATATCTGGCGTATGTGCCAGGTGAAAGACGCACCGATTCGTGACTGGGTTAAGTTAGCTGTTAATCGTGCCCGTCTCTCGAATACTCCAGCAGTATTTTGGTTGGATGAGTATCGTCCACACGAAGCCGAATTAATTAAGAAGGTGAATACTTATCTCAAAGACTACGATCTCAAGGATGTTGATATTCAGATCATGTCGCAGACTCGCGCCATGCGTTACACCTTAGAGCGTGTGATTCGTGGCAAAGATACTATTTCGGTAACCGGAAATATCTTGCGTGATTACCTCACTGACTTGTTCCCTATTATGGAATTAGGTACTAGTGCAAAGATGTTATCGATTGTGCCTTTAATGGCTGGGGGCGGTCTCTTTGAAACGGGTGCTGGTGGTTCTGCTCCAAAGCACGTTCAACAGTTGGTAGAAGAAAACCATTTGCGTTGGGACTCGCTAGGTGAGTTCTTGGCTTTAGCAGTATCTTTAGAGGATATTAGCGATAAGACGGGTAATCCTAAAGTGAAAATCTTGGCTCGCACCTTGGATGAGGCAACTGGTAAATTGTTAGAGAATAATAAGTCTCCTTCTCCACGTACCGGCGAGTTAGATAATCGCGGTAGTCAGTTCTATTTAGCGCTGTATTGGGCCGAAGCTTTGGCAAATCAAACTGACGATAAAGAGTTGCAAGCTTTCTTTGCGCCTTTATTTAAATCCTTGTCTGAGAATGAGCAGAAAATCATCGCTGAATTCAAAGCAGTTCAAGGCAAGCCTGTAGATATCGGGGGTTACTTTGTAGCTGACCCAGAGAAGTGCAAGCTAGTTATGCGTCCTAGCCCAACTTTCAATGCTGCTTTGAAAGCAGCTAGAGTTTAAATAGCCCAACGAGCATATGACTAATCAGGCAAACCCTCGGGTTTGCCTGATTTTTTTGTCCCAAGCAATAAAATACTATCGGTAGCAAAATGGGCAGACTACTTTTATTAAGGGGGCTGTATGCGTTTTATCGATAAGACGATTCTGGCGGGAGATATCACCCCTAAAGCGATTTTTGAAAACCGGCGTAATTTAATTAAAGCTGCGGCAGCGGGTAGCTTTGGTATGGCCCTAGCCCCATGGTTTTCAAGAGAAGCCTTAGCAGCGACACCTGAAAAAATCAACGCAGTACACAATTCTGCTTATGCTTCTAAAGAAGAGCTAACGCCTTATAAGTACGTCACTAGCTATAACAACTTTTATGAATTTGGCACTGACAAAGCGGATCCTGCGGCCCATGCTGATAGCTTGCAAACGCGTCCGTGGACTATCTCTATTGAGGGCTTGATTAAAAAGCCCCTCACTTTGGATATTGATACTTTAGTAAAGCTTGCCCCGATGGAAGAGCGTATTTACCGTATGCGTTGCGTTGAGGGTTGGTCTATGGTAATTCCCTGGGATGGGTATTCCTTATCTAAATTGATCAATAAAGTGGAGCCGCTTGGTTCAGCAAAGTATGTGGAATTTATCTCACTGGCTGACCCTAAGCAAATGCCAGGCATTAAAAGCAACATCATTCAATGGCCTTATCGCGAAGGTCTACGTATGGATGAGGCTATGAATCCATTGACCCTGTTGACCTTTGGCTTATATGGCGAGGTTTTACCAAAACAAAATGGTGCGCCGGTACGGATCGTAGTGCCTTGGAAGTATGGTTTCAAAAGTGCCAAGTCGCTTGTAAAAATTCGGTTTACTGAAGAAATGCCAAAGACCAGTTGGAGTCAGTTTGATGCCAGGGAATATGGTTTTTATTCCAACGTCAATCCACAAGTCGATCATCCGCGTTGGAGTCAAGCAAGCGAACGTCGTATTGGTGATACCAAAGGAATGTTTGCCCCTAAGATCAAGACTCAGATGTTTAATGGTTATGGTGATCAGGTTGCTAGCATGTATGCCGGTATGGATTTGAAGAAATATTATTAAATGGCCAAACTGCATTCAGTTGTATTCGCGATTGGCACTCTCTTTATCGGCTTGCCTGCCAATAGTCAAACTAGTGATGCGCCAGTGAGAACTATTCCATCATTAGATGTGCCGCGTTACTTAGGCACTTGGTATGAGATCGCTAAATTTCCCAATTGGTTTCAAAGGAAGTGTGCTGCTAATACGAAGGCAATGTATTCACTGAGAGCAGAAGGCACGCTTAAAGTGATGAACAGCTGCAAAATGGTTGATGGTGATATCTCTGAAGCTGAGGGAACCGCGCGGCAGATAGGTGCTAAGGATTCGCCGCAGCTAGAAGTACGATTTGCTCCTGTATGGCTTTCTTTCTTACCAATGGTATGGGGGGATTACTGGGTAATCGATTTAGATGCTCAATATCAAGTAGCTGCAGTGAGTGATCCACGACGGGAATACTTGTGGATTCTCTCTAGAACACCACAGTTGGACAAGAGGGCATATGACGAGCTCTTACAGCGTCTACAGGCTCAGCAATTTGATATCCGTAAGCTTGAGATCACTCCTCAACAAACCACGATCAAAAATTAAGTTCTTCTACCTGGTTCTGGTAGCGGAACCATGACCGCTTGACCGGGTGCACTACAGCCCTGATCACAGCATCGACCTGGTTGCTTATTCTTGGTTATGGCGCGCTCTTGATTGCTAGTGAGAACACCGCGGTCTAACAATCTCTCCACAAGCTCCACCTTGTTGCCAATAGGATACTGGCGATAGATTTCTTTTCTCATGGCTGCTGGCGACCCGCCACCATGCAGGCTAATGACTGAGTACCAGCCGCCTTGATAGGAAGCGGTCAAATCTTCAATAAAGCGAGCTACTTCGATACGCTTATCGTAAGGTACAGCTGGGTTTGCACGTAGCACTTCGGCTAAGGTAGCTGCAGTTGCTGGATTATGGTCTTCATCTGGCCCAGGTAGAGCCACAATCAAGCCGCCCGATACCTCATGAGCAAGACGATGCATGTCATAAATTTGGGTTGCCAGTAATAATTTCCCGATATTAGAAAAAACAGGTTCAGGCATAAAAGATTTGCTGTAAGGGTCCTGCGTGCCATACACACTTGCAGCAACACCACAAGCATAAAACCCTTCAGTGATCTTAATCAGGTCAACCATGGGGTCACGCAAATTCGATTTGGTTTCTGGATCAAATCCGTTGGCCTCACACATTAGAGCCCCAGCTCCAATTAAGAGGTCGCCAAAGCCGGCTCTCGCTGCAATACAACTGTGACGGTGATGGGTTGCGTAACTATAGGTTAAAACGCTAGAGTGTTCCCATTCACCTGCGTAGAAAACCCGATCCCAAGGTACAAATACCTTATCAAAAATCACTACGCCGGTAGATTGGCCGTACTTACTAGAAAAGAGGGGCTTGCCATGCTCAACCTTATCTCCCGGGCGCCCAGCGGGACGTGCAACGATAGTAATACCTTTAGCATCTACCGGCACGGCACAACAAATTGCAAACGCCGCATCTTCTTTGCCCATATTACGACCAGGCATCACTAAGAACTCATGCATATACGGTGCACCAGTGACAATGGCTTTTGTTCCAGAAATCACGACCCCTTTTGCATCCTGAGAAACAATATGTACATAGGTATCGGGGTTTGCTTGTTCATGCGGTCTAAGTGATCGATCACCCTTGGCATCAGTCATTGCGATGCCTAATGCCAGATCATTTTTTTGTACATGGGCGAGATACTCTTGAAACTTAGCACGATGATCATTACTGCCACGCGCATCATCAATACGAGCAGATACCTGCCCAATGGCATTTAAGGCATCGTGTGCCAGATACCGTTGAGCACAGCCTGTTTCTTGGCATAGAACTCGAACAGCCTCTAATTTATTCAAGAGATCGCCAGAGGATTCGTTGATGTGCAACATCCTAGGCACTGTTTTGCCATTGGAGCTTGCAAGCATTAAAGGAGCTAAAGCGGGGTTATGCACCATGTCATAAGTGACCCCCAAAGCTTGTACCCCAGGCTTTAACATCGGCTCATCAGCTACTGATTCGACCAGGCGCCCATCAACATAGACAACTGGCTTTAAGGAGCGTAAAGAGTCTTGATAGTCTTTGCTCGTCATAAATGGAGAGGTGCTTTGACTCATATCAGGCCTTCATATTTTGGTAGATTGGTATTTCATCAAATAATACATCAAAATTGAACAGTGTTCAATTAATAAGAGATATGTATAATTAGACGATGGAACAAACCATTGCCTCTCCAAGAAATTTGCGTCAACAAGCTTTAGCTGATGCTAGGCGTGAGCATATTTTGAGTGCTGCCAGAGCGGTATTTATCGAATTGGGCTTAGAGGCTGTGAGCATGCGAGAAATAGCAAAGCGCGCGGGTTATACGGCGGGTGCGATCTACAGCTATTTTGCAAGCAAAGAAGAAATCTATGGTGCTTTACTAGCTGAATCACTCGAGCGTTTAAATAGTTTTGTGAATCTTGCTGCTGAAGATAGATCCATTGATCAGAAGGATCAGTCTGCCTTTAGAGAGCTACGTAAAAGTGCATTAGCTTTTTATGAGTTTTACCGCGACAATCCGCGTGATTTAGATTTGGGCTTTTACCTCTTTCAAGGACTTAAGCCTAGAGGCTTAACAAATGAATGGGACTCAGAGTTAAACGCGCGCTTGCGAGATGCGATGCAACACCAAGAGTTGGCCTTGATCAAGCTAGGGTGTAGTAAAAAAGATCTAGATACAGAGTTAACGGCCATTTTTGCGCACATTGTTGGCGTGCTATTGCTTAATCACACCGGCCGTATTCGGATGTTTGGTAAGGGTGCTGATGAATTGATCATGCACTACTTGGATAATTTAGAGCTACGTTTGCCTAAGAAAAATAATCATTAAATAATGTTTAATCAAGATACCAGTGCGCTCGTTTTAGTTGATTATCAAACTCGCCTGATGCCGAGTATTCATGAGGGGGAGGTAGCTATTGCTGCTGCTCTTTTCCTTGCAAAGGTGGCCCAAGCTTTAGAAATTCCGATCTTGGGAACCGAGCAAAATCCAGACGGGCTTGGACCAAATACTGAACGGATTAAAGCGTTTTGTGATCACACGATTGTGAAGCATTCCTTTAATGGGGCTGCAGATGGCTTGGCGACCGCTATCAAGAAAATCAATCCTGCTATTACTCAAGTAGTACTGGCTGGTTGTGAAGCGCATGTATGTCTGATGCAAACGGTGCTGGGTTTGCAGGCCATGGGATATGAGGTGGCAGTGGTAACAGAGGCCTCTGGTAGCAGAAGAGTGGAAGATAAGATGCTAGCTATGAACCGTATGAGTCAGCAAAAAATAGCTATGCTGGGCGCTGAAATGCTCGTCTTTGAGTGGCTTAAAACCTCGGAGCATCCACAGTTTAAGAATATTTTGCAGCACATCAAGAATAGGTAAGCTAAGTTATTCATTAAGAAATAGTTATTTAAAGAGGAAGTATGGAACATACCGTTTTAGTTACTGGTGCAACTGCTGGATTTGGTGAGGCAACCGCGCGTCGTTTTTTATCTCATGGTCATAAAGTGATTGCCGTTGGCAGAAGAATTGAGCGTCTGAATGCCTTAAGGGCATCACTACCGGAAAGTCAGCAAAGCAAACTGTTGACTATGGTGGTGGATGTGTGCGATAGCGATAGGGTAGATAGCTTAGCAGCGGCATTGCCTGCTGAATTTGCTCAGGTCACCATCTTGGTAAACAACGCAGGATTAGCATTAGGTCTAGAGCCAGCCCATAAAGCGTATTTAAATGATTGGGATCGGATGATTGATACCAACATCAAGGGCTTAGTGCATATGAGTAGGGCTTTCTTGCCAGGTATGGTGGAACGTAAATGCGGTCATGTCATTAACCTAGGATCAGTGGCTGCAAATTATCCCTACCCAGGCGGCAATGTATATGGTGGTACCAAAGCATTTGTGAAGCAATTTAGTTTGAATTTGCGCGCTGATCTGATTGGCACTCCAGTGCGCGTCACTTGTATTGAGCCAGGAATGTGTGCTGGTACAGAATTTTCCAATGTACGCTTTAAGGGGGATGATGACAAGGCTGGAAAAGTGTATAGCGGCGTCCAGGCATTGAGTGCGGATGAGATAGCTGAAACGATTTATTGGTCAGCAACCCTGCCAAGTCATATGAACATTAATGTTTTGGAAGTGATGCCAGTGCAGCAGGCTTTTAGCCCATTCAATATTCACCGAGGTGAGTTTTAGCCTAGCAATGATTGTTAGTTAGTGGATTTTTTCCACTGATAAAACTGGGGATAGACGCGCATGACAACGGAGCCGTCAAAATCCCAAGATTTACAAGTTCCCAAATACAGAGGCGGCTTGTTTTCATCTGGATCAAATAGAGCCCCAGGAATGGATTGGTAAGCTGCAGTCGCAAGATTATTTAAAAGCTCACGTAAATGAGTGCAGCCTTTAATTCCGCCTAAATGCGTTTCAATAGTTTTACGCCAACCCTTGCCGATACGCGCACCAATCAATGCATCCATAGGCGGAATGACTGCGGGACATTCTGGATGAGGGTGGCTATCCATAGATACTTCAATGTCTTGAATATGCAGATGACTGTCAACTGTTACGCGTATCCACATATCATGAATCGCTTCGCCCGGCTTCCACGTTTTAGAGCCAGTAGTAAACGGGTGCGCCTTGATATCGACCAGGTGGCCCTCAATGTCCCATAGTCCATCCTCTCGTGCGTACCCATTAAAAGTAACTTCACGGGTATGTAGTTGGGTGCGGGTTTTAGGATTGGAGAGCATCGCTGGGTGATTGGTTTGAATGGGGTAAGCCTTCATCATAATGGCTTGCTTATGAACTTGTGCGGATGCCGCTAAATAGCTGTTCTCTGTAGTATTCTTTCCTGCATATGGCAAAACCTATTTCATTAGAAAAGATTCTGTTTAGTCAAGGCTTTGGTACACGACGCTACTGTAGTGATCTGGTGTATGCCGATCTCATCAAGGTGAACGGTGTTCTAGCACTTGATCCAGAAGAGCGAATTCCTACTGAGGGCCTCGTTTTAAATGTCGAAGGCAAGGATTGGGAGTATCACGAAAAGGCTTACATTGCCTTTAATAAGCCAGCTAATTATGAGTGCTCCCATAAAACTACCCATCATCCGAGTGTATATAGTTTGCTACCCGCACCATTTGTGGAGAGGGGTTTGCAGTGTGTTGGGCGTCTTGATTACGACACGACAGGCTTGCTGCTCATTTCTGACGATGGGCAATTTATCCACAAAATGACAACGCCCAAGAAAAACATTGGCAAGGTTTACGAAATTACTACTCCTGATCCTATTACGCAAAGTCAAATAGACCATTTGCTAAAAGGCGTGATGTTAGAAGATGATCCGAAGCCTTGCTTCGCTGCAGCCTGCAAACTTCTGTCAGAAAATTGCTTGGCCATGACCATAGTTGAAGGGCGTTATCATCAAGTAAAGCGCATGATGGCTGCAGTAGGTAATCACGTTGCAAAATTGCATCGTGTAGAGATTGGCGCTTATGTGATGCCGCTAGATTTGGCGGAAGGTGAGTGGCGCTGGCTTTACCCGGATGATTTAAAAGCACTTTCAAAGCGTATTGAGGTCTAAATGAAGAATGCATTACTAGCGGAAAACTTCGATTTTCAGAACAACATCCCTTTGTGGCAGCTCGATTCTGGGCGCAAAACGATTTCACAACACTTTGTATTTGAAAACTTCAAACAGGCTTTTGAGTTTATGACCCTATGTGCGCAGTACGCCGAAGAGATTGACCATCATCCTGACTGGTCAAATTCTTGGAATAAGGTGATGGTGCAACTCACTACCCATTCCTTCAATGGCTTAAGTGAGTTGGATATTGCAATGGCAAAAGCAATGGATACTTTTGCCTTAAAGCTAAAATCCTAAGAGCAGTTAGTGCTCATCACCCTCGTAATCTTCTTCGTTGATACTCATCAAGATGGTAGCGAGTAGACCGTAAACAACCTCGGTAGAGATCATGCCATCTTCATCGAGCTCATCAATTAAGTCGTTCAAACAATCTTCCGTAGGCTCGTTGAGTAAAGTCATCGCGCATTCACACCCATAGTCAAAATCTTCATCGGTCTGGGTTTGGTCTTCGGTAGTCATATTTATCCTTAATTGAGGCTTTAGGATAGCAAATTACCGCTCAATTCGATAGACCCAGCACCCGATCTAGATGAAATTCATGTGCGTCTGCAAAAATCCAAGAATGATTTATAGTATTTTGAGAATAAAAAGATAGGAGACAGCATGCAATTAAACGTCAATGGTCAAATACATAATATTGAAGCTGAACCCAATATGCCCTTATTGTGGGCTATTCGTGAGCTTGTCGGCTTAACTGGTACGAAGTATGGTTGTGGTGTCGGACAATGCGGATCATGCACTGTCTATCTCAATGGCGAGCCGATTCGCTCATGTTCTGTGCCAGTCTCTGTTGTTGGCAATGCCAAAATTACGACGATTGAGGCACTGTCAAAAAATAATACGCATCCGGTGCAACAGGCGTGGATCGCGCTAGATGTTCCGCAATGTGGCTACTGCCAGTCAGGGCAAGTGATGGCAGCCGCCGCTCTATTAAAAAGAGTTCCCAAACCCACTGATGCAGATATTGACCAGGCCATGTCAAATGTGTGTCGGTGCGGTACTTATCAAAAGATACGAGATGGCATTCATGTCGCCTCGGGTCAAAAGAAATTAGCAGATGTCCTGGCGCAGTATGACGCCACTCTCGCGACACGCGGTTAAGGAGATAAATATGACATCAAATACGCAAAACAAGGAATTGGAAAATACCTCTCGTCGAGATTTTATTATCAAGGGCACGTTGGTTGGCGGTGGCTTAATGTTGGGTGTGGGTGCGATGCCGGATCTAGTTTTTGCACAAACAGCTAGTCAATATGATCACAATTCCCCCACAAAATACGGCGATGCTGAGGTAAATGCTTGGGTCAGTATTAAGCCTGATGAAACCGTGATCATCAGAATTGCTCGTTCAGAGATGGGGCAGGGAACGCGGACTGGTTTAGCGCAACTGGTCACAGAAGAACTCGAGTGCAACTGGAGGAAAGTGAAAACCCAGTCTGCAACACCAGGCCAGAGTTTGGTGCGTAAACGGGTATGGGGCGAGCACGGCACTGGTGGCAGCCGTGGCATTCGGATTTCTGAAGATTATGTACGCCGTGGTGCAGCAGCAGCTCGTATCATGCTTTTGGAAGCTGCGGCCAAACAATGGAATGTGCCTGTTGCTGAGTTGAAGGTAGATAAAGGCGTCATTACCCATATTCCAACAGGGCGCAAAACCACTTATGGAAAAGTTGCGGAGTTAGCGTCCACCTTAACTCCACCCGATCCTAAATCCATCACCTTGAGGGATCCGAGGGACTGGAGAGTCGCTGGCCAGCCTTATGCGCGGATTGATACCGCTAATAAGGTCAATGGCACAAAAGTGTACGGTGTTGATTTGCAGCTCCCAGGCATGCTTTGCGCCTCTGTGAAGTCTTGCCCTGTATTTGGTGGCAAGTTGGTAAGTTATGACGAAGCCAATGCGATGACCTATAAAGGCGTTAAGGGTGTAGTCAAGATTAATGACAGCACTCTGGCAGTAGTAGCTGATACCTGGTGGCATGCGAATACCGCTTTAAATGCAATGCCGATAGTTTGGAATGAGGGCAAGGATGCAGCCGTTTCTCAGGATGGGATCGATAAAATGCTGCGCAGTGGCTTAGATGAAGAAGGTGATTTTTGGCAGCGCAAAGAAGGTGATGCACCTGCTGCTATCAGTGGCTCCAATAAAAAAGTCGAGGCCATTTATTACACACCCTATCGCGCTCACGTCACTATGGAGCCCATGAATGCCACCGTCAAAATTAGTGGTGATCGTGCAGAGGCTTGGGTACCTACGCAAAATGGTGAGGGTTCGCATGCAGCACTCTCTGAAGCCACTGGTTTTCCTTTAGAGAATTGTGAAATCTATAAATTGGACTCTGGTTGTGGCTTAGGTCGTCGCGGGTCTACGCAGGATTTCACGACTTATGCAGCTAAAGTGGCGCAAAAATATCCCGGCGTTCCAGTAAAGGTGATTTGGAGCCGAGAAGAAGATATGACGCACGACTTTTACCATCCTATCGCCATGGCCAAAATGACAGCTGGTCTAGATACTGCTGGCAATCTCACTGGAATGCATATCAAAGTAGCTGGGCAATCTATTAATGCCACGCTTGCCCCAGCAGCAATTAAGAACGGTAAGGATGAGCGTCAGCTACAGGGCTTTTATGAGAAGGGTCCTGATGCACAATTAGGCTATACATTCCCAACGCTGCTGACAGAATATGTCATGAAGAATACCCATGTGCCTGTTGGTCCGTGGCGTGGTGTGAATACCAATCAAAACGGTATTTTTATGGAATGCTTTATGGACGAATGTGCCAAGGCTGCAGGCAAAGACCCGGTGCAATTTAGGCAGGCACTCATGCAAAGTCACCCCAAGCATTTGGGTGTCTTAAATGCAGCCGCTAAGAAGGCAAACTGGGATAAGCCATTACCTTCTGGAACATACCGTGGGGTAGCTCAATTCATGGGATACGCCAGTTATTCTGCTTGTGTAGCTGAGGTTTCAGTCAACAATAATGTAGTCAATATTAGCCGTTTAGTCTTTGCATTAAATTGTGGACATGTTGTTAATCCCTATTTGACGCGTGAACAAATTGAGGGTTCAGTAGCGATGGCATTAGGCGCCATATTTAACCCAGAGATTACTGTAGAGAACGGGCGCATTAAGCAAAAAAATCTGGATACCTATCCCTTACTCAAGTTAGCCTCCACCCCAAGAATCGAAAGTGTCTTAGTGCCTACATACGATTTCTGGGGAGGGGTAGGTGAGCCCACAATCTGTGTCGTGGGTCCAGCAGTGGCTAATGCCATCTCTGCAGCAATTGGGCGACCTGTTCGAAACTTTCCGCTTAGCAAAGAAGGTTTGAGCTTGGCCTAACTTTAGGGCTAAGTTAAAACCTGTCACGACCCATCAGATGTTTGATGGGTCGTTTAATATGCGTTTATGACGTATTTAAAAAGCGCTGTATTTCTACTCTCTCTACTACCTTTAGGGCGCTTAGTCTGGTTTGGCTACCAAGGAGATCTTGGCGCCAATCCGATTGAATGGATTACCCGATCTACGGGCACTTGGGCACTCATCTTTTTATGTATTACTTTAGCAATGACCCCTTTAAGGCTCATCACGGGATGGGCTGCCTGGATCAAATTGCGGCGTATGTTTGGTCTCTTTTGTTTTTTCTATGCTGCGATCCATTTTTCAATTTGGTTTTGGTTGGATCAAAATCTTGATCTACAGGCAATGTGGGCTGATGTTATCAAGCGCCCTTTTATTACGATGGGATTTACATCATTTGTATTGCTTATCCCATTAGCCTTAAGTTCAAATCATTGGGCAGTACGAAAGCTTGGAAGGCATTGGTCTGCATTGCATAAATTAATTTATGTGATTGCGTGTACGGCCATAATCCATTACTGGTGGCATAAAGCGGGTAAAAATGATTTAGATACCGTCATGATCTATGCCGCAGTGATTTTGGTGCTTTTAGCATTTCGACTACCGATGGTCAGGAAGCGCTTATCACTTTTACGCAGGCACTTTATTTAAGCCATTTTTTTGTACTCTAAAATAGGTAGATGAAACTCAACTCAATCAAATCTAGCTATTTCCTGCTCTTAATGGGCGTATCACTTACAACAATGGGGCAGACTAGTTCGGGTATGACAACGTATTCGCCCTATACCCCCGAACAGATTAGAGAATTTAATAATCAATCGATCTCGCCAGTTGAGGGGCCATTTGGCCCGGTCAACCCTAACGCTGAACAACAGCGTGCGGCTCAAAGGCAATCCATAGATGCCAAATACTATCGTCAATCTACGGGCGAAGAAGAGGCAGAGGCTTTGGAAACAGAGTCTGCCGAGCCCTATCAGCCAATGAAACCGGTATTAACGTTTTAAGTCTTAGTGTTCCCCAGTTCGCATGAACCGTAGTGAGGTATTAAACGCATATACGACTGTTTTACCGCCGCAAAATACTACAGACGAAGGGGGCTGGTAATATTAGCCCTATATTTTAGAAAGATGACTATCCATGAAATTCCCATCCTATTTATTTAAATCTGCCGTGGCACCTATTGTTGCTGTAAGTCTGTTATCCGGACCTTTTGTGGGTGCTGCACTCGCCCAACAGAGTGGTTTGCCAATCAATGCAGCTGCCTCTGTAAATGGTGCAATTATTACTAATGATATGGTTGAGCAGGGCATCAAAATGGCTCTTTCTCAAGGACAGAAAGACTCTCCTGAGTTACGTAAGGTAGTTATTCAGAAATTCATTGAAGTAATGTTGTTATCTCAGCGGGCTGAAAAAGATGGCTTGGCTAATTCTGAAAAAGCCAATACGCAATTGATGCTTATCCGCCAAAATTATTTAGCCGATCTTGAGCTGGCTACGTTTATGGCACAAAATCCAATCACGGATGCAGATGTTCAGGCTGAGTACAACAAAGAACTAGGAAGTCTAGGGCCACAAGGAATGATTGTGGAATACAAGATTAGCGACATCGCCGTAGCCAGTGAAGCAGATGCAAAAGCTGCGCTAGCCAGAATTAAAAAGGGCGAACCATTTGATAAAGTGGCTCAAAGCGTTTCACTGGCTCCCAATAAGGCTCAGGGCGGTGCAGCTGGTTGGGTGCAGAGTGGCCAAGTACCCCCTCCAATTGCTGCTGTCTTAACTACCTTAGCCAAAGGACAAGTCTCCCCAGCGCCTATTCAGATGCAACAAGCTTGGTATTTAGTCAAGCTGGATGATAAAAAATCTAGCAAGCCACCCACTTTTGAGCAAGCTAAGCCTGCAATTCGTAATGGCTTAGCTCAGAGAAAGCAGTTTGAGTTTGTGTCTCAGATTGCGAAAGAATCCAAGATTGTGATTCAGTAAGCAATAAATAAGCAGTTAATTCAATTAAAAGGGCTCCTCGGAGCCCTTTTAATTTACTGCTAAATTGATTGTGCGCTATTGACGTTCGAGAGTGACGAAGTGAAAAGTAATATCACCTTCAGATCCTGAGCTACGTTCTGTTTCTTTCCAAGAGGCCTTATCAGGAACTTCAAAGAAGGTATCACCACCAGCTACATCCATATCTATCTCGGTAATGTAGAGGCGATCCGCCTTGTCAAAAGCTTGCTTAAATAATTGCTCACCGCCGATTACAAAAACACGGGGTGACTCACGTAAACGATCTAATGCTTCATCTAATGAACCAGCCACTTCAGCACCTGTCAGTTGTAATTGGGAATTGCGGCTAACGACGAGATTGCGGCGTCCAGGTAAAGGGCGCCCAATCGATTCCCAGGTCTTACGTCCCATCACTACAGGGTGTCCCATAGTGACGCGTTTAAAGAACTGTAAATCGGCAGAGATCTTCCAAGGCATTTGGTTATCGCGACCAATGACATGATTACGCGAACGGGCAACGATTATGGAAATAGCAGGCTGTGTCATTGATTATTTTCTTAAATAGCTACTGGCGCTTTAATGTGTGGATGGGATTCGTAACCAACGATTTCAAAATCCTCAAACTCATAGTCAAAAATAGAGTCAGGCTTACGTAAAATATGGAGTTTAGGCAATGGCAGAAAATCTCTAGATAACTGCAGATCGACTTGCTCTAAATGGTTGCTATACAGGTGGCAATCGCCGCCAGTCCAAATGAAGTCACCTACTTCTAAATTACACTGCTGCGCCATCATATGGGTAAGCAAGGCATAGCTTGCAATATTAAAAGGCACGCCCAAGAAGATATCTGCACTACGTTGATATAGTTGGCAAGACAATTTTCCATCGGCAACATAGAACTGGAAAAACGCGTGGCAGGGTGCTAAGGCCATGCGAGGTATATCCGCCACATTCCATGCCGAAACAATGATGCGACGCGAATCCGGATTCTGTTTGATGGTATTTACTACCTCTGTAATCTGATCAATATGCTGTCCATTAGGTGCTGGCCAAGAACGCCATTGATATCCATAAATGGGGCCTAATTCACCATCGGGGGCAGCCCATTCATTCCAGATGGATACGCCACGTTCTTTAAGCCAGTTATTGTTCGTACTGCCTTTGAGAAACCAGAGCAATTCATAAATGATGGACTTTAGGTGAAGCTTTTTGGTCGTGACCATGGGGAAGCCATCAGCCAGGTTAAATCGCATTTGGTGGCCAAATACAGAGAGGGTACCTGTGCCAGTCCGATCGGATTTTTGGACGCCCTTAGCAAGGACTTCTTTCATTAAATCGTGATATTGGCGCATAAGAATATTGGCAAAAATGAGTTATTGAGAGATAGCTTACTCGAATATGGGAGGTGTTACCCCAAGGACTTTGTGAAGCTTAGGCGAAGTGGTGGTGTACTGGAGTTGAATGGATTTTTCAGGGTTCAGGTACTGAGCCGCCGCAAAGGCTGCTAAGGCTGCCTCATGGAACCCAGAAAGAATCAGTTTTTTCTTGCCAGGGTAAATATTGATATCGCCCACCGCATAAATCCCAGGGATGCTAGTTTGAAATTTCTCGGTATCGACGACAACTTGCTTGCGCTCGATATCCAAGCCCCAATCAGCAATCGGTCCTAATTTGGGAGAGAGACCAAAAAAGATCAACAGATCATCTACCGGAATAGATTGTGTATTGCCGTCGATACCAGTAACCGCTATTTGTGAAATTCGATCTTGCGCAAGCTCATACCCCGTAATTTGCCCAATCAATAATTGGATTTGATTGTTAGCGCATAGCTCACGCATCTTGGCAATCGATTTTGGTGCGGCTTTAAAGTCATCGCGTCGATGAATTAGGGTAAGACTGGTTACCTTATCAGCAAAATACAAGGCCCAATCTAGTGCCGAGTCACCACCTCCACAAATCACAATTTTTTTGTTGATAAATTGCTCGGGATTCTTGACGTGATAAAAAATCTGTTTGTCGTCAAAAGCCTCAATCCCATCAAGGCGCAGGGTACGGGGCTGGAAAGCCCCAACACCAGCAGCAATAAATACGGTTTTACTTAAAAAATGTTGGTCTCGTGAGGTGCTGATCAAAAAGCGGCCGTCAGCTTGTGGCTCAAGCTTCGTCACCTCTTGTCCTAGATGAAACTGGGCGCCAAAAGGTGCAATTTGTTTGAGTAAATTATTGGTTAGCTCGCGACCAGTGCAAACTGGGATTGCAGGAATGTCGTAGATCGGTTTATCTGGATACAGTTCAATACATTGACCACCAATCTCTGGAAGTGAATCTATAACGTGTGCTTTGATTTCTAGTAGACCAAGTTCAAAGACTTGAAAGAGGCCCACAGGACCAGCGCCAATAATGACAGCGTCGGTTTGGGTGGGTGAGTGCAACACGAATTCTCGAAAAGGGAATAGAGAAATTACTTTACGAGCTGATCAAGTTTATCTTTGACATCTTTCCATTCGTCTGCATCTGGAAGAGCAGCCTTAGACTTGGTAATCGAAGTCCAAGATGGAGAGAGATCAGCATTCAGTTTGATGAAGGCTTGTTGATCACTAGGAACATCATCTTCTGCATAAATCGCATTCACAGGACACTCAGGAACACAGACAGCGCAGTCAATGCACTCATCCGGATCAATGACTAAAAAGTTAGGCCCTTCGCGAAAGCAATCAACAGGGCAGACATCAACACAGTCAGTGTATTTACAGCGGATGCAGGATTCGGTAACAACGTAAGTCATGGTAGTTTTATTTCAAGAGCCCTCAAATTGAGGGTTGATAAGTTATAAAAGATCAATTTTAGCTGAAATAGCCTATTTTTCAGGCAAAAAGGGTAATTTACTTGAGGTAAAGTTTCTCCTATGAATACACAGCCCAAACCCAAAATTCTAGTCGCCCGAGCGATCTTTCCAGAGGCATTGGCCAAATTAGAGGAATCCTTTGAGGTTCGGTCTAATCAGGCCGACCAGATCTTTACCCCTGCGGAGTTGCAGAAAGAACTCTCTATGGTTGTAGGGGCATTAGTCGCAGGAAGTGAGCGTATTGACGCAAATGCCTTAGCGCTGGCAAAGAATTTAAAGGTAGTCGCCAATATTTCTGTGGGCTACAACAATTTTGATGTGCCTGCAATGACCAGCTCTGGCGTGATGGCTACCAATACCCCAGATGTATTAACCGATACCACCGCAGATTTTGGTTTTGCATTGTTAATGGCAACCGCACGACGCATTGCTGAATCTGAGCATTGGTTGAGAGCAGGTCATTGGGATAAGTGGTCGATTGTGAATAATCCCTTAGGTATGGACTTGCATCACAGCACAATAGGCATTATTGGCATGGGGCGCATTGGTCAAGGCATTGCAAAGCGGGCCTTGGGTTTTGGGATGAAGGTAATTTACTACAACCGCAGCCGTCTTTCTGAAACTGAAGAAAAAGCTTGCGGTGCTACGCATGTTTCTAAGGAAGAATTACTGCGTACTGCTGACCATGTAGTTTTGGTATTACCCTATACAGCAAATAATCATCACACCATCGGTGCAAAAGAAATTGCCCATATGAAACCGACTGCAACCCTGATAAACATTGCGCGGGGAGGAATCGTCGATGATGTGGCTTTAGCAAAAGCACTTAAAGAAGGGAAGCTATTTGCAGCAGGCTTAGACGTATTTGAAGGTGAGCCAAACGTACATCCTGACTTACTCAAATTAAGTAATGTTGTTCTGGCGCCGCACATTGCAAGTGCTACTGAGAAAACCCGCAGGGCGATGGTAGATTTAGCAGTAGAAAATCTTCGTGCTGCTCTCGATGGTAAGAAGCCACCAAGTTTAATTAACCAGGAATTGTTTACCGGTTAATAAAGTATTGCGGATGTAAAAAATAAAGCCGAGTATATGCTCGGCTTTATTACTTTAGGTGTACTGAAGTTTTGTTTTTACTCGGCTTCAATCTCTTCAGGTAACTCGCGCAAGGCCAATTCAATTCCACCAAATTTTCCAGCTACCCAGTTATACACTTTGCAAGCAATCCAGAGTAAACCAAAGCCTAGTAAGGCATTCAGAATCAAGGCGGATAGCACCGTAAAACCAGGGATCGCACCGTCACGAATGAAGGCCACAAAGAGTGCCAACAAGACGATCGGAACTGAGAAGCAGAGATAAACCAAAACTAAGGTTTTGGCTGTGTGCATCGGGTCGAGGAAGACCAATTCTTTTTTACTAAGTTTCATAATGACGCAATCTTAAAGCAGTCCATCAAAAAGCGCTACATCTACCCAGTCTCCAGCGGCAATATTTCCTTGCTCGTGGCCAAGAATGACAAAGCAGTTGGCTTCACTCATGGAGCGCAAAATGCCCGCCCCTTGACTTCCAGTCAGCTTGACCGTGGGCTTGCCGTCAGGACTCCTCCCAAGGATGGCGCGCTGGAACTCGGTGCGACCTGGTTTCTTGCGTATGGGCGCTTCACTAATGGCTTGCATGAGTGGTGGCTCAGTTTGGATGGCACCATTTAGCTGCAAAAGAGCGGCACGCACAAATTGATAAAAAGTCACCATGACGGCAACGGGATTGCCGGGCAGTCCAAAAAATAAGGTTTTACGAGCGGAATGGTTTCCTGCTACTGGCTTTAAGATCCCAAAGGCCATCGGGCGGCCTGGCCGCATGGCAATTTTCCAGAAGCCTACATCACCAAGCTCTTGCATGATTTGCTTGGTAAAGTCTGCCTCACCAACGGAAACGCCCCCAGAAGAAATCAGCACATCTGCTTTCATAGCTGCAGCACAGAAGGCCTCTTTTAAGGAAGCGGGTTCATCGCGCACAATTCCGCAATCAATGATTTCTAGATTCAGGCGATTCAGTAAACCAGTGAGGCTATAGCGATTACTGTCATAGATACTGCCAACATCCAATGCTTGGCCTAATGAACGCAATTCATCACCCGAAGACAAAATGGCTACCTTGAGCCTGCGTTTTACTTTAAGTGAGGCAATGCCAAGTGACGCTGCTAAACCTAAATCGGAGGGACGCAATAAGCGACCTGCCGCAATAGCCGGCTTCCCTTGCTGTAAGTCTTCACCACGAAGACGACGGTTCTCGCCTCGCTTTAATTGATTTTGCTGAAATCCAATTTTCAGATCTTCTGTTGCGCTAGTCATCTCTTGAGGAATGACGGTGTCACAGCCAGTAGGCATGAGAGCGCCAGTCATAATCTTTACGCACTCACCCGGTTGAATCTTGCCATTAAAAGCTTTGCCTGCAAAAGCCGTACCGACGATTCGTAAGGTGATTTCGGAAGTGTTGATATCAAGGCAGGAGCCATCAAAGGCAAAGCCATCCATCGCGGAGTTATCCGCAGCAGGAACGTCGATTGGGGAGAGCAAATCCTCGGCTAGGATGCGATCGATAGCCTGATCCAAAGAAACTATTTCAATATCGCTGGGGTCACCAATCGCGTTGGACTCTTGAATCAGTTCTTGAACCAATTCAGAAATTGCTTTGCGTGCTTCATCAACATGGAGTGAGGAGGCGAGGGGTATCAGACTATTAGGAGAATGCTTCATACCGAGGCCTCTTCTAAAGTTTTCAATTCTTCAGGGGTATTGACGTTTGCAAATGCTTGGGCATCATCAAATACGACTGTACTGCTCCGCAACTCTTTAAACCAACGATCAATTTTCAGATCCCCTTTTTGGAGAAAGGCTTCTAAAGATTCTTGTAAGTTCGAACGCATTAAGCAAAAAACCGGTTGGGCCCAGACCTTGCCATCAGGCTCTTTACTAGAGGCATAAACCAGTTGGTAGTCGCCTGACTCCATTTCACTTGCTAACTGAGAAGCTAGGTCAATTGGGAGTAGTGGTGAATCGCACGGTGAGGTCAGGAGGTAAGGGGTCTTGCAAACCTGAAGACCTACTGAAAAGCCAGCTAAGGGTCCTGAGAAGTCAGGCGTTTCATCCATTATTACTGGATAGCCATAAGCAGCATATTTAGTGATGTTGCGGTTTGCATTGATGATGATGGAGTCCACTTGACTCTGGAGTCTGGCAATAGCCAATTCAATTAAGGGCTTGCCATGAAAAGGAATTAGGCCTTTATCAATGCCACCCATGCGCTGTGCACGACCGCCGGCCAGAATCAGTCCAGTAATTTGATCAGCGTGAATCATTAACCACCGATATAAGACATCTCAACCTTACGATTACCGGTTGATGGTTTTGCAGTGTGAGAGCCACGAATTTCAGAGTAATGATCATCGCGTAGCGCCCAAGTATTCATGACTGCATTGGCAATTTCTAAATCACTTTTTCCGGAGCGCAATAGGGTTTTGAAATCGAAACCTTCGTTGGCAAAAAGACAGAGATACATTTGGCCATCGGTTGAGATACGGGCACGCGTGCATTCATGGCAGAAAGTTTGGGTCACACTAGAAATCACTCCAATTTCACCAGAGCCATCCGCATAGCGCCAGCGTTGCGCTACTTCACCCGAGTAGTTCGCTTGCGCCGACTCCAAAGGAAAGACTTCATTAATTCTGGCAATGACTTCTTGAGAGGGCAGCACCTCTGCCATATTCCAGCCATTTGAACTTCCTACATCCATAAATTCAATAAAACGCAGAATGACACCGCTAGCTTTGAAATGCTGGGCCATGGGTACGATCTCCTGATCGTTTGTCCCCTTTTTCACCACCATATTGACTTTGATGTTTTCAAAACCTGCTTCTTGAGCTGCTTTAATGCCATCGAGTACATCGGCTACTGGAAAATCAACATCATTCATTTTCTTAAAGATGGTGTCATTTAAACCATCGAGACTCACCGTGAGTCTCTGTAAGCCAGCAGCTTTCAGTGCGGCAGCTTTTTTACGCAGGATGCTGCCATTCGTAGTTAAGGTGAGGTCAAGAGGTTTGCCTTCAGGAGTGCGAACCCGGGAAAGCATCTCGATGAGGATTTCTAAATTCTTACGTAGTAAAGGCTCACCACCCGTCAGTCGAATCTTCTCTACGCCCAGCGTGGAAAAGATGGATGTCAGGCGGGTAATTTCTTCAAAGCTGAGTAACTCTTTGTGAGAAAGATAGGGATAATTTTGGTCAAACACTTCCTTGGGCATGCAATAGGTGCAGCGGAAGTTACAGCGATCGGTTACAGAAATTCTGAGATCGCGCAGAGTACGCCCACGAGCATCTTGAGTATGGCCATGGGGTTCGATTAAAGGGGCGCTAATAGATGGCGTCAGGCCTTTGCCTTCATCGATACGAATGGGAATGACTTTTTCAAGCATATCCTCGATTATGGCTGTGAAACGGGGTTTCTGCCAAGCCGCCCAATATCCTTGTGGGATAAAAGGCGGTCTGGAGAAAAAGCTTAGTACGCGTTAGACCGTTTTTTCTTGGCCGCCAGTTTCAACTAAAACCATCGGACCATCTGACGATATTGCTGCAGGCTTCGGTGTTCTACCCAAATTCGCTGGTTCAGCCTGAATTTGGCCTTGTGCCTCAGCATGCTTAGAAGCATCAGTTGCCACCCAGATCATGCCAGCGGATTGCACAACGCTATGCAAGGGAGTTTCTTCAAGCGCCTGGAAGGCCACTTTTGGAAGTTCTGGCATTGGTTTAACAATCACTTCCACTGCAGCAACAACTGCTACTGGGATTGGTGTGCTTGTTTGCGCAGCTGGTGCAGAACGGTTTGACTGACGTGGAGCGCGCGGCGCACGTTCCTGTTTTGCAACAGCAGGTTTTGCATTACCAAAGCTGTTCACAATATTCTGAATCGGCATTGAAGCAGATGCGCCAGCCATTCCTACAGGAGGGCCTGTAAATGGACTCGCTGCTACAGGAGCTGCATTGAGGGTTTCACCATTTGTTTCAGTGCGTTCGCCACGTTGGCCACGACTACGACCGCGACGGTTGCGACCACGACCACGACGCTCATCACCTTCAGCGCTTGGAGCATCGCTATCTGGAGCAGCTTCAGTTGCGGGTGTTACTGCAGCTGGATTTGCTTGACGCTCAGGCTTTGGACCATTTTGATTGCGGTTGCGGTTATTACGGTTAGCGTTACGGGGGTTATTCCCTTCGCTTGCTGTTGCTTCAGTAGCGCTAGCTACTGGACGTTCAGTACGTTCACCATTGCGGTCATTACGCTCACCACGACGGCCACGATTACGATTGCCACTATTGCTACCATTGCGGCCTTGATTACGGCCACGGGCATTGCTTAGGGCAGGCTTTTCTTCAACTGCAGGAGATGAAGAGAATAGTTTCTTGATAAAACCAAAGAGGCCACCAGAGCTGCTTTCGCTAACTACTTTTTCAGTCCGTGCTGGACGTGGCTGACTAACCGGTGCTGGTTGCGTTGGGGTGATGCCTTTAACTGCCGCTTCCGGACGAACTTTCACCTCAGCATCTTTACGACTCACTGTAGTGTCGGTCTCGAGTTCTCGAGCAGCTTCTTCTGCCATGACATAGCTCGCTTTTTGATCATCCAAACGCGGATCATCATGACGTAAACGCTCTAACTTGTAATGGGGTGTTTCTAAATGCTTATTAGGAACCATCAAGACATTGACTTTGAAGCGGGTCTCAATCTTAATCACCTCAGCACGTTTTTCATTCAAGAGGAATGCAGCCACTTCGACTGGTACCTGAGTATGAATCGCTGCAGTGTTTTCTTTCATCGCCTCTTCTTGGATGATGCGTAGAACTTGCAATGCTGAAGACTCAGTATCACGAATATGGCCCGTGCCGTTACAACGAGGGCAAGTGACATGACTACCTTCCGATAGCGCTGGGCGCAAACGTTGGCGTGACATTTCCATCAAACCAAACTTGGAAATCTTGCCCATTTGAACGCGGGCACGGTCATGACGCAGAGCGTCGCGCAAGCGATTCTCAACATCCTTTTGTGCTTTGCTTGATTCCATATCAATGAAGTCAATCACGATCAGACCGCCCAAGTCACGTAAACGTGCTTGACGGGCGATTTCATCGGCGGCTTCTAAGTTGGTACGCGTTGCGGTTTCTTCAATATCAGAACCACGGGTCGCGCGTGCAGAGTTGACGTCTACCGAAACCAAAGCTTCAGTGTGGTCGATCACAATTGCGCCACCAGATGGCAATGGCACGGTACGTGAGTACGCAGTTTCAATTTGGTGTTCGATTTGAAAGCGTGAGAACAAAGGTACATCGTCGTGATAACGCTTCACTCTTGGCAAATTATCCGGCATCACTACTGACATAAATGCAGCAGCTTGTTCATAGATGTCATCTGTATCAATGAGAATCTCACCGATATCTGGTTGGAAGTAATCGCGGATTGCACGTATCACTAAGCTCGATTCGAGATAAATTAACAGCGGCGCTGAATTACCTTTAGCAGCCTCATCAATCGCTTTCCACAATTGCATGAGATAACTTAAGTCCCATTGCAATTCAGTGGCATCGCGACCGATCCCTGCAGTACGGGCAATGATGCTCATGCCATCAGGCACTTCTAATTGCCCCATTGCTTCACGGAGTTCTTGACGGTCTTCACCTTCAATGCGGCGGGATACGCCACCCCCACGGGGGTTATTAGGCATTAATACTAAATAACGGCCTGCCAGGGAAACGAATGAGGTTAAAGCGGCGCCCTTTTGGCCACGCTCTTCTTTTTCTACCTGAACAATGATCTCTTGACCTTCGCGCAGAGCATCCTTAATGGAAGCGCTGCGGACGTCTATGCCCTCTTTGAAATAAGTGCGGGCTACTTCCTTAAATGGCAAAAAGCCATGGCGTTCTTCACCGTAATTGACAAAGCAAGCCTCTAGAGAGGGTTCAATGCGGGTAATAACACCTTTGTAAATATTGCCTTTACGTTGTTCACGACCGGCAGCTTCGATATCAATATCAATGAGTTTTTGACCATCAACGATGGCAACTCGCAACTCTTCTTGTTGAGTTGCATTAAATAACATGCGTTTCATAACACTCTCCTATGGGGGAGGGCGTCGTTGCGCGCTGCGTTAGGGGACAAGTTCGATGCCGCTTAAGGCGAAACCTTAAGGCGGCTGAATAGTGTGGATCCTGCAAATCTAGGCATCTTTTACCTAGTCCACCTCCTTAACTCTTGGTTAAATCGGTGCCACACTTGACGATCGCCGCAGAGACCTCCTTTAGGTCATCAATGCAGGCGCGCGCCTGAAAACTGTCTTCTAATCGCGGGTCGCGGCATACGGCACACCAACCCTGCGCCTCATTACAACGGGGGAGGGGCAACCCCGGGAGTCTTTTAAAGGGCGACTCCAAGCCCCACGATTCCAACCTGAATCAGCTTAGTCTCGGGCCAATAAATTGGCTAGAGCGTTGATTATACGGCACAAGTTGAATGACAATGGGGTATTGTTGAGTCCCTTGTCGCCCCCTGTCGAGGCGGCAAGAGAGATAAACCATGAAATCCGATCTAGTAAGCACACCCAAATCAGTCCCTGCTGCAGTCCAATTGCAGACCATAGGCCCAGAAGAGGCGGGACAGCGGCTGGACAATTACTTGCTGCGCTGGGCTAAAGGGGTCCCTAAAAGTCACGTCTATCGAATTATTCGGTCTGGCGAAGTGCGGGTAAATAAGAAGAGGGCAGAACCGACCACTCGGCTCATTGAGGGGGATGTCGTTCGAGTTCCCCCCGTCCGAATCGCTGAACCATCTCAGATGGCAGCAGTAAACACAGCACAAACTAAATCCCGTGCAAGAGGCTACTCAGACAAGATGCCGATCCTTTTCGAGGATGAAGCACTCTTAATCATAGATAAGCCTCCTGGTTTAGCGGTGCACGGTGGATCTGGTATTGCCTTGGGTGTGATTGAGACTTTACGTATTACCCGCCCAGAATTAAATTTTTTAGAATTGGTTCATCGTTTGGATCGAGATACTTCAGGTGTTTTATTGCTGGCCAAAAAGCGCAGCGCACTAGTGGAGCTCCATCGTCAAATTCGTGAAGGTCAAACGGATAAACGCTATTACTTACTTGCACATGGGGAAATCCAGCAAGGAACCCAAGTCATGCAACTCAAATTTCCATTGCATAAATATCTATTGCCGAACGGGGAGCGTCGGGTCCGCGTTGATCCAGAAGGCTTACCAAGCCATACCGCTTTGCGGGTGACTAAGATAATGAAGCGTGAGGATATGGCGATCACCTTGGCTGAAGCTCAATTGAAAACTGGGCGCACTCACCAGATTCGAGTGCATTTGCAGAAATTGGGACATGCCATTTTGGGTGACGATAAATATGGCTTTGAAGACCAAGATAAACGCATTAAATCCAAAAGACTGTATTTGCATGCTCATCTTGCGGGCTTTACACATCCTCGTACTGGTGAAAAAATGCGGATTGAATCGCCCTTACCTGCAGAGTTTGCAGCCATGATGAAGAATTTCGAACCTTTAGAAGCATAAGCAATGGCCCCAGGAAATAACTCCGATCGTCGCTACGACCTGATTGTGTGGGATTGGGATGGAACCATCATGGATTCCACACCGACAATCGTCGACTGCATACAGCAGGCATGTCGTGACTTGGGCTTTCAGGAGCCTGATGATGCTTTAGCCAGCTCAGTGATTGGCTTGGGTATTCATGACTCTTTGCGCAGGGCGGTGCCTTGGATTGATCCAGCCCACTTTCCAAAATTGACGGATCGTTTTCGTTATCACTACTTAGCTAAAGACCATGAACTCGATTTGTTTGTTGGTATTCGGGAGTTGTTAGAAAAATTACGAACTGATAAATATCTTTTAGGTGTGGCTACCGGAAAATCCAGGGTCGGTTTAGACCGTTCTTTGCAGCATCATCAAATCGGTCATCTTTTTCATGAGACACGCACTGCAGATGAGTCGTTCTCAAAACCCCATCCTGGTATGTTGCTAGAACTCTCTGATGCTACCCAAGTACCTACTCGACGGATATTAATGATTGGGGACACCACGCATGATTTAGATATGGCAGCTAATGCAGGCGTGGATGCGATCGCAGTGACGTATGGCGCTCATCCCCCGGATACCTTAAAAACTTCACAGTCTTTAGCCCATGTGGATGATGTGGCCCAATTGTCACAGTGGCTGAAAGATAATTTAACTGCACAGGCCTAACCCTATTTATAGCAACACGAAGGAATTAAAAGATGGAAAATAACCCCAATTCGAACTGGGAGCGTCAAGCCCTTGAGCACTTGCTTTTGGAGAATCTGAAAGAGACTCGTAAGGCGCGCCGTTGGAAAGCCATATTTCGTGTGCTGACTTTAATAGTCATAGTGGGCGTAGTGCTTTCAGTATTTGACTTTCATCTTCCAGGACGTGGTATGGGCGCCGAAAAGCATACTGCTATGGTGACCTTGGATGGCGAGATTTCATCGAGTTCGATGGCGAATGCATTGGACATCAACTCTTCACTGACTTCTGCTTTTGAGAATGAACAAAGCGTTGGCGTGGTTTTAAGAATTAATAGCCCAGGTGGTTCACCAGTGCAAGCAGGAATGATTAATGATGAAATTCATCGCTTACGTAAGCTGTATCCCAATAAGCCTTTTTATGTAGTGGTAGAAGATATTTGTGCCTCTGGTGGTTACTACGTTGCAGTAGCAGCCGATCAGATCTTGGTAGATAAAGCCAGTTTAGTTGGCTCCATTGGGGTGATTATGGAAGGCTTTGGTTTTACTGGCCTGATGGATAAATTAGGCGTCACTCGTCGCATGATTACCGCAGGCTCTAATAAAGGCATGATGGATCCGTTTAGCAAGGAAGATCCAAAGCAAGTTGAAATGGTGAAAACGATGATCGATGAAATTCATCAGCAATTTATTGCTGTAGTGAGGGAGGGTCGTGGCACCCGCTTGAAAGAGTCTGCTGATCTATTTTCTGGACGCATTTGGAATGGTGAGCAAGCAGTCAAGATTGGTTTAGTTGATGGCTATGGCACGGTTGAATCGGTGGCCCGCGATATCTTTAAAGCACCCGATATTCTGGACTACACCATGAAAGAAAATTTTGCGGAACGTGTCGCTAAGCGCTTTGGTGCCGAAGCTGGGGCTGCTGCTGGAAAGGCCTTAGTGAAGACGCCAGACCTGAAGTAAAAATATCTACTAAATAATGCTTGCTAGGCCAACAGTAGAAATACGGTTGGCCTATTTTGTAATGAGGCACAGGCAGCTTCACTGGGATAGCGCTTACGCCAGTCTGCAATAGACAGTGTGGTGATCATTTCGGATGGGAGACTGAGATCAACGCCTAAACACAATAAGGTTTGCGGTGCTAAAGCGTTCAAGCAAGCCATCAACATCGCAGTATTGCGATAGGGTGTTTCAATCCAAATTTGCGTTTGCTGTGCTTTCCTCGACTCCACTTCAAGTTGTTTGAGTTTGGCGCTGCGCTCTTGAGTCTCTTGAGGTAAGTAGCCCTGGAAAACAAAGCTTTGACCATTCAAACCGCTTGCCATGAGGCCCAGCAAGATGGAGCTAGGGCCTACCAAAGGCTTTACTTGCGCACCCAGTTTATGTGCAGCGAGCACTAATTCAGCCCCAGGATCGGCAACGCCAGGAACTCCCGCTTCCGACATCAGACCCATATCATTACCAGCAAGCAGGGGCTTGAGTAAATCAGCAGGTTTTACTAAATCACCATACTTTGCATTGCGGGCTGCGCCACGCCACTCACTCATCTGCATTTCTTGAATAGTGCAAGCCAGGGGAGAAACCGCATCAATGGCTTTTAGTAAAGCACGAGCAGTTTTAGCATCTTCAACAATCCAATGCTTGAGTTTGGCAGCTTGTGCAATAGTTTCACTCGGAAGTACCCATGGCAACTGTGCAGTGCGATCATCGTCACCTAAAGTGTTGGGGATTAAGTAGAGTGCGCCTAGTGTGGTCATTGGTGAGTTCAATTGCAATCTATGTTTTAGAGGGAATGACAAAACCCGCGTCACGCAATAAACCGCTTAGAGCAATAAGCGGCAAGCCAATTAAGGCAGTAGGATCATTACTCTGGATAGACTCCAGAAGACTAATGCCTAAGCCTTCAGACTTGGCGCTACCCGCGCAATCATAGGGCTCTTCAGCCAGTAAATAACTTTCTAAAATATCATCCGCTAGTTTGCGAAAGCGTACTTCAGTTGGAACGCTTAAGGTCGTTTGTGATTCACCCCTCATTAAACAGAGCGCAGTATGAAAGGTCACTGTTTGACCGCGCATCAGTTGTAGTTGCGCCAGCGCCCTTTCAAAATTACCGGGTTTACCAAGAGCCGCGCCACAAAGATCGGCGACTTGATCAGAGCCAATTACCCAAGCATGGGGATGTTCTTTTGCGACTGCAGCCGCCTTTGCTTGCGCAAGGCGAAATGCCAAGTCGAGAGTGCTTTCACCAGTGAGGGGTGTTTCATCTACTTTGGGTGCAACAACATCAAACGGAATACGCAGGCGCTCAAGAAGTTCGCGGCGATACACTGAGGTGGACGCCAGAATTAGGGGTGGGTTTTGGGATGAATTGCTGAAGTTACTCATTGCTACTGACTTTCGAAGAGGCCTTGATTTAGACTGATGTTATGAATCGTAATCAAGTTTTACCTCAAGTCCAGCTATCGACCGAGCCTAGTGCTTTAAAAAAGGTCGACTTTTGTGCCCCCCATTCCTATAAAGGGACTGGATTTTTAGGGATTTCAGACTTGCCAAGGCTTGCTGGTCAGGCTTCCACAGTCAAGGCGGGCGATGGATTTTCATGGCTCGTAGAGACTCATTTTGAGGATGCCCCTGGTGGCGAACCCCGTCAAATTCTGGAATTGGGCCTAAAAGGGCGTCTCCATTTGATTTGCCAGCGTTGCCTGCAAGACTGTACTGTGGAGTTAGATGAAAAACGCCGTTTTGTGCTGGTTGCGACAGAGGCCGAGGCTGATGACTACCCGATTGAGGATGAAGAGCAGGAGCCTTTGGTGGCAAGCCAGCATTTCAGTCTTCTAGAAACCATTGAGGATGAGGTTTTATTGTCCCTACCCTTGATTCCAAAGCACCTAGAGGGCTTCTGTGCGCCTCATGCCACTGTTTTTGGGGATGTGGAGGGTGCAGAAGAGTCAGCAAAACAGGAAAACCCCTTTAACATATTGAAAAATATGAAGAAAAGTCCTTAATCAAGATCTTAGTTGTCCTGTTGTTTTGAGTGCGCCCCACAGAAAAATCAAGCATTTAGACGCTTTTCCATGCTAGAATATTGCCTTGCTTAGGAGTTCAATATGGCCGTCCAACAAAATAAAAAATCACCTTCCAAACGTGGCATGCACCGTGCGCACGACTTTTTGACCGCACCTGCTACGGCTGTTGAAGCCACAACTGGTGAGGCTCATTTGCGCCACCACATTTCACCAAACGGCTACTATCGTGGTCGTAAAGTTGTTAAAACTAAAAACGATTAATTTTTTTAGTCTAAATAGATAGAAGCGGCTCCAGAAAAAGCCGCTTTTTTCTTGGATAAATCACTTGCAGCAATCAATGAGTTTATGAGCGTTACTCTAGCTATTGATGCCATGGGCGGAGATCATGGAGTCGTGGTTACGGTTCCTGCTGCCTGCGATTTTCTAGAAAAACATCTCGATGTCAAGATTGCTTTGGTTGGTGATCCGGATGTAATCAAGCAGGCCTTGAGTCAATCTGCCCAAGCGCTGATGGAGCGCATTCAAATTATTCCTGCAAGCGAAGTAGTGTTGATGGATGACCCCATCGAAGTGGCTTTGCGTCGCAAAAAAGATTCCTCAATGCGCGTAGCAATTGAGCTGGTCAAAGAAGCTAAGGCTGACGCCGTCATCTCCTCCGGTAACACTGGCGCGCTGATGGCTATCTCACGCTATGTCTTAAAAACCCTTGAGGGTGTTGATCGCCCAGCGATTGCCACTGCCATCCCAAATGAATTAGGGCGCGGCACGACCATGTTAGATCTGGGTGCTAACGCTGACTGTGAGCCAATGCATTTAGTGCAGTTTGCACAGATGGCGAATGTCATGGTGCAGGTGGTTGATGGTACACAGAACCCTTCCATTGGCCTTCTCAATATTGGTGAAGAAGTCATCAAGGGTAATGAAGTAGTAAAGCAAACTAGCGAGTTACTGCGTCAAACCAATTTAAACTTTTACGGCAATGTAGAAGGTAATGATATTTTTAAGGGAACCACGGACATCGTGGTTTGCGACGGATTCGTTGGCAACGTGGTTCTAAAAGCTAGCGAAGGGTTAGCAAAAATGATGAGTGGGATGATTCGTGAAGAATTTAATCGCTCACTCATGACCAAGTTAATGGCAATTTGTGCCATGGTGCCATTGCTGCGTGTGCGTAAGCGTGTTGACCATCGCCGCTACAACGGGGCGGTATTATTAGGTTTGCGCGGTTGCGTCATTAAGAGCCATGGCTCTGCCGATCGTTTTGCATTTGGTTTTGCCTTAGACCGTGCGTATGAAGCTGCTAAGAACCGTATGGTAGAGCGTATTGCTGCAGCCTTTGCGGCGGAGACAAAAGAATGAGCATCTTTGCAAGAGTAGCTGGTACTGGAAGTTATCTTCCTGAATTGCGACTCACTAACCAAGACTTGGTTGAACGGCTTGCTAAAACGGGCTTAGAGACCAGTGATGAGTGGATTACTACGCGCAGCGGAATTTCTGCGCGCCATTTTGCCGCTGAAAATGAACTCACTAGTGATTTGGCTGTGAAAGCCGCACAAGCTGCCTTGGATAGTGCTGGTATTACTTCTAAAGATTTAGATCTGATTATTTTGTCAACCTCTACGCCGGATCATTTAGGGGGTTTTCCTAGTACCGCTTGTGTTGTGCAGGATAAGTTGGGTGCACATACAGCCTGTGCTGCATTTGATATTCAGGCGGTATGCGCTGGCTTTACTTACGCTTTAGCAACAGCCGATGCCTTTATTCGTTGCGGCTCTTATAAAAAAGTATTGGTGATTGGCGCTGAAACCTTTTCACGTATTCTCAATTTTGAAGATCGTGGTACGTGCGTATTGTTTGGCGATGGTGCCGGCGCAGTTATTTTAGAAGCCTCTTCGGAAGCTGGCATTCTGTCAACGGCTTTACACGCTGATGGTAGCCAACGCGATATTCTTTGTGTCCCCGGTCGTGCCGGTAACGGTGAAGTGCACGGCTCTCCTTTTATGACCATGGATGGGCCAGCCGTATTTAAATTGGCCGTGAAGGTTTTGGAGCAAGTAGCTTATGAAGCATTAGAAAAAGCCAATCTCAAGCCAGAACAAATTGATTGGTTAGTGCCCCATCAAGCCAATATCCGCATCATGGAAGGTACTGCCAAGAAAATGGGGATGTCTATGGATAAGGTGATAGTGACAGTGCATGAGCACGGTAATACTTCAGCCGCATCGATTCCCTTGGCTTTAGATGCGGGTGTGCGTTCTGGTCAAATTCAGCGTGGTCAATATCTTCTACTAGAAGGCGTTGGTGGTGGCTTTGCTTGGGGTGCAGTTGCACTCAAGTACTAAGAAATCTTTTATTTTTAGCGACTTATTCACATGACATTTGCATTCGTATTCCCTGGTCAAGGCTCTCAATCTGTTGGAATGCTCAACTCCATTTCTGAGCGCCCTGAAGTGCGTGCAACTTTGGAAGAAGCTTCAGAAGCTTTGGGTGAGGATGTGGCAAAACTCATTACTGAAGGTCCAGTCGAAGCATTGTCCTTAACTACGAATACCCAGCCTGTAATGCTGACAGCAGGCATTGCTTTTCATCGCGCTTGGTTGGCTGCTGGCGGTTCCGCTCCTCGGGTGATGGCTGGGCATAGTCTTGGTGAATATTCTGCCTTGGTTGCTGCTGGCGTGATTGCATTTAAGGATGCCGTGCCTTTAGTACGCTTTCGTGCTGAAGCGATGCAAAGCGCAGTGCCTGTTGGTACTGGCGGGATGGCTGCTATTTTAGGCTTAGATGATGCAACTGTAGTTCAGATTTGCGTTGAAGCTAGCATTGCTTCAGGTGGAGTGGTTGAGGCAGTCAATTTCAATGCACCCGGTCAAGTAGTGATTGCTGGTGCTAATGATGCTGTGGCTAAAGCATGCGAACTGCTCAAAGCGGCTGGTGCAAAGCGCGCACTACCACTTCCGGTTTCTGCACCATTCCACTCTTCTTTATTGCAGCCCGCCTCAGAAAAACTAAAAGACTACTTAGCGAATATCGAATTTAAAGCCCCAACCATTGCAGTTATTAATAATGTAGATGTTGAAATCTTGAATGATCCAATTGCAATTAAAGATGCTTTAGTACGTCAAGCTGCTAAGCCCGTGCGCTGGCAAGAAACCATTCAAGCAATGGCTGCACAAGGCGTTGTTCAGGTGGTAGAGTGCGGTCCGGGCAAGGTATTAGCAGGACTTACTAAACGGATTAACGATCAAGTAACTGGCTTACCCGTATTTGATGAAGCTAGTCTTAATGAAGTGCTGGCTACTCTAAAATAAATATCAAGATCAATCTGAATTTCAAACTCAATATTAAAACCATTCGATCTAGCGGAAGACCAATATGAATCTCGACTTAAGCGGACAAATTGCCTTAGTGACTGGTGCATCGCGCGGTATTGGCCAAGCGATTGCAGATGAGTTAGCGAAATGCGGTGCTAAAGTCATTGGCACTGCCACTTCTGCTGCTGGTGCCAAGGCGATTGATGAGCGCTTGCAGGCTGCGGGTGGTTGTGGCTTAGTGTTGAATGTCACTGCACCAAACGCTTGTGAAGAAATCATTGATCAGATTGTGAAAGATCATGGGGGCATTCATATTTTGGTGAATAACGCGGGCATTACACGCGATAACTTAGCAATGCGCATGAAAGCGGATGAGTGGAGTGAGGTTATCGACACCAATCTAAATTCTATATTCCGTTTATCTCAAGCAGTGTTGCGCCCGATGATGAAAGCGCGTGGTGGCCGCATCATTAACATTACTTCCATCGTTGGCCATATGGGTAATGCTGGGCAGGCAAATTACGCCGCTGCTAAAGCGGGCGTTTCTGGGATGACCCGTGCCCTTGCTCGTGAAATTGGTAGTCGCAACATTACCGTAAACTGCGTGGCTCCTGGATTTATTGATACGGATATGACTCGTGCACTTAGCGAAGAGCAGCAAAATGCCCTAAAAGCGAACATTCCGCTAGCCCGCCTTGGCAGCCCAGAAGATGTAGCCCAGGCAGTGGCATTTTTAGCCTCCCCAGCAGCGGGATATATTACGGGTAATACCCTACACGTCAACGGCGGACTCTATTTAGCCTAAGGGCAAAGCAAGGATTTCATCATTTTTTGGCGGTTTTGCTAATTTGCTCCGCCAAGCTGATAAAATCCTTTCATCGTTTTTTTACAACCCCTGGGGGACTTAATGGATAACATCGAACAACGCGTTAAGAAGATCGTCGCTGAGCAGTTAGGCGTCGCAGAAGGAGATATCAAAAATGAATCTTCTTTTGTGAATGACTTAGGCGCTGACTCTCTTGACACTGTTGAGCTAGTAATGGCTTTGGAAGACGAATTCGGCATCGAAATTCCTGATGAGGAAGCTGAAAAGATCACCACTGTTCAGCTCGCAATCGACTTTGCTAAATCAAAAGCTCAGGGTTAATTCCCTAGCCTAGGTATTACTGTGTCAGCATCAAATGGCCGACGCCGGGTTGTAGTCACCGGCCTTGGCCTCATCTCACCTGTTGGTAATTCAGTTGATGTAGCTTGGTCTAATTTGCTCGCGGGCAAATCAGGCATTGCTACCATCACGAAGTTTGACCACACTCCGCTTAGCGTGCATTTCGCTGGAGAGGTGAAAGATTTCAACGTGGAAGAATATGTTTCTGCCAAAGAGGCACGCCATATGGATACCTTTATCCATTACGGTATTGCTGCAGGCACGCAGGCGATTCGCGACAGCGGATTAGAGATCACTGAGCAAAACGCGGAGCGCGTAGGCGTGATGGTGGGCTCAGGCATTGGTGGTTTACCGATGATTGAGGAAACTGGAGCTGAGTTACTGGCTCGTGGCCCTCGTCGCATCTCACCCTTCTTTGTGCCAGGATCCATTATTAATATGATTTCTGGACACCTCAGTATCTTGTTTGGTCTAAAAGGGCCAAACGTGGCTGCGGTAACCGCATGTACTACGGGTTTGCATAGCATCGGTTTGGCTACACGCTTAATTCAGTATGGCGACGCTGATGTCATGGTGGCTGGCGGTGCCGAGTCAACTATTTCCGCTTTAGGTGTTGGTGGCTTTGCATCAGCCAGAGCGCTATCTACCCGCAATGATGATCCTGCTACAGCTTCACGCCCTTGGGATAAAGACCGTGATGGCTTTGTTCTCGGCGAGGGTTCTGGAGTCGTAGTGCTGGAAGAGTATGAGCACGCTAAAGCACGTGGCGCCAAAATCTATTGTGAATTACTGGGATTTGGTATGAGTGGCGATGCGTATCACATGACTGCACCAAATATGGATGGTCCTCGTCGTTGTATGGTGAACGCCATGCGCGATGCCCATCTCAATCCAGATCAAATTCAGTATTTGAATGCGCACGGCACCTCGACACCGCTGGGTGATAAGAACGAAACCGAAGCCATCAAAGCCGCCTTAGGCGATCATGCCAAGAAGGCTTTAATTAACTCAACCAAGTCAATGACTGGCCACCTTTTGGGTGGCGCAGGTGGCTTGGAGTCCGTTTTCACGATTCTGGCCTTGCATCACCAGAAATCCCCTCCCACCATCAATATCTTCAATCAAGATCCTGAATGCGACTTGGACTACTGCGCCAATACCGCTAGGGACGTGAAGATCGACCATGCGGTTAAAAACAACTTTGGCTTTGGTGGTACTAACGGCACCTTGATTTTTGGTAAGCTGACCTAATATTCTCTTTATCTCCATTGTTGGTTTTCACCAAGTAGGTCAATAGCATGTTGAAAAAGTACTTAATTACGCTCGTGGCTATTTTTAGCCTTGGGCAAACTGCATTCATATCCACTGCCTCTGCGCAAAATCCTCGGGTAACGATCCCGGATTTTGCCGATCTTGTCGAGCGTGCAAGTCCTGCTGTTGTGAATATTCGGACTACAGAAAAAGTAATCACCCAGCAAACGCCGGGTGGTATTCCTGGGATGCCAGAAGACCAAGCAGAGTTCTTTCGTCGCTTCTTTGGTGTTCCGATTCCGGGAATTCCAAACGGACCAAAACAAGCGCAGCCTAATCCTGGCAAACCTCAAGAAGCGGATCGTGGCGTAGGCTCTGGTTTCATTATTGAATCGAATGGTTTGATTCTGACGAATGCGCACGTTGTTGAAGGCGCAACTACCATCTACGTCACATTGACTGACAAGCGAGAATTCAAAGCGAAGTTATTGGGGTTGGATAAGCGTACTGATGTCGCAGTAGTCAAAATTGAAGCGCGAGACTTGCCGAAATTACCATTAGGCGACTCTTCTAAAGTCAGGGTGGGTGAGTGGGTCCTCGCAATTGGCTCGCCATTTGGACTCGAGAATACCGTTACCGCAGGCATTGTGTCTGCCAAGAGCCGGGATACCGGTGACTATCTACCCTTTATCCAGACTGACGTTGCCGTCAACCCGGGTAATTCGGGTGGGCCACTATTAAACACGGCAGGTCAGGCAATTGGTATCAACTCTCAAATCTTTAGTCGCTCGGGTGGCTACATGGGAATTTCATTTGCAATTCCAATTGATGAAGCAATGCGGGTTGCAGATCAGTTGCGCACTAATGGAAAAATGACTCGTGGTCGTATTGGGGTTGCCTTAGGCGAGATGACCAAAGAGGTTGCTGAGAGTTTAGGTTTAGGCAAGCCACGCGGTGCTTATGTTCGCAATGTCGACCCTGGCGGTCCTGCATCTGCTGGTGGAATTGAATCGGGCGATGTGATTCTGAGTTTTAACGGACGCGAGATTCCCAAGTCAACTGATTTACCTCGGGTAGTTGGAGAAACAAAACCCGGCTCCATCGCTACAGTACAAGTTTGGCGCAAAGGCGGCACGCGCGATTTAAGTGTTACGGTTGCTGATACCGATGCCCCTCAAACGGCTAATAAAAAACCCGATGCACCTGCGGCTAATGGCAGTGGAGTCAATGTACTTGGGCTGACAGTAAGCGAGCCATCGGATGCCAAGAAGAAGGATCTGAATATCAAAGGTGGTGTTGAGGTTACCGGTTTAGGGGATGGGTCTTTGGCTAAAGCAGGGGTACGTCCTGGGGATGTGATTATTCGGGTTGCAGACGTCGATATCACTGGGGTAAAGCAATTTGAAGCTCTGATTAAAGGCCTTGATGTCAATAAGGCCGTTCCGGTCTTTGTACGCCGTTCTGACAGCACTCTGGTAATCCCAGTAAGGCCTAAATAAGCCATTTAAGGCCTAAAAAATGGGGTTCAGCGCCTTTGGGGCGCCACCCATTACAATCCCCTTAAGACGACTTTTTGCAGCGCATCATTGTGGTGCGTTCTGACAAGGCGTTTTCTTGAATGACCTATTAAGACGCTATGGATTTAATCCGCAATTTTTCAATTATCGCCCACATTGATCACGGCAAATCGACGCTCGCAGATCGGATTATTCAACTTTGTGGCGGTCTGTCTGATCGCGAAATGGAAGCCCAAGTTCTCGATTCGATGGATATCGAGCGCGAACGGGGCATCACAATTAAGGCTCAAACAGCCGCTTTGAGTTACAAAGCCAAAGATGGCCAGATTTACAATCTCAACCTGATTGATACCCCAGGACATGTCGACTTCTCTTATGAAGTAAGCCGTTCTTTATCGGCTTGCGAAGGTGCTTTATTGGTAGTGGATGCGAGCCAAGGTGTTGAAGCGCAAACAGTAGCCAATTGCTATACCGCAATTGAGCTGGGTGTTGAGGTCGTTCCTGTCCTCAATAAGATTGATTTGCCTCAGGCTGATCCTGAACGCGCTATCCAAGAAATTGAAGATGTTATTGGTATTGATGCGACAGGTGCAGTGACTTGTTCCGCGAAGACTGGATTGGGTGTACACGAAGTCATTGAAGAAATGATTCGGAGGGTACCGCCGCCAAAGGGGAATGCCACTGCGCCACTCCAATGTTTAATCATTGACTCTTGGTTTGATAATTACGTTGGTGTGGTGATGTTAGTCCGTGTTGTGAATGGCACACTCAAACCCAAAGACAAAATTACTTTGATGGCTAATGGTTCAAGCCATTTGGTTGAGCACGTCGGGGTCTTTAGCCCCAAATCGGTAGATCGTCCTGAGTTAAGTGCTGGCCAAGTAGGCTTCATCATTGCCGGCATTAAAGAATTAAAAGCTGCCAAAGTAGGGGATACCGTTACCCATACAACTGGTCAGCAGGGCCGTATTCCAGCAACCGAGCCTTTGCCTGGATTTAAAGAAGTGAAGTCTCAGGTGTTTGCGGGTTTGTATCCTGTAGAAGCTAGTGAATACGATCAACTACGAGAGTCACTTGAGAAGCTGAAGTTGAATGATGCTTCGCTTTTGTATGAGCCAGAAGTGTCTCAAGCTTTAGGTTTTGGGTTCCGCTGTGGCTTCTTAGGTTTACTCCACATGGAAATTGTGCAAGAGCGCTTAGAGCGCCAGTACAACATGAACTTGATTACCACCGCTCCGACCGTGGTATATCAAGTGCAGCAATCTGACGGCACTATCTTGATGGTGGATAACCCAGCAAAATTACCCGAGACCAGTAAGGTTGATACGATCATGGAGCCGATTGTTACGGTGAATCTCTACATGCCGCAAGAATATGTAGGCTCCATCATCACCTTGTGTGTCGGTAAGCGGGGAGTCCAGACGGGGATGAACTATCTTGGTCGCCAAGTGCAACTGACATATGAATTACCGATGGCAGAAATAGTGATGGATTTCTTTGATCGTCTTAAGTCGATCTCGCGTGGTTATGCCTCAATGGATTATGAGTTTAAAGAATATCGTCCAGCGGATGTGGTCAAGGTAGATATTTTGATTAATGGTGATCGAGTGGATGCGCTCTCGGTGATTGTTCATAGAAGTAATAGTCAGCATCGTGGACGCGAAGTGGTTTCTAAGATGCGCAGTATCATCCCACGTCAAATGTTTGATGTAGCGATTCAGGCGGCGATTGGTAGCAATATAGTTGCCCGTGAAAACGTGAAGGCCTTACGTAAAAACGTGTTGGCTAAGTGTTATGGCGGCGATATCTCTCGTAAGCGGAAATTATTAGAGAAGCAAAAAGAAGGTAAGAAACGTATGAAACAAGTCGGTAATGTGGAAATCCCACAAGAAGCTTTCTTGGCTATCTTGCAGGTGGAGGGCTAATGAACTTTGCACTGATTCTGTTTATCTTAGTAGTGATCTCGGGTCTAGCTTGGATCGCTGACAAGATGTTTTTTGCACCTCAGAGACGCCTAGCAGGTATTGAGCGGATGCCATTGTGGTTAGAGTACACAGCAGGTTTTTTCCCAGTCATCTGCGCAGTATTTGTATTACGCTCTTTTATTGTTGAGCCTTTTAAGATCCCCTCAGGATCCATGATTCCTACTTTACAGATTGGTGATTTCATCTTGGTAAATAAATTTACCTATGGAATTCGTTTGCCTGTGATCAATCAAAAAGTAGTGGATTTGGGCTCTCCCAAGCGTGGTGATGTAGTCGTGTTCCGCTATCCACGTGACGAGTCGGTTGATTATATTAAGCGTGTAGTGGCTCTGCCAGGCGATGTGATTACTTATCAAGACAAGCGTCTGATAGTGAATGGTCAACCTTTGCAATACAGTGGTGGTGAGTCTTATCTCGACCCGGAAAATATGCGCTATGCAAAACGCTTCACAGAAACCTTCCCAGCAGACTTGGGTGGTAATCGCCATGAGATTTTGAACGATCCAGATCGCCCTGCAACGGTGATGCCTACAGAGCGATTTCCAGGCCTAGAATTTTGTCAGTACCAGCAATCCGGAGTGACTTGTAAGGTGCCACCAGGCCATTACTTTGCAATGGGGGATAACCGTGATAACAGTGCCGATTCTCGTTATTGGGGATTTGTACCAGATAAGAATATCGTTGGTAAAGCATTTTTTGTGTGGCTGAACTTAGGCAACCTCGGCCGCATTGGCGGCTTCGAGTAAAGATCATGAACGCGCGCGCCGTTATCGAAACTGCACCGCTGCAAGAACGTCTTGGCTACACGTTCAAGAAGCCCGAGCTCTTGAATCAAGCCTTGACTCATCGTAGTCATAGCAAGAAAAACAACGAGCGTTTGGAGTTCTTGGGCGACTCGATTCTGAATTGCGTAGTTGCCGAGATGCTCTATGAGCGTTATGCAGATTTGGATGAAGGTGATCTTTCGCGTGTGCGGGCTAACTTAGTGAAGCAACAGGCTCTATATGAGATTGCTCAAAGCCTCTCTCTGTCAGATTACTTGCGCTTAGGTGAGGGTGAGCTCAAGAGTGGTGGTTTTCGTCGTCCGTCGATCTTGGCTGATACATTAGAAGCGGTTACTGGTGCAATCTTTATTGATGGCGGCTTTGATGCGGCAAAAGCCTGTTTACGCAAACTCTATTCCGTAATCTTGGCGCATGTAGATCCTAAAACCTTAGGTAAGGATGACAAAACCTTATTGCAAGAGTGTTTGCAAAGCTATCAATTACCTTTACCAACTTATAACGTCACTGGAACTACTGGCGCTGCTCATAACCAGCAGTTCGAAGTAGAGTGCCTTATTCCTAGCTTGAAGGTATCGGTTAAGGGTGATGGTGCATCCCGCCGCGCTGCTGAGCAATCAGCCGCTAAGACCGCTTTAATGGCTGTGCTGAAAGCATTGCCACAGGAATCTCGTAAACCCAAGAAAACTCGGTCGGCCAAGAAAAAAGCGGCTAAAAAAGAAGTGACCGAAGAGCAGTTAAATCTTAAGCTGAAGGGCTAATCGTGTTTAGATGCGGCACTATCGCCATTGTTGGGCGTCCCAATATGGGCAAATCAACTCTGCTGAATGCTTTGGTCGGACAAAAAATCAGTATCACCTCTCGTAAGGCTCAAACTACACGACATCGTATTTTGGGAATTCAGAATCGGGAAGAAGCGCAATTTATCTTTATAGATACTCCAGGCTTTCAGACGCGTCTCATGAATACCCTTAATAAAGCCTTGAATCGCACTGTCACTACTGCACTACAGGATGTCAACGTAGCCTGCTTTGTAGTTGAGGCGGGGTATTTTGGTGAAGATGACAAGAAAGTATTAAAGCTTCTACCAGACGATCTTCCAGTAGTCTTGGTTCTTAATAAATTGGATTTATTTAATAGTCGCTTTCAGACTCCATCAGAGCGTGATCAAGCATTGCTCAACTTTATGAAAGACATGTCTCGCCCTTGGTGTGAATTGGGTGGCCATGAAGACCAGAAGTCTGAGTTTGCTGAAATTGTCCCCATGAGTGCTAAGAGCCCAGGTGATGTGCAAAGATTATTAGATGTACTAGAGGGTTATTTGCCGGAGGCTGAGGCTGTATATGACGGCGAGACTATCACCGATCGCAGCGAGCGCTTCTTGGCTGCGGAGATTCTGCGAGAGAAGGTCTTTCGTTTTACCGGTGAAGAGTTGCCATACACCAGTACCGTGGTGATTGATCAGTTCAAGATGGATGGCAAGATGCGTCGCATCGCGGCAACCATTTTGGTCGATCGCGATAGCCATAAAGCCATGATTATTGGCGCAAAGGGTGAGCGCCTAAAGAAGATTTCAACTGATGCTCGTATCGATATGGAAAAACTATTTGATGGCAAAGTCTTTTTGGAGACTTGGGTTAAGGTCAAACGAGGTTGGGCAGACGATCGCGCTGAATTGCGGGCGCAAGGGCTGGAATAAAAGTCCATGGCCTCGATTCGCGTTGCTGATGAACCCGCTTTCGTATTGCATAGCATTCCCTATAAAGAGACCAGCTTAATTCTGGATGTCTTCACACGGCAACATGGGCGGATGGCCTTGATTGCTAAAGGCGCAAAGCGACCCCATTCTGTATTACGTCCTGTATTACAACGATTCCAACCACTGCTAGTATCTTGGAGTGGTAAATCTGAATTACGTACGCTAACTAAATCTGAATGGGTTGGTGGCATGCCTTCTTTAGTGGGCGATGCATTACTCTGCGGTTTTTATCTCAACGAGTTGCTAGTGAAGTTTTTGGCTCGTGAAGATGACTATGAAAAACTCTACGATCGCTACTCAGAAACAATTAATGCCTTATCCAATCTAGAGTTTGAATCGAAAGGTTTGGAAGAGATCCTACGGCCTTTTGAGTTATCTTTATTGCAAGAGACTGGTTATGCTGCGGCTTTAGACCGTTGTGTTGAAACCAATGAAATGCCCATTGCGCAGATTCAGTACATTTATCAGCCTGAACGCGGTGTTCGCCCGGTTCAAGAGGATGATCCGGGGCATTGGCCAGTGCTTACCGGTAAATCTCTTTTAGCAATCGCTGGTGGAGATTTTTCTGATCCAGAAACGCTTTCAGAGAGCAAACAACTGATGCGCTTCTTATTGGGTTTGCATCTGCAAGATCAAGTCTTGACTACCAGGCAGATTTTGATTGATCTCAAAAAAATCTAGTAATCTACAGTTATGACAGCATCCCAACATGCCCTACAACTTGGTATCAATATCGATCACGTCGCTACATTGCGTAATGCCCGTGGCACTGTCTATCCAGATCCTATTAAAGCGGTACGACTAGCCGAGGAGGCAGGCGCCGACTTAATCACTTTACATTTGCGTGAAGATCGTCGGCATATTAAAGACGCGGACTTAATGGCAATACGCCCCCTTATCAAAACGCGAATGAATTTAGAGTGCGCTGTTACACCAGAGATGATTAATATTGCCTGCAAAGTAAAGCCACATGATGTCTGCTTAGTGCCTGAGAAGCGCGAGGAAGTGACTACTGAGGGTGGCTTAGATGTATTGGGGCATTTTGAAGCGGTGAAGGCAGCTACCAAGCAATTACAGGCAGCGGGTATTCGGGTATCACTGTTTATTGATCCAGACCGAAAACAAATACAGGCTGCTCAAGATGTGGGTGCAACAGTAGTTGAATTACATACTGGCCGTTATGCAGATTTATCTGGCCCAGAACAAGCAACAGAATTGGAGCGTATCAGAGCAGCAGCTCAATTTGGGGTGAGCATTGGCCTGAGAGTCAATGCGGGCCATGGTTTGCATGAAGATAATGTCATGCCCATTGCTGCCATTCTAGAATTATCTGAGTTGAATATTGGACATGCCATCGTAGCTGAGGCCATTTTCAAAGGTTGGCAGAAGGCCATCATTGATATGAAATCCCTGATGGCGCAAGGCAGAGCGAAGTCATCAAAATGATCGTCGGCATTGGCACAGACATTCTGCAGATTGGGCGCTTACAAGCGGCGTACGATCGCACTAATGGACGCTTGGCTGAAAAGATTCTAGGGCCTGACGAGATGGTGGTATTCAAGCAGCGCCTCGCCAGAAATCATAAGAGAGGCATTGCTTTTTTAGCCACCCGATTCGCTGCAAAAGAGGCATTTTCTAAAGCCATTGGTCTGGGTATGTGTATGCCGATGACTTGGCGTTCCTTGCAAACCCTCAATGAGTTAAGTGGTAAGCCTGTTACTAGCTACCTTGGAGCCTTAGCGCAATTTATGCACGAAAAAAATTGGGAAGCCCAAGTTACTGTGAGTGATGAGCAGGATATGGCGATAGCCCATGTGATTGTGATCCAAAAATAAAAATAAAAATAAAAATAAAAATAAAGAGAAAGAGATGACTAAATCCACCATGACTCCAGGCCCGATTACTTTAGATGTCGTTGGTCAGGTCTTAAATACAGAGGATCGACGCCGCATCTTGCATCCGTTGACTGGTGGCGTCATCTTATTTGGCAGAAATTTTGCAAATCGCAAGCAACTCACTAAACTCACTGCGGATATTAAAAAGCTACGCCCTGATGTATTGATCTCGATTGATCATGAGGGTGGGCGAGTGCAGCGCTGTAAAACTGATGACTTTACCCATCTGCCAGCAATGCGTAAGTTAGGTGAGCTATGGGGCTCAAAGAGTAAATCTATTCATGCTGCTGAATCCGCTGCTTTAGCAATGACAGCGGCAACGGCTTGTGCTTATGTACTTGCTGCAGAGCTTCGCGCTTGTGGTGTGGACTTTAGTTTTACCCCGGTACTAGATTTAGATTTTGGACGCAGTAGCGTCATTGGCGACCGTTCATTTAGTCGTGATCCACAAATCGTATATGCATTAGCCAAGAGCTTGAATGAGGGCCTACGTTTGGCAGGCATGGCTAACTGTGGCAAACATTTTCCGGGGCATGGTTGGGCCGAAGCAGATTCTCATGTAGCCATTCCGGTAGATGAGCGTAGCCTTAAGGAAATTTTGAATGATGATGCCAAGCCTTATGAATGGTTGGATCTAAGTTTGTCCGCCGTGATGCCAGCCCATGTGATTTATCCCAAAGTGGATAAAAATCCTGCGGGATTTTCTAATATTTGGCTGCACTCCATCTTGCGCCAAGAATTAGGTTTTGAAGGTGTGATCTTTAGTGATGATTTATCCATGGAAGGCGCGAGTGTTGCTGGCTCTGTGGTGAAGGGCGCTGAGTTGGCCCTAAATGCAGGGTGTGATGCAGTCCTGATTTGTAACCGTCCAGATCTTGCTGATCAATTACTCGCAAAACTGAAGATCACTAAAGCCAAGCAATCCGAGTCTGCTACTCGCCTGAATCGCTTGATGCCAAGGTCATTGGCCTTATCGTGGGATGAGTTACAAAACGAAGCTGAATATCAACATGCCAAAGGATTGCTAAAGCAGTTTGGGTTAATCCAATAAAAAGTCAATAGTACTTCAGTAACTAGTAATTACTGATCGGAAGATACCCGTTTCCATTCGGAGATGATATATTTTTTAATATGCTCCCCTTGTTCTCTTGCGCAAAAAATCTCATCTACATTAACGGATTCATGAAGCTTTTGGAGGCGTAATACATCTCCATGAGAGGAATAATTCGGGAGCCAGGCACCCCAAAAGAATCCCATATCCTCTAATTGAGAAAAGGCTAGTGCTGCAGCCTCCTGAGAAATAGGAAGATTGACCAAGGTATAGGCAAGTTGGAGGTACTCGATCTTTTCTAGCTCGGCACTGATAGCTGAAAGGAAATCCGCTCCAATATGCTGAATCTTAATATTAGCCATTTGGGTTGCAGGACTTATGGATACCGTGTATTCCGATTTTCCATGTCCATTGGCATTCGATTCTAAAACGCTTCTAGTGACATTAATTTTTTGAGCTAAGTCTTTTGCAAAGTCAAAATGATTATTAGGCACATAGATGGTATTTACATTTTCTTTTAGTGAGACATAGCAGGATAAGAATGACATACGAGTGTCAGTAAAGTTATCTAAACCTGCCATTTGTCGAAAGGGCGAGGCGCCTAATAGCATCCCCGTTTCTTGCGCGCCAAATGCAATTATTTCATGTTGGCTATAAGTATGGTTGGTTACGCAGTCAGTCCAAAATCCGACTAAATCTAATTCCTTAGCTATTTCAATGCGCTTCTTAGCCATGTTCTCAGCAATATGGTGACCGCGAAAATCTGGATCAACAATCATCTTCCCGGCTTCTGGGGTCGTGTTGTGAAGGCTGTCAAAAGTGAGTGCGCAATGACCAATGAGGTGTCCATCCGAATGTTGCGCGACAACCGAGTACATGAGCTTTTCATCCACAAGCCTTTTTAGTGCCTCTGGGTCATACATCTCATGGAAGGGGTAGCTATCCCCATAGCAGCGCCTAACACAATGAATTAGCTGGGGGATATCATCAACTTCTAGGGGTCTGATTTCTGGGGTAATGTCATTGCTCATAGTGTGAATATTATGGCTGAAGTTGAGGAATAAAAAAGCTCGGCGTACCGAGCTTTGTATTGTGCCCTAGTGCTAATTAGTTGGCACGGCTGCGGTATTCACCGGTGCGTGTATCAATCTCAATCTTGTCACCGGTATTGCAGAACAAAGGCACTTGTAATTCATAGCCAGTTGACAATTTTGCGTTCTTCAAAACTTTACCTGAGCTGGTATCACCTTTAACAGCAGGTTCGGTATAAATGATTTCACGTACGAGTGAATTAGGCATTGCTACGGAAAGTGCTTTACCTTCGTAGAACACGACTTCACATGGCATGCTTTCTTCGAGGTAATTTAAGGCATCACCCATGAATTCAGCTTCAACTTCATATTGGTTGTAGTCACCATCCATAAAGACATACATAGGATCTGCGAAATAAGAGTAAGTGCAATCTTTCTTGTCGAGAATCACCACATCAAACTTGTCATCCGCTTTGTAAACACCCTCGTTCGGTGCGCTAGTTAACAGGTTCTTGAATTTCATTTTGACGACAGAGGAGTTGCGACCTGAGCGGCTATATTCCGCTTTTAAAACGACCATGGCATCAGTGCCGATCATGACTACGTTACCAACGCGGAGTTCTTGTGCTGTTTTCATCTTGCTATTCCTGGGTGCAGAGCGAATTTTCTGCGGTTTATATCAAAAACAAGATTGTACCCGCCCGCAAGCCTATATCGCTAGGCTTAGGCTATAAAGTGCAATAGGCGTGCAGCCAAGCCGCCATCGGCTTGTTTTTCGAGTAAATCGGCACGCCAGGCTTTGGCATGGGCATGCCAGGCATCTAGGGAGCCAATCCACTCACTGGGCATTGACCAGGTCATGGCAGCAATGCTTGCTAATCTCAGGTCTTGGCTAGCGCTTTCAAGATACAAGTCTAAAAAGGCTGCCAATTTCACCTCATGAGCATGATCTTCTTGGGGGTAGATGTGCCAGATAAATGGTTTGCCCGCTAGCTGAGCGCGGATGAAGGAGTCTTCGCCGCGAACAATATTGAAGTCGCATTGCGATAGAACCCAGTCATAGTCATCTTGCGACACAAATGGCATCGGTATTAATTGCAGGCTGGTGGGTAATTGAATGGCTTGCTCGTCATAGACATTCAGTAATTCAGAATGACCATGCGCTAGCAAGATATCGAAGTTCTCACCAAGATTGCCTAAGTCTTCAAGCCATTGACGTAATGGGATTCCGGGGTAGCAAAAAATACTGACTCGTTTTGCATTAGGGCGTAGCTTTGACCAAACTGACTTTAGGTCTTGGGGAAGTTGCTTTGTAACTAAATAACCCTCTGGCGGAATGGGATCGAGCAATAGCCCGCCAACATCATCACGAAAGCCTGGAAAGAAAAAATATTTTGCTATGCCGTGAGACTGGGGTGAGGCTTTGGCATGAAACTCCGCTACCCATGGCTCAGCACTGAGATACTCTAGGTTAATGATGATGGGTTTGATGGGAGCAATAAACAGACCGGCAAGATAGCGCTCGGGTAGGTCGCAGCCGAAGGCTTCAATGACAACATCGGGCGCAGTAACAGGGTGGCGTACATTGCTGTAACTTGCTTCCCAAGCTTGTATATCAATTTGGTGTTTAACTGCCTCATCAATGCCGGAAGCGAGTAAATTAAGGGTTGGTAGGTCATCGCAAAAAATACGGATAGTTTGGCCATGAAGACTTGATAAGCTTCGGGCTAGACGCCAGCAAACACCAGCATCTCCATAGTTGTCTACGATTTGGCAGAAAATATCCCAACGCATGAGTAATTCGCTTTTTGAAAACCTTCAGCAGGACGTTAAACGGCTACCCGGATTGCCGGGGGTATATCGCTTCTTTGATGAGGCGGGACAGATTCTGTATGTTGGCAAAGCACGCAATCTCAAAAAACGGGTCTCCAGTTATTTTCAAAGTAAACAACTTTCACCACGCATAGCGTTGATGGTGGGCAAAATTGCCCGCTACGAAACAACAGTAACACGGACTGAAACGGAAGCACTCATTCTGGAGAACAATCTCATTAAAGAATTGGCTCCACCATTCAATATTCTTTTTCGGGATGACAAATCTTATCCCTATGTGATGTTAACGGGCCACCAATTTCCCCGCTTGGCTTCTTATCGTGGCAAGGTAGATAAACGTAATCACTACTTTGGCCCATTCCCCAATTCTTGGGCGGTCCGTAACAGCGTTCAGATTCTACAAAAAGTTTTCCGTTTGCGGACCTGCGAGGATTCCGTATTTAAAAATCGGAGCCGCCCATGTCTCCTGCATCAAATTCATCGTTGTAGCGCACCCTGCGTAGGCAGGCTAAGTGTGGAGCAATATAGTCAAGATGTTGCTCAAGCAACGCGTTTTTTAGAGGGGAATCATAGTCGCGTTCTGTCGGAACTCGAAAGAGAAATGCATGCCCATAGCGAGGCAATGGAATTCGAGATGGCAGCAGTATTGCGTGATCGGATTGCTGATCTCTCTAGTGTTCTGCAGCAGCAATCTATGGATACAGTAGCAGAAGGTGAGGGCGATGTAGATGTGATTGCCGTTGCCTTAATGGAAGGAATGGTGTGTGTGAACTTGGCGATGGTGCGAGGCGGCCGTCATTTAGGCGACAGAGCGTACTTCCCGAAAGGTTTACGCACAGCGTCTGGTGAGTTACCATCGCCTGCAGAAATTTTAGAAGCCTTTATTGCTCAGCATTATTTAGAAGACCTTACTGGCAATACTGAAGTAAGTACTAATTTAATCCCCCCAGTGATCGTCTTAAATTACGCGCTTCAGTCAGTGGGTGATGACCTTTCTGCTCTTAGCGAAACCCCGCCGGAAGATTTACATGACTTGATGAACACGCAGGCCGGTAGAAAAATTACTTTCCTCTTTCAGCCACAAGGGCAAAGGCGCCATTGGCTGGCGATGGCCGAAGGCAATGCAAAGATTGCACTGACAAAACGTCTCGTGGAGACTGGTGGACAGCTGGCTAGAGCGCGGGCACTGGCGGATATTCTGGCTCTAGATTTAGAAAGTCTCGAGCAACTGCGGATTGAATGTTTTGACATTAGTCATACTTCTGGCGAGGCTACACAAGCATCTTGTGTGGTGTATGCCAAGAACGCTATGCAGTCTAGTGAGTATCGACGTTTCAATATTAACGACATCACTCCAGGGGATGACTATGCTGCCATGCGTCAGGTCTTGCAAAGACGCTACGCGAACTTCCAAGAGTTGCCTGTCGACAAAATACCTCAGGTGATTCTGATTGATGGTGGTAAAGGGCAGGTTGAAATGGCTAGGCAAGTCCTGACGGAATTTGGTATGGATGTAAGCTTGATTGTGGGCGTGGCAAAAGGTGAGGGTCGTAAGGTGGGCTTGGAAACCCTGATCTTTGCGGATGGCCGCCCCGCATTAGAGTTAGGAATTGATAGTGCCGCGCTTTTATTGGTTGCTCAGATTCGGGATGAAGCGCATCGTTTCGCAATTACCGGCATGCGCGCTAAGCGAGCAAAGGCAAGAACAGTCTCGCGCCTAGAAGAGATAGAGGGTATCGGCGCAAAGCGGCGTCAGAAGTTATTGGCGCGCTTTGGGGGTCTAAAAGGGGTTGCTAACGCCAGTATTGAGGAGATTGCTAGCGTGGAAGGCGTATCTTTAACCCTAGCTGAGCAGATTTATCGTCAACTTCACTAAGTAATGTCATTCCCACTTAGTTTATGCTTATCCAATGCCATTTAATCTTCCTATCGCCCTAACTTGGTTACGTGTTGCGGCAATACCATTGCTGATAGCTATTTTTTATCTACCAAATTCTTGGCTCACACCGTTTGAGAAAAATCTTTTTGCAACGATCGTCTTTGTGCTTGCAGCGCTTACTGATTGGTTAGATGGATTTTTAGCACGCCGCATGCAGCAAGAATCCGCCTTTGGCCAATTCTTAGATCCTGTTGCGGATAAGTTGATTGTGGCAGCCGCATTGTTAGTATTGCTGAATATGGATCGTGTCCAGGTATGGGTAGCTCTCATTATTATTGGTCGCGAGATCACCATCTCGGCCTTACGTGAGTGGATGGCTTTATTAGGTTCAGGAAAAAGTGTTGCTGTTCATATGGTTGGTAAGTTAAAAACCACTGCGCAACTTATTGCAATTCCCTTTTTATTGCTCAATGACACTTTATTTGGTTGGTTAGACTGCGCCCGAGTTGGTACTTGGCTCATTTGGGTTGCCTCCTTCTTAACCTTATGGTCAATGTTTTATTACATGAAAAAGGCTTTGCCACAATTAGCTGGCAAAATCGATTAAAGCTTTCAAACCCAAGCCACATATGGATTTTGGGGTGATTGGCGTGACAGAGAATTTGGTGTTCTTGCGGAAAAATGCTTTCTTGAGGATTGTTTGTTAAACTGTCGCCCTGTTATGCGGGAATAGCTCAGCTGGTAGAGCGATACCTTGCCAAGGTATAGGTCGGGAGTTCGAACCTCCTTTCCCGCTCCAAGTTCGATGGGAAGCCCTCAAAAGCTTCCCATTTTTGATTTGATTATCTGGCGCGTTGGCCGAGTGGTTAGGCAGGAGCCTGCAAAGCTTCGTACGGGGGTTCGATTCCCTCACGCGCCTCCAGTAATTTGTCTTGACGATTTAGGCGCATACCCTAAAATGGGTTTATTCAAACGCTAGGTAAAGATATGATGAATTTTTTCTCCGTTTCTAAAGGTGCTGCATATACAGCATGTCTCACCGCGCTCTTAGCCGGTTGTGCCAGTTCTGGAGATTCCCCAACAGGAACGCCCAATGAAGTGCAGGAGATTCAATCTCAACTTTTGGGCGACATGCCACTTCCCGCAGCGTCCAAAATTATTGGATCTGATTCATTAATTATTGGACGGGGGGATAATTGGGTCGGTCGTGTAGTCTTATCCGGCGTGCAAACACCAACAGATATTTACGCTTTCTTCCAATCTGAATATCCAAGAGCAGGCTGGACAACGATTAGTGCGGTGAAATCGAAGACAAGTATTTTGGTATTCACTAAGGGTGACCGCACTGCTACTGTTGAGCTGAATGAAGGTTCTTTATCAGGCCCTAAAACTGTGATTACGATCACATCATCACCAAAGAATGCAAACGTTGTGGCGCCAAGCAAGAAATAAGGTAAGCCACATAAATAAAAAGGCCTCCATTGGAGGCCTTTTGCTTTAGCACATCCGCTTTATAAGCCTTCTGCCCGAATGAGGCCTACTGCCTGGCCTTCAATTGCAAAATTTAGTTGACGGTCATCGACAATAATATTTTTGAAGTCAGGATTCTCGGCCTGTAATTCGATCACCATACCATTCGCCGTTTTCTTTTGCAGCCAACGCTTTACGGTGACTTCATCATCAAGGCGCGCAACCACAATATCTCCGTTGCGTACTTCGGTTGTTTTTCTGACGGCTAAGTAGTCGCCATCCAAAATTCCAGCATCGCGCATACTCATCCCTTTTACTTTCAACAAGTAATCAGCGCCTTTGCTGAACAGGCTAGGATCAATCGGCACTTGCTTTTCAATATGCTCTACAGCCATGATTGGTGAACCAGCAGCAACCCGCCCAATTAAAGGTAAAGTCAGCTGTTGGAGAGCACCTGACGGCAAAGACATCTGACGATATTTATTGCTGTTATGCGTTTGATTAAATCGTTGCGGAATACGAATGCCACGAGAAGTTCCTGGCGTTAATTCGATATAACCTTTTTTTGCGAGTGCACGTAAATGTTCTTCGGCCGCATTAGCAGAGGCAAATCCGAGTTCAGTAGCGATCTCTGCACGAGTGGGGGGTGAGCCACTCTCATCGATGGCCTTGGTGATCAACTCCAAGATCTCATTCTGACGGGAAGTGAGCTTAGGGAGGGCAGTCAGCTCCTCGGGAAAATCAACTGTATTTATGTCCATACTGGGATTGTATACAGCACTATTTTATTTTTCAAGTCATTTAGGGAGATAATGGGAGATGAGCCCAAATCAAGCTAAACCTGAAAATTCACCCCATATCTTAGTTTTGGGTATGGGCGGCACCATTGCTGGGCTCGCTGCTAAACCTGAAAATCCTCTGCAATATGAGGCTGGTCAGGTCACCGTTAGCTCTTTGTTGGCCCATATCGAATCGGCTATTCCGGAGGGCCTTAAGCTCGTTTCCCATCAGATTGCCAACATTAACAGTCGCAACCTCACAGAACCTTTATTGAGCTTACTTGGGAAAACAGTTCAAGAAGCCCTTGCAAACAATTGGGTTAAAGGGTTAGTGATTACTCACGGTACGGACACTATCGAAGAAACTGGCCTCTTTTTACAACTGATCTGCGGAAAATCTGCTCAAGAATTAGGCAAGAGAATTATTCTGACCGGGGCCATGCTTCCAGCAAATGCCGCAGGGGCAGATGGGCCATCCAATTTATTGGATGCGATCCGCTGGGCATCAACTCCTTTGGATAATTGCCCGGGTGGTGTTTATGCAGTTATGGATGGCAGAGCTTGTTTGGCAATGGATCTCTCCAAACGCCACCCCACAGCGCTGAATGCGCCACTACAGTCATCGCCAAGCAGCTCTGCTGGCTTGATCAATCCATCGTGGTTATCCGGTGTCAAAGCGGTTCAAGCAGCCTGGAATGAGGATTTACCCCTTCCCAAGGGTGATGAATGGCCTTGGGTTGAGATTTTGACTAGCCATGCGGGTGCCCGCCCCCAAACAGTTGCCCAATGGCTAGGAAGTGGAGTGAAAGGTTTGGTTCTCGCTGGCTCTGGGATGGGAGGCTTTCATGATGCGTGGCAGACGCCATTAGCTGAGGCCGCTTCCCAAGGGATTGCCCTGGTCAGGACTAGTAGAACTGGTGCTGGCTCTACCTACCCCAATATTCCTGAAAAAGACCTTGAGGGTTGCTTAGCCTCTGGTACTTTGACAGCCCCTAGGGCGCGGATTGCACTCCAACTGGCATTAAATGCCGCAAAAGTAGATAAATCCCTGACTTGGCAGGATTTTTTTGCTAGAATAGCGGTCTTGCCGGAGATTAGGTAAGCGCTGAAAAGCGGTTTTGAAAGTGTTGTAGCAGTACTTACAATTTGTTACTACCTTGTCACACTGGCGCTAACTTTAAAACCATCGGAAGTTAGCAAGACGCCCAGGTGACTTTATCCTTAAGGAGTGTTAGATGCGTCATTATGAAATCGTCTTTATCGTCCATCCGGACCAAAGCGAGCAAGTGCCCGCGATGATCGATCGCTATAAAGCGACATTAGCAGCTGCTGGTGGCAAAATTCATCGTATTGAAGATTGGGGTCGTCGTCAGATGGCTTACATGATCGACAAACTTGCTAAAGCCCACTACGTTTGCATGAATATTGAGTGTGACCAGAAAACTCTGGAAGAGCTCGAGCATGCATTTAAATTTAACGATGCTGTTTTGCGTCACCTCATCATCAAGACTAAGAAAGCAGAAGTAGAGCCTTCAATCATGATGAAAGAAGTACAACGTGAAGAAGCGCGCAAATCAGCTCAAACCGAAGCTCCTGCAGTAGTGGCCTAAGTTAAAAATTTGAAGAGGAAGACACAGACAAGAAAACGTATCAGAGTAGCGGAGCGGCGTTGAATCATTTCACCCTCACTGCAATCTTGGTATCTAAAGACGCAATTCGATTTACACCAGCAGGAATACCGGTGATGCATTGCCAGCTAGAACATAGCGGTCAAGCAAACGAGGTAGGAGTGGCCAGGAAAATCCAGATGAGCGTTGAAGCCATTGCAATCGGTCCGATACAAAAGGATCTAGAGCAAATGGATTTAGGGACTGAGGCAGTGTTCGAAGGATTCTTAGCACCCAAGACTCTACGTAATCAAAGACTTGTTTTCCATATTAACCATATTCAATTGAAAAATTAAAGAGGAAATCATCATGGCGTTTGGAAAGAAACCCGATTTCAAAAAGAAACCAGCTCAGAACCCATTGTTCAAGCGTAAGCGTTATTGCCGTTTCACAGTTGGTGGCGTTGAGCAAATCGACTACAAAGATGTAGATACATTGAAGGACTTCATTGGCGAGAATGCCAAGATTACTCCTGCTCGTTTGACAGGCACAAAAGCAAAATATCAGCGTCAGTTAGACACTGCTATCAAGCGTGCTCGTTTCTTGGCTTTATTGCCATTCTCCGATCAACATAAGAAATAATTGGGAGCCCTCAATGCAAATCATTCTTTTAGAAAAAGTAACAAACTTGGGCAACCTCGGCGACGTAGTACGCGTTAAAGACGGTTTCGCTCGTAATTTCTTAATCCCACAACGTAAAGCGCGTCGTGCGACTGAGGCAGCAATTGCTGATTTCGCAACGCGTCGTGCCGAGTTGGAAAAATTGGCTGCTGAGAAATTGGCTGCTGCTGAAGCGGTTGGCGCAAAGCTCAAAGACTTGGTTCTCGAAATCGGTCAAAAAGCGGGTGTTGACGGTCGTTTGTTTGGTTCTGTAACCAATCACGATATCGCTGATGCTTTGAAAGCCAAAGGTTTCACGATTGAGAAAGCTTCGATCCGTATGCCTACTGGCCCATTAAAAATGGTTGGTGATCATCCTGTTGCGGTAGCTGTTCATACCGATGTAGTAGCAGACATCACTATTCGTGTAGTTGGCGAGCAAGCTTAAGTTTTAGATCTGTAAACTAGCCTCATGGCTGAATCCCGTTCACGTTCCGTTACGCTGAATCCCGGCATGATGGGTTCTGGGGACGCAGTTGTGCAGGCTTTAAAAGTTCCACCGCATTCTGTAGAAGCCGAGCAATCTTTGCTCGGCGGTCTATTGATTGATAACACCGCCTGGGATCGTCTAGGTGGCGTGTTAACCGATAAAGATTTCTACCGCCCCGAACATGCATTGATCTATAAGGTCATTCAACGTTTAGTCGGTGACAATCATCCAGCTGACGTGATTACAGTTCATGATGCAATTAAATCTGAGCAGGGTGGTGATTTAGTCAGCGTGGATTACCTGAATTCTTTAGCGCAAAACACACCGAGTGCTGCGAACATCAAAGGTTATGCAGACATCGTTCGTGACCGCAGTATTCTGCGTCGCTTGATTGAAGTTTCAGACAATATTGTTAACTCAGCTTTTGTTCCAGAAGGCCGTTCTGTCAGAACGCTATTGGATGAAGCAGAGTCTCGCATTTTACAAATCGGTGAAGAGGGTAGTCGTAAAGCAGACTATTTGGAGATCGAACCACTCCTACGTTCGGTCGTTGCCAGAATTGATGAGCTATACAACCGTCAAGGCGGCAGCGACATTACTGGTATTGCTACCGGCTTCATTGACTTAGATAAACAAACCAGTGGCTTGCAAAAAGGCGACTTGGTGATTGTTGCGGGTCGTCCTTCCATGGGCAAGGCGCAACCACTAGATGCAAAAGTGAAAACGGTGGATGGTTGGAAGTTGATGGGCGATTTACGTTTTGGCGATCGTCTCGCTTCTGTGGATGGCCAGCACTCGATGGTGACCGGCATTTACCCGCAAGGCATTAAGCAGATATACAAAGTAACTTTTTCTGATGGTCGTCACGCTGAGTGTTGCAATGAACACCTATGGCGTGTGATGTATCGAGATTGGTCTGAGCCACGCGTCATCAATACTTTGCGCTTGATGGAAATGCTGCAGTGTGTTCGGTATAAAAATAGATTATGGGTAGACCCTGTCTCAGGCGATTTTGGCCACTCGAATGAATTGCCGATTCATCCGTGGGTTTTAGGGGCATTACTAGGTGATGGCACTCTAGCCTTATCCCATGGCTCAGTGATGTTTTCAACTAAGTCACCTGAGCTTGTAGAGCGTATGAATTTGCTTGCAAACTATGAGATGGAGCTGGTTCATGCAAATGCGTACGACTGGAGATTAGTCTCCAAAGCCAGAATTGCTGTAAATGGAGAGCGTCAAGCAGTTCCAGAGAATTATTTTAGGTCTGCACTGCAAGATATAGGTGTCCTGGGTTGCAGAAGTTTTGATAAATTTATTCCCGCAACCTATCTTGAGGCCAATCAGAATTCTCGTCTCGCATTGTTCCAAGGCCTGATGGACACTGATGGCTGGATTGAGAAATGGGGTTCCATTCGCTATTGCACTGTCAGTAAGCAATTGTCTGAAGACCTTGCTTCTTTAGCTAGATCTTTGGGGGGCTTTTGTTCAATAGCACATAAGCAGACTAGCTATACCTACAAGGGTGAAAAGAAGCGGGGTCGCTTATCTTATGTTTTAAATATGAGTTTTGGTCCAGCCTTTCAAGCTTTTACCTTGCCTGAAAAGAAAGAAAGATTACGGGCTACCTGGGATCGACAGCGCAGGCTTTCATTTCAGAGCATTGAGCCGTCCAGGGTATTTGAGGCGCAATGTATTTCAGTTAGTCATCCTCAAAGAACCTATATAACCAATGACTATGTAGTTACGCATAACACTGCCTTGGCACTCAATATTGCAGAGAACGTTGCGCTTTCTGAAGGTTTGCCAGTAGTGATTTTCTCAATGGAGATGTCAGGTGAGCAATTGGCATCACGTTTACTTGGCTCAGTAGGGCGCGTTGATCAAAGCCGTATGCGTACCGGTAAGTTGCAAGATGACGAATGGCCACGTGTCACCGATGCTATTGCGCGCTTAAGTAATACCCAAATTTTGATTGATGAGACTGGCGCATTATCCAGTCTTGAATTGCGCGCTAGAGCACGGCGGATCGCCAGAAATTTTGGCGGTACTTTGGGCTTGGTAGTGATTGACTACTTGCAGCTCATGAGTGGCTCTGGTCAGGAAAATCGAGCGACTGAGATTTCTGAAATTTCCCGCTCACTGAAGTCACTTGCAAAAGAATTGCAGTGCCCAGTAGTAGCACTCTCTCAATTAAATCGTGGCTTAGAGCAGCGACCGAATAAACGTCCCATCATGTCAGACTTGCGTGAGTCAGGAGCGATTGAGCAAGATGCTGACGTCATTATGTTTATTTATCGTGATGAGGTGTATCACCCAGACACCACTACTGATAAAGGGATGGCAGAGATCATCATTGGCAAACAACGTAATGGCCCAATCGGTACAGTCAGATTAAGTTGGCAAGGTCCGTATACCAAGTTCGATAATTTGGCGATGGGATCAGTTGGCTATTCTTCCGGTGGTTATGAGCCGTTCTAATAGAACAATGACATCATCAATTTCTAACTAGTAATCAAAGATCAATAAAAAGCCTCGCAATGCGAGGCTTTTTTAATGTAGGTAAATTAAAAACGAATTAAGCACCCATACATTTTTTGATTGAGGCATCTTTGGCTGCACCATACAAAGGCTTGCCATCCTTGCTTACTGCTTTTGCTTCGCAATCATTAGGCTTTGATCCACCCATACATTTTTTGATTGAGGCATCTTTGGCTGCACCATACAGAGGCTTACCCTCTTTACTCACTGCTTTTGCTTCGCAAGCTGCTTGATCTGCAAATGCGTAAGTGGGGAGGGTAAAACTCAATGCAAAACTTAAAGCGATGATGATTTTCTTCATGCTAATTCTCCTATTAGTTGAAATCTACTACATCTAATTTTCAGAGCTATTGATGCTTAGTTTGTTAAATAGCTTTGCCAATCGCTTACTTTACATTAATCTATTATTTAAATTAGTAATGGTTATCAAAATTTAAATAATTATTTTTCATATCTTTAAATTGAGTGCGCTCTCTTTCACTATTGAATTGATATCTAAGGTGCGGCTATTATATTTAATCGTTCTGATGTGCTTTTTTGCCATCAGCAAGGCTTACTCTCAGGGATGCACTAATGTGGATCCTGCTACTGGAACAGTTAGCGGGGCTGTTTCATGTAGTGGAACCTTTACTGGACGAATTGGTGCTGCAGCTAATACCACTAATGGGGTGCCTACACAAGATGGTATTTCAGTTACTACTGCTACAGGAAGCTCAGTCGGTTTAAACACTACAAATTTTGGACCTGATACTGCGACGATTTTATTGCGTGACAACGCTAATATTAATATTGGGACCAATGCAACTGTCTCTGCCCCTAGTACTGGGGCTGTGAATAACCAAGCAATTTTTATTAGAGACAATGGCGTTTTAAATATTGGTGACGGAGCTACAGTAATCAATTATGCGACAGGGGGAACTGGAACCCCGCCAATTAATGCGGGCAATAATACGATTGAGTTAAATTCAAACAACACGGTCACCATTGGAGTTGGGGCAACAGTGAATGCAGCAGGAGCCTCTGGCGCCTCTGAGGCAATTAATCCAACTGGGTTTGGTAATCGAATTTATAACTACGGTACCTTGACCTCTGCTACAGGTACAGCAGTTTGGTTTCAAAACGTTGGCAGTGGTGCAGCTAATGAAATTATCAATTATTCCTCTGGTGTTATCAGAACGGCATCTGGGGTTGGCAATGTATTTGGAGCAAGTGGCAATGGCAGTGTTAATTTCACCAACTATGGTCAGGTTTTAGGAAACGTTGGTCTTGCAACAGGAACTAATACCGTCACGATTCAAACTGGTTCATCAATATCTGGATCAATTGATGGAGGGGGCGGTAGCAATACTTTGCAATTTGCTGGAACTGGCTCGGGCACATTTGGCAACAGTACCTCGAGATTCCAAACCCTCAACAAAATTGATTCGGGAGCTTGGACGTTATCCAACCCTCTCACTGCTATTACAGGATTAGCAACTGTGAATGTAAATGCAGGAAAACTGATCCTGCAGGGAAGCAATACGGGGTTTTCAGGAAGCGCGATAGTTAATTCAGGTGCAACGCTTGAGGGTAATGCGATAGCGATTCCAGGATCAACGGCTGTAGGCGCCACGAGTTTGACAAACAATGGAACTCTATCTTTTACTGATTCTGGAGCCGGAAGTTATACTGGAATAATTAAGGGTTCAGGCAATGTGGCCATGAATGGCTCAGGTGTATTGAGCCTTTCTAATGCAAATACCTATAGCGGTGGAACATCCATTAATTCGGGAACAATTGGGGTTGGTAATGACTCTGCACTTGGTACTGGATCGGTATCAATGGCTTCTGGATCTACCCTAATGGCCAATTCTTCGGTTAGCCTATCTAATAACGTAAATCTAACTGGTTCAAGCATTATTGATTCCAACGGAAATAACTTTACTCTTTCAGGTGTCATTGGTGGAGCAGGCGCTCTGAATATACTGGGTGCTGGAGCTGTGACACTTGCTGGTACAAATACTTACTCAGGTCAAACCACTATCAGTAGTGGCGGCACCTTAGCTTTAGCTAATGCTGGCTCAATTGCCAACTCAAGTTTAGTTACGAATAACGGTACCTTTGATCTCCAACAGAAGACTGTTAATACCAATCTGGGCGGAAATTATGTGCAATCAAGTACTGGTAACTTAAAGATGGGGCTTACACCCTCCAATGTCGAGAAGTTAATGATCGCGGGTACCGCAAGCTTGTCAGGAGGCTTGTACGTGAATGCCACGCCTGGTCATTACAACGCAGGGAGATATACACTCATAACCACAGCACCGGCAGGTCGGTCAGGTACTTTCACGAGCTTTACAACCGACTTTGATATTGCGTTGTCCAAGTATCGTTTGACTTACGATGGGAATGATGTCTACCTTCAACTGGATTCCGATTTTACTGAGGTAGATACAGACAATACGGTCAAGTCGGTACAAATTAGTGCCGCTGGCTTGGCCAATATCTATAACCAACAAGTCGCTGCTTATCAGGCTGCTTTGACATATGACTGTCGTATGTATGACAAAAATAATCTTTGCGCTAGTGTTGGTGGCCGCTATACCTACGCAGGTCCATCACCATCAGCTAACCAGCAAGCTGGTTTAGTGGTTGTTGGCTATAAACCCTCGCAGAACTTTCGCATTGGAGCTTTTGCAGACCAGTCGATCAGCACTAGTATGCCTTCAGGTTTTAGCCAAAGTAATGCAAGTCCGATGTGGGGTCTGTTTGCCAAATGGTATATGAATCCAGATGAAACAGGACTTGGAATTCAGGCATCTGGCGTCTCTTCATCGAGCACTTTAAATATTACTCGAACTCAATTGTCCAATACTGAAGCAGGCTCTGGTTCAACTCAATTTAGTGGACAGGGCTATCAATTGACTACAAATTATCATCATCCTGTAACAGATTCATTTGCAGTCGTACCTTATATTGGACTGCGTTACACCCGAGTAAATACGGGTGCGTACACGGAAAATAGTAGCGCCAGTGTGACGCTACCACTTTCATATAGTGCAATGACACAAAATACTTTCTCTGCAATTGGGGGTCTTGGATTTCAGCTTGGTTTAGCCGAAAATCTGACTGGTACCGCTTCAATTGGTATTCAACAAAACCTCAAATACTCAATGTCAAACTATCAGGTGACAAGCGCGATTGTTGGTCTCGAAAGTTTTAGTGTTGCCATGCCGGGTAATGTGAACTCAATGGCAACAGCTACTGCTGGCTTGATATATGACATAAATAAGCGTGAACGTTTGGGCTTCAATATATTGTGGCAGCAGCAGCCATTCATTGCCACGAATACGACTACAGCATTAGCAACTTACACGATTGGCTTCTAGCCATCACTAGATTAAAAAATCTACCTAGATATTAAAACTGACTATGGTGCTATCCGACGCGCTTCAGTAAATTTGGCAGCCCAATAGGGTGCCGTAATGTAATCGAGCCGAACTGTTCCGCCTGCGCTGGGGGCATGCACAAATCTGCCTTGCCCTACATAGATTCCTGCGTGAGAGTATTTTTCACCGGTGGTATTGAAGAAGACTAAATCTCCTGGAGCTGGGGGTTGGTCTTCCACACTTTTCCCTTTGGTGCTCATGAGCTGAATGGTGCGCGGTAGCTTAATGCCGGCAGCTTTGTTATAGACATAGACAATGAGTCCGCTGCAGTCAAATCCTCCTTTTGGGGTGTTACCGCCAAAGCGATAAGGCACATCGACTAATCCAACCGCTGCAATGGAAATATCTTCAGTACCTACGCTGGTGTCTTGCTTGAATTGGGTAACTTTAGAGGCGTTAGGCTTGCTACTAAAGGTACTACACCCCGAGAGTATTAGCGTGAAAATAAAAATGCCGCACCCGAACAGAGTGCGGCATGAGGGGAGATGCTTAAAGTGCGTCGGCAGCATGATCCGCAAGACGTGAACGCTCGCCGCGCGCAAGAGTGATATGACCACCATGACGCCAACCTTTAAAGCGGTCAACCACATAGGTTAGGCCGGATGAACCCTCAGTTAAATAAGGAGTATCAATCTGCGCAATATTACCTAGACAAATAATCTTAGTACCCGGACCTGCACGAGTGACCAGGGTTTTCATTTGCTTAGGCGTTAAGTTTTGAGCCTCATCAATAATGACGAACTTACTAACAAAAGTCCTACCGCGCATGAAGTTCATACTCTTCACTTTAATGCGTGAACGAATGAGTTCTTGGGTAGCTGCACGACCCCACTCACCAGCACTATCATCATTCCGTTGAAGTACTTCGAGGTTATCGTCAAATGCACCCATCCATGGCTGCATTTTCTCTTCCTCTGTGCCTGGCAGGAAGCCAATATCTTCACCTACCGGAACTGTTGCACGGGTAATGATGATCTCGTTATAGCGTTTACTGTCTAATACTTGCTCTAGTCCAGCAGCCAAAGCCAGCAAGGTTTTACCAGTGCCAGCTTGGCCGAGAAGAGTTACGAAGTCGATATCTGGGTTCATCAGCAAGTTCATGGCAAAGTTTTGCTCACGATTTCGTGCAGTCACACTCCAGACATTGTTTTTCTGGTGAGAGAAATCACGCAATGTTTGTAAAAGGGCTGTCCTGCCATTGATTTCTCGTACTTGAGCATAGAATGGTGTCGAGCCATCTGGATTTTCTTGATAAACAAACTGATTTACCAACATACTTGGTACGGCAGGGCCAGTCACTCTGTAGAACATGGTACCGGATCTTGAATCAGCCCAGCTCTCCATGTCTTTGCCGTGCTTTGGCCAGAAATCCTGCGATAAAGACATCACGCCTGAGTACATCAAGTCGCGATCTTCTAATACCTGGTCATTGAAATAATCTTCTGCAGGTAAACCTAGTGCCCGTGCTTTGATGCGCATATTGATATCTTTCGATACCAATACAACTTCTTGGCCTTTGCGAGTCTTTTGTAATTCAGCAACGACTGCCAAAATCAGGTTGTCGCCTTTGCCTTCTGGTAAGCCTTCGGGCAATGGCTGGGTAGAGAGTTTGGTTTGGAAGAATAGGCGACCAGAGACATCTTGATTACCTAACTTATTGAGAGGGATACCATCATCCAGTGTGCCACTAGTACCACCGATGAGTTGGTCAAGGGATCTGCTGACGGTACGGGCATTTCTAGCAACCTCAGTCATCCCTTTTTTATGATTATCCAACTCTTCAAGAGTGGTCATGGGTAAATAAAGATCATGCTCGGAGAAGCGAAACAATGAACTTGGATCATGCATTAATACGTTTGTATCTAAAACGAATAAGCTTGGTGGTCCAGTACGAATCACGCGTTTTGGTTTTACTGGCATCACTGTCTTCACGTCATTTCTCTCGGGATGACGATCTGCCTTGATTTTTTCTAGAGCAACTTCTGCTGCAGACAGATCTTCTTCTGGATCGTTAACCCAATCAGAGGTTTCCATCACTACTGGTTTTGCTGTGGCAGGACGTTTCTTTAAATCTGGAGCGTCTTTGCGATTTAGTTTTACTTGATCAGCAATTTGAGTTGGGATGGGGGGTAATGGCATACAGACTCTCCTAAAAGAAAAAACCGCCAAGCGGTGTGCGTTGGCGGTTTATTACGAAATGAGTTGCAGTGAGATCTAAAAAATGGAGGGGGTTGCTCTCCAAACCTGTTCTGAAATATTCAGGTTGATGGTTTAAACGGATTATCAGACTTTCCCGTCGTTTACGGTGCATATGGCTTTACTTTACCCCAAATCTTGGGGTTTGCAAGCACCTCAGAATAAATTGTTGTAAAAATTATGTAGTGGCTTGGGCTGCTTGTAATACCTCTGTCACATGGCCGGGCACTTTAAGACCGCGCCACTCTCGAACCAGCTTGCCATTGGAGTCAAACAGGAAGGTGCTGCGCTCAACCCCACGGACTTGCTTGCCATACATATTCTTCATTTTCATGACACCGAAGATTTGGCAGAGCTTCTCTTCAGTATCGGCAACCAACTCAAACGGCAACTCCAATTTGCTACGGAAGTTGTCATGGGACTTTAGACTGTCTCGAGAAACACCTACGACCAAAGTATTTGCCTTAGAGAAGGCTTCGATATTATCGCGAAACTCACTAGACTCAGCGGTGCAACCGGGAGTCATATCTTTGGGATAAAAGTAGAGCACCATTTTTTTTCCTTTGGCCGAAGCTGAGGAAAATGTCAGGCCTGAAGTTGCTGGAATAGCACACTCAGGCATAGATTGGCCGATAGCTACTGTCATGATGATCTCTCTTAAGTTTAGTTTATCTCTAGATTTTAATTGCTCTGAATAATCAGCTCGCCACTGCGATTGGGTATTTCGCCCCAAGTCAGAGGTGATACTGCTATTTTATCGAGTTGTTTGGTAACTTCCCAGGATTTATGGAGCTCTCCCATGGTGACGAGGTCGTGACCCTGATTTAGCCATCCAGCCAATAGCTGCTCAAATGCCGGTAGGAGTTTTTGCCCCTCTAGTTCAGCGTGCAAAGTAAAGACTTGGTCATTCGGGTTGCTTTGGGTAATTTCTAGGAGTTTTTTTACTGCTCCGAATTCATCGGCACCATCGATACCAATCAATTCATCCAAGGTGGGTAATGTGGTTGGGTATTGCACATGCTTTGCTTTACCAGAGGGTAGTACAAGGCGATAAGGCATGAGATTAGGTTCTGCTCTACCATCAGATGAGTAGGCGATACCCCATTGATCGAGTTGCTCAAATGCAGCTTCATTCATTTGCCAGCCAGCAGCGCCATAGGTGACTGGTTTGTGTCCAAAAATAGCTACAAAGCGATCCCAACTTTTTTGCATCATGGCTTTTGTCCATGTGGCATCTTGCTTGCGCACAGCATCTTGCCATGCCACATGATCCCAAGTATGGATACCGGTCTCGTGACCTGCTTTGTCTATCGCGCGCATTTCTGCAGACGCTTGTTTGCCAATGTCTGGGCCCGGAAGCAGAACGCCGTAGAGTAGGGTCTTGATGCCGTAATGCTCTACGACGGAAGTACGACTCACTTTTTTCAGAAAGCCGGGACGAAACACGCGCTTCAGAGCCCAACCAGTATGGTCAGGCCCAAGACTAAATAGGAAGGTGGCCTTAAGACCAAAGCGCTCGAGGGTACGCGCTAAATTCGGCACACCCTCTTTAGTGCCACGTAAGGTATCAACATCAACCTTGAGCGCAATCTTTGCCATAAACCTCGGTACTTATTCTTTATCGACTAAGTGACGCGCTTTATCTACATCCTGACGATAGGCTTCAAAGATATTTTTCAGGGCATCAGACATTGTCGTAGTCGGTTTCCAACTCAACTCACTCATGGTGTTATCAATGGCAGGCACGCGATTTTGTACGTCTTGGTAGCCTTCGCCGTAATATGCACCTGAAGTGGTTTCGACAATCTTCACTTCATTGGCGGTCTTCGCGTATTCCGGAATGCTGCGTGCAATCTCAAGCATCTGATTGGCTAAGTCACGAACCGAGTGATTGTTCTGAGGATTGCCGATGTTATAGATTTTGCCAGTAGCGATGCCATCTTTGTTATCGATGATACACATCAAAGCATCGATACCATCATCAATATATGTGAAGGCCCTTTTTTGCGCGCCACCATCAACTAAGTTAATAGGCTCGCCACGCACAATGTGACCTAGGAACTGAGTTACAACACGGGATGAACCTTCTTTTGGTGTGTAGATACTATCCAATCCAGGGCCAATCCAGTTAAACGGGCGGAAGAGGGTAAAGCGTAAGCCTTCCATGCCATAGCCCCAGATCACACGATCCATTAATTGCTTAGAACAGGCGTAGATCCAACGTGGCTTATTGATGGGGCCGTAAACCATATTGGATTGAGCAGGATCAAATTCAGCGTCCTCACACATTCCATACACTTCGGATGTCGATGGGAAAACTAAATGTTTGTTGTATTTAACAGCAGAGCGAACGATGGGCAGATTGGCTTCGAAGTCGAGTTCAAACACTTTCAATGGTTGTTGCACATAAGTTGCAGGTGTCGCAATGGCCACCAAAGGCAAGATGACATCACATTTACGAATATGGTATTCAACCCATTCCTTATTGATGGTGATGTCGCCTTCAAAGAAGTGCATACGCGGGTGGTTTACTAAATCACCGAGGCGATCATTTTGCATATCCATGCCATAGACATCCCAATCGGTTGTCTCAAGAATGCGCTTAGAAAGGTGGTGTCCAATAAAACCGTTCACACCAAGAATGAGTACTTTTTTCATCTTTACTGCCTCGTTTTAATCTAGTTTGCGATTACTGAATCTTTTGCTTATTTCTGGGCTGGGTACCATTCCAAGATTTCAACTACCTGGCGGTCACCACAAATGCCGAATACCCGATTATCAACCACTTGGATGCCATAAACCCCAAGATCGAGCGTGTCAGGAAAGGGCCCTTTTAAGCTTGTGCGCGCCACCAGCATCGTTTGGCCTTGATGTTCTGTGAAAGCACCAGGATATGGGGGTGCGACGGCTCTGACGAGGTTATGTACCTGAAGAGCGGTTTGCTTCCACTGAATTTGGCCATCAGCAGGTTTTCTGCCGCCAAAATAGCTGCCTTTTTCAAGCTCGTTGGGTTTGCGAGGCACATTCCCCTGAACCAGGCTTGGTAAAACCTGATTTATCACCTCAACAGCAGCTGTGCTGACCTTGCCAAAAACCTCGGTAGCGGTTTCATCTGGACCAATACTGACTGCTGCCTGTCCCACTATATCGCCGGCATCGGGTTTGACCTCCATAATATGCAAAGTGGCGCCGGTTTCTGATTCGCCATGCAATATTGCCCAGTTCACAGGCGCCCGTCCACGGAACTTTGGTAGCAGAGAGCCATGCATATTTAAAGCAGCGATCTTGGCACAAGCTAAGATCTGCGCAGGAATCATATGGCGGTAGTAGAAAGAAAATAGATAGTCAGGAGCAAGGGATTGCAGTTTCGGAATTAAGCCCGTCAATTCATCAGCACGGGGGGTGATGTAAGGAATATTTTTCTCGACGCAAAGTTTTGCGACACTGCCGAACCAAATGTTCTCATGAGGATCATCTTGGTGGGTGATGACCAAATCAACCTGAATGCCAGCACTGATTAATGCTTTTAAGCAATTGACACCAACATCGTGATAAGCGAAGACGACTGCGTGCAATTATTTTTTCTCTAAAATAGTTTGCACAACATAGCGAGGGCGTTTTCGGATCTGTTGGTAGATACGACCGATGTATTCACCTAATAGACCAAGGCCAAAGAGCATGACGCCAATCAGGAAGAAGGTCAGCGCGAAGAGGGTAAATACACCCTCGACCTCAGCACCTAGAAGAAAACGCCGCACCAGCAAGTAAGCGAATAAGCTACCAGCGGCAAGGGCTAGAAGCATACCCAGGATTGAGAAGATCTGGAGGGGCATAACAGAAAAGCCAGTTACTAAGTCAAAGTTCAGACGAATCAATTGATAGATGCTGTATTTGGATTCGCCCGCAAAGCGCTCTTCGTGTTTAACAGTAATTTCTGTTGGGTTCGCAGCAAAGGTATACGCTAAAGCCGGAATAAAGGTATTGCTTTCATCACACTGACGAACTAAATCAATAATACGACGACTGTATCCGCGCAACATACATCCTTGATCGGTCATCGTGATGCGGGTAATATTTTCACGCAAACGATTCATCACGCGCGATGCTACTTTTCTGAAGAAGCTGTCGCGGCGATTGGCACGAATGGTACCAACATAGTCGTGACCTTTTAAGAGTTGCTCAGTGAGGGCATCAATTTCTTCAGGGGGGTTTTGTAAGTCCGCATCAAGGGTGATGATGTATTCGCCTTGAGCAAATTCAAAGCCAGCCATGATAGCCATGTGCTGACCAAAATTACTGTGGAATAATACGGCGCGCGTGACGTCTGGACGCAGGTCTACTTGTTTGGCAAGGATGCCAGCTGAGCGATCTTTGCTGCCGTCGTTGACGAAAACAATTTCATAAGGAAGATTGCGTTTGGTGGCCAGCGCATCTAAGGCTGGATAGAGGCGATCAAAAAGAGCCTGCAGGCCATCTTCCTCGTTATAAACAGGAATAACAATGCTGAGCTTTGGGTTAGCAACTAAATTAGCAGTCATGCTGCAATTTTGCCTGATTCCTGGGGCTTAGCCCAAGATCTCTAGTTTTTGCGGTGATTTTTCAGAATCTCAGCCAAACCCCTGGCGATCCGACCAATATCCTCGTCAGTCATTCCAGGAAATAGGGGTAGCGTCAGAATGGAGCGGCCAATGCGTTCAGCAATCGGTGTATCCGAGAGCTTGTAGCCCAAATCTTTATAAAGCGTAAAACCCGTAATAGCTGGGTAATGCACCCCTGTACCAATGCCAAGTTCTTTGAGTTCAGTCATGATTTGGGCGCGATCCGCATTTAATTGCTTAAGCGGAAGAACGACTTGGAACATATGCCAATTGCTGTCAGTGAAATTTTCCACTGGTAACTCCAAAGGGAGATTTTCTAAACCAGCCAACTTGAGTTCTGCAGGTATGACATCAAAGTATTGGCGCGCTAAAGTAGCCCGGCGTGTTTGATAGGTAGGTAATTGTTTCAGTTGTTGCAAGCCAATGACAGCGTTGACATCTGTCAAATTGTCTTTACCACCAAGTACATCAACGTCCATCCCATCCATACCCTGGCGAGTGAGTCCTTGTAGACGTAATTTCTCAGCAAGCTTGGCTTCAGCATCATTGTTTAAAACTAGGCAGCCACCCTCTACAGTAGAGAGATTTTTATTAGCCTGAAAACTAAAGCTCACTAGATCACCAAAGCTACCAATCTTTTTGCCCTGCCACTGTGAGCCAAAAGCTTGGGCAGCATCTTCAATCACGCGCAAATTGGATTGCTGAGCTAAAGAGTAGAGGCGATCCATATCTACTGGCAAGCCTGCAAGATAGACTGGCATGATCGCACGGGTTTTTGGTGTGATTGCTAATGCCACTTTATCCAAATCAATATTGCGTGTAACCGGATCAATATCGACAAACACAGGCTTGGCACCGACACCCAAAATCACATTAGAGGTTGCTACCCAGGAAATGGGTGTAGTGATGACCTCATCACCAGCACCAATACCTGCTACTTGCAAAGCAATCTTCATGGTTGCTGTGCCATTAGCAAAGCAACGCACAGGGCGACCACCGAAGTAGTCACTGAGTGCGGCTTCAAATTCAGCCAGCTTAGGGCCCGAGGTAACCCATCCCGAACGCAATACCTCGCTTACGGCATCAATCGTTTCTTGATTGAAGCTGGGACGCGTAAAGGGGATAAATTTGGGAATGGATGAAGAGTTGTTTGACATGATGTCTTATCTTACTTTACTGCCTTACTGCGCCAATTTTGATGTGTCAGGATGCTTCACGATTACCCTCCGGGAGTCACGATCCACCTCTTGCATAGGAAGGTTTAGCCCTTGTAAAGCGATATATTGCTCAGGAACCATTAAGGCATAGGCTGTAAGGTCTTCATTCCAGCGAGTAATGAAAGCTTCCAGCGTTGGTACCCAGAGTTCGGGCTCTTGCTTAACACCAAACTCAAGCTCATCTGGAGATTCAACCATGATCATGGTTCTACCTAAGTAGAAGGGGACGGTGTGATCTAAGAGGCGAACCGAATAGAAGTTCACTTTTGCTGGAATGGATGTTTTTACTCGCTCCACCAGATCGATGCCCGAAACTGCACGCCCTAATGTTTCATGGCCGGTACCAGCAATGATGGCACAAAGAAAAAATCCACAAGCAAAACTCAGAATGCTTTGGATGCCGTTGCGTTTGCTTTGCCATGCTGCATAAGCGCTAAAGATAATGAGCGCACTTAGTGCAGCGATCACCCAATACGTATATTGCGCATAAGCTTCGATTTCATCGGGCCTTGCTTGCTTACCAATTTCGGATAAAAAGAAAAACCCAATACTGCCGAGAATGGCAAACCCAAAAACTTGCAGTTTCCAAGTGAAGGCCATGGAGTTGGAATTACCCAATAGTTGATCTAGGCGATGACCAATTAATAATGCTAACGCTGGGAAGACGGGGATGATGTAGCCAGGTAATTTAGAGTGGGATACGCTAAAAAAGACAAAGATCATGACAGACCAGCAAACCAATAGCCAGCTACTGGAGAACTCACGTCGGCGCTCATTCCAGGCTTGCAGAATCGAACCCGGAATTTGTAAAACCCAAGGCAATAAGCCAATTAACAAGAGTGGGACAAAGTAATAGATAGGCCCCGTTCTGCTATGCGCGTCTTGGGTAAAGCGTTGGAGGTGCTCGTGAATAAAGAAAAACTCCAGGAACTCTGGGTTACGCAGCGCAACCAAAACAAACCAGGGTGCTGTGATTGCTAGAAAAATCAGAGTGCCACTGAGTAAACGAAGACGTGCCCAGATTTTCCAATCCCAAGCACTAATGGAGTAGGCAATGAAGACCATCGCTGGAATGGCGGCACCAATCAATCCTTTGGATAAAGTGGCGAGCGCCATACAGATCCAGCATAGCCACATCCAATTTCGAGAACTTGTTTTGCTCTGAGAATGTTGCGCCAACAATAAACTGCAAAGTGCTGCCACTAGAAACGCAGACAAGCCCATATCTAAAGAGTTGAAATGGCCACTAATCACCCACATTGGACTTGACGCAAGAACAACAGCAGCCAACCAGCCAGCTCTAGCGCTGAAGAGGCGCGTTCCAGTAAAGCCAATCAGTAGAATCGTTAGAAAACCCGTTAGCGCTGCCCAGAGTCTGGCTTGCCAATCACCAATGCCAAAGACTTGGAAAGTTGCCGCAGTCGCCCAGGCTTGAAGTGGCGGTTTTTCAAAATACTTGTAGCCGTTATAACGCGGTGTTACCCAATCACCAGTCACCAACATCTCTCGTGCAATTTCAGCGTAACGACCTTCATCGGAAGGAATGAGGTGACGGTAGTTCAGAGTGCCAAACCAAATGAGGCCGTAAATAATGACCAATAATAAAATTTTGCCGGGATGGAGGGCTGACGCTTGTCGTATTTGCCCAAATTGCATTAAATCGGCTCCACAATCAATGCCAATAGAACTTGACGCCCTTCGCCTACCAAGATGTTGTAGGTGCGACAGGCGGCTTGAGAATCCATGAATTCAAAGCCGATTTTGGCCTCAATCAGTGCTTTTAGAAGTTCTGGCTTAGGGAAGCGCTGACGGCTACCTGTGCCAATGAGGATTAATTCTGGTTTGAGATCAACCATTTTGGCGAAATCGAAAGCTTCCAGACTATCAAATGACTGAATTGGCCAGTCCAAGATGGCGCCATCAGAACTCAGAAGAACTGCATGGCTATAAGGGATCTGATTGATCTCTACATAGCCAGCGCCATATCCCGTGATTGTGTTGGCTCCAGAATGGGGGTCAGATTGAAGCTTCAAGTGGACTCTCTGTCATAATTATGTAGATTATAGCTAGCTGTTTTTTCCAAGATTTCAAGAACTTACCCTTTAATTTATTGTGAAACCAATCCTAAAGTCCAAAAAACTCGATAACGTCTGTTATGACATTCGGGGGCCCGTGCTCGAGCTTGCTCAGCGCATGGAGGAGGAGGGCCACAAAATCATCAAATTAAACATCGGGAACGTAGGGGTGTTTGGATTTGATCCTCCTGAAGAAATTCAGTTGGACATGATCCGCAACCTTAGCAATGCCTCAGCCTATTCTGATTCCAAGGGAATTTTTGCTGCTCGCAAAGCCATCATGCAGTATTGCCAAGAAAAAGGCATCCAAGGTGTGAATTTGGATGATGTTTACACAGGCAATGGCGTTTCCGAACTCATCGTTTTAGCCATGAATGCATTACTGAATGACGGCGACGAGGTCTTGGTACCTGCGCCTGATTATCCGCTCTGGACTGCAGCAGTCAGTTTGTCTAGTGGTACGCCAGTTCACTATCTTTGTGATGAATCCAAGGATTGGGCTCCTGACTTAAATGATCTGCGCAAAAAAATTACACCTCGCACAAAAGCGATTGTGGTGATTAATCCCAATAATCCAACAGGAGCAATTTACTCTAAAGAAGTGTTGCGTGAGCTGGTACAAATTGCACGTGAAAATGATTTGATTTTGTTTGCTGATGAGATCTACGACAAAATGTTGTATGACGGCGAGAAGCACATCTCCTTAGCTTCTCTTTCTACTGATGTCGTTACGATAACCCTCAATGGCTTATCGAAGAACTATCGCTCCTGCGGCTACCGTGCTGGCTGGATGGTAGTTTCAGGTGATAAAGAAATGGTACGCGACTATATTGAGGGCCTCAATATGTTGGCCTCAATGCGCTTGTGTGCAAACGTTCCTGGACAATACGCCATCCAAACAGCGCTTGGTGGATACCAAAGTATTAATGACTTAGTAGCTGAAGGTGGTCGCTTAGCTAAGCAGCGTGATCTTGCTTGGAAGTTGATTACAGCTATTCCAGGTGTGACTTGTGTAAAGCCAAAATCTGCTCTGTATTTATTTCCCAAGTTAGATCCAGAAATGTATCCAATTGCGGATGATCAGCAATTTGTTGCTGATCTCTTGAAAGAGGAAAAAGTGTTATTGGTTCAAGGTTCTGGATTTAACTGGAATCAGTCTGATCACTTTCGCATCGTGTTTTTGCCCCACGAAGATGTGTTGCAAGAAGCGATTAGCCGACTTGCACGTTTTCTAGAGCGTTATCGTCAAAAGCATGGCCGTAAGGCTTCTTCAACTGCAGCAAAGGCATCATGAAACCGATTCAAGTAGGTCTATTAGGTATTGGCACCGTTGGTGGTGGCGTATTCACTGTTTTAGAGCGTAACCAGGATGAAATTACTCGTCGCGCTGGTCGTGGTATTCGCATTAATACTGTTGCTGATCTCAATGTAGAGCGTGCCAAAGAAATTGTTCAAGATCGTGCGCAGATCGTTAGTGATGCTCGCGCTGTCATTAATAATCCTGAAATCGACATCGTTGTCGAACTGATTGGCGGCTATGGGATTGCTAAAGACTTGGTTTTAGAGGCGATTGCGGCTGGTAAGCATGTGGTTACAGCCAATAAGGCTTTGATTGCAGTTCATGGCAATGAGATTTTTAAAGCAGCCCATGCTAAAGGTGTCATGGTGGCATTTGAAGCGGCAGTAGCTGGTGGCATTCCGATTATTAAAGCCTTGCGTGAGGGTTTAACGGCTAACCGGATCGAGTGGATCGCCGGCATCATTAATGGCACCACCAATTTTATCTTGTCAGAAATGCGTGACAAAGGCTTGGATTTTGAAACTGCTCTTAAAGAAGCACAACGTTTAGGTTACGCAGAAGCGGATCCGACATTCGATATTGAGGGTGTTGATGCTGCTCATAAAGCAACCATCATGAGCGCGATTGCTTTTGGTATTCCAATGCAGTTTGAAAAAGCCCATATTGAAGGTATTACTCAACTGGCTGCAATCGATATTCGTTATGCTGAGCAGCTGGGTTATCGGATTAAGTTACTGGGTATTGCCAAGAAGACATTAACGGGTGTTGAGTTGCGCGTACACCCTACCTTAATTCCCTCTAAGCGTTTAATTGCAAATGTAGAAGGCGCAATGAACGCCGTGCAAGTATTTGGTGATGCAGTAGGGACAACCTTGTATTACGGCAAAGGTGCCGGTTCAGAACCAACTGCTTCTGCAGTGATTGCTGACTTGGTGGATATCACTCGCTTGTTAAGTGCGGATCCCGAGCATCGCGTTCCGTATTTAGCTTTCCAGCCCGAGTCAGTGCAAAACACACCGGTATTGCCTATTGGTGAAATCACCACCAGCTACTACTTGCGTATGCGCGTAGCTGACCAAGCTGGTGTGTTGGCTGATATCACCAAGATCTTGGCTGCTCATGGCGTTTCCATTGACGCGCTCTTGCAAAAAGAAGCTGATGAGGGTGAAAGTCAAACAGATTTGGTTGTGTTAACTCATGAGACCAAAGAGAAAAACATGCTTACTGCAATTAAAGAGGTTCAGAATCTCAAAACGGTTGCGGGTGATGTGGTGAAGATTCGTCTAGAAAATTTGTCTTAAGAAAAATTAAGCAAAATACATGCGTTACCAATCTACTCGTGGCAATAGTCCGCAACAATCCTTTTTAGAAATTCTCTTAGGGGGATTGGCGCCTGACGGTGGTCTCTATTTACCAGCCCACTACCCAAAGGTTTCACCTGCGCAGTTAGATTCTTGGCGTGGCCTTTCTTATGCAGACCTGGCTTATGAAGTCTTGAGTTTGTATTGTGACGATATTCCAGAAGCTGACTTACGTGCGCTTTTACGAAAAACGTATACCGAGCAAGTCTATTGCAACGGTCGCCCGCAAGATAATGCTAAAGACATCACGCCTTTGCATTGGTTGGGTGAGGAGGCTGGCACTCGCATTGGTCTGCTCAGTCTTTCAAATGGCCCAACCTTAGCCTTCAAAGACATGGCCATGCAGTTACTTGGTAATCTGTTTGAATATGCCTTGAAGAAAAAAGGCCAACAGCTCAATATTTTGGGTGCTACCTCTGGTGATACTGGTAGTGCTGCTGAATATGCGATACGCGGTAAAGAGGGTGTGAAAGTATTTATGCTTTCACCACGCGGCAAGATGAGCGCCTTCCAATCGGCGCAGATGTATTCCTTGCAGGATTCGAACATTTTTAACTTAGCAGTAGCGGGTGTGTTTGATGACTGCCAAGATATTGTGAAGGCTGTTAGCAATGACCATGCCTTCAAAGCTAAAAACCACATTGGTACTGTGAACTCTATTAACTGGGGTCGGGTTGTTGCTCAAGTGGTGTATTACTTCCAAGGCTATCTATTGGCTACCAAGTCCAGCTCTGAAAAAGTATCGTTCACTGTGCCCTCAGGTAACTTTGGTAATGTGTGTGCCGGGCATATTGCACGCATGATGGGTTTACCCATTGCGCATTTGGTGGTTGCTACGAACGAAAATAATGTGCTGGATGAATTCTTCCGCACAGGCATCTATCGTGCCCGTAAATCTGCTGAGACCCTACACACCTCTAGCCCTTCAATGGATATCTCTAAGGCAAGTAACTTTGAGCGTTTTGTTTTTGACTTTATGGGTCAAGATGGCAAGGCTACTGCTGGAATGTTTAAGCAAGTCGACGAGACAGGTGGCTTTGATATTTCCAAAGAGACTGTCTTTCAGGAACTGGGCCAGTATGGCTTCCAGTCCGGTCGTAGTTCTCATGAAAATCGCCTAGAAACGATTCGTGATATCGATACACGCTATGGCGTCATGATCGATACCCATACTGCAGATGGCGTGAAAGTGGCGCGCGAGCATTTGCAAGCGGGTGTTCCGATGCTAGTACTTGAAACCGCTTTGCCGATCAAGTTTGAAGAAACTATCCTTGAAGCTCTGGGTCGCCCTGCTGAGTGTCCATCGGCATTTAAGGACATTAAATCCAAGCCCCAGCGCGTAGAAAATATGGATGCTGATGTCAATCAGATCAAAGCGTTCATTACCGCGCACCTCAGTTAAACCAATATAGAAGTAATAGGCGCTATGACTAAGCCCCCAATGTTGACTGCACAGCAGGCTTTAGACCATTTACTCTCGCATGCAAAGGCGGTAGCTGAGAGCGAAAGTATTCCTATGCAAGCTGCTCTCGGTCGCGTGCTCGCTAAAAATGTAGACAGCTTGGTTGATGTACCGCCGCTTGATAACACCTCAATGGATGGCTATGCAGTCCGCACAGCCGATCTCCAAAATTCTGGAAGCATTCTAAAAATTGCGCAACGTATTCCTGCAGGATCAGTGGGAACTCAATTAGAGTCTGGAACTGTCGCCAGAATTTTCACTGGCGCACCCGTTCCTTTAGGTGCTGATGCAGTAGTGATGCAAGAGGACTGCAGTATTCCTGAGGGGTCAACTGATCAAGTGCAGGTCAATGTAATGCCATTAGTAGGTCAATGGATACGTCGTAGGGGCGAGGATTTAAAGGCTGGTAAAACAGCGCTCACTGCAGGAACCTTTTTACGTCCTCAAGAATTAGGTGTAGCTGCTTCTGCAGGCCTTACGCATTTGAATGTCAAGCGCCGAGTCAAGGTGGCTGCCTTCTTTACTGGCGATGAGTTATCTCTCCCAGGTGAGCCACTCAAACCAGGTGGCATCTACAACTCCAATCGCGATACCTTATTAGCCTGTCTTAAATCATTAGGATGTGATGCCACTGATTTCGGTATTGTTCCTGATAAGCTGAATGCCACAAAAGAGACTTTGCGCAAAGCCAGTAAAGATCATGACCTCATCATTACTTCTGGTGGCGTATCAGTTGGAGAAGAGGATCACATTAAGCCTGCAGTGATGGCTGAAGGAAGATTAGACCTGTGGCAGATCGCGATTAAACCGGGTAAGCCGTTGGCTTTTGGTGCAGTCCGTAAATCAGTAGATCCCACAGATGGAGAGACGTGGTTTATTGGTTTGCCGGGCAACCCAGTTTCTAGCTTCGTGACTTTTCTGTTGTTTGTAAGGCCCTTCATACTCAAACTACAGGGACGTGAAGCAGGGCAAGCGCAGTCTTATTTCATGCGCGCAGATTTTGACTGGCTCAAAGTTGATCGACGTAATGAGTTCTTGCGGGTGAAGCTCAATAGCAGTGGCGGCTTAGATTTATTCCCTAACCAGAGCTCTGGCGTCCTCACAAGCGCCTCTTGGGGAGATGGTTTGGTAGATTGCCCGCCAAACCAAGCTATTAAAGCTGGAGATCTAGTGAAGTACATCCCTTTTGATGCGCTTCTCAAGTAATCGGTTTACGATTAGTCCATGAAACTGGAATTGCGATTTTTTGCCTCTCTGCGTGAAGCCCTTGGTGTCTCACAAGAGAGTATTACTGCTCCTGAGTCAGTTAAAACCATCGCGGATCTTAGAGCCCATCTGGTAGAGCGGGGAGCTCCTTGGTCTGATGTCTTAGCGGGTGGTAAGGTATTACGTTGCGCTTTTAATCAGCACATGGTTGATGCCAGCACGCCTCTCGAAGATGGTGCCGAAGTGGCTTTCTTCCCACCGGTGACCGGGGGCTGATATGCCAAATTCTTCGATACGAATTCAAGAAACTGATTTTGATATCAGCGCTGAATTAGCAGCGCTCCGCAAGGGTGATCCAAGAGTTGGCGCAGTCGTGACTTTCTTGGGTACTGTGCGGGATATGAATGACGGTAGTCAAGTCAAAGGTATGACGCTCGAGCACTATGCTGGTATGACTGAAAAAGCCTTGGAAGAGATTATTTCTCAAGCGAAAGCACGTTGGGATATATACAACACGCTGGTAATTCATCGTATTGGGCCTTTACTTCCCGAAGATCAAATTGTGATGGTTGCCGTGACGAGTGCTCATCGTGGTGAAGCCTTTGCTGCCTGTGAATTCATTATGGATTACCTCAAAACGGCAGCACCATTTTGGAAAAAAGAAGATACCCCAGAGGGTGCTCGTTGGGTAGACGCTAGAGTTGCTGATGATGCTGCAATGGTTCGCTGGGACCAGAAATAAAACTGCAGTACTTTCATCTTTTAGAGAGATATCCCATGAAGAAAATGTTTGTGCTGTTGATATTACTTGGGAGTTTCTCTCTTTATACTCATGCTCAAGTCGAGCGTCCAGTCATTCAGATGGAGAGTGGTCGAGTTCAGGGTGTGACAGAACACAATATGTTCGCCTTCAAGAACATTCCTTATGCAGCACCACCAGTAGGTGACCTGAGATGGCGACCGCCCCAGCCTGCTTTACCTTGGACTGGTACACGGGATGCAAGTCGCTTTGGTGATTCTTGCCCACAACCCTTTGTGAAAAATTTAAGCGCAGGATTATCCCTGCCTGGTAACGAAGACTGCTTGAAGTTAAACGTATTCACCCCAACCAAGCCTGTTAAGAATATGCCAGTGATGGTGTGGATTCATGGCGGTGGCATGTTGGTAGATGGATCCAGGGATGTGCAGTTCACACCAATTAATTTAACCAAGAACGGCGTCATTGTTATCACCTTTGATTACCGCTTAGGGACCTTTGGATTCTTTGCAAGTAATGAATTGATTGCAGAGGCGAAGGCTAAGGGCGAGCCAGTTGGTAATTACGGTACGATGGATCAAATTGCCGTACTCAAGTGGGTGAAAAATAATATTGCTGCATTTGGCGGTGATCCAAACAATGTCACGATATTTGGTGAGTCAGCAGGGGGACGAAGTGTTACCTGGTTGATGGTTTCCGATGCCGCTAGAGGTTTGTTTCATAAAGCCATTGCTGAGAGTGCGCAACAAAGTCCTTTACGCGGTATGACCCAAAAGCATTTGGGCATGACACCTGAGACAGAAATTGATGCCAAGTACATGGCAACCTTGGGCGTCAAGTCTCTCAAGGAATTAAGAAGTCTGCCAACAAATAAACTGGTATTAACTGCCGCCAACTTTGAGCAGGGTGAATTTGGTGGTCCTTTTGTTGATGGACAAATCATCAAAGGTGACCCCATTCCATTATTTGCTGCCGGCAAGCAGGCTAAAGTTCCTTTCATGATTGGCACCAACTCCTGGGACTCTAGTTTTTTGGTTCCCGGTCAACCAGCGATAGATGTGCTTGCGAAAAAGATTCATGAAAATCCTAAGAATATAGAGAAACTATATTCACGAGTGAAAGATAAGTGTGTTGAATCTTCTGATGTGTTGGGGGATATGCTCTATCGCGGCAGTACTAAGCTGCTCGCAGACAGCATGAATGGCATCGCTCCTGGGTATGCCTATTACTTCGACTACCTGACTCAGAATATTCGTGCCGCATATCCAGGCGTGCCCCATACATTTGAAATCAGTTATGTATTTGGGAGTTATAGCCTAATGCCTCAAGCACCAAATAAGCCAGAGTCTGGCGCAAATAATTGCGCTCTCATCGAAAAGGCCACGGCTGATCTAAAGCAAAAAGGGATCTGGTCGAAGTATTGGTATCCCATGACCAATAAAAATGATCCGCAGGACATCGCCATGTCAGAGAAGATGTCTGCAAGCTGGGCAGCATTTGCAAAGAGTGGAAACCCTAATGTTAGCGGTCAGGCCAACTGGCCTATCTACAACTTGAATACTGATGTCATGAGAAATTTCTCATACGAGCAAGAGACGATTACGGAATTACTCAAGGAGCGCGTGGCTTATCAAATGCTCCATTTGAGAGAGATTTACGCCCTTGAGCGCTTAAAAGATGCTTTTTAATGGGCTAAGCGCTCGGAGTAATTGAATTCATGACCCTTTATAGGGTATAGACTAGTGCATTTATACTACTTAATGTCACTGAATATATAGTATGGTTATAAAAATTCACTCTAACAATTGTTATTAATTGATGAAATCGTTAATCCAATATCGAGTCTGTACATCAGCCTGCCAATGAAAAGAATCATTGTCGCAATTCTCATTTTGATCTGCTTTGGCATTGCTTGGCAGATGCTTTCCATTATCAAAATCAAAGTAGTAGGACAACCAAATTCCACTGGCATTCTTGCCACTCAAGTTGAACAACCTTTTTTTGCTTCGCTGCAAAAAGAGACTGGTCTTCCCATTGAAATCGAATTTAAATCTCTTGATACCTTAGGCGTAAAAGATACTCATCAACTCCCAATGATGAGAGACGGTGTGTTCGATTTAGCTTCTCTTAGACTGATACAGAATTCACAAAACGAAGTGACTTTGAATGGTCTGGATTTAACGGGGTTAAATCTCAGTATTAAAAAGGGTCATGCATTAGCGGATGCCTATTTACCAATAGTGGATAAGCACCTGCAAGAAAAATATCAGGTCAAAGTCCTGGGTTTATGGAGCTTTGGCCCCCAAGAACTATTTTGTAAAAACCCCATTACTAGAATGTCTGACCTCAAAGGCTTAAAAGTTCGGGTAGCAGGCGAATTATTGGGTGACTATATTGCTTCTTTTGGTGCAATTGCAGCCATCATCCCTTTTGATGAAACCAGGGCAGCACTTCAAAATGGGCTGGTAGATTGTGCAATTAGCAGCGCTGCTTCTGCTAGCTCAGCAGGGTGGCTTGAATATGTAAAATATTACATTCCGATCTCATTCAATACTGGCATTAATGCTTATGTGATCACCCTGTTAAAGTGGAATTTATTAAGCGAGACACAGCAGCAAACTCTGCAAACAGCCTTTGATAAGCATATAAGTAATATGTGGGCTATTTCAGAGGATATTTATAGTAATTCTCAAGATTGTCTGACTGGTAAGGATGCTTGTAAGAACAGCCAGAAATACAAGCTTATTCGTGTCGATATTCCGAGTGAAGATCTTACTTATTTAAAACTACAGGCTAAAGCCATCTCATATAAAAAATGGTCAGAGGCATGCAATAAAGAATATCCTGGATGTGGCGAGGAATGGTTGAGGATCGCTGGCCCAGTTGCCGATATTCAGTGATTGGTATGCGCAAAAATATTTCGTTATCAGCATCGAAATTAATACAAGATATTAATTTTCAAAAAATTCTTTTGCCCTTGCGAGTGATTGCTGGGCTATCGGCACTTATTTTCGCCTTTAATTTTTGCTACGAAGTATTTGTGAGTTATAACCCGTCCTCATATCAAAAATGGGCAATTTCATTGATCACTTTTGTAATGTCGATATGGACTCTGATTGAGGTTCGTGGCTTAAGTCGATGGTTGCCCATATCTTTGGTGGATGTTTTGCTTTATTTAGTGGGAGTTCAGTTGGCTCTCGTCATCCTGCGGATCGTTTTAGCTTTTTTCTTTGAAACTTCAGATGGGCAAGATTGGCGACTTTTTGCCCACATGGAGATTGGATGGCGTTGGATTTTTTTGCTTGCGTATTCAGTGATTTTCATTTCAGTGGTTGACACCATTATTAGACTCTTTTCTTTAAATGAGAAAAATAAAGCTGTAGCCCTTGAAGAGCAAATGCTCGCAAGCTTGAATGCACTAGCTAAAGCTCGAGATAATGAAACTGGCAATCATATTATTCGTACCCAACTATATGTAAAGAATTTGGCATTGCGCCTCAGAAAAATGGGCTATTACGAGGGTGAATTGACCGATCGCATCATTGACCTATTGTTTAAGGCTGCTCCACTTCACGATATTGGAAAAGTCGGAATACCTGACCATATTTTGCTTAAACCCGGTCGCTTAAATGATGAGGAATGGGAGATCATGAAAACCCACACCACTATTGGTGAGGCAGTGCTATCTTCGGCTGAAATTGAATTTAAGGATGAGGATGGAGTGATTGCTAAGGCCTTAAAAATAGCGGGGGGTCATCACGAAAAATGGGATGGGAGTGGCTACCCTAGGGGCTTAAGTGGAGCTGATATTCCATTAGCCGCCCGTATTATGTCCGTGGCTGATATTTATGATGCCCTAGTGAGCGAGAGGGTGTATAAAAAAGGATGGACGCATAGAGAGGCAATTCAAGAAATAATTAGCCATCAAGGCACTTATTTCGATCCTCGGGTGGTAGAGGCGTTTATCGCTGAACAGGATAACTTCCAAGAAATTGCTGAGCAGTACAAGGACGTTTAAATCAAGTAGTTAAAGTTCAAAAAAAGCCAGCTTTAATCCCCTAGGTAGATTCTTTAATTTGGCCTCAGCCTTAGAGGCCTCTGAGCGATCCGGGTGCTCCTGAGTTGCCAAAAGGATTACAGGTCTACGAGACCGGGTATAGCGGGCACCTTGTCCTGAGTTATGAGCCTCCAGGCGATGTTCAAGCCGGTTCGTAATGCCAGCATAGTAGGTGCCATCAGCGCATTCGAGGAGGTAAACAAGCCAGGTCACAGTAGGGTAAGTTCGCTTAAAAAGAGGGTCTAAATGCCTTGAAATCTGTCATATTGCCCTTATATTCTATAGATAGATATATTTGGAGTAGGTGAGAAAAGAAAAATGAGAATAGATAAATTAACAACCAAATTTCAAGAAGCGCTGAGTGAGGCACAAAGTCTCGCTTTAGCAAAAGACAATCAATACATTGAGCCTGCCCATTTATTGTTGGCGATGTTGCGCGATTCTAATGGTGGCGCAAAGAGCTTGTTAACCAGAGCGGGTGTCAATGTTCCAGGTCTAGAAAAAGGTGTAGAGAAAATCATTAGTAATTTGCCAGAGGTGCAGGGCACTAGTGGTGAAGTACAAGTTGGTCGAGATTTAAGTAATTGGCTGAACCTCTGTGAGAAAGAGGCGAACAAGCGCAATGATCAATTTATTGCTGGCGAACTATTCTTGCTAGTAGTGGCCGATGACAAGGGTGAGCTTGGAAAAGTAGCTCGTGAAAATGGCTTAAATCGTAAATCGTTAGAAGCAGCTATTGATTTAGTACGCGGAGGAGAATCAGTGAATAGTGCGGATGCTGAAGGTCAACGTGAAGCCTTAAAAAAATACACCATCGATTTAACCGAGCGTGCTCGTATGGGCAAGTTGGATCCTGTGATTGGTCGCGATGATGAGATTCGTCGCACAATTCAGATTCTGCAGCGTCGCGGTAAAAATAATCCCGTGTTGATTGGTGAGCCCGGCGTAGGGAAGACGGCGATCGTTGAGGGTTTAGCGCAGCGCATTGTCAATGGCGAAGTGCCAGAGACTTTAAAAAACAAGCGTGTCTTGGTTTTAGATATGGCTTTGTTATTAGCTGGCGCTAAGTACCGCGGGGAATTCGAAGAACGTCTGAAGGCTGTTCTCAGTGATGTCGCTAAAGATGAAGGTCAAACTATTATCTTCATTGATGAAATTCATACGATGGTCGGTGCTGGCAAAGGTGATGGCGCCATGGACGCTGGTAATATGCTGAAGCCTGCTTTGGCTCGTGGCGAATTGCATTGCATCGGCGCAACAACTTTAGACGAGTACCGCAAGTACATCGAAAAAGATGCAGCGCTGGAGCGGCGTTTCCAAAAAGTCATGGTGGAAGAGCCGAGCGTAGAGGCAACGATTGCCATCTTGCGTGGTTTACAAGAGCGTTATGAGCTACATCATGGTATTGAAATTACAGATCCAGCAATTGTGGCTGCTGCGGAGTTATCGCACCGCTACATTACTGATCGCTTCTTGCCAGATAAGGCAATTGATTTGATTGATGAGGCTGGTTCACGCATTCGGATGGAGATCGACTCTAAGCCTGAGGTGATGGATAAGTTGGAGCGCCGCCTCATTCAGCTCAAGATTGAGCGTGAGGCCGTTAAGAAAGAGAAAGATGAAGCTTCTCAGAAACGCCTTGGTTTGATAGAAGATGAGATCAAACGCCTGGGTGCTGAATATGCCGACTTGGAAGAAATTTGGAAAGCAGAGAAGGGTGCCGTATTAGGCGCTGCTCATATAAAAGAAGAGATTGAAAAAGTTCGCGCTGACATTGCTAAGTTGCAACGGGAAGGCAAGCTAGAGCAGGTTGCTGAATTGCAATATGGCAAGTTGCCAGAACTTGAAGCCAAGTTGAAGTCTGCTGCTGCAGCTGAAGCTAAGGGCGGTAAAGATGGTGTTGTGAAGAACAAGCTCTTGCGCACTCAAGTAGGCGCAGAAGAAATTGCTGAAGTGGTTTCTCGTGCAACTGGTATCCCGGTATCAAAAATGATGCAGGGCGAGCGCGATAAGCTTCTGAAGATGGAAGAGTTATTACATAAGCGCGTGGTTGGTCAAGAAGAAGCTATTCGGGCGGTATCCGATGCGATTCGCCGTTCCCGTGCCGGCTTGGCTGAAGAGCATCGTCCTTATGGCTCTTTCTTATTCTTAGGGCCTACCGGTGTTGGTAAGACTGAACTTTGTAAGGCATTAGCAGGCTTCTTGTTTGATAGTGAAGATCACCTCATTCGTATTGACATGAGTGAGTTCATGGAGAAGCATAGTGTTGCGCGTTTAATTGGCGCGCCTCCTGGCTATGTGGGTTACGAAGAGGGCGGTTATCTGACTGAACAAGTTCGCCGCCATCCCTACAGTGTGATTCTATTTGATGAAATCGAAAAGGCTCACCCTGATGTCTTTAACGTACTCTTGCAGGTACTCGATGACGGTCGCTTAACTGACGGTCAAGGACGTACTGTCGACTTCAAGAACACCGTAATTGTGATGACCAGTAATATTGGTTCACACTTAATTCAGTCGATGACGGATAAGAAGCAGTCCGAGATTAAAGAGGCTGTTTTTGGAGAGTTGAAGAATCACTTCCGTCCGGAGTTCTTGAATCGGATCGATGAAATTGTGGTGTTCCATGGCTTAGATAAGGACAATATTGCCAATATCGCAAAGATCTTGCTCAAGAACTTGTCAGATCGATTGGCCAAGGTCGATATGCAACTCGAAGTGAGCGATGCTGCACTAGCAAAAATTGCTGAAGTGGGTTTTGACCCGGTCTATGGAGCTAGACCCCTTAAGCGTGCAATCCAGCAGCACATTGAGAACCCCGTATCGAAGATGATTCTGGAGGGTACTTTTGGTCCTAAGGATATTGTCCCGGTAGATGTAGACAAAAAAGGTGACTTTAGCTTCACTCGCCAAGTGCATTAAGAAAAATAGTAGTTCAGCAGGAATATTCCTGCGCCAGTAAACTCGGGACATGACTGTTGCGCTTAGTAGGCGTGCCAGTGATGTCCGGGTTATTGGTCTTATTAGCCTGGCTCACGGCAGCTCTCATTTCTTTCATTTAGTACTCCCTCCCATGTTCCCATGGTTGAAGGATGCTTTTGCCTTAAGTTATGCCGAACTTGGTTTGCTCATGTCTGTCTTCTTTGTAGTGTCTTGTATTGCCCAGGCCGCCTCTGGATTTTTAGTGGATCGTATTGGGGCAAGACCAGTGCTGTTTGGTGGTCTTGGCTTACTGGTTCTTGCGGCTCTGATTTATTCCCAAAGTAATGGCTATGCCATGCTCTTATTGGGGGCAGTAATTGCTGGTTGTGGTAATGGCATCTTTCATCCAGTGGATTACACCCTCATCAATCACAAGGTATCACCCCCCAATCTGCCTTATGCCTATTCAATGCACGGCGTAGCTGGTTATTTAGGGTGGGCTGCAGCTCCAGCCTTCATGGTTGCGATTGCTCAGTTTACCGATTGGCGGATTGCTTTCTTCTCTGCAGCCCTATTAGAGGCTGGCGTCTTAGGGATTCTTTGGCTCAATAAAAACTACCTCATAGATAACGTTAGAGAGCGCCATGAGAACACGCATGCAGGTACCGAAGCTGCTAATCCTGGAGTTGCTCCAGAGAGTGCATTTGCTTTCTTGAAGCTGACTGCAGTGTGGTTATGTTGGATTTTCTTTTTCTTCAGTATGGCATCTACCTCGAGCTTGCAGTCTTTTGCTCCGAGTGCATTATTTGAGATTTACCAAGTGCCTTTAGATGTGGGAAGTTACTACATCACCCTCCTAGCGCTTGGTAGCGCTGGCGGGGTTTTATTTGGTGGTTATCTGGCTGCAAAGTTACAAGCGCCAGAGCAAATCGTTTCTGCCTGCTTATCTATCACGATAGTGATGAGTTTACTATTAGGGACTGGATTCATTCCAATGAGTCTGATTCCATTTCTGTTTATTGGTTTAGGCTTTGGTTATGGTGTTGTTGCCCCTTCGCGCGATCTTTTGGTTAAGGCAGTGACACCGAAAGGGGTAGCGGGGCGTGTATACGGAATCGTGTATTCAGGTATTGATTTAGGCGCGGCAGTGGGACCTTTTATCTTTGGTTTCTTTATGGATGCGGGCCTTCCAAAGGCACTGTTCCTAGGCATTGTTTTATTCCAACTCATGATCATTCCGACCGTATTTAAGGTGTCGGCTGGCGCTGCCCCCAAAACCGCCTAATCAGTCTCCAATCATTTTCACGATGTGAAACGGCATTACACTGCGTAAAATGCAGTGCAATATGATTGGATCAATTGCATTCCAATTAGTGAATAACCATTCCACATAGTAAAAATACCTATTTAAGTCATTGAATTTAAATAATTAAATATTTTAGAAAAATCTCAAATTTCTCTTGTATCTCTGTTGGATCTATTTAAACTCTTATATAAGACATAAGACTTGAAACAGTCTTAAAGGTCCAACAATTTTGAAGTACTTGTTTAACTTAGGGAGAAAAACATGGCAGATCGCAAAGCAGAAATCGCAGCAATTCAGAAAGACTGGGATACCAATCCACGCTGGAAAGGCATTACTCGTGGCTATACCGCTGAGGACGTTGTCCGTCTTCGTGGCTCATTGAAGATTGAGCACACTTTAGCTAAGCATGGCGCTGAAAGACTTTGGGAATTAGTCAACAACGAAGCTTACGTAAATTGTTTAGGTGCTTTGACTGGTGGTCAAGCAATGCAACAAGTTAAAGCTGGCGTACAAGCTATTTACTTGTCCGGTTGGCAAGTTGCTGCAGACGGTAACTCATACGCAGCCATGTACCCAGACCAATCTTTATATCCAGTGGATTCAGTTCCAAAGATGGTTGAGCGCATCAATAACTCATTCCAACGCGCCGATGAAATTCAAACGGCTAAGGGTATCAATAAAGGTGATGCTGGTTATATTGAATATTTTGCGCCAATTGTTGCTGATGCTGAAGCCGGTTTTGGGGGTGTATTGAATGCATTTGAATTAAGCAAGGCATTAATTAAGCAGGGCGCTGCTGGTGTTCACTTTGAAGATCAACTCTCTTCTGTGAAGAAGTGCGGTCACTTGGGTGGAAAAGTATTGCTGCCTACAGCTGAGTCCGTACAGAAATTGATCTCTGCTCGTTTGGCTGCTGATGTGATGGGCGTTCCAACAATCATCTTGGCTCGTACCGATGCTGAAGCTGCTGATTTGTTGACCTCTGACTATGATGAAAATGACAAGCCATTCTTGACAGGTGAACGTACTCCAGAAGGCTTCTACAAAACCCGTAAGGGCTTGGATCAAGCGATTTCTCGTGGTTTGGCATATGCTGCTTACGCAGACATGGTTTGGTGCGAGACTGGCACGCCTGATTTGGATTTTGCTCGTCAGTTCGCAGAAGCCATTCGTGCGAAATTCCCAGGCAAGATGTTGGCTTACAACTGCTCACCATCTTTCAATTGGAAGAAAAACTTGGATGACGCAACGATTGCGAAGTTCCAACGTGAATTAGGTGCAATGGGTTACAAATATCAATTTATTACTCTCGCTGGTATTCACTCCATGTGGTACAACATGTTTGATTTAGCGCAAGATTATATGCAGCGCGGCATGACTGCTTACATCGAGAAAGTACAAGAGCCAGAATTTGCTGCACGTGACCGTGGATACACCTTCGTATCACATCAGCAAGAAGTGGGTACTGGTTACTTCGATGATGTCACCACCGTAATCCAAGGTGGAAAGTCTTCTGTAACCGCATTGACTGGTTCAACTGAAGAAGAGCAGTTCCATTAATCCTGAGTAGATCCCTAAGTAGTGCGTAGTGGCGGCGCAGTAATAACGCACCAATACTGCCGCGGCATCTAAATTACCTCACAAGGGTGACTTAGATGCCGTTTTCGTTTACATTCTTCTCATGTCTAATTGCATACTCTGTAAAGAAGAACTAAAGCCCGAGGAGGGCGAACTGATTTGGCGTGGGGATGACTGCCGTGTCATCCTGGTAAACGACCCTGACTTACCGGGTTTTTGCAGGGTGATCTGGAATCGACATGTGACTGAGATGACTGATCTCACCTATGGTGAACGTGAGCATGTGATGGCATTGGTATTTGTCGTAGAAGACGCTGTGCGTCAGGTGATGCACCCAGACAAGATCAATATTGCTGCCTTGGGGAATATGGTTCCCCATATTCATTGGCATGTCATCCCTCGATTTAAGGATGATGCATTTTTCCCGGGTTCAGCCTGGTCGCTTAGAGCGCAGGAAACGCCAAAGGCTTTACTCGCCAATCGGAAAACACTCGCTCAAGCCCTGCCTGAAGCAATTCGTTGGGCCATTTCTCAAATGCATTAAATTAGCAGGAGATAAGTAAAAGCAGCACCAAAAAGCTGCAGAAAAAAAGCTGTAAGCAGTACCCATAATAAAAAAGAGATGGAGACGTGTAGTGATACAAAAAATAATTCCCAGCGTAGCTGAGGCTGTACGGGATATTGCTAATGGCTCAAGCATATTAGTTTCGGGTTTTGGCGGTGCAGGCCTGCCCATTTATCTGCTCGATGCATTGGCGGAGCAGGGTGCCAAAGATTTAACCATCATCAGCAATAACGCTGGAAATTCAGGAATTGGTATTTCCAAGTTGATTGGCTTGGGCCAGGTTAAGAAAATGGTTTGTTCTTTTCCACGTCAGCCAGAATCCGGCGCTTTCGACGACCTCTATCGTGCTGGCAAGATTGAATTGGAATTGGTTCCGCAGGGAACACTGGCGGAACGCATCCGTGCTGGCGGCGCTGGCATTGGCGGATTCTATACACCTACCGGCTTTGGTACCGAGCTTGCTCAAGGAAAAGACACGCGCGTGATTGATGGCGTGAATTATATTTTTGAGACTGCGATCAAAGCAGACTACGCCTTAATCAAAGCCGATAAAGGAGATCGTTGGGGTAATCTGACTTATCACCGTACCGGAAGAAACTTTGGGCCTATTATGGCAACAGCAGCGCGCTGCACTATTGCGCAAGTAAATCAAATAGTAGAGTTGGGCGATCTTGATCCCGAGACAGTTGTCACTCCAGGAATCTTTGTGAAGCGTGTTGTATTGCTAGGAGCTAAATCATGATTGATCTCTCTCAAGTACAAAAACGCAGTACGGCAGATATTGCTAAACGTATTGTGCAAGATATTCCGGATGGTGCTCATGTCAATTTGGGCATTGGTCAGCCGATGACGATTTCCAACTACCTCCCATCGGATCGTGAAATTCTCCTGCATTCTGAGAATGGCATTCTTGGCATGGGGCCGCTGGCTACCGGTGATGAAATCGATGAAGAGTTAGTCAATGCAGGAAAGCAGCCGGTTACTATGCTACCAGGCGCTTCACTGTGTCATCACGCAGATTCTTTTGTCATGATTCGTGGGGGGCATATTGATATCTGCGTGCTTGGTGCTTTCCAGGTTTCAGTCAAGGGTGATATTGCCAATTGGCGTACGGGTGATCCTAAGGCCATACCAGCGGTTGGTGGTGCGATGGATTTGGCCTTAGGTGCAAAAAAATTGTTTGTCATGATGGAGCATTTGACAAAGTCTGGTGAATCGAAGTTAGTGTCAGAATGCACTTATCCTTTGACCGCCTTAGCAGCAGTTGACTGCATCTACACAGACTTGGCGACGATTGCAGTTACTCCAGAAGGATTGGTAGCGGTGGATTGGATAGACGGTATGTCCTTTGAAGAGCTACAAGAACTCAGTGGCGTACCAATGAAGCGTGCCAGTCAATAAATTAATTTAAAGAAATTTACCCAAGGAAGAGTTATGTCTTTTGCCGCAACTAAATACGATGCATGTATCGCAGGAATTTATGAGCACCCCTTGCGGGTTGCGCCAGACCATACCGTAGCGCAATTGCATGCTGAGGTTGCACGTGGTGCCTTATTAGACGCAGGCCTAACTTTGGATGATGTGGATGCGTATTTTTGTGCTGGGGATGCTCCTGGTATGGGACCCGTTTCGATGGCGGACTATCTGGGCTTAAAAAAATTAAGGTATTTAGATTCGACAGATTCTGGTGGTGCTTCTTATTTAACCCATGTCAATCACGCTGCCCGTGCGATTGCCACTGGGCAATGCCGTGTTGCTCTGATTACCTTAGCTGGCCGCCCGAAGTCTGAAGGTTCAAGTGGCACACAAGTTCGCAGTCAATGGGCTAGCGCTCCGGACTTCGCTTTTGAGAAGCCCTATTCACCAGCCCCATTAAATACCTATGCCATGTGCGCGATGCGTCACATGTATGAGTTCGGTACAACTAGTGAGCAATTGGCTTGGATTAAGGTGGCTGCTTCGCATCATGCCCAATATAATCCCCATGCAGTATTAAGAGAAGTTCTTACTGTTGAAGATGTCTTAAATTCCCCGATGATTGCCGATCCATTACATCGCGCTGATTGCTGTGTCGTGTCTGATAGCGGTGGCGCCATTATTGTTGTACACCCAGATATTGCAAAGACTTTAAAGAAACCGGTGGTCACTATGATGGGTGCCGGAGAAACCACTAAAGGTCAGATGGGTGGCAAAGTCGATCTCACCTATTCAGGATTAGCTTGGGCTGCTCCTTTGGCATTCAAAGAAGCCAAACTGACGCCAGAACAAATTCGTTACGCCTCGATTTACGACAGCTTCACTATTACCGTACTCATTCAGCTTGAGGATTTGGGATTCTGTAAAAAAGGTGAGGGTGGAAAATTTGTTGAAGATGGTCAATTGATTTCCGGTAGGGGTAAATTAGCCTTTAATACCGATGGTGGAGGTTTATGCAACAACCATCCAGCCAATCGAGGCGGAATGACCAAGGTGATTGAGGCAGTTCGTCAGTTACGTGGTGAAGCGCATCCTGCAGTACAGGTACCCAATCTAGAATTTGCTCTTGCCTCTGGTATTGGTGGAGCCTTAGGAACGCGACATGGTGCTGCGACTTTAATTATGGGGAGATTGCAATGAGTGAACATCATCGCTTACCTAGTCCAATAGGTAATCCAGAAAATAAAGTGTTTTTAGAAGCAGCTCAAAATAATCAATTACTGATGAAGTATTGCAATGCCTGTAAGGAATCCCACTACTATCCTCGTACTATTTGTCCGCATTGCGGAAGCGATGATACGACTTGGATTGAATCTAAAGGTCTAGGAGAGATTTATTCCTATACCGTCATGAGACGTGGGGTAGAAGTACCATTTGCAATGGCTTATGTTCGACTGCAAGAGGGTATTTCTATGCTGACGCATTTGACCAACTGTGACTTTGATGCAATTCGGGTGGGACAAAAAGTAAAGGTGGTTTTTCAGGAAACGCAGGATGGGCAAAAGACCCATTTGTTTGAGCCTGCTTAGTTACGCCTATTTTTTATCCTTGTAGCCAGACTCAGCAATCTGATCTGACTCAAAATAGTTCCATCCATTGTGATTAAATGGTTGTATCTAAATAAAAGTATTAGTAATTAAATATAAAAATTGGATTCGATTTCACTAGGTTATTAGACCTAAGGCACATAACATTCTGCTATGTTGCCATCTAACCTTAAATTACTTCATTTTTCCAGCGCGCTAAGGCGTATCAGTGCACGCTACAAGTTACGCGATCAAAAGGACGTCATGGTTCTTGAAGCAGTGCTCACGGCTTATGCTGAGGGCACATCAATTTCTGTTCTAGATTTAATTCTTCGTAAGGAAATCGCATCTCAAGCAACATTACATTCGATTCTGAAGAACTTGATTGAAAAGAAGCTGATCAAATCTGAGGCATCTAAAGAGGATGGCCGTCGTAAGCACGTAACCCCAGCAAAACAAGGTCTGGCATGGCTTGACGACTGTACAGAGCTACTATGTTCAGCATCTCGTAAGTAAGGAATATGAATAGTAAATAGTGAATGGTGAATATTAAATCTATTTCACGATTAAATTAGACTAACTTCTGAAGTGCTTCAAGATAGTTTTCTGGATTAAGTGGTTTGTCTTCACGTTGTGCCTCCCACATTACTTGACCTAAGCATTCCATCATCAGGTGTTGCGCTTCATGTTCTGAGCCCATTTTCTTAGATAGTTTCTCGGCAACTTCTTTAATGCCTGGCGGCTGATTAATGGAGATTTGTTCACTGATTGATAAGTGCATCGACAGATGTAAAAAAGGATTCGTTTCACCTCTTTCAGGGGTGTAATCTTGTGCTAGGGCATCTTCTGGATCTAAAAGAAGATTGTGATATTCCGGATGTTGCTCCATCCAATCGCTTGCCAGCGTTTCCATGGGGTCCAGAATATGCCCTTCTATTTTCTTTTTCCAAGTGCCACAGAAAAAGCGTCGCACTTCTTCACGAGTTGGATTAAATATCGCCACGCACTTTTCCTTTACCGGTTTTTTGTTTGAAGCCACATAAAGGCTCAACAATGCATTGCGCACAATCTGGATTGCGCGCTTTGCAAGTATATCTGCCGTGCAGAATGAGCCAATGATGGGCGTCTAATAGATATTCTTTGGGTACGCGTTTTAGCAGCTGCTCTTCTACCTTGACAACATCTTTGCCGGGAGCTAAACCCGTACGATTGGAGACTCTAAAAATATGCGTATCGACTGCAATAGTGGGTTGTCCAAAAGCAGTATTGAGGATGACATTGGCGGTCTTCCTGCCCACTCCGGGTAAGGCCTCTAGTTCTTCACGTGTCCGTGGTACTTTGCCATCATGTTTTTCTAGCAGGAGTCGACAGGTTTCTTGAATATGTTTGCCCTTGGAATTAAATAATCCAATGTGCTGAATAAAAGGCCTAACGCCTTCTTCACCCAAGTCTAGTAAGGCTTGCGGGGTATTCGCAAGCTTAAATAATTGACGTGTACCCTTATTTACTGAGATATCTGTCGCTTGTGCAGATAAGAGGACTGCAATGAGTAGCTCAAATGGCGAGCTATATTCCAACTCCGTTTCAGGTTTTGGATTATTGGCTTTGAGTTGCTCAAAAAAAGCCCGACGCTTTTCTAGGTTCATGATTTCTTTTGCTGTGCACGTGCAATCGCAGCAGTAATGATGGCCCGTTTTCGCTCTTGCTCTTTCTTATCTGCATCTGATATGGGAGTATCCGCATTTACAGCAAGTAGCTTAGCGCTGGCTTTTTTAGCCAGGCGCTCATCATTGTCTTTTTGCTCGCGATCTAAACGTTGCTCCCGATCGTGATAACGCTTACGGGAGATGTCGGCCAATTCAGAAGACCAGGCATTCCAGCCGGTCGCATCGCCTGTAACATTAATCATGCTGATGCAGTCAACTGGGCATGGCGGAATGCATAAATCACAACCTGTACACCATTCCGTTAAAACAACGTGCATTTGTTTGGAAGCTCCAACAATGGCATCAACAGGACAGGCCTGTATACAGAGTGTGCAGCCAATGCATTTTTGGGGATCAATGAAGGCAACGGGTCTTGGGCGTTCTGCACCGCATTCGGGGTCAATCTGGGAGTGCAAATCAAATGCATCTTGAGGATAAATAGGGGCAAGAATCTGACTCAGGCGCCGAATGCCTTCAATGCCGCCTGGAGGACAGCGATTGGGGAGGATATCGCCTCCCGTCATCGCTTCGGCATACCCACGGCAATCTGGATAGCCACATTTGGTGCATTGGGTTTGTGGAAGAACATCTTCCAAGCGATTGCTGAGTTCGTTCGCTTGGCTAATCTTCATTGCTTTAGAAAAAACAAAAGAAGCAAGGGCATCTGCCCTCACCAATTTATGCTGACTCAGCACCTTCTAATTTTGGGGGCCTAGCTTTGGGCTTCTTATTCACGGCTTGGTGTTCACGAATAAAGGATGTGATCTTTGGATAAACCTTATCGCGCCAACGACGACCTGCAAAAATACCGTAATGTCCGGCACCCGCAACTTCATAGTGGGCTTTATTTTCTTTTGGAATGCCAGCACATAAACCATGTGCTGAACGGGTTTGACCGCTACCCGAAATATCATCCAACTCACCCTCTATGGTTAGAAGGGCGGTCTTGGTGATGTCCTGTGGCTTCACGAGATCTCCAGATACCTCCCAGGTGCCATTAGGTAAGGCGTAATCCTGGAATACTGTTTTGATCGTATCTAAATAGAATTTGGCATCTAAATCTAATACGGCGTTGTATTCATCATAGAAACGAATATGTGATTCAGTATCTTGTTCATCACCGCGAACGAGATCTTGAAAATAATCCCAATGGGATTGCAAGTGATTTTGCGGATTCATGGCAATAAAGCCGGTGTGTTGCAAGAAGCCAGGGTACACGCGACGACCACCGCCTGGATAGTTTGGTGGCACGTTATAGATAACGTGACTCTCAAACCATGCATGGGATTTTTGCTCTGCTAAGTTATTCACCGCTGTTGGTGATTTACGGGCATCAATTGGGCCGCCCATCATGATCATTGAGGCTGGAGTTACTTCACCAGCAGAGGCCATCAGGGAAATAGCACCCAGGGTTGGAACGGTAGGCTGGCAAACAGAAATGACATGCAAATCTACTGCGCCAATGACACGAATAAATTCTTGTAGGTAATGAACGTAATCATCAAGACCAAATTCACCATCTTCAAGCGGAACGTTACGTGCATCGATCCAGTCGGTAATGTAAACCTTATGGTTTTGTAACAGGGTACGCACGGTATCGCGCAATAGGGTGGCATGGTGCCCTGACATAGGAGCAACGACTAATACCACGGGATCTTCTTTGAGGCTCTTAATAGTTTCTACATCATCAGAAAAGCGCTTGAAGCGAACCAGGTTACAAAAAGGTTTTGCAATGATCGTTCTTTCATGGATCGCCACTTCGCGACCATGTGCTTGAACAGCACGAATACCAAATTCGGGCTTCTTATAATTTTTGCCTAAGCGATAGAGGAGTTCATAACTAGCAGCTAAACGCTCAGACCCTGGGACCTTCGAGGCGGGGTTCGAAGCGTTAATGAATGCCTCAGAGGCGGCGCGTGCCCATGAACTGACTGGCTGAAGTAAGGCTTTTTGAAATTCGTGTAACTGATATAGCATGGTACCTCCGGTAATTCAGTGTATCCGCTTATTAAACTTAATTAAGCCAATACGCGGGCGATTGCTTTAGCCACTTTATCAATATTATTGGTATTGAGGGCCGCAACACAAATGCGTCCAGTAGAGAGGGCATAAATGCCATCTTCTTTCTGTAAGCGTTCAACTTGCTCAGCTGTTAAACCTGAGTAAGAAAACATTCCCCGTTGCTTCTCAATGAAAGCAAAATCTTGCTTTACACCAGCAGCAGCGAGTTTTTCAACCAGACCATGACGCATTGCTTTAATCCGATCACGCATCTCTGCTAATTCATCTTCCCAGAGCTGACGCAATGCTGGTGAATTCAAAACAGCGGCTGCAATTGCAGCACCGTGCGTTGGAGGATTGGAATAGTTAGTCCGAATCACACGCTTCAATTGAGACAGTACGCGAGTAGATTCATCTTTGCTTTGTGTCACGATCGACAGTGCCCCAACACGTTCACCATACAGCGAAAATGATTTGGAGAATGAGCTAGATACAAAGAAGGACATACCTGATTCAGCAAACAGGCGAACCGCGATACCGTCTTGCTCAATCCCTACTGCAAAGCCTTGGTAGGCCATATCCAGGAACGGAATCAAGCCCTTGTTCTTGCATATCTCAATGACTTGGCGCCATTGCGCTTCAGTGATATCTGCACCGGTTGGGTTATGACAACAAGCATGTAAGAGTACGGTAGTGTTTTTAGGGAAAGACTCTAGTGACTTCACCATGCCATCAAAATCAACACCACGGGTTGTGCCATCAAAGTAGGTGTACTCAAGCACTTCAAATCCGGCGGATTCAAAAATGCCACGATGGTTTTCCCAAGTTGGGTTACTAATTGCACAAGGCGCATTTAAGTTGAGGCGTTTAATAAAGTCTGCACCAACGCGTAAGGCACCAGTACCACCAAGACATTCTGCAGTAACAACACGACCATCTTGAATGAGTGAAGAATCTGCACCAAATAGCAAAGTCTGCACTGCGCTGTTATATGGGTTTGGGCCTTCGATCGGGATGTAGCTACGAGGAGAGCGCTTGGCTACATGCGCTTCTTCAGCTTTGATCACGGCTTTTAAGAGCGGTACCTTGCCTTCGTCTGTGTAATACACACCCACACCGAGATTCACTTTGTCAGGACGCTGATCTGCAACGTAGGCTTCGGTGAGGCCGAAAATAGGATCTTTGGGGGCTAGCTGGACTGAGGAAAACAGGGTCATTTGAGGTCGAGAATGGTGGTTTAAGGGTAGTTTGGCTTTTATTGTCGTTAAATTTAGCTTAATTGTCGGTTTTTGAGGCCAGACCCAACTATTTCTAAATAAAAACGGCAAAATCATTGTTTTTACAAAATTCGCTGTGAAGAACACTCACAAGTGAAATGATAGCCGAGATGCCCCCTAAGTCCCCCAAAACTGGTTCGAATTCAGAAGCTCAGGATGTCAAAAAAACCCCAGCGGCTGATCCCTTGGGGGAAGCTGGCCATGACCTGGATCCAGCCAAGTTTGTGAGCTTCCCAGACTCCCCGTACCACCTTTACCAGCCTTTTAAGCCCGCGGGTGACCAACCCCAGGCAATTGATGCCTTGGTTGAGGGTATTGAGGACGGCTTGACCTTTCAGACTCTTTTGGGGGTTACTGGTTCTGGAAAGACTTTCACGATGGCCAATGTCATCGCTAGAACAGGGCGTCCAGCCATTATCTTTGCCCCAAATAAGACCCTAGCCGCGCAACTGTATAGTGAATTTAGGGAGTTTTTTCCTCGGAATGCTGTCGAGTACTTCGTCAGTTATTACGACTATTACCAGCCTGAGGCCTATGTCCCCCAGCGTGACCTTTTCATTGAAAAAGATTCTTCTATTAATGAGCATATTGAGCAGATGCGCTTATCTGCTACAAAGAGTTTATTAGAACGACGCGATGTCATCATCGTGGCAACTGTTTCTGCAATTTATGGCATCGGTAATCCGGGTGACTATCACAGTATGGTGATGACTATTCGTCCTGGTGACAAAATGAGTCAGCGCGATATCTTAATGCGCTTGATTGCTATGCAATACGATCGCAATGAAACGGATTTCAAGCGCGGCGTATTTCGGGTGCGTGGGGATACGATTGATATCTTCCCTGCAGAACATAATGAATTAGCAGTCCGTGTGGAATTATTTGATGATGTCGTTGAGAGTTTGCAATTCTTTGACCCTCTGACTGGAAAGATTCGTCAAAAGATTCCACGCTTTACTGTTTACCCAAGTTCGCATTACGTCACCCCACGAGAAACCGTTCTTAAAGCTATTGAAACAATCAAGACAGAGTTACGCACCCGCCTAGATGAGTTTGTGAAGGATGGGAAGTTAGTGGAGGCACAACGCTTGGAGCAACGCACTCGCTTTGATTTAGAGATGCTTAATGAGCTAGGCTTTTGTAAGGGGATTGAGAATTACTCAAGGCACCTCTCAGGCGCAGCCCCAGGCGAGGCTCCGCCTACGCTGGTGGATTACCTCCCTAATGATGCTTTGATGTTCTTAGATGAAAGTCACGTCTTAATTGGTCAACTCAATGCCATGTATAACGGCGACAAATCTCGTAAACATACTTTAGTGGAGTTTGGTTTTCGTTTGCCGTCTGCAATGGATAACCGCCCCCTTAAATTTACCGAGTTTGAAACCAAGATGCGTCAAACCATTTTTGTTTCTGCAACGCCTGCCGATTACGAAAAGACACATCAAGGGCAAGTGGTTGAGCAAGTTGCAAGACCCACTGGATTGGTTGATCCAGAAATTGAAGTGTTGCCAGCAAGTACGCAAGTCGATAATTTGCTCGAACAAATTCATGAGCGCGTCAAAGTGCATGAGCGGGTATTGGTTACTGTTCTCACTAAGCGGATGGCAGAGCAATTAACGGATTACCTTTCTGATAATGGGGTAAAGGTGCGCTATGTGCACTCTGATATCGATACTGTTGAGCGGGTAGAAATTCTGCGTGACTTACGTTTGGGTGTGTTTGATGTTTTAGTGGGTATCAATTTATTACGCGAAGGTTTAGATATTCCAGAGGTATCGCTGGTCGCCATCTTAGATGCCGACAAAGAAGGCTTCTTACGTTCAGAACGCAGTTTGATTCAGACGATTGGGCGCGCAGCTCGCAATGTCCGGGGCAAAGCGATTTTGTATGCGGATCGAGTCACTGATTCTATGAAACGGGCGATGGGGGAGACTGAAAGGCGTCGCACTAAGCAGATTGCCTTTAATAAGCTACATGGTATCGAGCCTAAAGGCGTTAAAAAGCGCATTAAAGACATTATTGATGGCGTCTATGACGTCAAAGAGAAGCGTCAGGAGATGCAGGTGGAGCAGGAGCGGGCTCGCTATGAAGATATGGGTCATAAGGATCTGGCAGCTGAAATCAAGCTTTTGGAGAAGCAAATGAATGCTGAGGCCAAGAATTTGGAGTTTGAGAAGGCCGCCGGCACCCGAGATCGCCTCACTAAGGTCAAGGAAATGGCCTTTGGGGCTCGTTCTAGGGACTCTGTTGGCTAGATTACTGCTTAGCTGAGGGTTCTTGGGGGTATTCCCGAGCGGTTTTTTGGGGTATATGGTAAAGTTGAGTGGAATGGTCGGGTATTACCCGCCCGACTGTTAGCTGTCCATAACAATCCATTATCAAGGTGACATATGAGACTTACAACCAAAGGCCGTTTTGCAGTAACCGCAATGATCGATTTAGCCCTGCGTGAAGCGCATGGTCCTGTTACTTTGGCCGGAATTAGCCAAAGACAAAAAATCTCCCTTTCTTATTTAGAGCAATTATTTGGCAAATTACGCCGTTTCAACATCGTTGAGAGCACTCGCGGACCTGGAGGTGGATACACCCTGGCGCGTAAGGCTGAAGAAATTAGCGTAGCCGACATTATTGTTGCTGTGGATGAGCCCTTAGATGCAACCCAATGTGGCGGCAAAGGGAATTGTCATAGCGATGAAGACGAACATAGGCACTGCATGACACATGATCTGTGGAGCAACCTTAATCTCAAAATGGTTGAGTACTTAAGCTCAGTGAGTTTGCGTAACTTAGTCCAGCAACAAGAAGGACGTGGCATCGTTATTCAAGATATGCGTCAAAAGAAAATGAAGACTGAAGGTGTGAAAGCTGAAAAACCAGCTGTAGCGCTTGCAGCCAAAAAAGAGGCTGCGCCAAAAGCACCTTTGATTAACTCTGTTTTTAATCTCGCGCGGCAAAGCTAAGTACTGCCGCCTAAATTTAATAAGTAAACCATGAACGCACCCCAAGACCTTCCAAAACAACCGGTTCCTATGTTTAGCCCTAAGCACTTTCCGGTGTATATGGATTATTCATCTACAACGCCGATTGATCCTCGCGTAGTTGACAAGATGTTGCCTTATCTGCGCGAGCAATTTGGCAATGCCGCATCTCGCAGCCACGCCTATGGCTGGGCTGCAGAAGAAGCAGTTGAGTGGGCGCGTTCAGAAGTTGCGCTCCTAGTTCACGCTGATCCAAGAGAGATTGTCTTTACTAGTGGCGCCACTGAAAGTATCAACCTAGCGATAAAGGGTGCAGCACATTTTTATAAAGATCGCGGTAATCACATCATCACCGTGAAGACCGAGCACAAGGCAACTTTAGACACCTTCCGTGAGCTTGAGCGTGAAGGCTATGAAGTGACTTATCTAGATGTATTGCCTGATGGTTTGATTGACTTTGCACAACTTGAAGCAGCTACGAAACCAGGCACGATTTTGGCTTCAGTAATGTATGTCAATAATGAAATTGGTGTTGTGCAAGATATTCCCCGTATTGGAGACTTATGCCGCTCACGTGGTGTGATTCTCCATGTCGATGCCGCACAGGCAACCGGTAAAGTAGAAATTGACTTAGAGAAGATCAAAGTCGATTTGATGAGTTTTTCTGCTCACAAAACGTACGGCCCCAAAGGAATTGGTGCTTTATTTGTGCGCCGTAAGCCCCGTATTCGGATTGAAGCCCAAATTCATGGTGGTGGTCATGAGCGTGGCATGCGTTCAGGTACCTTAGCGGTTCACCAAATTGTGGGTATGGGCGAGGCTTTCCGTATTGCCCGTATTGAAATGGCAGAAGAAAATAAACGGATTGGTGGATTGCGCGATCGTTTGCTAAATGGCCTGAAAGATATTGAAGAGGTCTATGTCAATGGCGATATGGAGAACCGCGTTCCCCATAACCTCAATATCAGCTTTAATTATGTTGAAGGTGAATCGATGTTGATGGCCCTCAAAGATTTAGCAATTTCATCGGGTTCAGCTTGTACTTCAGCATCGCTGGAGCCTTCGTATGTACTGCGTGCCTTAGGTCGTAACGATGAATTAGCGCACAGCTCGATTCGATTTACTTTGGGACGCTTTACTACTCAAGAAGAAGTGGATTTCACGATCAAGTTGGTGAAAGAAAAGATTGCCAAGTTGCGTGAGTTATCACCCTTGTGGGAAATGTATAAAGATGGAATCGACTTAAGCACGATTCAATGGGCAGCACACTAACCAGAAATATCGAAAGATTAAAGAGGAAATACAATGGCATATAGCGAAAAGGTCATCGACCATTACGAAAATCCCCGTAACGTAGGTTCATTTGAGAAGGGTGATGACAGCGTTGGTACTGGTATGGTTGGTGCCCCAGCTTGTGGCGACGTCATGAAGTTACAAATTCGCGTAAATGATCAAGGCGTGATCGAAGATGCCAAATTCAAGACCTACGGCTGTGGATCTGCAATTGCCTCTTCTTCTCTAGTGACAGAGTGGGTCAAGGGCAAGACTTTGGATCAAGCATTAGAGATTAAAAACTCACTCATTGCTGAAGAGTTGGCTTTACCACCAGTAAAAATTCATTGTTCAATCTTGGCTGAAGATGCGATCAAAGCAGCGGTAGCAGATTACAAAGTAAAACATCCAGCAAAGTAAATAAAAAGATTTCATTACTATGGCAATTACCTTAACTGACAAAGCAGCTGCACACGTAAACCGCAATCTTGAGAAGCGCGGTAAAGGGTGCGGCTTGCGTTTGGGCGTCCGTACTACGGGTTGTTCTGGTTTGGCTTATGAACTTGAATATGTTGATGTAGCTGCTCCAGAGGACACCATGTTTGAGTCTAACGGTGTGAAGGTATTTGTTGATCCAAAAAGCTTGGCCTATTTGGATGGAACGGAATTAGATTTTGTACGTGAGGGTTTGAACGAGGGCTTTAAGTTTCAAAATCCGAATGTCAAAGATGAGTGTGGTTGTGGCGAATCCTTCCGCGTCTGAAGATTACTTCCATTTTTTTGGTTTACATCAGCAATTCAAAATCGATTTGCCTGCGCTAGATCAGGCTTATCTAGCGATTCAGAAGGAAGTACATCCAGATCGCCATGCCCGCGGCAGTGATGCTGAGCAGCGGCTCGCGATGCAGATGACTACTTACGCTAATACCGCCCTGCAAACATTAAAGAACCCGGTGCAACGGGGTTTATACCTTTGCCAGTTACATGGCGTTGACGCTCAGCTCGAAACCAATACCGCCATGCCTACTGCCTTCCTCATGAAGCAGATGGATTGGCGTGAGAGTCTAGATGAGCGAGCAGAAGACTTGGGTGAGCTTGAGGTCTTAATGGCTGAAGTTCAGGCATCCAAAGAAGAAACCCTTGCTGAAATTGCACAAGCAATTGATGGTGCTAACAATTATGTACGGGCAGCTGAATTGCTGCGCGGTTTGCTCTTTATTGAGAAGTTCGCAATCGAACTAGACGACGCCATTGATGCTTTGATATAGCTTTACACTCTCATCTTATGGCTCTTTTACAAATCTCTGAACCCGGAAAATCACTTTCACCCCATCAACGCCGGATTGCTGTCGGGATTGATTTGGGAACCACCAATTCTCTGGTTGCGATTGTGCGCGATGCCTTGCCTAAAGTGCTGCCCGACGCCCAGGGAAGAGAGTTGCTCCCTTCGGTAGTGCGCTATTTGCCAAATGGTAGAACGCAAGCGGGCTTTGAAGCACTTGAGAGCGTGGTGATTGATCCTAAGAACACCATCCTTTCCGTTAAGCGGTTTATGGGCCGTGGCGTTCAAGATGTTGAACATATTGAAAGTGCGCCATACGATTTTGTAGATCAGCCTGGCATGCTCAAGCTCAGAACAGTCGCTGGCGATAAGAGCCCAATTGAAGTGTCCGCTGAAATCTTGGCACGTTTACGTCAATTGGCTGAAGATTCCGTTGCCGAAGACATTGTTGGTGCAGTGATTACGGTGCCCGCCTATTTTGATGATGCACAACGTCAAGCTACTAAAGATGCTGCCAAGTTAGCGGGTATTGAAGTGCTGCGCTTATTAAATGAGCCTACTGCTGCAGCAATTGCTTACGGCTTGGATAATGCCTCTGAGGGTGTTTATGCGGTCTATGACTTAGGTGGCGGCACCTTTGATATCTCCATACTGCGGATGAGCAGAGGGGTGTTTGAAGTACTTTCTACTGGTGGTGACTCAGCTTTGGGTGGCGATGATTTTGATCACCGTTTGTATTGCTGGGTTATTGAACAAGCAAAACTTCCACCACTTTCCATCTATGACCATCGTATGCTCTTACAAGCCTGTAAACACGCGAAAGAATTGCTTAGTCACAATCCATTGGCGCGCGTCCATGAGACGCTGGCAGATGGCACGGTAGTCAATGTAGGCGTTAGTCAGGCTCAATTCTTTGAGATTACCCAGAACTTGGTCACTAAGACCTTGCTTGCCTGTAAAAAGGCATTGCGTGATGCAGGCTTGAAGGCAGAAGATATTAAGGGCGTAGTCATGGTGGGCGGGTCAACTCGCATGCCGAATGTCCAACGTGCTGTTGGCGAGCTATTTGGAACAAAGCCACTGAATAATTTAAATCCCGATCAAGTTGTTGCACTGGGGGCAGCGATGCAAGCTGATTTACTCGCTGGTAACCAGAGTAAAGATGATGAGTGGTTATTGCTAGATGTGATTCCACTGTCTTTGGGTATTGAGACGATGGGCGGTTTGGTAGAAAAAATTATTCCTCGAAATACCCCAATTCCAGTAGCAAGAGCACAAGATTTCACGACTTTTAAAGATGGGCAGACTGCACTAGCAATTCAGGTAGTTCAGGGTGAGCGCGAACTTGTGCAAGATTGCCGCTCTCTAGGGAAGTTTGAATTAAGAGGTATTCCACCGATGGCTGCTGGTGCAGCAAGAATTCGGGTGACTTTCCAGGTGGATGCGGATGGTTTGTTATCGGTCAGCGCTGTAGAGCAGGGCTCTGGCGTTCAAGCATCTATTGATATTAAGCCATCTTATGGTTTAAGCGATCTAGAAATTACCCGCATGTTACAAGATGGCTTTGCTTCGGCTAAAGAAGATCTGGTCTCAAGATCTTTACGTGAAGAGCAGGTCAATGCGCAGCGTTTATTAGATGCAGTACAAACAGCGCTAGCGAGTGATCGCCATCTTCTGAGTACTGAAGAGCAATCCGCAATCGACCAAGAGATGGTTCGCTTGCAAACGATTTTGAGTGAAGAGACGGATAGTGCGATTGTGCGTAAAGCGGTTGACCATGCTGCGAAAGCTACGGATGATTTTGCACAAATGCGGATGAACGCTAGTATTCAGAAGGCTTTATCTGGCAAGAACGTGGCAGAAATTTAAAAATTATTAGTAAAACATTAGTAAATCAATAGAAAAGAATCATGACTCAAATCGTTGTCCTACCGCATAGTGAATATTGCCCCGAGGGCGCCGTGGTTGAGGCTGCTCCTGGTACGTCGATTTGTGAGGCTTTGCTGGAAAATGACATTCCGATTGAGCATGCCTGTGACATGGTTTGCGCTTGTACTACCTGTCATGTCATCGTCAAAGAAGGTTATCAGAGCCTGAATCCGCCTGATGAGAACGAAGAGGACTTGTTGGATCGGGCCTGGGGTTTAAATCCGCAGTCCCGTTTATCTTGCCAAGCAATAGTGGCTCGTGAAGACTTGGTGATTGAGATTCCTAAGTACTCTATTAATCATGCCAAAGAGAATCATTAAGGCCGGCGGCGCTTAAGAAGCTGATACTGATCCCCTAAAGGCAGACTAAAGCGCACCAAAATGATGCAATAGGGTTCAAATTGATGCAATTCACTGCCATGTAACTGAAATAGAGGACTAATATGAACTAGTAGTTTGTTCTTTAAGTTGTACCTCCAAAAATCTTTTGCAAGCCATCCTTCGGGGTGGCTTTTTCTTTACCAAGAAACGACTAGCATTCGAATTTGGAGACCAACTCTTTTAGTCTTGCAGCAACCCTTGCTAACTCCATAGAAGAGTTTTGAATCTCTGAAGATCCACTGGAGATACCGCGAGAGGTCAATGCAACCGCTTCAATCGTTTCAGTAATTTTTGCGGAGCTACCCGCTGAGGTGGAGATGTTCCGAGAGATTTCACTGACGGTGGCTACTTGTTCCTCAACGGCTGTTGCAATGACAATGGAAATCTCATCAATTTTATTAATAATCTGGGTGATTTCTTGAATGGATTCAATCGCGCCTTTTGCATCGAGTTGAATGGTATCGATGGATTGACCGATCTCATTGGTTGCCTTCGCGGTTGAGCGGGCCAACTCTTTCACCTCATTCGCAACTACGGCAAAGCCTTTACCAAGCTCACCGGCGCGAGCTGCTTCAATGGTGGCATTAAGTGCCAGCAGATTAGTCTGCTCTGCAATATCAGCAATGACTGCTACCACCTCACCAATTTGAATACTGCTATTGCTCAGCTTGGACATTTTTTGATTAGTGTTATTAGCAATTTCAACAGCACGATTGGCAACCCGCGAGGCTTCCATGGCATTAATCGATATTTCTCTAATACTGGTGCTGAATTCTTCAGTCGCTGCCGCCACAGAATGAGTATTTTGACTAACATTGTCCGAAGATTGTGCAACATCATTGGCTTGAGCTGAGGTCTCTTCTGCGTTGGCATTAAGCTGCGCGCTTACTGCTGCCAGCTCTTCTGAGGAGGAGCTGATCATTAAGGCATTGCCGCTAATCTCTTGTATCGCACTACGCAAATTATTCTGCAGTGTTTGAACAGATTGGGCAATTTGACCGATTACACCTACATAATCAGCGCCTAGAATTTTGGTATTTAAGCGTGATTCAGCGAGCGCGTTTAGTGATTCTTTAGTTTTATGCAATGGATCAATAATGGAATGCCTGAAACGCATTCCAACCAAGATGCTGAGAAAAAAGGCAATGATGATAGTGATGCCAGTAGACCAAATGGCATTCGATTTTGCTTCCAAAGCCCGATCGTAATAGATCTGAGCACTCTCCAATTTCACATCAATAAAATCCTGCAGATTCTTTGTAATACTGGGTTTAAAGCCTGTAAATTTTGGGCCAAAGTACATGGCAGTTGCTGCAGCTGGCGAATTTTTTTCTAGAATAATGATTTGCTCAATAGCAACTAAATAAATATTAAAGTCTTCAACAAGCTCATTGAATTCCACGCGCGTTTTTGCACGGGTAATATTGGCATCTACTCGATTTAGCGTTTCTTGTAAATCATTACGCAACTTCTCAATATTCGCGAGAGCCTCTTCGCGAATAACTTGTCCTTCGGCTTTGCTAGGTGCGGAAGAGGCAAGGAGTAAGTGATTTATCTCCACGTCGAGTGCGATCGCTTCAACCTGAAGTTGTCTAGAGTCGCTGATGCCTTGTGAGCCTTGTATGTATAGCCAGCGAGAACTTTCTCCCATAATCTGGTAGCCGTAAATTGAAATGCCACCAACGATGAGCGTAAATACAAGAATTAGTCCAAAGCTCACTTGTAGCTTAGTTTTAACAGTGGATTTTCTTTCGAATTTATCTAGTAGGGTACGAAACATTCGTGGCAGCTTCCTATTGAAGGTTCTTGGGCAGGTTGAGCGATTGAAAGAAGGGGATTTAGAGATTATTACTTAATTTAAGCTAATATCGTTATTAGGCCTCATTCTATCTGCCCGACGAAAGAAATGTCTATTAGTATTGGTTTAAATGGAAAATCACGACGATATCCTTGCTGAATTCATCCTGGAGGCTCGGGAAATAATCGATCAATTGGATGTCGATTTTGTGCGCTTTGAGGAAAACCCGAATGACCCATCATTGGTGGGGAATATTTTCCGAGGATTGCATACCCTAAAGGGCAGTAGTGGCTTCTTTTCCCTCAAGCGGTTCGAAACCCTTTCCCATGCCGGGGAGTCTTTATTGGGAAAAATTCGCTCAGGTCAAATTACCTTAGATTTGGCTAAATCGAGTAACTTATTAAAGATGAACGATGTTCTTCGTCAGATCATTGAGCATGTTGAAAGCCATCATGTTGAACCAGCGGGTAATGACCAGGAGCTAATTAATAGCTTGATGGGGATGGCCAATCCAGATAGTCAAGATGTAAAGTCCTCAGTTCAGCACGAAGATATAGCACAAGCATCAACACCTTCCCTGGATGCGGAAGAGCCTGTTGAGCCTCAAGATCTCTCAGAGCTTGAGGTAAATCCTGCTCCAGGACAGGGAGTGGTTGTGCCCGTCAAAGTGGCTCCAGATATTCTGGATAAATTAATGAATATTGCCAGTGAAATGGTATTAGCGCGTAATCGCCTCTTGCCTTTCTCGCAGCAATCTACCGACAAGTTATTTACTAGTGCGGTACGAAGTATTGATATGCTCACTTTGGAATTGCAAGAGCGCATGATGAAAATGCGAATGCAGCCGATTTTCCATATTTGGGCAAAATTTCCTCGCCTAGTCCGAGATGTTTCTTTGGAATGCCACAAAAAAGTCAGATTACTCCAAGAAGGATCTGAAACAGAGTTGGATCGGATCTTGTTGGATAGTATTCGAGACCCCTTGATTCATTTGATTCGCAATAGTATTGACCATAGTATTGAGTCGCCAGCGCTGAGGCTTGAAAAAGGTAAGTCGGAGGTTGCAGATTTAATATTGCGTGCTGCGCACCAAAACGGCATGGTGATCATCGAGGTGATTGATGATGGCGCAGGAGTGGACTATGCGCGTGTCCGTCAACGCGCCATATCAAATGGACTAATCTCCCCAGAAAAAGCCAGCGCTCTCAGTAATAAAGAATTAATTAATCTAATATTTTTACCTGGCTTTTCTACTACAGATAAGGTTACGAATCTTTCTGGTAGAGGGGTTGGTATGGATGTCGTCAAAAATAATATTGAAAATATTGGCGGCAGTATCGAAATTACCAGCACGCCTAATCAAGGGACGCATGTTAAGTTAAAGATACCGCTGACACTGGCCATTTTGCCGACCCTCTTTGTTCAGAGTGGCGGGGAGATTTTCTTGATTCCGCAAAATCGGATTTTAGAATTAGTCCGCTTTACCCCGAATGCACCCAATAATGGGATAGAAGATTTTTATGGAACCCCTACATACCGCTTGAGAGATAGATTAATTCCATTACTCTTTTTAAACGATCAGTTAAATTTACCCCAGCCAGCCCCCAATCCAAAGCAA